>JBGFRO010000014.1:0-68844 GCA_041695085.1 Bacteroidota bacterium | reverse complement strand
GGGAATTCATCCACAGCAATGTTCCGGCGTACGTGCAGGCGGTGAAGCGAGAGGTGAAGAGCCTACCGGAAGTGTGCGGCGAACTGCGGTTCGGTTATCGTTATGCGTTTGTGGTCCTCGGCGGAGTCTCTTCCAGCAGGATCTATCTCAAGCAAGCAAACTGGAAGTCGCAACTCCTGATGCAGCGCTACGTGGAACCGCTGAACGCTCTTGCGAAACTCGCTGGGGCGCGCTCTCAGCTACCATTGGTGCAACATGCGTGGAAGCAATTGTTGCAAAACCATCCGCATGACAGCATTTGTGGTTGTAGTGTGGACGCCGTGCACCGGGATATGATGACTCGATTTAAGGCGGTGGAGGAAATCGGCAGTTCAGTACTCGAATTTTCAAGTAATCATTTGATCCCCTACGACGACCGCGCGTATAAGGATGATTGTTCCATCTTTTTCTTTAATCCCTCTCCCTTTGTACGGAGCGATGTCGTGCAGACGGAGATCAAGTTCTACCTTCAGGATATCGTTGTCGGATTGAATCCTGACGTGAACGTAGCCCCGAAATTACCTCCCATAAAAGGATTTTGTTTGTTGGATGAGAATGATCAAGAAGTCATGTATCAGATTCTTGACCGGAAGGAAGCGTACGACATCACCTACACCAAGTACAACTATCCCAAGCAAACGTACGCGGATACGTTCACGGTGCTGGTTGATGCACGAGATGTGCCGCCTGTTGGGTGGAAAGGTATTCGTATCGAGAAGACGGAGAAGTTCCCTCCTTTCTCCACCTCGCTTTGGTCTGGGAAGAACTTTCTTGAGAATGATTTCATTCGCACCGAGGTAAACTCTCGTGGTGAAGTGACCCTCAAAGACAAACTGAATGGGCAAGTCTTTTCTGGCTTGAACGTGTTTGAGGACTCCGGAGATGTGGGGGATGAATACAATTATTCGTATCCGAAGCGGGATCGTTGGATCGTTTCGAATGAATCAAAGGCCTCGATAAAAGTTGTCGAGAAGGGTCCGCTGCGGGTAGCTCTTCAGGTTGTGCTCACGATGAAGGTACCGCAATCGGCAACCTCCGATCGGCGTGCGCGATCGAAGCGGATCACCAAATTAAAGATTGTCTCGACCCTGTATCTTACGCACATGTCGCGCTTTCTGGAGGTTGTGACCACCGTGAACAACACGGCAAAAGATCGTCGTTTTCGGGTGTTGTTTCCAACGGGGATCAAAACGAATGCGGTTCTGGCGGATTCACAGTTCTGTGTTGTGGAGCGGAAACAGCAGACGTACGACGTGAGGGAGTTCACCATTGAACACCCCGCACCCGTAGCGCCGATGCAGAGGTTCGTTACTACAAAAGATGCTAAGAAGGGGTTGACGCTGTTCTCGTACGGGTTGCCGGAATACGAACTCAAACTCGATCGTCAACGCACGCTCGCGCTCACGTTGCTTCGATGTGTTGGACTGCTTGCGGGTGACGATCTCCTCACGCGTCCTGGTGGCAAAGCGGGGTGGCACAACGAAACCCCCGAGGCACAGTGCCTTGGGGTGCACACGTTCCGGTATGCGCTTCTTCCACATCAACGGGACGATGCTGTGTCATGGAGTTTTATAAACGAACAAAGCGAGCATTTTCATCTTGGCCTGATGCCAGTGCGGCGGAAGACGATACCGGAGCCGAAATTCAGAGAACCGTTTTGTTCCATTTCACCGACGCAGCTTGTCTTCTCCGCGATGAAGGAGTCGGAAGACGGAGAGTCGACGATCGTTCGTGTCTACAATCCTTCGAAGGAAAGCGTCCGGGGAAATATCAGGTTCGGTTTGCGGCTTTCGAGAGTGTCGCGGGCAAAGCTGAACGAACAATCTTTGGAAGAACTTCCGTCCATTGATGAACGGAGCGTGCAAGTAGATTTCCGGCCGAGTGAAATCGTAACGTTGCATGTTTTGTTTGCTGAGGAGAGGCAACTGGATTGATCGCAGGTCGTTTTGTTGTCTCGAGAGATCAAAAAAATCTCTACTGAATTCAACATCAAAGAAGAACAAAACCGATGTCCCATCCAGGTTCACAACACAGAACAAGCAGGATTCTGAATCCTGAAACGGGCAACGGCATCGTCGTTGCTATCGATCATGGACTCTTTATTGGTCCGATTCCGGGAGTGGAGAACGCTGTAAAGACAATCCGCGCGTTGCTGCCGGGTCATCCCGATGCAATTCAAATGACACCCGGTATGGCACGGGCAAACCTGACTCAATTTGCCGGAAAAAACAAACCGGGAGTCGTTATACGGCTCGATGCAACGAACATCTGGCGCAAGAAACCCGCTCCAAAAGAGGGCTATTACACGTTCGTCGCCTCCGTCAAGGATGCTATCCAGCTCGGTGCCGATGCAGTCGTTACATTTCTCTTTGCCGGTTATGACACCGATGCACAGGAAGCGGACAATCTCCAAACGCTCGCACGCATTGGGGCAGAAGCAAGAGAATACGGCATGCCGTTCATCGTCGAACCGTTGGCGATTCAAAAAGGATCGACCGTTGTGCGTGATGCTGACATCATGAAACTGATCGTTCGTATGGCATCCGAAATCGGAGCGGATCTCATCAAAGCCGATTATCCCGAAACGAAGAAGCAATTTGAAGAACTGGTCGGAATTGCTTCCGCTCCGATTCTCGTCCGCGGTGGACCAAAGATAGATTCTGACCGGGACATGTTGCAGATGGTGAAAGACGCGATGGAGTGTGGGGCGAAGGGAATCGTCTTCGGGCGTAATGTCTGGCAGCACAAACAACCGGCAAAGATTTTGAAGGCTCTCGCTGCGATCGTTCACGAAAGACATAGCGTATCGAAAGCACTCGCGATTATCGGCAGGTAAGACATCAAGAACATCAACCGTTCTTTATCAAGGATATGCAAAAAGAAATCCGTGTCGGCATAATCGGTTACGGGCAGATGGGCCGCATCCATACGTATGCGTACCGATCGATTCCGTTGTATTATAACGGTCATCCATGCCGCATCGTCCTGAAATCGGTCTGCGATGCCAACGAAACATTGGCGAGGAAGGGAATGGAGGAAGCAGGATTTGAATCATGGACAACCGACTATCGTGAGCTTGTCGAGCGCCCCGATGTCGATGTCGTCAACGTCTGCACGCCCAATCGGCAACATAAAGACGCCGTTCTTGCAGCACTCAGGAATGGGAAGCATGTCTACTGTGAAAAGCCCCTCGCCTACAATGAAGCGGAGGCAAAAGAGATTCTTGCGGTTGCGGAGCAATCCGGACTCAAGCACCAAATCACGGCGGAGTATCGATTCATTCCAGCAATTATGAAAGCCAAGGAGTTGATCGAGTCCGGTTTCGTCGGTCGAGTATTTCATTTTCGCGGATTGTATCTCCATTCCGGTTACATCGATCCGAAGCGTCCTCGAGAATGGCGATTGCAGAAGGAGGTCATCGGCGGAGGCGTTCTGGTCGATCTCGGCCCGCACATCCTCGATATTATGCATCACCTTGTTGGAGAGGCGGAAGAAGTTTCAGCCACGATGAAGACGTTTTTCAAAGAGCGTCCGCTGCCGGAAGACCCATCGAAGATGGGGAAAGTGGAAGTGGAGGATGCAATCACCGCGGTCATGAAACTGAAGAACGGTGCGCTTGGCATTGCCGAAATGTCCCGGGTGGCAACGGGAGCGGAAGATGAGATGCGGTTTGAAATCCACGGTCAGAACGGGGCGCTCGCCTTTAACCTCATGCAGCCGAACGAACTGCTTGCGTTCGATGCACGCGAACCAAAAGGAATGCAAGGGTTCAAACGAATCAGCACGGTGCAGAAATATCCCCCGCCTGCCGTGATGCCAGCCCCCAAATTCACCATGGGATGGGTACGATCTCACATCGCTGCCATCTATCATTTTCTCGAGTGTGTGGTGCATGATCGGATGCCGTCCCCCAACTTCGCCGACGCAGTCACGATTCATCACTTGATGGAGTCACTGTACGCTTCGGTGGAAACAAAACGATGGGTTAAAGTGTGACGAGAAACCCGCGGACCAGCAAGGAAGAGCTATGAACGCATCGCTCAAACATCTGACGCTCGCTCCCATTGTGCTCGAGCCGAACCGTGTGTGGCGATTCTACACCGGCGGCAAAATGATCGATCGCTTCAAAGGTGTGCCTCACCCCTTCGATTCGTTGTATCCGGAAGAGTGGGTCGGCTCGTGCGTGCAAGCAACGAATCCGGGAAAACATTTCCGGGTCGGAGAGGGGCTGGCCGTTATCAGCGCAGGGATTCACGAACCGGTTGCGCTCAAGACGATCATCGAAACCTTTCCCGAAGAGATGCTGGGCGTGCAACACGTGCGAACGTACGGAGCCAATCCCGCCCTTCTTGTGAAGCTTCTCGATGCGGCGGTTCGTCTGATTATTCATGCTCATCCGACGAAAGCGTTTGCCAGGCAGCGTTTGAACGATTGTTTCGGCAAAACGGAAGCATGGTTTGTGCTGGGGACGCGACCGGAAATTGCCGATCTGTACGTGTTGATCGCATTTCGCGAAGAGGTCAGTCGCGCGCGTTATAAAGAGATGATCTTGAAGAACGAAATTGATGAAATGATGCGCGTGATGCACACAGTACCCGTCAAAGCGGGAGACGTGGTGTATGTGCGCGCCGGTGTGCCGCATGCTATCGGTGCGGGCATCTTTATGGTGGAATTGCAGGAACCGACCGACTACAGCATCATTCTGGAGCAAACTTGCCCGGCCTACACGTTCAAGCAGGAAGAATGTTATCTCGGTCTCGATCCGGACCTCACGCTCTCCGTCATCAATCACCGTGTCTACACACCCGAAGAGGTACAACGAGAATTGGTGATCAAACCACACGTCCTGCGAAAGGAAGGAGAGAGTGCAGAAATACAGATGTTGGGATACGACACAACGGAATGTTTTGCGGGACGCCGTTTGGAGGTGAAAGGCAAACTGAGCGACGATACGGCTGGTCGAAGCTCCATCTTGATTGTTCTGGATGGACAAGGAACACTCGTTCATAATCTTGGAGAGATAATGCTTGAATGCGGCGTAGAGTTGTTCATGCCCGCTGCGGTGGGCCAGCACGAGTTCTTGACTGATTCACATTTGAGCATCTTCAAGTGCCTGCCCGCGCAAGCGTAGAAAATGGATTGTGCACAAGCGCTCTCACACATTGGTGAAAATGATTCAATCATAAGGAGGGACAGTATGTCAACATTCACCGTTCAACAGAATCTCGAATTGCTCGGCAAGTATCGGTACATAGAGATCCAATTCATGGAACTGATGGGAAGCTGGGCGTACACGATGGTCGATCCGGAGATCAAGATTGGCTTTGGCCGAGGGATGTTCCAGGATGCGGTGCATGCCGATCTGCTCGGCAAGCGCATTCCCGAGCTCAAAGGCCGTTCCGAACGGTATCAGTCAATCGCTCCCAGCGATGACATGGTGAAGCTGATAGAGAAGGTCTGGAAGAACCCGGATGAACTGCTCAGGATGGTGGTGCTCTATCGCGTGCTGAAGCCTGCCCTCGTTGTAGCGTATCGGCGACATCTGGAGCAACTTGAATTGCCCGCTGACGAGCCGACCGCCTACATTCTGCGCCACATTGCCGATGAGGAAGAAGACCATGTTCAGTGGGGTGAAAAGATTATTCAGCGGTTGATGCAGAGTTCCAAAAGAAATGAAGGTGTTGCGGCATGGCAATGGGAACTTGAACAAGAGTTGCACGCTGCAGGTGGAGTGTTGGGAGAAGGAAAATCGCCGGGCACGTATACGTTTCGCAAAACGCATCCCTACAGCAAACAGCCGGCGCGTGATGCGCGGTGGATCGTGATCGAGGATCCGGCGGAGTTTACTGAGAAAAACTGGTCGTTCGATACGCACGAAGGAAAGCTGCATCTGTTGCACGACCTGCTTAATAGCGAATTCATCACCGTCGAACGAATGGGACGCATCTTAGCCGATTGTCCGGAGATTCCGTGGCAGATGAAGCTCGATATGGCTCGACAGGCATGGGATGAAGCGCGACACGCCGAGATTGTGCAGCGGAGGCTTGAGGAGTTGGGGGGACACGTAGGTATGTTTCCCACGAGCTGTTTCGGGTGGGAGCAGGATGTGAATCGGCCCGATCCGTTGGAGCGACTCGCTCTTTCGAACATGACGTTCGAAAGCGAAAGCTGCAAGCATCTCCGTGATTGGATTGCCAAGGCAAAGAAAACGGGAGACGCCCGCTCGCAGCAGCTGGTCGAGTTCCTGCTCGCCGATGAAGTGAACCATGTTCTCTATGGAGTTCACTGGATCGACGAACTGACAAAGGACGATCCCGAGCGCCGCAAACGTGTTCTCGCCTATCCCGAGCAGGTTCTTGCCAACCAGCATCCCGTGGGGGTCTATTTTAACGAGACGGTGAATGCGGAGAAGAAATAGAATGGCTTCTTAAGTATGCCACAACAAATGTGGTTGTTTGATTCAGGGTGAGCGGTTTTCTAATCGAGTTCCGACACTATGAAGATCGCACAATTTGAAGATACACAAGGCTATTGCATTGGCATCGAGTGGAATGGTCGTTGGATCAACTACACCGACGCAGAAGCGGCGGCGACATCGATTACCCACAACGTCGTCGTTGAACCGACGACGACGATTCTTCAACTCCTTGAAGAGGGTCGTTTCGAGCCGGCGGAATTTCGATCAGTGCTCCAATTTCTCCGTCAACACCGCCTTGAAAAGCGGTACCTGATCGGCAAGGAGGCTGTTCTGAAAGCTCCCGTCCTTCGTCCTCCGAAGATTATCGCGCTCGGACTAAACTACGTTTTGCATGCAAAGGAGGGCAACTTTGCTGTTCCAAAGGAACCGATCATCTTCGCCAAAGCAGGATCGTCGGTTATCGGTCCCGATGAGGCCATCCGTCTCCCGCGCGGGATGGGGCGAATGGATCACGAAGTGGAACTTGCGGTGATCATCGGACGGAAGGTCACCGAAGTCAAAAAAAAGGATGCGTACTCATACGTTGCCGGCTATACAATCTCGAACGACGTGACGGCGCGCGATCTTCAGACGAACGATCTGAAAGTCCAGCACCCATGGTTCCGTTCCAAAAGCTTCGATACCTTCACGCCGCTTGGACCTTGGATTGTGACAACCGATGAAATCAAGCCTCCCGTTCATCTCCACCTCGAGTGCCGCGTCAATGGGAAAATCAGGCAACAGGCGAACACGCGAGATTTGGTCTTCGATATCCCGACCATCATTGAATTCATCACAAACTACATCACCCTGGAGCCCGGTGATATCATTTCGACCGGTACGCCGGAGGGGATTGGACCAATCCGGCATGGCGATGTTGTCAGTTGTCGCGTAGCGAAGATCGGTGAACTAAGGAATCCGGTTCAAAACAGATGAAGATTGACCGCATGACGCTTACTCATGTCCGCATTCCTCTGGTCGAGCCGTTCAAGATCAGCAACGGAGAGGTGAGCGAAAAAGACGGCATTCTTGTGGAAATCGCAAGTGAAGGATTAACTGGCTGTGGTGAGGCTTCGCCTATGTCGGGAGGATTCTATTCGGCTGATACTCCGGAATCGGTATGGGATGATCTCGTGAACGTGGTCGTCCCGGCGCTGATTCAAAACAAACCCGATTCTCTTATAGAACTTAACGCTTTTCTTGATTCAACGAATACCAGTCCATTCGCACGCGCGGGCGTGGAGACAGCCTTTTGGGATCTGGAAGCGCAACGACAACAAAAGCCGTTGTGGAAATTGTTGGGAGGAGAACGCAACGCGGTGGAGAGTGGTTTAGCGGTCGGCATCTACCCCACCATCGGCAAGTTGCTCGCTACCATCGAGCGTTATTTGAAAGATGGCTACAAGCGAGTGAAGATCAAGATACAACCCGGGTGGGATGTTGAACCGTTGCTGGCGGTGCGGGGAGAATTCGGTCGCATTCCGTTGATGGTCGATGCGAACTGCGCCTATACGCGAAACGATCTTGAACACCTTCGGGCTCTTGATGATTTTGAATTGATGATGATCGAACAGCCACTCCCGCAAGACGATCTTGAAGGCCATGCTCTGCTTCAGGCGGGGATCGAGACGCCGATCTGTCTTGACGAAAGTGCGAAAGACCGGAAGACAGTTGAAGGAGCCATCGAGTTGCGGAGTTGTCGAATCGTGAACATTAAGATTCAACGCGTGGGGGGACTTCACCACGGTCGTACAATTCATGATCTCTGTCGCGAAGCTGGCATACCGGTGTGGGGAGGAACGATGCCCGAACTTGGGATTGGTGCGGCGCAAACGCTGCACCTTGCCACGCTGCCGAATTTCGCCTTTCCCACCGATGTGGAGGCATCGCGCCGCTGGTTTCAACATGATATCATCGATCCACTTATCGAAGTCAAAAATGGAATGATCGAGATTCCCAACGGGTTTGGAAATTGTTACGGGCTTGATCGTAAGAACATCGACACGTATCGACGACGGGAAGAGGTCTTTCGATGAAACGCACGCTCGTTCTGTCTTTCGTTGTCTTCTCTCTTCATTTTTGTTCTCGAACCCCTATGCGCGCACAAGATACCAACTGGGTTGAATCGACGCTCGTTTCGATGAGTATCGAAGAGAAAGTGGGACAACTGTTCATTGCGGATTGCATTGCTACGTACGCTCATCGCGAGAGCGAAAGTTTTCGCCTTGCGAGAAAGTGGGTGATCAAATATCACGTCGGGGGCTTTGTCATCGCTGGGGGAACGGTAACCGACATCGCGGTCACCACAAACGCTCTTCAAAAAATCTCCCGCCTTCCATTGGTCTTCAATGCAGATTTAGAAGGAGGCCTCTGGTTTCTCCACCCGTACCGTTGGGTGCGCGGTCGGGCACCGGAGCTTCCGCGGTATGTGACGGGAGGAGGTACCGTCTTTCCATCTGCGATGGGAATTGGGGCGACCGGTGACACATCCTTTGCGTATGAGTGTGGACGCATCACGGCTCGCGAATCTCGCGCGGTGGGGATTCACTGGACTAACACGCCGGTAGCCGACGTCAACGTCAACCCCAAAAATCCCATCATCAACACGCGCTCGTTCGGCGAGGATCCTGAACAAGTCGGCCGTTTCGTCGCCGCGTACGTGAGAGGATTACAGGAAGGGAAAATGATTGCCACGCTTAAACATTTTCCAGGTCACGGCGATACGGAGGAGGACACCCATATGAAACTGCCGGTCCTGCCGTTTGACAGGCATCGATTGGAACGTGTTGAGTTGATACCCTTCAAAAGCGGCATCGCCGCCGGAGCAAAGGCTGTGATGACGGCACATATTGCGTTGCCAGCCATCGATCCGCACAAGCGTCCTTCAACTCTGTCTCGGCCGGTGATTGCCGGAATTCTCAGAAAAGACCTGAATTTCAAGGGAATCGTCATCACCGATGGGATGACGATGCAAGGTATTACCGATCACTATGCGCCTGACGAGGCTGCCATTCTGGCGATTGAAGCAGGTGCCGATGTCATCCTTGTGCCGGCAAATCTCGATTCGGCATACAACGGTGTGCTGAAGGCCGTGCAAGCAGGTCGCATCAGCTCGATGCGTCTTGATGAGTCCGTACGGAAGGTTTTGGCCGCTAAGTCGTGGGTTGGGTTGCATAAGAATCGTTTCGTTGAGATCGAACAAATCTCAAGCGAAGTAGCTTCCCCCTCATCGGAAGCGATCGCTACGGCAGCGTTTAACGCATCAGTGACGCTGCTGAGGAATAAGGGTACGATCGTACCGTTACCACCGGCGAAACGTGTGCACGTTGTTACCATCACCGACTTACCAAATCCCTCCATTGGCGATGGATTGATGGATGTGTTGGAGGGGGAAGTTGCCGCTGTTTCTCTCTCAAGGTTCTCGAACGAGACGGGCAGTGAGGCCATCGCCAGAGCAATGAAGGCAATGGCATCGGCGGATGTTCTGGTGATTGGAGTGTACGTTTCGGTTGGCTCATGGAAAGGAGAGCTCGGTTTCTCGCGCGAGATTGAGAAGTTCCTCCGGAATCTCTCGCGTCGTAAACAGCCTGTCGTTCTCATTGCGTTCGGCGATCCGTATGTGCTTGCCCGCGTTCCGACGACGGATGTCCAGATCGCCGCGTACTCGGGATATCGCAAAGCGGAAGAAGCGGTGGCTCGTGCGCTCATCGGAATGATCGAAATTACCGGCACACTTCCCGTTACCATTCCCGCCAAGTATCAGCGAGGGGATGGACTTCAACTCTCCCTCTCACAACGGAAGGGGCGCTGACAATGTCCCTCACCACCTCCTTCGTCGGTTTGACGTTGCAGAGTCCGGTCATCGTTGCCTCCGGTCCCGCAAGCCACGACGTCAATCAGATTCATCTCGCAGAAGAGGAACACGCAGGTGCGGTTGTGTTGAAGACGGCGTGTTCCGACAAATATGAGCATATGCGGTATTGGCCGCGGCCGCGTTACAAGTTGCTCGATTGGGACAAACAAATCGGTGGTCGGTCGAAGACCTTCACTCTCTACTCGTACGAACAGGGGTACAGCGGCACGCTCGAAGATTATTGGAACTTCATCCGGGCATGCAAAGAACACAGCTCGATTCCCATCATCGGAAGCATCTTTGCCGATGTCGCGGAGGATTGGCGCGCTATGGCGTTGAAAGTGGAGGAGAGTGGAGCCGATGCGATCGAACTCGATATTTCATCACCGCACCGGCCGGGGAGTCTCGATTTCGAACACACCTTCGTTGCCGCGATCAAAGCGGTCGTGAAGGCGGTCCGCATTCCTGTGCTGGTAAAGCTCGCGGCGGGACCCGACGTTGTGCATCAGAGCCTGGCAGCTCAGGAATGTGGAGCAGATGCAGTTACGTTGTGCAACCGCATTCGCGGCTTTGATGTCGACATCGAATCGCAACAACCGATCCTCCACGGCTATTTCGCCGGCATCGGGGGACCGTGGGCGAAATACTACACCTTCCGCCACGTCGCGGAAGTGGCGCAGGTGATCAAGATCCCGATCAGCGGCACCGGCGGCGCGATGACGGGAGAAGATGTCATCAAATACATTCTCCTTGGTGCATCGACCGTTCAGATTTTATCGGTCATCATGGTCAATGGATGGGATTCTATCGGTCGGATCAACAGAGAAATAGAAGAGTACATGCAACGGAAAGGCATTTCGAGTCTGGAAGAAATTCGCGGAAAGGCCTTACAAAAGTTGACACATCCAGATCAAATCATCCGTTGGTCAGGGGAGCCGAAAACAGGGGCTCGCAACGTCTGGAAGTTTACCGAGCATGAGGAATAATCACAGAAAGGCGTTCTGATGAAATCATCCTCTGGGTCCGCCGGCACAAAATACCCGGGATTGCATCCGCTCCCGCCTCCCTTTGTGAAGGAGTATCCTCCTCTCGCGAAAGTGGTGGAGGAGAGATGCATTGCGTGCGACCGTTGTCCGCCCGTTTGTTTTTTTGACGCGCTCTTTATGTATGATGAGCCAGCTCACAAATACCGCAGGGTTGCTCGCGTCGTTCCTGAAAACTGTACAGGGTGTGGACTCTGCTTCGAGGCGTGTCCGGTCGATGCCATAGTGTGGGTGCCGGATGTGGATGAAACCGCGCGCGCAGCGCCGTCGAAAGCTCCGCCGATGGAGGATCGAGACATATGAGAGTGATTGACCTGACTCATCCGATCTCACATTCCCTCCCCGTCTACTTTCCATGGCATCCCCCCACGGAACTTATTAAAACGGCAACCTTCGCGGAGCACAAATGTGAAGTAACGCGCGTCAGTATCGGAACACATTCAGGCACACACATCGACGCGCCGCGGCATGTCTATGAAGATGCCCCGACGCTGGATCAGTACGATCCATCGCTCTGGTTCGTGGAGGCGGAGGTGCTCGATTTCACTCCGCGTGAGCCCCGGAAAGAAATTACCGCTCACGAGCTGAAGGCGAAAATGACCGGAACAGGAGTAGGAATCATCGTGAAAACGGGATGGGATGTCCAGTTCGGCAAGCCGGATTATTACCAAACGTATCCCCCGCTCACGCGCGAGGCAGCGGAATTGTTGGTGCAGATGAACGTACCGGTACTCGCGGCAGATACGCCGTTCACCATGGATGTGCATTACGTCTGTTTGAAGAAAGGGATGCCGCTGGTTACGAATCTCAATAACACATCCCACCTGAAGGAAGGGCGCGTCAAACTGATCGCCGCGCCGCTCCTGATCGCCGGCGGGGATGGAGCTCCTGCGCGCGTACTTGCGGTGGTCGATTGATGAATATGGAACCGGTGGTCAAGCTTCTGCAAGAACTTGTCGCCATCCCCAGCATGAACCCGATGGGTCGCGCACGTTTCAGCGACGAGTACTCCGAAGAGGCACTGGCACAATATCTTGCTGCTTTCTTGAAGCGACGCGGACTCGATGTTCAACTCCAACAAATTGCCCCCCGTCGTCTCAACGTGCTTGCATCCATCGAGGTGCACGCGCCCCGAACCATCCTGCTGGAGGCGCATCTCGATACAGTGCACGCAGAGAACATGAAGATCGCTCCGTTTGATCCTGTCATTCGAGAAGATAAAATGTACGGCCGAGGGGTGTGCGATACGAAAGGATCTCTGGCGACGTTTGTCCAGGCTTCCCTCAACGCACTGGAAAAAAAGTCGCTTCATTCGAATGTCATCCTGCTCTTTGTGGCCGATGAAGAGTACCAATTCACCGGTGCTCGATACGCCGTCCAGAACGGATTGCGTGCTGATTATGGCATTGCAGGAGAGCCAACACGACTCCGCATCGTGCACGCACATAAAGGTGTCACGCGCTGGCGTGTCTGGACGCGTGGCAGGGCAGCTCATTCTGCATATCCCGAACGCGGAGAGAATGCCATCTACCGTATGGCGGACGTTTTGCAGCGACTCGAACAATATGCCAAGAATCTGACACGGTCGAAGCCACATCCGGTATTGGGAACCCCGACACTCAGCGTTGGTGTCATCGAGGGGGGACAAGCCGTCAATGTTGTACCCGATCGCTGCTGGATCGAGATCGATCGTCGCTCGCTTCCGGGAGAAACCGCGGAACGAATTGTTGCCGAGACACGGAAATTCCTGAATGACCTTTCGGATTGGGAATTCGACGAACCTCATCTTTCGGTAGAGGGGATGGAGGTTTCGAAGGAGAGCGAAGTGGTGCAACAGCTCGCGACTGCCATCGAAGCGGTGACCGGAACTGCGATGCTCGAAGCCGCACCCTATGCGACCGATGCAGGAATCTACCATGCAGCCGGCATCCCAACGGTTGTCTTCGGTCCCGGCGATATCGCACAGGCTCACACCGATGAAGAATACATCGATCTTCAGCAGGTACATCAGGCGGTGCAGATTATGGAGCGATTTCTTGCAGGATAATGCTCGGATACAAAGATCGGCCGGATGACGTCGCTTTCTCTTGCAGCGGATCGAGGTGGGTTGTCTCACGCTCTCTCATAAAAGGAATCTGTTTCATGAGATCACTCCTTATCATATTCTTTCTGGTATACTGCAGCGTCTTGGCTTTGGCCCAGAAGAGGCTTTATCTTGAAGAGATCAATAAAGCGGCGGAGAAAGGATGGGCAGACTACCCGGCATCCATCGAAGAATGGAAACGAACACATCAACCCAGCGTGTTGTGGGGGTACAACTCGCCCGGCGGTCCCCTCTATCTTGCCGGGACGCTCGGCTTTCTGTATGAAGTGACGAAGGAACGAACGTACGCCGAACGAGCTGCTCGGATTTTGATGGAGTACGGCGATTTGCGAAAGACACTCCCGCCGGACTATTGGAAGACGCGTCCGGAGTATGAAAAAGGCGTTCCCCCTATTTCCAATTTTTTCATCCTGCCGCCATACATTCGAACGTATCTCCGCATCAAAGACAGCGGTGTTCTGACTCCCGAGATGCTGAAGCGACTCGAGCACGACATGGCTCAGAGCGCGGATTTTCTCTTCTACTTTCCTGAATGGGGAACGCACAACCGGACAATGTTAAGGGCAGAGGCACTTCAATACGCCGTTCTTGCGATGCCCAACCATCCTCAGGCGCCGCAGTGGCGACAAATGGCGAAGGTGTTGGGAGAGGACAATGTGCGCGAATGGGAGGTGGAAGATGCGACGGGCTATCACGCGGTCTGGCTCATGGCATTGTATTCATATGCCGAAGCAGCAGGTGTCACGACCTACTTCGATTCACCAATCGCGAAATATTATCTCGACTACTTCGTCAAACTCATCAGTCCGAATATGTCGGTTCCGGAGTTTGGCGATTCGCGCTGGTGGTCCGGCCTCGAAGGACTGCGCTTCGTGGCTCTCTTCGAAAAAGGGGCGACCGTCTACAAGGACGCGGAAATGAAGTGGGCGGCAAAGGTTACATTTGAAAGCTACAAGAAGAACAGAGATCTCCTCGGCGTGGGGGAAGCGTACTACATGTCCGACGCGTACCGCTGGACAGACGAATCGATTCAGCCGAAAACACCCTCCAGCGGCAGTCAGGCAGTCCTGGAAGATCTGATTGGAAAGAAGGTTGTGTTCCGCAACGGCTGGAATCCGAGCTCGACGTATCTTCTCCTCAATTATCGGGATGAAGGAGATGGAGGATGGTTGTATCGCGAGTATCTTCGGCAAACGATTTCGGTAGAAGAGGAGAAGATGCACCACGGTCACGCAGATGAAAACAGCATCGCTCTTTTGATGAGCAAAGGATCGGTGCTGTTGAACGATGCTGACTATCGGAATGATCTCCCGAGCGGACCGTACGGAGCCTGGCGGCAAGACTACTTCCATAACCGGATTGTAGCGCGAAAGAACAAACGCGATCGACGACAGGGCGTCTTGGAGTTTGTTCGCAATTCGGGCGCCTATCGTCCCGTCCGCACGCAAAAGATCGACTTCCTGAATCTCAGAGAGGTCGATATGAGCAGAACGCGCCTCATCGATGAGGCGCTCGGCTACCAATGGGATCGGACGATCACCTACGTCAGGGAGGAAGACTTCTTCATCGTCGTTGATGGGATCAACATCCTTCAATCGGACTACTACACCTTTACCAACTTCTGGCACACGCAGAACATTTTTGCCCGCGGGGACAATTTCTTTGATGTGGGGATGGATTCCATCACTTCGTTACAACTTCCCCGCAATCGAGCCTTGTTGATCGTGTTCCCTGAAACGTACGCGAAGTCCGTCGGCGTTGAGCCTATCAGCAGAAGCCATCAATCAGAACAAGCGTTGTATCAAACGATATCGAGTCACTACAAAGCGGGTGATACGGAAATCTTTGTAACGATCCTGATTCCGCATGATCGCAATGAAAGGATTGATTCATATCTCTCGAAAGTAAAAATGGTGCCAGTCTCAGCTCCCTACAAATCGGTTGCGTTACAGATCCAGCGCGCCAACGGAGTTTCGTTCCTTAACGTGAAGATTGATCTGGAAATGGAAGTGGCGCGTGAGAACATCCGTCCGCGCTACCAGTATCCGCTAGGGAAAGTCTCGTTCGGCGACTTCGAAACAGATGCTCATTATTTCTTCGCTACCGTTGGTAAGGATGGCGTTGCGTATTCCGCTGCAAACGTGTTGAAAGTGCTCTATCGAGGCACCACCTTGATGGAAGCACGGGCGAATCTTCACGGCCTCCAATTGGATGGTGCGCCTAACCGGGTCGGTTTCTCCAAATGGAGGTACTGGGAAGATGAAGTGAAAAAATAGTGCTCAGCATCCTCCCGATCGAATCAATTCGATTTGTCTTATTTCAAACGTCAGGATTGTATCACAGAACAAGTCTCAAAGATGTCGTATGAACACCGGAAAACAACTTCGTTTGCGCCGCATTTGGAAGCATCGGCGTGCGGTCATTATTCCGTTCGATCATGGCCAGTATGGCGGCGTTCCAAAGGGGCTGGAAGATCCGCGGCGCCTGACGGAGCGCATCGCTTCAACTGCTGCCGACGCTATCCTCGTAACGCCGGGAGTTCTCCAATCCGTTGCAGGTTCAGTCGGATCCTTAGGTGTGGTGCTTCGACTCGATGGCGGATTTACGAAATACACTCCTGTTGCGGGCGACTATGAATCGGTTGTTACAACCGCACACGCCGTGTCGCTCGGTGTCGATGCGGGCATCGTGTTCACGTTTGTGGGGACGACCTTTGATGCGAGGTCGCTGGCACGACTAGGTCAGACAGCAGAGGAAGCAAATCGTCAGGGCCTGCCGTTAATTTCAGAAGTTCTCCCTCCAAGCTTGCTGAACGACCACTTCGAACGCGAAATCGTCGATGCTTCTCTCGTGCGAAGGGATGCGGCAGATGAGACGCTCCATAGTGCGCGCATCGCTGCCGAACATGGTGCGGATATTATCAAGACGCGTTATTCGGGCGACACGAAGTCGTTCCGTGCTGTTGTGCGAAGCTGCGGTGTGAAAGTGATTGTGGCAGGCGGACCAAAAACCGCAAAAGGGGATGAGGCATTGCTACAATTTGCCCGTGAGTGTGTTGATGCCGGGGCAGCAGGGATCGTCTTTGGGCGATCGGTCTGGCACCACCCACGCGTGGAAAAGCTGATCGCTGCTCTCTGTGCGATCGTTCACGCGGATGAACCTGTGCGAACCGCAGCGAAGTTATTGCGATGATTACCACCGTCACGCTCAACCCGATGCTTGATAAGACGGTCGAGGTAGAGTCGCTTGAACGCGGCCGCATCCACCGTGCCACGCGCATGGAAATAGTCGCAGGAGGAAAGGGGATCAATGTGGCGCGACAGCTCTGTCGTCTCGGCATTCCGGTGCTGGCAACGGGATTCCTTGGTGGGGAGACGGGCCAGCTCATTCGAACCCTTCTTGACACGGAACAGATACCTCATGATTTCATCGACACGAGCGTTCGAACGCGCGAGGGGGTCACCTATCGTGAACCGGATGGCACGGCGACTGCCGTGTTTGAACCTGTCGAGCGTGTTCCGCTGGAGATGGTGCATGAGTTGAGTAAGAAATTTCACGACCTCTTTCAACGGAGCACGTGGATTGTGTGCAGTGGAAGTTCAACCGGATTCGAGGCGGACGATCTCTATTATGAAGCTATCCTGACTGCACACAAGTATGGCGTAATGAGTGTGCTCGATTCGTACGGAAACGCACTTTCACTCGCGCTCAAAGCTGTCCCTTCGCTGGTCAAGCCGAACAAACATGAATATGAACAGACATTCGGTACACGGTTGGCGAGCGAGCAGGATTTCGTTGCCGCGCTTGATCACCTGCTTTCGCTCGGTGTTCAGTACGCCGTGCTGAGCGACGGGGCCAACGGATGTTACGCAGCCGTTCGCGGTCATTACTGGAAGCTCCTTCCGCCTATCATCGCGGCTGTCAATCCTGTCGGTTCGGGCGACGCGATGGTGGCAGGCATTCTGTACGGGTTTCAGCAGGGATGGAAGTTTGAGCGGTGCCTTGTGTTTGGCACGGCAGCGGGTGCAGCAAATGCGCAAAAATGGGATGTTGCCAATTCTCAACTTCGGGAAATTCGAGCACTCGAGGCCCACGTTACCGTGAAAAGACTACGGTAGAAAGCGGAGTTTCGGACGTTCGGTTGTGGAATGAGGTTTGCGACGTCTGTTTCGGATTCAGAATACCATATAGCTTATGAATAAGCGACTTTTGAATGCATGCGAGGGGAAGGTGTTTCCGGAGCCGAATTTCACTCTCCCGACGATGATGCTGGACGAGGTGAGGAACGGTTATCTCTTTCTCCCCGAGAGTTACGGACTCTGACAGACGACTGTTCGCACAGGTGGCGAACGTCGTGCGGAAAACGAAACAGACGAATCAAATCCGGTGCCGTGCCGGATTTTACTTACACCGATGACACCACCACCTTGCACTCGCAGGCAAGGCTCATCGTCGAACACATACGTATCACCACATTTCATCAAATGGGATTCAACATGCCAACACTTCGTGACGCGCTGTCGCTCGTTCGCTCTATTCATATTTCATCCTCGGCAATTCCCGTGGAACAGACCGTTGCGCGGGAACTGCGCGATATGTTCAGCCCCTCTGCGTCCACGAAGCGCTCGAGGGAACAAACGCTCTCCCAAGGCACTCTCCGGCTTGGAGTGGTGACCGACGCGAAACAGTGGAAATCAATTCACCGTGGGCTTTCTTTTCGTGGCGACTGGATGCTGGTTCGAATTGGAGAGCAGGGTGGGATTGAGCTTCTTGCTTCCCGACCGCACCTGCTTTATTACCTGTCAACGTTTGTTCGGGAGGATTGGGCCACGCTCCCTGTTGAAGCATTTCGAACAGGAAAAATTGTAACACCCTCATTTCCAAATCTCCGTCCAGTCTACGATCTCTTCCTCACACAGCATGCCCGAACCGTGCGGAACTTCAATCGTGAGGAGCACATCCGTCATCTTGCCCGACTCGGTTTTTCGCACGTGGAGGTGAATGGTCTGGCCATGCCGGTTCCGTTTGAGCGGGGTCCGCAGGGAGAGCTGCTCCACCGTTTCTATACCTATTGTCCATCGCTCGACCAATTCGTCGCAAGCCGCTTAAACCGGGGCTTCTACGACGACGACTACCTGCAAGCGAACCTGAACTTCCTGAAGAAGAATGCACAGATCGCGGAGCAGTATGGTCTCACACCGGGCCTCGTCTGCTTCGAACCGCGCTCCGTTCCGGATAACCTCTTGCAGCGATACCCAATGTTGCGCGGTGCGCGTGTGGACCATCCGATCAGAAGCTGGCATCCGCGCTTCAATCTCTCGATCGCTCATCCGGTTGTGCAACAGCACTATGCCGAGATGATGGAGAATCTGATGCATGAAGTCCCGCAGCTCGACTATCTCTCCATTTGGTCGAACGACAGTGGGGCCGGATTTGAATATACCAGTTCTCTGTACGTCGGCCGAAACGGTGGCGGGTACGTCATTCGGGAATGGAAAGGGGAGAAGGAGATTGCCGAATCGGCGGCGAATAATCTGGTACGGTTTCTTCGGATACTTCGGGACGCAGGACGGAGAGTCAATCCAAATTTTCGCACACTTATTCGGCTGGAGCCGTTTTGGGCCGAGCACGATTACATCTGGGCGCAACTTGGTGACGGACTGGACGTCGAGGTCTCCTCTCTTCTGACAAAGGGGTGGAAGCTGGCGTACCGCCATCCGAAATACAAAGAGGCGCGTGAAATCCACGGCACCGCTCTGCATAACAGGTTTGTTGATGACGAGAAACCGCTCATTCAGGAACTGAGGAAGAAAGGATCGCGCACCGACATCTACTTTCAACCCGGTGTGGCCTGGAATCACGAGCCGCTTCTGGGCATTTCGTTCCCGTGGCTGGTGTATGACAAGCTTGCCGACATGGTGAAGGTGGGAGTCGAAACGCCCTGCTTTACCGGCAGTGCCGCAGCTCCGTCGTTCGTACCTTTTCACATTAACCAGGAGCTCATCCGGGCATTTCAAGTCGACCCAAACCTTGATCTAGCGGCATTCCTGCGCAGCAAGGCACGTGAATGGATCGGCTCTACTCTTGCCGACGATCTGGTGCGTGTTTGGAAGTACTCCGACGACGCTTTTCGATCGTACCCGATTCCCATCTGGATCTACTCAGGATGGGGAGTATGGTATCGACTGTTGACGAGGCCAATTGTTCCAAACATCGAAAACATCTCAGAGGAAGATCGGGCCTACTATGAAAAGTTTCTCCTTGCAACGTCGCACAATCGTTGTCGGGTCGATTTTCGATACGATGTCGGGTTCGATCTTGTCGATCCGGCCCACGCTCATCGTTGTGTGAAGTTGATGGACCGGAATCTGTTCCCCCTGATGGAGCGGGCGTTGAAGTTGTTGAAGGAGATGAAGGACCGGACAACAACCGATCAGGAGCGAGCAGTTCTTCAGGATCAGTATGACCGGATGCGCGCGCTCAAGTGCTGGTATCGGACTGAACGCAATGTGGCTGCGTGGGTGGCGGGAGTTCACACCTATCTCGAATCGAATGATGTGCGCGTGAAAAAGACGTCGCGTAGGTTTTTAAGGGAAATGGTGCTGGATGAGATCGAGAACGCCAAAGATCTGCTCGATCTGTGGGAAACATCTACAACGAACTGGATGATTATCTCGGGAGTCGGTGAGACGACCTTCATTTACTATGAGAACTTTGGAGAATTAGTGAAGCGAAAGATTCAGTTGATGCGCGGCAGAGAAAACGACGAACCGTACGTTGATCCCGACTTTCAGTGGAGAGTGCCCGGCTTCGAGGACTATCTCTACAAGGAGGGAAGCAGTTCCGGAGAGGCATCAAGGAGAAAGAAAGTTGCAGATGGAAGCTTCGGTGTAAGCTGAGGCGCGATGGAAGGACATTGCGGGAGCTTGTTTCCATGACCACCGTTTTGATTGCGCCCGATTCGTTCAAAGGATCGCTCACCGCTTTCGAAGCTGCCGAGGCGATGGCGCGGGGCGTCCGGCGTGTCTTTCCCGATGTTCAAACAGTTCTTCATCCTATCTCCGATGGTGGTGAAGGTCTTGTGCGTGTGCTGCATCGGGTGATAGGCGGCGAGCTCCGTCGCACGCCCGTCAGTGGGCCGCTGCCGGATCAACGGGTAGATGCAGAATGGCTCTGGATTCCGCAGAAGTCTCTCGCCGTCCTTGAAATGGCGGAGGCGGCAGGGCTATCGCTGGTTCCTCCTGAAAGCCGAAATCCATCGCTCACCACAACGTACGGTGTGGGAGAGCTTCTTGTTGCCGCACTCGACGCGGGAGCTGCATCCGTCACCATCGGCATCGGAGGAAGTGCGACGAACGATGGTGGTGCAGGTATGGCGGAGGCGCTGGGAGTGCGCTTCCTCGACAAAGAAGGACGCCAACTCGAGAGGGGAGGATTGGCTCTCGAACGATTAGCGAAGATCGATCTCTCCCGCATTGATCTGCGACTCCGGTCGGCGGACATTGTTGTTGCGAGCGATGTGCAAAATCCTCTCTGCGGGGAAAATGGTGCGAGTCTTGTCTACGGTCCCCAAAAAGGAGCGAGCCGTTCGGAAGCGGAGCGGCTTGACCGAGCATTGTTGAAATACGCGACAACGATCCGTCAACAACTTGGAGTCGATATTCTTCATCTTCCCGGCTCCGGAGCTGCAGGAGGGTTAGGGGCGGGATTGGTGGCGTTCTGCGGAGCTCGGATCAAAGCAGGGATCGATGTCGTTCTCGATTCGACCGGTTTCGATGAGGTGCTTCTCACCGCCGATCTTGTCCTCACAGGAGAAGGAAGGCTCGATGAGCAGGTACGGTACGGCAAGGCGATTGGAGGTCTGATTGCTCGCTGCAGACGGAGGAGGAAACCGGTACTGGCGGTTGTTGGGAGTCTCCAGGGTTCACGCGCGTCATTTGTGAACGACCGATTTCTTGACGATATTGAGTCGATTGTGAACGGCAGTGTGAGAGAAGAAGAAGCGATGCAGCGCGCGTCGGCACTTGTGGAAGAGAGAACCGAATCGCTGCTCAGACGCTATCTTGCAGCTCACGCAGCTTGACCTTCTGAAGAGCAACACCATCAAGAGAACGATCTTGCGTTCAGCCGTCGACTGCCCGATGGCTGTTGTATTGAAGAGGGAGGTTTGTCGACCATTGTCAACACACGCATTTCGTCCGCACGACTTGTTCGCGGTCGGATTTCTTACGGTAGCGTGGGGCCTTTCATGGCCCGTCACGATTATTGGACTTCAGTACGTCAACGCATTCTTGCTCGCGAGTCTGAGATGTATTGTTGGAGGAATCCTCCTGTACGGTTGGGCTCGTTGGAGGGGAGCGCGTGAACCGTACGATGCGCGGGGACTTGTTGTGGCGGCAATGACCGGCACGTTTTGGGTCGGCATACCAACCGCGCTTGTGGTGTGGGCGCTTCAATACATCAGTGGAGGATTGGGGGCGATTCTTCAGAGCACGGTTCCGTTTTTTATCGCTCTCTTTGCACATGTCTATCTCGGTCAGAGTCAGTTAAAGCTCTCGAAAATCGGCGGCATGATTGTTGGCTTTCTCGGAATCATTGTGTTATTTTCCGACGACCCGATGGAGGCTGAACATGCGTCTGCATACCTCGCGGGAGCGGCCGTGATCCTCAGCGCTGTCTCGATCGGATTTGCCCAGTCGTTTTCGCGCAAACACTTCCGGGGATCAAATCACATCGTCTACAACGTCTACCTCCAGCTCTTCGGGGGATTGGTGATCCTTCCCTTCGCGTTCGTCGGCGGGATTCCGCGGCTGGAGTTCACCACCGAGTTCGCCCTGTCACTTCTCTATCTTGCCGTTATTGCGACGGCCATTCCGTTCACCCTGTATTTCTCCCTTTTCCAACGTGTCGATTTTGTGTTGCTCTCGATGATGGCATACGTGATCCCTGTGGTAGCGGTGGTTGGAGGTATCGTCTGGTTGGGCGAGCGCTTGACAACGATCGACCTCGCCGGTTCGGTGCTCGTGCTTCTCGGTGTACTTCTTGCGACACAAATCGATCTTCTTCGATCGAAACTTCACGCGCGATCTCTCTCAAAAGGATAACCTCATGATCCGCATCGGTCTTGTCGATCTCGACACATCCCATCCCAAAGTGTTTACGAAAATCCTGAACTCGATGCCCGATGTGAAAGTAATGGCACTGTGGGATGGGCGCGATGTCTGGCCGGAAGGATATGACGAGCGGTTCGCTCGGGAGAACGATATCCCCCATGTCTGCAAGCGGCTGAAGGATATGCTTGAACACGTCGATGCGGCAATGATTCATGGCGCCAACTGGGATAAGCATGTCGATAAAGCGTATCCTTTTCTTGAAGCAAAGAAGCCGGTGTTGATTGACAAACCGGTCGTTGGAAAAGTGCGGGATATCTACGCGCTGTTGGAACTTCAGGCGACGCACCGAACGCCGATGTACGGGGGCTCCGCTCTCCGCTTTGCTCAGGAGGTCGCCATTTTTCGTTCAGAGGCGGCGGGCTTTGGACAGATCGTCTCAGCGGTTGCAACAGGACCCGGCGACTTTTTCAGTTACGGCATTCACACTACAGAGATGGCACAAGGCGTTTTGGGAACCGGCGCGAACTATGTCGAGTACATCGGAGAAAACAAAACCAGCATCATCTCAGTAACGTACCACAACGGTTTCGTTCTCCTGCTTCAACTCCAGCAACCGTACCACGAGTGGACGTTGAATCTCTATACCACATCGGGACTTCATGCAATGAAGGTGGATGCGGCGCGGCTGTATGAGCCGTTCCTCCACCATTTCGTCGAAATGATCAAGGGAAATCCCATTCCCTTCACCATGGAAGCGCCACTCGAAGCGGTGAAGATTCACATTGCAGCAAAGTTGTCTCGACAACACGGCGGCAAAATCTATCTCTCCGAAGTGCCGTCGGAAGAGGGCTTCGACGGCGCTGCATTCGCCGCTGAATATGCCGCAGCGAAGCGGAGAGGTGAATAGCCGATGGCCCATGGGGATCCACGGCTCGTGGTCCTCGCCGGCGGCATCTCTTCGCGCATGAAGGCACCGAGCAACGTAGCAATTGATCCCGATCTGCTTCACCAAACAGAAGAACGAACGAAAGGCATGCTCGGCGTCGGGCACCAAGGGAGGCCCTTTCTGGACTACCTTCTCTACAACGCGCGCCGCGCCGGGCTGACCGACATTGTTATCGTCATCGGCGAGCGAGATGAGAGTGTGCGTTCGTATTATGGCTCCGCGGATCGCGGAAATGAGTTTTTTGGTCTCTCCATCTCGTACGCACTGCAGAAAATACCGGCCGGAAGGACGAAACCACTTGGAACGGCCGATGCCACGCTGCAAGCACTCCGCACACGAACAGATTGGCGGGGAGGAGATTTTATCGTGTGCAACAGCGATAATTTGTACTCTACAGAGGCCTTTTCTGCGCTTCTCACGTGCGAGGCACCCAACTGCTTGATCGACTATGATCGGTCGGGACTCGAGTTTGATGAGCAGCGCATCGCGCAGTTCGGCATCACAAGAAAAGACGCGGAAGGATACCTCATTGAAATTGTCGAGAAACCGAATCTCGAGCAGCTTGAACAACTGCGCGAAACGGGGGGCATCTTGCGCGTGAGCATGAATGTTTTTCGTCTCAACTACGACATGGTGTACCCCTTTCTCGAACAATGCCCGCTGCATCCGACTCGGGGAGAGAAAGAGCTGGTGATGGCTGTGACGTTGATGGCGCAGAGCCATCCGAAGAGCGTACGGGCAATTCCGTGGAAGGAACACGTTCCGGATCTTACCTATAAAGAAGATATTCCGCGCGTTCAACGCTACCTTGTCGAACATTTCGGATCGCTCTCATGGTGATCGCAATGGTCGACGCTTAGGTGGCATGCGCGCACACCCGAGATGCCGATGTGAACCAAACCTCCTCATCACAATTCTCCTCCCATCTGCAATTGATCTATGACTGCACGGTGGAGGAACTGGCAGCACACCTCGACCGATTTTCACGCCTCCTCTCCTCGTTTCATTCACGGTATGCAATACAAGGAGCTTCTCCCGATGCCCCGTTCCTCGTACGAGCTCCCGGACGTGTCAATTTAATCGGCGAGCATACCGACTACAACGGCTATCCGGTGCTACCGATGACGATCGACCGCGATCTTCTGCTTGCGGTGCAACCCAGGAAGGGTGGCGTCATCGAGATTGTCAATCTCGATGATCGTTTCGGCTCACGCATCTTTCACGTTGAAGAGTCGGCTCAACCATATGAACGCGGCGATTGGGGAAACTACGTCAAAGCTGCCGTTCATGGATTGATCGCGGAAGGGGTTGTGAAAAGGGAGTCCCTGCGGGGATTTCGTGCGGTACTGCACGGTAGTGTGCCGGAATCCTCCGGGCTTTCCTCCTCTTCCGCACTCGTCGTTGCCTCCGGATTAGCTTTTCTTGCTGTCAATGCTATTGAGGTGGATCGGATGGCATTGGCGGAACTGCTTGCCCGCGCGGAACGATTTGTGGGGATGGAAGGAGGAGGAATGGATCAGGCAACATCGCTCTTGGGCAGGGTGCGGGCTGCATTGAAGATCGACTTCTTTCCGTTGCGCGTTCGGCCTGTGTCTTTGCCGATAGAGGTGGCTCTTATCGTCTGCAATTCGTTGGTTCGCGCTGCGAAGAGTTCTGCGGCGCGTGATGCGTACAATCGACGGGTCATCGAATGTCGACTTGCGGCGCTCCTTTTGTCGAGTGCCCTCGGCCGTATGCTCGGTCGAACGGTTGAGAGCCACCTTCTTTCAGAGCTTTCTGCTGAGCGGTGCAACATCAAAGAGGAAGAGATGATGAAATTGGCCCGGCAGACGTTCGGAGAGGAGCCTCTCTTTCTCAAAGATATTGCAGGAAGAATCGGGACGGAGGCAGAGGGTATCATCAAAAAGCACCTTACGCTGAAAGATGGCTCGGTTCTCATTGAGCCGAAGGATGGATTCAAACTCTGGTCACGTTATCGGCATGTGGTAACCGAAGCCCGACGCGTGGAAGAGGCGGTAAAATGTCTGGAAACAAACGACCTTCCTGCACTTGGCGATCTGATGAACGCATCGCATGCAAGCTGTCGGGATGATTATGAAGTGAGCTGCGAGGAACTCGATCTGCTCGTCGAGCTTGCGCGACGGCATGGCGCGTTGGGAGCCCGACTCACCGGCGCCGGTTTTGGCGGGTGCACCGTCAATCTTGTGCCTGTGGAGCGTATGCAGTCGTTTCTTGCTGGTATGCGAAAGGATTACTATGAGACGTACATCCCAAGCCGGCCACAGGTGGAATGGGTTCCTTACCAATCGATGAACGATGCCATATTCCGGTGCCGAGCCTCTGCAGCAGCCGGAACGATACAACCGTCGATCTTCTGGGCGTAGACCGAACAAGACCACACATGAGGCGGCAAAAGCCGGTGGAAAATGAGAAGACTTGGTTGAAGAAGATGGACAACTGGAATGAAGGACTCTTGATCCTTTCCTAACGATGCCCCAATTCAACACGGTCAATCTGCTCGATTACGCGCTCATTGCTCTTTATTTTGGAGTGATCATCTGGGTTGGATTCTATGCGGCGAGGCGGAATAAAAACACGGATGAGTACTTCAAAGGGGGAGGAAGAATTCCGTGGGTGATTGCCGGACTCTCCAACTGGGTGAGCGGTTATTCTGCTTTCATGTTCGTTGCGGCGGCGGGTTTTACCTATCATCATGGCATTGGAGCTGTGGTGCTCTTTACCTCCGCGGCGTGGGCCTATCTGGCAGGATACTTTGTATTCGGCATTCGGTGGCGCCGCGCACGCATTCAATCACCGCTGCAATTTCTTTCAAGACGTTATTCCTCCTCGACGACCCACTTCTATTCGATCACCGCCATCATCCCCCAAATTGTGGCGATCGGACAGGGGCTCTATATTCTCTGCATCTTCATCTCGACGGCATTGGGATTCAATGAGCGGACGTTCGATCTCGGACTTATAACGCTCACCGGTTTTCAGCTCTCGATTATCCTCACCGGAACCGTGATGGTGGCCTATTCCGTCATCGGTGGACTCTGGGCGGCGGTCCTTTCCGACACGGTTCAGGCCGTCATCATCACGATCATGACCATCATCGTTTTTCCGGTTTCGTACATCTATCTCGGTGGAGAGGGAGGATGGTGGGGTGGGTTGAACCGACTTCTCAACGAGGCGCCGGAAGGGTACTTCACACTCACCGGCAATGCTGCGAATCCATGGTTTCTGTTGTCGTACGCCATTAACGTTATCCTCGGTTACAATGTCGCCTGGGCCATTGTGCAGCGATACATCAGTGTGCCGAAGGAATCTGACACAAAGAAAATGGCGCTTCTCTGCGCGGTGCTGTCGGTTGTCGGACCGTTGCTCTGGATTCTTCCCGTGATGGTGTCGCGTATCATTTTTCCCAACATCGAGGCACTTTGGCCTTCCTTTGCCGTCCCAGCGGAAGCGTCGTTTGTGAGTCTTGCTCTTCTGCTCCTGCCGCATGGGATGATCGGATTCGTGGTGTCGGCCATTCTCTCCGCAACGCTTGGCCAGGCCAATGATGCCTTCAACTGGTTGGCAGCGACGCTGACAAAAGACATCTACGTTCCGGCACACCGGCGCGTCGCAGGGGGCGATCCTTCCGAGAAACGTCAACTTCTGGTAG
This sequence comes from Bacteroidota bacterium, assembly GCA_041695085.1. GTDB lineage: Bacteria > Bacteroidota > Ignavibacteria > UBA10030 > UBA10030 > DYFT01. The sequence continues at coordinate 41,619 of JBGFRO010000014.1, read as the reverse complement.
GACGTATGACGATGCTCGTCGTCGGCATTCTGGGTGTTGCGGTGGCGCTGTACATCCCAACACTCGGCGGCGCGTTCGAATTTGCTCTCCAGTTCTACTCCCTCACGGCAGCATTTATGATGCCTGTCGCTTTGGGCATTCTCTACACGCGCACGCCCTGGTGGTCCGGCATCGCCTCCTGCTCGGCGGCGATTGGAGTCGCACTTCTGTTGATGGCGCTTGATGTGTGGGGTGAGGTTCCCATTGTGCGTAACATACTCAGCGAATCGATTGTCGCGACGGTCGTCTTCTTTGGTTCCGCGCTCTGGTATAAACCGGATGATCCGCGAAATGCATCGATACGCAAATTTGAGAACGATCTACACACACCAACAACAGACGAAGCTCATCTCGACCGTTCTGGTATGAAGCCGTATCGATTGATCGCGACGATCTGTTTTATCTTTGGAGGGGTGTTGATGGCTTGCGTCTTTGTGCCATCCACAGATGTAGCACCGGCATCCATCAATTTGGTGGCAGGAATGATGCTGACGCTGCTCGGTGCCGCGATATTTATCTTCACACGAAATCGACCACATCCATCAGAGGAAAAGTAACGATGGAACGCATCGTGCGAATAAGCGCTGCTCAACTCCCAACGGTTATCGAAGGCGCAACATTTCGGGAGAAACAACGACGAAACCTTCAAAGTATTCGGGACGCGCTCACGGTGGCGGGAAGGCGGAAGAGCGATTTGGTTGTGTTTGGCGAGTACGCCAATCTTCATCACCGAACTTGGTCGAGCGATGTGACGGAATATGTGGCCGACCCGATTCCGGGTGATTTCACGAAGTCGGTCGCATCGCTCGCTCGTAAGTATCGAATGAACGTCGTCGTGCCCATCTTCGGCACGATGCGAGATGTTCTTTCAAGTTGGGCCGTCGTGATCAATCGGCAAGGGAAGATCATCGGTGCCTATCAAAAATCCCATCCGACACTTCCCGAACAGAAGCTCGGAATTCGTCCGGGAAACGATTTCCCCGTTATCAAACTCGACGTTGCCAAGATCGGCATGATGACCTGTATGGACATCGAATATCCGGAAGTAGCGACGATCCTGATGCTGCGTGGTGCGGAGCTGCTCCTGTTTCCTCACGTGCAGGCAACCTGGGGCGAAATCGATTGGGAAGTGCGCTATCGGGCCCGCGCGATCGATACGGGACTTCCCATCGTATCCGCTTGCTATGGCTATCCTGAAGGCGAATGGAAACCGGGAAAGATGATTGGACGGAGCAGCGTTGTCGGTCGAGATGGTCTGATCCTTGCCGATATGGGTCGAAGCATAGGTGTCCTGACGTATGATCTTGATTTGAACGAACACCGCATGACGGAGTTTTACTTCAATGAATTGCTCGATCGCACACTGGCGGTCATTGCTTCCCGACGGCCGGAAATCTACCGAGACCTCCTCTCGTTGCGACTAAAGAAAGCAGCCCTCAAGCAGATTCTCGGCAAGAAGCGATCCAGCGCGAAACTATAGCAAATGACTCCTGGGCACTCTCCCTCTGCCCTGCTTCGCGTCGCTACACTCTATTTTCTGGGGAGGGTCCAGGAACCGGAAGCGACGCCTGCAAACGAAGGTGATGAATATCGTTCTGCCGGTGAGTTGATTCCTTAAGATTTTCTGATACATTGCATCACGCCGTCGCAGTGACGATATCATCCGCCCACCACACCGAAGGAGGTTGCCATGGTTTCCATCCTTTCTCTTTGGTTGCCGATTCTCGTGTCAGCGGTGTTTGTCTTCGTTGCCAGTTCGATCATCCATATGGTGTTCACATATCACTACAAGGATTTTTCCAAGGTTCCCGAGGAAGAGAAGGTAATGGATGCGTTGCGCGGCTTCAACATTCCACCCGGCGAGTATCTCCTGCCATATGCAGGCGATCCGGGCGTGTTCAGGTCGGCAGAGTATCAGGCCAAGCGCGAAAAGGGACCGGTGCTCCTGATGACAGTCTGGCCGAGCGGTCAACAGTCGATGACTGGGAACTTCATTCAGTGGTTCTTGTTCTCGGTGGTTGTTGGCGTGTTTGCGGCCTATATTGCAGGCCGGGCGCTGGAACCGGGGGCGGAGTATCTTTCCGTCTTTCGGTTTGCCGGATGCACCGCTTTTGCCTGCTACACGGTGGCGCAGTGGCAGGATTTTGTGTGGTTTAAGAGATCTTTGGGGAGGACCCTTAAAGGCATCATCGATGCTGCGGTCTATGCAGTGCTGACCGGCGGTACGTTTGGATGGTTGTGGCCGGAATAGCCGGCGGAAAATAACTTATGGCGTGTTGAATAGAAGCGTCTGGTCCATCAAGTCGTTACTTTGTGCTGAAATTGGGAGCAGAAGCAGGCCGTTCGTGAGGGGTTATCTCTCTTCGGCACTACAGGGCATTTTCGACTTTTCCACGTATACGGGTACAGTGATAAAGCACGTTTTTCGGAAGATGACATCAATGGGACAACAACGGGGGATATATGGATGAACAACAGAAAGTAGCTCAGCCAGAGATTACCGAATTCAAAGGAAAGCTAGTGTTGAGGATTCCGCTTGTCGATCATCCTTCGCCCGATGCGGCATGGCACTGGCTGGCGTTCGGAAAAACGAAAGCGAAGGCGATTGTGAAATATTTCGATGTGATAAAGAAGTTCGCCGAAGAATAAGAACAGAGTGGAGCCAGAGCCGTCTGTTTGTGTCGGCGGTTGGCCCCATTGCGTTACACGTTGAACCGAAAGTACACAACATCTCCATCTTCCATCACGTATTCTCGCCCCTCGATACGCAAGAGTCCGTTCTCCTTCACTGCTGACTCTGAACCGAGACGGTCGAGATCGGAAAACTTCATGACCTCAGCGCGGATGAACCCCCTTTCGAAATCGGAGTGAATCATGCCTGCAGCTTCGGGTGCCGAAGCTCCCCGGTGAATGGTCCACGCATGTACTTCTTTGGGTCCGGCGGTAAAAAAGGTGATCAAGTGGAGAAGATCGTAGCCTTCACGGATTACTTGATGCAAACCCGACTCTTTCAGTCCCAACCCCTGCAGAAAGTGTCCACGCTCCGTCTCCGGTAGCTCGGCCACCTCTGCCTCCACCGCTGCGCTGATGACGACCACCTTGGCCCCCTCCTTCGCAGCGACGGCTCGTACCGTCCGGACATAGTCGTTCTCAACAAGAAGATCTCGCTCGTGCACGTTGCAGACGTACATCACCGGTTTGTTGGTGAGGAGATGTAGATCACGCATCCATAAGGATTCGTCGTCGCCCGCTAATGTAAGATAGCGAGCCAACCGTCCACCGAAAAGATGATCGCGCACACGGGAGTAGAATTCGGCTTCCAGTTTGATCTTCTTCTCTCCGGTCTTCGCCCGTTTCTCGGCGTCGCTTAGTTTCTTCGCAACCGTCTCGAGGTCTTTCAGGATGAGTTCCGTTTCGATCACTTCGATATCGCGTTGCGGATTGACATTCCCATCGAGATGGACAACGTTGGAATCATCGAAGCACCGCACGACATGTGCGAGGGCATCGACATTCCGTATGTGTGAAAGGAACTGGTTGCCTAATCCTTCCCCTTTGCTCGCTCCCTTCACAAGTCCGGCGATGTCGAGGAACTCGATCGTGGTCGGAATAATCTTGGCTGGACGATAGATCTCCGCCAGCCGGTCGATGCGGGGATCGGGTACGGGGACGACGCCGATGTTCGGATCGATCGTGCAGAATGGGTAATTGGCTGCTTCTGCTCCGGCCGAGGTTATGGCGTTGAAGAGCGTCGATTTGCCGACGTTCGGCAATCCAACAATACCGCAGGCAAATCCCATGATTCTTCGTTCCTCCGTTCAACAGAAAGACCTGACGAGCGAACTTCACTCGCCAGGTCTCATTGCGCGGCTCCAATATACAAAAGCTTTAGCCTCTGGCCAACGGCGCTTACATAACTTTTCACGGTAACATTAAATTTTGTTCAGATTGAAAAAGTGCTTGTATACTTATACATAAATATGTATAATTATGCAGTATTCTTTCAGGAAAGACATTGGCTCCAGACATCAAAGCATCTATAATTGGTGCCTCCGGTTACTCGGGGGCTGAACTGCTCAAGATTCTTTCTCGCCATAGGCATGTTGGCATCGAGAAGCTCTTCGCGAATACCTCTGCTGGGAAGCGCATCGGCGAGATCTATCCCTTCTTTGCGAAGGTGTTTGACACGGTGCTGGAGCAGTACTCAGTCGACTCGGCATGCGCCAGCGATGTTGTGTTCATCGCCCTCCCTTCTGGGGAAGCGATGAATATTGTGCCCGAGTTGGTTGCTCGCGGGAAAAAGGTCATTGACCTCGGAGGCGATTTCCGGTTGCAGGAGGTCGCGAGGTACGAGCGGTTTTACCAACATCAACATCGGGCCGCGCACCTGCTGACGCAAGCAGTGTACGGGCTTCCGGAGTGGAATCGCGAGTACATTAAGTCCGCACAGTTCATCGCCAATCCGGGCTGTTATCCGACGAGCGCCATTCTTCCTCTCGCTCCGTTGCTCAAAGAGGCCCTGATCGGATCGAGCGGCATCGTCATCAGCTCGCTCTCCGGAGTCTCCGGTGCCGGCCGGAGTGCGAACGTTGATCTCTCCTTTGCCGAGGTGAATGAGTCAGTCAAAGCCTATAAAGTGGGAGTGCATCAACACATTCCTGAGATTACATCTGTGCTGGAACAGATTTCCGGGACGAACGTCGGAGTGACATTCGTTCCTCATCTCTTGCCGATTACGCGCGGTATCTATACAAGCATCTATGCACCGGTGAAAGAAGGGCTCCAGCAATCGGATGTGCTGGACGTATTCAAGAAGTATTATGGAGATAAACCGTTTGTCCGCGTCTCCGACACGGTCATTCCGGAGATCAAGCATGTCAACTACACGAACTACATCGACATCGGTTTCCGCGTCTATCAGGAAAATGGACAGCTCATTCTTTTTTCGGCGATTGACAACCTGATCAAGGGAGCTGCAGGACAAGCAGTGCAAAACATGAACATTATGTTTGGATATGATGAGACGGAGGGGCTGTTATGATGGATCAACTGAATATGAATGAATGTGCAGGAGGAGTGACGGCGCCGCAAGGGTTTCGGGCAGCGGGGATGTACTGCGGTATCCGCAAAGTAAAGAAAGACATCGCGATGATTGTTTCCGATACTCCGGCAACGGTTGCTGGAGTCTTCACGCTCAATAAGACGCAAGCCGCTCCCATTCTTGTCGACAAGATCCAACTCAAACGTTCTTCCCTGTGTTCTGCGATTGTTGTGAACAGCGGTAACGCCAACGCGTGCACGGGCGAACGCGGATTGAACGACGCCTGGCAGATGGTGCGCACAACGGCGGAAGTGCTCGGCATTCCGGAAGAACACGTTATGGTCTCTTCCACCGGCGTCATTGGCCAGTATATGCCGATGGACAAAGTGGTTCCTGCCATCGGTGAGCTCGCCAAAATGCTCAGTCGGTCCGGCAACAGAGACGCTGCCGAGGCAATCATGACGACCGACACCTATCCGAAAGAAGCGGCGGTGCAGTTCACGCTGGGTGCTTCGACAGTGACGATTGGCGGAGTGGCGAAAGGTTCCGGCATGATCGCGCCAAACATGGCGACGATGCTGGCCTTCATCACGACCGACGTCGCCATCTCGCAACCGCTCTTGATGAAGGCTCTTCAATCTGCCACTAATCGTTCCTTTAACAGGATTACGGTCGATGGCGACATGAGTACGAACGATCAGGTGTTGGTGCTTGCCAACGGCCTGGCAAACCATGCGCCGTTTGGTGAGAATTCAGAGGAGTATCAACTTTTTTCCGCGGCGTTGGAGTATGTCTTGATCAAGCTCGCGAAGATGATCGCGCGGGATGGCGAAGGAGCGACGAAATTGATTGAGATTCAGGTCAAAGGAGCCCGATCCGAAGAGGAAGCAGCACAGGCAGCGCGCGCCGTTGCGAACTCGAATCTCGTCAAAACTGCTATCCATGGCGCGGACGCGAACTGGGGAAGAATTCTCGCCGCCGTTGGATACTCGGGCATCGACTTCAATCCGGATATCGTTGAGATCTCCTTCAACGATCTTCCCATCCTGAAGAAGAACTATGAGATCGTCCTCGATGAGGAGAAGGCAAAGGACATTCTCGGGCAAGAGCATGTCGTTGTGGCGATCGATTTAAATCAGGGAAATCAATTTGCGCGGTTTTGGACGTGCGATCTCACCAAGGAATACGTCCACATCAACGCAAGCTATCGCTCGTAGGAGGCTCTGGATTCCATCCACCTCCTGAGATGCAGCAGTTGTGAAGTGGCTTCTGTCTCGGGGGCGAACGGCCGCTCATCCAATTGATGACCAACCATGATTGATTACGCGACCAAAGAAGAAGTGTTGATCGAAGCCCTTCCGTACATCCAGACGTACGAAGGCAAGACCTTCGTCATCAAGTACGGCGGTGCGGCGATGACGGACGATCAACTCAAACAAACCTTTGCGAAGGATGTGACGATCCTTCGAAAGATCGGCATCAACATCGTCATCATCCATGGAGGAGGGAAGGAGATTACGGAGGCGGCGAAGGTGTTCAACATCGAAACGAAGTTTGTGAAGGGTCAACGTTTTACCGACGAGAACATGATCGATGTGGTGTTGATGACGCTCGCAGGCAAGATCAACAAGCACATCGTGAACCTGATCAATACCAATGGAGGGAACGCCGTCGGGTTGTGCGGAGTGGATAACCTCCTGCTGCGCGCGAGAAAACAGATCCTTGACGGAGCCGATCTCGGCCTGGTCGGAGAAATCACCTCCGTCAACGTGCCGTTTATCAATCTCTTGCTCGGCAACGGTATGATGCCGGTGATCGCCCCGATCGGTGTGGGTGACAACGGTCTCCTCTATAATATTAACGCGGATCTCGCCGCGGGATCGGTGGCCGCAGCGTTGAAAGCCGAGAAGCTGGTGTACCTCAGCGATATCGAAGGGGTCATCGTCAACAACAAACTGGTCTCGACGCTCACCAAGAAGGAAGGGGAGGCTATGATTGCGGACGGATCGATCTTTGGAGGAATGATCCCGAAAGTCACCTCTGCGTTTCATACCCTCGATGCCGGCGTCAACAAAGTTCACATCATCGATGGCAGAATCAAGCATTCTCTCCTGCTCGAGATCTTCACCGACGAAGGTATCGGTACGCAAATGATCCATGGAGAAGGGCGGAGGAACGGATGAAAAAAGATTTTCTCTCACTTGTCGATCTCACGCCGACGGAGTTCGAAGAGCTCTTGGTAGTAACGGACACGCTGAAGACGAACCCGCACATCCGTCCCTTGGCGGGAAAGTCCGTCGCGTTGATTTTCCAGAAGCCCTCTCTCCGAACGCGCGTCTCGTTTGAGGTGGGAGTGGTCGGACTCGGCGGCCATCCGATTGTTCTTTCACAAGATGGGGTTGGAATTGGCGTTCGGGAGAAGGCGAGCGACGTGGCGGAGTTGCTCTCGCGCATGACGAGCATGATCGTCGCGCGACTTTACGACCACGCCGTACTGCTGGAACTTGCACGGCATGCCACGGTGCCGGTCATCAACGCGCTCACCGACCTTTCACATCCTTGCCAGATCGTTGCCGATGTGTACACGATGCGTCAGCACGGCAAGTTGAAACCGGGGGCGAAGGTTGTCTTTGTCGGTGATGGCAACAACGTTGTGAACTCGTGGCTGGAGGTGTGTGAACTCATACCGCTTCATTTTGTGCTTGCCGCACCGAAAGGGTACGAACCGAATCCGGAGATAGTCAACCGGGCAAAGAAGCGGGGCGTGAGCGTCATCGAAATCGTCAGTGATCCGTCTGCAGCGGTGAGAGACGCGGATGTTGTGTACACGGACGTGTGGACAAGCATGGGACAGGAAGCTGAGTCCGAGCAGCGCAAACGCGATTTTGCCGGCTATCAGGTTCATACGCAACTCCTCTCGCTCGCAAAGCCGGACTGTGTCTTTATGCATTGCTTGCCCGCGCATCGGGAAGAGGAGGTGACTTCAGAGGTGATCGACGGAAAGCAGTCGATCGTCTTCGATCAAGCGGAAAATCGATTGCACGTGCAGAAGGCAATCATGGTGAAGTTGATCGAAGTGTACGACGAACTCGACGGGCGTCGGGCTCGCCAATCCGCTGAAGTGATGGAACACGAATAAAAGGATGGAAACATGAACAAGCAGAGTCGTCAGTTCGCGATCAAAGAAATCATTACGCATCAGGTCATTACCAGTCAAGATGAGCTCTGCAAGGCGTTGAAGAAGGCGGGGTTTGACGTGACACAGGCGACCCTCTCCCGCGATTTCAAGGAACTGGGTATTGCGCGCGTCAATACGCCCGAGGGGGTGCGCTATGTGTTGCATACGGAAAGTGAAGAGCGGAGACTGAAGCCGTTTATCGGCTACGAGGTGGAGCGCATCGACGCGAACGAGTCGCTTATTGTTGTGAAAACATTGCCGGGTCGGGCCCAAGGGGTAGCGGAGATCATCGATAGTCTACGTCATCCATCCATTCTGGGAACGATCGCAGGGGACAACACCATTTTCATTACTCCGGCATCCGTCAATCAAATTGAGACTGTCATGAAACTTCTTCGCAGCTTGATGATGGAGCCGAAACAAAAAGTTGCTTAAACACCAATCAAAAGAGGGAAGAACCTTGAAACGAGAAAAGATAGCAGTAGCATATTCCGGCGGTCTTGACACGTCGGTCATTGTGAAGTGGCTGCAAGAAAAATACAATGCCGAGATCATCACTGTGACGGGGAATCTGGGCCAAAAGAAGGAGCTCATCGGCGTACCGGAGAAGGCATACAAAACAGGCGCAAAGAAAGTCTACGTGCAGGATCTGCGCAAAGAGTTCGTGCGGGAATACATCTGGCGGGCGCTGAAAGCCGGAGCGCTCTATGAGCATACGTACCCGATGGCAACGTCGCTAGGACGTCCTTTGCTGGCGAAGGCCCTCGTAGAAGTTGCCCTACGTGAGAAATGCACGGCGGTCGCTCATGGCTGTACCGGCAAAGGGAACGACCAGGTGCGCTTCGAGGCGGCCGTTGCCGCGCTCGCTCCACAGTTGAAAGTGCTCGCACCGTTACGGGAGTGGGAATTCAAATCGCGTGAAGAGGAGATCGAATACGCTGAGAAGCACGGCATTCCTGTCGCCGCATCGAAAGCAAGTCCTTACTCCATCGACGAGAACATCTGGGGAACGGCAATTGAATGCGGTATTCTGGAGGATCCTACGCTCCCGCCACCGGAGGATGCATTCCAGAGAACCGTCGCTCCCGAGAAAGCGCCGGACAAGCCGACGTATGTCACCATTGAATTCAAGCACGGCGTTCCTGTATCGCTCAACGGCAAAACGATGAACGGCGTTGCGTTGATTGACGAGTTAAACGAGCTCGCGGGGGCGAACGCCGTCGGTCGGCTCGATCTGATCGAGAACCGCTTGGTCGGTATCAAGTCACGTGAGATCTATGAAGCACCGGCAGCAACTGTGTTGCATCTGGCCCATCGTGAGCTTGAGCGAATGACGTTGGACAAGGAGGTGGCTCACTACAAGGCGAAGATCGCTCATGACTACGCGACCTTGATCTACAACGGGCTTTGGTTCACGCCGTTGCGTTCCGCACTCGATGCGTTCATCGACGTGACACAACAAACCGTCAATGGTAGCGTTCGGCTGAAGCTCTATAAAGGAAATGTTGAGGTAGCTGGCCGGACCTCGCCCAACTCGCTCTACAACATACAGCTTGCTACCTACACATCGGAGGATACATTCGACCACAAAGCGAGCGAAGGGTTTATCAAGATTTTCAGCTTGCCGGTCAAGACGTTCTATCAAGTCAACAAGAATGGATTCGCTCGAAAGAAAAAGGGCATTCGGCAACGGGTCCGAAAAGCGGTCTCGAAATAAACCATCTCCAGAGTCATCGCGAAAAGGAAAGCCGACATTCAACATGTCGGCTTTCATCATTTCAGGACAATCTTTTTTTGCAACACCTCAGGTATGACCGGAAGTGAGGAAAAGACCGGAGCTCATCTATTTGATGACCATCAGCTTCAGTGATTTGACTCCCTTCGGTGAGGAGAAGACAAAGAAATATACACCGGAAGCTACCGTGCGCCCTTCGTTATTCTGTCCATTCCAGATGATCGACGTTATTTGCCGATCGCTGAGTCCCTCCGGCGAGAATGTTCTTACGACTTGTCCCAGACTATTGTAGATTTGCAGGCGTACCTGTTCGCTGGTGACTCCTCGCGGAAGCCGTATGCGGATAGTTGTTTGTGCGTTGAACGGATTCGGATACGCCTGGAGAAGGGGCTCTTCCGACGCGGTGTTGGCTTGTTCCTCGACGCTCGTCGGCCCTCCAGGACCACCGCTTGGCGGAGCAAACGTTCGTATCGTGTCGTTCGGCTCCAGAGCAAGGAATGCCGTATAGCGCGACAGCACGCGTTGCTTCAGACTCACTTCAATGATCTGACTGACAATGCTGTTTGGCGGTGAGGAAGTGTTCTCCAGGGATGCAATGTAACGTCCCGTCCAAGCCTTTGATGCGAATGTATCGACCTGTGCAATGTCGCTTTGCGGCACGACAATCCGCCGTTCTCTGACCACCCCTTTGTAGATTCCGACGACGTCGATGATGAACGATCCTGAACCCCTAAACTTACCGACTTGGGTCACCGGTTTTTGAGCAGAGACACTCTGCGCTGCATCCACACCGGAGGTGAAGCGCGAATAACACAGGCCATTCTCCAATCTCGGATAGATATCAAACGCTTCGACCGCACCGGTGGTAAAGTGTGTGAAGTTGGTTAACATCGTCGGGAGAGTGTTCGATGACGCGCGCAGACCTGCCCAGTATCCCCGAGTCAGCTTCGTGAGATGTTCGTAGAAATAATCGTTGCCGTAATAGTACTTGTTGTTGTAGAAGTAAGAGTTGAAGTTCCGGTTTAGCAAATCGATCACAGAAATCTGAACACCGGCCGGCAACGAACGAAGAATCTCGGTGATGATCGGATTGGCTGTCCGATAATCTCCCAGGCGATCCGATGATGCGACCAGGCACAGCACACCCGTCGAGTCGTTCTGTTTGAGAAAGTCGATTCCCGCCTTGATCAACTCCGGAAGATTTGATCTGTTCACGATCGGAGAAGGACCTGCAAGCTGAAAGGCCTGAGCAATTCCGTAGAGATCGGCACTGAACCATTTGTTCCCGACGCTCAGGATATTATGGTGCTGGGTGAAGATAAGGTTGAATGAATCGGCTGCGCTGTAGTTCGATTCAAGGTGTGATCGGATGTTGTAGAGAATATCCGTTTTCTGCAGCGATGTTTTGAGAGAGTCGTAATCGAAAAGGAACACAACCTTTTTGGAGGTTTGTAATTCCAATGCTCGCAATGGATGAACGGCCAGATGATAGAAGCCGTCATTTCCCTGCTGCCGGCGGGCAAGATAGATTCCGTTCTTCATCGGCGAGCCGGCGAACAGGTTCAGCCTCTGGGAGAAGGAAGAGAAATTGTCCGAGGAAATCCGGCACCGCAACAACCGTCCATATGACGTGTCAAGAACCGCAGAAAATTGAAGGAGGACGTTCTCGGCAATACGCGGAGATCCCCAACCGAGCTCTTGTTTGTAATCGACAGTGATGAATGAAGGTTTGTAATTCGAGACTCTGAAAATCTGAGCCGGAATGAACGAGCTGACGCCAGTATGCGTCCACTGTGCAGGAACGAGATACGAAATCTTGACCTTTCGTGAACCATTCCCGAGCATCGGGTAGACGCGAAGCTGATACAGTTCCCACAGAGATGAGAGTTGAGAACTGCTACTGCTTTTGGTGAGAAGCGCCGGGTCTCGTCTTCTCCGCACGATGTTTTCGTAAATCATCGTTGCGGTCCATCTATCAAGAATCAGTCCGTGGGAGATAGTCTGCTCGTCAATCCAGAGCCAGAGGTCGTTCACGGCGCAGTCGCGGGGAAGTTCGAAATCGAGAATTACCTCGACGCTATCCTTTGCCGAGAAATTCACCCCCCGGGCGGAAAAGGTCAAATACAGGTCGTTTTGTGTGTAGACCCCCTTCGGGATCACGACAAGCCTTGCCTCCTCAATTGTTCCATTGTAACTCGTGAACCGTTGAGGATGTTGCACTTTGAGAGAGGCATATTGGGAGAAGAGCAATGCCGGAAGGAGGGTAACGACGAGGTAGATCGTACCAAGCGTTTTCATAATACGTACTCCGATGAGAAGTAAGAGAATCTAATAAACAAGTAGTCTGCCAGACCTCCGCCGGAGCGGATTTGCAAACTCTGCAAAGACGACAAGAAATCGAAAAGTCTGCGATGAAGATAAAGCACTACGATGGGGATTGATCGATCAAATGTAGGAATTGAGAATATTCCCGCATTTCTCGGGAATATTCCCGCACTCAAGTTGAAGTGAGAGAGGCGATTGCCAACAGGAGGGTTGTCATTGTCGTTTATGATTCAAAAACGAAAGGCGACAGGAGTCACCCCCCCGGTAGCCTCTTCCAGAATTTGACGCAATATACTTTCTTGTAGAGACGAACACAAGAGCCGCGTCTGTCCCTTAATTCCGACATAGAAGCGTGATCTGCTGTGGATTCGTAGACCGACGTCCGTTAGAAATGCACGTACTCTTTTTCACCGCAGAGGTGAACGTCATAACCCGCGACGTGAGAATCCTCTCGAGGCTATGCAAAAAGTTCAATCGACGTGATGTGCGAGTTCGAGCTTTGAGGAATTCAGACAGTTTTCGCAACACCACTGTGGGCGAGAAGGCTTCTCGCCCTCCATTGTGCATAGCCTCACAAAAGAAAACGTGCCGAAATCAAAGGCACGCGATGGCTCTTCCTCCACATCACCCACAATTCTTGGCGCATCTGCGGAAGAAGGTGATGAACGTGACACGGGAGTGCGCCAAGAATTGAACGCACGCCATCGCTTTCCAACCCGCGGGCCGTGATTTCGACCTCCTCCCGCTTGCTCCACTTAAGTTGTAACGACTCTCTAAATCGGATTTGAGGTCTGTCCGCAAGCCGCAAACGATGAGAGGTGTACTAGATGGCGAAGTAAGCGTTGAGTATACGGTTATCTCTACTCCTGAAGGCAAAATTCCTCTCTGCCGGTCTCCAGTTCCTTCCCCCTCATTTCCTTGAATTTATTGGCATTTCTTGGTTCATTGAGCGAGCCAAATTTCAACAGATTGGAGACCACGTGAAACAAATTCTTGTCTTGACGCTTCTTTTCGCATCAACACTATCTGCCCAAGTTCCCCAAGACTCCCTCTTTCTACGAGTGGTGATACCTGAACGGGACACCGTCCGCTCCTTCGCTTCACGCTATCGGATCGCTGCGAGCACTCATCCGACGGCCAGAGCATTCATCAATGGCAAGGAGCTGAAGGTCTATCCGAGCGGTGCTTTTGTTTCTCTTCTCAATGTGCCAATTGGAACGAGTCTGTATCGGATGACGGTCCTCTCCCCGCGCGGCGATTCGTTGTGGCGCGAGTTCGTCGTTGTTCGGCCCGAGCCACCGAAACCTCTCCCCAATGAACCTGCCACGATCGATATCGCCTCCATTGAACCTTCGCAGGATCTCTGGCTTGGAAGGGGGGATATCCTCGAAGTCCGTTTCAAAGCAAGCCCGGGTTATGAGGCAGTCTTTGATATCGAAGGGGTCGAATCAGGCATTCCGGCGGTCGATCAGGGTCAGGGTGTGTACGTTGGCCGCTACATTGTCAAAGACGAGGATGAAACGCGCGACGTTCCGATTCGCGTGCGGTTGAAGACCGGCTTTCTCTCCAGTGAACGTGCTTATTCAAAAGGGAAGGTCTCGTTGCTCCCGCTGGAACTTCCACGAGTCGTCGAGGTCAAAGCTCGCAAGCCGTTTCTTAACGCGGGTCTTGGACAAGATCGGTTGGGAGGTGCGAAGCTCGGTTACATTCAAGCAGGGGTGCGCGTAGAAGTGTCCGGCAAAGTCGGACGTCAGTATCGCGTGCAGCTCTCGGACGGGCTGCAGGCATATTTGCCGGACGACTTTGCGACGTTGCTTCCGATCGAGACCCCTCTGCCGCGTTCCCTCGTCAGCTCCATCTCGGCAACGGGCAATGCACAGGAGGATATCGTTACCGTTTCGCTCAACGAGAGGCTGCCATATGTGACGGATCACCAGCTGAATCCGACCGCCATCGTCGTCGACGTGTTTGGAGCCACCTCCAACACCAACTGGATTACGCATCATCTTTCTGCAGCAGGGGTCAGAACGGTGAGTTGGGATCAGGTCGGTACGAACCATTATCGTCTGACCGTTACGCTGTCGTATGGTCAGCACTGGGGATTCGATGTCAGTTACGAAAACGGAAATAACTTACGTGTCCGCATTCGACGGCCGCACCGCATCGTACATCCCGATTCGCTCCTTTCAGGGCTCACCGTTGCGGTCGATGCGGGTCATGGCGGTGATAATCACGGGGCGTTTGGTGCGACCGGCGTTCGTGAAATGGATGTCACGCTGGCGACAGCGCGCCATCTGCAGGAGTTGCTTCAGAACAAAGGTGCCAGAGTGGTGATGACTCGCACGGATGAAACCGGCGTAGCGATGATGGATCGTTGGGACATCGCTCAGCAAGGGGGCGCGCAGGTGCTGATCAGCATTCACTGCAACTCGATCGGATCAGCAACCGATCCTGAAGCGGTGAAAGGGACGAGCACCTATTACCGCTACGCCGGTTTCCAGCCGCTTGCGGATGCAATGTACGTGCGTATGCTGGAGCTTGGCCTCGCACAGTTCGGAGTGATCGGGAGTTTCAACTTTGCCCTCAATGCACCGACGCAGTTTCCCAATGTACTCGTCGAGACCGCATTTCTCTCCCATCCTGAAGACGAGATGAAGTTGATGGATGATACCTTCCGTAAAAGAATGGCAGAACAGATTGTGCTGGGTTTGGAAGATTTTGTGAGGAGCACAGCGAGCAAGAAGTAGGGAGAGACGTCGGTTCATCAGAGCATACGTCACCGGAGAATTTTCCGAATCGTTCATTGCTCCCTACGCCAAATTTCAGTACCTTCGTCTCCGCATTTCGTCACCGGTCGTTACCGATCGATCCATAACTATCGAATAGAAACCGTCATGGCACATCAAGCGCTATGGAGCGGCCGATTCAAGGAACCGCTGTCGGCGATTGCTCTGAATTTCTCCTCTTCCATCGATCTCGACAAGCAGCTTTACCAGGAAGATATTGCCGGCAGCATTGCGCACGTTGAGATGCTGGCTGCTGCAAAAATTCTCACGTCCGTCGAGGCACGGCGCATCCGCACGGCTCTCAAGGCCATTCAAAAGGAAATTGAGACGGGAAAGTTTCAGCTCACGGGTGAGTTCGAAGACGTCCACCTCGCCATCGAGCAGCGGCTCATTCAAAAGGTGGGACCGCTGGGAGGGAAACTGCATACGGGGCGGAGTCGGAATGATCAGGTTGCGCTGGATGAGCGACTCTATCTTCGCACAGCGGGGAAAGAAATCGCGAAGCTGATCGTGCAGCTTCAACGTGTCCTTCTCTACAAAGCTGAAAAGTATTTCGGAACGTTGATGCCCGGGTACACACATCTTCAACGTGCACAGCCGGTGATGGTGTCACATCATCTTCTGGCGTATGTGTCGATGTTCGAGCGCGACTACGAACGCCTTCACGACTGTCTCCGCCGGCTGAACAAGTCGCCGCTCGGCGCAGCAGCAATGGCAGGAACGTCATTTCCCATCGACCGAGAACAGGTTGCCAAGAAGCTGCATTTCGACGGGATCGTGGAAAACAGTATCGATGCCGTGAGCGATCGGGATTATCTTGTCGAGTTTCTCAGCGGCTGCAGCATCATCATGATGCATCTCTCCCGCTTTGCCGAAGAACTTGTGTTGTGGACGACGAAGGAATTTGGTTTCGCTCAGATCAGTGATGCATACACCACGGGCAGCAGCATCATGCCGCAGAAGAAAAATCCCGATATGGCAGAGCTTGTCCGAGGCAAAACTGGCCGGGTCTATGGTTCCTTGATCAATCTTCTCACTACCTTGAAGGGCCTCCCCCTCGCCTACAATCGTGATCTGCAAGAAGACAAGCTGCCGATGTTCGAGGCGGTGAACACCACGCGGCAGTCGCTTTTCATCTTCTCTCACATTCTTGTTCATACGACCTTCGACAAGAAGCATATGGAAGAGGAACTTCGGAACGACTTCCTCACAGCCACCGAAATAGCCGACTATCTTGTGCGAAAGGGTATGCCGTTCCGCGACGCACACGCGATCACGGGAAAAATCGTCTCCTACTGTATCGACCACCGGATGTACCTCGGCAATCTCGACCTCGATACGCTCCACACTTTTTCGAAACTTTTCGAACCGGACATCTTCGATTACATGTTACCGCACCGAAGCGTTGAGCAAAAACAATCTGCCGGCAGCACCTCTCCTCAGGAGGTCAAAAAGCAGATTGTACGCTGGACACGGGTGCTGAAGAAGAGAAAGGGATAACGTTAGTGCAGTCCGGATGGGGAGCTTTGTTCCAGATGAAGACTCAAGGATCTTGTCTCGAGTGAAAAACTAATCAATTGAGACAAGTCCTGACCCGAGCACTTCGATGGTTGCGAAGACGAAGAACATCACCACGACGATGATAAGCGCCTTTGTCGAGTCGAGGCGCTCCGAGTTTTTCAATCCAAAGTAGCACAAGATCCCCGGCCAACCCCACACCATTCCGATCAACGACAACCCCAACCGCATCCACGTAAACACCTCGCTCTGATCTTCTTTGAAGAACAGCATATGTGTGAGAGTGACGAGGATGGAAAGAAGAGCTGTGAGGATCAGCGGTGCGGCGGCGAGACCGACAAAACCCACCGTATTCGGCAGTTCCCCTTTTCCTCCGAGGGCCGCCGAGAAGACCCGAAATGCGATTGTGAGAAACGCCCACGTAAGATAAACGATGAGGGCTGAGGCGAAGAAGCCGATCAACGCCATGCTCATCGTGTCGGTCATCATCATGGCAGAAAAGGCGGAATTAAACCCCCAGAGAATTGCGTAAGTAGAGACGATCAGAAAAGCATCGCCGATCTGCGGTGTATTGTAGAGGTCGTACGTAGCCCCCTCGGGATCGGTGAGGACAAGCCATACGCGTGAGAGAAAGCTCATGGTGGCGCTGCCTTATGGTACAGACGAAGAGGTCTGTGTTCTGTCCGCGCCGCGATCGCACCACTCTGTTATCCGATCCCACCAGCGCAGGAGCACGGGAACGAGGGCGAGGGCGAGGAATGCAACAGCGATTCCGATGACGGCATCCGTAAGATAGTGATATCTTCCATAGAAAGTAGAGATATACAGCGTTAGGATGACCGGAGCCAACACGTAAAACGCAGGTCGGTAGTACCGATATGCCATCATCCACATCACTGTTGCAGCGGCAGCGTGCGGACTCGGAATCGAGCCGCCGGCGTAGTGCAGTTGAGATCGCATCAACTCGCCGAGATACGTAAAAAAGTAGCCATCGAGAGGTACGGTGTAGAGGTCTTTGATATAGTAGAGCGGACTGGCGACGGGGAAAAGAATGAAACCAAGATCGCACAAGATATTCGTCACACCCAATGTAAAAAAGTAATCCTCCATTGCAATCTCGCCGCGGAGGTAATAGATGATTCCGCACAGAAGAGGATACAGCGGGACATAGATGACGTAGGAAAACATCATCCACTCCGTGAGCCACGGCGTTGTGTATTGTTGAATCCAGAGCGTCGGTTGGACCCCGAAGAGGTACTGTTCGAGGTCGAGCACGAGGTAGTCCAGCCACTCGCCGTGAAGGATGAGCTGGAGTTTGTCGACCGCGCCGAACAGATAGGCGTACGTGAGTGTAACGGCGGCGACGCGAACGAAGAATCTCCAAAAGCGATGTGCGATACGCGAGGAGAGCAAAATGCACGCGACATACAACACCGCAACACCGACGTTCTTCACAGCGAGCATCCACCATCCTTCCACTTTGAAGGAAAAGAGAAGAGCCAGGAGCGTAAAGAGCGCGAGGGTGGTGAGAATCAGACCATCCGTTGCCCGGAGGTGTACCGGGCCTATGTGAAGTGTTCGAGCGGTCATCGATCAGGAGACGAAGCAGATGAAGAAATCAAGCGAGACCCCGAGCAACCAGTGAATGATCAGCGCGTAGAGAAGCGATCGCGTGCGGAAAACCAGCAAGCCCCATATCAGCGCGCCGAGAATCGAGCTATAGATTTCACCGCTCGGTTTGCCGATATGCAGGATGCACGAAAGAGCGGTCTGAACGAGAAGGGAATTCCAATCTCCGAAACTATGCCGCAAACCGAATTGTATGAAGCCGCGAAAGTAGAACTCCCATCCCACATAGAAGAAGAGGTACGCAAAAGCATGCACCAAGAATGCACCGGCCGAAATACCCGCCTCTTTGTTAAGAGGATACTCTGCCAAGAAATCGGGCATGCGGGATGAAGGATATGCCGCGAGGATAAAGAGAGGAGCAAGCACAGCCACGGCAATCATCCCGAATTTCCAATCCCCCCAACACACGCCGTAATCCTTCAGCGACTCGTGAAAGACAAACTTCACGATCAACGCCGGAATGAACCCTAACAGCACAAACGATGCAGCGAATGCATAGAGACTACCGGTTTGTTCCGTGCTCTGAAAAAGGACAAAGTGATCCGACAGCTCTGCAAGGTAGAATGATTTGCTTCCGTAGTACTTGAACGTTGTAAGAAGAAGGGGAGTGAGGAGGAGGATCAGCGTCGGTTTCTTTTGATCTCCGCTGAAAAGTCCCGACAGGGAGAGGGAGGAATCGAACCTGCCGACGGAGCTCATACAGTATTTGTTCCTTTGCGGCGGGCTCGTTCTTGAAGAATCCACTCGTATGTGATGCGAATTCCTTCACGTAACGGCGTGACCGTATAGCCCAGCTCCCGCTCTGCCTTGGCCGTCGAGTACGCCCAATCCTGGAGAAAGGTTTCAACCCAACCCGGCGTGATTTGTGGGTAGATACCAAACCACTCCGCAAAGAACAGCAAGACGGAGCCATAGGCCATGGCAAGTTTGGGGGGAAGATTGAATTGAAGGTGTTTCTTATTGCTCACTTCATCGACAAGTTCGAACAGACCCTTCAGGGAAATGTTCTCTCCTCCCAAAATGTATCGCTCGCCGATGCGACCGCGTTCCATCGCGAGGATGTGTCCCTGTACGAGGTCGTCGACGAACGCATAGTTACCGACGTTGATTCCGCGATTCAACAGTACGGGCACTTTCCCGCGATCGTACATATCGATCATTAACGTAACAGAGTTTCCTTCGGTAAGCTTGCCGGGGCCGTAGACTCGCGTGGGATTGACGATCACGACGGGGAACCCCTGCGACGCATACTCTCTCGCTTTGTTCTCCGCAAGTGCCTTGCTCTCTTCATACTCCGTGTAGTACCGATTGGTGATACGGGGCATCTCCTCATTCCCCACCACTCCGGGGGGGGTCGGCCCAAGCGTGACAATGGTGGAAGTAAAAACCACGCGCCGGATGTTGCACGCTTTCGCCGCCTCGAAGACGTTGATCATCCCGTTGATGTTCTGGTCGTAGAACACCTGTTTGTCGGGAGCCCAGTTTTTTGCATAGGCGGCGAGGTGATACACCTGAGTGCAACCCTGCATCGCACGTTCGAGCGATGTGCGATCCATAATATCGCCGGTGACGAGCTTGATCCGTTCGTGCGACAAGCCCGACGTGTTGCTTGTGCTGCGGGTGAGGGCATGAATGGTGTGGCCTTTGCGAACCAGCTCATTCACCAGTTTCGTGCCGATGAAACCGGTCGCGCCGGTCACAAAAACGCTTGTGGATTGAGTCATGCAGAGCGAATACGGTGGACAGGAGTTGAAAACCGCAGCAAAGTAGGGAAAAAAGAGGGAAGTTTCCAATGAGGAGGGCGGCGGAGAGCCTTCTCATTTCTGTCCTATGCACATTCGCCTATCGATCGAACACGCCCGTTGACTGAACAATGGAAAGTTTGAGGATTTTCGTTTCTCCAACGTCGGGCATTTCCACATAACAGATGTAGATGCCGCTGGCAACTTGCCATCCGTGTTCGTTTGCCAAATTCCAGTCAAGAAATTGTGAAGGATGATCTTTGTGAAGCGTTCGAACCATGTGCCCGGCGAGATTGAAAATTCGAATGGTTGCCCTGTGAGGGAGGTTGTTGAACGTAACTTTCCGGACAATCTCGGTCGTCGTTGTACGAAGTCCGCCGAGATATGGATTTGGAAAAACGCCAACCGATTGTGCGCTCGCTTTTCGCAATTTTTCATTTGCAATTGGGGCAGGGAAAATGAATCGGAACACGTCCTTTTGAGATGGACGTCGCGTCGGGAAAAACGTGATGTGCGCCGTCCCCGTCCACGGCAAGGTATCACGACGAGCCCATGTTGCCCAATACATTACGCGCAAAGGCGTTAAGCGTGGGTCATGTTGAAGTTCTGATTGAGGTGAGTTTGTATAGTCATGATCAAATATGAAAAGCCACTCTCGTGGTCCGTCCCATGCGGTGTTGTTCAGCATGGATCCGACGGGGGGCCAATACCGCCCATCCACGGAACCCATGGGGGCATTATTTTCGAGGAATCCAAGGGCGAGGCGTCGTGGCGGATTAGAATCGATATCATACACGGCAAGTGGTACGCTCAACGAGAAGTCTTGATAGGTGAACCCTTCCTGCCGATTGACCATGAACGGTGAAAACTCTTCGCGCGCCGGCGGCAAGTGAAATCCGCTTCCATATCGATAGGAGTACGAGACGCGCGGATCGAGAGGATCGATCGTTCCCTTATTGTCCAAAGTGCGTGCAAAGCGGACTTCGATCGTTTTCAATTCATGTCCTTTCACAGGTTCGTCGTGCCTCTCGTTGAATCGGGCGAATGGAGATCCCCAGCCGACGGCCCCGTTGAAACTTTCGAATTGGAGCCCATCCGCGCCAATCCATGTGACAGGTCTGATCCCTTCGCTCGTCCAGCGACCGATACCGGGCCGCGGATTATGAAATGTGATCACAAACCCTCGCTCGAAGATGTGTGTGGAGCTCAAACCCGTGTCGAGCGGTTGAGGGGATGTAAGATCGAGCTCACGGCTTGCATCGCGGAGAAACCAGAGAGGACTCTGTTCTGAGAGAAGAAATCGAACTTCGTACGCCCGGCCCGTTCCTGCCAACGGATCGACGATTTGAGGATATACTTTGAGATCACTCGCACCCGATACACGCGTAGTCTCCAGTGTGTCGCCGAAGGTGGTTGTCAGTCGAGTGCCAAAAGGAATGCGCGGTGTGGCGCGGACAACGTGATAATTCGACTCGAACGATCGCGGAACTGTTCCAGGTGTTCGGGAATAGTTATAGGCAGTAACAGCGAAGTAGTACTCCGTTCCATTGTAAAGTGGGTCGTTGAATTCCGAAAGATAGTTCATTGTGATAAGGATTTGCCTCCGAACACCCGAGTCGCTCCCGTTCTGAACAACTTGAGATACAAGGGCGCCGGTCGGTACATCGAATCTCTCATCCACAATCGAACGAATGCCATTGACAACGTCGTACGTGGCAATTCTCACACCGTCGATCAACCGGGAAGTGGGAGAAGGAAGTTGATAGATGGTGTAGCCTTCAAAAGCATACTCCTTTGCAATCAACGTTGTCTCTGTTTGCCGGACGCGTTCGTGATCTGATCCCCATTCAAGGATGATCTGACCGTCAAGCTCAATTGCCCGAGCGTGCGGACGGGCAGGGCCGCGGGGTAGATCATAATGTGTTCTGTGAGTTCGGCGTGCCGCGCGAGCATTGTATCTCATCACTGAAATACTTGAGAGAGGATCACCCCCCAGGCCTGCAACTAAACCGATGACAACTTCCTGTGTGTCTCCGGGAGCGAAGAAGAAGGGACCTGTATTCATAAAAAACGATCGATCTCCGGGTGCTAATGAATACGAAGTTCCAAGCCCGTCGATAAATCCCGTCGCGGTGACAGGATCACCTGAGAGTGGAAATAACGTTGGTTCGACACCGGGAGGATGTGGGAAGAATCCGCCAACTGGCGTTCGTCCACGTATCAAGTTCAGAATCATTCTCCCCTGTGAAAAAGGATCGGTCGGAGGGTCCCCAAAGGGGGAGGGGGTTGGACGCCATGCAAATGAATGCATCCCGAGGTTTTTTTTCCCTTTGACGGTGGTAAAGCGGACAATCGCTGAGTCACTTTCTGATCCGGGCACGACCGGACCTTGAAGCAGAAGATATCCTACCGCGGGTGAGCTAAGATTAAACCGTTTGAATTCCGGATCGTTTCCAACTCCCTGATACCCGTAACTCATCTGCAGCGCAATATCGCATCCAACGAGGTCGTCTCCGGGATGTCCGATGTCGGGATCGGACCATTGCGAGATATAGAGGCTATCGATAAACAGCGAGCGCTTTTCACCGTTCACGACCACTCCCCCTTTGTTCATAAGCACAATGCGTTTGAACACAACCGATCCGATCGATCCATAATCATTATAAGCCCACATCGTAACTTGCGCTTCGATGCCGAGAGGAGGGGTACCGAGGAACGATTTTGTTCGCGTGGAGTCGAGGTCGTTGTAGACGAGCCAAAGGACCTGATGGGCCGGCGGACCGGTGCCGTCGCCTCCGATTCCCGGTTCGTCGTGCTTTTTCAATATCAGGCTGTCGTGGTCGAAGGCGTACGACATGCGAGGGGGTGGTTGGTATCCGGGGATGCCGTTGCGTTCGATGTACGGCGCACCAAGATGAACAGGCCACTCGTACCAATCCTTCTCGTATTGCGCGCGTATCTGTTCGATGTGGCTTCCTGTGATGGATGATTGCGCACTCTCGAACGTCTCGGCTGCGTCTCGCGCGAGTTCATACGCACTCATGGAAAACCAATCGCGCCGGATGCGAAAAACACGAACATCCCGGCGCGCGGTATCCACACGAGTTGCCATGGATCCAAAACCCTCAATCCAGCCGGCGCGCGTTCCCGTTGTGTACTGCACACCCCCCACCCGCAGTGGATGCTCGGGTGCCGGTATGCTCCTTCCTGCGTCGAGGTATGCTTTCCCACCCCACAGAATACCATCCTGATAAATAACTGAGCTTGTGAAACGGGGATACACCGCTCCGGCGTTATTTGATGGAGAGTGGTTCGAAAGCCCGTCGGCCCGCATCCACGAAGAAAGGGAATTGATGTTCATGATCTGATATTGCGGGGAGCCTTGATTCTTCCGCAGCGCGTCCGGGGAAGGGAAATGTGATTTGAGATCTTGCGTACGCAATAATGCAATCGCCAGGACGTTGAGCACGAGGAACAAGACAAAATGTGGTCTGCGCTTCATCGTCCTTCCCTCACTTCGAAAGTTGCACACCGAGCCGAAACTGTCGCGGTGCGCCAAAGAGATCATTGCCCGTTGCAACATAGTATGCCCATCGATTTGCTGAATTGATGGTTCGATAAAACTCAAAGTAACCGGGAGTTTGGTTGTAGTAGGTAACAGCGATCTGGCTTTTCAACCACGTATCACTCTCCGCACTTCCGGAGTTTGGATAAACATTCAGAATATGCTTGGAGTTGAGAACGTTCAGCACGGCGAGATATGCTTCCAGCCGCAATCCGCCGAACAGAAAACACTTTGCCACGCGCAAGTCGATATTGAAAGTCGCAGGGGTCGTGGATGCATTCGTCGGCTCGAGTGGATCTTCCACTCGCGGATCGATGAGAGCACGGACCCCCACATCCCAGAGAGTCCCTGCGCCGACGAAACGATGTTCTGCGAGTCGTGTATACCGATGTCCACTCGAGAAGGTAATGTTTGAGAGAATTGAGATTCCTCCCAACATCTCACACTTCTCAAGAGGGGTTCGATATTCTGCGAGGAGCGATGCGTGGTGTCGTACATCGAAATCGAGAGGCTCCAATCGCTTGGGGGAAGGAGGATCGGGAAAATCTGTGAACTGTTTACGATTCGAGATGGGGTGTGAAGATGTTCCCTGTGCCTCCGCAATTCCGTAGGAGGCGATCAGCGTGACTCCTCTCAGATCAAGAACCTGCAGTTGCATTGCCGCTCCTTTGCTGAAGCTCTCGCCTTGGTTCAAAAGCGCGACGTAGACAGAATCCCCTGCCCCTGAGCGGACGTGTCCCAGCTGAAGCCGATTCGAGGAACTCACGGTGTATGCGCCTGCGCTCAGATGAATTCGAGGAGAAAACGCATGGCGGAGCGAGGCTTCAAAGTGATCCGTCCGTTCAGGTTGAGCAAGGTACCCAACAAACGTCGTTCCGAGTCGGTACCCAGAGGGCACTGGTGAACCGATCAGACGGACAAGCTCTTGATTTCCAAAAAGGATCTGCTGTAGCGGCACCATCTGTGCATACTTGCCAAAGCCCGCTGAGACTGACGTTGAACGATTGATGGTGTAGAAGAAATGGACGCGCGGCAAGAGGAGAATGGTGGGCTGCTGTTGCACCAGACTGACTTCTCGCAGCGACGTTGAGGGGTACAGTCCAAAGTTTAGGTAACGCCCTGCAAGGATGGTATCCAGTGGCATGACCGGAATGCGCAGATCGAAGCCTTCCAGCCGTCCACCAAGCCTGAGCACGATATCTGTGTCCTTGAATTCGAAGTCGACATAGCCTGACCAGAAGCGTGGTGTTCGTGGTGCATCCAATCCTTGATCCTGTTCTTCTCCTCGGTAGCTGTAGCCGTAGTTTCGGATATTTCCAATTCGCAGATAGGCAATCCGGCGTTGTTCTTCCGTGAGTGGATTCCGTGGAGCCCCCGTTGCGCGATGCAGAGCGTCCATGAGCGGTCCAATCGAGTTCAGCTGAAATTCTCGCATTGTCCACGATTCGAAGACACCACCAACTGAGAATATCAAAGTTGAAATTGGTTTCCATGAAAGATCGAGGGAGACCAGAGAGAAGGAGTGTCTGCGTTTCGCATACCGGTTGTTCGGCGCAAACTCGTGAAAGAGAGGAAAGCCAGCGATGACGGTATAGGAGGGGGGACCCACGAATCGCGTTCGAAAGCCAGTGTTGCCCTCCTTTGTAAGATATCCTTTCTTCCGCGCCTCGAGACTGTCTGAGTACAACTCCCACGCGTCCCCATAATCAGGATCGTAAGATCGATCGACGTAATGGTACAAAGCCAATGTGGAGGAAAGGGTAAGGGAAGACATTGGAGAATATGTTGCTCTGAAAGCGCCGAATGAGACGCGCGATTCATCAATCGACCCGCGCTTTCTGCGAAGGGCATTCGTGAGCGCATTCGGCCACCCAGTGGTGTTCGGTGACTCTTCGAAGGAATAACTCCCCACCATCTCGAGATCGATGCCCCCAACTGCTCCCGTCATCGTTCCTTGAACAATCGTACGGTCGAGCCAATTGTTGTGGAGATAGTTGGTATGAAACTCGATCGGGCCAGGGAGTGGAATGCCGGGACGGTAAAATCCATAATGATCAGTGCGGAGACTGTCGTAACGAAAAGCTTGAAGAAAAAGGGGCTGACGGTTGTGAGCGAAGGTATGCTGGGCAGCGAGAAAGAACCGCATCCCCAATGGCAACGGACCCCCGACCGTCCCAACGACATTGCGAAATCCTTGCACCGTCGTTTGCAGAACTTGCCTGCCAGGCGTTGCCAGATTATCTGTTTGCAGATCGAAAGCATATAAAATCGTGTCTGTTCCCTGTCTGAACTGGAGGCCGACAAGTCCGCCGTTGGATGACCCAAGAGGCGCTCCGACAGGTCCGGTATGGACCCTCATTTCCTGCAATGCCTCAGGAATAACAGGGAGGCCGATCGAGCCAAAATAACGATTTGTCAACGGAATTCCGTTGATCATGAAGGCCATCTCGCCGCTTCGGCTTCCCCGACTGTGAAGAGCGCCATTGAGCGAGACTACGTCTGGAAGGGAGGAAATAAGATCTGGAAGCGAACGAGAGGGGAATGAGTGAAGAAAGAGAGGAGAATATCGATAGGTGGTCCACGGGTGGGCGCTCGCACCACCAGTGCTCCCTTGGAGGGAATCGGGACTCAAAAGTGCTTTTGCGTGAGAACAAGAAGAGTGCTCGGAGGAAAGTTGTCCCTGACTGGACGAGAGATCTGGAAAAACCGAGATGCCGATCAACAGAATGAAGACTCTCCGGAAAAATCTCACCACTCACCTTTCTGACTATTCTGGCATAGTTCCGAATCTTCATCGCGAGGGGAGAGCCGAAGAGGACTGCAGGATGAAGATCGTAGAGGTAATGAAAAGATTAGTAGGTCAACAGCTTATTAGGGCAGATGAATCGAGCAGCCATGTCATCCCCCACCGTGATGACACTTGATGACCAATCGAAGCGATGATGGGAAAGTGTAGGTATTTTTCAGAACACTCACAACTCAAACTGCACGTCCAGCCCGCCAAAGACGTTGCGCGGCAATCCCGGTTCGAGGTACGCTGCACTCATGTTGGGTCGTGACGGATTTACTGGATTGATAAACGCGGAGGCCGCATACCGTTCGTCGGTGATGTTCTGCACGCCAAGAAACGCCGAAAAGCGCCACGCGCCCACCCGCTTTGCGTATCCCATTGTGGCGCCGAGAAGGGCATACCCAGGTACCGTGAAACGATTGGCATCGTCACTCATATACTGATTCACCCGCTCGTAGCTTAACTCTACTGACAATTCCGGAAGAGGCGCATATCGCGCACGCATGTTCCACACAAGAGGAGGGATACCGGGGACGTCGTTACCCGCGAAGTTCCCCAACTCATTTTTATAGTCGCGGTATTCTGCGTGAAGAACCGTCAGTGCAGATTTGACACTTACCCCTCCTCGCAGTTCCGCTTGTACTCCCCCTTCCATACCGTTTCTCCGAGACGTACCCGCAGAAGAAAACCACGCGCCTCCATCCAATGGAACGATCTCATTGTTGATCGTGATGGTGTATGCGGCAAGGGAATAAGAAAGACTCCTCATGAAGCTCATCGTGCGGATATCGATCAGGCCCTTAAGACCCGCCTCGATGGTTGTCGAGGTCATTGGCTTGAGGAACGGATTAAGCTCTGTATTCGGCAACCAGGGGGGCGGATCGACCTCGTTGAAGGCGGGTGCTTCAACGCCCCCTCCAATGTTCAGATAGAACGAGTGTTGAGGAGCGATGGCGTACAAGAGAGCGACGCGTGGTGTGAGATGATCGAGCGAAAGTCGTTCAATCAAATCGGCTCTGCGCGCACCCGCAGCGTATAAGCGGCTGATGTATGTTTGGACGTCGTACCGGAGACCGACCGTGACCGACCAATCCTGTGAGATACTCAATTGCGCCTGCAGAAATGTCCCGAATGTATTGGCACCCTCGCTCTTGTTGGTTCGCAAAGAGTCTCCGCGCTCTCCATTTTTAAGGTTATAAAACAACGCCGATCCGTCCTGGTACGATTCATCAAGTCCGAACGTGAAGCGGGGTTGCCAAGGAAGCTCAGAAAGATGCAGGTTATACACGGCCCCTGCACCGAGATGAAAGCGGGTAAAGTCGCGAAACGTGTTCCGCTCGGAACGCTGCAGGAGTTTGGGGGTGACGTATGCGAGCGCTTCGAGCGATTGTGTTTCGGAGAGATTCGTTATTACGGAAACGCCGAGACGAGCAATCCTGTTTGCCCGGCGCTCACGTCGTGCGGCGTACGTGGGGTTTGCCTGTGTCGGATCGGACTCGAATTGTGCGAGCGTCAAGGGGCCGGCAATCTGGAAATCATTTCGTACGCCGCTCGCAATGATCCGTAGACGTGTTTCGTCGTTGGGGGAAAATACCAGCGAGGTATTCAGTTGGGTTGTTGAGCTGGCCGTCTGTGCCCGCCAGCCGTCAAAGCGGCTATCGGTAAGGGAGAACAAAGCTCGTCCAGAAAGCCAGGGCATGCCGAACCGGAAGTTGTTTTTCCTCAAGCCAAATGCACCGAATGTGTTTTTTGTTTCAATAAAGGACCTTGAGAAGAACGGGAGGGTCTCGACGTTAATCACACCTCCTGAGGCGTTTCCAAACAGCGTTGAGGCATTGCTCCGGACCACTTCGAGGCGGTGGGCCGATGCGAGGTCGACGAGATCGAGGGCGGTACGTCCATCCGGTTCGGTTTCGGGAAATCCGTCAACAAGTACTTTGATGCCGCGAATGGTGGCAGCGTTGGAGCGATCGCCATTCCCTCGGGCTCCGAACCCGCGAACCGTTAGCCGCACATCCTGACCACCACTCCGACTCTGCGCAAAGACGCCAGGGATTCCCCAGAGGGCATCCCCTATCCCGACACGCCGACTCCTGATGAAATCGCGTGCCTCCACCAAACCGACAGCCATCGGAACGAGCATCACCTCACCGCCTCCACGTGTTGCCGTCACGGTGATTTCCTCCAGCTCGACGGTCATCACGGTGTCTTCGGGAGCGTTTTGCCGTGCGAAGAGAAAAAGAGGTGTAAAAACCAGCCACAGAGGTATCGTATTTCTCATCAGTAGAATCCAATAAGGAAAACGAGATGAATCCTTCCCCCTTATCAATCGCTCAATGATGCCCCCCAGGGCCGCGCACGCGACCCTGGGCAAGCTCGTCGTCGGTCGCATTGCGGACGTCGACAACCGTCACATCGAAGTGAAGCGTCTTGCCTGCCAAGGGGTGATTGGCGTCAACGGTAATCATCTCGGGTGAAACCTTTGTTACGGTGACCGTGTGTTCCCCCTCGTTGCTGCGTGCGCTGAATTGCATACCGACTTCAATTTCCTCCACGCCGCTGAATTGCGAGCGAGGAATCTCCATTACTCTGTCCTGCTCCCATTCGCCGTACGCGTCGGCGGGTGGGATGGCAACGTCGATGTGATCGCCGGCCGATTTTCCCTCCAGCGAATGTTCTAAACCTGGAATCAGATTTCCGTTTCCGTGGAGATAGGCAAGCGGCTGATGCCCTTTGGAGGAATCGAGCACGGTTCCATGATCGTCTGTGAGCGTGTAATCGATGGTAGCAACTTTGTCCTTTTCGATCTTCATGAAGTGCTTCTTTCTGCCTTTAAGTGAGATGAAAAAATGAATTGTGGACTCAAGATAGGAAGTTCTTGATAAAGGACAAAAGAAATTCTTGCACGCCGCAAGGGAACCATGCGCGTTCGTACGAGCCGGTTGACCGTAGTCCAGTCCACATCTCAGCCTCTCTTGCGACTTTACTTTTCCGCTTTCAGGATGACCGCCGGCACATCGTTCTCCTTCACCAGCTTGTTGAATGCAGGCAAATCGGTCTCCAACGCTGGCTTCAATTTCGCAAGCTGGGCGTCGAGTTTGGCTGAGAGGTCCGCGAACACTTCGTACGCCTGCTTCGTAGGCCGTGACGTGCCGTCTGCAACGGTGTTGGCCAGTGCGGCAAGTTTGTTGTTGAGTTTGATCGGATAATTCAATGCATCCTGGCTGCTCCGAATTTTCGTCTGGATGATCTCTTCTTCGACGGCCGTCAATTTCCTCTTTAGCTCTTTTGCCGCTTCGGCGAGCGTTTTTTCTTTCGCATGCCCCTTCATTCGTTTGTTGAGATCGTCGAGTTGTTTCGTGATCTCACGAATGGCGTTCACCGCTTGGTGAGCCTCGCTTACTTTGTCCCGAATTTTGATTAACAACTCAAACTGCTCTCTGAAGTCTTGATCGGTGCTCGCATCCCGTGGGTCCTTCTTCAGCTCGAATGACTGTGTCCATGTCCGTTCTCCGATTACTAACCTGACCTGATAGATCCCCGGAGGGGCGACGGGACCCCGCGTGTTGCCTCCCCACATAATCGCTCCCGGAACAGACGTCGCATCGGGATATCGAAGATCCCACACAAACCGATTCATGCCGGAATCGGCTGAGACACGTTGTGCTGCCGCTGCCGCGAACGGGGATTCTTGCTGTCCCCCCTCCCCCTCTTCCCGCTGCTCCTGTTTGCTCGAGAACGCTTTGATCAGCTTTCCGGCCGAGTCGAGGAACTCGAGCTTCACTTCTTCCTTTGGTGTATGCCTGAGGTGATAAGAGACAACTGCGCCGGCGGGTGGATTTTTGCCAATCGCCGCGCCGGGTCTGCTGAATCCACCTCCACCCACCCGATACGGATCGCGCGGCTGGAAGAGATGTACATCCGCCTTGCTCACCTCTTCCGAAAGCTGATGGAGGGGAGTAAGATCATCCAAGATCCAAAACGACCTTCCGTGCGTTGCGGCGACGAGATCCTTCTCTCGTTTATGGACAGCGAGGTCGTGAATGGGGACGATGGGAAGATTGAGCTGCAATGATTGCCAACGCTCGCCGGCATCGAATGAAACGTACACCCCGTTCTCTGTTCCAGCATACAAAAGTCCGCTTCTGTTGGGATCTTCACGTATGACTCGTGTATAGTCCTTGTCGGGAATCCCTCTCACGATTCTCTTCCACGTTTTGCCGAAGTCGGTTGATTTAAAGAGGTACGGTCGGAAATCGTCCAGTTTGTATCGCGTCGCCGCTACGTAGACCGTCGCAGGATCATGATGGGAGGGTTCAATAATGCTGACGAGTGTCCACTCCGGAAGATCTTTCGGTGTAACGTTTTGCCAGCTGCCACCACCGTCGAGTGAGAGATGGATCAAGCCGTCGTCCGATCCGGCCCACAGGACCCCTTTTTGTACGGGCGATTCCGAGAACGCAAAGATTGTGCAGTAATACTCGACGCTCGTGTTATCGCGCGTAATCGGTCCGCCTGAGGGACCGAGCTTCGTTTTGTCGTTCCGGGTGAGGTCGGGACTGATCATCTCCCAACTCATTCCTTCGTTGGTGCTCTTGAAGACATGGTTGCCGGTGACGTAGAGAACGTTGGCATCATGCGGTGAGACGACGATGGGGTATGTCCACTGGAATCGATACTTCATCCCTTCCGCTCCTCCTCCCATTGGATTGTCCGGCCAGACGTTGATGGCCCGTGTTTGGCCCGTCCTGTGATCATAGCGGGTCAGGTAGCCACCGTAACTTCCCGCGTAAACGATGTTCGGGTCGTCCCACTTCGGAGCGATGTATCCGCTTTCGCCGCCGCCGACCGAGTGCCAATGCTGGCGGTCGATTCCGCCCCCTGCGGTTGTCCGGCTCAAGATGCCGATGGTGCTATTATCCTGTTGTGCACCGTACACTTTGTACGGAAACTGATTGTCGAGAATGACATGATAGAATTGTGCTGTCGCTTGATCCTGGTCTGTCCAGGTTTGTCCACCATTGTATGTGACATTTGCACCCCCATCGTTGGCGTTGATCATCCGTTGGGGATTGTTCGGATCGATCCACAGGTCGTGATTGTCGACATGAGGAACGGAGATAGTGGTAAAGGTCCGGCCTCCGTCGATCGATTTCAAAAACTGAACATTGAGGACATAGACGACATCTGCATTATGAGGATCGGCGTAGACGTGGGAGTAGTACCAGGGGCGCTGGCGCGCGCGAGCATCGTCGCTGGTGCGTCGCCAGCTCTTACCGCCGTCATCGGATCGATACAATCCGCCTTGCTCTGCCTCGATCATGGCCCAGACGCGATCGGGTCGTGCAGCTGATACAGCGACGCCGATGCGTCCTTTC
This sequence comes from Bacteroidota bacterium, assembly GCA_041695085.1. Classification (GTDB taxonomy): domain Bacteria; phylum Bacteroidota; class Ignavibacteria; order UBA10030; family UBA10030; genus DYFT01. The sequence continues at coordinate 9,892 of JBGFRO010000014.1, read as the reverse complement.
AATCCCTTCGGCATGCCGCGAGTAGTAGAAAGATCGGTCCAGGTATCTCCGCCGTCGGTTGATTTCCACAAGCCGCTTCCGGGTCCTCCGCTTGACATACTCCAAGGCGTGCGGTGCGCTTCCCACAGCGTCGCATACAGAATACGGGGATTGGATGGATCAATCACAAGATCAACCGCTCCGGTCTTGTCATCTTTGTAAAGGATCTTCTGCCAGGTCTTTCCGCCATCTTTCGATCGGAACACTCCGCGCTCGGCATTTTTGCCGAACACGTGACCGAGCGCGGCCACGTACACGATGTCCGGATTCTGCGGATGCACGCGCACGCGCCCGATGGTTTGCGTCTCGGTCAATCCGACGTGCTTCCATGTCTTGCCACCGTCTTCCGATTTGTACACACCGTCGCCCGGAGCAACATTTCCCCGGATACACGCTTCGCCCATGCCGACGTAAATAACGTTGGGATCGCAAGGTGCGACCTCAATCGCACCGACAGATCCGTTCTTGAAGAATCCATCCGAAACGCAGCTCCACGTTGCGCCACCATCGACCGTTTTCCAGACGCCGCCTCCCGTTCCTCCGAAATAATACGTGTACAGTTGTTGAGCGTGACCTGCCACGGCAACCGAGCGTCCTCCGCGGAACGGACCAATCTCGCGCCATTGCATCTTGTTGTAGAGAAGCGTGTCGTACTGCAACCCCGACCGTGCCTGCTGGGCTTGTAGCACCATCGGATCTGATTGTCCGATGAGGATGCAGAAGAGAAAGAAGCAGAGCAAGAAGAGCGTGGAGCGTCTCATAGTGAGTCTCCTCAAAGTAAGTGGAGGGGAGGATTACTAAAGTGGCGAAATATAGCGGATGATTCGGGTCGGTTCAACACAATGCTGCTTCTGTTCGCATTTATCCATTGTGACTGTGGGATTGCAGCGGAGAAGAAACCATATCGGAAACGGTCTATTATTCGGTTTGCTTTACCCCCCTTTTTGTCTATCTTGCAGAACATCAAGGGACTTGTGGCTGGGGACACGAGCCCGCCTTCCTATCTCTCCATACAAAGCGGTGCTGTTCCAGGTCCTCGTCGGCCGAGCGGGACTCGTTGGCGCGTGCGCTCCAGGAAGAGAACCTTCAAAGAACGCAAACGTCAGCTCCGGGCATACGGTCTCTACGACGGTATTCTCGACAAAGGCTGCCGCAACTCGCCCTTCACCCTCCGGCAACGGAAGCGCAACAAGAGGCTGTCAGTGGTTCGAACCCGCATCGAGCAATGGATCATCAAATGTCTATGAGAATACATTTCTGCATACTTCTCCTGTTTGTCCTCGTCGCACCGATGACGGGACAGCAGCAATCGTTCCCCCCGGCGACACTTGAGACGATCGAGCGAGCCATCAATTCGGAGATGGCCCGCAAGTCGATACCGGGACTTTCCGTTGCCGTCGTCTTCAATCACCAGCTTGTCTGGTCCAACGGCTACGGAGTGTCAGATATCGAAAACTTCGTCCCTGCCAAGGCATCGACGAACTACCGGCTCGGTTCGATCTCGAAACCGATAACCGCCGTCGCTGTCCTGCAACTGGTGGAGCAGGGGAAGATTGATCTCGACGCGCCAATCCAGAAGTATTGTCCCTCATTCCCGACCAAGCGTTGGCCGCTGACGACCCGCCATCTCCTGTCACACATCGGCGGTATCCGCCACTATCGGGGAGACGAGATCAACATAACGAAACACTACGCGAAGCTCGTTGAGGGGTTGGAGATCTTCAAAGACGATTCGCTGTTGTTCGAGCCGGGAACGGCCTATGCGTACACGACCTATGGCTACAATCTCCTCGGATGCATCATCGAGGGAGCTTCAGGGATGACGTATGTTGAGTACGTTCAAAAACACATCGCGCAGAAAGCAGGGATGGACCGCTTACAGCCCGACGATGTGAATGCCATCATTCCGAATCGCGCACAAGGATATCAAAAGCTGCCGAATGGGGAGTTGAGAAATTCCAATCTTGCCAACACCAGCTACAAAATTCCCGGCGGCGGATGGTGCTCGACCGTGGAAGACCTCGCCCGTTTTGCCATCGCCGTCCAGACGAACGCCTTGCTCAGTCCGCAGACAACTGCTCAGATGTTCACACCACAGAAATTGAAGAATGGCAAGGTGATCCAGGCGAATCCTGCCAACCCGGGCGTTTCGTACGGTTTCGGGTGGTTTCTTGATACACGCAACGGTCAACATGAGGTCTACCACACCGGTGGCCAGCAGCGTGTCAACACGCTCCTCTACATGCTGCCCGCCAGAAAATGCGCTGTTGCGTTGATGTGCAATTTGGAGGGGGCTGGATTGATGAACCTTGCGCGTGAAATTGCGGAGGCGGTCGCAAAGCAGCACGAGAATTGGAGATGAAGACATGAGACTGATCCTCTCACTTTTTTTCATGACAGCATCTATGGGCGCACAACCTGTTATAGAGTATCGTCTTGGAATGTCAAAGCCCCACACACACATTTTCGAAGTGGAGGTGGGATACAGCAACCTTCCATCCGGAGATGCAACGCTCGATCTCATCATGCCCGCGTGGCGTTCAGGTCGATACGTCATCTTCGATCTGGCGGGAAACGTCGTCACCTTTGCAGCAGTCGATGCTTCAGGGAAAGCGCTCAAATGGGAGAAAATTGATAAACAGACGTGGCGGATTCAAAAGAGAGGAACCTCCAGCGTCATTGCCCGGTACAGCGTCTTTGCAAACGATTTTACGACAAGAAAAAGCGGCCTCAACAGTGAGCATGCGTTTGTGAACGGCGCAGCGACTTTTCTGTATGCGGAGAAATATCGGAACGTGCCTGTGACAATAAAGATCACGCCATTCGGAAACTGGCGCATTACTTCCGGACTCGATCACAAGAAAGATGATCCTACAACGCTTGTTGCGGAGAACTACGATCATCTTCTTGACTGTCCCATCGAGATCGGCAATCAGAAAGAGTACTCGTTCGAAGTTGAGGGTGTCCCGCATGTCATCAGCATAACGGGGGAAGGAAATTATGAAGCCGACACGCTGAAGAATGATTTTGCAAGAGTTGTAAAAGTGATAAAGGACTTTTGGGGTGAATTTCCGTACAAACGGTATGTCTTCATCATTCATCTCTCACCACAATCAAGAGGAGGGACGGAGTATCTGAATTCCACCATCATGGGGGCACGGCCGTTTATCTTCAAAAATCCGAGTGCCTATCGCAGCTTCCTCGGCCTCGCGGCGCATGAGTTCTTTCACACCTGGAATGTAAAACAACTCCGCCCAAAAGGGATGCATCCGTACGATTATACAAAAGAGAATTATGCGAAAGAGTACTGGATCGCCGAAGGCACAACGTCCTATTACGCCCCGCTTCTGATGCGGCGGGCAGGATTTGGTACCGCACGGCAGTACGTCGAGGGACTTGCAACCATGATTCAAGACGAACGTTCGCGTCCGGGCAATCGCATTCAATCGCTGTCGGAATCGAGCTTCGATGCGTGGATTAAGTATTGGAAGCCGAACGAGTCATCGTACAACACGCAAACCGATTACTATGGCAAGGGCGCGCAGGTCAGTTTGCTGCTGGATTTGGAGATTCGTCACCGTTCGAAGAATAAGGCTTCGTTGGACGATGTCATGCGGGAGATGTACAGGCGCTTCCCCCTTACCGGTTCGGGCTATACGGTCGACGACTTTCAGAAAGTTGCAGAGGAGTTTGCGGGGAGCAGCTTGCAGGAGTTCTTTGGGCATTACGTGCACGGCACGGCCCCGCTGGATTGGGAGATGTCCCTTTCCTACGCCGGCCTGCAAGTGCAAGCGCGTGATTCCGAGCGCAAAGCGTGGTTAGGAGCGGTGATCAGGGATGAGGACGGAAAGACGCGCGTGACACGCGTTGTTGCGGATTCGCCTGCGTACGAAGCCGGACTCGACGTTGGGGACGAAGTTCTTGCTCTCAACGGTTATCGCGTGCAATCGAGCGACATCACCGACCGTGTTTTAGAGATGAGGCCGGAAGAGAAGGTGACGCTGACAATCTTTCGAGAGGATCAACTGCGGAACATCGAAATCACCCTCAAGCTTCAGAATGTACCGCCGTACCGCGTGACAAGGATGAAGGAGGTTACAGATCTGCAAAGGCGGATCTATGAATCCTGGTTGAATGCGGAGTGGGACTGAGAGGATGATTCTCTATATAAAAGTGTTGGGATACAGCGAAGTAGGCGCTTGCAAAGAGAAAGAGGATATACCGAACTTTGCAGAGCCTCGTACTAAGAAGGTTATCGACAAAGGGACATGAGATCAATTACCAGCGATACAGAATTGAGAGAGAAGAGAAACAAGCCGTCGAACGGCGCTGCAAATAAGATCCAACCGACGGATCAGGCTGTGCATGACTGGTATCGTTTTGTCCTTTCTTACCCCCCTCATTTGGTGTCGGAGTACCTTGAGAGGTTTGACATGGGTAAAGGGAAGATTGTACTCGATCCTTTCTGTGGAACTGGTACGACTCTCGTAGAGGCAAAATTGAACGGCGTCCCCAGCGTCGGAGTAGAAGCACATCCCATGTCCCATTTCGCAAGCACGGTCAAAACGAATTGGAATGTCGATCCGGAGAGATTAAGAGACCACTCAGAGAGGATTGCAGAAATTGCGCTCAAGAGGTTAAGGAGCGAAGATGTGCCCGATCAACCGTTCTTCTCCTCGCCGGGCGCACTGAAGAATGCATTTCGCACCTTAAATCCGGAGCAGCTTAACATCTTGCTCGAACATTCGATTAGCTCTCGACCACTCCATAAGTGTCTCACGCTCTTGGAAGTGATTGATGCACAATCGAACAAGGAGTTTGTCGGATTTCAACGGCTTGCCCTTGCCGAAGTAGTGGTTACAACTGCGAGCAATCTTCGTTTTGGGCCTGAGGTAGGGATCGGAGAGATCAAACTGGATGCGCCGGTCGTCTCTGCCTGGCAGCGGCAGATTGATCGAATGGTCGCCGATTTGCATCACGTTCGAAAGCAGCGTCTTACACCGAGTGAAGTTGTTCTGGCAGATGCAAGAGGGATAGCGAGGCTTTTGGAAGACAAATCCATTGATGCCGTCATCACTTCACCGCCGTATCCGAACGAAAAAGACTACACGAGAACAACAAGACTCGAGACAGTTCTGTTAGGATTCTTGAAAAGCAAGACGGACCTTCAAAGCCTCAAGAGAACTCTCCTCAGGTCAAATACTCGTACCGTTTATAAGGGGGACGCAGATGATCAATGGGTTTCAAAATTACCTCGCATCCAGAAACTGGCAGAAACTATTGAGCAACGAAGAGTGGAATTAGGCAAGACTTCCGGTTTTGAGCGCCTTTATCCAAGGGTGACAAAGCTCTATTTTGGTGGCATGGCCCGGCATTTTTCCGAGTTGCGCAACGTACTCAAACCCGGCGCCCAACTTGCCTATGTTGTTGGTGACCAGGCTTCGTATCTGAGGGTCTTGATTAAAACTGGCGAACTCTTAGCAGAGATCGCTGAGTCGCTGGGGTATAAAGTAGTCGGTATTGATTTGTTCCGTACGCGGCTCGCCACAGCCACCAGAGAACAATTGCGAGAAGAGGTGGTTGTACTTCGCTGGCCAAAGCGATGATTTTCGAAGAGGCTGGTTCTGTCTAGGCATGCCAGATGAAACGCAAAACGAACCGTTACACGAAAATCATCGAAAAGATTTTCAAGGACAAATTCGTCCATTTGAGATCGTTTCGACGGTATCGATCGGTCCAAGCCGCCATCTCGCTGAAACGAAGATCCCTGACGCAACTCCGGGAATCATTTCTCAATATGCGCTCTCTGATGAACAGGCTCTGCTGGCGCTGCTGCGATACAATCGACTCATCGATATCTTTACTGGCATCACTTGCTACTCTCTACAAAGTCATTTGAGGACCTCCGTTCCTGAGATGGGTCAAGTGGAAACGGATGAGGTGTATATTGGATTGGATCGGAGAGGAGCACACTATGTGCTCCCCGTTCAAGCTAAGGCTGGGAAGGACAGAATCGGGGTGGTTCAGATCGAGCAGGACATCGCGATGTGTGCCGCGAAGTTTCCGAATCTCATTTGTCGTCCCATCGCGGCACAATTTATCAAAGGTAATATCGTAGCATGTTTGAACTAGAAAGAAAGGACAGATCGATCAAAGTGGTCGCAGAAAGGCATTACAAACTGACTCCACTTGAAGAACTCTCACCGGAAGACATCGACACCTATCGGCGGCGATTGGAATGATTGACAATTTTTACTCAAACGTGCTGGGGATCCGATTTATCAGACCATGGAATGGGGTCAAGCGACAACCTCTGCTGACATCAGATTGCCCGTGTGCGTTTCACCACCACCTCTCCATTCCTTTCGCGGGTGACCAGTCATCATCCGGTTCGAAGTGGTGCCAGAGAAGGCGTGAAAGCCGGCGGATCAATACATAGCCCTCGTTCTCCTGTCTCCAACTCTGATCCTGCTGATTTTTTGTGATGATGCAAAAAACGTAATCGCCGGATGGAGCGTTGACGAGGACGACCTCCGAACGTGAGCGATTGACAGCTCCTTGCTTCGAAGCAGCCTGAACGGTGGGAGGAATCTGCGAAAGCGCTTCGCCATCCCAGTAACTATTGCAGAGAATACGGTACATCTCCTCACTTGCATCCGCACTGATCATCTCCCCCTTCCATATCCACACCAAGAGTTCGGCCATCTCCTGAGGCGTGGTTTGTCCCCAGCCGTATTGTTCCCAAGCGGGTCGGCGCCCCGGCGTTCGTGAGTTCACTCTCGTGCTATCGAAACCGTACCGTGCCAGAAGCGCGTTGATCGTCTCACCCCCTCCCGCCATCGCCTGACACCAGAGACTCGCCGTGTTGTCGCTCGTGGTGATCATCAGCATAATCACTTTGCTCAAGGTGATCTTGGCGCTGTCCTTGAACGCGCCCAAAATATCTTCGCCCGGATACAGCAGCGAATCATCATACGTCAGATCAGCGTGGTAATCCAGCTCCCCCTTCGACATTTTATCGAAGATGCCGATAAGAATGGGAACCTTAATCATGCTCGCCGTAGGGAAAAGCTCGTCTGCACGGATGCTCGCAGTGCGTCCTGTGCGGAGATGGCGGACATAGATACCGACATCCCCACGGAATCCACGTACCAACTCTTCGAGCTTACGCTGAAGAACCGGATCCTCCTTCAGGATCGGCGAAGGATGATTGATCGATGCACACCCCGAGAGAATGAAAAAAAGAAGAGGGAGGGAACGGATGGACGGACTCATTGGTGAGTTCCGGAGGAGCGAAGTGTGGGTTCCGGCAACAGCACCTTTTGTTCCCCGATCGCAAGAATGTGAATCCGGTCGTGATATCCTTTTTCGTCGATCACGGCTTGGAGGAGTCGTTGTGGGGTCATCGGATCGCTTGTTGAGCCGTAGGAGAGTGTGCGATGGTGCATCGGGATCATGATCTTTGCGCCGACGTCCTCAAAGATCTGCACTGCCCCGCGCGGGTTCACGTGAACCCGCCCGCCGAGGGTATTCGCGTTTCCCTGTCCCGCTGGACCGATCGGGATGATCGCGACATCGATGGAAAAACGGCGGCCGATCTCTTTGAAGTATTCGGGGTGATAACCCGTATCCCCCGCGACGAAAACGGTCTTCCCCTTGTATTCAATCACCCATCCGGTGTATCCAAGCTCTGGATGCCATGGGATATCGATGCCATACCGTCCGCTGAAGTGCTGAACGGGAACGGCGGTGATGCGTACGCCATCTTCCTCAAGTGATTGCCACGTTTTGAATTCGATCGTCTCCGCGAAGCCGAATTCCGGTGTGTACTTTGCAGCTCCGGGAGGAATCAGGAGCTTTCCGTTCTTCGGCAGCATCTCCAGACTTCCAAAGCTGAAATGGTCGAAGTGAAGATGCGAGATGAGGGTGTAATCGACTTTGGGGAGAGAGCGGGGATCGAGTCCCGGTTCCACCAACCGGTGGAGGAGCATTCCGACTGTTTTGGTAAATGCCGGATCGGTAAGAAAGACTTTGTCTTCGATCTGTATCAAAACCGTCGCGTGTCCCGCCCAGAGGACCGAAAGTCCGGTATAAGGAAGAATGGGGCTTGTAACTTTCATATCGGGCGGCTCAATCGGTCGCTCGAAATTTTCGATACTGTACGTCACAATACGTTGCACCCATGTACTGCAGCCGTTGAACGCGAGAAGAAGTGAAAGGAGAACAACGCTTTTCGAAAGTGTACGATATCGGCTCGTCATTGCCATCGTTCAGAACATTCGAAACTCAAGAGATCCCATCCAAATGGTAGGAGAGGAGCTGTGTTTCACATTCAAATGAAGCATTCCGAAGACAGTAGAAATCCCGAGCACTTTGAAAAACGGTTGTCTGTCTGAATAAAAATATTTGGCCAAACCGATGTTGAGTCCGAGATGCTCCCCCTTCTCTACGAGCGGCAGATGTCCCAGGAGTTGCACCGATCCGCCGAAGTAGGAAGTGCCGACTTTTGTTGTGAAGAGCTGACCACTTGTCACGAGCTCGATTGAGCCAGCAAACCTCGCCGGCGGCTCCACGAGAAACGCATACCATGGCGAAACCAACTTTGTCATGCCAAAGGAGTACAACAATGGTGTTACTTCCCACTCAAATCCAAACGGCGTCGCTGAAGGAGTAGAAAGCAAAACGAGACTTGGAATGAACTGAACGCTCAACCAGCTCTCAACTTTCGAAACGTTTTGTTGCTGAAATTGAGCAACTGCATTCGTTGCCCCGAATGCAAGAAGCAGTGCGGTGATGACGAACTTCATCGGTCTTCTTACCCTTCCATACAGACTCGAATCTACGGGGGACTCCATCCCCCTAACAAAAGGGAGATGGAAAATCAACCGAATCAACACTCTTCCCCTCAATTTTGGTTCCGCGCCGCACAAAGTAAAAAAATGTCGTGGCGGAGGCAAGAAACGAAAGAAGGGCGAGAAGCCTTCTCGTCTACGTTGGTGTTGCGAAAACCGTTGAATTTGTCAAAACCCGAACTCGCACATCACGTCGATTAAACTTTTTGCAAAGCCTCAGGTCTGATGGACGGAGCGAGGCGAGCGGACTCTGTCACGCGTCCCGCCCTACGTCTACATGTTGTACGGCCTCACATACACAGCGAAAACAACTTCTTCAAATCGATAGCTCGACGGCAACGTGTGTCCCCCTCCCTGAGGGGATTAGGGGGAGGGCTAGGCCTCACCAATTCCTTCGACTGCTGAAGCTATCTTCAATGTGTCAAGAACAGCCTTTCAAATTGCGCGACTTCCATTCAACGCACTTATACTTGCTCCTCCCCCTTTCATCCCCCTCCAGAGGGGGACAAACACGACGAAAAGAACTTGTTAACACGACGCATCTACGCGAACACCTGTCCCCCTCCCTGAGGGGGTGAGGGGGAGGACTAGGCCTAACCAATTCCTTCGAGGGCTGAAGCTATCTTCAATGTGTCAAGAACAGCCTTTCAAATTGCGCGACTTCAATTCAACGCGCTCACCTGCCCTCCCCCTTTCATCCCCCTCCAGAGGGGGACAAACACGACGAAAAGAACTTGTTAACACGACGCATCTACGCGAACACCTGTCCCCCTCCCTGAGGGGGTGAGGGGGAGGGCTAGGCCTCACCAATTCCTTCGACTGCTGAAGCTATCTTCAATGGGTCAAGAACAACCTATCAGATTGCGCGACTTCAATTCACCGCGCTCACCTGCCCTCCCCCTTTCATCCCCCTCCAGAGGGGGACAAACACGACGAAAAGAACTTGTTAACACGACGCATCTACGCGAACACCTGTCCCCCTCCCTGAGGGGGTGAGGGGG
>JBGFRO010000012.1:0-14447 GCA_041695085.1 Bacteroidota bacterium | reverse complement strand
GCAGCAGAGAGGGAACCGATCCCGGCACCGGCGTCTAATACCCGAAGAATCGGTTTCCGTGCCTCGAACATCTTGGCCATGAACAGGGCCACCGGTGCAGGAGTGAAGAATTGTCCCAAGACGGCACGGCGATGCCGCTCCAAGTTTTTCGAGAGGCGGCGTCGCGTCTCCTCCACGACATCCAAGATGGTATGGGCTACGTACAAGCCCTCTTGTTCACGAAGTGTCGTGTTGGCCATCTGACTCATGGCTCTGTGCTTGCATATTTGGCTTCTGGCAACCATCATCCTCGACCGGCTAACAATGCTTTCGATCAGCTACCAACTCCCTCCCGGCGATATGAGATACACCTTCTGCATATCGGCAACGAGCTGCTGCAGATGTTCCGTGTGCCGGCGTTGTCTGCCGCCTTCGTCGGCTACACAGTTGAGTGTCCATTCACCGCTCAGTTGGCGAGCCGGGACGCCCAGTGTCGCGTTCTGAAGCACGGGAACAACGGCACTCAGCCATTCCTCACGTAACGCCATGCTTGCCGGGATGACGCGCGCCGAAACAAGCTCCGCCTCTCCAATGAACTCCTCAAACATTCCTAATGCTTGCGGAAATGCCACGTCGACAGCCGCCTGCATGCGGCGATGACTCTCTTCCGTCGCATCACCCAATCGCTCCACCAACCCCTGGCTGTGCAAAAGATGATAGTGCTCTTCGCGCAACATCTTGTCGGCTATTTCTGCAATCGGCGTGAACACGCTCTGCATGAGCGCTTTCAATCGCACCTGCTCTGCCGCATCGTACAGGTATTGTCTGACGACGGTGTAGGCGAAATCACCTTTGGGATAGGCAACAAAGCGGCAGCATGTGAAGTTCTGCCACGGCCGCTCGAAGCCCATCCAATCCGGTGAAATGCCTGTCAGGCGTTCATGCAAACGGAACCACGCCAGCGCGTGGCCAATTTCATCCTGGGCGATGTTGGAAAAGGCGATGTCTTCTTCAAGAATCGGCGCGTGGCCGGTCCATTCCGCGTCGCGATGGCCGAGAACGAGTTCATCGTCTGCGAGCGCAACGAGCAATGCAACGAGCGGCTCACGGGGGATTCCCGCCGGAACATCAACGGCCATCGTCCTTTCCTTTCTCCGGCGATTCGAATGCCTTCGGGTCCCGGTAGCTCTTATCAAACATCTGCGCGAAGAATGCTTCGTCCTGATAATCGGTCATCGTAATATCCGCCGAGCGAACGACCCAGAGACTCGAACATTTCAATCGTCTCGCGAATTGATCACGCGCCATCTGAAGTGCCATCTGCGGGTCGGGGGCGTGCACCGCGCCCACATGGACATGCGCGTCGCCCCGCCGGGTTTGGTGGAACACCTCGTATGTCTCCCACTGCGTATCCATTATGCCGCTCGTTTATGCTTGCTCACAGCCAACGCTTCCCGCACCCATCGTCCTTCTTCATGTGCCCTGCGGCGAACCTCCAGCCGCTCTTTGTTGCACGGGCCGTCGCCATTCACGACGCGTTTCAATTCTTCCCAATCCGGTTCGGTATAATCATAGTGGCCGGTTTGTTCATTGTATTTGCAATTGGGGTCGGGCACGTCAAACCCCAGGGCGCGAATTTGCGGAACGATCAAATCCACAAATTCCTGCCGTACCTGCTCATTTGTCTTTGTTTTGATTCGCCACCGCATACTCCGCTCGGTGTGTTCGGAAAGTTTTGTCGGCGGGCCGGACATCATGAGCGTGGGATACCACCATCGATTGATCGCGTCCTGCACCATGGCGCGTTGCTCTGGCGTGCCGTTCGCCAATGCTACAATCGAATCGTATCCCTGCTTGATGTGAAACGCCTCTTCGTAACAGATTCGCTTCATGGCGCGGGCGTAGGGACCGTATGAGCCTTGCGCGAGCATCGTTTGATTCACAACGGCTGATGTGTCGACAAGCCAACCGATGATACCGACATCCGCCCATGTCGGCGTGGGATAGTTGAAGACGTTGGCATACTTTGCCTTGCCGGTCAGGAGTTCTTCTATCATGTCTTCGCGGGATTTTCCCAACGTTTCCGCCGCTCGATAGAGAAGCTGACCGTGGCCTGCTTCATCCTGCACCTTGGCAATGAGCGTGAGCTTGCGGCGGAAACCCGGTGCGTAGGGAATCCAGTTCCCTTCCGGCAACTGCCCAACGATCTCGCTGTGGGCATGCTGGCTCATCATGCGGACGAGTTCTTTGCGGTACTCCTCCGGCATCCAATCACCCGGTTCGATCTTTTCACCACGCGCAATGCGGGCTTCGAACTCAGCGAGTCGCTCCTCATATGTTTTCTCAGCCATAGAACTCCCCTTCAATATCACTGTAGCGAGGACGTTTCAGTGAGCGGTTTGAATGGATTGTTGAGATTGCTTCAGCGGTTGTGAGGAAAAATATAGCGTTTTTTGAAGTGGAAGTAAACCGTTTGCGAGGACTGAACATTTTCTCCAGAAAAACGGACGCGAGGATTTCGGACATTTATGCAGCCGTGTCGTTCGTTGTGACCGGTGGGGGCTTGAGGATTCGTGCCGTAACCTGAGAGAGCAGACCGACAACCACACCGTAGATCATTCCGATGATGGGTCCTGCGATCAAAACAAAGGTTGGCGTAAGGACAAACGAAGAGCCATCAGTATTCTGAATGGAAGCGGGATTGTTGGCCGCGTAGGTTGTGAAGAACGCGGCTTGCACAGTGCCATTCCATAACCCACTCAACGCCCCAACAAACCAACCGTGAAGGAAATGCCTTTGTTGAGCACTCCTCGCCAGCACGAGCGCACTGATAGCTGCGATGGCAATCCAATACCAAAGCTCAATGCCTCGCGTAAACCCTCCGAGCGAGAGAGCCCCCATCAAGAGTCCGAACAACGAGAGAAGAAGAATGACCTTCCAGCGCATGGCGGTTTAACGAGCAAACGAGAAATTTCATTGGAGGTTACTGCAAATGCTCCAAACAGACACAACGATATCGACAGGCAAAGGATTGGAAAGGATCAGATTGTATATGCCGCTTTACTATAATCAGTGAATCCCTGCCTGCGGTCCCGTGTTTCGGGATCCCGTATAGCGGGACAGGCAGGTGTGAGCAAAAGCGTTGAGCGATCCCGACAAAGTCGGGAGATCGACGTTGTTGAGCGTGTTATACGCAGCCGCCGTCGTTCAAGTTGACGCGATGATGTATTCCATTCTTCGCTGCTTGCACCACATTTCCGCCGCCTTGCGTTTTCGCTTGACGTCATCTGAGTCGATTCGGCTTGGGTCTTTCACTTCGATCAGTGCTTTGCGACCGTCGGTGTACTCGACAAGAAAGTCGGGAGAGTACCGCCGTTGATGCTTCTGCCCGTCTATCCACGGGATTGTAATGCCGTGACGTTTCATCCACTTCTTGACAATTGGGTCGGCTTCGAGTCGTTCCATCATCCGCCGCTCCATATCGCTTTGGTAGCGTTCAAAATTCCAAGGGCTTTTCTTTGGCCCGTCGAATTGCCCGTGTTTGCTAATTGCCATTTTCGACTATTCCTCCGATCAGACCAGGAACAGCCTGAATGTGTTTGCGAACCGAAGGTAGCATCTTCCAAGCGAAGACAAGCGTGTCTCGTTCAGCAAGTCCGAGCGATGTGCCTCCAAGAAACTTGTCACGCACGTGTTTCATTAGAACGCTATAGACTTGACTCTTGAAAGCAGTGGCGTAGCCTGCCTCGACCGTAAAATCTTCAGCCATCTGAAGAACGGATTCTTTGATTGCATCTCGGATTGTGTCGTCAGTGACTTCGACTTGGGACTTGTCTCCGCCCTCCGGCAAATCAGGCGCGCTATGCAGGGTTTTCCATTTCTCGCCAGCGAGTTCTTTGCCGATGACGCCAGTGATCTTGACTTTGGTTATCTCGACTGTAGTCGTGTCGTACTGGAAGCCGTCCATAATCTCTTGCCAGTTCTTCAAGGGTTCAGGCGGCGCTTCGATCGCGCCGAGCTCGAATTCGCCGTCGTCAACAAGCGAAGGATCTCGTTCGGGAATATCAATGACGTTTTCGGGATTAGCGTATTCTTGTTTCGGTGGCGGGGGAGGCAAGTCCTCGGTCTCATCGAATGTTTGATCTATGAGAACGTTTTGCCTGACTTTGCTGCCAAAGAGTGCCCACAACCAATGATGCTCAAGCTTGGGATGATCGACGACGGCGCAAATCTGCGGCTCAGTTGGATCGACTCCTCTTGTTCGCACTCGCCGCAAACCTCGACCGACTACTTGTTGGCCGTAGACTCTGCTTGAGAACTTTCTGAGAAGAAGAATGACGCCAACTTCTGGAACGTCCCAGCCCTCACGCAGCATTAGCACGCTCACGACTGCTTTGTATGGATTGGCGCTCTTAGCCTCCTTGCCAAGCTCACGTGCTTTCTGTCGGTCAATCTCATCGCTGTCTTCGGTAACCAAGAGAGTTTTCACTTTGAAAAACTTGTTGAGCGTGTTTGCTGCCTTCTGAGCGTCTGCTTTGCAAACAGCTATGACAAAGAGAATTGATTGGTAGCGATTCTTCGCACGGCGTTCTTGTTCTTCGAGACGGCGGAGAGCAATAGCCATTTGTTGACGCATTGGCTCATCATCGGTTACCCATTGCGTTGCGCTGAGTCCAAGGCGGTCAACTTCGGCCCAGTCGATTTCTTCAACGCTCTTCCGCTCGCCCGTCTTTGCGTCTGTGTAAGTTAGCTGGACAGTTTTGATGTCGGGCTGATAGACGACGGGCGTTTTGATAATGCCATCTGCCAGAGCATCATTGACGCCGTACTCGAATATCATATCGCTGTCGGGAGTCTGCCCATCGGCACGGTCTGGAGTAGCTGTCGTGTCAACTCGCAGCAGAATCTTATCCCGCATCCTTTGAAGCGTCGCGTAGTATTCGTCAGCAGGGGAGTTGTGCGCTTCATCGTTGAACAAAGCAAAGTCAGGCCCGTTCATCAATGCCGAAAGGTTGCTTTGGCCGGCCTTGTTGCTGAGATAGAATTGGTGAATGTTGCCAAGAATTACATCGGCGCTCAGAAGACTTGCCCAACCCCCGTCTTTGCCAGAACCAAGAGTTGTGAGCGGAAAATCTTGAGGACGATAGTTCGACCACGGGGGCAGCAAATCACGGTCGTGGAAAACCTTACCTTTCTCAAAGTCATCTTCGAGACGGTCACGGACAATAAGATTTGGACAGAGCAAAACAAAATTCTGGACGGTGTGAGCAATCCTGAGCCAGGCAATGAGAGCAGCAATGGCGGCGGTTTTTCCGCCGCCAGTAACTATGTTGAGCAACAGACCGTTTTCGCCGATCTCTTTCTTGCCGAGAATTTCGTAGGAATAGATAACTCGGAGAAATGCTTCCCACTGGTGTAGCCACAAAGTGTTTGGGCGTGGGTTCTGATCGTTGGCAGGGTCGGAGAGGAAGTCGATATACTTGTATGTTTCGGGCTTAACTCCAGGATAACCGTCACGACGCCAATCGGCAAAAGCTTGTTCGTATTGAGCGAATTGATTGAACATAGATTAGCTTACCTCGATCTCTCCAGTCCAAAGACCTTCTCCGCCCATATCGTCTTGAACTTTGCAAGCGATGCGAAACTTGCCTGTGCGTGGGAATTCATACTGGACTTGCAGAATTGGTTCCTTCTTGGTTCCACGGATGAATGAGTACCCGGGCGTGCTGCTGAAGCGTTTGTCGTAGTCGAAATCCCACTGCACGTTGATAATTTTTGCACCAACATTGAGGACAGCGGTCTCGGAAACATCGAATTTGTATGTGCGAGATGATATGCGCTTCCAACCCACTTCGACTTTGGGCGGTTGAACAAAAGTTAGGAAGTTTGCGTAGTCTGCGTGAGTGGTGGAGAGTGCAGCGATGTGTTCTCGGAAAGGCGGAGAGTCGATTCGGATTTGTTCCAAGCGAATGAAGTTCAGGTCTGTCTGCTCCATCTCTCGCAAATGTTCGGCTGCTTTCCTAGCGTCAGGCCCGAAAGCCCAAGCGAGCATTGTGCCGTAGCGGAGATTGTCTTGCTGATAGCGGATTGTTTTTCTGATTGCATTGGCAAAGTCTTGGACGTCTTTTGCGGACACTGAAGTACGCTGACTTGACTGTCCAACCCAAATTGGTATGGCTCCCTTGTAGCCGTGAATGTGTGGACTTCCGCCATCAGGGACTGCGCCAAATGCTCGCACGATGAACTCTCTGAATTGACCCGCTGGCATCTTGGATAAACGTTCTGCTTCGTAGATGCCCCAATGCTCAATTGTGAAGTCTGGAACTTGGAACAACTGACCAAGCTCTTTCTCGACAAGCTTGCTAATTCTGTCGGCTGTGAGTGCGACTGCAACGCGAGATTGGTCGCAAGCAACCCATCTGCGTTTCAACCTTTGGGCGACTGCAGGGGTTGTGCCTCCGCCACTGAAGAAGTCGGCGACAACATCCCCCTCATCGGAAGCAGCTTTTATGACAGGTTCGAGTAGAGCTTCGGGTTTTTGAGTGGGATAGCCAATGCGTTCAAGGGAAACTGTGCTAAGGAAGGGAATTTCCCAGACATCTGTCATTGCTGGGCCCTCAGCGTTGAAGTATAGCCTGCCTTTCTTTGTGGATTTGTAGGGTCGCCCTTCTTCGTCGTAATTCATCCCTTCTGTCCTGAATTCGCCTGAACGTTGGACATTGAATTTATGCATCCCGTTGTTTCTGGCATAGAAAAGTAGGACATCGTGCTTTCTGCTGAACCATTGCTTACTCACTCCTCCAGTGCGATAGGACCAGACGATCTCGTTTAGAAAGTTTTCGTGGCCGAACACTTTGTCCATTTCGACCTTGATGTAATGACTAGCGTGCCAATCGCAGTGTATCAGAATTGTACCTGTGGCCTTCAATAGGCGTTTCATTTCGTAGAGACGAGCGTTGAGCCAAATGAGATAGCCAGGCATTCCGCCTTCCCAAATGTCCGAGAAAGAACGGAGCTCGTTTTGGTCACCAAAGATGACATTGTATTGTCGTCCTGAGAAAAACGGAGGGTCGCCGTAGATAACATCGATGCTCTGAGAGGGTAGCTGACGCATTACGTGCAGATTGTCGCCCCAGAAAAGTCGGTTGGGCTCAAGCTGAGGATGGCCAAATGAAACTCGCTCAACAACCTGAGTAGGGAGCGAAACCAAAGGGAAAAGTTTGCGGTAACCTCTCCTGCGATCCCAGCCTAATGGCTCCTTTTCAACGGGAACGCTACCAAAGCGGACAGGCGGCCGCCAAAAATCCTCTTGTTGTGGCAGCGCCTCCGTTGGCTCCTCTGTGTCCACCACCTCAGGCGGTGGAACGAATTCTCCTTTGAGTGGACCCTTCACTTCGGGTTCGGTCTTATCTGGCATTCAGTTCTCCGAATTTAGTCAGAATGTGGTGCAAACATCAACAATATCGTCATTCAAGACTCTTGTCTCAAGGCGGCGGTTGCGTATAACGTTCCAGCCGCAAAACGCAGTGTCCAACAAATGGAATGAAGTGGAATGGTTGGGCATTGAACGAACACTATAATGTTTTTTCTCGACTATCCCTTTGGTTCTTCAGATGAGTGTGTGTCGTTTTGCGGCCTGTTATGCGTTCGTTGTTTTGCACCTCCGCTAAAAGTGAAAATCTCCGACCCCGGTGGAGTACGTCTATTTAAGTTGATGTGTTCCAATATGGGCGCGATCAGTTCACGGGCAGAATTAACGGTTTTGTCGCAGACCCAGAAAGATACATAGTTCAAGGCCAGTCTGTTTGTCGTTGCCAATGATCTTAATTCTGGGAACCTCTGTGTAATTCTTCGTGGAGAGAAAACGACAAATTCATACCTTCCTTCCATTATGTGATGCGTTGTTTGTGCTCCGCCCAAGTCCGTTGAATAATGAATGAGATCAGAGCGATGTTCGTAGAGACGGTTAACTAGATCTTGATGCAACTGTCTCACTATTGATGCAATAGGAGAGCGAGACAGAGGATTCGATGGGTCGCGAACGGAGCGAATTACACCATTCCACTTCAATCGAGTCTCTTTTTTGGTGCCGCAAACAAAATCAATAAGATTGCCGAAATAGTCGAAAAGGCTGATTGAATGAAAAACAATGCTATCAAAGATTTGGAATTGGTGTTCCGACTGATCGAATAGGAAAGCATGTCTCGCAGCTGGATCGCGTAGACTTTGGTTGAGTTGACCGAGTTGGTTATCCTGAACGGCTAAAAGGAGTCTCAAATGAAAGAGCAATGCACTCATGCGATAAAAAATGCTATCGCGAAGAGTGATGAATCTGTCATCATCTGAGCTCAGGAGTCTGCCCGTGATCTTGTTAGTGTACTCAAGACTAACAAAAATAAGTCTATCGCGCACTTCATTTGCCACTCGCCCGATGGAATCGATCTTTTCGTCGGGATTTTGCACATCCAGAATTGGAAGTCGATCTCGTTTGGAGGATTCTTTCGTCACAAACTAGCCGATTAGCTGGAACTTAGTGGCGCAAAACAATGACGCCTAACGTCTGGCGTAACCACGCAGCAGTTTTTGCCGCTCAGAACGAGTGCGCGACGCCGCTATCAATCCCGATGCAAAGCGTCGGGACGGCTGGAGCCGCAATACCAAGTCGCGCCAAAAACAATGGAGCGTTCCGTCTCTGACGGAGAGTGTCGTGTTGCCTTTTGTTATGCGTTCGTTGCCAGCGCATTTGTGAGAAGTTACGATCTTAATTCATTCCGCCACTCTGTGATGCACCAGCCCAGTCTATCCTTGACATCTCTTAAGAGACGAGCGATAGTTGGACCGTTCCCACCGATACTTGAACCTTGTTGGACGGTGTCTAGCCACTGAACCAATTGGTTGAGATACAGCCTTGTATCAGAGTCACCGATATAGGCATTCAGAAGATCAAGTTGTCGAATCTGAGTAGATTCGGGCTGCGGGATTCTACCCGGATTGCTCACTTGCTTAACAAACTCCTGCTCGTTAACCATTCGGAGAGCCTCGGTCAATTCGAGTGCTGTTTTGAGATCGGAGCGACGCTTGTCTCGTTCCTGAAAACGAACCAGCTCACGAGTTGCTGCTACCAGTTCCTTTGTATACCAAACAAGCGCTATCGTGGCAGCGGCCAGAACTACCGTGAAGATGGCTATGGTTGTGCTATAGAATGCTTCCATTGGTGGGCTATATGAAATGTTGGATGTGTGGATTCACTTCTTCATGTACTTCCAGTTCCGCGGCTTTCCCTCCGCCATCCATTCGATGGCAGTCTTCATGCGGCGTTCGCGGGTTTCGTCGGTCTTCGCTTCAGCGATCCACTCAATATACTCGCGCTTGTGACTGAGGCTGAAGGCCTCGAAGGTCGCCAACGCCCTTTTGTTTTTCTTGAGCGCTGCGGAAAGGTAGTTCGAAACCCGCAGTGACTTCTTCGCACCGCCCTTATGTTTCGCCGGCGCTTTAACTCCCTCTTCATTCAGCTTCATCGCCTGCTTGATGTAGCCGGTAAGGACTTTGTGAGGCGGGAGGTCTTCGATGGACTTGATGCGGCCGAAACTTCCCATCGCCTCCAAACTCTTGCCCCTGTCGGTAACGATCAGTGTTCCCTTCCAAAAACCGAACACACAGTGCTCTTTGAATGCTGCCATGCTGCACAGTATGCCGTGATACATGAACGACGGCATGCGCCATTTCAGCGTTTCTTCAACCTGGGGACAAGCTTCGTGCACAATTGTTCTGATATGTGCCAGGATCGGCCGGGCGAACGGCGCGGCCTTCGCAATGTACGCATCAACACGAGGGTCGGTGATGGGCATTACCTGGGTCCTCCATCATGTAGAAAGAGTGTGACTTGTCAGCGCAGCGTCAACAAGGAACTATGGAAGGCAATGAAGAAGTCGGACGGAGAATCAACCTGCTTTGCGCACGTGCTCGAAGCGATGGATCACGGTCGATTCGCTGAGGTGCAGTTTCGTCACGATCGCAACATCGCCGTCTAACTCGACCAGCTTCTCCTTTGCCACCTTGACCGCTTCTTCCTCTGTGTCGCACAGGTGGTGGTACATGTTCTTGGGAACATCTAACGTTTTGGTGATGAGCACTCGGAATTTCATGGCATCTCTTTCAATTGGTTCATGGTTTCGGTAGGTGCGAGGCCCCCCTCATTGATATCAGACGGGATCTTCGAGACGCCTCGCACCTACTCAAAAACAAACTACGTCAAAACATTACTACCCAGCGGGAAAAAGAATGACCACAGATTGCACAAATTTTCACAGGTAAGTTATTTCTTTCGGTTAATCTGTGAATCCCTGCCTGCGGCAGGCAGGTGTGGTAATCCTCCATAAATCTTTTCTCCCCTCAGTGAAATCTCAAAAATCTCTTGGACAAAAAAGCACGCTGCGTAGATACGGCGAAACTCTACTTGCGATGCTTTACTTTACCACCGACAATGATGTACACAACCTCCGTTGAAGGAATCTCATCTTCAGGGATTGTCATGATATCCTTCGAGAGCACCACAATATCCGCCAATTTGCCGGGAGTGAGTGAACCTTTTTCCTTTTCTTCGAACGCTCCGTACGCAGCGTTGATGGTGTAGGAACGCAGGGCTTCCTCTCTGCTCATCCGCTGCTCGGGGAAAAACACCGATCCATCCTTCAATGTGCGGGAAACCGACGCGTAGAAGTTTTCGATCGGGCTGATGTCTTCCACCGGTGCATCCGTGCCGTTGATGATCGTCGCGCCCGACCGCATCAGCGATTGCCACACATACGCGCCCTCTCCCGCCCGCTGCTCACCCAGTCGAGCGATGACAAACGGCGCATCCGACGTGCAGTGTATTCCCTGCATCGAGGGAAGAACGCCGAGCTGTGCGAACCGAGGTATATCCGCCGGGTGCAGATGTTGCGCATGCTCAACTCTCCAGCGCAGGTCTTTCGCATTGGGAACTTCCTTGAAGGCTTCCTCGAAGATGTCGAGGGTTTCGCGATTCGCCCGGTCGCCGATGGCGTGCACGCAGAACTGATAGCCATGCTGGATCGCAAGACGCGCTGCTTCCTTCATGTGCTCGATAGGGGTGAGGTTCAAGCCGGTTCTGGTCGGAAGATCCGCATACGGCTCCAACAGCCATGCACCTCGTGGCCCTAACGCTCCGTCAATCGATTTCTTGACGCCGCGCACCGTCAACCGTTTATCGCCGTAGCCGATGATCTTGTATTGCGCAAGCTTGTCGGCCATCTGTTCATTGGATTCCCGCACCATCACCCACAGCCGAACATCCATCTTCCCCTCGTCGGCCATCTTTTTGAAGAAATCGATTGTCTCAAACGATGAACCGGCATCCTGAAAACTCGTGACGCCGTTCGACAGACACTCCTGCGTCGCGAGCTGGAAGGCACGCCGCGCTTCTTCTTCACGTTGTTCTGGAGATCTTGCGGCGAGCGCTTGCGAGAGCGCCTGCTGAATCAACCCCGACGCCATCTCACGAAAAATACCGATCGGGTTCCCTCGCCTATCCTTCAGAATCTCTCCGCCGTGGGGGTTCGGCGTTGTGCGCGTTACGCCGGCAAGCTCCATCGCCTTCGCGTTCGCAAACGACGCGTGGCCGCTGGCGTGTGTCAGGAACACCGGATTCTCGGGCGACACCTTGCTCAACGCTTCATGCGTTGGGAAACCTTCAACGTTCGGCGTGGGTACGTTGTCCCATTTCTCCTGATGCCAGCCATGACCGACAACCCAATCGCCGGGTTTTGCTTCGGCTACGGCCTCCTGCACCATCGCAATGACCTCGTCCCAGTTCTTCACATGCATCAGGTCAAGATGGAGCTTTGCCGTGCCCAAACTCATGAAATGGCCATGCCCTTCGATAAAACCGGGGATGGCTAACTTCCCGCCGAGGTCGATGACTTCGCTTTGGTCGCCGATGAAGCGTTCGACCTCACTGTTGCTTCCCACGGCAACGATAACGCCCGCTCGCACGGCTACAGCTTCAGCCTCAGGCTTAGCGTCATCCACGGTAACCACTTTGCCGTTGTGGAGTACGAGGTCGGCCGGCGGAACACCGGGACTACAACCGAACAGAATTGCGCTGCCCAGAACCACAATGGGAAAAAAACTCCACTTCGATCGATGCATTGCTATGAATTCCTTTCTTCGTTAGTAGAATGTTACTCGTTGCTCACGGTTGACCGCTGTGTTGCTTCGAACAGAATCTCGGCAATGTCCTTCACCGTCACTCTCTCGTCTGCCTCTATCGCCTTCACGCCATCGCTCATCATCGTCATGCAGAATGGACACGCCGTCCCGATCACCTCCGGCTGAACGGAAAGCGCCTCTTCGGTGCGTTCGATGTTCACACGCTTGCCTTCGGTCTCTTCCATGAACATTCTTCCGCCGCCGGCTCCGCAGCAAAACCCCTTGCTTCGCGAACGAGGCATCTCCACCACGTGGAGCCCGGGAACGGCTCTCAGCGCTTCACGCGGCGCGTCATAAATCTTGTTGTACCGGCCGAGGTAGCAGGAGTCATGATACGTGACCGTCGCTTTGTCCATCGCAGAGACCTTCATGCGGCCACTCTCCAGTAACTGCATCAAGAAATCCGTGTGATGCACAACCTCGTAGTTGCCGCCGAACTGCGGATACTCATTCCGCAGTGTGTTGAAGCAGTGCGGACAGGAAGTAACAATTTTCTTTACAGCGTACCTGTTCAGCGTCTGCACATTCTCTTTCATGAGCATCTGCGCGAGATACTCGTTGCCGATGCGACGGGCAGGATCGCCGGTGCATTGTTCCTCCGTGCCCAGAATGGCAAACGTGACCCCGGCGTGCTGCATGAGTTTGGCAAATGCTTGCGTGACTTTCTTGTAGCGACTGTCGAACGAACCCGCGCAACCAACCCAGAACAGCACCTCGGCGTCGGGTGCCTGTGCGGCTGTTGGGATGTTCATTCCTTCGGCCCACTCCGCGCGTGCGGAGGCGCTGAACGCCCACGGCGTGTAATTGGTCTCGAGGTTCCGGAACACACGCTGCACCTCCTGCGGGAAATTCGATTCCATCAGCACGAGACTGCGCCGCAAGTCGACAATCGTGCCGACATGTTCGATGTTCACCGGGCACTCTTGGACGCACGCCATGCACGTTGTGCAGGCGAATAATTCTTCGGGCATAATGTGGTCATGCAGCAGCGTTTTTTCGAGCGGACTCTTCCCCCCATCCGCCTTCGCCGCAACCGCCCCGCTCAGCAGCAGCGGGCCTTTCTCTTCGAGCCGTCGCCGAACATCGACGATGATCTTCCTCGGCGAGAGCAATTTCCCCGTGATGTTGGCCGGGCATGAATCGGTGCAGCGACCGCATTCCGTGCACGTGTAACCGTCCAACAGTTGCTTCCACGTGAGGTCCTCAACGTCGCTCGCTCCGAATTTCTCCACACCCTCTGCTTCAAGGTCAATCGGCTTCAACTCTCCGGGCGGCCTTAATGAGCTGAAATACACATTCGGGATCGATGTGAGAATATGGAGATGCTTGGAGTATGGAAGATAGTTCAAGAAGGCAAGAACGAGAACAATGTGAATCCACCAATAAATCTCAAACCACGTTTGAGCCGACGAAAGGCCAAGCGATACATACATCGGCGTGAGCACACCCGAAAGAAATCTCGCGTGAACGAGCTCAGGATCGTGCAGTGCCATCCGCGCGGCATTCTGACCCATCATGGTTACCATGATCAACAGAATGGCTACCAAGATAGCTGTCGCATCAATCTTGCCGTGGAGGTCAACTTCAAGACGCTTGGGTCGCGTGATGTATCGGCGCCAGAGGGCAGCGAGGACGGAGATGATCACTAACCCAGCAAAGAGGTCCTGGAGGAAGGCGAGACCCTCATACAGGTTAACACCAAGAACCCAGGCGAGCGAGAAATCGGAAACAAAGCCCTCGCCAATCGACTCGATGACCGCTGAGAGCAGAATGACAAAGCCCCAGAAGATGAAGAAGTGCATCAGCCCGGCCAGAGGTTCACGCAGGAGCTTCGATTGGCCGAACGCAACAACAGAGACTTTGCTCAGTCGTTCCCACGGGCGGTCAAAACGGTTCTCCGACTTGCCGATCCGCAAGTGGAGTATCAACCGCCGGGCGCTGTAAGAGAAAAAGCCAATCGAGGCAAGAAAAAAGATAACAAAGAGGATATTCTTGAGTTCCATAGACCTCTGATACCGTCGGATTGGGGTTTAGAGCTTCTCCCAATCTTCGCCACGAACATGTACTTGTCTTAACCTGAATCCTGCGTGATTATGGAAACGCTATCTTTGAAAAAAGTCGAGTTATTGGCTATTATGTGGCCTCTGGCGTCGTACAAGAAATCTACACTTTTGGTTAGGAATTCTTGCAATGGCCTATGGGCCAAGAAATCTGCGTTTTTCTTTCACCGGAAAGAACCT
>JBGFRO010000003.1:0-248486 GCA_041695085.1 Bacteroidota bacterium | reverse complement strand
GCCAGCCACGCGAGAAAATTGATCGTTTGATAGCGTGGCTGTCGCAGCATCAATTACGCCTGCCGCCTTCGGCGGCAAGCTTTAGCGGCAAAAACAACGGCGTGCTTACGCTAAACGTTATGTGAAATTGCCCGTTCCAATTTTGCTAAAGAATCTTCTGATTCGAGTGTCCATATGCCACGACTCCTGTGCACCATCCTTCTTTCTTTTTTGACGCTTGCAGAAGCGCAAACTGGTGCAACAGTCAAAGGCTTCGTTTTCGACGCCGCCACGAAAAAGCCTCTGCCCCTCGCCAACATTCTTGTGAAAGAAACACCACACGGAGCCGCAACGGACAGCAGCGGCTATTTCGAAATAAAAGGTATTCCTCCGGGAACGTACATCGTGGAATTCACTCACATCGGCTACAGGTCAAAGGTACGGCTGATAAGCCTGATTGATGGTGACAATGTCGAGCTTATTATAGGTCTAGACCAGGATGCTATCCCATTACCGGAAATTACGGTTGTCGATACATCCGAGCAAATCCGTTCACTTCATCGTTATCCGGGAAGTACAGTAATTACCCGATCGATGATCCGCAAGCTTGGTGATGACGTAAGGGTAAATGATATCCTTCGAGAGTACGTACCTCCCCTCGATTTGGCGATAGTCCGCGCAGAATCGGGCCGACGCCCCTTGCGACTAATGTTGACGATTGACGGAAGAAGAATTTTCATTTACGAACCAAAAGAAATCTATGATTACATAGACGCAAAAGAAATTGGTTCAATCGTTGTCCATCGGGGAATAGATGCGACACTTTTATCAGGCAGCCCCACACCTGTTGACTGGCTGATAGAAATTACTCGAGAAAAATATATAGAGGATAAATGATGCTACCTGGCACCCAATTTCAGTTGATAGCAAAAAACCTTCTACTGTTATTCCTCTCGGTCACATTTACTCTCGCGGGCATAGCTAAACTATTTAGTCCCATAGATTTGGGAATCTCACTAAGATACACACTCGATCTCCCGATCGAGGCCAGTTTACTAATCGCACTGACTGTCCCGCCTTTAGAAGTTCTTACCGGATGTAATGAACCCCGAAAGTCAAGACAGTTTTTATGTTGTTGTTGTTGAGTGCTGTTCATGCTGCTCTGTGTGAGATCATCTGTTCATATTCAATCGGGCTCTGATCTGCGAGCATGGAATGCGGATACTCGGTGTTGTAGAACCTGATCGCCCGTTCTGTGGTCGCGACGGCATCCGCATAAGAATAAAACTCGTTGGGCCAAACGGCTTCTTCCTTGAGGGTACGGATGACTCGTTCGGTCTCTGCGTTCCCCCTCGGATTGGCATACGAGGTGGTTACGTGCTCGATGCCCAACGTCTGGACAACCGTCTCGTATTTCTGACTGGTCGGTTGCGAACCGTTGTCGGTCATCAGATGAAGACCATAGGAGCGGCTACCTGCCGGGCACTGGTGCTGGACCGCCATCTGAAGAGCGTCGATCCACAGACCGGTCTTCGGCTGAAGACCAAAGCTGTGGCCAACGATCTTCCGAGTGAACCAGTCCAAGACGATGACCAGATAGACCCACCCGACCGTGTGGACATAGAACTTGGTCATGTCGCTTCCCCACCAATGGTTCTTGTGGGTCGCTTTGGGTTTGGTGCCCTGCGGTGTACGTTTGGCCTTGTAGTACTTGATCTGAACTAACAAGCCGTGCTGTTTCATCAGACGATAGACGCGCTTGTGATTGACCGGCTTTCCAAGCCTTTTGCTGACCCATGCCCTCACGCGGCGGTAGCCCCAGAAGGGGTGTTCGAGCTTGATCGCTTTGATGAGTTCCACCAGCTCTCGATCTGATTCCCTGGCAGCAGGGGAAGCCCTCTTTGGCTGCTTCCTCTTGCGGTAGTAGACGCTTCGGGGAATCTGCAGAATCCGGCAGGTGGTAGCCACAGGATAGCCTTCAGCTGCAAGCGTCGAGATCAGCTCCTGGTCAGGCATCAGCGGAGATTCAAGTTTTTTTTTAGCACCTGGATTTCAACGGTCTGTTTGCCGATCACTCGTTCTAATTCCTCAATGCGAGCTTTGTCAGTCGTGTTCGAGGCTTGACCGTTCTCCATCAGGGCGCGCTTGCCACCGGTAAGAAACTTGTCGCGCCACTTGTAGAACGTCGTCTGCGTGATTCCGTGTTTGCGGCAGAGATCGGCGATCGAGTACTCGGAGCGGAAACTCTCCAAAATCAGAGCGAGCCGTTCGTCCGCAGTAAGTTGAGATGCTTTTGGCATACGAGATTCCTCCTTAAGATTGTGTGTGAGAAAACATCGGGAGAGATTCCTCCGCAGTCAAGCGGCGGCTCCCCAAGAGCACTCCCCCCCACCGCACTCGTGCTCTTGGGGAGGGGAGAATCTCTCAGCCATGTCACTGTCTCACTCTCAAGGGGGGCAATATATTTCTCTAACTCTACTTCAGGCTGTGGTTGTTTCGGAGACTTTTTTGAACTAAGCTATCAAAGTACTGGCTTACTAAGCGTGGCGTTATTCCTAGGGTTATTACTTACAAGAAGATTATCAGCCGATCAGTGTCATTTGGAGGACCCAAAGGCAAATTATCGACCAATTCGGCTCAATTGTCGAATCTCAGACCGGACTCATACAGAAAATAACATCAGCTTCCTATCCCAACAAAAATGCTCAGCGAAACCTATTTTCTTCTGGCGGCATGACGAATATCCTCATCAGCCCCGATACTCAATACATAATATTGAGTCAACGCAATCCGTACTACCTTATCAAAATCAATTTGAAAACAAAAGAAGAGTCTCCATTTGATCAGAGCGTTTCGTACTCAACCGAAAGTAATGTCTCAATACACTTCACTGACCATGATGTAATGAAACACTTTGGAAAAGCTGCTGCTCTCCTCAGGCCCTTAGCATATAAAAACAGTATTCTAGTCCCAGTTCTCAGTAGAGACTTATCTGAAAATTATTTAGATCATTATGACTACACAGGACTCTTTATCAAACGGTTGAGAATCCCTCCGTTCAGGTCTGATTTGTATATATCTTCTGCGGCTATAAACCCACGCGGATTCATATTCTTTTCAGTGAGTGATCACAAGGGTATTAGTTGGATCGAAGCATTCTCTATTATGCTAGAATAAATAAGTCTATTTGCAGAAAAATGCGGAAAGAAACTCTTGCGTACTGAGATGAACGGGCAACTTCACATAGCAGCAGCAACAACGGCGCTCCCTCATTTGATATCTCTCAGTTGAAGCTATGCAAAGAAATAGTTGTGGTCGCTCAACGGTTTTTGGTGCGGTTTGGTATGCGCACTCCGCCGCCAGAGAATTGGTCTTTTGATAGCGGCTCCGTGCGCATCGTTCTGAGCACCAAAAACCGCTGCGTTGTTGCTGCAAACGTTATGCGTCATTGCGCTGCTGCGGTAGTGGAAATAGCGAGAAATGTGAAGTTCAGCAGTCCCAACGAAAAAGCAGTTTGCGGTGCGGCCAACTTCAACAACCATACAAGGAGACCAAATGAAACAGTACAAAGTGATGACCCAGAAGGATAGATTCTTCGGTGGCAAATTTGATCCCGAAAAATTGGAGGCTGCGATGAACTCCTATGCATCCGAAGGATGGTAATTTGTCGGCGTAGCAACCGCTGACATCCCTTCTTTTGGCGGAGCAAGACAAGAAATAGTCATCATTTTTGAGAGAGAGAAATAATGGAGATTCGGGCAGGAGTAAAGGGAACCGTACTCGATGATATATTTTTCACCGAAGATGCAATTCCAGGTGCTTCTCCGTTAAGACATTTGCACGTTCAGATCTCACGGCAGAATTCTAATCTTCTCGAGGTGAAAGAGCGACTCGCCCGAGAAGCGAAGTCTATCGGTGCTACTGCCATAATGAACTTTCGGTATGGTCAAAAAAAGCACGAATGGTGGGAGCTGGTTTTTACTTTCAAATGGGATACTGAGTCTTGGCACGGTGAAGGAGATGCGGTCAAAATCTGAAGGTCACGGGCGAGATCGGCTGAGGGCTTCGTACCGGGCCGCACCGCAACGAACGCATAACAGGCGTAACCACGCCGCTCCCTTTGTTGAGATGGCGAACTTTAGTCAATGTTAAAAGCTACAGTTGTGGTCGCTCAACGGTTTTTGGTGTGGGTTGGTATGCGCACTCCGCCGCAGGGGAATTGGTCTTTTGATAGCGGCTCCGTCCGCGTCGTTCTGAGCACCAAAAACCGCTGCGTTGTTGCTGCAGACGTTAGCTGCAACCGCCGTCACGGAGTTGAGCCATCTATCATCTAACCATCGGAGGATTTGATGATCAGGAACATGGGCTTATTCTGGAGAAGAGATAACGTTTTTTGGGACAGGCAGCGAAATCCTGGCTCTCTTTTCGGCGTGCCATCAGATGCTCGCAGAGACGAACCTACTGATTTCTGGGACCAAGTTGGCATCTACGCTTTGTATGCAAACTACAATCTCGTCTACGTTGGCCAAACCGGCCAAGGTGTCCAAAACAGACTTGGTGTCCGACTTCGTCAACACACAGACGATGATCTTGCTGGACGGTGGGACTCCTTTTCTTGGTTCGGAATTCGATTCGTCACACCTCGAAATCAGCTCGCCGCCGTACCCAACGTGAGGAATCTCACTCTTCCTGCTATTCTGGATCTGACGGAAGGAATTCTCATTGCAGTCGGGGAACCGTCTCTAAACCGACAACGGGGTCGTTTTGGGAATGACGTTGAGCGCTACCTTCAGATTCGGGATCAGCGACTCGATGAGTAGTCAATGAATGGACGGCGGCTGCAGCTAACAGCGGTAACAACGTCGCTCGCTCATCTGATATAGCTAAATTAGAACTAAGGAAAGAAATTAAAATGCTCGCTCCATTGTTTTTGCCGCGACTTGGTATGTGCGCTGCGCCGCGAGAAATTAAAGTCGTTTGATAGCGGCTCCGCGCACATCGTTCACAGCGGCAAAAACAACGGCGTGCTTACGCTAAACGTTAGGCGTCATTGCGTTGCTGGTAAGTGCAAGAAGTGAAAGGTGATCTTAGATGGGAAGGAGATAGATGTGCGAACGGGGGACGGCGGCAAAGCTGACCGGCGATTCAGCGGCTCATTCGTAGTGTGTCCACATCCGAATGACCTTCACGATGCGACGGTCTTCAAGCACTTGATACACCAGACGATGTTGAATATTGATTCGCCGAGAATAGGCTCCGGCCAAATCACCAACGAGTTTTTCGTACCGAGGAGGAGTTTGGAAGGGGTTCTGTTCGAGGATCTTAAGCAGCTCTTGCGCCTTTGGTTTCAATCCAGCAGACGCAAGTTTCTTGGCATCTTTCTGAGCCTGTTTGGTGTAAACAAGCGTCCACTTCACCAATCAAGCTCCGGAGAGCACTTCTCCACAGGTGTCTTCAAGCCCCGAACGATTGACTCACGCATCTTTGGAATGGAGAGCAAATACAATGTCTCTTGAATCGCCCGCCAGTCATCCAAGGAAAGGAGAACGGCTGTGTTCTTCTTCCCCACGATGTGGATCGGTTCGTGGGACTTCTCGGCCTCAGAGAGAAGTTCCGAAATCTTTGCTTTCCGTGCTTCTACGGTCTTCATAAGAGAGGTTTAGCCTTTCAACCGGCTCCAATATACTGATTTCACCTTTGACAATCAATTTACCTTTGCCGCCGACCAAGATTGATAGAGAGTTCGTGCAACATTCACGCAATGCAACGAACGCCTAACGAGCGTAAGCACGGCGCTCCCTTGTTGATAGGGCCCAGTTGAAGCTATGGAAAAAATCGGTTGTGGTCGCTCCATTGTTTTTGCCGCGACTTGGTATGCGCACTCCGCCGCGAGAAATTAAAGTCGTTTGATAGCGGCTCCGCGCACATCGTTCTCAGCGGCAAGAACAACGGCGTTGTTGCTGCAAACGTTAGGCGCCATGGCCGTGTGGTCGACCAGAGGATGTTCGAGAATTTACTGCTGTTGCAACAGTCGGAGGGACTTGCGGATGGATTCTTCGTCAACTAGTCGATTGGTCACATACTTGTGAAGAATGCTCGAAATCAACGTCTGGTACGGCAATCCTTCTTCCTGGGATCGTCGTTTCAGTTCTTCCAGAACGCTCTCAGCAATTCGTATGTTGATCGTTCGGGCCTTCCGGACCCGATTGATAATGGCTTCAAGCTTTCGTCGCTCCCTTTTCGAAAGCGGACGATACGACGACGCGGCGTTTTCAATCTGTCGCTCGAAAGAATCAAGTTTCGTCTTCATCGCTTCTTTTGTGCTCCATACAGTTTATGAAACTTTCGACTCGGAAATACGGTCTTCAAAACGATATTCTTGTCAGCATCAATGACGAACGGAACGACGTACGTAAAGCTCTTGTAACTCACAATGAAAATTCTTTGGTTCCGATGCGCCGGATTCTCAAGTACAGCAAGGTATTTCTTCTCAAGAATGATCTGTGCGACTTCTTCAAACGAGACACCACGGCTCTCCTTGAGTTTCTTGTTCTTTACTTCATCCCAGAGAATATCCACAACTCAATATATTACAAATGATATACAGTGTCAACAACACCGCAGGGCCACGAGCGGCTAACAGCGGTAACAACGGCGCTCGCTCTTTGATATGGCTAAGTCAAAACTAATGAAAGAAATAATAGTGGTCGCTCAACGGTGTTGCTGCAAACGTTAGGCGCCATAATTGGTTCATAAGGATTGTCCGAATGAGGAATCTCCGACTTCCACGATTTGCTTTGCTCTTCTTGCTCATTCCCCTTACCTCTCTATTTTCTCAGGTTGTCCAGACCGACAAGGGTAAAGTCGAATTCATCGGATTGAAACGCTGGTCAATCAAGATGATTGAGGATTCGCTCGCTGTCTATGTACCGAAGGGACACGGGCTGTGGGGTTGTGCTGCAGACTTAGTCGGTAGTCTTCGTTTTGCGGACGCTTCCGTAATCCGCTATTCGGAAGACTCAGGCCTTTATTCTGTCATCACGGTTGTGGAACCCCAAGACAGTGCTCGGATCCAATATCGGTCAAAACCTAGCGGTTCGAGTGCCAATATGCCAGACTTCGCAGCCTTAAAGTCGATAATCCACAAAGACTTTATGGCCTTTCAGTTCGCACTCATCAACTATCACTTGTACTCAACTGGAGGAATCGATTCAGCCCGCATCGTTGTTCGCGACTGGGGTGTAGACTCTGTGGCTGTAAATGCGATATGGGCGTTGCTTTCTGAAAAGAACACTCAAGCAGATAAGTCGCTCGCGGTTTGGACTTCCTTGAACAATCCCGATCCAAGTAACAGAGCTATCGCCTGCGCTATTCTCACCAACTTCCCCGAAGATGACTTAACTTGGTGGAGTCTAATGGATGCTCTCCGTGACAAAGAGCCAATGGTGAATACCGCTGCCCGGCAAGCACTCTCTGTCTTGATGAAGTCGTCGCCAAGAACGGTTGATTGGGCTCCTTGTCTCCAAACGCTTCGATTCCTTTTGGCAGGAACCAATTTGTTTTCATACACCACACTACTTGAGGTGCTCCAACATACAAACGTCTCGCCGATTCTTGCATCTTTATTACTTGAGGAATCAACGACTGACCTTCTTCTCGCTTATTTGAACGCTCATCATTCACGAGAGCGAAGGCTCGCACGAGGTTTACTTTCAAAGCTGGCTGGCAAAGATTTAGGGGACGATGCACACGTCTGGAAACAATGGTTAGAGAATGTCATACAAAAGGATTGAACCAACCAATTACGGCGGCTAACAGCAGCAACAACGGCGCTCACTCATTTGATATGGCTCCGTTATAGCTCAGGAAAGAAATAGTAGTGGTCGCTCCATTGTTTTTGCCGCGTGTTGGTTTGCGGCTACGGGCGCAAGAAATTAAGTCGTTCATAGCGCCCTTCGCCGCATCTTTTTCGAGCGGCAAAAACAACGGCGTGCTGACGCTAAACGTTATGCGCCATTGGTTTGCTGCAGAGGTGCAAGTCAACAAACAGGAGTGTAACTTCGGAAGGAGTCAGAGAACGGGCGGGCAGGAGCGACGATTCACACGTTCTTAGGCTGCGTCCATTGCCCGGCGTGCTTCAAATAAGTCGTACGCCACTTGAAGGTTCATCCAAAACTCTGGCGAGGTCTTCAACGCACGAGACAGAAGAATGGCCGTCTCAGCCGTCATATCACGCTTGCCATTGATCAGCGTGTTCACCCGCTGGATCGGCACACCCATCTTCTTCGCAAGCTCAATCTGGCTCATCCCCATCGGTTTGAGGAACTCTTCAAGCAGAATCTCTCCCGGATGGGTCGGCTTTCGGTTCTTGGGAATCATACGCTTCATCCTTTCAGTGATAGTCCATTATCAAAACGTCTTTCGCATTACCATCAATCCATCTGAACACAATCCGGTACTGATCGTTGAGCCGAATGGAATGGTACCCCGACCATTTTCCTTTCAGCGCTTCCAATCGATTTGCCGGTGGAACTCGAAGATCTCGGAAATCTGATGCAGCATTCAACATATCGAGCTTACGGATTGCCACTGCCCAGACTGTCTGTGGAATTCGCCGAGGTGCCGTTGAATCAACGCCATCATATATGTCCTCGGTCATTCTATCCGCAAAGTTCAGAATCACAGACTAATGATAACAATTTAACGGCATATGTGCAAATGACAATATCTCCCTTTGCGGTGGACATTCTTCCCCTCCCCGCCCGATCGCGGAGTCTCGACGGTAAGTTCACAACGGAGTACAATAAACACGCAAACCAATGAACGCATAACAGCGGTAACAACGACGCTCGCTCGTTTGATATTGCTAAGTTAAAGCTACGGAAAGTTGTTACCGCAGACGTTAGCTGCAATGCGCCGCGTCAACGTTATGCAGCAAGTCAGAGGATTTGATCCAAGTCGCGGGATCCGTGAACGACACGATGAATTTCAATCGTCCGTCCGCGGACTATATAGAAAACAAGGTAGGATTCAACAGTCAGTATCCGGTATCCGTAGGCGCGAAGTTTGGGATGGCGCGGTATTCGGCCAAGGAAGGGATGTCGCTCCAACAAACCAATTCGTTTGTCAAGCTTTTCTAGATACGACGATGCCCGATTTGGACTATCTTGTGCAATAAAATCGAAAATCCCCACAAGATCACCATCTGCCGCAGGAAGATAGCGCAGTGTCTATTTATCGGGCATTGATTCGGCGTCGGAGTTTGGTCATCATCTGTCTATGCGTGATGCCCTTCTTCCCGGCTGCCGATTGAGCTTGAGCAACGGCAAGCTTTTGAAACAGATCAACTTCGGCTTTCAATCGCTCGTAATGGTCGATGCTCATCACCACCAGATCACCCTCGCCATTTGTCGTGAGATAGACAGGCTCATCCTGATCGTGGCAAATCTTGGCGATCTCTCTGGTCCGGTTGCGTAAGCTCGAGATCGATTTGATGATTGGCATTGACTTGCTCCTTAGAATGGTTGTGCACAAATTAGTACTAAATTCTGACATAATCAAGCCCTTATCTCTGCGGCGCACTGCAGCTAACAGCGGTAACAACGACGCTCGCTCTGTTGATAAGGTTAAGTTAGAACAAAGGAAAGAATTATAGTGCTCACTCCATTGTTTTTGCCACGACTTGAAACTGCGCCTACGGGCGCGAGGAATGTATCTTTGATAGCGCCCTTCGCCGCATCATCTTCGAGCGGCAAAAGCAACGGCGTTGTTGCTGCAAACGTTAGGCGCAAGCACTTTACTCGGGATCCACACTTCAGAGGTTTCGTCAATCAATGACTCGATTGGCATTCCATCTGGCTCCTGTTGGCATTCTCTGTGCTTTCCTTCTTCCGAAGGTCGCCACTGCGCAGGAATGCCTATCCCTATCCGATTCCCTCAAACCGGGCAGTATTGCCGGCTTTGTCCGCGACCATGCTACTGGTGAGCCACTCGTTGGCGCTCTTGTCGCCCTTGACTCACTACCCTTCGCCAACAGTACTGATCACCAAGGAAAATATCTGCTTAAGAACGTTCCGCCCGGGACTCATTCTGTGCGAGCAACGTATATCGGATTCGAGCGAGATGTTCGCAAAGGTATTGTTGTAGCACCCGGTGAACGTGTTACGCTTGATATTCACCTTAGGGAGTGGTGGTACGAACAAGAAGATGCTGCTAGGGAAGACCTGGCCAGGGGGATCGTCCAGCTCAAATTACCCGGCCTCCTTGTTGGCACATTCCCTGATTCATCCTTTACCGACAAATATGGATTTCGTTATTTGCCTACTGGCTGTGTAATCACGGGCGAACACTTATACAATGCGGTAATCGAAAAGTATCTTGACGAACGAAACGGCAAGGGCTGGCAACAGCGACTTGAGGTGGAATGGCAAACCTATCTCAAGAAAGTTGAGCGCTACAAGCCCATCCGATGAAGGGTGCCTGCGCCTGACAGCAGCAACAACGGCGCTCCCTTGCAGATATGGCCAACCCACACGGAGTTTATTCGAGTGAGGCCAACCCGCTTATATTATTCTGGTCGCTCAACGGTTTTTGGTGCAAACGTTAGCCGCAACGGCAGTCTACCGAAGTCGGCGAAGACGTGCGGAATGTTCTTTGACCCAAGTGGAAAGTTGAGCCTTGGTGAGTTTACCCGAGGCGAGATCCATCATTAACGAGTATGCCTCTTCTTCGTGGGCAACAATCTCCCATCGGTTCTTCTGGAGAAAAATGTCCATCAGCACGAATGCTACTCGTTTGTTCCCATCGATGAACGGATGATTCTTACACACGTGAAAACCATAGGCGGCTGCTTTATCAAAAAGTGTTTTATGAGCAAACTTGCCGCCGACAGTCATCTTGGGCTGGGCAAGGGCGGACTCAAGAAGGTTTCTGTCCCGAAGCCCAGGCCGACCACCGTATCGTTGCAGAAGGTCGGCGTGAATCGTCAAGACAAGGTCGTCCGGAATGAAGTGAACGACCATTATTTCGCAAGAGCCTTGAGTGTATTCCGATACTTGCGATTCGTTCTCTCATAGGCCCGAGCCCATTCTGCAAACTTCGGATTGAAAGGTGTTAAGACCACTCCTTCATCAGTCTCGACAAGATGGAGTTCATCCCCTTCATTGAGATGGTAGTTGTCGACAATCGTTTTGGGCAAAGTAATTCCGAGACTGTTGCCCACTCGACGCACAGCAGTTTTGAGCATTTGCGATTCTCCTTGGATGTGACGTTATTATAACAGTTGTATTACACAAAATCAACCGAAGAGATCGAGCGTAATGACTGCCGCTGCGGCTAACAAGCGTAAGCACGGCGCTCCCTTTGTTGATAGGGCTCAGTTGAAGCTATGGAAAAGAATCAGTTGTGGTCGCTCCATTGTTTTTGCCGCGGGTTGGTTTGCGGCTTCGGGCGCAAGAAAATAAGTCGTTCATAGCGCCCTTCGCCGCATCTTTTTTGAGTTCGCAAAACCGCTGCGTTGTTGCTGCAAACGTTAGGCGTCATTTGCACCGGGCGGATTTTGGCGAGGTGAGTCTGGTAGGACGAGCGGAAGAAGCAGATTGAGTTTATAACAGCATCTCAGCGAGACGTTTTCTCGATGCGCCCAATGCCAAGAGCGATCGTACCAATAAATCGATTGAAACCGATGGATCACCAGCTTCCATTTTGGCCACTCTCGACTGGCTGGACTTCAACCGACGGGCAAGCTCTTCCTGGGTCAGTTTCTTCTGACGTCGTAACTCTTGCAGATTCTTGCTCAATGCGAGCTTCAACTCTACATACGCAGCTTCTTCAGCCGAAAGGTTCAGGAATTCTCGGGTATCTCCAACCTTCCACCCTTTCGATTCCAAACGTCGTTTCTTTGCACGGTTCATCGTTCTTCTCCTTTACGAATCATACAATCGAATCCGTCGTTTACAGTTCTCAATCACATACTTGGGTGTCTTCCGAGTCTTCTTGTCAAAGACTTCCAGGATTACAATGGCATCATCATCGACCCGATAGACGATCCGCCAGGTCTTATTCTCATCGTCAATTCGAAGTTCGTGGCATCTGGCTCCAATCGATGGCATTGGGCGCGAGTGCGGTAGACTTAGCTTCTCGCCCATCTGCAACCGACGGAGTAAATAGCCGGCTTCTATTCTGGCCTGACTCGAAAAGGGTGGTGACTTCATCTCACCGTGGAACCAGACGAGCGGCTTATCCTTAACGGTCATGCGATTACAAGATATGTTGTTTCCGACATAGAGTCAAGTTACGCTCAATGACCGGCGCAAACGAACGCCTAACAGTAGCAACAACGGTGTGCTGACGCCAAACGTTATGTGCCATGGCCGCCCACCGGGTGTTGGCAGCTCTTCGCAGACGTAAGCGTATTCCGCTGACCTTGTGTTCGATCTGAATTTAGCCTATATTATGGTTGAACATAACAGGAGGCTCTATGAAACTTAGCACTTCCGTTAAACCGATCAGCTATCTCAAAGCTCACGCCTCTCGTCTCATCCGAGACCTCTCCGACCACCAGGGCACCATCATCGTCACACACAACGGTCAGGCCAAGGCCGTTCTTCAGGATATCCATACCTTTGAACAAACGCAGGAAACATTGGCCTTGCTGAAGATTCTGACGCGAAGTCAGAAGAATGTCCGACGGGGCAAGGTGAAGTCCCTCGATGCCACCTTTGCATCGCTCGAAGAGCGAATCCAAGGCTTCAAGAATGAAAAAGCATAATGTTCAGCTTGATCTTGATGCCGAGGAAGACCTCTTTGAAATCTACAAGTACGTTGCGCTGAACGATTCCATCCAACAGGCAGATCGTTTGTTTCAGGGTCTCAAACAGGCTTGTTACTCGCTGCGCACGTTGCCTCTTCGGGGCCACATCCCACCAGAGTTGCAGGACATCGGCGTCTCTCAGTTTAGAGAAATGCGATTCAAGCCCTACAGGATTTTCTACAGCATCGACCGTAGGACTGTCACAGTCCATTGCGTGTTGGATGGTCGACGAGATATGCAGACTTTGCTTCAAGAGCGCTTGTTGCGGTAGTTTCAGAACTCCTCCCCACCGTGCTCTGGAGGCGGGCGGCCACAGGGGCGCATAACACGCCCAACAACGACGCTCGCTCACTTGAAATTGCGATGTCAAAGCTAAGTTCAAGAAACAGTTGTGCTCGCTCCATTGTTTTTGCCGCCCCGGTGCGAACAACGCATCGTAGGTATGTGCCCTTCTCCGCGAAAGAATGAATCGTTCATAGCGGCTCCAGCCACGTTGTTGTGAGCGGCAAGAGCAACGGCGTTCTTGCTGCAAACGTTATGCATCATCGCGCTGCTGCGTTAGCAATGCGATCAATCAAAGAATCGCCGCGACGAGCGAGAAAGTGAGCTCATGTTCCAGTTGTCCTTTGATCGCACGGGAAATTTTTAGAACAACTTACATATTGAGTTTCAAAAGATCGACTGAACATGCTGCTGCGATACGCAGCAAACAATGGGATTTCGATGACAGCAATTCTTCTTGGGTGCGTGTGGCATTACATTGATCATTTTAATAGTTTTGATGAATATCGATCCTGCCGTTGGTTTCGCGGGAGGGGCCTTTCGTCCTCTCTAGCTCCTTGCTGGTCGGACGAGAAAATGGCGTTGAGTCGAATTGAGTTCGAGGTGGAGGGAAGATGACTCCGTTACGCCTATACAATTATGGTCCCGGCTTAAGAAGGCAATCCATGCCGCCTGCGGCTTAATTGCCTCTTTACTTCTTGAACCGCATTCCTCATCTGTGCCTGTGACGCATAAAAGGATCGGACGGAAGTATGGCTGCCCCACAATCTATTCCTGTCCATTTCACAAGGAGATCTCCTATGCGTCGTTCTATCCAAATGTTTTCTGTTCTCATTTTTACACTTTTTCTCACCTGTTGCGCACCAAGCGAAGACCGGAAAGCTGTTTCCGAGCTCGACTACTATAAGAGCGCGGAACAAGGGATCAAGATGGGTGGTGTTCAACTCATTCCTGTCGAAACACCGAAAGGGAAGTTTAAGGTCTGGACGAAGCGGGTTGGCAATAATCCGCGAATGAAGGTGCTCCTTCTTCACGGCGGACCTGGTGCCACACACGAGTACTGGGAATGCGCGGAGAGTTTTTTTCCTCAGGAGAGGATCGAGTTCATTTACTATGATCAACTTGGCTCCGCTTACTCCGATCAACCGAAGGACAACGATTTGTGGGTTACGGAACGTTTCGTAGAAGAGGTTGAACAAGTTCGAACCGCATTGGGGTTGAGCAAAGACAACTTCTATCTCTTGGGACATTCCTGGGGCGGGATTCTGGCAATCGAGTACGCGTTAAAGTATCAGCAACACCTGAAGGGGCTGATCATCTCGAACATGATGTCGAGCGCGCCCGCGTACGGGCGTTACGCAGATGAAGTCCTGGCGAAGCAAATGGATCCCACTGTGCTGAAGGAGATTCGAGCGATCGAAGCAAAAGGAGATTATCAGAATCCGAGATATAGTGAGTTCGGTATTGCGGGGAGGTTGGCAAGGTGGGATCGATCGGCCGATTTGGCAAAGATTGCGGTTCCAACACTCGTGATTGGAGCGCAACATGATACGATGGATCCGGAACATATGAAGTGGATGTCGACGCAGGTTCAGCATGGCAGTTATCTCTACTGTTCCAACGGCAGCCATATGTGTATGTATGACGATCAGGAAACGTATATGAGCGGGATCATCAAGTTTATCAAAGGGGTGGATGAGGGAAAGAAGAAGGTCGATTGACCCTGAAGGAAGGCGAATCGTTCAAACGACAGACCATTTCATTCATAACTGGCAATTACTATGCGATTGACGGTGGCTATCTTGCACAGTAGCGGCGATGCAATCGTGATTGGATAATTACTGGGAGAAGAACAATGCGCCTCTTTGTTTTGTTTCTATCGTTCGTTGTTGCTCTACACGCTCGTCAACCGGCAGTCTTCCCCGATGAAGGTAGGTCGGAAAAGGTGAGGGCCACGGCACCGCTCGTCGAAAGAATCTTTCAAGAGTTTGCAGAGCGACAACGAACGCCCGGCTTCGTCTATGGCGTGATTCTGGATGGTCAGTTGCTCTACACCGGCGCGTTTGGTTTTGCAAATCTGGAGGAACGGATCACGGCAAACACGAGTTCGCTTTTCCGGATCGCGTCGATGAGCAAGAGTGTGACGGCGTTGGCCATCCTGCAGTTACGCGATCAAGGGAAGCTGTCGCTCGACGATGCCGCCTCGAAGTATCTTCCGGTGATGAAGCGGCTGAAGTATCTGACAAAAGACGCGCCGGAGATCACCATTCGCCATCTATTGACGCATATGGCCGGATTTCCTGAAGACAATCCCTGGGGAGACCGCCAGTTGGCGGACACGGATGAGGATTTGTTGCGATTGATAGAAGAAGGAGTGTCGTTCTCGAACGTGCCCGGAGTCGAATACGAATACAGCAATCTCGGTTTTGCTCTGCTTGGACAAATCGTGCAGGTCGTCTCCGGTATGGACTTTGAACGATACACAACCGAGCGCATTTTCAAGCCGCTCGGAATGAACCAGACCGTGTGGGAGTATACCAAGGCTCCACCGGAACACCTTGCGTTGGGTTACAGCTGGATCGATTCATCATGGGTAAACATTCCGCTGCTTCATCACGGCTCGTATGGGGCAATGGGGGGACTCATCACCTCAATAGAAGATTTCACGGCGTATGTTGCACTTCATCTTTCAGCATGGCCTCCAAGAGACGACGCTGAAGCGCCGGTTTTGAAAAGAAGCTCCCTGCGCGAGATGCATCAACCGTGGAGCTATGGACGGCTGAATCCCTCCTTTCGATACCCGAGCGGTAGACCTTGTCCTACTGTGTCTGCATACGGGTATGGGTTGGGGTGGACGAAAGATTGTGAAGGACGGGTAGGGGTGGGACATAGCGGAGGTTTGCCGGGGTTTGGAAGTAACTGGACGATGTTGCCTCAGTATGGTTTGGCCGTGATGTCCTTTGCCAACCGTACCTACGCCGGTACGAGCTCCGTTAACGTTGCGGTTCTGGATACGATTATCGCTCTCGCAGATCTCAAACCACGGCGTCTCGTCCCTTCCGAAATCTTGAAACAACGGATGAATGAACTCGTGAAAGTGTTACCGGAATGGAAAGATGCAGAGCGCTCCGGTATCTTTGCGGAGAATTTCTTCCTCGATAATCGAATTCAAGATCTTCAGGCGAGGTCGAAGGAGCTTTTTCAACGGTCGGGGAGAATCAAGAGCGTTCGGGAGATCGTACCCGAAAATCAGCTTCGCGGGACGTTTGTGATAGAAGGGGAAAAAGGAAAAATCCAGGTGTTTTTCACCCTGACGCCGGAGAAGAATCCATTGATTCAACAGCTGAGGATGAGATGGGATGACTAGCCGCAGACTTTGAGCTTGCAGTTCGCGGAACCGACAGGATTTTCCGATCCTTCGGATCAGGAGGGCCTCCTGCGATAAAGAATTGTTATGCGGGACCGACGGGACTCGAACCCGCGGCCTCCTGCGTGACAGGCAGGCGCTCTAACCAAACTGAGCTACGATCCCAAAATACTCTAAGGTCTTGCCAATCAAATCTCGCCAGCAAGCGGCGGGATACTCAAATTGACGGGACAAATATAGCCAAAAATAGAACCGCAGGCAAGTCGTTTTCTCCCACAGACTTCTTTCCTCGCGATCAAATTCACCTCATTCTCATAAATCAAAAAGCATTTGAAGGTTGTGTTGGGAAAGGCACTTCTTGCCGCGGTTGGGGTTGGGAAATTCGTTTCAATTCTTGAGGCCTCGGCACGGATAAGCGCACCCGGTCTGCGTTATAATCCCACGGCTTGACACGAAATCCTACCACGCACGTAAGTGTCAGGTGTTTCGCCGGATGTATGAGCATTGGCATCAGATTGAGGAGATGATGAGAAAGCCGTAGAAACGTTGACTCGAATAGAGCAGGTCGTGCCAGGTAATGAAGGTAATGAAAAAAGAGCCCCACCGCCCAGTTGGTCGGTAGGGCTCTTTTAACCTGGATTGGATTAGTTGAATGAGTAGCGGATCCCTAATTGAATGCGAAACACGTCGCTAATGGTTGCGCTCGGCTCGAACGATTTCGAGATGTTTTCACCCCCTATGGTGCGCAGGCGGTAGAGTGCCCGACCTTGTGGATCAGCCCCACGTGCGATCAGGGGAGATGTTGTCACAAACCGGTTACCGACACCCCAGTTTTTATTGATCAGGTTTGTGAAGTTCAGGAAGTCCGCGCGCAATTGGAGGCTGTTGCGCGCACCGAGAAAGTTCGTGAAAACTTCCTGAGTAATACTCAGATCGGCGCGATAAACCATTGGTGTAAAGACTGCACCCCGCTCTGCGTATTTTCCGCGATTTTTGCTCAGATACGGGTCCTGTCGAATAAAAGCGTCCCAAGCAGCGGCCTGTTCAGCAGCCGTATACGTTCGGCCTCCCGAGGTGTATTGTTCGAAGTTCATCTCCGAGATATCCCGGTGAATGTAAATGAGGTCGTTGCTCGTTCCGCCGTCGCCGTTCAGGTCGCCGGAGAAGACATAGCTTGCACTACCGGTGGGACGTCCCTCAAAGAACAATCCAACCGTCGTCGCGCCGAAGTTGAAGTACTCGAGTCGATACGAAACGGCTGCAAAGATGCGATTGCCGGGTGAGGTCGCAGCGAACCCTACGCCCGGATTGTTCGGGTTGCCTGCATGCTGGTTGTTATTCCAGGAACCGAATGCAATTGAACCGGGATCGACCGTGTTTTTAGCAATGCCGTAGCTATAGCCAGCCTTTGCGAACAAGCCGTCTCGGAAGGGTAACTCAAGGGAAGCTGCGATATTCCATGAGTAGCCGACGTCCTGGTTCTTCAGCACGATTGCATTTGCGACGTGGGAATGGATGCGTGTACTCGTCCAACGCGGTCGATTATCCGCACCAACAAATTGTGCCTGTGGTGCAGGCAGATTCGCGTTGATGTAATAGATGCCATTGACATCGCGATTATACAGGAATTCGAGCGTTCCCACGAAACCGTAAGGCAACTCCTGATCAACAGCAATATTACTGCGCCAGAGCTGCGGGAACTTGAAGCTCGGATCAGTCAATGCCAACTCGTAGCTCGAAGCAGGGGCGCCCGTTACGTTGGTGGGCTTGTAGGCATTGGGATTTGGATTGAACGGACGGCCTCCATTGGCGATAGGGGTGTTGGCTGGAATGTTATCTCGCTGTTCAAATCCCGTAAGCACGCCAGTGCTGCCGATCTGATTCGAGATCCAGACGTACGCCGGTCGTCCCGTAAAGATCCCCGTCCCTCCGCGAACTTGGGTCGATCGATCACCGAAGACGTCCCAGTTGAATCCGAATCGGGGAGACCAGAGGATGTTCGGATCAGGGAGTTTCTTCGTCTTGTACTGTACGGGATTGCCATTTTCATCTCTGAACACAAGCGCGTCCGCATTCGGGTTTTCATATCCCGTATCCCCAAAGAACGGTACGTCGAGGCGAAGTCCTAACGTCAGTTTCAGATTATCGCTTGCCCGGAACTCATCCTGCGCATACACGCCTGCGTACAGCACCTCGAGCGGTTGCACTGGTTTTTCTTGGCCGGGGATGTTTGACCAACGTACCTGGAACCGGCGAAGCGCTACTGGCGAAGACGTGCGGTTGCGGTTCGCCACGTATCCCTGCGCATCGGTCATGAAGTCTTGCAGTGAATTATAGACATAGACGCTCTGAGAACCGGGGAAGAAGATGTTCTCCGATTCGTAGCGCTCCACGCTCAAGCCAAACGTCAAATAATGCTGATCAAGGTACATATTGAAGTTATTTTGGAGCTGGAGGCTGCTATAACGGAGTTCGTTATTCGGCGTAAATGGCTCGAAGCCAAACGAAGTGTAGACCGTTCCTTGGCTGAGGATGTCGACGAATGGGAAGAACTGTCCAACCGGTTCCCGGCTCTCGTCATGATATGAATAGCCGAGGATCAAGCTGTTGGACATATTGTCTCCAATGATCGAATTCCACTCACCGACAATTGAGTGAATGTCTTCGATGATCTTATAATTCGAGTTTTTGAAGTTGAGACCTGTCGTGTTGGTGCGTCGGTTGCCGAAGCCCAGCGATGAAGAGTTTGAGACAAGCACATCCGTGTCCGAATCAAGATGCGTATAGCGTAAGCTCACTTTGTTGCGGTCGTCAAAGTTGTAATCCAAACGGACAAGGAAACGCAGACCCGGTGTCTCGAAATCATAACCTTGGTATGGTCCCGTCTCGTAGTTGAAATTGGTTCTCAGGAAATTGCTAAGCGAAATCAGATCCGATTCCAGGACCCTCGTGACCGTTCCTCCTACCGGTTCCCCGCCTCGATTGGCGCGGAACGTCGTTCCGGGTTGGATTGTGTTTTCGTTTTCAAAGCTCGTAAAGAAGAAGAGCTTGTTGGGAATGATCGGACCGGAGAGTGTGACACCGACCTGGTTGAATTCGAACTTTCCCGGATTGAACTTATTGTCACCGGCGTCCGTTCCCACCAATCCATCGTGCCGGCGTTGGTAATACACGGAACCTGAGTATAAATTGGTTCCACTCCGAGTAACCGTATTGACGCCGGCGCCGACGAAGTTACCCTGTCGAACATCGTAGGGCGCGACATTTACCTGTACTTGCTCAATGGCGTCCAGCGAAATTGGAGCGACCCCAGTTCGATCCCCAGGTTGGCCGGCGAGACCAAACGAGTTGTTGAAGTATGAACCATCCACCGTTATATTATTCAGGCGGTTGTCCTGACCTGCGAACGAGAATCCGAAACCGGCACCACTGTATTGCGGCGTGAGGCGGACAAAGTCCTCGATGCGGCGTGAGATCGTCGGGAGGGTTGCGATCGCTTGTCGGCTGACAGAAGTTGCGGCTCCCGTCCGATCAGCACTCAAGATAGCACTCCGCTCTCCGATCACGACAATCTCCCCCGTCTGTATTGCTTCTTCTGCTAGTGCAAAATCTTGTCGCAGACTTTGCGACAATTGAAGATGGATGCCGGTTTCTTCGTGCTTCGCGTACCCTACGAAAGAAACCGCAATTGTGTAGGGACCTCCCACCCGAAGTCCGGGCAAATTGTATTCTCCATTCTCGCGCGAGGTTGTGCCATAGATCGTGCCGCTCGGCAGGTGTGTGGCGACAATGTTCGCGCCGGGCAACGGATTTCCATTCCTATCCGTCACCTTTCCGTAGATAGCTGCCGTTGTTACGCCTTGAGCCAATAACTCAGAAGTGCCGACGAGGAGCAACAACACCGCCGCGAATGCGAACCATTTGGTAATGGTTTGCTGCATACAGGCCTCCTTAATTGTTAAAAACGTGTTGGAATGTATGAATTGTGCAAAGACGATTTGATTGTAGAAGAAAACCTCGACAATTCATCGAGTGTGTGTGCGGATGGAACGGCTGTTGAGAGGTAACAACACGCTCATCGCGAATTGTCTTTGCGGTTCGATTGAGTTGACTGCGGTGCAATTCTACCTAAGAAATCTATGAAATACAAGCGAAAACTCTTTATCAATTTGTTGTGGTCGTGTAAACCAAACGTTGTGTCTACGCTTTTAG
The DNA here is from genome assembly GCA_041695085.1 of Bacteroidota bacterium. Classification (GTDB taxonomy): domain Bacteria; phylum Bacteroidota; class Ignavibacteria; order UBA10030; family UBA10030; genus DYFT01. Next base: position 227,835 of record JBGFRO010000003.1, on the reverse strand, counting down.
ATCTCCAAGTCGAGAAGTAACAGCCTTTCATTCATCGTCAATAAGAGCGACTTACACGACATAATGCCTTTCGTCTTCAAAGCTGAGATGTTAACCTTGTGCTTGCTGAGTGTCGAATATCGAAGTCGTCGCCGCGTCGCTTCGGGCCAAGCGTTGAGAATGTTATCGCGACAAAGTCATTCGCTCAATGGAGTCAGAGGATGTAAAGAAGCAATGCGGCGCAGTCTTTGCCACATACGGATTGGACAATTCCTCAAAGGCCGTTCAATCATTAATATTTCGAACTACTCCATATTTCTTAAGAATTTTCGGGCCGGTAACTTATGATAATATAAGAGGTTATCGAGAAGTCGGTTTTATCCCCATAAATACAGGACTTTTTGAATTTTATTGTTGACACTGGTTCGAAAAACCATATATTTGTGGGTGATTTTGAGATAGGAAAGTCAGGTAAGGGACTACAAGAATTAGCTGTAAGTGTACTTTAATTAACCACACTATCTTACAACTTTTCAGAGAGGGCACCTGTATGGGAAAGCCAATGTCAAAAAGCCAAATTGCTGCACATCTCGCCAGCAAATTTGAGCTAAAGAAGAAAACCGCTGTCGCGATTCTTGAGGAAATGGCGCACCTTGCATATCGTGAGGCGGCCAATTCTTTCACATTGCCCGGCATCGGGAAGCTCGTGCTGGTGCAACGCAAAGCGCGTATTGGCAGAAATCCAGCCACGGGTGAGCAGATTCAAATTCCCGCGAAAACAGTGGTGAAATTCCGCGTAGCCAAGGCCGCGAAAGAAGCTGTGCTCGGAATGAAGAAGTAAGGCCTTTTCCCGCCATTTCTATTATGTATTATAGCGCCGGAGGACAATGTTCTCCGGCTTTTTTTTCTCATTCAACCAAAAGCTCATTGCCAACGAAATGATTCAATTTCTTAGGCTTTCTAGTTCTTTTATGTTCTCGTTCGTTAAGGAGTTATCCGGCAGTGGAGAAGTTTGGCTTCAAATCGACATTTGTTGCCTGTTTGCCTTGTCTTGGAGCAGAATTCTTTTCGGAACGGTGAAAGAAGCGACCGCTGGGTGTCTCGAGCGAAAGCTACGGCTTGGGTCTAATCGTTGTATCGGTATGGCGGGAAGTTTCCCCTTTTTTTTGTAAACTGCATCACGGAATTTTCTAGACCCGTACAGAGGAGCTAACGATGAGTTCAAAACTAATTCTTTTCTGTTTCTCTTGGATGGCCGGGTCACTGATTACTCAAGCGCAGCCCAAAGAGAAGGTTTATGTCACGTCGGACGGAATACGGTTTCAAGTGGAAGAGGTGCTTAGAAATCTCGAAGTACCTTGGTCGATCGTGTTCGACAACGGTGCTAATATGTATTTTACGGAAAGGCCGGGCCGACTCCAGATGCTGAGGAAAGGAGAGAAATCGCCGACACTTATCGCACGGATAGACGAGGTTCGCCACAGAGGTGAAGGGGGATTGATGGGGTTGGCACTCCATCCGGAATTTCACAAGAATGGATTTCTTTATTTGAGTTACACGTTCGATTTTCGCCGCGAACTTGCGAACAAAGTCGTCCGATACAGACTGTCTGACGGGAAGCTTACGGATCGGAGAGAGATCGTAAGCCATTTGCCCGGTTCTTCTGTGCATAACGGCTGTCGGATAAAATTTGGACCTGATGGAAAGCTCTATGTGACAACCGGAGATGCTGCAGATCGGGATATTGCTCAGGATCTTGGCTCGTTAGGGGGAAAAATTCTCAGACTGAACGACGATGGTTCGATTCCTGCGGATAATCCCAATGCGAAATCTCCGATATATGCTCTCGGCTTTCGAAATCCGCAAGGAATTGACTGGCATCCAGAAACGAGGATTCTCTTCCAGACGGATCACGGGCCGTCTGGTTTTGACGGACCGGGAGGTGGTGATGAGGTCAATATAATAGAGGCAGGCAAAAATTATGGATGGCCGATTATCCATCATCAGCAGCGGAAAAGTGGATTAGAAGCCCCTTTTCTTGAGTACACGCCGGCGGTTGCTCCCGCGAGCGGAGCCTTCTATCGTGGTGAAGCATTCCCCGGTTTCCGAAATAACTTCTTTTTTGGAGGTCTCCGAGGTCAGAGACTTCAGCGAGTAGTCGTGAGCGATGATACTCCTCATAGACTGATTTTTCAGGAAGCTCTCCTTCAAGGTGAATTCCGACGGATCAGAGAAGTTGCGTTGGGTCCGGATGGATTTATTTACTTTTCAACGAGCAATCGCGACGGCCGCGCAACGCCTTTTGAGTCAGATGACAGAATTCTTCGAATTGTGCCTGTCAGATGACACAACTCCGTGCGCCTTTGAGAGCAGCTCTTCACACAACTCGATCCACGAGGTGAAATAGTTTCCAACGCTACCTCTCGCCGGATAACCTCAGCTCTGTCCGGTTCCAGCCGCTGGAAATGGAAGTCTCCAAAATTTCTTCCATTTTTTTCTTGACTCTCAGGTTATATCCCCTAACTTTATGGAAGCCCTTCCAAGGAATCCATCATTTCTTTGCCACCAACCATATACGATATCGCGAAGCGGGCAAATGTAGGGATCGGAACTGTTTCGAGGGTGTTCAACAATCATCCCAGCGTCTCCGATGCCACGCGCGCTCGTGTGCTGGAAGTGGCGAAGAGACTCAACTACCGGCCTCACCCGTACGCGCGGGGTCTCGCGCGAAATCGTACCAATTCTATTCTTGCCGTCATACCGTTTTTCACAACCTTCTTCTTTCTTGAGATCCTTCAAGGGGTTCAGTCCAAGCTGTCGGAACTCGAGTGCGATCTTCTTCTCTATGGCGTCAACCATCCCGACCAAGTCGAGGCTTCGTTGCGGCAAGGAGTGCTGCGGAGTCGCGTTGACGGGATGCTGTTTTTCTCGATGAAGATGCCAGAGAATTTCGCGCGTCAGTACCTGCAACATCGAACGCCGGTGATCATGGTCGATTCATTCCACAAGAACTTCGATTCCATCTCCGTCGACAATCTCCTTGGCGCGTACATCGCCACCAATCACCTGATTCGCCTCGGGCACAAGCGCATCGGTATGTTAAACGCAAATCTCGAAAGCGTTCCGGCGCGCGAGCGGCTGAAGGGATTTCAGAAGGCTGTACGGGAATCCGAGTTGACGATCGATGCGAGATGGATCAAGAGCAGCTCATCAACGATGTTCGACGGTTTCACACGCCAAGCCGGGTATGAACTGATGAAGGAGTTTCTCGCGTCGAAGAGCAATCTCCCCACCGCCATCTTCGTCGCAAGCGATATTCAGGCGGCGGGTGCCCTGGCGGCAATGCATGAGGCCGGCTTGAAGTGTCCTGATGATATCGCGCTCGTGGGCTTCGACGACATCGAGCTGGCAAGTCATCTCGAACTCACCACCATGCGTCAACCGATGTTCGAGATGGGTGTGCTGGCAGCAGAGCGATTGTCGGAACGACTCAACAATCCCAAAATTGAACCGAATCACACTCGTTTTCTTCCGAAGCTTGTCGTACGCAAATCCTGCGGAAGCGATGAACACGATAGGCAGAATGACGCTGCTGCAAGCCAAGCCTTCGCACGAGATCCGAAACTTTACCAAAGCTGAAAGAACCTGCATCATGTTGGCATTCCGACCGCTTGTCCTTTGCACCTTGGTCGTACTGTCGATCGTTTTATGTTATGGGCAAGCGAAGGTGAGTCAAGTCGCTGTGGAATCACGCGATCCTTTCCATCGCCCGCCGGAGTGGGCGAAGAAAGCGGTTTGGTATCAGATCTTTCCTGAACGATTTCGGAATGGCGATCCATCAAACGATCCGCGTCCGGACGACCTGATCGGTTCGTGGCCACACGAGATTGCTGAAGGTTGGCAGGTGAGTAGCTGGACAGGCGATTGGTACGAGCTTCAGCCATGGGAGCGAAAAGACGGAAAGGATTTTTACTTCCACGTTCAACAGCGACGCTACGGTGGAGATCTCCAGGGAATCATCGATCGGCTCGATTACCTCAAACAGCTTGGCGTCACGGCTATCTATTTGAATCCCATTTTCGAATCACCCTCGCTTCACAAGTATGATGCAACTATGTACCATCACGTCGATAACAACTTCGGACCAGATCCGGAGGGAGATCGACAACTCTGGGCGACGGAAGATCCGGCAGATCCCTCAACGTGGCAATGGTCCTCGGCAGACAAATTGTTTTTGAAACTGATCCAAGAAGCGCATCGCCGGGACATCAAGGTGATCATCGATGGCGTCTTCAATCACGTCGGGATGACGTTCTGGGCATTTGAAGATGTGAAGAAACATCAGGAGCGCTCGAAATACAAGGATTGGTTCATCATCAAGCGTTGGGACGATCCCACAACGCCCGAGAACGAGTTCGACTATGAGGGTTGGTATGGTGTACGCGAATTGCCCGAACTGCGCGAGGATGAAAACGGGCTTGTGGACGGTCCTCGTCAGCATATCCGCGCAATCGTGAAACGTTGGATGGATCCCAACGGTGATGGAAATCCCGAAGATGGCATCGATGGTTGGCGGCTGGATGTTGCAGAAAAGGTGAATCCGAACTTCTGGCGTGAGTTTCGGAAGTGGGTGCGTGAGATTAACCCGCAGGCGTACCTCGTGGGGGAGGTCTGGTGGGAGGACTGGGCAAACGAAAAGATGTTTAATGCGGCACCTTGGCTTCAGGGTGACATGTTTGATGCCGTGATGAATTATCGATGGGCACGCGAGGCGATTCGCTTCTTCGCCGGTAAGGCATCGAAGATTTCGGCTGCCGAATTCCGACGTCGACTTGAATCCCTTCTTGAAGATTATCCTGCAGAAAACAATTACGGCCTGATGAATCTCTACGATAGTCACGACACCGACCGGATCGGTTCACGGATCGTCAATCCAGATCTTTCTTACGATCATCACGTTGGGGTGAATGAGAATCGGGACTATGACGTTCGGAAACCAAATGCCGAGGAGCTGCAGGTTCAAAAACTGATGGCTCTCTTCCAGATGACGTACGTCGGCGCGCCGATGATCTATTACGGAACTGAGGCGGGCATGTGGGGAGCGGACGATCCGGATTGTCGAAAACCAATGTTGTGGCCGGACTTACAGTTCGAAGAAGAGAAATCCCATCCATTCGGCTTACCCCGCCCGCACGACATCAATGCATTCAATCACGAGCTCTTCCAATGGTACGCGGACCTCGCTCGCTTGCGCAACGGCCATGGGGCGCTGTGCACAGGCTCATTTCAGTTTATTGTCACACGAGACGATAAAGACATTGTTGCCTTCCGGCGCGTAGAGGGTGAACAACAGTACCTTGTGGTTTTGAACAATGCGTGGACACCGCAGCGTGTAACAATCCCGGTTGCGCACCAGCGGGGTCGTGAACTCGTCGATTTACTTTCCCAGAAGAAGTACACCGTCATGACCAACACCGTCACAATGACATTAGAAGCGAAATCAGGAGTGATTCTTCGATGAACCTCATCACACCACAAACAATTGGCCGACGATTACGTCCCGCAATTCTATTGACTCTCCTTCTTGCGGGCACTCTCTTCCCTGCGGGCCGCGTGCAAGATGAAGTGCCTGCTCTGGCGACGATAGGGGAAGAGCAAATACTTGCTGAGGAATTCCAGTCCCGTCTCCAGCATTTTCTCACACTCACCTCGGTGAAAGACAACCTCCAGGTGCGCGAAGCCATCCTCAACAATATGATCCATGAACGATTGATCCTCCAAGAGGCTCGTCGTCTGGGCTGGCTTCATCTTGTGGATTATCAACGTTCCCATCGGATGGCCGAGCTTCATGCGTTGCTCGACGCATATAAGAGGTTTGCCGTCATTGACAAAGTTGTTGTCGAAGATCAAGAGCTGATAAAAGCGTTCGCGCGTCTTAACGAATATGTGAAGGCGCGCCATCTCTATGCTCGAACCGAGCAAGAGGCCTGGGAACTCTTTGCACTGTTGCAGCACGGTGCAACGTTTGAAGAACTCGCACAACAAGTCTTTCAGGACAGCAGACTCAGAGAGAGCGGAGGGTCTCTTGGCTACTTCACCTACGGCGAAATGGATCCTGCGCTGGAAGAAGTTGCGTACCGCCTGCCGATAGGGGAGATTTCCGAGCCTATCAAGACGGAACTCGGTTACAGCATTCTCCGCGTAGAGGAGAGGATTCGCAGACCGATAGCGACGGAATACGAATTCCTTCAGCGCAAGAGACACTTAACGCGAGTAATTCGTGCATTGAAAATTGACGTCCAGAGTAAGCAGCTCGTTGAACAGATCCGGAAAGAACTCGCTCCGGTGTTTGATGATGCAACTCTTGAATCTCTTTTGATGAATTGGCGCGCGCTGGTAAACGCTGCAGAGTTAATGCAAGTGCCGAATTTCTCTGCGTCTCCGATATTGGCTGTGAGCCTGGAGAGAACAGTCGTCTCCTTCCACGAGGGCTCATGGACACTTCGTGAACTCCTCGAATGGATGAGCATGACGACGGAGCGCCAGCAACAGCAGGTGACTGATACCCAACGACTGAAACAATACATCACAGGGTTGCTGGTCCGGAACGAGTTGGTGAAACGCGCAAAGGAGAAGATGCTGGATCGCGATGAGGAGGTGCAGCGGCATATCCGTGAGGCGGCCAAACTCTTCTTGCTTGAGAAATGGCGCTCATACGTCACCGGTGATGTCCAGATCACGGCCCAAGCCATGCGTCAATGGTATCAATGGCGGTCACAGCCGTTTTATACGCCGGAATGTTGGGATGTGAGTGAAATTGCTGTGAACTCTCATATTGAAGCAGAGAAGATTATGAAAGAATTAAGGCGCGGCACGAGCTTTGAAGACATGGCTCGCCAGTATTCTGTGCGTCCTGGTGCTGCGGAAACAGGCGGCCGTTTTGGGTACCTGACGCGGCGCTCACTTGGCTCGCTTGCTGAGCCAGTCGCAAAAGCAAAGAAAGGGGAGATTTTGGGCCCCTTTGCGTTTGATTCGTTTACTTCAGTCATACGCATCAACGACTATCGCGCAGCCAGGCCGAAATCATTCGAGGAAGCACAAGGCGAGATCAGGCTTCAGATGGAATGGCAAGTGAAGCAGAAGGCTTTCTTCGAATCGCTCGACCGACTCAAACAAGACGTTCCAGTAACCATCAACAGACAATTGCTGACATCATTACGGTCTATATCTTACCGTTGAGCGAGGTTTCTCTTATGATTCGATTCATAGTTTATCTCTTCATGCTTAGCTGTTGCGGACTTGCACTCCTCGATGCTGGTGAGACGGGAAAGATCACAGGGTTTGTGAAGGACAAACGCACGGGTGAGCCTCTGCTGGGGGTGAACATAATTCTCGAGGGAACCAGGCTTGGAGCATCGACAGCAATGGATGGGCGCTATACCATTCTCAACGTTCGCCCCGGGAGATACACACTCGTGGCTTCGATGATTGGCTATGCAACGACGCGGGTAACGGATGTAAGAGTCAATATCGACCTCACAACAACGGTCAACATCGAACTGTCGGAGGTCGTTGTGGAACTCGGGGAAGAAATCGTTGTGGTTGCAGAGCGACCGATCGTCCGAAAAGACCTGACCTCTTCCGAAGCACGGGTCGATGCTGATCAAATACGAGCGATGCCGGTTCAGGAAGTACATCAGGTGCTTTCGTTGCAGGCTGGTGTCACAGTCGACCGTGGTGGCGGCCTCCACCTTCGTGGGGGACGATCGAATGAAATTGCCTATTGGGTCGACGGCGTCTCACTGACGGATGTGTACGATAATAGTCTCTCCGTTTCCATTGAAAACAATGCCATCCAGGAACTCCAGGTTGTGAGCGGAACATTCAATGCGGAGTACGGCCAAGCGATGTCGGGCGTCATCAATATCGTCACCAAGGAAGGCGGTCAGCAGTTTCATGGGGGTCTTACAGCATGGTCAGGTGATTATCTTACCTTCGATGATGATCTCTTTCCTCATATCGGCTCAGTAAGTCCTGTAGCAAACTGGAATCTCGAAGGATCGTTGAGTGGTCCGGTTCCCGGTCTTGGTGAAAGGACCTCATTCTATGTTTCTGGGCGAAGATACTACACGGATGGCTGGTTGTACGGTGTACGACGATTTACACCACGAGGCGATTCCGGAGATGGTAGTGCTGTGCCGATGAACTGGCGAAGCAAGGCTTCTTGGCAAGGCAAGTTCACTTTCTGGCCCGCTTCTGACATGCGACTAACCTTGAGCACTCTTGGCAGTCGAGAAAATTTCAGAGATTACAATCATAGTTTCCGACTCAACCCAGACGGCGACGTCAATAAATTCGAGCGTGGGGAAACCATCTCGTCCGTTTTCACACATACATTAAGTTCGGTTTCTTTCTACACCCTCAACCTCACGCGCTTCTTTTCAAAGTACTTTGAGTACCTCTATGAGGACCCATATGACAGCAGGTACTTGCATCCCGACTCGTTGAGCGTGCCGGGATACAGTTTTCTGGGAGGAGGGACGAACCTTGGCCGATTCGAACGATCGACGACTTCTTTTATCGCCAAGTTCGACTTCACCAGTCAGATCGACCCTGTACACCAGATCAAATTTGGTCTGGAGGGCAGAAGCCATAAGCTCTTTTTGGATGGAGCGGTGATCGTGCCGGCAACGGATTCCCTGGGTCAACAAATCGTCCCGTTTCGGCCGGCAATTCTTGACATCTCAACACCTGTGCATGATCAGTACACACGCGAGCCTGTTGAATTTTCTGCCTACGTGCAGGACAAGATCGAATATGAAAACATCATTGTGAACGTTGGTGTGCGGTTCGATTATTTCCATTCTCGTGGAGAAGTGCTCTCCGATCCCTCCGATCCGAACGTCTATATCCCGTTCAAAAGCGTGAACCAAGCAAAAAGTCTCGAAGAACGTCTGCAATACTGGTACACGAAAGTTGGGCCGAAGTATTCCCTCAGCCCACGCTTTGGTATTGCCTATCCCATTACCGATCAGGGTGTGCTCCATTTTTCCTACGGCCACTTTTTCCAAATCCCATCGTTCCTGTTCCTGTATAATAGACCCGGCTTTAAGGTGACAACTGCGGGGGGTGTGCAGGGGGTATTCGGCAACGCGGATCTGGAACCGCAACGAACAGTGATGTATGAAGTAGGCTTGCAGCAGCAACTGGGGGAACAGATCGGGTTCAATATTACTGGTTTCTATCGAGATGTGCGAAACTGGATTTCAACCAGTCCTCCGATTCCGACGGCTATCGCCGGTGTCTCGTACGTGCGGTATATCAATAAAGATTACGCGAATGTCCGGGGACTAACATTCTCGCTCGAGCGGAGGCACGCGGATAACTTTTCATTCTCTCTCGCCTATACCTATCAGGTTGCGGAAGGGAACAATTCCAATCCGGAAGATGAGTTCTTTGCTGCGCTGGCGAACGCAGAACCCACAAAGCAGCTCACACCTTTGGATTGGGACCAGCGCCACACACTCAACGCGTCGGTATCCGTGGGAACGGATCGCTGGGGGATTGGCCTCATCGGCCGGTATGGCAGCGGGTTGCCGTACTCCCCGGCCATCACGACTGCCACGCGACAGGGACTGAATCTTTCATCGGAACTTATAAAAAACAGTCGACGGCGTCCGGCAACAATGACGGTTGATCTTCGCGCTCACTATGCTGTGGCATTTGCCGGTGCTCAAAGTACGCTCTTCCTTCGCGTGTTCAATCTGTTCGACCGGCGGAATGAGCTGGATGTGTTCAATGACACAGGGCGGGCAACGTATACTCTCCTGACTCGTAACATTGCCGATACACCAGATCGCCATAACACGGTGGCGGAGTTCTTCACAAGACCCGATTTCTATTCACCGCCACGCGAAGTTCAAATGGGGATGAGTGTTTCTTTTTAACCAGAGGAACAGTTCAATGGTTCAATCAGTTTGTGCGCGTAACAATGGCAAGTTGTTTGCACCTTTCATGCTGATAGTCCTACTCTCCGCGTCTGGGGTTCTGGAAGCACAGCATGTTCCAAGCAAAGAGCGAGGCGACCCGACCAAACGCCGCAAAACCAACATCGACGGTAATCTGGTGCGCACCACGATTTTCAATTTTGGTCTCACCGGTCGCACCGGCGTCGTGCCCGATGAAATCCCCTATGAATGGCCCAAGAACACGCGACAAATGTACATCGCCTTGACCGGTTTGTTTGTCGGTGCGGAGGTAAAGGATGAAGCAGGAAGGACCATTCACATCGTTGATGTTCCCTCCTATCGTCAAAGTCCGGCGGGAAAAACGTGGAATCTTGAACCCGTGCCCGGCTATTTCCGAGAATATGAAGACCCGCGCCAGGATAAGATTGCCAAGAGTGACGAGCCCGGCTCTTGGCCTGCATTCTGGCCGGACAAACTCAGCGATCAAAAAGACCCCGGCTGGAAGGGGGCGTGGAATGGATTTTTCGGGAAGGATCAATTCAACGCCGACCAGGAGATGTTCTTCCGCGCCTCGGATGATCTGTATGACCGCTACAACTACATTCCTGACACGACTGATCGCACGCGACGCGGGCTCGGGTTACTTATTGACGTGCGCGTCCTCGCATGGTCTCAGGTGCTTGTGAATGATGTAATCTTCATACTTCATTTTATCAAGAACGATGGAACGAAAGATTTGGACAAGGCGGCGTTCACCCTCTGGCTGGCTGATCTCGTGGGTGGAGATGGTGATTCGGCCGACGATATCTCATTTTTCGATCTGCTCTCGAACGTTGCATGGATGACCGACCGGGATGGAAGAGGAAACAAGGACTTCGGAACCACGCCGGTTGGTGTTGCTGCCATCGCGTACCTCGAAACCCCCGGAAATGCCGTCGACCGTATCGACAACGACGGCGATGGTGAACCGCTGGGGCCAAAAGTCACAGAAGCGATGCTGGTGGGCGAAGACCCAACGAACGGCATTGACGACAACGGCAACGGTTTGATCGACGAGAACATGCGGCACGTACCCTTCGGTGCTCAACGGGGTACAACGTTTGCAGACGGTATCGACAACAATGATAACGGTGAGCTTCAGAGTCCCGTTGTGACCCAGCAAATGATTAATGAAGCTTCTACCGATCGATGGGGGCGATGGCCTCCGAATCCGGAGCAGGATCCAGACGAACGGTTCCGAGGGATTATCCACCTCATTCAGGTAGGACCGGAAGATTTAGGAAAAAGGTTCAAGGATAACATCGACAACAACGGCAATGCGCAAACGGAAGGTCCGCGAGTAACCCAAGCCATGATTGATGAGGCCGCGCGGGATCGTTTCCGGCGTTACCGTGTACCGGGAACCAACATTGTCCTTTATCATGTCGGACAAGAGGATCTTGGCAAGCGGTACAAACATGCCAATTGGGTGTTCGATGCTGGGATCGACGAAAATATCGATGAAATGATCGATGAATCGCGTCAGGATGGTATTGATAACGATGGCGACTGGAACGCATTGTTTGACGACGTCGGGCTGGATGGAAAACCCGGCACCAACGACTACGGAGAAGGCGATGGCAAACCGACCTCCGGCTATCAGCCTTGGGGGCCGAACGGCGAGCTCGTCGATACCGGCCTTCCCGGCGAGCCCAATATCGATAAAACCGACATTGGTGAGTCCGATCAGATTGGCCTGACCAATGCACAGTACTTCCCTGCTGGTTCGATCAATTTCAGCACAGCGTTGGATATCTCATTCTGGAATGATTGGATGATCCCCGGAAAGTTTTTTGACCCCGCACGCATCACAGCAGGCGACTACGATTTGACAGTCAGTTCAGGAATTTTCCCCATCAAATCCGGAGCGACGGAACGCATCAGTATGGCAGTTATGCTCGGTGTTGACCAGGCGGACGCATTACGAAACAGGCAAGTTGCACAGCAAGCGTACGAGACGGACTATCGATTTGCCACGGCGCCCCTGACGCCCACCGTGACTGCCGTGCCGGGGAACAAGCGCGTCACGCTTTACTGGGATGATGCTGCCGAGAAGTCGTTTGACACATTCCTCGCACGCTTGGGTGAAGATGGATTCGACTTCGAGGGATACAAGATCTATCGGGCAACAGACGCGGCCTTCCTTGATGCCCCACCCATAACCGATGCAGATGGTAATCCTGTGTATTACAAACCCATCGCACAATTTGATCTTGTCAATGGGATTAAGGGGCTCCACCCCATCGACCTCAACGGGGCTCATTTCAACCTCGGTAACGACACAGGCCTGCGACATTCGTATGTCGACACGACCGTGCAAAATGGTCAGACCTACTTCTATGCTGTTGTTGCCTACGACCGTGGATATACGCCCGGCAGGATTGGTCCAAGCGAAAGTCCGGTTGCTATTACCGTAGACCCCTCAGGGAAAGTTATCATGGGTAAAAACGTCGTGAAGATAACTCCCAATCCCCCTGCAGCCGGTTACGAGCCTCCTAACCTGGGTGATGTTCGATTGGTTCAGGGAAGCACCACGGGCCGAATCGGCTACACGATCATCGACCCAAGGCTGATTCGTGACAACAACTCGTATCGTATTACATTCGAAGATACGCTCATCGTTGGGGGAACAGCGGGGAGTGATACCTTGAAGACAAAGAGCTTCACGCTCACGAATGTCACGAACACTGCCGCGCCCGAAACGCTGATCACGCGCAGCAGGAAACTCGCCGCCGGCGATGAACAACCGATGACGCAGGGTTTCCAACTCATACTCTTCAACGAACATGTTGTCGCGATTGACCAGGAGCGGTCGAAGTGGAATCGTTCAGGGGTACAGCGATTTCTCTTCCAGCAGTTCCGGGCCGGGCTTGTCACCGGCCAACAACGGCCGGCGGACTATGAAATTACCTTTGGCGATGTGGGGATCGATACTTCCACGCAGTTCCGGGTCAGTCCGAGGTTGATCTTGCCGGCGAAGCCGGTGAACTTCACCATCCGCAATCTCTCCGAAAAGCGGAAGATTAAATTTGGCTTCTTCGAATTGGACGGTTCAGATGGACGGTTAACGTCTGGAAGAGACAACAGCGACATCATTATCTTTTTAGAACCGGATGCGCGAGACTCCCTCGTTGCGACGTGGGACTTCCGCTTGGTGTATGATGCCGCGTTGGCACTTCCGCAATCGGGAGACAGGGCTACCATCATTCTGCGAAAGCCCTTCTTACGTGCCGATGTGTTCGAGTTTACCACGAAGGCGGCACGCATCAATCAAGACCTCGCCCGGGAACATCTCTCGAAGATCAAAGTTGTGCCCAATCCGTACGTTGCCGCGGCGACCTGGGAGCCTCGGAACCCCTTTGCCAGCGGCCGGGGTCCTCGTGCGATTCACTTTAACCATCTTCCCCAACAATGCACGATTCGCATTTATACCGTGAGCGGAGAGCTGGTGGCGACGATCGAGCATAACAGTACAATCGATAATGGAACGGCGCAGTGGAACCTTCTGTCAAAGGACAACCTCGCGGTTTCGTACGGCGTCTATATTTACCATGTTGACGCACCGGGCATCGGTGAACACACAGGGAAGTTTGCCATTATTAAATGAACTCGAACTTATAACCGCCATTTTGCTACAAACGGCATTCTCGCCGCAGACGTAAGGGGAAATTGGTATGTTAACAAAGTTGACTGCGCCGATTTTCCGCATGGTTAATAGCATCACCATCTTCGTCAGCGAACCGCAAATGTTTTTGTTCTTGCTACTAACTTTCGTGTTTGCATGCAATAATGATGAAGGCATTTTAAATGTCGATCGGGTTGTAGGATTCTATAGAGCCATTGTATTTACAGAACCAGGTAGACTTGACGGAGGTGTAGATATCTTGGCCAAGGGAGGAGAGCTCTCTGCTAGACTGCTCAAGAAAGATCTTAAAGTAGAAGGCTATATAAGAATCCCCGCTGGCGTGGAATCTAATTTTCCGCCGATGGACACTATCTACACGGGAACTTTTGCACTGGCCGCCGACACACTTCATATTAAGAACACACATACTCCGTTAGATTCCTACTCTCCCTTCTTGGTCAAAGGAAATCGTCTTGAAAGCATCGACAAAGACGTAAGGTGGAGGATTAAGATGGTGTTGGAGAAAAAATGAATAGCGATTGATTCGATTAGAACTCTGTCTGTAATGGCCAATCTTAATTTGGCAGAGGAGTCCCTATGAAAGTCACAGCATCCTTATTCTTGATTGTAGGCAGTCTTTGCTTCTTCCCAGCTTACGGACAAATCCAACGATGAACTTTGAACTTTATAACTGCTATTTTGTTACAAACGGCATTCTCGCCGCAAATGAGGAGGTATCCCTATGCTAACAAAGTCGACTGCCTCGGCTTTCCGCATGGTTAATAGCATTCCCATCTTGGTCAGCAAACCACAAATGTTTTTGTTCTTGCTACTAACCTTCGTGTTTGCATGCAATGATGAAGGCATTACAAATGTCGATCGGGTTGCAGGATTCTACAAAGCGATCGTTTTTCAGGTGCTTGGCAGCAGAGACCAGCCAATAGATATTTTGGCTGAAGGTGGAGCGCTTACGGCTCAACTATCCAAGGACTTTAAAGTTGAAGGCTCAATTATGATTCCTGCCGGCATAGACTCAAATAATCCGGGAAGAAATACTACCTATTCAGGAATCTACACATTATCTGGTGATACTCTTGTTTTCAAGAATACAGCTACTCCAATGGATGCCCTCTCTCCGTTTTTGATAAGAGGCAGTCACCTTGAAAGCATCGACAAACCCGGAAGGGGCCGCGGCTTTAAGATACTATTGGAGAAACAATGAAAGGCGATTGATTCGATTAGAACTCTGTCTGTAATGGCCAATCTTAATTTAGCAGAGGAGTCCCTATGAAAGTCACAGCATCCATATTCTTGTTTGTAGGCAGTCTTTGCTTCTTCCCAGCCTACGGACAAATCCAACGATGCGCAACAGCACGCTCGGCTATCGGAGGCTAACCGGCGTGACGACAGTTGCAAGCAACGGCATTGGATTTGCGTGTGACGATCTATTCGCCGATTTCGCTTGACTTTACCCCCCATCGTATATATTTGTGCATGTGGATGGTGAGATGGTCACGAACCTTTCGTTTGTCATGAGAGACCAAAAGTGAGGTGATACAATGAACACTCAGCTATTCTTAACGCTGATGCCTCTTTTGTTAGCGGGATGCAAAGATACTGTGGTTAATCCTGTTGACCGAATTGTTGGCCAGTACAAGGCTGTTACTTTTATTGTGCTAGGTTCCCGTGATGAGCCCGTGGATGTCTTGAAGTATGGTGGAACGCTAACTGCCAAGCTAGAGTCAAATTTCAGAGTGGAGGGGCGTGTGACAATCCCTCCTGATGCTAATTTGGGCTGGCGAACAATTGATACGACTTATTCAGGGACATTCACACTCAAAGCTGATACATTAACTTTCAAGGATACGCAGACGCTTTTAGATCGGATGCCATTTTTGGTGCAAGAGCGCCGACTTGCAACCCCTATCTTGCTAAGAATCCCATTCAAGATCATACTTGAGAAGCAGTGAAGCGGTATCAATAATCGCCAAATAGCTTTGTAACGATTATGGAGGTAAACTGCCATGAAAAACTTCACAGCAATACTCTTGCTCGTACTTAACCACTTTTTCTTTGCACACGGACAAAGCCAGCGTTGTGGAACTCCCTCCCCGAGCCAGACAGTTCCAGCCAATGCGCTTTTCAAGATCACGGCCAGCACCGTTACGATTCCTGTCATTGTTCATGTAGTGTATGCAAGTAGTGGAACGGGCAATATCTCTGATTCGCAAGTACGCGCTCAGGTGGACACACTGAATGCAACTTTTACGCGTGCAGGAACGAAGTATCGCTTCTATCTTGCGGGAGTAAGCAGAACGCAAAATGACAATTGGCACAATGCAGGCTTGGGCTCTCAAGCAGTATTAGACATGACGAACGCTCTTGCTGTTGATACTAAACATGCATTGAATATTTATGTGATCAACGCTGGCCTTTATGCGGGATGGGTCATAAGGTGGCCTTGGGAGGTATCTGAGAGTTCTCCCCACCACGGGGTAGTAGTCCATTATGGTTCAGTGCCAGGAGGTCACATAACCAATTTTAATTACGGTTATACGGCTACGCATGAAGCAGGCCATTATTTAGGTCTATATCATACATTCCAGAACGGCTGTACTCCGCCTGGTGATGAAGTGGATGACACTCCATATCATCTGGAAAATTATGGGTGCCCTACACCCAATCCTGACACGTGTCCACAATCCGGTCTCGACCCCATCCACAACTACATGAACTACACAAATGATCCATGTTACCGTGAATTTACTTCTGGTCAGGGTAGCCGTATGGATGCTATAGTTGGCCAGTACAAACCAAGCCTTGGAGGAACGACACTGTATTTTTCTTCCAATTTTTCTATTCCAGCTGGTCGTTATTGGAGATTCTTTAACAGCACACTAAGTTTTGCTTCGGGTGTCAGCATTTCAGTGTATGGCACTCTTGATGCGTCAAGCTGTACTTTTACTGCTCCCTCCACTTCCACTTGGAGCGGCATCCTGTTCAACAGCGGCAGCTCAGGCACTATCAATTATTGCACAGTTTCAAAAGTTCACAAATTCGGTGGGGGCGCTGTTACAGTAGTGACAGCTACTGTCCGAATCGATAACAGCACAATTGAAAATAATACGGGAATTTGTAATGGGGTAAACATCACCGATAGGGCCAACGGATCGAGTATCTGGCGGACCACCATCCGGAATAATTCCGGGCACGGTGTGTACATTTACAATTCCAGTCCTTTTCTGAAATACAATAACATCACCGGCAACACTAACACTGGTAACGCTGCAGTATACTCCTCTTATTACTCCGGTCCCGTTTTGGGCGATAATGCACCCCCCATAGAAGGGAAAAATACATTAACAGGAGGTTATTATGGTATTGCAGCCGATTTCAACTGCAATGTAGTAGCCGGTTCTACCAGCACCGGCGGAGATAACCGATACTTCGGAAATTCCTATGCTAATGCCTTTGCATCGAATAGTTCTACCATTACCGCCCGCTACGCCTGGTGGGGTCAAAGTCCGCCAGACGCATCGAAAATCATTGCCAGCAGCGGCTCCGTCATCTACTACGATCCTTGGCTGACAAGCGATCCAGGTCCTGCGTTTAGAATGCAAGGGCCTTCACCCCCCGTGCTCATGCCTGCCTTGAGTATGCAGACAGTCCAGCCCTCGACAACTGATTCGCGAATGCTTCTGTTGCAGGCACGAGAAGAGCGCTTCAGAAACAATCACGCCGCAGCCATTAGCATTTACCAAGGCATTATCACGTCTGCCCCCGCTTCTAACGAGGCAAAAATTGCTTTCATCGAGTTGGGGAATGTGTATCAAGAGGTCAGAGACAAAGGAGTACGTGAGTACATCGAGTCGTTCAGCAAAGCAAGAAATCCGTTTCGGGCCACGGCGCTTGAAATTCTCTCCAACTGTTATCGGTTGGATGGTAACCTTGTTCAAGCCTTGGCTGTGAACAACAGTCTTATCAGCGACTTCGCTGGGACCACTCACGAAAAGCACGGAAGATTAAACCTGTTCTTTATCTACTATGGCTCGAAACAATACAGTCCAGCTCGTGAACAGCTTACGACATTACGGGCAAGATACTCGAATGAAGAGATTGTTCTCACAGCGTCGTGGTTGATGGAAGTAGTCGATGGCAGGATCACCGAATCGAGCGCGACGCATAAACAAGTAGTGCAACCGTCTGAGCCAGCGGAGGAAAAGCAGGTCTCGCTTATTGCATATCCCAATCCCTTCAATCCTGCAACAGTTATTTATTTTACGATACCAGAAGCTGGTTTTGTTTCCCTTAAAGTCTTTGATCTCTTGGGTCGTGAAATTGCTGTGCTTGTTCACGAGTACCACCATGCCGGATCCCATGAAGTTCTTTTCAATGCAATCAATCTCTCAAGTGGTATATATTTCTACCGGTTAGAAACAGGTGCCAACTCAATCGTGAGGAAGTTCCTTTTAACCAAATAATTTTTCTTAGGTTCAACATGTGTTATCGACTTAAACTTATATACCTTGCTGTTCATTTCTTCAGCCTGATGAACATTGCAGATGCCCAGCTTGTCTCTAAAGTTGGTACAACATCGGCAAAGTTTCTGACCATTCCCGTTGGTGCTCGTGCAACGGCACTCGGTGGAGCGTTCACCTCTATCTCGAATGATGCAACTGCCATGTACTGGAATCCGAGTGGCATTGCAACACTGTCATCCCTCGAAGTGACGATGAGCCACACCACCTGGCTTGCCGACATCGTTGTCAACTTCGGTGGCGTCGTCGTTCCGCTGGGTAGTGTGTGGGGAGCAATGGGCATTCACGTAACGGCGATGACCATGGGGGAGATGGAGATTACCACCGAAGAGGAGCCGGAGGGCACGGGAGGGACGTTTCGTGCGGGAAGCTATGCCATCGGCATCTCCTATGCACGCAACCTGACCGACTGGTTTTCAATCGGTGGAACAGTGAAATACATTAACGAAACGATCTGGAATTCCTCCGCCTCGGGCTTTGCAGTTGACTTGGGAACATTGCTGAAGACACCGATTCCCGATGTCCGTTTTGGTGTGAGTGTATCCAACTTTGGCGAGAAACTTCAGATGTCTGGCGCTGACCTGCTGGTTCAAAAAGATATTGACGAGCAAAAGTACGGCAACAATCCGGCTATCAATGCCTATCTCGCGACCGACCGCTTCGATCTTCCGCTGACACTACGGACCGGTTTGTCGGCTGATGTCATCAAAAGGGAGAGTCACCTGTTGACCCTCGCGGTCGATGCAGCGTATCCCAACGATAACGTTGAGTTCATCGACCTTGGTCTGGAGTACTCCTTTTTCGACAGGCAGTTCAGTGTGCGCGGCGGCTATCGCTCTCTGGGTAACGAGGAGGCAGAACAGCGGTGGTCTATGGGGGCGGGCGTGCAGCACACTCTTCTACCTGGACTCACCCTTCGTGTGGATTACGCGTTCCAAACCTTCGGCCGGTTGAGAAACATTCAGAAGCTTGACCTCTCACTACAATTCTAAGGAGCGTGAAGAATTTCAGCGATCAGCATCCTCTTCTTTGTTCATTCGTTCTCATAATTCACCCAATCAACAAACATCTAATAAGGAGTGCAAGCTATGAAGGTCCTGACACTGCTTGTCGTCGTCGGCCTCGGGTTCGTTGGGTTTGTTCTCGATACCCCCGTGCAAGCGCAGACTACAGCTAACGTAACCTTCCGGTTAAATACCTCAACGAGAGTGGATACCATTCGCGCGACTCATCGCGCGACCCTCGTTCAGGTCCGGGGGAGTAAAGCACCACTGACGTGGGGTGATGATTCGCCGCGGATGACCAACATCGGTGGAGACTACTGGACTGTTACCCATCGCTTTACTGTTGGCGATACGGTCGAATATAAGTTCTACGCAACGAGCGATTCGGCTAAAGCCCATTCGGGCTGGGAAAGTGGTGACAATAAAAGATTAATCGTGCGTCGCGATACTGTTCTTTCTCTTCAATACTACGACAGAGGAACCAATCCTCCCTATACACCCTCCGACTCCGTGGATGTCTGGTTCCGCATTCACATGGGAAGTCTACCCACCTTCGACCCTGCCCAAGGGGTCGGCGTTCGAGGGGGAACACCCCCATTGGATTGGGGACGATCGTTGCCCTTGACGCGGGAAGGGACATCCCCCTTCTGGTCTGGGGTAGGCCGGTTCTCCAACAGCGTCAAAGGTCAAACGGTCCAGTACAAATACATTTGGGGGGCATCAGGTTGGGAAGGCTCCGTCGGTCCGCCGCCGGACGGTAATCGGCTCCTTCTCGTAGGCAATGACACCACCCTTCACTGGGTGACGTTCGATAATAAGCCTATCGTGGGCCGCGTGGTTACAGGGAGAATCCTCCTTGGTGTCGATATGAGAGCGTACGAGAGGATTGGCTTTTTTGATCGGACGAAAGGAGACACCGTGCGACTGATGGGTCCGTTGGCGAGAGGAGGTTGGGATACCGGTGAGCGGATGCGGATAGCACTCGGTACAACAAGCCTGTGGGAGCTTGACGTCACATACACGAACGCCCCCCTAGCCAACGAACCGTACAAATTCCGCATTTGGCACGGCAACCCCACTGCACGGGGAATTGAAGACTGGTGGGGGTGGGAGCTTCCGGCGACACAGGGGGGCCATGATCGCAGATTTATCTTCGCCGGAAATCCGGAACAAACAGAACCGATTTATTGGTATAACGATGTGCCTCTGAGAGGTGTGATACCTGCTGGCAGGACTGTAGCGGTGACGTTCCGCATCGATATGCGCCCTGCAACGAGGCTCGTTCCCGCCTTTAATCCCGCGACCGATACGGTCCGGCTGATATTGGAAGAACCAGCCCTTGTCTGGTCGCAGAAGCGGGTAACCGGTGTGCAGAATGACCTTGTCTTCCGGCGTGTAGGAACCGATACAGTATACACATTGACGTTTAGTGTCACCGGCCCAGCCCCCTACGTGGTTTTCTACCGCGTGCAGGCAAAGGGCTCGTCGATTGGACAACGGGATGAAGGGAGCGGATTTGCATATGGGCGATATCGTACCCGTTACATTCGACCCGGTGCCGACGGTGCATATCCGTCATCGGTTACCTTCCCGACGGACGTCTTCACGACAGAACCGCCGCATGTCGTCGAGACTCCCCCGCTTGTAACCTCTGCGAACGATCCCGCAACCGTTGGGTCAGTTCCTCAATCCTTCGGGCTCATGCAGAACTATCCGAATCCTTTTAATCCGTCAACGGCGATTGAGTATCATCTTCCCACCGAATCGTTTGTAACGTTGAAAGTATTCAACCTGCTTGGTCAAGAAGTTGCATCGCTTGTCAATCACGAGAAGAAAACTGCCGGCACGCACCTCGTAGGGTTTGATGCTTCACGACTTCCGAGCGGCGTTTATGTGTACCAGATCTCCGCGGGCACGTTTGTGGCTGCCAAGAAAATGCTGTTGATCAAATAAGCGGAGCAACGGTCCGATTGCATCATATCTGGTAAGGCGGTCCCCCTTTTTTTGGGATCGCCTTACCGCTTGCAGGCGGGTTTTGTGCAGATAACGAATCGCGGGGGTTTCACCACACGGAATCCACAGCGATCGTTGTACGGCATTGTGGAGGATTCTTTGCTCCATGATGTAAAGATTGTGCGGGTTGTAGATGTCTACCATCTCGCGTCTTACTGCTTCCATACTTCCTCCTTCGATACATTCCCCCAACACCGTCGCAAGCGCTCCTTGGCATCGTGAATCCACAAGACCATTCTTAACATTAAAAATGTGCGAAGGGCTTGACATATTCTGTAAATTCGCTTATCCTGTGGAAGCGCTTCCATTCTAACCTCTTTAATTCACTCACCATTTCAACAGGGAGGAAGTTATGATACCCTCACGTCATCGCATCCCCTCCATGCTTCTCAACTGCTTCTTTCTCATCGGTCTCATCTTCAGTCGTCTTGCCGCACAAGACGATGTGATGATGCAGGCGTTTTACTGGAATGTACCGGTTGATGCCACCAACAAGAATGGATTTTGGTACGACTCGTTGAGAGTCAAGATTCCTTCCCTTAAAGCGGCAGGCTTCCGTGGAATCTGGACTCCCCCGCCGAGCAAAGGGAATTGGGGGATCACCGATATGGGATATGGCATCTTCGATCACTACGACCTGGGCAATTATAACCAGAAAGGAACTGTGGAGACACGGTTTGGATCAAGGACGGAACTTCTGAACCTTCTTGCTGCGGCTCGTAGCACTACGAATGGGCCGCGGATGGAAGTGTATGCAGACGTTATCTTGAACCATATTTATGCCGATCAAGCCCAAAACGAGAACAACCCTGCCGTGAAGCAATATGTTTTCGATGAAGCGTTTCGAAATGGACGACAATATGTTCCCTATCCAACCAACGAAGTTTATTGGCGCGTCCCCAATGCATCGGCAGGCGATTATTACATCCAGATCAAAGGATATTACCTCGATTGGAACGCCAGCCACACGCAGCGTGGGTACGATCTTCATATCAATTGGACGAACGCCACACCCAGTAACACCGTGCATTGGGAATCGGAGCCGAATAATGGGAACGGACAGTGGAATCCTTTCCCCGGCTCGGGACATACGATACGCGGCCACATGCAATCGTCAAGCGACATCGACGAGTTCAAGTTCACACTCACGGGTACCGCTACCATCGAGATACGTTTAACAGCGCGGAAGGAAGGAACGAACGCACAGGGCCAATGGGAGTGGCAATGGGCAGACCAAACCAACGGCTACTATCCCGTGCGCTTGTGGTACAACGGTACCAACCTTGCGAGCACCTCACTTCAAGCGCGCACCTCAACGGGAATTACATACGTCAATCACACAGGACCAGGTGAGCCGAATCATTCGTGGACGTACACCGATTTTCATCCCGTGGACAATTCCGATTGGTTGGGCGGAGCTGGATTTGAGGACGAGATTATTACGAACACAAAATGGTTTGGCAATGACCTGAATACGTTCAGCACGACGGTGCAGAACAGGCTCATCGCGTGGGGACAGTGGCTCTCCTCGAGCAACGTTGGCTTCGATGGATACCGTTTGGATTTCGTGCGGGGGTTCCAAGAGGAATTGGTGGCCAAATGGGTCTCGAATCTGCCTCGAAAACCGGATGGAAGCCAACCATTCATCGTGGGTGAATATTGGACGAACCACAAGTACAGGCTCAAAAACTGGGTCAACAACATCTGGAACAACTTTACCTTTAACGGTTTTCGTGCCGATGTGGATGTCTTTGATTTTCCTCTCCGAACCGATCTAACTCGCATGGCCAACCTCAATGCCGTCGATTTCAACATGGCGTGGCTGAACAATTCCGGCATGGTGCGAGACAACACAGGTAATGCCCTCTCAGGAACTTCGGTGGTTACCTTCGTCGACAATCATGATACGGGGAAAGAAAGCGACAAGTGGCTATGGCGAGACTGGGATATGGCGTACGCATACATTCTCTTCGCGGAGGGTCGGCCCTGCGTTTTCTATTCTCATTATTACGGGGTTACCCAAGTCGATTATCGCAATTCCACTGTCACGGTCACAGCGCCGGCAAGTCTCCGGACGGAGATCAATAAGTTAATGCACGCACGGAGAACATATCTCGGTGGGACGATGACCGTCCTCTCACAAGTCGGCAATCCGTGGCCGAGCGGCGACACGTGGAATGTTTATGTGGCACGCAGACAGGGAAATGGCACACGATCCGGCGGCATTTTGGTGCTAAACAATAACGAAACGACGACAAAAGGGTTGTGGGTGGACCACGCCCCCTCCGGCTGGCAAAGCTGGGCAGGTCAGACTCTTGTCAATATCATGAATCCTTCTGAGACGACAGTCATTCAGGCCGACGGTCGTGTAAACGTGTGGGCTTCGGCGAGGGGCTTCTCGCTCTGGGTGCGACAGAGTGAGTATGTCCCTTATTCGGGCAGTGTTGCTCTCGGCGGGGAAGAGGTGTTCCCGAGACCGGCAAAGGTAGCGGAAGTCCCCGGGACATTCAATGTGAAAAACAACTACCCGAACCCCTTCAATCCGGCAACCAACATTTCCTTTGCCATACCGGAAGAAGGATTCGTCACTGTAACTGTGACGAACGTCCTTGGCCAAACGGTTGCAACACTTCTCTCTCAGGTTATACGCGCGGGAGAGCACACGGTCCAATGGGATGCGACGAACCTGCCGAGTGGTGTCTATCTTTATAACGTCCAATACGGTCAAGTAGTGAAATCCGGCCGGATGGTCTTGATGAAATAAGGACATTTGTCCTCCCATTTTTTTTGCATTTGGAGTTGGAGGTTGATACCTTCAACTCCAGTGCAAGAATATAACCACAGGAGAAGGAATGCAAACAACGACATGATGGAAGTCGCACCATCGACAAGTGGAATACAACCGACTCAGGAAGAAAAACTCGAGAGAATGAACGCTCAGCTATTTTTGATACTGACGACTCTTTGTTTAGTTTAGCGGGATGCAAAGATACCGTGGTTAATCCTGTCGACCGAGTTGTCGGGCAGTACAAGGCTGATACTTTTATTTTGTTTGGTTCCGGTGATGAGCCCGTGGATGTCTTGAAGTATGGTGGAACGCTCACTGCCAAGCTAGAGTCAAATTTCAGAGTGGAGGGGCGTGTAACAATCCCTCCTTCTGCCAATTTGGGCTGGCGAACAATTGATACGACTTATTCAGGGACATTCACACTCAAGGCTGATACACTAACGTTCAACGATACGCGGACACCTTTAGATTGGAAGCCATTCTTGGTGCAAGAGCGCCGACTTGAAACCCCTGGGTATTTATTTGGAAGAGGCCCCTTCAAGATCATACTTGAGAAGCAGTGAAGTACAAGTGAAGCGGTATCAACAATCGCCGGACAGCTTTGTAACGATTATGGAGGTAAAATGCCGTGAAAACCTTGGCAACAATTTCCGACTCAGGTTTTCTGAAGCCTGCGGTCGGGAATTTTTGTTTCCAAATACTGTATTCTACAATTCTCCTTTCGGCCTGTTCTTTTTGTTTTGCTCAACTTGCACCAAAGGGATGAGTAGCCAACCAAAGAGAGCAACTCTCGCGATAGAAGAGAGATCATCTGCTCAGCTACTGAGTCGATACACGATTATCCATTGATCGCACGGCGTTTAGACAGTACCGGACGAATGCTTTGGAACACGGTGCGACTGAGCAAGCCACAGAATCCAGGAGTCGTTCGTTTGGCAAGGTGGTCTCGTCCCGCAGCACCGGGGAGAGGGGATTGCCTTGTCGCGAAAAGAAAGAAAATCAAAAAATTTTTGAGGAATGAGATGAAGTTGTTTCGCATGGTCGTTATTGTTACCGTTTTTTTTCTCGCATTACCGGACGTTTTCTTGGCGCAAGACAGCGTTGACGTGACGTTTCGATACTCGGCCCCAGCCTCAACGGTCGGACTTGAAGTGCGTGGCGAGGCCGATAACTGGCAAAACCCGCCGGCGTGGTTCATGACGTATGCAGGCAACAACCTCTGGACCTACACGGCGCGGTTGAGAGTGGGGGGACATGTGGGAGGCAGAATCCCCGGCGCATATCAGTACAAGTTCTACCACAGCGGCATCGGCGGTGGACCCTGGCCGAACGATCCGCTGAATCATCACGTCAACAGAGCCGACCACGATAACTCGATTCTCTACGTGAAGCACCCAACCATCTACCATTTCCTTCCAAACCAGCGGACAGGAATTGTACGAGAAGAGAAGCCTGAAATCTCGGCCTTTCTTTTCCCAAAAGTTGGTTCAGCGGTGGACACGTCGTCCATATCGCTGAGGGTGGGAGACAGGACCTACTCAAACCTCGGCGCGTACTATCATGCTACCACGAAGCAGTTCCGGTTCCGACTTCCCGATCCACTTGCGAATGGGCTACATACGGTTCGGTTACAGGCTGGCACCACGATCGATAGTGTGACGATTACCGTTCAGGCGGGGTTTGTGCAGATCACCAACCGCGGCAACTTCACGACGAGGAATCCACAGCGAACGCTGTACGGAATTGTCCAAGACACGTCGCGCAACGATGTGAAGATTATTCGGAACGACCTTGACACGCTCACCGCACGCGCGACAGGCGGCCGATTTCGAGTCGTGGGTAGTCTGAAGGAGGGACTCAATACATTCAAGGCTATCGTGCGGGATAGTAACGGTGTGCTCAGGCAATCACAGCCGGTAACGTTCACCTACGTTGTCAATCACACCCCGACGGCGCGCATTGCGTTTGAAGCTTCCAGCTCGCAGATCGTTCTCAGCGCCGCCCAGAGCACCGACCCTGACTCTGGACAAACCGGACGGTTGACATTTCAGTGGTTCGTCGACCCAGCGAATCCGCAGCCGGTACCCGGCGTCGCTTCGAGTACGAGCCCCATGATCACCATCGCGAAACCGACAACGCCGGGGGAGTATTTCTTCGGTCTCATCGCACGCGATCCGGACGGGAACAGGGACACCACGCGGAACTATTTCACGATCCTGAAAGATGGCTCCTTCCAAAACACGACGCTGGCAACCGTCCCGCAGTGGGTGAAAAAGGGACGGGTGTACGAGCTCTTTTTCAAATCGCTTACACCGGAAGGGACGATCAACGCGGCGCTTCCATTTCTTCCCTACTTCAAAAGTTTGGGCGTGAATATCCTCTGGGTGATGCCCGTGATGGAAAACGCCTTTCCTATGAATAACACTGTTGGAACAGGCTACAATATCAAAAACTTCCACAAGGTTGCTCCGGAATACGGGACGAACGAGGACTTCAAGAACTTCGTCCGCCAAGCGCATCTGCACGGCTTGAAGGTGATTCTGGATGTGACGCCGAACCACACAAGCTTCATGCATCCCTTTGCACAGGAAGCGAAGACCTATCGCGAGAACTCTCCGTATTGGGATTTCTATGAACACCGCACCATCACGACCAACACGAATAGCCTCGGGGATTGCCTCACACCCGATGGCTTCAATTACTACTGTGGGTTCTCCGAGCAGCTCCTCAACTATAACTGGTCTGACATCGACGCTCATCACTACATGACGGAAGTCTACAAATCATGGATCAAAGAATTCAACCTCGACGGCTATCGCTACGATGTCTATTGGGGGCCGCGGCGACGGTACGGGGAACAGACTGTCGGAGCGGCTTTGCGCAGAGCATTACGGCACATCAAGCCCGATATTTTCTTGCTCGCTGAGGACGACGGGACAGGGCCAGGCACGGAAGTGATTTACGCAGATCAACATGGGGGTGCTGATTCAGGATATGATTGGAACCTCTACTGGGGAGGGATAAAACCATTTTACTCACGATCGCTTGACAACTTCCACAATCTTGTGCACAACGCAGGTTACAATCCCGGACCCAATTCTTCCTATTTCCGGTTCATGGAGAATCATGATGAGGATAGGATCGCTCATATCTATGGTTCCTATGAATTGACCATGCCCGTTGCGACCGTTCTCTTCACGGTTCCGGGCATTCCGATGATTTACTCCGGGCAGGAGGTTGGGTTCGGGTTGGGCATCCACGGCTACGACCAGAGACGGCGAGGAGTGATTATCTGGAATACCCCCGGCAGGCCGCTGTTGACTCCTCATTATCAAAAGCTTGCTCATCTGCGCGCTCAATTTT
Source organism: Bacteroidota bacterium (assembly GCA_041695085.1). Lineage (GTDB taxonomy): Bacteria > Bacteroidota > Ignavibacteria > UBA10030 > UBA10030 > DYFT01. The sequence goes on along the minus strand of JBGFRO010000003.1, from coordinate 200,518 downwards.
CCGCGTTTTCAACTCAACAGCTGATTCGGTTCACGTCTGTGCCGACCGGCGTCTACGCGTTTGCTCGCCCCTATCCGCGGGAGAATGGCGTTGTTGCTGTGAATGTGACGTATAATGAACGCCAGGTCAATCTCACCCTGGACGGATCGGTCCTCGCGGCTCCGATCGTCAGTGGCTCGATAGCCTATGCGAATGATATCTACAACGACACAACGTATCACCTTTCCTTTGTCAACGGGAGTGCGACACTCGCGTTCCGGTTGAAGCCGTTCGGGAGCGCCGTGTTTGTTCTTTCCGATACACTCAAACGCCTTAACCTGCCTGTGCTCGTTTCGGTTGAGAGGGATGAGGCAAAGGAGTTGGTGCCGAGAGAATTTCGCTTGTATCAAAATTACCCCAATCCTTTCAATTCGCTAACGCGCATCCAGTTTGAAATTCCCCGTACTGCGGACATTAGTTTAAAGGTGTATTCGACGTTGGGGAAAGAGATCCTTACGCTCAGGCAAGGAGTGTATGCTCCGGGGACGTACACGGTCGATTGGGAGGGACGGGACTCGAAAGGAGAGTATGTTGCCAGCGGGATGTATTTGCTTCGTTTTTCAGCCGGCCATTCTGTGCAGACGCGCAAACTGCTCCTCATTCGATAGTTGATGCTTTTGCGATGCACAGAATATCTTCTGACCGTTTGTTTGTCTATATTGCTTGCCGTACATCTCCCAGTGAACCCAAACGCTCTCGATGATTGAGAGCCCGCAACGCAACATGCCGACACTCTACCTGAACATCATTTGGCACCAACATCAGCCGTTGTACCTCGATCCCGCCAGCGATCAACTCCAGGGTCCCTGGGTCCGCACCCACGGTACGAAAGATTACTATGACATGGCGGCCATTCTGGAGAGATATCCCAACATCCACTGCACCGTCAACCTCACCTCCTCGTTGCTTCAGCAGCTGGAAGAGTATTATGTGGCTCGACTGAAGCCCTTTGTCGATCTGAAGAACAATCGAATCAATGCCGACAAATATTTTGAGAAGTTTGGCGGAAGGACAGATCCGTGGATCGATTTAGCCTTGAAGCCCGCGAGTCTCTATAACGAACGCGATCTCCAGTTTCTTCTAACGAACGTTTGGAACGCTTTTGGAGTGAGCAATGTGATGCTCGACCGATTCCCCGAGTATAAGGCGCTCAAAGAGAAATACAAAGCGAGTGGTAAAGCCGGTTTGACAGAGCAAGACCTCCGTGAAATAATCTTCTGGTTCTATTTGGCTTATTTTGATCCTGATTTCCTGGAGGGAACGATCACGCTCGCGACGGGAGAGACGATTGACCTTCAGGACCTTGTAAAGAAAGAGACGGATGGAACGTATCGTCTCAGGAAGAACATCACACAAGAGGACTGTAATCGAATCGTCGTGGAGACGTACAAGGTGTTAGCCGCGATCGTTCCGCTTCACAAGAAGTTGATGTACAGGCCCGAGAAAAAGACCGGTCAACTCGAAATCATCACAACCCCATATTATCATCCCATCCTACCGTTAATCTTCGATAGCGATCTTGCGAAGATCTGTCAGCCCAACGACCCTATGCCCTCCCGGTATCACTTCCCGGAGGACGCCGTGGCGCAGGTAGCGAAAGCGGTTATTTTCTACCGAAAGCAATTCGGAAGACGACCCACCGGAATGTGGCCCGCAGAAGGCGCCGTCGCTCACGACATCGTACCTGTCTTCGGCAAAAATAAGATTGAATGGATTGCTACTGACGAGAAGGTCCTGGCGCGGTCGAGACCTTCGAACCTACCGAAGTTCTATCCGTACGCCATTTCGACGGATCACAAGAAAGAAGAGAAGGTCGTCATAGTGTTTCGTGACACGGAATTATCCGATAAGATTGGTTTTGTCTATCAACACTTGAGAGGCGAGGAGGCCGCGGAGGATTTCATCCGGCATGTTCTTCGTTCCGCACCGACGGAAGGACAACCTGATCGGCTTCTTACTGTTATTCTCGATGGAGAGAATGCATGGGAATGGTACCGGTACGACAACGACGGGAAGGAGTTCCTCCACTCCCTTTATCGTAAACTCTCGCAGCTTCACGACGAACGGAAAGTCGTGACAACGTCGGTTACCGAATATCTCCGAGGAAACGAAAGACGAGGTATTCCGGCCCATCCTATCGAAACGCTGCCGAAGCTTGAGTGGCTATGGCCCGGATCGTGGATCAATGCAAATTATGATACCTGGATTGGGGAAGAGGAGGAGAACAGGGCATGGGAGTACCTTCTTACGGTACGCAACGACTTGGCAGAATCGGGTCTAAAGCAACCCGATTCGCAAGCAACCCCACGCAAGAAGAAAACGCAAGCGTGGTATGCGTACTTGGCGTGGGAATCCCTGTATGCGGCGGAGGGCTCGGACTGGTTTTGGTGGTATGGGACGGATCAGACAGCTCCTTCCGGTGACAAACCGTTCGATGTTGCCTACATAACTCATCTCAACAACGTTTATAGATTCGGACGACTTGCAGGGGGAAAGCTGCCGGAGCGTCGGTTCGAACCGATTATTCGAAGCACTGGTATAGCGCCCCTTCCGTCTCAGGGAACGATGGCGCAGAGTAGGGAGGACTTGGTGACGGTAGTTTTTCAGGTGGATGCTCGAGCAACGTATGTCCGAAAGGCTATCTACATCGTTGGTAATATCGAGCAGTTGGGAAATTGGGTTCCGAACAAGGTCAGGATGTACGATGACGGGACGCACGGTGACGAAAAAGGGGATGGAATCTGGTCATTGGAGCTCATGCTCCCCCCCGGTTTGGAGATTGAGTACAAATACACAAACAGTGGAGCGGAGGGGAGTTGGAGCCCGGGGGAGGAGTTCCCGATCCAGAACCGTCGTGTTAAGATTACGGCCCAACCTGGTGAAAGGCAGTTAATTCACGATATATTTGGTCAGATATGAGTTGAGTTAAATGCTTGAAACTGAATATGTTCTTGCGATGGAGTAGAATTATTACTTTAGGAGTAGCGCTTCTCATTTCAACCCTGGTTGGAGGGCTTGGTTGTGGAGGAAGCGATAAAGGCTCGAGAAGAATTGTTGTCTGGCACCAAATGCGGCCCGACGAGCAAGCAGTTCTCCAACGCCTCATCGCACGTTACAGAGAGCAGAATCCCGATATCGAGATCATCGAGCTTTTCAAGGAGACTGAGGTGCTCCGGAGTGCATACATCATTGCGGCACTTGCGGGGCAGGGTCCCGACCTTGTCTACGGCCCATCCGATCCGGTGGGGGTGTATGAAGCAACGAAAAGCATTCTACCGTTGGAGACTTTATTTCCAGCGGGTTACCTCGCCGAATTCGATTCGGCATCTCTTCTTTGGTATAAAGGACATCTCTATCAAATTGCCGATAAGATCGGAAATCACCTCGCCCTTGTCTACAATAAGAAGTATGTTCAAACCCCACCCTCAACTGATAAGGAATTAATTGGCTTATCGAAGGCCATTCAAGAACAGTATGGGAGTACGGCGGGTCGCCCACATGTCTACGGCATCACTTGGAACTACATCGAGCCGTTTTTCTTCATTCCCTTCTATACTGGCTTCGGAGGCTGGGTCTTTGAAGAAGATGGAGTGACCCCTTCGCTCGACAATCCTTCCATGATCAACGCGTTAAAATTTGTCCGCCGTTTGCGTGATGAGGAGAAGATTGTCCCAAACGAAGCAGATTATGAAATTGCCGACGCGCTTTTCAAGGATGGCAAGGCGGCAATGTTAATTAATGGTGATTGGTCCTGGGCTGGGTATGCTCAGCGGGGCATTGATCTTGGAATTGCTCCACTTCCGATGATTACGGAGACAGGTCTTTGGTGTGCTCCGATGACGTCGCCCAAGGGTTTTTCGATCAACATCAATGTAACGGATGAGAAGCTGCCATTGGTCCTTCATTTTCTGAAGTTTTTGCTTTCGGAAGAAAGCCAAATGGAGACCGTGCGGGCGTTGAACACGGCTCCGACTCGCGTTTCTCTCTATCGCCATCCGGAGATTGTGGCGAACGAAAACCTGCAGAACTCGCTGTTGCAGATCAAGCGTGGTAGACCAATGCCGGTCGTTCCTGAGATGCGAGCCGTGTGGGATGCCATGCGCCCCGGCTACCAGGCCGTGATGGGAGGAGCGAAGTCGCCAGAAGAAGCCGCCCGCGAGATGCAGCTGCTGGCGCTGAGGAAGATTCGCGAGATGAATGAGTGAGATACAAACAGCAATCTTCGTCCGCAGGAATTTCCCCTTGATTGAGAACGTGCCAACCTATTGACCTAGAACGTACGACTTTGAACCGCACCAGACTCTTTATTGCCTTCCTCGTTGTACCTTCCTTCCTGCTGCTGGCGGCGGTGGTGTTCTATCCGTTCATCTACAACTTCTTGTTGGCGTTCGGCAATATGAATTTAAACCGAATTCGCGACTGGGAGTTCATCGGCTTACGCCAATTCGTCAAGATATTTACCGAGCCTTCGCAGCCCGACTTCTACACCGTGTTTGCAAAGACGGTCATCTGGACCGTGGTCAATGTCTTCTTTCACGTCGTGATCGGTCTGTTTTTGGCCTTGATCTTGAATCAACATCTCAAAGGGAAATCAATCTATCGAACACTGCTGATCCTGCCTTGGGCGATTCCCCAGTACATCGTGGCACTAACGTGGCGCGGAATGTTCAATTATGAGTACGGCTCTATCAATCTCATCATCACAAAATATCTGGGACTTCCGGCGGTTGAGTGGCTCCGTAGTCCGACGGAAGCATTCCTCGCTTGCATTCTGACCAATGTCTGGCTTGGGTTTCCATTTATGATGGTCGTGGCGCTCGGTGCGTTACAGAGCATTCCCCACGAAGTGTATGAAGCAGCCGAAATCGACGGCGCCTCGTGGTGGAGAAAACTGAAAAACATCACCTTGCCTCTCATCCGCCCCGTCATGATTCCCGCGATCACGCTCGGTACGGTGTGGACCTTCAACAACCTGAACATCGTCTGGCTGGTGAGCAATGGCGGAGAGCCCTCCGACAACACCCACATTCTCGTGTCGTTCGTGTACAAGGCGGCATTCAACTTTTACAGTTTCAGCTATGCGGCCGCCTTGTCGATCGTTATCTTTTTCATCTTGCTGGTGTTCAGTTTGGCAATTATGAAACAATCGAAAGCAACGGAACCGGCATACTGAGAGTAAGGAACTATGGCGGTGCAACGACGCAGAACGAAGCTCCTGAACAGTCTGTTCTCACACGGTATCTTGCTTGTGTTCGTGCTGATTGCCGTTTTTCCCATTTGGCAGGTGGTGAATATTTCGCTGCGGCCGGGGGATCAGCTGTTATCGACATCGCTGGAGTTGATTCCCGAAAATGCAACGTTTGAAAACTACGTGCGTCTCTTCACGGAACGGGAATTTCTCTTGTGGCTGTGGAACAGCACGTTCGTCTCGCTTGCCGTCACGCTCACCGGTGTTGTGTTTGCTTCCATGGCTGGATATGGGTTCTCGCGCTTTCGCTTCCTCGGTCGAAAAATCGGACTGCTGAGTTTGCTCACAACGCAGATGTTCCCGGCAACCATGCTTTTGTTGCCGATGTACATCATGCTGATTCACCTTGGCCTCATCAATACCTATCTTGGTATCGTCATTGTCTATTCGGCCACTGCCTTGCCGTTTTGCATTTGGACGATGAAGGGATATTACGATACCATTCCGACGAGTCTGGAGGAGGCGGCGCGTATCGATGGGTGCACGCACTTTATGGCGTTCTTCCGGGTGATCTTGCCGCTCGCTGCACCCGCGTTGGTCATCACAGCGCTCTTCTCGTTTATGACTGCGTGGTCTGAATACCTTGTGGCGGCGCAGATCTTACAGGACAGCGCCTTATGGACGCTCCCGATCGGTCTCAGATCGTTTGAATCGAGCATGAGCACAGAGTGGGGAATGTATGGAGCCGCATCGATCATCGTGATGGTTCCCGTTGTTGTGCTCTTTCTCTCGTTAAGTAGATGGCTGGTCTCCGGATTAACTCTCGGAAGCGTGAAAGGATGATGTCTGTATCGATTTTGGCTGCGATAACTGTAGTTGAAATCTTTCATCACTTTTTGGAGATGACCCCTTGAAATCCTTTCTCTATTTGTTCCATACGATTGTAGTTCTCCCATTGCTCATTCTAAGTTGCTCATCACGAAAGGAGCAAACTATGCAATTAGATGGTCCATGGTACTTCAAGGTTGATACCCTCGATCGCGGTACCGAAGAAGGGTGGTACGAGGAATCGTGGGATCGTTCGGATTGGGCAGAGGTGATCGTACCAGAGTATTGGGACAGATACAACCTTGAAGGGTACGATGGTACGGGATGGTTTATGACGCGCTTTACCGTTGCATCAGCCGAATCTTCCTTGGCCCTGTTTTTCGGCGGCGTCGATGATGATGCAGAGGTGTGGATCAACGGAAAACACGTCGGAGGGCACGTCGGCTATAGTGAGCCGTTCTATTTTGAGCTCACGGATGCCGTGCGCGACGGTGAGAACTTGCTTGTCATTCGTGTGCACGATTACTCCGGCCCCGGGGGGATTTACAAGCCCATCTCGCTTGTGCCGATGCGTGAAGTGGAGAGGCTCATGCGGACGCCCTTTGCCGATCTTCCGGCGCGACCGAGCGAAGAATGGGTGAAGGATGCCGTGATTTATGAAGTGTATCTCCGTTCGTTTTCGAAGGAGGGAACCTTCAAGGCTCTCGAGCGACGCTTGCCGGAATTGAAAGACCTCGGCGTCACCGTCGTGTGGCTGATGCCGATCCATCCGGTCGGTGAACTGAATCGCAAGGGAACGCTCGGAAGTCCCTACGCCGTGCAGGACTACTACGAAGTGAACCCGGCCTTTGGGACAAAAGAAGACTTCCGTTCGCTTGTCAAAAGTGTTCACGCGCATGGTATGAAGATCATCATTGATCTCGTTGCCAACCATACGGCATGGGATGCGAAGCTGATTATGGAGCATCCCGATTGGTACACAACCGACCGTCAGGGCGCCATCGTTTCACCCAATGCTGATTGGCACGATGTGGCCGATCTGAACTACAATCACCATGAGCTGCGCAAATACATGATCGAGATGATGCGCTACTGGGTGAAGGAGTTCGACATTGACGGCTATCGATGTGACGTGGCGGAGATGGTGCCGACCGACTTCTGGGAACGTGCGCGGAAAGAGCTGGATAAAATCAAACCGGTGATGATGCTCTCTGAAGGAACTCTGCCTGAACATCACGTGGAGGCATTTGACCTGACGTACTCCTGGAACTTCTACGACGTGCTCGACAAAGTCATACACGGCTCCACGCCGGTGAAGGTCTTTGACGACATCCTGTTGAACGAGGCACGACGGTTCCCGCAAGGTTCGCTGCGCATGAGGTTCAACACCAATCACGATAAGAATGCATGGGATGCACCGGCAACCGTGAAGTTCACTCCACAAGGGGCTAAGGCAACCGCTTTGCTTGCGTTCACCTTCCCGGGTGTCCCCCTCATCTACAATGGAGAAGAGGTTGGCAACGAGAGGAGACTCGATTTGTTCGAGAAGGTAGAAATTGACTGGTCCAAAAACAAAGATGTGCGCGAGTTCTTCAGAAAAATCGGAACTCTTCGCCACGCGCATCCGGCCTTGCGTCGTGGAACGTACCAGAGTCTTCAGCATGAGGCCGGATCGAAGATGCTTGCTTTTCTACGTCGCACCGATGGTGACGACGTGTTGGTGGTGATCAACTTTGGTCGCGAGCCGAAGTCGGTCACGCTCACACTGCCCGGTGACATGAAGCCACCCTATCGCGAGTATTTTTCGGGAACCCCTATACACCCATCCTCTCAACAGATCACTCTCCATCTCGGTCCGCTTGATTACCGAATAGTACTGAGCGGACGTTGAGTGTCAATCGTGGAGGGTGCAGTGAGAACGCCTGAAGGACGAGGGAACAATGAAATTCTTAACGGAGTATCTCTGGTTCAATACCAAGCATCATTGTGAGTACATCAACATCACGGACGAAGTTGAGCGGATTGTCAAGAAAAGCGGTGTGAAAGAAGGGATGGCGCTTGTTTCCGCCATGCATATCACCGCCGCTGTCTACGTGAACGATGCCGAACAAGGGTTGATTCAGGATATCGACGCATGGCTTGAAAAGCTCGCTCCCTTCAGGACGGATTATCGTCATCACCGAACGGGAGAGACCAACGCCGACGCACATCTCAAGAGTCTGCTCATGCATCACGAAGTGATTGTTCCTATCACCGACGGAAAACTCGATTTTGGTCCGTGGCAGCAAATTTATTATGCGGAATTCGATGGCCAGCGCAAGAAGCGAGTCATCGTCAAGGTCATGGGAGAATGAGCAAGAGTGTGTGACGGAGATAAGCGATGAACCTGCGTCACCTCGGTGAATATCTATTATTTCAGGCTGTCGCATTTCTGGTCCAGCTTCTTCCTTTGCGATTTGCACAGCGGCTCGGTTCCTGGCTGGGAGAACAGGCGTACGCCGTTCTGGGATTTCGACGGGAGGTGACGCTCGATAATCTCCGACACGCGTTTCCGGAGAAATCGCCCAAGGAACTGGACCGTCTCGCCCGAGCATCATTCCGTGTCATCGGCAAGGCGCTCTTCGAATTGCTTTGGATGCCGCGCCTGACGAAGGATCGACTCAACCGGCTCTTCCGCTTTGAGAATCCGGAGCTTGTCCGTGAAATTCATGCACGAGGCAAAGGGATGCTTGTCCTGACGGCACACTTTGGCAATTGGGAGCTTGCTGCTCAATGCTTTGCTGTCCAGACAGGAATTCCTCTGAACGTCATCGTAAAAACGCAATCGAACCCCTACGTGGACAAGAGCATTAACGCCCGCAGAGTAAAGTTTGGCAATAAGATCGTTCCGATGGGCGTTTCGATACGTGAAGTGGTGAAGGCGTTAAGGGCAGGAGAGCCGGTGGGCATTGTCGCAGATCAGAGCGCTCCGAAGGAGAACGTCGCCGTTAAGTTTTTTGGGCGACTGGTGCCGACACATCAAGGACCCGCTGTGTTTAGTCTGAAAATGGGCGCGCCGCTTATCGCCACCTTCCCTTTGCTTCAACCCGACGGCTCATATAGGGCGAGATTTGTGGAAATTCCCACCGACGATCTCGTAGGCCTCAACGAAAAGAACATCCTCGAGCTTACGAAACGCCACGTTCGTCTGACAGAAGAGGTCATTCGTCAGTATCCGGATCATTGGATGTGGATGCATAGGCGTTGGAAGCATGTCTTGAAGAACGGAGTTAGCGTAGAGGAGGGGGTGCAGACATGAGGAGGGTCAAGAACATCCTCGTGGTGCAAACAGCGTTCCTTGGCGATGCCATTTTGACCCTGCCGCTGATCCAGGTTGTAAAGGACTTCTTCTCCGACGCTCACATTGACGTGCTCGTTGTTCCGCGTGCTGGCGACGTTTTTGAGAACCATCCCGCTGTTCGGGACAGGATCTTGTTCGACAAAAAAGGGGGGGACCGGGGTTGGCAAGGACTTCGACGCATTGCCTCTGTTCTGCGGGAGCGGAAGTACGACTTGGCCTTTGTCCCTCACCGTTCGTTCCGGAGCGCACTCCTCACCTTCCTCGCACGGATTCCGATACGAATAGGATTTGATCGCAGCGCGGGAAGATTTCTTTTTACGAAGGTCGTTAAATACCGACGGGATGCGCACGAGATCAGCAGGAATCTTTCATTGTTGGAAGGTCTCGGCATACGCGATGTTTCGCATGAGCTTCCGAGACTCTATCCGTCTTTCGAGGATCAACGAGTGATCGACCGGTTGTTGGTCGAGCTCGAAGTGGTCAATACCAACAATCTGATCGCACTCGCTCCGGGCACAGTTTGGAATACGAAACGGTGGCTGAAGGAGCGATTCGCATCGCTGGCAGTCAATCTCGACGATGCAGGATTCGAAGTGTTGCTCGTTGGAGGACCGGAAGATCGCCAATTGTGCGCCGAAGTGCATCAATTGAGCGGTTCCACAAAAGTCTACAACACCGCGGGACGATTGACGTTGCTGCAATCGGCGGAGCTGATTCGGCGATGCAAAGTACTTGTGTCGAACGACAGCGCGCCGATGCACTTAGCGGTGGGAGTTGGGACACCGGTCGTGGCCCTGTTCGGAGCTACGGTGCCGGAGTTTGGCTTTGCACCCATCGGCCCGTTCGATACGGTTGTCGAGACACATGGCCTCCGCTGTCGTCCCTGTTCGTCACACGGGGGCGATACGTGTCCTATCAAGACCTTCGATTGCATGGTCAAGATTACGCACGAACGCGTATTTGCCCGCGTGCTCGATGTGCTCCAGCGAGCGTACATCCAACCCCACACAAACTAAGCGGTCGTCGAAATGAGCTTGAAGAGGGGGTTGACCACCTTCGTTGCACCCGTCGCAGTATTGACTTCGTGTACCGTCAACGCTCAAATGGTAACGACCGTGATGCGTTGAGAACCGGCGATAAATCATTTCCTCCGAGAAAATTCCGCAGAAGCAGTCTGAGGTGCTTTCTTGCCTTCTCTCCATTACTTTCTTATCTTAAGTCCGCATTTCATCGTGAGACACTGGAATTTGTTGTCTCCGCAAGGAGTATATTGGCATTCTTTCAGAATCAGCTGTGAAAATTGCCATGCGCCCGTAGCTCAGCTGGATAGAGCGTTAGCCTCCGGAGCTAAAGGTCGCGCGTTCGAATCGCGCCGGGCGTACTGAGGATCCCCCTACAATCAAGTCAAGCAATGGCGAGCCAACGACCGAATCAAAGGTTGCGCGTTCTCCGCCTCTGGCGGATTCGCCGGACACGGTCTGTATAGCGATGGATCACTGGGAGTCGAGATCGAAAACAAACACCAAATGTACTCTTCCCCCGCAGGAAGAACGCAACGTTTCACAGAAGAGTATGGAGACCCGTTCAACAATCTGTCAAACATCATCACAGCGTGGAGCATTGAATGCTTAAAGCACAACAGAAGATCAGCAAGAAGGAAATGAAGCAAGATAAGCTCATCACGACGTACTTTGAAGCGACGTCGTGGTATCAGCAAAACAAACGACTTGTGAGTTCCGTTGTTACTGCCCTCGTGGTTGTAGGGATCGCTCTTGTGGTGATTACCAACAACATACGAGCCAATAACGAGAAGGCAACAACAGAACTCGGTAAGGTGATGCGCTACTACGACGAAGGAAGATACGATCTGGCGATTCAGGGCAATCCTCAGGAGAACATACGTGGTCTGCAAGCAATCGTGGATGACTATGGCTCCACGCATTCCGGTTCGCTGGCCACGCTCTTTCTTGCAAACGCCTACTTTGCTCAAGGCAACTATGACAAAGCGCTGGAGTATTTTCTCGATGTCGATATAGGTGACCCGATGCTCGATGCGTCGGCGTTGGCGGGTGCCGCCGCTTGCTACGAAGCGAAGGGAGAGTACGCAAAAGCCGCCGACTACTTCGAACGCGCCTCGTATAAGGATGCCAAGGGAGTACTTGCCGCCGAACATCTTATGCACGCCGGTCGCAACTACGTTGCGTCGGGAAACAAGCAAAAAGCCGTTGAACTCTACAAGAAGGTAAAAAAGGAATATCCTACCTCCGCGTTTGTAAGGGAGATCGATCGCTACATCGCCGAGGCAAGCTCCTGACCGACGGTGCAGCTCACGTGAACCCCGACGGAGCCACGTTGATCGTCGTACATTCAGGTTTCGGCAAACCACGCTTGATGGGACAATCCCTGTCGGGTGTGGTTTTCTTTTTGGTTTGGGGCTGATTTCATCAGACGAAAGCGGACGGATGTAACTTTTCCGCTCTCAACACGAATAGTGAAGAGCTTTTGTTCTCATCGATGTCCCGCTTAAAGAAAATACTCTACGTTACCGCGTCCTTGGTTGTTTTTGTGACGGTCTTCATCCTCGATGTGATCCGGCACGCGGTCAGCTTCGATCTGGATGGCATCCTGTACATTCGGGAGGGCGCCATCGTCTGTGCCCTGTTCCTCCTTTATCTTTACATTCGGGCTGCGCATGCGGAGCGGCCGTCGGGAATCCCGAAGAACATCGGCAAGCTTCTTATTTATTCCCTCCTCGTGCTCTTTCTGGCGAGTCTGGTTTCGTTTGTCGGGAGAGGGACGACTGCACCAGACGGAACGATCACACCACCGCAAGCCGCACTCACAAGCCTTTTATCGGTCGTGTTCGGAGTGGTCCTCGGTTTGTTCTCCATTTCAGTTTTGCTTACGATCAAGGACCTGCTCTTGCACAAACGACGGAAAGGAACAAAGAGGAATTTCATTATTTATGTTGTCGTGCTGTTGCTTTCCAGTCTCACTGTCCTTCCGCTGATCCCGGCTGAACTTTCCGTCATTTCGTCCATCCTGTTTGCTGTGGCTGTGGTCATGATTGTGGTGAACTCGTTCAAACAGAATTGGATTGTCTATCTGTCAAGACGCGAGAAACTCTATTCTATCGTCTACAGTGCTCTTCTGTTCTTGACGTTTATCGGCTTGAGTCTCCTCATCACACAACATCCCGTCGCACGAGCTCTCGATACATTTCATCTTCCACTCCGCAATTTTGCCCAGCTCAACGCCATTTTCGGAGCGGTATATTTCGGTATGGCATTTATCAGCACCTTGTTTCATCTTCCCACAGCGGAGGTGTACGAGAGGAAACAGTCGGAATTGACATCGCTTCACAACCTGAGTCGACTTGTGACGCAGGTCTTCGACTTTTCGGATCTGGTGAATACGGTGACGGCGATGACGCTCGAGGTGGTCGGTGCACGAAGCGCATGGCTTGAATTGATCCGAGAGCGTGGAACGAATGGACAGGTTGCCGTCGATGTTGTTTCCAATCGAAATATATCGCCTGAACAGATCGAGCTGATTACGGCCAGCGAGGAATCGTCATTGCGGAAGTATGTGCTGGATTCAAAACGTGCTCTTCTTATCGACGACATCCGGAATGACCGGAGGACGAAACACATTACGAAGAGCGGCGTGACCGTTGGCTCGCTTCTGAGCGTACCCCTCGTTTCGCATGGCGAGCCGATCGGCTTTCTGCACGCGACGAAGGATTTTGAATTCGGTTTCGATCAGGACGATATCGACGTGATGACAACTTTTGCAGACCACGTCACCATTGCTATCGAAAACTCAAAACTGATCGCCAAGTCGCTCGAACGGGAACGCTATCAGCAGGAGATGATGGTTGCACAGCAGATGCAGAAGCGACTTCTCCCGCAACGGTTGCCCAAGCATCCGAGTCTCCAAATCGCCGCCGTCTCCGAACCTTCGCTGGAAGTAGGAGGCGATTACTATGATTTCGTTCAATTGAAGGGAGATCGATTGGGCGTTGTTGTTGGGGATGTTTCAGGCAAGGGGGTTTCGGCGGCTTTTTACATGGCGGAGGTGAAGGGCATCTTTCAATCGCTCAGCAAGATTTGCGACTCGCCGCGTGAGTTGCTGCTGCGTGCGAATCAATCGCTGGTGGAAAGTCTTGAACACAAGGCATTCATTAGTTTGTTGTACGGGATCATCGATATCCCCAAAGGGACACTGACGCTTGCACGCGCGGGACACTGTCCGATGATCCACGTTTCCGGACTGCACGCTCAGATGATACGACCCACCGGTATCGGTCTCGGACTGACCCATGAACAGATCTTCGAGGAAACGATACAAGAAGCGGAGATACAGCTTCAAAAAGACGATCTTTGTATATTCTACACCGACGGTTTGAATGAATCGCGGAATGCCGAAGGGGAAGAGTTCGGTTTTGAGAGATTGGTTCAGGCAGCGTTGGGCGCGCGCTTTCTTTCAGCCGAACAAATCAAAGAAACGATTTTAACGGAAATCAGAAACCACACGGGCGATTCTGCGTATGGAGACGATATGACGCTCGTGGTGATCAAATGGTTAGGACATGGAGAAGGATGATACACCCAGGATGTAGAAAGTTTTCGAAGCATCAAGAAGGAGATTCCCACCATGAGTGAATTCAAAATCCAGCACCGCACCGGCGAGGGGGTGAACGTCATCGACCTCAAAGGATACCTCGATGCCCATACGGCTCCCGAACTCGAGAATGTACTCCAGAAGCTCATCGAGGAGAAGAAGTTCAACATCGTCGTGAACTGCAAAGACCTATCCTATATCAGCAGTGCGGGGCTGGGTGTGTTCATGGCATACATCGAAGATGTGAGGAAAAACCGCGGCGACATCAAGTTGACTAATATGTCTCCGAAGGTTTATAACGTCTTCGATCTTCTCGGATTTCCCATCCTGTATGAGATTTACAAGGATGAGCAGGATGCCATCAAGAAATTTCAGGACGCGCGGTCGGTCCAGAACTAAGCGTGTGACCGGATCGGCTCCCCGGGAGTCCGATTCACCAATCGCATGACGAAGAAACTCTCAAAAACAATTTCTAGTCGTACGGACAATTTGCTCGAAGTGCGCGAGTTCGTGATGCGCGCTGCGAGGGATTTCGGCTTTTCGGAGGAGGAGTCCTCGAAAATCGTCCTTGCCGTCGATGAGGCGTGCACGAACGTGATCAAGCACGCCTACCAGAATGCGCCCGATAAGAAAATCCAGATCGATATCACGTCTGAACGCGATATGTTCCAGATCAGCATTATCGACAATGGCAAATCGTTCAATCCCAATACCGCGAGGTTGCCCGATCTGAAACAGCATCTCACGCATTTCCGCCGCGGCGGATTGGGCGTGTATCTGATGCGCACTCTGATGGATAAGGTAGAATACTCGTATTCACCCGGCAAACGAAACGTCGTCCGGTTGATTAAATATCTGACACCCGACAAAGCCGCTGCGCGCAGTTAGATCTCAACCTTCGCTCGTCTCCCTATGCCCACCTCCGCACGAGCTTCCGATACTCCCTCGGCCGATCTCCTTCCTCTCTTCGAGTTCAGTAACGTCATCAACTCATCGCTCGATTTGAAATTCATTCTCGGAACCGTTCTTTTGACGGTGATGGGAAAGATGCTTGTATCGAAAGGGATGGTTCTACTGAAGAAGAAGGTGCATGAATACCAAGTCGTAACCGCGAAAGGAGTTGGCGGCGATGTTGAAGGAATGACGTTCGTCGTGCCGAAAAGTCCGAAACGAATCATGACCATTCGGCGGGGAAAAAATGACGCGCGAGCGTGGATGTCATTCTTTCGCGACCTTGGAATCACCTTGATCGTTCCCATCGTGAGCCAAGGGAGTGTGGTCGGATTTCTTGGACTGGGTGAACGATTAGGGGGAAGGAGGTATTCCGAGAGTGATCTTCAACTCATCAACTCGCTCGTCAATCTCTCCGCCTCCGCGATCGAAAAGGCACTCATCATTGGCCAGCTCAAGGAAGCCAACCGGAATCTCGACCGGAAGTTTCAGGAACTGAATACGCTTTTTGATTTAGGAAAGGAATTCAACGTTGTCCTTGAGTCCGATAAAGTCATCCGGCTGCTCACCTTCTCGTTGCTTGGTCAGGTCGGCGTGAACCGTTACGCCATTTGTCTGGAAGAAGGAACAGAGATGAAGGTGGTTGCCTCGCGTCTTGATGGCGGCGAAGGGATCGAGCAGGCGTTCAAAAGTTTGCAGCAACTGAAATCACCTGAAATCGTTCAGGAACTTGCCCGCAAGAAGAAATTTGCTGAAGCAGCTGCTTTTCTGCTCCAAAGAGGCATCCGCGTCGTGGTGCCGATGATGACGCAGAACGATGTCAAAGGCTTTATTCTCCTTGGCGATCGATTGCGAGGTGGCCCATATACTCGTGGAGATCTGGAGTTCCTTGCCTCACTTGCCCATCTGGCCATCATTTCGATCGAGAATGCGAGACTCTTTCGCGAAGCGCTGGAGAAACAACGGCTTGAAGATGAGCTTGCCATCGCGCGTGAAATCCAGCAAGGGCTTTTACCCCGCTCTCTCCCTGGAATCGAGGGATTCGATGTCGCTGCAATCAACATTCCTTCGAAGCAGGTCGGAGGTGATTACTATGATGTGGTGCCGATTACCCCGCACGAGGTTGTCCTTGCTATTGGCGACGTGTCGGGGAAAGGGACGGGCGCGGCATTGTTGATGGCGAACGTGCAAGCCTCTCTCCGCGCGTTTGCACCGATGGGAATGAGTCTCTCGGAAGCGACAGCACGTATAAACAACTTAACTTGCCAAAGCACCGGCCAGGGAAAATTCATCACCTTCTTTTGGGGATCGCTGAACGTTCCGCAACGCGTGTTTCGATATGTCAATGCCGGCCACAATCCTCCCATGCTGTTCCACGCCGATGGGTCGCTCGAAAAACTGGAAGTCGGAGGAATTATTCTTGGTTTGATGAACACCATCACCCCGTATCAGGAAGGAATGGTAGAGTTGCGACAAGGGGATGTCCTGGTGATGTACACCGATGGCGTGAGCGAGGCAATGAACGCGCAAGGCGAGGATTTCACGGAAGAGCGTCTTGAGCACCTGATCAGATCAAAACTTTCTCTTTCTGCCCGTCAGATCATCGATGAGATCCAAGCCGCGCTTGATGCCTACACGCGCGGAACGCCTCAATCGGATGATATTACGATGCTCGTCCTGAAAGTGTTATAGATTCGCACAGGGAAGAGCGCAGACTCTCACCAATAGCAATTCGTCCCTCACCTTGTTTTCCCTGCCGATCTTTCGTACAATTGAAGCGATAAACAGAATTCACTGATCCCACCACATTCCGAATTTATGCGCCTTTCAAAAGCCTTTGTTCCCACGCTGAAAGAAATTCCTACCGATGCGAGCATCCCGAGCCATCAATTGATGTTGCGGTCCGGCATGATGCGACAATTGACGGCGGGCGTTTATTCTTATCTTCCCCTCGGCTATAAAGCAATGCTCAAGGCAATGCAGATCGTGCGGGAGGAGATGAACGCGATCGGAGGGCAGGAGTTTTACCTGCCTGCCCTGAATCCGGAATCGTTGTGGATCGAGACGGGCCGGCGTAACGTCCCGAATTTCATTCTGAGCATCAAGGAGCGAGACCTTGTTCTTGCACCCACTCACGAGGAGGTCATCGGGCAAATTGCGGCGATGCACATCCAGTCGTACAAAGACCTGCCGCAAATCTGGTATCAGATTCAGACGAAATTCCGAAACGAACCGCGCCCCCGATCGGGAGTTTTACGTGGCCGCCAGTTCATTATGAAGGATTCCTACAGTCTCGACGCAACGTGGGAAGGTCTGGATGCGAGTTACGAACTCCACGCGGAGGCGTACAAGAGGATTTTCACCCGATGCGGCCTTCGGTTTTTCGTCGTCGGTGCCTCCAGCGGCGCGATGGGTGGAAGCGGATCGCAGGAGTTCATGGTGGAGTCCCCCTACGGTGAAGACACCGTTGCATTGTGTGACTCGTGTGATTACGCGGCAAACATCGAGGTTGCTACCTCTGCCGTACCCCCTGTCAGTCGTGTGAGCGAGGAAAAACCGATTGAAGAGGTGCATACTCCTAACATCCGCACCATCGATCAGCTTGCCGACTTTCTCAAAGTTCCTTATGAACGGCTCGCGAAATCGGTGGTGTATCGACACGATGGTTCACCGGTACTCGTACTGATGATGGGGAATGATCAGCTCAACGAGACGAAACTCGCCGCGGCGTTGGGAGGAGGGGAGGTCTCTCCGATCAGCGCTGAGGAGTTGTTAGGCTTGACAGGAGCCGACGGCGGATCGATAGGCCCGGTGAATCTGAAACGATTCAAGATCGTTGCCGATAAGCGTTTGGAAGGAGCGAATGGTTTAATCAGCGGAGCCAACAGGAACGACTATCATCTGATGAACATCGACTTACAACGAGACGTGAAGATCGATGGATATTTTGACCTGCGCACGGTTGAGCCAGGCGAGCCGTGCCCCAAATGCAACAAGCCATTGAAAGTGACGAATGCGATCGAACTGGGGCACATTTTCAAGCTCGGTACAAAATACTCCGAGGCGCTCCACGCAAGGTATCTCGACGAGTCTGGCAGCTCGAAGCCGATCGTTATGGGCAGTTATGGCATCGGCATCGAACGTATCATTGCCTGCGCCATCGAACAAAGCCACGATGAGCATGGGATCGTCTGGGATAAGGCGCTGGCGCCCTATCAGGTTCACCTGATTGCCGTAAACATGAACAGCAAAGAGGTCGTTTTCACGTCCAATCAGGTCTACCGTTTGCTCACGGAAGCTGGTATCGAAGTGTTGTTTGACGAGCGCGCCAATGTCTCGCCCGGCTTCAAATTCAAGGATGCCGATTTGCTCGGTATGCCATTTCATGTCATTGTAGGAGAGAAGGGACTGAAGAACGGTCAGGTTGAGATCAAGAAACGAAAGTCGGGTGAACGGATGATGGTTCCGAAAGACGATCTGGTAGCAACCGTCAAGAACCTGTTGGAGTGAGGAGCATGCAATGTCTTCTGCATCGTTCTCCTCTCCATTCTTAATCGGCGGCATCTGGAGTCACGGTCACTCAAGCTCGGAGGTGCGGAATCCGTACAAGGGCGACTTGGTTGGTACGGTGCATCTTGCCAATCTTGAGGACGCGAGTCTGGCGATTCAACGCGCATTGGCGGGTTTTGAAAAGACGAAACTCCTGCAAAGCTTCGAACGGGCGGAGATTCTCGCGACAGTTGCAGAGAAACTGAAACTGCAACGCGAGGAATTCGCCCGCTTGATCACAGCGGAAGTTGGCAAACCGATTCAGTTTGCCCGCGGGGAAGTCGATCGCGCTATTACGACGTTTGCCCTTGCCTCCGGGGAAGCTCAGCGCATTGGAGGTGAACTCGTTCCGCTCGATCTCCATCGACAAGCCTCCAACCGCTTCGGTATCGTACGACGTTTCCCCATTGGTGTTATTCTGGGCATTGCTCCTTTTAATTTTCCACTCAATCTCGTCGCCCACAAAGTGGCGCCTGCCATTGCGAGCGGCAACGCATTCATCCTCAAACCTCCCCCTCAAGCATCACTGAGCAGCCTCCGTCTCGCGGATCTGATTCTCTCTGCCAACTATCCTCCGCAAGCACTCAGCGTATTACCGTGTGAAATTGAGGTCGCGGAATCGCTCGTGAGAGATGAGCGAATCAGGATGTTGAGTTTTACGGGAAGTCCGACCGTTGGATGGGAATTGAAACGATTGGCCGGCAAAAAGAAGGTAATGTTGGAACTGGGTGGAAACGCCGGTGTGTTCGTCGACCGGTCTGCCAATGTGGAGGAGGCAGTGAAGAAGAATCTTCTTGGAGCGTTTGTCTACGCTGGGCAGGTCTGCATCAAGGTCCAAAGGATCTTTATTCACGAAGCTCTTTATGATGAATACGAACAGAGCTTTGTGGAGGGGGCAAAGTTATTGAAAAGAGGCGATCCCTCGCTTGTCGATACGGTCGTTGGTCCGGTTATCAACGATGCTGCGAGAGATCGTATTGTATCTTGGATCGAAGAGGCGGTGAAACTGGGAGGAAGAGTTCTTGCCGGAGGGACGGTCGAGGGACGTGTCATCGCTCCCACAATTCTCGCCAGTGTGCCCCGTGCTGCGAGAGTATATTGTCAGGAAGTTTTTGGACCGGTGGTAACGCTGCACAGGGTTGGGTCCGTGGAAGAGGCGGTGGAAGGGATTAACGATTCGCCATTCGGGTTACAGGCTGGGATCTTTTCGAATGATCTGAAGAATATCTTGTTCGCCTACAATCATCTTGAAGTGGGGGGAGTGATGGTGAATGAAAATCCAACCTTTCGTGTCGACAACATGCCCTATGGCGGCGTAAAAGATTCCGGTTTCGGAAGGGAAGGAGTGAAATACGCCATTGATGCAATGACAGAACCGAAATTGCTGTCGCTCAGTTTTTAATTATCGCTGCCGTTGCATTCCATTTTTGTAATGCGTACTCTGCGTCCGTTGTTCTTTCCTCATCGTTTATCCTCGATATCCTGCAATGTCTGAGTTTGTTCATCTTCACAATCATTCCCATTACAGCCTGCTGGATGGCGCCGCGACGATCGAAGGGATCATCAACGCGGCTGTTGCAAACAACATGTCCGCCGTTGCCCTCTCCGATCACGGTGTGATGTTTGGTGCAATGGAGTTCTATAAAAAAGCGAAGAAAGCCGGCATCAAACCGATCATCGGTTGTGAAGCGTACATCGTCACGAAGGGGAGTCGTTTCGATAAAACACTCCAATCCGAAAAGTCGAATCAAGGACAAGGTCGCGGCATCTATCATCATATTCTTCTTCTCGCGAAGAACGAAGTCGGTTACCGCAATCTCATCAAGCTGTGCACGCTCGGACATACGGAGGGTTTCTATTACAAGCCGCGCATCGACACAGAATTACTTCATCAGTATCGCGAAGGAATTGTGGCGACCTCCGCTTGTCCAGGTGGCGTGGTGGGGGCACATCTGGTCAATGGGAATGAGGATGCAGCGCGCAGAGCCGCCGCGGTGTACAAAGACATCTTCGGAGAGGATTTCTACATCGAAATTCAGAATCACGGGATGGACGTGGAACAACCGATCCTTGCTCACGCTCCGAAGATTGCAAAGGAGTTGGGACTGAAATTGGTTGCTACAAACGACTGTCATTACATCAAGCCAGAGCACGCCATCGCGCACAATATTATGTTGTGCATTCCTGATGCCAGCAGTACGAATATTCCTGACTATCGTACGCTTCGCTACGGTACCGATCAGCTCTTCTTCAAATCGGGTGCTGAAATGGCTCGGCTGTTCGAAGATTTTCCTGAAGCCATCGCCTCGACGTTGGAGATTGCCGAAAAGTGCAATGTGGAACTCGATTTGAAGACGAACCACATGCCGAAGTTCCCGATTCCTGCCGACGCCGGCGTCACGACGCTTGAGGAGTACCTGAACAAACTTGCACGCGAGGGACTCGTTCGCCGCTATCCAACGGTGACACCGGAAATCGTGCAACGATTGGAGCATGAACTGAATGTCATCAACGGAATGGGATATGCGGGATACTTCTTGATTGTGCAAGACTTCATTAATGCTGCGAAACGCATGGGCGTTCGCGTCGGTCCGGGTCGTGGTAGCGCAGCCGGCTCGCTCGTCTCGTACGCCCTCGGCATTACCGACGTCGATCCACTTCAATACGACTTGCTCTTTGAGCGTTTCCTGAATCCTGACCGGGTCAGCATGCCGGATATTGATGTCGATTTTGCTGATGACAAACGTGATCTCGTGATTAAGTACGTCAAAGACAAGTACGGAGAAAACTCGGTTGCCCAAATCATCACGTTTGGCACACTTTCGACCAGGGCCGTCCTGAAGGACGTTGGTCGCGTGTTGGGCGTGCCTCTGAGCGTCATCGAGCCGATCACAAAACAGATCCCGCTGGTGCTCGGCAAGGTGACCCCACTGGAAGAAGCCATCGAGACGGTTCCCGAGTTGAGGGCGATTAAGGAAAGCGGCGACGAGAAGATCAAGCTGATGATCGATTCGGCGCTCGTTTTGGAAGGGATGAACCGTAACGTGTCGACGCACGCCGCCGGCATTGTCATCGCCCCGGGCGACATCAGCGATTACGTGCCGATGTTCAAGACGCCTCAGACCGAGTTGATGACGCAATACAACATGAAGGATCTTGAGGAAGCCGGGCTTCTCAAGATGGATTTCCTTGGTCTGCGTACATTGACCGTGATTGAGAATGCGCTCAAGATGATCAAAGAGAATCACGGCGTGGATGTCGACCTCTATCGCATTCCTCCCGACGACCCAAAAACACTGGATCTGTTTTCGAAGGGGCAAACGGTGGCGCTCTTCCAATTCGAAAGTTCGGGAATGACCGATTATCTCCGAAAATTGAAACCGAGCTCGATTCACGACCTCGTCGCGATGAATGCGTTGTATCGTCCAGGGCCGATGGAAAATATTCCAGACTTTATCGACAGGAAGCATGGTCGTAAGAAGATTGAGTACCTCCATCCGAAACTTGAACCGATCTTGAAAGAAACGTATGGCGTCATCGTTTATCAAGAACAGGTCATGAAGATCGCAAGCGAGATCGCCGGCTTGAGTCTTGCACAAGCCGACTTGCTGCGTCGTGCGATGGGGAAGAAAGATAAAGAGCTGATGGCAAAGCAGAAGAAGGAATTTATCGAGGGGGCGGTGAAGAATCATGTCGATAAGAAAAGCGCAGGTGAGATATTCGACTTGATCGAGAAGTTTGCATCGTACGGCTTCAACAAATCACACAGTGTAGCATACTCCGTACTGGCGTACCAAACGGCGTACCTCAAAGCGCACTATCCGGCGGAATATATGGCCGCGACGCTCTCGAGCGAAATGGCCGATACCGACAAGATCGTCATTCTCATTGAGGAGTGTCGAAAGCTTGGCATCGATGTTCTGCCTCCGGATGTGAACGAGAGCGACGTTACGTTCGTCGTAACGCCGAAAGGAATCCGATTTGCTCTTAGTGCCATCAAGAATGTGGGAACCAGTGCTGTCGAAAGCATCGTGAAGACGAGGCGCGAGAAGGGACGATTTGGCGATATATTTGATTTCTGTGCGCGTGTCGATTTGCGATTGGTAAATAAACGGACGCTGGAAGGGTTGATTCAAGCTGGAGCATTCGATTCACTGCACGATAATAGGGCTCAGCTCTTTGAAGCGGTCGACAAAGCCCTCTTCCACGGCCAACACGTACAGGAGAGCACAGGGCGAGGGCAATCGACTCTTTTCGAAATCAGCGGCGCTAAACTACAGCCCCGACCTGCTCTTCCGCACATCTCCGCGTGGTCGGAGAGTGAACGCTTGGCAAGGGAGAAGGCAGCGCTTGGATTCTATCTGACGGGACACCCTCTGGAAAAATTCCGTGACGAAATTGAGGCATTCAGCACCACCACGCTGGGGAATGCGTCCAACGTCAAACCGAATTCGACCGTACGTGTCTTCGGCATCGTTTCAAGCGTACGCCGGAAAATCGATAAAAAAGGAAACACGATGGCGTTCGTGACCATCGAAGACTTTACGGGGAAGGGGGATCTCATCGTCTTCTCCGATGCTTTTCAAAAGTACTCGAAGTTCCTCACTCCCGAATCGATGATTATGGCTATCGGGAAAGGAGAATCCAACGGCGATCTTCTGAAAGTGTTAGTGAACGAAATCGTTCCGATGGAACGGGTGCGCGATCGTTTTACGAAGAGCATCGCCCTGACGGTGAATGTGGATCAAGTTGATGAGGATACCATTCTGGAACTGAGAAAGTTGATGGAGCGCCATCGCGGTAAGTGCATGTGCTATTTCCATGTGGTCGGTGGCGGATTAGATGTGAATTCTGTATATTGGACACGCCGTTTGACGGTGGAACCAAGCGCACAGTTTCTTGGTTCACTCAAGCAACTCTTGGGAGACTCCGCAGTGAGGCTCCAAGGATAATTCTTGAAAGGATGAAGGAATGAAGCCAGTCGAGATTACCGATTCGAATTTTCAGACAGAAGTTCTGCAATCTCCCACTCCCGTGTTAGTCGATTTTTGGGCAGAGTGGTGTGGGCCGTGCAAAATGATTGCCCCCGTCGTTGAAGAACTTGCAAAAGAATACAACGGCAAGTTGAAAGTGGGAAAAGTGGATGTTGATGCGAACCAGCAAGTGTCGATGCAGTTCGGCATCCGGAGCATCCCGACGCTCCTGGTGTTCAAGGGAGGAAAGGTGGTTGACCAACTCATCGGCGCTGTTCCGAAGAAAATGTTGGTAGAGAAGATTTCAAAACATCTGAACTGACGTACGATTTTGCACAATGCGAGAAGGTCGGGCGAAGAACGTCTTCTCGCATTTTTGTTTGTACACCACCACGACCGAATCGAAACGAGGCAAATTCCATTGACCAGCTACAGGAAACGCACACATACATGCGGTGAGCTACGAGAAACACACATCGGACAAACAGTCACGTTGACGGGATGGGTGGATGTTCGGCGCGACCTGGGTGGCGTGGTGTTCATCGATCTTCGTGACCGGTACGGAAAGACGCAAGTGGTGTTTGCTCCGCAACACGACACGACGGCGTACGAGAAAGCGCAATCGCTCCGATCGGAGTACGTCATTTCTGTCACCGGCAAGGTTGAGCGTCGGCCGGCGGGGACGGAAAATCCCGAATTACCTACGGGGGCGATCGACATAACGGTGACGGAACTCCAGATTCTCAACAAGGCGGAAACTCCCCCGTTTCCCATCGAAGATTCGATTGACGTTTCTGAAGAACTTCGTCTGAAATATCGGTACCTTGATCTGCGCCGACCGATGATGCAGCGCAATCTGATGGTTCGGCATCGCTTCTATCAAATCACGCGGGCCTATTACGACCGGCACAACTTCATCGAAGTGGAAACGCCCATCCTCATGAAATCAACGCCCGAAGGGGCACGCGATTTTCTCGTGCCAAGCCGCATTCATCGGGGAAAATTCTACGCACTGCCGCAGTCGCCCCAAACGTATAAGCAGATTCTGATGGTTGCTGGGTATGATAGGTATTTTCAGATCGTCAAGTGCTTTCGCGACGAGGATCTGAGGGCGGACCGGCAGCCGGAGTTCACCCAAATTGACGTCGAAATGTCGTTCGTCGACGAGGACGACGTTCTTATGACGACGGAGGGGCTCATCGTCGAGCTCTGGTCCGGCATCCTGAATGTTGATATCAAGCGTCCTTTTGCTCGACTGACGTACAGGGAAGCGATGGAGAAGTACGGAAGCGACAAACCGGATACACGCTTTGGGTTGGAGATCGCGGATTGTTCCGACATCGTTGCCGAGAGCAGCTTCCGCGTGTTCAGCGAAACCGTTGCGAAAGGAGGCGTGGTAGCAGGGTTTGCGGTTCCGGGGCAGGCGAACATGACGCGCAATCAATTGGATGGGTTGACCGATGTGGCAAAATCCTTGGGTGCAGGCGGGCTTGTCTATATACGCGTGACCGACGAGAAAGTGGAAAGCTCGGTCGACAAGTTTGTCTCTCCCGAAGAGGTGAAGTTGCTCGCATCTCGGATCGGTGCAAAGGCAGGGGATTTAGGTTTGTTGATCTCCGGCCCATGGCAGAAGGCGCTTTCTATTCTCGGATCGTTGCGGCTTGAAATGGCGAACCGGTTGAATCTCATCCCAGAAGGAAAGTGGAACTTTTTGTGGGTCACAGATTTTCCGCTGCTGGAATACAGTGAGGAAGAAAAACGCTTTGTCGCGGTGCATCATCCGTTCACCTCTCCCAAACCCGAAGATGTCGCATTGCTGGATACCGATCCGTTAAAAGCTCGCGCGCGTGCGTACGACCTGGTACTCAACGGCAATGAGATCGCAGGGGGCAGCATCCGGATTTACAGCTCGGAATTACAGAGCAAGATGTTCGGACTTCTCGGCATCGGGCCCGAAGAAGCACGGGCAAAGTTTGGATTTATGCTGGATGCGTTCAAATACGGCGCCCCTCCCCACGGGGGGATCGCCTATGGCGTCGACCGGATGGTCATGTTAATGACGGGAATGAAATCGATTCGAGACGTGATGGCATTTCCGAAAACGAGCAGCGGCTTATCATTGATGGATGATTCACCATCCACGGTCGATGAAAGGCAGCTGAAGGAACTTCATATTCGAACGATTTAGCCCGGTCACACCTGTTCGAGGGTAACGGAACGTCAATCTACTTTTCGATCGATCCACTGAAGATATGAGAGAACGTATTCGCATCGCTTCGGGTCAGGGTTTTTGGGGAGACCTCCTCACCGCCCCGATCGATCAGGTGACGAAGGGACCCCTCGACTACATGATGATGGACTACCTCGCTGAGGTTACCATGTCCATCATGCAAAAACAGAAGCGAAAAGATCCGAAGCTCGGTTATGCCAAAGATCTGGTTCAGCTTCTGCAAGAGATTCTTCCGATTTGTGTTGAACGGAATATCAAGATCATCACCAATGGGGGTGGTGTGAATCCGATTGCGTGTTCCGAGGCAATTCTCGAAGCGAGCAAGAGTCTCGGTATTCGAGGCTTGAAGGTCGGCGTGGTTCTCGGCGATGACATCCTCGGGCGCATCGATGAACTCGACCGTCGAAGCATCAACCTGAAGAACATGGAAACGGGCGAAAGCCTCGACTCGATCCGATCTCGGTTACAGAGTGCCAACGTGTACTTCGGCGCTTTTCCGATTGTTGAAGCGCTGCAAGGAGGAGCGCAAATCGTCGTTACCGGACGAACGACCGACACGGGCCTCACGCTGGCACCGATGATCTATGAATTCAATTGGTTGGCATCGGATTGGGACAAGCTTGCGGCGGGAACGGTGGCCGGTCACATTCTCGAGTGTGGTGGCCAGGCATCGGGAGGCAATTTCTCAGGAGATTGGAGATCGATTCCCGATCTCGCTCACATCGGCTTCCCCATTGCCGAGGCGTACCCGAACGGTGAGATCGTCATCACGAAGCACGAGAATACCGGAGGCGCCGTAACCCTTCAAACAGTGAAAGAGCAACTCCTCTATGAAATCGGCGACCCCAAGGAATACATCACTCCCGATTGTGTCGCGGACTTCACAACGATCCGGCTCGAGCAGGTCGGTAAAGATCGTGTCCGAGTATTTGGCGTGAAGGGCAAACCGGCGACAGAGTATTACAAGGTTTCGATGTCATACCTTGACGGCTACACCACCTTTGGCACGCTGACGTATTCCTGGCCTGATGCACTTGAGAAGGCGCAGAAGGCGGACGAGATTCTCCGCACAAGGATTCGCGATCTCGGTCTGGAATTTGACGAAATCCGGACGGAGTTCCTTGGCTACAATTCATGTCATGGTCCTCTCTCGCCAAAGCTGGAAAACCTCAATGAAGTTGTGTTGCGTGTCGGTGTGAGGGGTCACGATTACGCTGCGGTGGAGCGGTTTGGAAAAGAGCTGGCGCCGCTCATTCTAACGGGTCCTCCATCCGTTACTGGCTTTGCAGGGGGACGACCGAAACCGAGCGAAGTGATTTCGTATTGGCCCGCGTTGATGCCAAAAAGCGCCGTCACACCACAGGTCGTGATCCAGGAGGTGTAAGAATGAAAATTCAACTCCGCGAAATATGTCACGCACGCTCGGGCGACAAGGGAGATACGGCGAACATCGGCTTGATCGCTTTCAAGGAAGAACATTATCCGCTGATTGAACAACAGGTGACCGCCGAGCGCGTTGAACGACATTTTGCAGGTATCGTTCTTGGTGGGGTCGAACGATATGAGCTGCCAAATCTGTGGGCATTGAATTTTTTGTTGCATCGCGCTCTCGGAGGTGGAGGGACCAAGTCCCTGAAAAACGATGCACAAGGTAAGACTCTCGCTGCAGCACTTTTGAGAATGGAAATCGAAATATCATGAGGAGAAGGTGAGATATATGTTTGATGACCTGAAAGAAAAGTTGGAAGAACAAAAGAAGAGGCTGGTCTCTCTCAGGGGGTATCTTTGACCTCGACAAGAAGGAAAAAGAGTTAGCGGAGCTACAAGAGCGAAGCTCTTCAGAAAACTTCTGGAATGACAACCTTGCTGCGCAAAAGGTGTTGCAGGAGATCAATGCACGGAAGGAATGGGTCGATGGATGGAAAGCCCTCGAATCCCTCGCTTCCGATACCAGCACCCTCATTGAGCTTGCACAGGAAAGTAACGAAACGGGTGTGGTGGAGGAGATCGTCAACGACTTAAAGAAGCTCGAGAAGGGAATTGAGGAGCTTGAGTTTAAGAACATGTTAGGGGGGGTCGATGATGCGAAGAATGCGCTTCTCACGATCCATTCGGGCGCCGGAGGGACGGAAGCCCAGGACTGGGCACAAATGCTCCTCCGCATGTATACGCGTTGGTGCGAACGAAGCGGCTTCAAGGTGAATCTCGTCGATTCACTCGATGGGGACGGAGCCGGCATTAAAAGCGCCACGATCGAAGTCATCGGCAAGTACGCCTACGGGTATCTGAAGGCCGAAAACGGCGTGCATCGACTCGTGCGCATCTCTCCCTTCGATGCAAACGCCCGACGACATACCTCCTTTGCTTCCGTCTTCGTCTATCCGGAAATTGAAGATGATATCGAAATCGAAATCAATCCTGCGGATCTGAAAATCGATACCTATCGGTCGGGCGGAAAAGGGGGACAGAACGTCAACAAGGTGGAAACCGCTGTTCGGATTACCCATATCCCCACGGGAATCGTCGTCGCCTGTCAGCAAGAGCGCTCGCAATTCCAAAACCGTGAGAGGGCGATGAAGATGTTGAAATCGCGTCTTTACCAAATGAGGCGGGAGGAAGAAGAGGCACGGTTGAGCGCCCTGGAGAGCACGAAGAAGAAGATAGAGTGGGGGAGTCAGATCCGATCCTATGTCTTTCAACCGTATCAAATGGTGAAGGATCACCGGACCGGGGTTGAGACGAGCGATGTGCATTCCGTGATGGATGGGGAAATCGATGAGTTCATCAAGAGCTATCTACTCGAATGGGGAACGAAAAAATAGTTGTCCGATCTGATTCGGATACAAGCTCATTGCCGACAGGGCAAACCTCCACATGCCGTTTTCCGTTTTCATAGCCTTTCGCTATCTTCGTTCCAGACGCAACCGCGGTTTTATTTCCTTCATTACCTTTATCGCCATCGTCGGCGTTGCACTGGGCGTTGCCTCCCTCATTATTACGCTCTCCGTCCTCAACGGTTTTGAGAGGACGATCAAGGAGAATGTGGTGAGCTTTACCGCCCACATGCAATTGTTTGCCTTCTCCAACCAACTTCTCCCGCAACCTGACGAAACCATCAAGCGGGTACGCCTCCAACACCCCGATGTGCTCGAAATCGCCCCATATGTTAGCCGGGAAGGAATGATCCGATCAGAGGCGGCAACGGAAGGGGTCTTCATCAAAGGCGTCGATCCTGACAACGATATCTCCGCTGCCAAGAATCGACTCGTAGAAGGGGCATATCGACTCGGGATCCAGGATCTAGGAAGTGAAGGCATCATCATTGGGCGCAGATTGGCTCAGAAACTGGAGGTGGGTATTGGGGATCGGATACTCTTACTGTCCCTCGGTGGAACGACACTCTCTTTAGGACAAACACGGGTGATGCAGTTCGAGGTCAAAGGTATCTACGAAACCGGTATGTCCGAGTACGACGAAACGTACGTCTATATCCACCTCAGAAACGCTCAGCGGCTGTTCGGTGTCGGTCCGATGGTGTCCGGCTACGACCTGCTGCTCGCCGATCCAGGCCGTGCGAGCCACCTTGCGAGTGTTCTGCCGGAGGAACTCGGATATCCTCATTATGCGCGCACCACGGAGCAGATGCATCGCAATCTGTATACGTGGATTGAACTTCAAAAAAAGCCGATTCCGATTATCATCGGGTTGATCATCATTGTTGCAACGGTCAATATCATCGGCACATTGCTGATGATGGTTCTCGAAAAGGCGAAAGAGATTGGTGTTCTGCGTGCGTTAGGAACCCACCGGCGGAAACTGATGAACATCTTTTTGCTCCAGGGAATGATCATCGGTCTTGTTGGCACAGTTCTGGGCAACCTCTTCGCGTACGGTCTCTGTTGGCTGGAAATGACCTACCGCTTCATTTCCCTCCCCTCAGGCGTGTATTACATGACTCACGTTCCCATCGACTTACGAGCAGATGTCTTCCTGCTCGTGTCGCTGCTGGCTCTCGGTATGTGTTTTCTTTCTTCGCTCCTCCCGTCGCGCATTGCGGCGCAACAGGATCCGGTTCGTCTCCTTCGCTTTGTAGCATGAGCTTCGAGCAAACCATAGCGCTCCGGTATCTTCGTTCGAAGCGACAATTCGGATTCATCACCATCATTTCGCTCATCTCGATCGTGGGAGTCACCGTCGGTGTCGCAGCGTTACTTGTCGTGTTGTCGGTCTTCAACGGCTTCAGCGGACTCGTGAGCTCTATTTTGATTAACTTTGACCCTCATCTTCGCATCGAGACGACGAAACAATCGACGGTTGAGACGTACCAACAACTGATCGAGTACTGTTCAACACATCGGGAGGTGACGGGAATTGCACCCATTGTCACGGGCAAGGCGGTCATTGTTTCACGCAATCTCAACCGCGTCATCAACATCAAGGGAATCGAATCCGACAAAATTGCCGGTGTCTCAGGTCTGCATAAGAACCTTGTGCTGGGAAGCATTGACTTTAAGGGGGAGAAGCAAAACGGAATGGTTATCGGCATGACGTTGGCCGATCGGTTAGGTGCCGTAGTGGGGGATACGGTGGCGGTGGTGAGTTTGGCCGGATCGGAGATAGCGCTCCTTCAATTCGGTCAACCTCTCATTCGGCGATTTCACATCGTTGGTATATACGAGTCGAGCAATCGCGAATATGATGCTGCGTACGCGTTCGTCGGATTAGAGGCAGCGCAGGCATTGTTCGGGATGGGGAAACGAGTCAACGGGGTAGAATTACGACTACGTTCCTTGAATGACGCAAATCATTTCAAATCTGAGCTTGAAGAACGCTTTGCCGAGCAGTTTCGTCTGTTGACGTGGTACGATCTGCATCGCGATTTGTATTCGGTGATGAAGATCGAACGGTGGATGGCGTATATCATCCTCTGTCTCATTATCGGCGTTGCATCATTCAACTTGCTCGGATCTCTTACGATGGCCGTAATAGAAAAAACGCGCGAGATTGGGATTCTGAAGTCGATGGGTGCAACGAGAAGAAACATCGTGCGCATTTTTCTCTTCGAGGGGATTTTCGTCGGTGTCATTGGAGCGGTCGTCGGAGTTGGGATCGGGTTGGGCGTGGTTGCTCTTCAGGAGAAATACCATCTCTTTGCGCTCGATCCAACGGTTTATATCATACCGGCCATACCAGTGGAAGTGCATGCGATAGATGTTGTCATCGTCGCGTTCACGGCCATCGCGCTTTGTTCTGTGGCGGCTCTGTATCCAGCTTGGAGAGCAGCATCACTCGATCCCGTGGAGGCAATCCGATGGGAGTGATGACGAAGAAAGTAGTCCTCCGGGGTGAAGGACTGCACAAGCGGTACAGTGCCGGGAGGGATCTTTCTGTTCACGTTCTGCGCGGAATCGATATCGAGGTGAAGGAGGGGGAACTCCTTGCGATAATCGGACCTTCCGGATCAGGCAAGAGTACGTTGTTGCACTTGTTGGGAGGACTTGATCGGCCAACAGAGGGGCGGGTCGTGGTCGGAGACTCAGAGATATCACAGTTGGGGGAGGAGGAGCTGGCGGCATTTCGAAATCTGAATCTTGGATTTGTCTTTCAGTTTCATCATCTCTTGCCTGAGTTTACTGCACTTGAAAATGTGGCGATGCCCGCGCTTATCGGTGGAGCGTCTATCCAAGACGTTGAAGGTCGAGCCGCGGAACTCCTCGAAAGCGTCGGCGTGGGGGATCGGCTCCAGCATAAGCCATCGGAGCTGTCCGGTGGGGAGCAACAGCGGGTTGCCTTTGCCCGTGCGTTGATGAATAGTCCCGGCCTGCTCCTCGCAGACGAACCTTCCGGAAACCTCGATCTTGAGAATGGGATGCGTTTACATGATCTGCTTGTGGAATTCTCGGAAAAACGGGGTCAAACGACGGTCGTAGCGACGCATAATCCGGATCTTATCAAAAAAGCCCAGAGAGTGCTCCAGCTGGTTGAAGGGAAATTGGTCACCGGCGTGCGTACCACCCTGTAATTTTTTTTCGGTCAGGGCTTGACATTCTGTCGAAATGCTGTAAATTGCGGGTTGACCTTAACGACAGTTACTCCCCTGACTGTTGTTAGACGAACGGTCAAGCCCGGCGTACCCCCCAACGCTGGGCTTTTTATTACGGGGGTGATCATTGGTCATCAAACATTGTAGATACTATGGCACGAGTAGAATCGCGAGGTCGTAGAAAATCCAAAGCCAGTGTGCTGCCGTTCACCAAAACCAACTACCAGATCATTGCAGTAGGTCTGGTCCTCATCGTCCTCGGGTATGTCGCGTTGAGTCAGGAACCGTGGGACGGAACGATGGCGTTGGTTGTCGCACCGGTCTTGCTCGTGCTCGGATACTGCGTGGTCATTCCCTTCGGAATTCTTTACCGCAGTACATCGGAACGGCAGGCGAACAACACGTCGGCTTCCGCTGAGCAACAAGCCGCGTCGTAAGACGGAAGCTTGAATTTCCGGCACGGTTTGGCTATATTGTGTGCGCAATTTTTCTTACGACGCCGAGCTTCCCTCGACACTTCGTGGTCGATGGACAAGGTCGGGCGTGTAGCTCAGGGGTAGAGCATCTGCCTTTTAAGCAGAGGGTCGATGGTTCGAATCCATCCACGCTCACGGGAACGGGAATTTAATTTTTTCATGGTCCTCGTCTTGCCCGGATGGTGGAACTGGCAGACACACCGTCTTGAGGGGGCGGCGCCCGAAAGGGCATGCGAGTTCAAGTCTCGCTCCGGGCACTTACCTTTTTCAAATTCAATTTTCTTTCACTACTGTGGAGATAGCGTGATGAGACGATCGATCCGCACTTTGTTCGTATTGATGATCTTTGTAGCAATCCCGGCATTCTCGCAAGCACCCGCTCCGGATCAGAAAAAGATTGAAGCGGATAAGCTGTATAACGAGGGGAACTCACTCTTCCGTGCTGGAAACTATGCGGGAGCAATTGAGAAATATACAAGCGCGCTTGCTCTCGCGAAGGATTTCAAGTACTACTATCAGCTTGGACTTTCCTACAAACAAAGCCGACAGATCGACAAGGCGCTCGAGGCATTTGAGGAGTCAATCAAACTGAAGAACGACTTCTATCAGGGATATAACGCCTTGGGTGGAACGTACCTTGCCAACCGGACATACGACAAGTCGATCGAAGCGTTCAAACAAGCGCTGAAATACAACCCTTCTTTAGCAGCTGCCATTCAAGGCATCAGCGAAGCTTACGCAGGTCAAGCTCAACAACTCGTCAACGACGGAAAGATCATAGAGGCAGGTGCCTTGGTGGATGAAGCGCTCGACCAACATCCGAACAACCCTAAGCTCTATCTCATTGCAGCGATTATCTACAACAAACTTGACCAACCCGAAAAGGCTATCCAGGCCGCTGAGGAGGCGATCAAACAGAAGAAGCGCGGCTCAAAAGGTGCTGAGTATTTCGAAATCGGCATCGCTCATAAGAAGTTGAAAGATTACGAGAAGGCAAGAGCGGCCTTCGCCGAGGCAAAAAAAGATCCCACGTACAGCCGCAATGCTCAATACGAGCTGGATGGATTAAAGGGAAAATAGGACGACACCAGAGGTAACAGTGAAAGGGACGGAGGAGACTTCGTCCCTTTTTTCTTCCTATGATACCATTCTTTCCAGAAAAGAGTTGTCGATTCGCGAGTGAGAACCCATCAGCGAGAGCTTTGACTTTCAAAGCCCTTCCTCGTATTTTGGCGTGCCGCGGCGCTCAATTGCATGGAAATCGGTGTACACATTCTTGTGAAGGGACTCGTGCAGGGAGTTGGATTTCGCTATTTCGTTTATCGGAAGGCGACCGCGTTGGGGTTGCGGGGCGTCGTTCGTAATTTGATGAACGGTGATGTGGAAGTTGAGGCAGAAGGAGAACGCCCGCTCATCGAGGAATTGATCCAGAGTCTAAAAGTAGGACCACGCGCCGCCATCGTCAATGATATCCGCGTCGAGTGGCGCAACTCATCAGGCACCTTCAGAGGATTCACCATTGAATAAAAATCCCCGGCAGATCCTTCGGACCGGCATCGGCTACGACGTCCATCGGTTTGCTCCAGGTCGCAAACTTATACTCGGCGGAGTGCACATTCCACATAAGACGGGCTTGTTCGGTCACTCCGATGCCGACGTGCTGTGCCATGCCATCTGCGATGCGTTGCTCGGAGCCGCAGCGCTTGGAGACATCGGGCAACATTTTCCGAACACGAGTAAGAAATTCAAGAACATCTCGAGCCTCGTCATGTTGAAGGACGTGCGGCGTCTCGTTGGTAAAGCCGGTTACGAAGTGGTCAATGTCGACTCAATGGTTCTTCTGGAGGAGCCGAAAATCGCGCGGTTCATTCCCACCATGAAAAAGAACATCGGACGGGCTCTTCACCTTCTGGTTCCCTGCGTCTCGATTAAAGCTACAACGAACGAACATCTCGGCTTTGTGGGAAGAGAAGAGGGGTGCGCTGCCATGGCGGTCGCCACGCTTATTTCCGAGAGGTAAGGGAACTATGCAGGAATTCATCCAACACCTCTCCGAACTGAACCCCCTCTGGGTCTATGTTGCGGTGATCGGTATCGCCTATATCGAAAACATCTTCCCCCCTTTTCCGAGTGATGTCATCGTCGTATTTGCTGGATCGTTGGTTGCCATCGGCACGATCGACTTTACAGTCGCTCTCTTACTCGCAACTGCCGGAAGCACGCTCGGTTTCATGACGATGTACAAGATCGGGGATTGGTTTGGCGATTCGATCCTGGAGCAAGGTAAGATCAAGTTCATACCGATTGAGGCGGTACACCGGGTAGAGAAGTGGTTCGGAACCTATGGTTATTTGGTCGTCGTCGCTAACCGATTTCTTGCGGGCACCAGGGCGGTGGTCTCCTTTTTCGCCGGCATGGCAGAGCTTTCATTTTTCGTCACGACACTTCTTTCCTTCGTCAGTGCATTCATCTGGAACTTTCTTCTCCTTCTTGCGGGAAGGAAACTCGGTGAAAACTGGGAGCGAATTGCGGATTATCTGGAGACGTACAGCACTATCGTCACAGTTGGTCTCGCGGCAATCGGACTCTTCTTCCTTGTTCGGGCTCTCTATCGATCCCGCCGTCGTCAATCACAGCCGCCGGTCGGCTAAATTGAAACAAAGATGGTCGACTTTTTCGCTCATATCGATCTTGAGCTGTTCTACGTCGGCAATCACACGCTTCAGAACGGCCTCTTCGATTTGCTGATGCCCTTTCTTACCGATCTGAACAAGAAGCCCCTCGCGCTCGTCGTCGTCGGCCTCGTGTGGATTCTGATGCTTCTCAAAGGCGGAAAGGCCGGAAGATTGGCGGCATTATTGCTCGTGCCCACCATCGTCTTGAGTGATCAATTGAATAGCTCATTCCTGAAACACCTCATCGAACGTCCTCGACCCTGCCACGTCCTGCCGGATGTTCGTCTGCTTGTCAGTTGCGGAAGTGGATATTCCTTTCCCTCCTCGCATGCGGTGAACAATTTTGCCGGTGCTCTTATTCTTTCCTTCTACCTCCCGCGGTGGGGGTGGACTTTCTTCCTGTTCGCAGCAACCGTTGCTTTCTCGCGCATCTATGTGGGAGTTCATTATCCTTCCGATATTCTTGCAGGTGCTGTCGTAGGTCTCGCGGTAGGAGGATGCGTCTTGCTGGCTTATGTCTTCGTTGAACGTCACCTGCTCAATCGCCGATCACCGGATCCATCCAACAGATGATTGTTGATTCGGAGATAGCGCAACTCTCGGTTGATTCGAAGCGGCAACGTTTCCTTCTCGCGGTCGTGTCGGGAGTGATGGTCGGTTGTTCGTTTCCCCCTTCTCCCTTCTCGTCGTTGGCCTACGTGGCCTTTATTCCCTTCTTCATCGTTTTTGTTTCCGTCGATACCTTGTGGCGGCTGCTCCGTACTTCTTATGTAATGTTGTTCGTGTTTCATGTCATCACGTTGTATTGGACCGGCGGCTTTACACACTTACGCGACCCATGGTTGGCGGCGTCAGGCGTTGCGCTGCTGTTGGTTCATCCGTTGTTCTACTGGCCGACCATCATGCTCAGCTGGTTCGTACGCAAGCGGCTCGGTGTGCTTGTGGGTCTCCTCTCGTTCTCCTTCTTCTGGGTCGGTTTCGAATACGTTCACTCGCTGGAGGAAATTGCATTCCCATGGCTGACGCTCGGTAACAGCCAGGCTTACGATCTTGCTCGTGTGCAAATCCTTGAGTACACCTCCGTCTATGGACTTTCGTGGCTCATACTTCTGTTTAATCTTCTTGGATTTCTCCTGATCACATGTGTGGCAACGGGAAGATGGCGGATTACATCACTCCCCTCAATGAGCGTGCTTGCCGCATTGGTTATCGTGTATTTTGGTCCTGTGCTCTACGGCACGGCGCGAATGGCCCACATTGATTCGCTCTTGCACCAAGAACGGCTTCGCGTTGCTGTCATACAACCGAACATCGACCCTTGGGAGAAGTGGGGGGAAGGCTATGTCGATAAGTTCAGAGCGTATGAAAAGCAACTGGACCTTTTGTTGACGGAGACGAAGAAGCTGGAGGATAAGAATCTGGATTTGATCGTCTGGCCCGAAACCGCGATACCGTATAGGATTCTTCTTCCGCAAAACTTTGACCGATGGAGGATTTTGCGGGATCGGCTCGATTCTATCGGCGTTCCCCTTTTTACCGGAATCCCTTTCACCACGTACTACGACTCCCTCGTTGCACCAAAAACCGCGAACCGGATCCAGAACACGTCGATGTATTATGAAGATTTCAACTCGGCCGTGCTCATTGTTCCGGGACAAGGTGTTGGAGATGTATACAAGAAGATTTTGCTCGTACCGTTCGGGGAGCGGATCCCGTATGCGGAAACCCTTCATTTTTTGATCGAACCATTCAAATGGAATGTGGGCATCGGCATGTGGGCGAAGGGGAAGGACACCGTTGTGTTTTCGCTCCCCGTGGGAGACACAATCCATCGATTTAGCGGGATGATCTGCTACGAATCGGTCTTTCCCAACTTTGTGCGCCAGTTTGTGCGTCGGGGTGCCGAGTTTCTCATTATCATCACAAACGACAGTTGGTGGGGGAATACGTCCGGTGCGTACCAGCACGCCGCCTATGCTTCACTTCGGGCCGTCGAGACGCGCAGATGGATCATTCGTGCCGCGAATGGTGGCATCTCCGGATTTGTCGATCCCTCGGGGAGAATTCACTCCGCAACATCAATGTATACCCAAGCAACGATCGTAGGGACGATCCAGCCAAGCGACCAGTTGACGTTTTACGTCGAACACGGTGATCTCTTTGCCCTTCTCTGTTTGTTTTGCTCGGGCATCTTCGTTATTTTAGGCGTCAGTCGTCGTAAGCAATGAAAGACTCCATGCAAGAAATAATCGATCTTCGAAGCGACACAGTTACCAAACCTTCCCCTGCGATGCGAGAAGCGATGGCAGAGGCGGTAGTGGGGGATGATGTGTTTGGAGAAGATCCGACGGTGAATCGCCTGCAGGAACGTGTCGCCTCATTGTTTGGCAAACCGGCCGCGCTGTTCGTTCCTTCCGGCGTCATGGCAAACCAGTTGGCGATCAAGACGCAGACAAATCCGGGGGATGAGATCATCGTCGAGCAGTCATCACATATTTTCAATTACGAAACAGCAGGTCCGTCGCTGCTTTCGAATGTTCAGATGTTTCCCATCAAAGGTCAACGTGGAATTATGAAAGCGGCGATGCTCGCACCTGCCGTGCGTCCGTCTGCGTACTATATGCCGCGCACCTCCATGGTGTGTTTGGAGAATACACACAACATGGCAGGCGGAACGATCTACCCTCTCGAAGAAGTGAAATCCATTTTTGCCTTCGCCAAGGCAATCGGACTGAAGCTTCATCTTGACGGGGCACGCATTTGGAACGCCTGGGTAGCTACCGGCATTCATCCGCGAGCATATAGTCAGTACTTCGACTCCATCTCCGTTTGTTTCTCGAAGGGGTTAGGAGCGCCAGTTGGTTCCGCTCTTATTGGGCCGGAAGAGACGATTACGCGGGCGCGCAAGTTCCGAAAGGTCTTCGGCGGAGGAATGCGTCAGGCGGGAATCCTTGCAGCCGGTGCAATCTATGCGCTGGAACACAACATTGATCGCTTAAAGGAAGATCATGCAAAGGCGAAGGCGTTCGCGGAGATCGTCGGCGCCGTGCCGGGGATCCGGATCGACGGCGAATCGGTTCAGACAAACATCGTCGTGATCGACGTTGAGGCAACAGGCCGACCGAATGCCGACTTGTTGCAGGAATGCCGTCACCGAGGAGTGCTGCTCACGGAAGCAGGGTTTTCCGCTCTTCGTGCCGTCATGCATCTGGATGTGACAATGGAACAGGTTCGACGGGCAGGACAAATCCTTGCCTCGGTTGTAACGAAGGAGTCGTATGCTGGAGCGAACTAAGTTTAAGCACGAGATTATTCTTCGAGTCCGTAATTACGAGGTGGATTGGCAAGGGATTGTGCACAATGGGAATTATTTGCTCTACTGCGAGGTTGGGCGAGTTGAGTATCTGAAGCATCTCGGCGCCCGCATCGACTTGAACACGATCAACCACATATCGAAGGTGGTGCTCGTCCGAAACGAAATCGACTACAAAGCGCCGGCGTACTTCGACGAAGAGCTGCGGGTTCTGACACGTATTTCGTTTATTAAGAATTCAAGCTTTGCGATGGAAGGGATCATCGAGCGGACATCACGGGATGAACGAATTGCAGAGAATGTTGCCTTTCATGTCTGGCTTGATCCCAACACGAACACCCCGACGCCAGTCCCTGACGATTTTCGGAGACTTGTCCAGTCGTTCGAAGGGAACAACTGCCTTATCCATTGGCCGACTGCTCGCATCTGATTCAACGACGCCCCCCTGACGTGGACAGCCTTTATGACTTCGTTCGACGAATTTAAGTCTCTCAGTCGGCACGGTAACGTGATTCCACTGCACGAGACGTTACTTGCCGACACGGAGACGCCGGTCTCGATCTATCTAAAGCTGAGACGGGAAAGCCGCTACTCGTTCTTACTCGAAAGCGTTGAAGGGGGAGAAAAGATCGGGCGCTATTCGTTCATTGGATACAATCCTTTCATGGGATTTCGTGTCAAAGGGGATTCGTACGTCGTCGACGCGTTCCACGAGGATGTAGCCGTCTTGCCGACTCTTGTCTCACCTGATGATGCGCCGCTGGAAGCATTGAAGAAGATGTTCGCCCACATCAGGACGGTTCGAGTTCCGGGCTTGCCGCGCTTTTCGGGTGGAGCGGTCGGTTATTTCGGTTACGAGTCGGCAAGGCTCGTTGAGCGAATACCAGTACGGGGTGAAGACGAACTCGACATCCCCGATATCTTCTTGCTCTTCTACGATGTCGTCCTCGTGTTCGACAATCTCAAACATCAACTGCATCTTGTCTCAAACGCGTATGTATCGGCAGATCGATGCTCAGATCATGATCTCCGGAACGAGTATGAGAAAGCTGCGATCGAAATCACGAAGCTCAAGACGATCCTTGAAAAATCGGAATCGACCCGGCTCGGCCATGCGCGAAGAAGTGGCGACATGCAGGTGGGACTGACCGAATCAGGTTATGGAGAGATTGTCCGTCGAGCAAAGGAGTACATTGTGGAGGGAGATATCTTTCAAGTCGTACTTTCTCAGCGATTGAAACAGCAGGCGGAGGTAGCACCATTTGATCTCTATCGGACATTGCGCGCAGTAAATCCTTCGCCTTACATGTACTACCTTGACTGTGAAACATTTCAGATCATCGGTTCGTCGCCGGAGCTGCTCGTTCGAGTCGAGGAGGGAACGGTGGAAACGCGCCCCATTGCGGGTACAAGACGTCGCGGCGGTACAGAGGAAGAGGATCGACGATTGGAACAGGAATTGCTGAACGATCAAAAGGAACGGGCCGAACATCTGATGCTTGTCGATCTTGGTCGGAACGATTTGGGGAGGATATGCGAATTCGGCTCCGTGCACGTCACCCAATTCATGGAGATCGAACGGTATTCGCATGTTATGCATATTGTTTCCAACGTTAAGGGAAAATTACGGAGAGACATCAGTCCTATCGATGCTCTTTATTCCTGTTTCCCAGCTGGTACCCTTTCGGGCGCACCGAAGATTCGGGCGATGGAAATTATCGCCGAGCTGGAGCCGGTGCAGCGTGGGGTGTATGGAGGCGCGATCGCTTATGTCGATTTCTCTGGAAATCTTGACTCCTGTATCGCAATCCGTACCATCGTCGTAAAAGACCGAACTCTCTACTTTCAGGCTGGAGCAGGTGTAGTCTACGATTCGAATCCGCGTCGAGAATATGAAGAAACATTAGAGAAGCTGAGAGCAAACCTGAAAGCTTTCGAAATGCTCCTTGAACGATAACGCTGCCTCAAAGAGTTTTTTCTCATGGGCAACGCGCGACAGACAGACATGATCTTGATAATCGACAACTACGACTCCTTCACGTATAATTTGGTGCAGTACCTCGGCGAATTTGGGGTCGAGATGACCGTCGTCCGGAATGATGCGATAACGATCGACGAGGTTCGGGAGATGCAGCCGGAGAAGATCGTTATCTCCCCTGGTCCATGCACACCGAGGGAGGCAGGCATTTCCGTTCCTCTGGTGCAAGCGTTCCACACCTCCATTCCTCTTCTCGGCGTGTGCCTTGGTCATCAAGCTATTGGAGAAGCCTTTGGTGGAAAGATCGTCCACGCCCCTGCCATCTTCCATGGCAAGATATCAGCCATCCAACACACGGGACGGGATCTTTTCAAAGGGGTTCCTTCCCCTTTTCATGCAGCGCGCTACCACTCCCTGGTCGTTGATCCGGCGTCACTCCCTAATGCATTGGAGATTATCGCTACCACGTCGGATAGCGTTGTGATGGGACTCAAGCACTGTCGTTACCCGACCTACGGTGTCCAATTCCATCCTGAATCGATCGCAACGGAGTACGGTAAGTTGATCCTCCAAAATTTCCTCAACATCCGTTCACATTGAAAGTGCTGAACGAATTGAGACCTTCTACAAGGAATACTCCGTGCTCACGAATTTCTGAAGATACGGCTTGCATCTTGTGGATGGATTGTCTATCTTGTATTGCCTCGTTGTAGAATAGCCCGCCGTTTCGGGCTATTTTTTTTGATGAGCGGAAAGAGGGGAGATTCGTTCGATGAATTTTGTCGAAACGAAGCAAAAGCTGGAAGACCTTTTGCAGCCGATTCTGGCGGCGCAAAAGGCCTTCCTCGTCGATCTGGTTGTACGCACGGAACGGCGCGGAAAACTCGTTCAGGCCTTTGTCGACACGGATGAGGGAATTCACATCAACCTGTGCGCAGAGATCAGCCGGGAATTCGGAAAAGCGATCGATCAGGCAGGACTCTTCGAGCGGTCGTACCAGCTCGAGGTTTCGTCTCCGGGGCTTGATAAACCGCTCCGGTTGCTTCGTCAGTATCACAAAAATAAGGGACGAAAATTTCGGGTACAGTATCGAACCGGCGGGGTGGTTGTCCAACTTGAAGGCATTCTGACGGAAGTGGAAGGAGAACAACTTACGTTCATGCCAGAGGACGGAGAACCCCGGAGGGTGGACTTTTCAACGATCATAGAATCAAAGGAAGTGTTGCCGTGGTAAAGTTTATTGCTTGGAGGATGAGATGAATCACGAGATTGTCGAATCATTTGCCCAAATGGTTCGCGAAAAAGGAATCGACAAGGATATCCTCGTTGGCATTGTGGAAGACATCTTCGGGATGATGGTTCGGAAGAAGTACGGTCCGAATGCGAAGTTTGAAGTGGTCGTCAACATGGATAAAGGGGATATCGAAATCTATCTCGAGCGGGAGGTGGTGGAAGAGGTGGTCGATCCGGTTACCCAGATAACTGCCAAAGAAGCACGACAAAGGTCGGGCGAAGATCTGGAGGTGGGAGAAGACTACGTCGAGATTGTCCCGCTCTCGAGTTTCGGCCGGCGTTTGGTGGTGAGCGCAAAACAGAATCTGAACCAGCGCATCAAGGAGATCGAACGCGAGGCGATCTACAACGAATACACCAGCTCACTCGGTGAAATCGTCGTCGGCGAAATCTACCAGATCCGGAAGGGAAAGGGAGAGATTCTCGTCATTCATAACAAGAACGAGCTTATTCTGCCGCGCAGCGAGCAAATCTACAAAGAGCGCTACAAGAAGGGAGATACCATTCGGGCGGTGGTAAAGGAGGTGCGGAAGGGTTCGGGCAATCCGGTGGTCGTCATCTCCCGCACCGATCCGCAATTCCTCATGCGTCTCTTTGAAATCGAGATACCCGAAATCTACGACGGCATCATCGAGATCAAAGCCATTGCGCGGGAACCGGGAGACCGGGCGAAGGTCGCTGTCTTATCGCACGACGATCGTATCGACGCCGTTGGCGCGTGCGTTGGCATGAAGGGGGTGCGCATCCACGCCATCGTCCGCGAATTGAATAATGAAAATATTGATGTGATCAACTGGACCGACGACCCCGTGCAGTTCATCACGCGTGCTCTTTCACCGGCGAAATTGAAGGAAGTGCAAGTAGACAAAGAGAACAAGAAAGCAAGCGTCTTAGTGGCTGCGGATCAGGTGTCGCTGGCGATCGGCAAGAACGGTCAAAACGTGCGGCTCGCCTCCAAACTGACAGGGTACGACATTCAGCTGGTGAAGGAAGGTGGTGAGGAAGAAGAGTACGACATGGATCTTTCCGAATTCCGCGAGGAGCTGGGGGATGTGCTCTTCCACAAGTTCTTTGATGAGAAGTATGAAACGGTGCGTGACGTGATCGACACGCCGAAGGAAGAACTCGTCGCAACGCTCGGCATCGAACCGGAAAAGATCGATGAAATCGTTGCTATGTTGAAGAAGGGATTAGAAGAGGCAGAGATTGAAGAGTCGGAAGACCTTCCGCCCGCAGTCGAAAAGAAGTCGGCCTCTGCAGAAGAGGAAATGTCCGCGCCGGCCTCTGAGGAAGAAGATGTACCGAGCAATAATGGCGACGTGAAGGGAACGGAGCAAAGCTCCCCAACAGAGGAAGAGAAAACGGCGTAGAGATGCTTGAGTGCTCAGGGGGAACTCCTTTGTTGCTCTCGGGCCTGACGCGTCTCTTCTGTGTTCCGTGAAAAAAGGCAAATAAACGAATGGCAGAAACGGCCACCAAGAAAATAAAGATCTACAAGCTCGCGACCGAGCTTAATCTTTCGAGTGAGACGATACTTGAATTCCTTCGGAAGAAAGGATTCGAAGTAAAGAATCACATGTCCACCGTTACGGACGAGATGATGTCCGCGATCATGGGACACTTCAAGAAAGAGAAAGATGTCGCCGAACGTCATCAGCGAAAGCTTC
This sequence comes from Bacteroidota bacterium, assembly GCA_041695085.1. GTDB lineage: Bacteria > Bacteroidota > Ignavibacteria > UBA10030 > UBA10030 > DYFT01. Next base: position 157,352 of record JBGFRO010000003.1, on the reverse strand, counting down.
AGGAGTTCAGATCCTCCCGGAAGAAAGAGACGCCCGAGAAAGCAGAGAAGAAATTGGCAGCGGAAGAGGTCGTCGTTGAAGCGCGTGCGGAGGAGCCGGTTCCACCTGTAGTTCAGCACGAGCCGCCGAAAGAGGAGATCGCGCCCCCCGCACTCGAAGCGGTCGCGAAGAAAGCAGAAGAGCCGCCCGTTGTCGAGAAAAAGGTGGAGGAGCATGAACCCGAGAAAGAGGCAGTTGGGAAAAAGGTTGAACGGGAAAAACCTGCCAGGACTACCGCGCGCACGCCGCTTTCCCCGTTGGAGCAGGCCATCTCGCGGCCTCGTCGGGGCCTGACGATCAAAGGGAAGATGGAAATCGCCGCGGACGCTACGGCAGCTGCCGCGACCGAAGAATCGGAAGAGGAAAAGAAGAAAAAGAAGAAGAAGAAAAAGAAGCTGAAGGAAGCGCCGAAGAAGATAACGGGTCGTGCGCCGACGGTGGAAGACGAAGTCGAGTTGAAGGCCCGGAAGCGGAAGAAGGTTCGACACGCCGAGGTTGACGAACAGGAAGTGGAGAAGGCAATCCGCGAGACGCTGGCAGAGATGGACGACGTTGCGTTGAATGCTCGTGCAGCGATCCGTCGGAAAAAGAAACGAGAACGTGAAGAAGAAGAACAACGGCTGCAGGAAGAGCTGGAGCGCGGTAAGACGCACATTCGGGTGACCGAATTTGTCACGGTTGGCGAACTCGCCAATCTGATGCGAGCTTCCGTTGCCGAGGTGATTCAGAAAATCATGAGTCTCGGCATCATGGCCTCCATCAATCAGCGACTCGACAAGGATACGATTCAGCTTGTCGCAGATGAATTTGGGTTTCAAGTAGAATTTGAATCTGAGTTCACCGCGGATGCACTGGAAGATGTCGAAGATGACGAGGCGGATCTTCAGCCGCGCCCACCGGTGGTCACCATTATGGGGCACGTCGATCACGGCAAGACCTCGCTTCTCGACTACATCCGCCGCTCAAATGTTGTGGCGGGTGAAGCGGGCGGCATTACGCAGCACATCGGGGCGTACGAAGTGACACTTGACGGTGGAAAGCAAATTACCTTCCTCGACACCCCCGGCCACGAAGCGTTTACGGCTATGCGTGCACGCGGAGCAAAGGTTACGGACATCGTCGTTCTGGTCGTTGCCGCCGACGACAACGTGATGCCTCAGACGGTGGAAGCAATCAGTCACGCCCAAGCAGCAAATGTGCCGATTGTCATCGCCATCAACAAGATTGACAAGCCGGAGGCAAATCCGGACCGAATCCGGCAGCAGCTCTCTGAGAAAGGCGTGCTGGTGGAAGAGTGGGGGGGAAAATATCAGTCGGTTGAGATTTCCGCTCGAAGTGGGAAGAACGTCGATCAACTGCTCGAGAAAATCCTGCTGGAAGCAGAAGTCCTCGACCTCAAAGCAAACCCGCATCGCTTGGCTCGAGGTGTGGTGATCGAATCGGAACTTGACAAGGGGAAGGGCATCGTTGCCACCGTCTTGGTTCAAAAAGGATCGTTACGGATCGGCGATTCGTTCGTCTGCGGCATCTGGAGCGGTCGTGTGCGAGCGATGTTCGACGAGCGCGGTCGTCGCCTCGAAGTAGCTGGCCCGTCTCGACCCGTCCAGCTGCTTGGTTTCGACGGTATCCCACAAGCCGGGGATGAGTTTATTGTCCTTGCCAGCGAACGCGAAGCTCGAGAGATCAGCCTGAAGAGACAACAGTTGAAGCGCGAGCAAGATTTTCGTCAACGCCGTCTGATTACGCTCGACGACATCTCTCAGCAGATCAAACAAGGTCAAGTCAAAGATCTCCCTATTATCGTAAAAGGGGACGTAGATGGATCCGTCGAGGCGCTTTCTGACGCCTTGATGAAACTTTCCACGAACGAGGTAAAGGTGGTGGTAATTCACAAAGGCGTGGGCGGCATCTCCGAATCGGATGTGTTGCTTGCAGCGGCGTCACGTGCTGTGATCATCGGATTTCACGTGAGGCCCAACCTGAACGCGCGGCGGCTCGCCGAGACCGAGGAAGTCGACATCCGTCTGTACAACATCATCTACGATGCGATCAATGAGGTCAAGAGCGCTCTCGAAGGCATGCTCGCCCCGTCTGTAAGTGAAGAAGTGCTTGCCACGGTAGAGGTGCGTGAGACATTCAGAATTTCGAAAGTTGGAACGATCGCGGGATGCTATGTTCAGGATGGCAAAGTGGCACGAAACAATAAGGTGCGTATTGTGCGGGATGGCGTCGTCGTCTTCGATGGCGGCATTGCCTCGCTCAAACGATTCAAAGAGGATGTGCGGGAGGTGGAGCAGGGATTTGAATGCGGAATCATGCTCGATGGATTCAATGACGTGAAGGTAGGAGACATCATCGAAGCCTACACTCTCGTCGAGACAAAGAGAAAATTAGTGTAAAGGAAGGTTATGTCGGTTCGGACAGAAAAGGTATCCTCTCTCATCAAACAAAGGATCAGTGAGATTTTTCAGGAGAATTTCCGCATGGAGGAGTATGGATTGATGACGGTGACGGAAGTGCGGATGAGTTCCGATCTGAAGATTGCCAAAGTGTTTGTCAGTATTTTTGGAGACGACGAGCGGAAGAGGAAGACCTTAGCGCTCCTTGAGGTAGAGAAAGCGTTCGTACGGACGGAGCTGGGAAGAAATCTTCGCTTGAAATTCACGCCGTCGCTTACGTTCATGCTGGATGAGTCACTTGACCACGCGATGAGAATCGAAGATCTTCTCCATCAAATTCACCGTGATTCGGATGCGGAAGGAGAAAAGCATGGGCGATGATGAGATCTGCGCACAACGGTGTGTTTCGCGATGAAGGGGGATACATTCTTCTCATCGATAAACCGATTGATTGGACCTCCTTTGACGTTGTCCGACGCGTGAAGCTCGAACTGCAGGAAAAGAAAGTTGGACACGTCGGAACGTTAGACCCGAAAGCAACCGGTCTCTTGATCGTCTGCACGGGTCGCAAGACGAAGGAGTTCGGCAGATTTGCCGGGCTCGAAAAGGAGTATACCGGCACATTTCAACTTGGCGTCAGTACTCCAAGTTACGATTTGGAAACGGAAATCACCGAAGAGCGGGACTATCGGGCGATCACAGTAGAACAGCTTCGCGAAGAGGCCCGGCGGCTGACGGGTAAACTGCGTCAGGTTCCGCCGATGTATTCAGCCATTAAACACAAGGGGAAGCCGCTCTATAAGATCGCGCGGAAAGGGAGATCTATCGAGCGGGAGGCTAAAGAGATCGAAGTACGCGAATTTGAGATAACTGCCTACGATCCGCCGAGAGGAAGCTTTCGGGTTGTTTGTTCGAAAGGGACATACGTTCGATCGCTCATCCATGATCTCGGTAGAGTGTTGGGGTGCGGCGCGGTACTTTCTTCGCTCCGCCGAACCAGGATTGGAACATATCGTGTCGATGACGCATTGACCATCGAGCAGTTGCCGCATATGCGTGAAGGTGGTGGAGAGAAAGCATGAAAGTCGTTCGCAATCGAGATGAAATCCCGTACGAAAAAAACACGATCCTGACGCTCGGTTCGTTCGACGGCGTCCATCGGGCGCATCGCGAGCTTCTTGCCGAGGTTGTGCGGATGGCGAGGGAACAGAACGGCAGAAGCCTGGTTGTGACCTTCGATCCTCATCCCAAGGAAGTTCTGACCGGCATGCCGGCCTCGCTGCTGACAACGCTCGAGGAAAAAGAAGCGATCTGTCGGGACCTCGGAATCGATCTGTTCTACGTCATTCCCTTCACGTATGAATTCTCGCGACAATCGTCAAGAGAGTTCTTCGTGAGTTACTTCATTGAGCGAATCGGCGTGAGCGTGGTGGTAGAAGGGTATGACCATCACTTCGGTCGTGATCGAGAAGGAAGCATCGAAGAACTCCTGCGGTTGGGAAAAGAGTTTGAATTCTCCGTGGTTGCGATGAAGCCGGTGTACGTGGGGGAAGAGATCGTCAGCAGTTCGAAAATCCGCCAGCACCTTGTTGCGGGAGAGGTTGAGAAGGCGACCCGACTTCTGGGGAGACCCTATTCGTTGAGCGGGGTCGTTGTGCAAGGTGACGGGCGTGGACGAACGCTGGGATATCCGACGGCGAATATTCGTCCCTCTTCAGATAGAAAGTTGATTCCCGCCAACGGGATCTACTTTGTCCAGGTGAAGCTGGATGGCGCAGCCTACTTCGGCATGCTAAGCATCGGGGTACGTCCAACGTTCACCAGCCGTGGGCAACGAACCGTGGAAGTGAACATCCTTGACTTCCAGGAGGACATTTACGGTAAACCGATTGAAGTTGTTTTCCTCAAGAGGTTGCGTGACGAACTCAAGTTCGAGTCGGCTGAGGAACTCATCGAACAAATGGATCGTGACAAAGAAGAGAGTCTGAAGCTTATTCCGTTCTTTGCGCGGGCAACCTCGATCTCACAATAGAAATTGTTCTTCATTTCACATCACATTTTGGTAAGGAGTAGCCATGCCACTCACGAAGGAACAAAAAGTAGATCTCATCAACAAGTATGGTGCCGGTCCAAACGATTCGGGAAGACCTGAGGTGCAGATTGCCATTCTCACGGCACACATCAACAGTCTTGCCCCCCATCTCGATCGCAACAAGAAAGATCATCACGGGCGACTCGGACTGTTGAAGCTGGTTGGCAAGCGGCGCCGGTTGCTGGAATATTTGATGAGAAAGGATATTGAGCGCTATCGGAAAATAATTCAGGAGTTAGACATTCGGAAGTAAACGCACCAGGGCGGTGCGTTCTCTTTCGATGAAGTGATTAAAAGAAAGAACAGGTATGATTGTCACAAAAGAAGTTGAACTCGGTGGAAAGGTCTTCACGTTCCAGACGGGGAAATTTGCAAAGCAAGCGGACGGCGCCGTCATGGTTCGCTATGCAGACACCATGGTGCTTGCCACCGTGGTGAGTGCACGAGAGGCAAAGGAGGGGCAGGATTTCTTCCCCCTTCAGGTGGAGTATCGGGAGAAGACGGCGGCGGCCGGCAAGATACCGGGGGGATTCTTCAAGCGGGAGGGACGTCCGACCGAAAAAGAGATTCTCTCATCACGCCTCATCGATCGTCCCATACGACCGATGTTTCCGAAGGATTACTTTCATGAGACGCAGATTCTCGTCACGGTGTACTCCTCGGATCAACAGCACGATGGAGACGTGTTGGGCGCGTGTGCGGCCTCGGCAGCGCTCATGGTTTCCGACGTTCCGTTCGACGGACCGATAGCTGAAGTTCGTGTCGGGAGGATCAATGGCTCCTTTATCATCAATCCAACGTACAACGAGCTGGAAAGAAGTGATCTTGATGTAACGGTTGCAGGTACGGCAGATTCCATCGTGATGGTGGAAGGGGAATCGCGCGAAATCTCGGAAGCCGACATGCTCGAGGCCCTCAGGTTCGGTCACGAATATATTCGGGTTCTCTGTCTGGCTCAACAGGAACTGGCAGAAGCAATAAAGCGTAAAAAGCGTGCGCTGGCAGCTCCATCTCTGCCGGAAGGATTGCTCGATGCCGTGCGCGAACTCGCCACGCCGCGCTTGAAAGAGCTGAGCCGGACGGTTCTGACAAAAGAACAACGGTCGGAACTTACCGGAAAAGTGTACGAAGAAGTCCAGCAGGCTCTTGCCGAGCGATTCCCCGAACAACATGCGCTTATCGAATCGATCTTGCACGATATCGAGAAGGAGGCGATGCGATCGACCATCCTTGAAGAAGGGAAACGGCTCGATGGGCGAGGGTTACGCGACATTCGCCCTATTACGTGCGAAGTAGGACTTCTTCCTCGCACGCATGGCTCGGCTCTGTTTACACGAGGTGAGACCCAAAGTCTTACCACTGCAACCCTGGGTACGAAACTCGATGAACAGATTCTTGACGGCTTGCTTCCCGAAACCACCAAGCGGTTTATGCTGCATTACAACTTTCCTCCCTTCAGCGTAGGTGAAGTTGGCCGTGTAATGGGACCGGGTCGGCGCGAAATCGGCCATGGTAATCTGGCCGAGCGAGCGCTGAAGAACCTCATTCCCACTGAGGCGGAGTTCCCGTATACGATCCGTGTTGTTTCGGATATTCTCGAATCGAATGGTTCTTCCTCGATGGCGACGGTGTGCGCAGGAACGCTTGCTCTCTTCGATGCGGGAGTTCCGTTGAAACGGGCCATTGCCGGAATCGCCATGGGATTGGTGAAGGAGGGGGAGAACGTGGCAATCCTGAGTGACATTTTGGGGAACGAAGATCACCTCGGTGATATGGATTTCAAAGTTGCCGGCTCGCGGGAGGGTATTACGGCGTTTCAAATGGATATTAAGATCAAAGGTATCACGCTGGAGATCATGCGCGACGCACTCGCGCAAGCGCTCGAAGGCCGGATGCATATTCTCGATATCATGTCAAAGACGCTCGACGCTCCTCGACCGGAAATCTCACAATATGCACCGAGGCTGCAGACCATCAAGATACCGGTTGATATGATCGGCCCCTTGATCGGACCTGGCGGCAAAAATATCCGTCAGCTCGTGAAAGAGAGCGGAGCCGAGATCAATATTGAAGATGACGGTACGGTCACAATCGCCGCCGTGCAGAAGGAATCGGCAGACAAGGCCCTGAACGCAATCCGTCGCTTGACGGAGGTACCGGAGGTTGGCAAGGTGTATCAGGCCACGGTGAAGAAGATCATGGAGTTCGGCGCCTTCGTAGAGATCCTTCCCGGCAAAGAGGGGCTTGTCCACATCTCCCAACTTGACACTCAGCGTGTCGCGAAGGTAGAGGACATCGTTAAGCTTGGTGACGTCATTGAGGTCAAGTTGATGAAAATTGATGACGAAGGAAGATTGAATTTGAGCAGAAAGGCTCTCTTGCCGGGTGGCGAGCACGCGCACGAAGAAATGGAGCGGCGTCATCAAAAACGTGACCGGGGAGATCGTGAAAAGCATCGAAGTCATAAAAGACACTGAAGAGCTTGATTCAACATATATCCTCACACAGAGATTCGTATGCTGTGTGGGGATTTTCTATTTCTTGAAGACAACTATCGGGTGAAACACACACTCACACGCTCGAAGGGCCTGCGGGGGATGGTGCATGTGCCGGGTGACAAATCAATCTCCCATCGTGCATTGATGATCGCATCTCTTGCAAATGGGGCATCGGAGATTCACCGCTTTTTGGATGCTGCCGACCCTCGCAGCACACGAGCATGTCTCGAGATGCTGGGGATCGACTTTGAGTTGAAGGGCGACGCACTCCGAGTGCACGGACGCGGTCTTCGCGGATTGAGAGCACCGATTCGAGAATTAGATGCGGGCAATTCCGGCACGACACTCAGGTTGCTTGCAGGAATTCTCGCCGGGCAGCCATTCGTCTCTCGGCTTCTCGGCGATGCCTCTCTCAGCCAGCGTCCTATGAAGCGGATCATCGAGCCGCTCTCGCTGATGGGGGCGCGGATTGAGTCCTCCGACCGAGCGACTGCGCCTTTGACCGTCTATGGTACATTTCCTTTGAAGGCAATTCATTACGAAATGCCCATCTCCAGTGCGCAGGTGAAGTCGGCGGTGTTGCTTGCCGGACTCTTCGCCGAAGGAGACACCAGCGTGGTGGAGACAATTGCGACAAGGGATCACACAGAGCGCATGCTTCGTCTCGAACGCCGGGTACAGAACGGACGATTTGTGATCACATCGCGGGGAGGCATGAACATTGAACCGCGCTTGTTCTCCATCCCCGGCGATCTTTCTTCTGCCGCGTTCCTGATCGTGGCTGCCACGATTGTGCCCGGCTCCGACGTGCTTGTGAAGAACATCGGACTTAATCCAACGCGCAGTCGATACATCGATCTTTTACGGTCGTTGGGGGCGGACATACAGGAAGAACGGGTCGAAGTCTTCAGCGGAGAGCCGCAGGGAGATCTCCGTGTCCGCTCTGCTACGTTGAAGGGGGATCTGGTCCTCGATGGCGACACATCTGCCGAGGTCATCGACGAGATTCCCATCCTTGCCATTGCTTCTCTCTTCAGTCAAGGGAGCTTTCGTCTGACGGGAGCGAGCGACCTGCGCAATAAAGAATCGGATCGCATTAGCGCCGTGGTGAGAAATCTGAGAGCCCTTGGATGTGAAGTAGAGGAATATGCAGATGGGTTTGCATTTGAGGGTAAAAAGGGCGTAATTGGCGCCGAGATTGACAGTTTCGGAGATCATCGAATTGCGATGGCATTCGGCGTGGCCGGATTAGCCGCTGAAGGCAGCACAACCATCCATGGAGCCGAGTGCGTGGCAATCTCTTTTCCCGGCTTCTGGGAACTGCTTTCAGAACTTCAACGATCATAACCACTCAAGGAGCAATACGCAGTGGCAAGCGTACGCCTGAACAAAGTTCAGAAGGTTTACGATGGGGGGGTAGTGGCTGTGCACGAGATGGATCTTGAGGTGAAGGACAAGGAGTTTGTTGTCCTCGTGGGCCCATCGGGCTGTGGCAAGTCGACCACACTCCGCATGATCGCCGGCCTGGAGGAGGTGACGTCGGGCGAGATTTACATCGATGGCCAGCTGGTGAATGATGTTGCGCCGAAGGATCGTGATATCGCGATGGTTTTCCAGAATTACGCACTCTACCCGCATATGACGGTGTACGAAAACATGGCATTCGGTCTCAAGCTCAGAAAGTTTCCGAAGACGGAGATCGAACAGCGGGTACGGGAAGCAGCGTCCATCCTTGGCATTGAGGAGTACCTCCACCGAAAACCGAAGGCACTCTCGGGCGGACAGCGGCAGCGTGTTGCCGTCGGTCGAGCTATCGTCCGCAAACCGAAGGTGTTTCTGTTCGATGAACCGCTGAGCAATCTTGATGCAAAATTACGCGTGCAAATGCGGACAGAGATCTCCAAACTCCATCAACGTCTTGGCGCAACGATGATCTATGTGACGCACGATCAGACCGAAGCGATGACGATGGGTAACAAGATTGTGCTGATGAAAGATGGGCGCGTGCAACAAATCGACGCGCCGTTGGAGATTTACAGCAAGCCGAAGAATAAATTCGTTGCCGGCTTCATCGGCAGTCCGGCGATGAATTTTTTTGACGGGAAAATTGAAAAACGTCGATCGCTCGTATTTGTGGAACACGAAGGAGGGTTGACCCTGCCCCTTGCCAAGAAGGATGAAAGTCGCCTCAAGACATACATCGGCAAAGAAATAACACTTGGTTTACGACCTGAGCATTTTGGCGATGGGAATGCGGGGGGACGTTCTGCATCCGCGGCCATCTCCGTTCACGTTGAGGTGGTGGAGCCGATGGGACATGAAATCTATGTTTATTTTGCAACGAAGAAAAACGGGAAGCAGTATGTTGCCCGCGTGAGCGCGGAATCAAATCCAAAGGTGGGAAAGCCGTTCACCCTGTTGCCTGATCTCTCCAAAGCGCACTTCTTCGATCCGGTCACCTCCGAGGCTCTTTAACGTTGGAAACAGATCGAAACGGCGTGGCTATGCACACTGTAGGTCGGGTCGCTACCCCATCAGCGTGGAGTTGCGGAAACAAACTGATTTCCTCGAATCTCGAACCTACAAAACGCGTCAATCGGACTTGCGGCACAATCTCCTTCTTTCCATCTCCATTCATGCGATGACCCATCATAGCTTAATAAGTTGATGTTTGAAGGTTTCGATACTCACTTCGCTGTACAGCCAGCGCAGAAATTCCATTCCGTATTTGTTCAGGAAGTGCAGCACATTAAGTTGCCGCTCCTGAAAATCGCCGTTGGGATAGATGTGATGAGCAGTCTTGTCGATTTGTCGGAGCGACACCTCGTGTTGACGCTTCTGGGCTGCGATCGCCTTCTCCATTAATCCGTCGATCAATCCGGCGATCTTCTTCTTCGTGTTATCGAGCGCACCAATCAGCGTCGGATCGATTTTCTCAAGGGGAACCTGCATCCCCTCCAGCGTCTCCACAAGTGACGCGCGCGTCCCACCGAACACTTCGTCCAAATGAATCTCCGAAACGAGACCAGCCACTTTCTGTTTCACGATCTCCACATCTCGAAAAAACTCAATCGGCTGAAGGTCGAACCTATTCAATACTTTTTCAACCTTTTCCTCGATGATCGTGATGCTCGCGCGTGGATAGATGATGGGTTGCGGAATCTTGATTTCATGATACAAGGGTTTGAGTTGACCAAAATAGGCGATTTCGGCGGGACCAGCGACATAGGCGACGGTGGGAAGGAGCCAATCCTGACACAGCGGCCGGAGCACAACGTTTGGGCTAAATCGTTCCGGATTCGTTTCCACGGCAGCGTGGACCTCTTCTTTGCTGAGATGTTGGCGTGTGCCCTTGAGAGAGTAGCCGTCGGAACGCGGTTCGAGAAGAAATCGGCCTCCGTGATGAAAATAAAACAGGTTGAGTGGTTTCGGTTTAACCTGTGCGTGATATTGCTTTTCGAGCTCCGCACTCTGATCGATGACGAGTTGGCAGAATTTCGGCGTCTCATTCAGCTCGCGCTTGAAAAGGGGAGCCAAGAGTTTCTTGATCTCTACATCATGAGGATCTAAAAAGATCAACCCCGAATCTTCGAGAAGCACGTTCATCAAATGCACAAAAGCCTTATTGAAGGTCATTCCTTTCTGATAGGCGGTGCGGAAGAGACGGAGGACCTTCGGTTTGAATTCAGTCGGAAGCAAAGCCTCTTCAAGAGAGGCGAAAAGGGATTCGATGCTTTCACCAAACTGAAGCTGGCCCACCGCTCCTACATTTCGGTCGAGTGTCTTATCAGGCAGCTCATACGAAAATGTCACTATGTCATTTGCTTGATTGATGAGCCGGATTGAGTTGACCTCTTCATAATCGTGGTCTTCTCCCTCCAGCCAGAAGATGGGAACGAAGTGGTAGGCTGGATACTTTTGTGAGAGCTTGTCCACAAGTTTGAGTGTGGTGAGAGTCTTATAGATAGTGTAGAGTGGACCGGTGAAAAGGCCCACTTGCTGGCCTGTGACGACGGCCAGTGTATTGTCATTCAAGAGCAGATCGATATTTGCAAGCGTTCGGACGCCGCAATGGAAATTCCTATTCTGAGCTGTCAGGATTTGTGAAAGCGTGGAGCGATCGAGAGAGCGCTCCGTTATATGGTTTATTACCTGACGCCAATCGGCATCACTTCGAAAGTTGCCGCTATAGAACTCCCCGACCTTCGGATAATCCGTAACATAGTCAACAAAAAGGGAAGAAAACGAGTCATCGCCGGCAGGAAGGTCACGATAGTCGATGGTGTTCATTGATTCCGGTGTCCGAATTGATCGGTAGGGAGTTAAGGCAAGGCTCAAAAGCGGTCGGAATATACTACTTTGTCGATGAGACTGCAAGGTGAGGGGAAAGTATGCTCAAATGTGGTATTCTCTTCTGTTCAGATCTGTCGAGGTTGGAGAAAAGATCGAGGCTCGCAGGTTGAGACGCCGCGCAATGTGATGTGAGCTTTTGTCGGAAGAACCTTGCTCTTTCATCGTGGTGAAGCCAGAGCAGGAGAGGCTTCTGAGAGTGAGTTGAGTTGAAAAATGTGGAGGCTGTGTCGTCGGTCAACTTGGCCTCGCGGTCCGACCTACCGGTTGTGGAGAAGTTCCACAATCTCGGAATTCGTAGGAATGATTCTCGGAATTATTCTTGACAATCGGAACCTGCTTTTGTATATTTTGGCGCAATTCGAAAGCGGTATGATCGAACAAACCACTCGATGAATGTTGCCTAAATGACGGAAACATCAGCGCTAAAGCCTGCCGCACCCCAACCAGTCGCGAAAAAGAAGAAGAAATCGCCACTCGTCGCGATTGTCCATCCAGAGGGGTGCACGGGTTGTGAGGTGTGCATCGAGTTCTGCCCCGTCGACTGCCTCTACAAAGTTCCCGGTCCTGAGAATCCTGAAGAGCACGGCTTCGTGAGTGTCAACGGGATCGTCGTGGTTGATGAAGAGGTGTGCATCGGCTGCAAGCTCTGTGCGAAGTATTGTCCGTGGGAGACAATCGATATGGTCCCGCGAGTGGAGGAGATGAGTGCAGCTGCGTAGATGCGGCACGACTCTTCGGGCCCTTCCGTTTTCGATATCGTGGTGGTGTTTTTCCTTTCTGATCAATCTCAGTTTCGTGCACTGAAGGAACAATTCGATGGCGGATCAATCTACCAACGAAGCTGTCCAAACCGCAACGCCGGCCCCGCCAGCTTCTTCTGCTGCGACCCGCATCTCTGAAACGCCTCTCCCACGCAAACCGAAACAGGACCGCGCGCCGGACGACGATCCGGGCATCTGGCGTATGAACCGCCGCAACGTTCTCTGGGTTGGGGGATGGCTGGCGTTCTTCGGCTTTATTGTGACCTCCACCATTGGCGCTCTGCGCTATATGTTCCCCCGCGTTTTGTTTGAGCCACCGACCAAGTTCAAAGCCGGACGACCTGAAGACTACGTCGTTGGTGAGGTAAGTGAAAAGTTCAAAGACGAACAGCGCGTTTGGATCGTCCGTGAGCGGGATGGTTTCTACGCAATCATTGCCATCTGCACCCACTTGGGTTGCACACCTCGCTGGCTGCCTTCCGATAGTAAATTCAAATGTCCCTGTCACGGCAGTGGGTTCTACAAGACGGGCATCAATTTCGAAGGTCCGGCGCCCCGTCCACTTGAGCGAGCGTATGTCGGCATCGCCGATGACGGTCAGCTTGAGATCGACCGGAGCGTCAAGTTCTTGTACGAAAAAGGGGAGTGGGGAAAGCCGGGATCCTTCCTCGAGTATAAAGGCTAAGCAAGGAGAGAGCGATGCTGACGCAATTACGCAACCAATTCCGAAAGACGGAGGTCTACAAGTCGATCTTCCGCCATTCATATCAAGACACCCAGCGCAATCGCGCGCTTCAAATTGTCGACAACGTTTTTCTGCATCTTCATCCCGTACGCGTTCCACGCCACGCAACCAACCTTGGCTACACGTGGGGCATGGGAGGTATCACCTTTCTCCTCTTTATTGTTCTCACTATCACCGGCGTCATCCTGATGTTTTACTATCGTCCAACCGCCCAGTATGCGTACGAGGACATGAAGTACCTGATGAACGACGTCCCCTTCGGACCGCTTATCCGCAACATGCATCGCTGGGCTGCGCATGCGATGGTGCTGACGGTGATGTTGCATATGTTTCGCGTATTCCTGACCGGTTCCTATAAACCCCCGCGTCAGTTCAACTGGGTTATCGGTGTCATCCTCCTCGTTCTTACATTGTTGCTAAGTTTCTCCGGTTACCTGCTGCCGTGGGATCAGCTTGCCATCTGGGCAGTGACAGTGGGAACGAACATGGCCCGCGCAACTCCCCTCTTGGGACATGAAGGTCCGTTTGGACCGGAGTTGGGTTTACGTGCCGATAACGACGTGCGCTTTGTCCTGCTCGGAGGCACGGAAGTCGGGCCTCCGACGTTGCTCCGCTTCTACGTGGGCCACTGCATCTTCCTTCCATTGATCGCAATGATCTTTATGATTGTTCACTTCTGGCGCGTGAGGAAGGATGGCGGTATCTCCGGTCCCGACACCGGTAAGAAAAACTTTTGACCATCTTCTCTTCCTTTATCAACGTTTACGAGACCAATCAGCATGCAACAGTTTCTTGAGATCATCTCGAAGCCGGACAATATCCCGATTGTCCTTCTGTTGGTGTCGGTCATTTTCTTTACGTGGCTTGCCTGGGTGAAGGCGAAGAAGAACGACTCACAGCAGGTCCCCGAGGAAGCCAAAATGGACGACAAGGTGCAAGTATGGCCCTATCTCGTCCGCGTGGAGTTTTTGATGAGCATTGTGGTGATGGCCGTTCTCGTCGTCTGGTCCGTGTTCCTCGACGCGCCGCTTGAAGAGCCGGCCAACAGAGCGCTTACCCCCAACCCCTCAAAAGCTCCATGGTATTTTTTGGGACTTCAGGAGCTTCTCGTTTATTTCGACCCGTGGATTGCCGGCGTCGTTCTCCCCACGCTCATAATTATTGGCTTGATGGCAATACCGTATGTGGACATCAATGAGAAGGGGAGTGGGTACTACACGTTCAAAGAACGCAAATTTGCCATCCTCACGTTTTGCTTCGGTTTCTTGATCCTCTGGGTAGCTCTCATTGTCTTGGGAACATTCATGCGTGGACCCGGCTGGAACTTTTTCTGGCCGTGGGAGAAATGGGATCCTCACTACGTCGCTGTGCTGACGAATGTGGACCTGTCAGAGATGATCGGTATTCCCACCCGTCTGCCGGACAATTCACTGAATCCGCTTGCTTTCATCTTCGGAGGTGTCCTTGTGTTGGGCTTTTACTCGCTCATCCCCTTTTATTGGATGATGAAACGCAACACGGAGATTATGAGGAAGCTGGGACCGTTGCGGTATACTATCGTTGCGTTCTTGTTTCTGACGATGGTGGGCGTGGTGATCAAGATTCTCTTGAGGCTCGGTCCTCCAATCATCGGTCTGAATCCCGTGAAGTACGTTTGGGTGACCCCTTGGTTTAACGTCTAATGCTCGGAAGCTAAAAGGATCCGTATGCTTTTTGAACAACGAGCTCGAATCCCGGTCGAGCAGCGAAGTTACGGCAAATACTACCTGATCTTCAGCACCATTCTTTTCCTCGGCACGATGTGGTCGGTATGGGATGAGGTAAGTGTCCGTCGACCCTGGAAGGAATATCAACGCCGATATAACGACCTCGTCCTGCAGAGGCTCGACTCGCTCCGGACGGAAGCTCAAGCCCGAATCGATTCCGCCACGGTTGCCGACTTAGTCGCGGAACTGCAAAAGGCAAAAGAGGGACTTTCTTCCGAAGAGTACCTCAACGCCCTCGATCAGAAAACAGATCTTCAAAAGGATCTTGACATTGCGACCCGCGAATGGCGCTTTGCCCGCAGTCGCTCCGATGCGACCTATTACGCCTACAAGAAAGCTCTCGCAGAGGGAAAGGATGCGTCGAGTTTGAGGAAGGAGCTGGAAGGGCATGATGCAGATATTGCCCGTTACGCGGCTGAAATGGAGACATTGAATGCAAAGATTGCAGAGGTTGATGTTCTCCTCAACCGGTACATCGGCATGGTCGATAGTCTCCAGTCCGCTTACAACAGGATGATGGCGGAGGTCAATGCCCTCGATCTGAAAATCCAGCGGACATCATCTGCACCGGTGCAGATTCGGCAGGTCATGCTGAACGACTTTGAGTTCACTCCTTTTAACGAAATCAAGGCGCGCATCGATCGCTGTCAAACGTGTCATATGGGATGGGCCGATGAGTTGATGGAAGACGCTCCTCAACCATTTACCAAACATCCGGTTCCTGAACTATTGGCGAAGCACAATCCTGAAACATTCGGCTGTACGCCCTGTCATCGTGGTCAAGGTCCAGCTCTTACGGAAGGATTCGCCCATGGCGACGCCGACCGCTACTGGGAAACCCCTCTCTTAAGGGGCGTCGATGTCTACGCAACGTGCAACACGTGTCATTCGAATGAGCTGGTACTGAAGCATGCCAAACCGTTTACAAAAGCAAAGCAGCTCGTTTTTGAGACGGGTTGCTTCGGATGTCACGAAATCAAGGGATACACGGACGTTCCGAAAATCGGCCCGCCGCTGAATGACCTGACGGGCAAAACGTCGCCGGAATGGATCTATCGCTGGGTGAAAAATCCGAAAGAGTACAATCCGCATACACGAATGCCGGATTTCAAGTTGACGGATGAAGAGGCGGAAGCGATAACAGCGTATTTGGTCAAGATCTCAGGAGAATCCGACTATCGACCCATACGCAGCCGCGGCGCGTATGGAGGAGGGAGCGCGCAGCAGGGAAAGCGTCTCTTTGAGAGCGTCGGATGTCAGGCGTGCCACACGTTGGGTGATGACCAAACCGTTCGGTTGGCGCGTGGCACAAGCTACGACATTGCGCCGGAATTGACTCGTGTTGGCAGCAAAGTCTCCCCCGATTGGTTGTTCGACTGGCTGAAGAACCCGCGTCACTACAATTCGGAAGCGCGTATGCCAAGCCTTCGTCTCACAGACGACGAAGCGCGGCACCTTGTAGCTTACTTAATGGGACAGAAGGATGCTCAGTCGCTCCCGTCAGTAAATCTTGCTTTACATGATGAAGCGAAGATCCAGCGAGGCGACCGACTGATACGCGAATACGGTTGTGCAGGTTGTCACGCTATCAAAGGGATGGAAAACGAGGGGAAGGTCAGCGTTGCCCTCTCGGATTTTGGCCGTAAGAAGTATGAGCAAATGGATTACGGTGACACGAGGGAGCTTCCGAAGATGTCAAAGGAAGACTACATCGAGCATGAAGACGGAACTGTCTCCGTCAAGCGTACGTGGGCTGGATGGGTGTGGGGAAAACTCAAGAATGCGAGATTATATCAAACTGAACGCATTGCGCAGAAGATGCCGGTCTTTTCCTTCAATGATGAAGAGATCGCGCTGATTCGGATGTTTCTCATCAGTATGACACGTGATGTTCCGCTGCCCGCATATCAGCATCCGTTCGATAAACGCATGCAACACATCGAGGCGGGAAGACGCTTGACCATGAATTACAACTGCGTTCAGTGTCACACGCTGGAGGAAGGGGGTGGCTATCTTGTAGCGAAGTACGAAGAGGCCGGTCTGGGTCCGCCACCGCTTCCCGAAAGTCAAGGAGCGAAAGTGCAGGAACAGTGGCTGTATGCATTTTTGAAATCCCCGACCACGATACGCCCATGGTTAGAGGTTCGCATGCCGACGTTCAGTCTGACCGATGAGGAGATCGGCATCATCACCAAATATTTCCTCGGTCTCTCCAGATTAGAATTGTCTCTGCGCGATTATTCTTCGTTTGCAGTCGATGAAAAATATCTGGCGCCGGGGAAACGACTCTTCGATGTGTATCAGTGTGCGAAGTGTCATCCAACGGGCACTGTTCGTCCGGGTGAAGTTTCCGCCTCCGACCTCGCACCGAATCTTGTTATTGCGGCAAACCGCCTCAAACCGGAGTGGATCAACGATTGGCTGTTGGATCCTTCCAAACTTCAACCGGGAACGCGCATGCCATCATTTTTCTACGAAGGAAAGGGGCCGGATGAGACCGTCTTCGGCGGAGATGCCCACGAACAAATTAAGGCGCTTCAAACGTATGTTTGGAGCCTTGGTGCGCGGCGTCGTCCCGTCGTTGCCCAAGGGAATTAAAATCACCACATAACTCACTTGTATCACTCTTAATCATAGGAGCACGACGAATGAAGCTGCTTGGAATTGTTCTTGCAACGGCATGCCTAGGGGGCACTCTGTTTGCTGGTGATGTGACCGGAAAAGTGTCGTTCGAGGGGACGGCCCCGAAGCCCAACCGGCTACGCATGAACGCCGATCCGGTCTGCATGAAGGCTCACAAAGATCCCGTATTCAGCGAGGAGGTCATCGTCAATAAAAACGGAACGTTGAAGAACGTACTCGTCTATGTGAAGGATGCGAAGGGAGGGGCTGCACCGAAAGGCAAAACTGTGTTGGATCAAATCGGTTGTATTTACGTTCCTCGCGTACTGGGCATTCAAGTCGGACAAGAGTTGGAGATCTTGAACAGCGATCCCACGCTCCACAACGTCCATTCCCTCTCGAAAGCGAACACCTCCTTCAATCAAGCAATGCCGATGAAGGGGATGAAGCTGACAAAGAAGTTCGATAAGGTTGAAACGTTCAGGGTGAAGTGCGAAGTGCATCCTTGGATGAGTGCATATATCGGTGTGTTTAATCATCCGTACTTTGCCGTGACAGGAGATGATGGTTCCTTCACCTTAAAGGGAGTTCCCGCCGGCGAGTATACCGTTGAAGCGTGGCACGAGAAATACGGAACGCAAACTGCTAAAGTGAAGGTCGATGCCACAGGAAAAGTGACGGCGGATTTCAAATTTACCGTAAAGTAAGTGAAGGGATCTTTCCGCTACTGATCGGTAAAAGTGGCGCTCTTCACTTCGTTCTTCGTATGGAGACATCACCAGAAAGGAATCCACTAGTGGCACACGTTGCAGCGACACACCACGATGTCCACGAAGCGATACATCACGCAGAAGAATTAAGCTTCTGGCGCACGTACGTGTTCTCGCTTGACCATAAAGTGATCGGCCTGCAATACCTTATCACCAGCCTCCTCTTTCTGTTCGTCGGGTTCATGTTGATGATGTTGATGAGATGGCAACTCGCGTATCCGGGACAGCCGATTCCGATCATTGGAAACTGGTTGGGTGAGATGAATGCTCCGGGCGGAATCATGCTTCCGGAATTCTATAATCAGCTCGGCGCGATGCACGGAACGATTATGGTCTTCCTCGGCGTCGTTCCGCTCGCCGTCGGCGCCTTCGGCAACTATATCGTACCACTCCAGATCGGCGCGCCGGACATGGCGTTTCCGAAGTTGAATATGGCAAGCTACTGGACGTATCTCGTAGGCGGCATGACGATGCTTTCCAGCTTCTTCATGCCGGGGGGAGCAGCTAATTCCGGCTGGACGTCCTACGCGCCTCTCTCCGTTATCGCGACAACGGGCCAGACGGTCTGGTTGATCGCGATGGTGTTTCTTATCACCTCATCGCTCCTCGGCTCGGTGAACTTCATTGTCACGATCGTCCAACTGCGCGCGAAGGGGATGACGTTTATGCGATTGCCCTTCTTCGTCTGGGCACAGCTCGTCACAGCTTTTCTACTCCTGCTCGCATTTCCTCCCCTTGAAGCGGCCGCAGTGATGCAACTGATGGACAGGTTGGCGGGGACAAGCTTCTTTATGCCGAGTGGATTGGTTGTTGCGGGTCAGATCCTCGACGTGAGTGGCGGCGGAAGTCCTTTATTATGGCAACACCTGTTCTGGTTCCTTGCGCATCCGGAAGTGTATGTGCTGATCCTTCCTGCCATGGGGATTATCGCGGAGATCCTTGCCAACAACACGCGGAAGCCGATCTGGGGCTACAAGTCGCTCGTCTACGCTGCAATCTTTCTTGGTTTCATGTCCTTCATCGTTTGGGCGCATCACATGTTCCTCACGGGAATGGGAACCGTCATCAGCGCCTTTTTTCAGACGACCACAATGATCATCTCCATACCGTCGGTCATCATTTTGACCGCTTTCTTTATCTCGTTGTGGGGAGCGTCGATGCGATTCAACACACAGATGCTGTTTGCTCTCGCGTTCCTCCCGATGTTCGGCATCGGAGGATTGACAGGCCTACCTCTCGGTCTTGCCCCCACAGATATTCATCTTCACGATACGTATTACGTGATCGGCCACTTCCATTATGTGGTGGCACCCGGAACGATCTTTGCGCTCTTCGCCGGAGTCTATCACTGGTATCCGAAAGTCACCGGCCGAAAAATGAGCGAGTCGCTCGGGAAAATCCATTTCTGGGGATCGCTCGTTTGTATGAACGGTATATTTATGCCGATGTTCATTCAGGGACTGGCAGGCGTTTCCCGACGTTTGTACGACGGCGGTCAACAGTATGCACACGCCCAAGAAGTTCTGCAATGGAACGAATTTATGTCGATCGCAGCGTGGTTGCTCGCGATCTTTCAGCTCCCCTTCATCATCAATTTCTTCCTCAGCTTGAAGAGGGGGAGGAAGGTGGAAAGCGACAATCCGTGGGAAGCAACAACGCTGGAGTGGGCGACGCCGACTCCACCGCCTCACGGCAATTTCGTTCATCCCATCGAGGTGTATCGCGGCCCTTATGAATACAGTGTTCCGAATCACCCGACCGACTTTACTCCTCAGCACGTACCTGAACCAGCAAAGGCATAGAGATATGCAAATTCCCTATACCGTACACGCGCGGCCCGACACAGGTCTCTTCAACGCAAAGCTCGGCGTGTGGCTCTTTCTTGCCTCAGAGGTGATGCTGTTTGGGGCTCTTTTTTCTTCGTACGTCCTGCTTCGCACGGGAGCGCCGAGTTGGCCGCACGGATTCGAGATGCTCAATATCCCGCTGGCTACCCTCAATACCGTCGTCCTGATCACTTCCAGTATCACCATGGTGATGGCATGGGCGTCGCTGAAGATGCACGACTTCGCAAAGTACAAGCGCTACATCGGAGCGACCGTAGGACTCGGATTTTTCTTCCTGATTATCAAGGCATTCGAATATGGCGCGAAGTTCTCCGCGGGGACCTATCCGAGTGAGAGCACGTTCCTAGCGATTTACTTTACGCTCACAGGCTTGCACGGACTTCATGTGGTGGGGGGAATGATCGTGAATGGGTACTTCTGGGGCCCCGGCAGCAAGATGTGGCATACCGAACCGGAACGATTCACCAATCGCATCGAAGTGGCCGGCCTCTACTGGCACTTCGTCGATCTGGTTTGGATATTTCTCTTTCCCGTCCTTTACCTCTTGTAGGAGGCGCACATGAGTGAGACAGATTCACCCGAAGAGATCAAGAAACACGTTCGTGTCTACGTTAACGTATTTGTGGCACTGATGGGACTAACGGTTGTGACCGTTGCAATTTCCTATCTTCATCTTTCTGTCGTTCCAGCCGTGATCCTGGCCCTTATCGTCGCTACGATCAAGGGATCGCTAGTGGCAAGCTACTTTATGCATCTGATCAATGAGAAGAAGTTGATCTTCGCTACGCTGATCCTCACGGGTATCTTCTTTGCAGCGTTAATGTCACTACCGCTGATCTTCCAGAACGACAAATTCTATTGAGCGTGTCCCTCAAAGCTTTTCATATCGTCTTCATTTCCCTTTCTGTCCTGACTCTCCTGGGATTTGCGGCATGGTTCGCGCTCTCGGAAGCTGTCGAGGCGGGAGTGGTGCGCGTTCTCGGTGCTTTGCTCTCCCTTCTTTCTGGGATAGCACTCTTTCTCTACGGACGGCGTTTCGTACGAAAATTCAAACATTTCAGTAACCTGTAATACGAGGTTGGAGGTGGGTATGCGTAGAATCATCGCTCGAACGGCATATCTTTCAATGATCTTTCTCTTGTTGGTTGAGCTGACGGCAGCGTGCCCTGTCTGCTATGGTTCGACGGAGACGTCGAGCTCCGAAGGAATGAGCATCGCCATCCTGACACTTCTCGGGATCACGGGAAGTGTACTAGCTGGTGTGGTGGCTTTTGCAATCCATATGAGAAAGAGATCGAAGATCACGCTCAACGGAGATATTGACCTACCAAGCGTAAACTAAGGAGACTGTCTCACATTATGCTCGATATCCTTCGTTTCTTCGGCTTACCATTAGACGCCTCTACCCATGGTCCAGCTCTGGATCAGATGACGGCCGTCGTTCACTGGCTTATGTTTGTGTTGTTTGTGGGATGGGGCTCCTTCTTTGCCTACACACTCTTCCGCTTTCGAAAATCACGCAATCCGAAGGCAGATTATGTCGGGGTCAAGTCACACATCTCGAGCTACCTTGAGGTAGGCGTTGCAATCTTTGAGGCGATCCTGCTTATCGGGTTTGCGATACCGCTCTGGGCAGAGCGTGTGAACGAGTTCCCCTCCGAAGCAGATGCATTGACCATCCGTGTTGTAGGAGAGCAATTCGCTTGGAACATCCATTACCCGGGAGCGGATGGCAAGTTCGGTCGTACGGACATCAAACTTGTGTCCGCCGACAATCCGCTCGGTCTTGACAGAGAGGATCCTGATGCGAAAGATGACATCTGGACTGTCAATCAACTGAACTTACCCGTCAACAGGCCCGTTATCATCCGTCTCACGAGCAAAGATGTCATTCATAGCTTTGCACTCCCTCTTTTCCGAGTCAAACAAGATGCAATTCCGGGGGAGGTCATCCCTCTTTGGTTTACACCAACGATGACAACAGCGCAGATTTTGGAAGCCTCAACGAAAAGGGTCACGATCAGCCTTGCTGATACCACCAATACGGTTCTGCAGGCGATGGTTGCACGCGCTGACTTCGCCGGAAGCGACGGAACCGTAGTTGTGAGCAAAGATGATCCTATCACGGCGGAGGCAATTCGTCTTTTGGTGAATGCGGGCATTACGGAGATAGCCGTCGCTCACCCCACGCCGACAGAGATTGCGTGTGCTCAATTATGCGGTTTAGGGCATTACCGGATGAAAGGCTTCGTCACCATCCAAACAGAGGAAGAGTTCAAGGCTTGGCTGGAAGAAGAGGCGTCGTATCTGTGAGCAAACTGATGAGACCAACGTATAATCGAGCACTTCATCTCTTCGCCCTCTTCACCGTTTTCTGTACGTTCGTTCTGATCGTTGCCGGTGGACTTGTCACGAGCACCGGATCGGGACTCGCTGTTCCGGATTGGCCTTTGTCGTACGGCCAATTGATGCCGCCGATGGTGGGTGGGATCTTCTATGAACATGGCCATCGGCTGATTGCGACCTTTGTTGGACTTCTCACGACGATCCTTGCAATTTGGTTGTGGAAAAAGGAAACCCGACGATGGGTGAAGGTATTAGGATGTATCGCTCTTGTTGCCGTGATCGTTCAAGGGGCGTTGGGAGGTCTCACGGTCCTGTTCTTACTTCCCACCGCAATTTCCGTGAGCCATGCAACTCTTGCTCAATCGTTCTTTTCACTTGTTTCAGCAGTCGCGTTATTCACTTCGCGATGGTGGATGGAGACGGATCGGCATCAGGGGGATGAATCTATATGGGCGCCTCTGAAGGGATGGGCTCTTTTTGCAACAGGGGCAGTCTTCGTTCAGCTCATTCTTGGAGCGTTGATGCGACACACGGACTCTGGACTTGCAGTGCCGGATCTGCCGCTTGCGTATGGCCAGCTCATTCCGTCACTTTCTCCCGAAGCTCTCCAGCAGTATAATCGCCAGTTGATTCTTGATGATATTCGTCTCGCTGCTGATGGTCCAGTCACGGCGGGTCAAGTCACGATTCATATGCTCCATCGGATGTGGGCCGTCGTTGTGACCGGTTTGTTGATTGTGCTTTCCTTCAAATTATTTCGTGCTGGTCGAGTAGAGCGGCGGCTGAAGATTCTTTCGTGGACGATTCTCGTCTTGCTGATGATACAGATTACTCTCGGCATCCTTACCATTGTATCGCTCAAGAACGTCGCAATAACCACGGCACACGTGGCTGTTGGAGCACTCTTGCTGGTGGCGTGCGTGCAAGCCATACTTCACGTGATGCGCAATCCCTCGACGGCGTCCGCATCATACACTTTGCAGGCGCTCGCAGGGGAGGGGAGAGCATGAACGGAGAAGCAAAAGTCATCAGCAAGGAACTCCTCGGTTCTCGCTCCAAGGTGCTCGATCTCCTGGAACTGATGAAGCCAGAATTAACAGGTTTGTCAGTTTTGACCGTCTTGTGCGGGTATTATCTCGGGACGAGGGGCGGAGTCGATATTCTTGGTTTTCTCTGGACCGGACTTGGCACCATGTTAGTGGGGGGAGGCGCCGGTGCTCTGAATCAATACATAGAGCGCGAGTATGATTCGATGATGAAGAGAACCGAGCGACGCCCCCTTCCAGCAAGAAGGTTGCAGCCTGCCACCGTTCTGCTCTTTGGAACGACCATATCTGTCTTCGGTATCGTGTTGTTGACGACGGTCGTCGATGTACTTACAGGATTGCTCGCTACCCTCACGATTACATCTTACCTCTTCGTCTACACGCCGCTCAAGCGACTGACGCCTCACGCCACACTCATTGGCGGTGTTCCGGGAGCACTTCCACCGCTGATGGGCTGGACCGCCGCCTCAGGCCGAATTGAGCTGGGAGGGTTGGTTCTTTTCGCGATCCTATTCTTCTGGCAGATGCCACACTTCTTGTCACTTGCCTGGATGTACAAAAAGGACTACGCCCGAGCAGGATACAGGATTCTGAGTGTTCTTGACGCCGACGGCAAAAGGACGGCGAGCCACTGCTTTATTCACATCATCACATTGATCCCTGCAACTTTAGCGCTGCCGCTGATTGGGGTAAGCGGCTGGTTCTATACGGCATCTGCCCTTGTTCTGGGAGCATTCCTCCTTATCTACGGCTACCTCTTTCTGAGGAGTGCGGACGGGATGGAGGGGACAGTCAAGTTAAACAACTGGTCGCGTCGACTCTTTTTTGCTTCCCTGATCTACCTTCCTGTCCTGATGATCGGAATGGTCATCGATAAGGTATGATCGATGTCCCATCACCTCAAGTAAAGTAAGAAGACTACAGTCTAGCCCGTTGCTATATAAGTAATAAATCGGTATTCCATCCTTTTATATTTTAGATGTTTTTCGATTTTTCAGATCTTCCCACCCTCAATGCTTTGCTCAACACCACGAGCGCAATTCTCCTTCTCTACGGCTATAGATTGATACGTTCTGGCAACAGGGAAGGGCACAAAAGAACGATGATCGCTGCATTTGTGGTTTCCTGCCTCTTTCTGATTTCTTATTTGGTCTATCACTATCATCATGGATCACAGCCGTTTCAAGGAAGGGGATGGATACGGCCAGTTTATTTCACCATCCTGTTCACGCACACGGTTCTCGCCATGGTAAATCTGCCGCTGGTTTTGCTGACGCTGGGGAGGGGACTCAAAAAGAGATATGAACTTCACAAGAAAATAGCTCGCTGGACCTTACCAATTTGGCTTTATGTATCTATATCAGGCGTTATGATCTATCTTCTTTTGTATCAGTTTACAATGCCTACACTATAAAGGTCATTTTGGAAGGGTAGTGAGAATTGTCGTCATAAGATTTGAGAAATGAACCGCCACACGCTTTGCTGCCTCTGTTACCTCGTCGTGGGAAAGTTTCTCACCTGACATGCCGGCAGCAAGGTTTGATATGAGAGATATCCCCCCAACACGCATTCCTAACTGACTGCCGCGTACAAGTTCCGGCACGGTCGACATACCCACCGCATCCGCGCCCAGCCTTCTGAGCATCTCAATTTCAGCGGGCGTTTCGTATGTGGGGCCAAGTAGCCAACAGTAAGTCCCAACTTGAATTGGCATCCCAATTTTCTGAGCTGACTGTTTGAGGTGTACACTGAGCTCCATATCAATCTTGCCTGTTGTTTTCTCAAATCGTAGGTGTACTTCTGATGTTTGTCCTCCCATCAGCTGCCCGATTCCTTTGGTTCCGATCGTCAAGTAATCCTCTATGACCATGAGATCGCCCGCACGGAATCTTGGATTGATACCACCAGCAGCACTGGTCACGATCAACGTCCGTGCTCCCATCTCGAATGCTATGTCAACGGGCAAAAGTGTTTTCTCAAGATCTCCACTTTCGTAATAGTGAACACGTCCCTTAAATACCATAAGCGGTCGGCAGCGCGGGTCTTCTGCCAAGTGACCGACAACGATCTTTCCCGCGTGACCCTGAACTGAGGAATGGGGATAGCCGGGAAGAGTAGAAGTTGGAATAGAAACAGATGACACCAGCTTATCCGCGAATTCACCTAACCCCGAACCAAGAATCAAAGCAATAGCAGGCTCTAAAGTAATTTCGTTTCTTAATATTGATAAGATATTACTAAGAATACCCTTACTTTCGCTGAGTATAAGCAATTATCCACCTATGAGAATACCGGCAATTGTAGCTGTAAGCAAAGTTGCCAGTGAGCCACCAAGAACGGCCCTTAGGCCGAGTGCTGCTAAATCTTTTCTACGGTGAGGAGCCATGGGGCTCAATCCACCGATTTGTATCGCAATTGATGAGAAATTTGCAAATCCACACAGAGCGAAAGTTGTCATTGCTATCGCCTTTTCACTCACAAGTTTGTTTTCACTCATGAGCTTGGCCATATCCAAGTAGGCAACGAATTCGTTGAGAACAACCTTCGTTCCGAAGAGTGTTCCAAACTGAAAGGCCTCGGAAGCTGGAATTCCAATCGCATATCCAACAAACTGCATAACAAAACCAAGGACCAGTTGTAAACTGAGGGGTTGGCCAATGCTTGATACGAGAAAGGCGTTGAATCCAGTCCAATCACCAATTGCTCCAAGCAACGCATTAATAAGAGCTATGAAAGCAATGAAAGCAAGTAACATAGCTCCGACGTTGAGAGCCAATTGGAGGCCATCAGCTGCTCCTCCTGCTGCTGCCTCTATGACGTTGCTCGCATTTTTTTCGACGTGGGCTTTCACAGTACCCTTCGTTTCGGGTTCGCTCGTTTCAGGAAAGATAATTTTCGAAATCAGCAAGGCCGCTGGTGCCGCCATGATCGATGCTCCCAACAGCTGCGCAGCAAACTTCACTTGTGCCGCCTCGATGGAAATGCCATGACTCTGGGCAAATGAGTAACCCAGCATTTGCACATACGCTGCCATCACGCCGCCAGCGATGGTTGCCATACCTCCTGTCATAATGGTAAGAAGTTCTGAATTTGTCATACGCGCGATGTAGGGCCGGATCATCAATGGCGCTTCTGTCTGGCCCACAAAGATGTTGGCTGTGTTGGAGAGCGATTCCGCGCCGCTGGTTCCCATAAGTCGGGCCATGATCCACGCCATCGCTTGTACAACCTTCTGCATAATCCCAAGGTAATACATTACCGACATCAAAGAAGAGAAGAAAATAATAGTGGGTAAGACTTGAAAAGCAAAGAAGAAACCAAGAGATCCTTCAAAGCCTTGACCAATCGCAAGGTTTCCAAAAACAAATTTCGCTCCTTCCGTTGTGAATCCAAGTATAATGACAAACGCCTCTGCGATCCATCCAAAAAAGACCTTCGGCCAGCCTAGTGGGGCAAACACCTCACCCAGTTCGTTTCCCTTAATGACAAGTGAACCGAATGTGATTTGAATGACGAGACCCATACCGACGAGGCGCCAGTTGATCTTTCTCTTGTTGTTGGAGAACAAAAAGGCGATGCCAAGTATCACGGCGATCCCGAGAACGCCGTGAAGCACTGAGAGAAGATTCATACGATTTCCTTCTGAGGTAGGTGAGTTGAGGCGTCAGGATTCGAGTGGTGGTTCAAAACATGTGCGGCAGCGTGCTTCATAGGTATCTTTGGCACCCACCACCACGCGGTCGGATTGCTGAGTCTTTCTTTGCGTTCGGTCGGCAGGATTCCCGCACACGACGCAAATGGCGAGCGTCTTAGTGATGTATTCGGCTACGGCAAGGAGCTGCGGAATCGGCTCAAAGGGCTTGCCGCGATAGTCTTGGTCGAGGCCTGCGACGATCACACGCTTCCCTTGACCGGCCAGAATCTCACATACATCCACAAGATTGAGCTTGAAAAACTGCCCCTCGTCGATTCCGACGACCTGTGCATCCCGGCTCAAGTCAAGAATTTCCGAAGCGTCGTCGACTGGAGTTGACACAAGGGATTGCTCGCTGTGTGAGACAATGTGTTCGACGCTGTAGCGAGTATCGATTCTCGGTTTGAAAATCGCCACGCGTTGTTTCGCGATTTGAGCCCGCCTCACACGGCGTATCAGCTCCTCGGTCTTCCCGCTGAACATGCATCCGCAAATCACTTCGATCCATCCTGTATTGCGCGGAACGTTATGCAGGGAGAACGTATCCATCTACCGTTTCTTGTTCTTTAACCGTGTACGTTGAAGATTTTTCTGACCAAACGCATGGGGAAGAAGGGTGCGGAGTTTTACCACCTTCAGCCTGCGCTTGCCATTTACCATGATGAAATCAATGTTGCCGGCGAGGTCGAGCAGGACTTGTCTGCATGCTCCGCAGGGTGGAGTAAAGGAGGGGTCGTCGGAAACGACGGCGATTGCCCGAAAACGCCGTTCACCTTCGGAGATCGCTTTGAAGATCGCGTTGCGCTCCGCGCAGATCGTTAAGGCGTAGGTGCTGATTTCAACGTTACAGCCGGTGTAGATCCGCCCCCTTGTTGTAAGAAGTGCGGCTCCTACGTGAAATCCGGAATACGGTGCGAAGGCTCGTCTTTTTGCGCGAAGGGCGGCGAGGGCGAGTTCTTTGTAGTGTGCCGAGATGCGGTGCAGGATTCAGTCCTTTCGGTAACGCGCGCGACATGCCCAAAAAGAGCTGCGCAAAATATAGACAAGTTTGGACTGAGATGCAATCCGATGTTCAACGCACGGAGGGTAACGAGATCGTCTGTTCCACCCGTCGGAGAAAGTCGCTCACAACACGATTCAACTGCTCGAACTCAATAAGGAATGCGTCGTGACCGTGGGGCGAGCGTATCTCCGCATATTCAGCATTCGGGATTCCCGATGCGATAATGCGCTGCTCCTCCGCAGGGTACAGCACGTCCGTATCGATACCCACGCAGAGAGTTGGCACGCGAATACTCTGGAGAGTCTCCTCCAACGTTCCTCGTCCGCGTGTTATGTCATGAAGATCCATTGCTCGTGTGATGTGGAGGTAGGTATTCGCGTCGAAACGTTCTACAAGCTTCTTTCCTTGATATCGGAGGTAACTTTCGACGGAGTACAATTCTCGGTCAACGTCAAACAAGTCTCGGGCAACATCACTGTGCGTCGGTTCTGCAATGCTTCTGTTGAACCTCTGGCCGAACGATTCGCGACTACGATACGAAATCATCGCGATGATGCGTGCTAATGCCAAGCCTCGGGCAGGCTGGGCAACGTATCGACCCCCGTTCCACGCAGGATCACTCGTGATGGCCAGACGGGCAGCTTCATTCAAGCCAATACACCAGGGGGAGTGTTGTGCCGCCGTGGCAATTGGTATGATCGACTGTACGAACTCGGGATAGAGAAGCGCCCACTCTAACACCTGCATTCCACCCAATGATCCTCCTACAACGGCTCGAAGCTGCTTCACACCGAGATGATTCAGCAGCGCTTGTTGGACGCGCACCATGTCGCGCACAGTAAAAGTCGGAAAATGAATGCCATACGGCTGACCTGTTGAAGGGTCGATGCTTGCCGGTCCCGTCGTCCCGTAACAACTCCCTAAAAAATTTGAGCAGACGACATAGTACCGGCCGGTATCAAATGCCTTGCCGGGTCCAATTACTCCATCCCACCAGCCGGCGCGTCCATTTTTATGAGGCAACACGTTGGCTGCGTGAGCGTCACCCGTGAGAGCGTGGCAAATGAGAACTGCGTTCATGCCTGTTGAATCAAGAGAACCGTACGTCTCGTACGCAACGGACACTGGAGCAAGTTCGACGCCACTTTCTAAACGAAGCGGGTTCGCCTCGGTGAAGAGTGTTGCCGTTCGCGTCGAGACGGAGGTCGGTTCACTTCTCGAATCTCTGTGAAGGATTGTGTGCATCATGAACATCCACTGATTATCAGACTAATGAACAAACTCAAAATTCCCTTTTACGGGGACCGGATTTTGAAGAATATCCAACACCGGACAACGGTTGAGCGCGAAGGAGACAAGCTGATCGAACTTATCCGTTTCCGACGTTTTGATGGTGGTCGAATATACAATCTGAAGTCATTCCCGGCTCATGGTGTTCTTCTTCTTCTGTGAACATGGTGATGTGAGAGATAAACTATACGGCTACGGGTTGTCGCGTTGCTTGAAGGGCACGGTCAAAGTCCTCAATGATGTCGTCGATGTGTTCGATGCCGACGGAAACCCGAACCATGTCGGGCGTGACACCCGATTCTTTCTGCTCGTGCTCGCTCAATTGTTGGTGCGTTGTTGACGCCGGATGGATCACGAGCGTCTTGGCATCGCCAACGTTCGCAAGCAAGCTTGTCAGTTCAAGCTTGTCGATGAGCGTCCTGCCAGCGTCAAGTCCTCCTTTCACACCGAACACCACGATCCCTCCGTATCCATTCTTGAGGTACTTCTTCGCGTTCGCGTGGTACGGATGATCTTCGAGTCCGGGATACCATACCCAGCTCACCTGGGGATGCGTTTTCAACCACTGAGCGAACCGGAGAGCGTTGTCGCAGTGTCGCTGAACGCGCAACGATAGTGTTTCCAGACCCTGAAGGAAGAGGAAGGAGTTGAAGGGGCTTTGGCACGCGCCGAGGTCGCGAAGCTGTTCCACCCTCGCCCGAATGATGAATGCGATGTTTCCAAAAGGACCCCCCGTTCCAAACACTTCCCAGAAGTTGAGTCCGTGATATCCCGGACTTGGCTCTGTGAAGATGGGGAACTTGCCGTTTCCCCAGTTGAAGGTTCCTGCGTCGACGATCACGCCACCGATCGATGTTCCGTGACCGCCAATCCACTTTGTTGCTGAGTGCACAACGACATCCGCCCCGTGCTCAATGGGGCGGCAGAGGTAGCCCCCTGCACCAAAGGTGTTGTCGACAATCAGAGGAATGCCGTGGGAACGAGCAACATCGGAAATCGCTCGAAGATCCGGTACGTTCAATTTCGGGTTGCCGATGGTTTCGACATACAGTGCCTTTGTCTTCCCATCAATTAACTTTGCGAAGTCATCGGGTGCATCGCCATCGACGAACTTCACGTCAATACCCAGCCGCGGAAGTGTCACTTTGAATTGGTTGTATGTGCCGCCATAGAGCAGGCTCGTCGACACGATATTCTCTCCTGCTTGAGCAATTGTGGAAATGGCGAGGAATTGAGCGGCCTGGCCGGAGGAAGTAGCTAATGCAGCGGCGCCTCCTTCAAGAGCAGTGATACGCTCCTCAAAGACCGCGGTGGTAGGATTCATGATGCGCGTGTAGATGTTTCCAAAATCTTTCAACGCAAACAGCGTTGCGGCATGCTCGGCGTCATTGAAGACATATGAGGTTGTCTGATAAATGGGGACGGCGCGAGAGTTGGTTGCGGGGTCCGGCTTCTGCCCCGCATGCAGTTGAAGCGTTTCAAACCTGTACTGGCGTTGTTTCCCGTTGCTGCTCATGGCGTACTCCTTGTGTAGTATGTGTGGTGATGAGTGGTGTAGCTTGATTTCTTATGAGAAATTGATGATCCACCTTCATACATCGATTCTGGATGAGGATACAGCCGGCCCGCCAGGCGAGGTGAAAGGCATCGTCGTGCCGTCCAACGCCGAGTTGAAGCCAGATCACCTTCGGTCGAATCAAAACCGCCGATTGCACAATGGACATTGCTTCTTCAGGCTTCCGGAACACGTTCACCACGTCAACCGGAAAGGGGAGAGAGGCAAGATCGGCGTAGCATTGTTCACCGAGAATTCTTGTTGCTGTGGGATTCACCGGAATAATCTTGTACCCCGCACGCTGGAGGTATCGGCCGACGTAGTGGCTGTCGCGATGCTCGTTTTTTGAGATGCCGACGATTGCAATCGTCTTCACGCTCCGAAGTATGTGCTGTACCAGCCGTGTTTCCTCCCGTAACTGAGGAGTAGCCAGCATGGTGCGTTCGTACCAGGATCGAAATTGTGGCTCCATAGACTCGTGATAAATAAAAAACCTCTTCTTGCAAATCCTCCCGACGAAGGGAAGGTGGAAGAAGAGGTTTGGTTATCCGTCTTCTCTCATCTTTCCCTTTCGTCGTTAACGGTCGGGCAGGAGTTAGCACCTGACGTCCTTTCGGACCGGTTGCTACGGCGTCGTCGGGCCTGTTCCCTCAGCCGTTCTTGATAAGAGATTCAAATGTTGTGTGAAGTATCGTCATCAAGCCCGCCGACGTTGTCGAAGGGCTTAGTTCTCGACTATCCTTTCAGACCTTTCAGAAAAGGTGATCGCCCTTCGCAGAGTGTTGTGCGACGGGGACAACATGAAGTCAGTTGATATCGTGAGTGACGCATACTTTACTTAAGTAAACTTGGCTCCAATATACGTTACCTCCCATCTGATGTCAAGTACTTTTTTTCTTTCTGAAGAAACTTTCATCTAACGCTTCTGACCTTCAACTCGTAAACAATCAGTTTCTCGAAGAGCTTTCGCCCCTTCCGTAGCTCTCGAACGCCGAATCCTTCTCGACGAAAAAGGTTGAGGATGGCCGGCATATTGGCATCACTCGAGAGAATCATGAGAAGTCTTCCATCCGGTTTGAGGAAACGAGGGGCGGACCGGGAAAGCTCTTGAAAGAACTCGAACTGTTCCCCTCCATTAAATGCCGCCTCGAACGGCGTGCTGGCTATGCGTCGATAGTAAGGAGGATTGGTGATGATCAGATCAAATTGTTCAACGGGCACGTTCTTGAAAAGGTCGCTTTTTATGGTGAGAATGTGCTCGGCCAATCCATTTCTCTCGCTGTTCTGCCGGCTCGTTTCAACCGCGAGAGGGTTGATATCGACACAGACGACAGACGCCCCTCCTCGAGCAGCGAGGAGAGCAAGGAGCCCAGAACCGGATCCGATATCGAGAACACGCCGTCCCTCCAAATTCAATCCCATCACATACTCTCCCAGCATTCGCGTTGTGTAAAAGATGCCGGGATGAAAAACGGACGGGGGAACTCGCAGGCGAAGACCAAACATGGAGACCTCATTTGTACGCCGTAGTAGTGGCCGGACGTAACCGTAATAGAAAAAGAACGAGAACGCCCTTCGCAGTAGCAGGCCGGAAATTGTGATGAGCGGTGCTGAGGCCATCAAAACCCTCCTTCCGGTCTTATCGGCTGGCCAAACAGCCGCAACAAGAGTCGGAGATCATAAGCACCCCAGAAATACCGGAGATGGTAGCGCCACGAGCTGAATAATCGGAGGATCATGACTCTCCATCGTGAAAGAGGGAGGTCATTCAGCTTCGGGCGATAAGTTTGCAGGACAGCCCGAAAGTTCACGATCCTCCGGTAATGCGAATTTGTGAGCCACGGCGTGTGGGGTCGCCGCCGCAGAGTATATTGCTGCCATTCGCGTCGTTCCCAAGCGTCGAGGTTCTTTGGATAGGCAAGTCCTCCTTCCACAGCCTTTTCGTAGATCGTACCGAAGGGCACCGGAGTGTAGATAAAAGGATGAATTACCGATTGAGGATTGATATCGATCAACTCGTAAATCAAGCGTATTGTTGCGTCGATCTCTTCGCGTGTCTTCGTCGGATGACTTCCCATCACAAACGAAAATTCCGGTTGAACATTGTACGTTGCACAGAGTGCAGCGATTTCTTTGGTCTTCTCGACCGTCACTCCTCCTTTATCCATCATTTTCAATGATTCATTTAAACCTGATTCCGCTCCGAAGAAGATCATTTTGAGCCCGCTTCGCCTCATCGCTTCCCACGTCGTCAAATCGTACTGGAGAAGCGTGTCGATTCTTCCTTCGGCCCACCAGGCGATCTTTTCGTCGGCGAGGAGTTCGCTCAGTGCGTGCGCGCGCCGTTGAGAAACGAAGAAGTCACTATCGTGAAACTCGATTCCTTGCATCCCATAACGATGCTTGAGGAGACGGACCACCTCGTGGGTTCGTTCCGGCTCCTCCGCGCGCCAGCGACTGTGAAACACATCGACCACTCCGCAGAAATTGCACTTGTGAGGACATCCGACACTCGACTCGTGCGAAAATGTACGGTTTCCAATGAACGTCCGTATGGCGTAACGATCCATGTCGAGTCGGTGGTACGGCATCAGAGGGCGATCGTTTGGATTGAACAGCGGCAGCTCACGGTTGTGGACAAATTCGCTCCCTTCGCTATAGGAAAGATTCGGGACATCTGTGAGTGACGACTTGGTTGCCACTCGTTCCAGTAATGCGATGAATGGTCGCTCACCTTGTCCACGAATGACCAAATCGACATACGAGGAATTGAGTACCGGCTCGGTATGTATCGAAGGAAAGTATCCGCCCCACACAATGACAACATCGGGAAACTCGCATTTGAGCTGTCGGCAATGACGAATCGCATTCACCATTTGAGTCCCAGGCATGACGGATACGGCGAGCAGAGTCTCTTTCGCACCGTCCTTCAGGATCGAGCGAAGTATGGACAGTGGATCGGGCTCAATATTCCCGTCGACGATCCGGTACTGGTAGGCATTGTCCAGTACCGCGCCCAGTGCGAGCAGTGAAAGCGGGAGCCGACTCAACCGACGGTCTGCGTTGCGTGGATAGTAAAGGATGATGTGCATCGTTTATGGAGCCGAGCTTTCTGCTTCTGACAAGACCACAGATTTCACAGATGACTTATAGAAATTAAGTCTGTGAGAATCAGGGTAATCTGTGGTTACATTTTTTTTCTCAGTGTTTTTGAGGGAATCAGTTTAACGTCAAGAAATACGCTCAGTAGATACGCTGAATGAATAAGTGGCGGGATGTGCTATGCATGATACGGCATAAGCGAAGTGTCAAAGTTCCGTAAAGTGTGAAACGATGAATGCAGATTTTCTTGTGACCAACTCGCTAATCGTCTGGATGAGTTAAGAAGTCCCCTCGTGTTCTTTTCTTTTCAGCACCATGACGTAGTGATCACCGAGTGCGTTGAATGGGGGAACGGCTTCGAGCAAAGAATCAACTTTCTCGAGCAAAGAAGTTAAGCGTGGATAATTCTTTGCCCAACTCAAAGCGTGTGGCGGTGGACTGAACGTATTCAATCCAACAAGTTGCTTTACTTCAAACCACGGTCGAAAGGCCTTCGAAAGTTTTGATGGGGAGTGATAGTGAACGGTGAAGGGTTTTCCTTGAAATCCACTGGCCTGAGCTACCCCCCGAAGTCGACGTGTGGCACGTTTCCACCGGAGCCTCGCGCCGTTCGATGCGATTTCCCAGACCGACAAGGGAGACAGAACAACGGCGACAACATATCCGTGAGGGAATAAATGAGCCGATAATTGTTCTGCAACTTGATTCAACTGATCGGTGCAATTAAGACCACCAAAGTTAGAAAGTGCAAGATCGTACTTTGCTGTCAGGAAACCCGATAGTTCCTCAAACGATCCAACATGAAACCGGACACTCTCCATACGGGTGGTTTTCTGGATCGCGTGGCCAATCATTTTGGGGGAAACGTCAATCCCTGTCACGTAATATCCAATTGATGCAAGGTAGTGTGCATCGGTACCAGTGCCGCAGTTGACGTCAAGAATGGCACCGCCGGTTGGGACGAGATTTTGGATGATTTGATAGATTTTCCAACGAAGTCGCCGAGTCACGGGACTGGAATCGAACTCAGAATCATACGTTTCTGCCACGGCATCAAATGCTGCGGCAATGGTTTCCGGATTCGAGTCCTTTTTTGGTCTTCGGATCAACTCTTCCATCTACTTGTTAGTTGCATGCCTACCTGTGCTATTTTCGCTTTAGCGAACGTCGTGGCCTTTTGAATGAACTTGCCGGTATTTCTTTGCGTTAGTTGATGATAGAGTACTTCATTTGTCATTCGTCGTTGGGCGAACCAGTAGAATCGCTCGGTGTACCGTTGGTGCACTATGAGATCCCGTTCGGTCCTTTTGTCCCAAACCAAATCTGAACTAATGCGCGACTCAATTTCGTTGTAGTAGGTCGTACCCTTGATCGGATAAGCGACTGTTGTAAGAAATGTATCTGCGTTCGTCTTTTTGAGGTGCTCAATCGTCGTCTCGATGTCATCGATTAATTCGCCCTCGTAGCCGAGCATCACGAAAAGGCCTATTTCAATTCCATGTTTTTGTGCGAGTTTCGTCATGCATTGGATTTCTTCGACTTTCACACCCCGTGACATCGCGTCCAGAATTCGCTGAGAGCCGCTTTCCGACCCGTACCAGATTCGAAAGCATCCCAAGTCAGCCATCACTTTCAAAATGTCGTCGTTGAGACGATCGGCGCGCGTAATGCACTCAAAAGGAATCTTGAGATTCCGACGGCGCATTTCATCGTAATACTGGTACAGCCATTTGTGATTGATCGTAAAAACATCGTCGGCGATCCACATTATATCAGGGTTGTATCGATGGATGAGGAATTCAATTTCATCGACCACTTTCTCCGGACTTCTCCGTCGATGAGTGAATCCGAATACTCCGTGGCTGCACCATTTGCATGTATAGGGACAACCGCGAGCAGTAATGAGGGAAACAGCCCCTTGCTTATGAAAGTGACGCCACGTTGACAGGTATTTTTCAATCTCGATAGCCTCACGATCAGGAATGGGGAGACAGTCAATGTCTTTGATCAACTCTCGAGGGGATGTCTGGACAAAGTTACCGTCCTCATCCTTGAAAGCGATCCCTTCCACCTGATGCAAACGGTGAACACCCGATTTGAAGATATTCCGGAGAACTGCCTCGATTGTCATCTCCCCCTCCCCAATCACAACAATATCAGCGCCGTATTCCACGAATTCTCTTGCATAATAGGGTGGTTCCGGACCACCCAAAATGATGTTCACACCATTTGATTTGCAGAATCGGATCATATCGAGAACGTTCAGCTTTGTCATCAAGTTGCAGTATATACCAACCGTCGATGGCTGATTGGTCCGGATGAACTCATAGAACTTTTCCTTAGTTTGGAATGTGCTGTCGAAAACCCCGACAGTGTATCCTTTCGTTTTCAAATACGCGGAAAGATAAAGAATACCGAGAGGGGGATAGGGTTTCATGATCCTCCTCTCGTGCATGTCTTCGTCGAGGAAATAACCGTGTGTCAGAAGCACATCCATCGGCGATTGGTATTCAATGATCGAGAGATTGATCGCGTCGCGGACCCAGCGAGTTGAGCACTGACTCAAGTCTTGGGAGCGTGACGGCGTGATAGGCGGATTTCAAGAGTCGTCGGAGGACATTTTTATCGAGCTTTGATGGATGACGCAAAACGTCGCGGGCGATCGTCCGTCCTTGCCAGATGCGGAATTTCTTATGAGTGACACGGTGGAGCACCCGATAGAACTCGCGCGAGTACGTTCCACGAAACATCACATCGAGGTCGGCGCTATCCACCCAATTCTTTTTTGTTCGAAGCTCTTCCCGAACCCGATCATACAACTTTGTCCCCGGAAGAGGATAGGAGACGGAGATGCCGATTTCATCCGGCGCGCACTCGCGCACCATCGCGAGCGTCTTCTCGATGTCCTCAAACGTTTCACCCGGGTACCCAAACTGAAGAAAGAACCCGACCTCGATCTTCGCTTCGTGTAAAAGACGCGTAGCACGGTAAATTTGCTCAATGGTGGTTCCCTTCTCCATCGCATCCAGAATTTTTTGAGAACCCGATTCAGCTCCCACCCACACGGTGCGACAACCTGCCGACCGGAGATGGCGGATGTTGTCCTCCTTGAGCAAAAGATCGACGCGGGAGAGACACTTGAATGGAATATGCGCCTGTTGTTGATTGACGATGCAATCAAACGACTCGAGCCATCCAGGCTTTAATCCGAAAATATCATCAGCAAACCAGAGGTGATCCGGGCGGATGGACGACTTGAGATACAGCATTTCTTCAGCGACGTTCTGAGGCGAACGCGAATGATAGACCTGACCATAAATCGGCTTCGCGCACCAATTGCAGTGGAAAGGACATCCACGCGTCGTTACGAGATGGATCGACCAGTAGCCGTGTTTCCTCCACCACGCCTCCCGATAGCGGGTAAGGTCGGCCAAATCCCACGCCGGAAACGGAAGATTGTCGAGATTTGTAACAAGCGGTCGCGGGCTGGTGCGAAGGATGTTCTGATTCGAACAATATGCGATTCCCGAAATCTCATCTAATGACGAAGGTACCTTGTGAAGAAAGTGACCAGCCAATTCACACAACGTCTCTTCTGCCTCGCCACAGATCACGACATCCGCGCCGTGATCGAGATACTGCTCTGCGTGGTCGGACGCATCGGAGCTAAAGACGACGACGCGACAAGCATGTTCTCGAGCAATCTCGCTCATCTCAAACGCCGCGTCTCGCATGCGGCTCAGGCACATCTTCGTTAGATAATTGAATTGGTCGTCGTAAATGACCAACAACGATGGCTGATGACGTTCAAGGTGGACGCGCAGCTCATCGGTCTGACGAGCAAACATGGGATCGTAGAGCGCCACATTGAATCCATTCCGTCGCAGCACACTGGCGCCGTACAATGTGCCGAGTGGTGGATACGGCATCATTGCGCGAAATTCTTTGGGGTCGAATCGTAGGTGATAAGAATGTGTAAGAAGAATTTCAGCCATCAATCAAGCACTCTGACGTAGTGGCACAGCGTTCTCAAGAAGTCCGTACGACTGCAACCGGAATTCGTACTCGGTCAGGATGAGCTCGAGGAAATTTCCACCATATGCGGTAGAGAGGGTTGGTGTGCATTCATAGCGGCGGTCCCGTTCGCGATCACTCAACTCAGGATGCCTCCGTTTCCAGATTGTTCTCCAGAGCGACAACAAAAGTCGCTCAAGTATGTCACCGATCGCTCCATGAAATGGAAGTTCGATCACACACTGCAACCAGGGACAATTCCGCTTCGCGAGGCTCGCATCATTGGTCCGGTGAATCCAGTTGGGGAAGTAGTTTGTAATCCAGAGATTTTCTGATTGGTACCGTTCGAGCAGTTGGGGGTTTTCCAAAGGTTTGAGTGTGATCAATTCCATCGCCGTGTATCGATTGCGATGTTGCACCTCCAGGTGATGCTCTGAGACAAAATGGTTCAAGCAGAAGAACTTTCTGCTGTCGAGCAAAACGATCTTCTTGAAGAGTATGAGCAATGTTCGGCAAATCCATAGTCGCCGCTCAGATGTGACGATGACGTAATCGATGTCTCCGTCCGGAGAGGCCACTCCTTTTGACAATTCACCCGAAATGAAGATACCGCGGACGAAGGGAAAGTAACGGATAAGAGAGGCGACAGCCCGCGCGATCTTGAGCCGTCGCTTCGCGCGTCGCTCCTTCAGCCGGCGGATGGAAACGCACGATTCGCCTCGCGATTTGAGAAAGTAGAAACCATTCTGCTCTCCGATGAGGGCATTCATCGGATATGAGCGACATTCGCCGTCGATGAGGGAAGGAGAGGAATGATGAGAGGGAAGATAGGTGTGAATTTCTTCAGAGGTGACGGGATGTTGGAAGATGTCGAAATACAACAGCACTTTGAAGATATCCTGTTGAATCCTCGACTCAAGTGCAACGAAGTCACTTGGCGCGGTCGTAGGGGTTGTCCCCATGCGGCGGTGGTGTGTGGGTGTGGTGGTCGCCGATTGTTGCTGTGAGTGTACGAAAGGTTGGAACGACATGCAAAACCTCATGAAGTGAAATGAGAGAACAAATGCCATGCCATCATTTGGGAGAGCAGCTTGAAATCTCAAAGAAGATTTCGACCGCATGAGAATGTTTCTTTGAAGGTTCGTTGGGCACATCAAAGACCGATGTTGAATGGCGACCACACACTGCGTTGCCATGTACCGGTGCAACCGCATTGGTTGGAATTCACTGTAATTCTCTCTATATTCTGTCAGAATTTATGGCAGCCCGATCAAAGCGACCCCCTCGCCGACTTAAGACTTTCCTTATCTTCACAGCCTTTTGTGCGCTTTTGTTCGTTGTCGTAGACGAGATCGTTATGCCTCGCTATGTACGGTTGGGGCAAACGATCAAAGTGCCAAACGTTGTAGGGAAACCGCTCGATGAAGCCCTGGAAATTCTTGCCGCTCATGGATTAGAAGGGAAAAAATCGGACGTCAAGCCGGATCGCCACTATCCCGAAGGTACCGTCACTTTCCAGAATCCGCCCGCTGACGCAGAGGTCAAATCGGGTCGCGGTGTCTACCTGACGGTCAGTGGCGGCGAAGTGCTCATTGCCGTCCCGGGACTCCGAGGCAAAACCATTCGCGATGCGACGTTTACGCTGGAACGTTATGGACTTGCGCTCGGCTCGCTTCGGTATGAGACATCCGATGAGTACCCCCAAGGAACGATTATTGATCAGGAGATCGGTGAAGGGACAAAAGTCTCTGCCGGTCGTGCAATAGGCGTTGTCGTGAGTATCGGTAAGAGTGGTGAACGAGTCCAGGTTCCCGATTTGCTCCGCAAATCGTACACGGAGGCCGAGCGTCTTGTCGTGCAGGCGGGTCTCCAAATCGGAAATGTTACCTATCAATTCAACGCCGATCTCCTGCCGAACACGATCATCGATCAATATCCGCGTCCGGGTGAACTTGTCTTGCCCGGGCAGGCGATTGATCTCTTCGTCTCACGCAAGGGCGATCGCCCACAGTATCAGAATTAACCACCATGGTTCATATCGCACCGAGCATTCTCGCTGCCGACTTCTCACGCCTCGCCGATCAGATTGCTGAAGCGGAGGCGGGGGGAGCGGATTGGTTCCATCTCGACGTCATGGATGGACACTTCGTGCCGAATATCACATTCGGTCCGCTTGTCGTGTCCGCCGTACGCAAACTGACAAGGTTACCGCTCGATACCCATCTGATGATCGAACATCCTGACGAGTACCTTGAGCAGTTTCGCGCATCGGGTTCGGATCACATCATCGTACATCAAGAGGCATGTCGGCATCTTCATCGAACGGTGGCGAGAATCAAAGAATTGGGTGCGAAAGCGGGGGTTGCACTCAATCCCGCCACACCGTGTTCGCTCCTTTCCGAGATTCTTCCCGATGTCGACATCGTTCTGTTGATGTCTGTTAATCCAGGCTTTGGAGGACAAACGTTTATTCCAGCTACGTTGAAGAAACTCACCGAGGTGCGCGGAATGATTCGTGCAATTGGGAAAGAAATTCGACTTGAAGTAGATGGTGGAATCGATGAGACAACTACACCGGAAGTTGTTCGTGCAGGCGCGGACGTTCTCGTTGCCGGAACTTTTGTTTTCGGTCAATCGAACGTGCGAAACGCGGTAGAAACCCTCAAAAGACAATTTTCCTCGTGATTTTATCTTTGTGAGAGAAAGATGAACTTCGCCATTAAGAACGTCGATATTGTCACACCTTTTCGTGTTGTCGAACGGGGCTGTGTCGTTGTGGAAGGGAGCAAAATCGCAGCTATTGGTCGTGGATCAGAGATCTCGCTTCCTGCCGGTGTGAAGGTCTACGATTTCGACGGCATGATGCTTACACCAGGTTTCGTTGATCTGCTCGTCCACGGCGGAGGCGGGTATGGCTTTGCAGACATGAGCACCGAGGCACTCGATGCAATCTCCACGCATTTTTTTCAGCATGGCACAACGGGCATGCTCGCTGCACTGTACAGCAAACCGGAGCCGGACATGGTCTCGGACGTCGGGCGCATCGCCGAGTATTGTTCCACGCATCGGGGGAGCAACATATGGGGAATGCATCTCGAAGGTCCCTTCATCAATAAGACGCTGCATGGGGCGATGAAGGTGGAATACCTGTGGGAGCCCTCGGTGGAGAGGTGGGAAAAATTGTTTCAAGCCAGCAAAGGATATATCCGGCTGATGACGGTTGCTCCTGAATTGCCGGATTGCCACAGTGTCATGCGGGCAGCGGCGAAGAATGGGGTTGTGCTTTCCATCGGTCACTCTGCTGCTTCGTACGATGAGGTGCTTGCCGCCATCGACAATGGCGCCGCACATATCACACACATGTTCAACGCAATGCAACCGTTTCATCATCGGAAGCCGGGAGTCGCTCTGGGTGCTCTCCTGCATAATGAGCTCAAGGTGGAATTGATCGCAGACGGTATCCATGTCCACCCTGCTGTCATGAAATTGATCTACGACGTGAAAGGGGATGGAGGCATTATCTTGATTACGGATGCGATTCGGGCATCGGGGATGCCGGATGGCGAGTACACATTTATGGATCAAAAGATCTATGTGAAGGAGAAAAAAGCCTATCTCGACAATGGGACCTTGGCTGGGAGTACGCTGACCATGAATCAAGCTGTGAAAACCATGGTTCAGCAAGTCGAGATTCCTCTGACGTCAGCCGTCCGTATGGCTTCTCTCAACGGTGCGAAGGTGCTGGGCCTTGAGCATCACAAGGGAATTATTGCAGTGGGGAAGGATGCAGATCTCGTTGTTATGAATAAAAACTTTGAAGTGCACATGACCGTGTATGAAGGGGAGATGAAGTACGCCCGAGCGTAATATCCTTCAACGGCCCTTTTCGAACGCTGCTCGTGAAGAACCCCGACACGAACCACGTCGGGGTTTTTTGCTGCGACTGACTCAACTTCCGAGGCGGAACAGAAAAACAAAAAAGAGCTTGACAAAGGGGGATGCACACCTTATATTTGTAAGCGAATTGCTTATCAGACCTTACTTTATAAGGTCGTCTTTTGTAACTTCTAAGGAAATCAAACCCTTCCGTGCTCGACGAAATTGATGTAAAGATCCTCGAAATCATCCAAAAACAGGGACGGACGCGCCGCAACGATCTTGCGGAGCGTGTTGGTCTCTCCCTCCCCGCCGTCAGTGAACGCCTGCGAAAGCTTGAAGAAGCAGACATCATCACAGGATACCACGCCAAGCTGAACTACCAGAAGCTCGGAAAGGACATCGCCGCGTTTGTTGTGGTGACGGTCGACTCGTCCAAGCACTACAATTCCTTTGTCGAGCACGTTCAGCATGCCGACGACATTCTCGAGTGTCATGCCGTCACCGGTGAAGGAACGCACCTGTTGAAGATTCGAACGGAAAACACGAGCAGTCTGGAAAAGCTGCTCGCGAAGATTCAATCGTGGACCGGCGTTGTGAAGACGACGACGAGCGTGATCCTCTCCACTCCGAAAGAGACAACGAGTATCAAAATCACCAACCACAAATAACTATTCACGATAGGAGCATTATGGCGACCAAAACGAAAAGCGCCCCCGGTGTTGAAAAGGTCTTCAAGCTTCTCAAAGACCATCAGGTGAAGGTGGTGGATTTGAAGTTCACCGACCTCATTGGCCAGTGGCAACATTTCTCCGTTACGACGTCGGAGTTCAGTGAAGAGATCTTCGAAGACGGTATCGGTTTTGATGGTTCGAGCATTCGCGGTTTTCAGAAGATTCATGAAAGCGACATGCTGTTGTTCCCCGATCCGAATTCCGCCTTTCTCGATCCCTTCACGGCTGTCCCAACGCTCAGTCTCACGTGCGACATCGCCGATCCCATTACGCACGAGAGCTATACACGCGATCCCCGACACGTGGCAAAAAAGGCGGAAGCGTATCTCAAAACGACGGGCATCGCCGACACAGCTTACTTCGGTCCGGAACCGGAATTCTTCATACTTGATAACGTACGCTTCGACCAGTCGCATCACTTCGGCTATTATTATCTTGATTCGGAAGAAGGATTCTGGAACAGCGGTGCTAACGGATCGCGCAACCTCGGACACAAACCGAGATTGAAAGAGGGCTATTTCCCCGCCTCACCAATCGATAGTTTACAAGATATCCGGACAGACATGGTTCTCACGCTGGAATCGGTCGGGATTCCGGTCGAGGTACATCATCACGAGGTGGCAACTGCGGGTCAAACAGAAATCGACATGCGCCGAGATACACTGACGAAGATGGCGGACAACTATCTCGTCTACAAATACATCACCAAAAACATCGCCAAGAAACATGGCAAGACCGTTACCTTTATGCCGAAGCCGATCTTCGGTGACAATGGTTCGGGCATGCACGTCCACCAGAGCCTCTGGAAAGGAGGGAAGCCCCTCTTTGCCGGGAACGGGTACGCCGGCTTGAGCGAAATGGCGATGTACTACATCGGTGGATTGCTGAAACACGCGCCGGCCTTGTGCGCTTTCACCAATCCGACTACGAACTCGTACAAACGTTTGGTGCCCGGTTTCGAGGCGCCCGTCAATCTCGCCTATTCGCAGAGGAATCGTTCCGCCTCCGTTCGCATTCCGATGTACTCAAATAACCCGAAATCGAAACGGATTGAGTTTCGTTGTCCGGACCCGACCTGCAATCCGTACATCGGATTCGCAGCACTGCTCATGGCGGGACTCGATGGCATCATCAACAAGATCGATCCCGGCAAGCCGCTCGACAAGGATATCTATGACATGAGCCCCGAGCAACTGCGTGATGTTCCTTCGACGCCGGGCTCTCTTGCCGACGCGCTCAAAGCACTGGAGAAGGACCATGAGTTCTTGCTGCGCGGGGATGTCTTCACGGAAGATCTCATCGAAACGTGGATCGAGTACAAGATGACGAAGGAGGTCCAGCCGATGCAGCTTCGACCTCATCCGTACGAGTTCATGCTCTACTACGACGCGTGAGAGTGCCGCTTGGAGATCATCAGGGCGTCCCGGTCAGCACCACGATCGGGACGCCTTGTCTTGGGCCGGTTTCCTTGCATTTCAGTCCCCTTCTTGCTACTTTGGCACCGAAATCGAATGACCGACCTCACGCGGATCAAATACAGCGTCGATCAACGAATCTGCACCATCACCTTGAGTCGTCCAGAAAAACATAATGCCCTGGACGACATCATGGTGTC
This sequence comes from Bacteroidota bacterium, assembly GCA_041695085.1. Taxonomy (GTDB): domain Bacteria; phylum Bacteroidota; class Ignavibacteria; order UBA10030; family UBA10030; genus DYFT01. Next base: position 113,185 of record JBGFRO010000003.1, on the reverse strand, counting down.
CGAACTCTCTACTGCTCTCCTTACCGCGCAAAAAGAGAACGCCGCTAAAGTCATTCTCCTCGAGGGGGAAGGCGACTCGTTCTGTGCCGGCGCGGATCTTGCCTACCTCCAGCGTATCTCAAAATTCGATTATGAACAGAATCAGACAGATTCCAATAACCTCATGAAGCTCTTTCTGCAAATCTCCACTCACCGCAAACCGATCATCGCTGTTGTTCGAGGGAATGCGTTGGCGGGTGGATGCGGATTGGCAACTGTGTGTGATATGGCTATCGCCTCACGTGAAACGGCGCGCTTCGGATATCCTGAAGTGAAGCTCGGATTCATTCCCGCCATTGTGATGAGCTTTTTGATTCGAAAAGTAGGAGAAGGGAAGGCGCGTGAATTAACCTTGCGTGGAACGACACTGGATGCTGAGGAGGCGGAGCGCATCGGTCTTGTCAATATGGTCGTTCCGGAGACAGAACTGGATCACGCCGCGACCTCGCTGGCGCTTGAGCTCGCCCGAAATTGCAGTGGCTCTTCCATGGGGCTGATTAAGGAGCTTCTTTCCCGAATCCACGGCATGTCGACTCAAGATGCATTGATCTATGCTGCCAACCTCAATGCTCTCACGCGCATGACGGACGACTGCAAGCGTGGTATCGATGCATTTCTCAAGAAAGAACCGATCAATTGGTAATCGAAAGGAACGTCGGTGCATCCCCTTGCTAAGTCCATTCGATCCATCCCAGACTTCCCGAAAAAAGGGATCCTCTTTCGGGATATTACAACGCTCCTTCAAGATCCAACAGCATTTCGGCAGGCTTGCGACATTTTCGTGGACCGCTATAAGAACGCGGGCATTCAGAAAGTTGCATGTGTCGAATCGAGAGGTTTTATCCTCGGCGCAGTTATTGCATCGAGATTGAACGCCGGTTTCGTCCCGATCCGCAAAAAGGGAAAACTACCTGCCAAGGTTATTCAAGAGGAATACCAACTCGAATACGGAACGGACAGCATCGAGATGCATGAAGATGCCATTAAGCCGGGGGAGGGTGTGCTGGTGCACGACGATCTTCTTGCAACAGGAGGCACGATGAGTGCAGCCTGCAAGTTAGTCGAACGTCTCGGGGGACGAATTCTCGGTATCTCCTTCCTCATTGAACTCACGTTTCTTCACGGTCGCGAGAAGTTAGGGAGAAACGATGTCTTCTCCATTATTCAATATCCTTCCGAAGAGCTCGAAGGATAAGGCCCCTTGCGAGGGGCTTTTTTATTTGAGAAGGACCTCCATGAAAACCATCATCGAGCCATTCAAAATCAAATCCGTTGAACCGATCACCTTCACAACTCGGGAACAGCGAATTCGAATTCTTCAGGAAGCGTTTTACAACCCCTTCTTCATCCACGCCGACGATGTGTTGATCGACTTGCTGACGGACAGCGGCACGTCGGCCATGAGCGCGAAACAATGGTCGGGCATGATGGACGGCGATGAGTCGTATGCCGGCTCCAGAAGTTACTTTCGGTTCGAGCAGACCGTTCGTTCGTTGACGGGCTTCAAACATATCATCCCGACGCATCAAGGTCGGGCAGCGGAGAAAATTCTCTTCTCTGTGATTGGAGGAAGGGGGAAATTCATTCCCAACAATACTCACTTCGACACAACGCGCGCCAATGTCGAATTCTCGGGGGCCGTCGCCGTCGATTTGCCGACGGCGGAAGGGAAACAACCGGCTCTTCGTGCCGATTTCAAAGGGAACATGGATCTCGATGCGCTGCGGTCGTTTATCGAGCGGACGGGTCCGGCCAACATCCCACTTTGCATGATCACGGTGACAAACAACTCGGGAGGGGGACAACCCGTCTCTCTCTCCAACATCCGGGCAACGAAACAACTTCTTCAGGAATACGGCATTCCGCTTTTTCTGGACGCATGCCGTTTTGCCGAGAATTCCTTTTTTATTAAGAAGCGTGAAGCGGGATACGCTCAGAAGTCCGTGGAAGAAATTGCGCGAGAGATGTTTTCGTATGCCGACGGCTGTACGATGAGCGCGAAAAAGGACGCACTTGTGAACATGGGGGGCTTTCTGGCCATGAACGACGACGAGTGGGCTCGACAAGCGCGAAACCTGTTGATCGTGACGGAGGGATTTACAACATACGGGGGATTGGCAGGACGTGATCTTGAGGCAATCGCGCAGGGACTTAGCGAGATCCTCGATGAGCATTATCTCACCTATCGGATACGTTCGGTCGAATATTTGGGAGAAAAGTTGACCAACGCCGGCGTACCGATTGTTCAGCCGCCCGGAGGTCATGCCATTTATCTGGATGCGAAGGTGTTTGCTCCTCACATTCCTCAGCACGAATATCCGGGGCAGGCCATTGTCTGTGCGCTCTATGAGAAAGGGGGTATCCGGTGCGTTGAAATTGGGAGTGTCATGTTCGGAACGTATGGCGCCAACGGGAAACTCATTTCTCCGTCGATGGAATTGGTGCGCCTCGCCATTCCTCGCCGCGTCTATACACAAAGTCACATCGACTACGTGTCTGAGGTCGTGCAGGAGGTCTATGCCGAGCGGGAACGTCTGAGAGGATTTCGGATCGTTGAAGAGGCGCCGATGCTTCGGCATTTCACGGCGAAGTTCGCGCCTCTCTGAGGATCACCGCACGGAAAAATTCATTGCATGCTGCACGGAATCTCGCTACATTTTGCTCCACATACGGATCCCATTCACGATGCAATGTCCGATCTGTAAGGAAGAAAATGACACGTTTGCAGTGACATGTCGCTCCTGCAAAGCATTTCTTCAGAATCGGGTTCGCAATCTAGATCTTTTCGAAACAGCCTGGAAGATACTTGAGTCGCCCCGTAAAGTGTTTCATACGATTGCTCTGGCCGAACATAAAAACTACAGCTTTGTCTTGTTCTTGATGTTCGGCATCGCTCTTTCGTTTACGGGTTTCTGGCTCTTTCAATGGGGGAGATACTTCGAAACGTTGCTCGACCTTCTGCCGGTAGCAGCTGCAGTTGGATTGGGATTGGGTCTGATTTCAATGCTGTTCCTGACGGCTATTTATCATCTCTCGGCAAAGTTGGTCGGAGGTTCAAATTCGATGCGAAATTCGTGGGCCGCGTTGGCATACTCAACGACTCCAATTGCGCTCACACTGATACTCTTGCTGCCGATAGAACTGATGACGTTCGGGATGTACCTCTTCACGTCGAATCCGCATCCGTACACGTTAAAGCCGCTCTCGTTTGTTGTCTTGCTTGGGCTGGACACGGCGTTCGTGCTCTGGAGTGTCGGTCTCTTGTCAGTTGCGACGACGGTCGTTCATCGGGTACCCTTCATCAGAGCGGTACTTGCAACACTGATGACGCTCGTCGTCTTTGGAGGTGTGTTTGTTTGGGGCGCTCCGTACATCACGGCCTTGTGGTAGGGGAGATGAAATGACGAGGGAGCAGTTTGAAGAAATCGCCCAGCGTGCTTTTGATCGGCTGCCGCTCGCCTTCAAGCAGCGGATCGACAACGTACAGATTGTAATTGAAGACCTGCCCTCCGACGATGCCCTCGCATCCGTCGGAGCCAGAAGGCGGGAGCTCCTCGGCCTGTATCAAGGTGTTCCGCTGACGCATCGTGGAACGTCCTATGGGATGTACCCGACGGGCCCGGACAAGATCAGTCTCTACCAAAAGAACATCGAACGACTTTGCCGTTCAGAAGAAGAAATAGAACATCGCATTACCGAAGTCCTCTTCCACGAACTGGGGCATTACTTCGGAATGAACGAACAGGAAATACGGCAAGCGATGAAAGACTTCGAATAATCTGATCCCTCACCTACTGAAAGGTTGTTATGCCAAAAGTCATCTTGCAGATCTCATACGAAATCAATCCGGAACAACGTGACGCCTATCTCGCTTTGGTCAGGGAGATGCGGACGCAATTTGTGGAAGTGCGGAAAAAAAATTATACCGTGTTGGAAGTGAAAGGAAAGAAGAACTCGTTCATTGAACAGTTTGTCTGTAATTCGATGGAGGAGTTTGACGCCCTGGAGGATGACTTGGACGAGAAGAGTGAGGAGCTGGTGAATCGACTGGAAGGTATGCTGAAGGAGGGAACTTCAAAATACACTACGCTCATCGAAGTAGAATGAAGCTTCCGTTTTTGTGACACAGAGCTCCACCGAGGAGGCACAGAGAGACACTGAGGTGAGGTTTTTCTTCAGAGTTCTTTCCACCCAGGGTCCCCTTGTCTCAGCTCGAAGATACTCGGTGTAAGCTTCCCAGGTTGAGTGCATCGCCGGCGACTCAATGAAAGCGCGTCCAGGGAAGAAAATGCGCCGTATTCGGGATTCTCTCATAATCTTTAGCCTCAGCCAATAGCTCGAGAGACTTTGACAAGTTCTCGATCTTCTCTTTGAGTGGTCAACTCAAGTTACTGACTCCGTCGTTCGAGCACCACTTTCATATTCAGAGTTTCAGACCCTCGCTTTACCACGACATCGACTTCATCACCCGGTTTGTACTCCCCCAGTGCGTACGTGAAATCGTAGAGGTTCTTCACCTCCACCTTCCCGAACTTCACGATCACATCCCCCCCACGTAATCCTGCCTTGGCGGCAGGGCTGCCTTCGCGCACACCGGAGATTTTCATTCCTTCCGATTGCTCACCGTAATCCGGTATTGTTCCGACGTAGACTCGTGTTCCGCGGCCTCCTCCACCGGGGGGGCGAGGAACTTCGACGGCCACGTACGTCGGTTTCGTTTCCGCCGCATTGAGCTCCAGAGTGATCGCCTGAATGTATTCGGCAATGCTCCTCATCCCTTCATAATTGAGTTTGTCAACATCATCGGAAGGACGATGATAGTCACCGTGAATACCCGTGAAGAAATGAAAAACCGGAATCTGTTTGCCGTAAAAAGAAGCGTGATCGCTTGGTCCAAATCCGTCTTTGTTCAGTTTCAGGTAAAATGTTGAATCGCGGTTCTGGCGCCTCACCAAATCCTCAAAACCGGGAGAGGTGCCGATACCGTAGACGATGAGCGTTCGGTTATTCAGTCGGCCGATCATATCCATATTGAGCATCGCAACGAGTCGTTCCAAGGGGAGGGTAGGGGACTTCACGAAATGGGCGGAACCAAGCAGTCCCAACTCTTCCGCAGCGAACGCGATGAAAAGGATGCTGCGCTTCAGCTGATGGCGACGGGCTGCGAATGCTTGCGCCAGCTCAAGAAGTCCGGCTGTACCCGACGCGTTGTCATCCGCGCCGTTGTGAATCGCGACCGTATCGGGTCGCAGAGAACCAGAACCCTCACCTCCCCACCCGAGATGATCGTAATGCGCACCGAGCACGAGGACCTCATTCTTCAAAACTGGATCGTTCCCTTCGAGATAGCCGATCACGTTGGAGGTTTTTTGACGGATTTCCACAATCTCAGTCTCTATTCGAACAAGGACATCCTTCAACAGAAAAGAGCGGGGTTTCTTTTCGGTGTCCAGTGATTTCTGAAGAGCGGCGACTGTCGTTCCGCTCTTTCTCAGCAAACGATCTGCAGCGCTCCTGCGCAGATGGATCGCCATGATCCCCGCTTTTCCGGTTGACTGATCGTAGCTCAGCCGTATCAAGTCATCTGTAGCATCATCTTCAGGACTGGTAACAACGATGAGGAGTTTCGCTCCGAGTTCCTTTGCCTTATTCGCCTTATATCGCAGCGAACTGTATTGTGCAGCAAACTCGTGCACAGAGTGGGAGGGAGGAGCGTTGCGAAGAACGAGAACTGCTTTATCTTTCACGTCCAGACCCTCATAATCGTCGTACGTCTTGTTTGGAAGAGAAATGCCATATCCTGCGAAAACGACGGTTCCTTCGTACATGCCGGATCTTGAGAAGCCGAGAGGACGATAGTCGCGATCAACCATGAATTCCTCACGTTGGGGTGATTGCACGTTGAATCGATTTGAAGGTCCAAGTTTCACTCCTGCAACGAATTCAAACTCCTGAAGGAAGGAACCGTTCGTACCATAGGGTGTCAAGCCGTAGGACTCAAACTCGCGGGCGATGTAGGCCGCTGCGAGGTCGGCTCCCTTCGAGCCAGCACGACGCCCCTCAAGCTCGTCCGATGCGAGGTACTGCACGTGGTGTTGGAGTTCCTCAACGGTAATGTGTGGACTTCGCTTCGGCTGAGCGTAGAGCGAGAGGGCGACGAAAAGAAAAAGAAAAACTCGTTTCATACAGCTCCCTTGAGATGAGGAGTGAATTTCTGGGCATCGAGAGATTGTCCCGTGATGCTCCGGCTTTCGTCTGAAGCCAAATAGACAAAGATGTCGGTGATCTCGGAAGGACTTTTCAATGATGTCGGGTCTTCCTCCGGATAGGCGGCTTGACGCATATCTGTTGCTATGGCTCCCGGATTGACGGCATTGACACGGATCCCTTTTGCTTTCAATTCATCCGCGAGTACTTGAGTGAAACCTTCCACGGCAAACTTCGACACGGCGTATGCTCCCCAGCGAGCCCGAGCTTGCCGTCCAACGGACGATGTAACATTAATGATCGAGCCTCGCTGCCGGTGGATCATCTGTAAGAGGAACGCTCGAGTAACGTAGAAGACGCCGTTGACGTTCACTTCGATCACGCGCGCCCACATGGAAGGGGTCGTATCGACCAGTTCCGTCCTCGAACCGAGCAGTGCGGCGTTGTTGATCAGAACATCGACGGCGCCGAACTCCTCCAACACTCGGCGTGAGAACTGATCGACCTGATCTCTGTCCGCGATGTCGCATGCGAGGGCGAGGAGACGACGATCGCGCTGACGAAATTCCAGTTGCAAACGCTGTAAGAGGGAGAGGGTTCTTGCGCAGCACGCTACGCTCGCACCCTCTTCAAGAAAGCGCTGCACGAGAGCCTTTCCCAGTCCTCGTGACGCACCGGTGATGACAGCTGTTCTGCCTTCAAGCTTCACTCTACCCACTCGGCTATGAACACGTTGAATTCATAACGCGACTTCGCATTTCGGTCTGATACGAACACGATATGCTTTCCGTCCCGCGTGAACATCGGAAACGAGTTGAAGCTGCCGCCATACGTGATTTGCTTGACATTCGACCCGTCATCGTTCATGAGGTACAGATGGAAGAACCGACGTCGTGGATCCTGAACATTAGAAGAATAGATAATCCGTCTGTTATCTGGATGAAAGATCGGTGCAAAGTTTGCCGCGCCGTTTGCCGTTAATTGACGCATCTGACTGCCATCTTCATTCGCAAGGAAGATCTCCATTTTACTTGGCTTCACGAGTTGTTCAGTGAGCAACGATGTGTACTCGAAGACTTCCGCTGAGTCCTTTGGATGATAGGCACGCCAAACGATGCGCTTGCCATCCCACGAAAAATTCGCTCCCCCGTCGTATCCGAGCCGGTGCGTAATGCGGCGTACATCGGAACCGTCGAGGTTCATTGTATACAACTCGAGATCACCATCCCGTGATGAGGTGAAGACAATTTTGTGGCCGCTCGGCGAAACCGTGGCTTCAGCATCATATCCTTTGCTTTGTGAAAGAGGTTTGAGATCTGAGCCGTCGGCATTGGCAACGTAAATATCGTAGTCGTTGAATACTCCCCAGACATAACCTTTCGATTTATCGGGAGGTGGTGGACAGTTTGGACCTCCGCCGTGCGTGGAAGCGAAGAGGATCTGTTTGTCACCTGGAAGAAAGTATCCGCACGTCGTCCGGCCTTTCCCTGTACTGACAAGCGTTTGGTTCGACCCATCAACGTTCATCACGAAGATCTGGTCGCATTCGTATGGCGGGCGCGTCGATTGAAAAATGAGGCGCGTCTCGTCAAACGAGAAATACGCTTCCGCGTTTGTTCCGCCGAACGTCAGTTGCCTGATATTCCGAAGATGGTGCTCAGAGGGATGACGAAGTGAATCCCCCGTTTGTGCAATGAAGGAGGTAGCAGTAAAAAGACAGAGGAAGAGATTGGTCATACGATGAATGCCTGGTAGAAGAAGGTCGAAGTCCGATTTGTTTTTCGAGGAATGAGGTGTTCCTGTTTCATCCCAGCGATGGTGAAGATCAGCTGCCGCCTTTTCATCGCAGCCATTTCGAGCAGGTCATAGACTGGGCATGAGATAGGGGTGGAGGGGTTGTTCATAGCGAGTGATTATCGGAGTTGAGCCAGAGCGGCTTTGAGTCTCTTGTAATCTTCGTCATCCCGCACGCTGTATTCCATGTCGATATAGGCAAGTTTTCCGCTGCGATCGATAACGAACATCGTTCTCTTGTTCATCAGAGTCCGTTCATTGTAACTGTTGTACATTTTTGCGACTTCATGGGAGTGGTCGCTCAAGAGTCGAAAAGGGAGGTTATGATGTTTTGCCCACTCGTGATGCGAGAAGACATAGTCACCGCTGATCGCCAGAACGTCGGCGTTCAGGTTTTGGAGCTGGCCGAAATCATCGCGCATGGTGCAGACCTCCTTCGTGCAGCCGCTGCTCCAATCAGCGGGATAGAACGCCAGAATGATGTTGCTCTTCCCGATGAGTTCAGAGAGCTTCAGCGGTAATCGAGCAATCGAATCTTTCGTGGCGTATGGAAGAATGAAATCGGGTGCCGGCTGTCCCACCAACAACTCCTGGGCACTTGCATCTCCGCAGGCGATCATCAAAACAGTGAGAAAAAGAATGGACATACGCATATCTGCACTCCTCCTGACATGTGGTGCACGAAAATACATCTTCTTAGTCCGAGATGCAATGAAACCATCCCCTCACCTTCAGCGTTATACGTCGTGCGCTCACGCTCACGGTTGTTGCTGTCATAACAGAACGCCGGAAAATCTTCGTTTGCATTTCTAGGAACCCATCGTTACCTTGATGCTGTCATGATGGTCCTACTTCAAAAGATTAACGTTCTCATCGTTGTACTGCTGCACGTCGGTGTTGCCGTTGTTGTTCCTGCTCATCACCGTCACTTCCTTGCGGCGGAATTCGACAATCTCACCTGGATTGAGAGCGAAACATGTTGTCCTTCTGATCAGCATCCGGCACTCGATTCGATTGATCACTGCTCGCTCTGTCAGCGCATCCTTCAATCGAGCGGCGTAGTCTCTCTGTACCTGCTGGCTCCCGAATCATACGAAATGGTATGTGCCGGATTGCTCGCTCCCACGCTTCGTCTTTCTGACTTCCTCTCGGCACGTAATAAGCGCGGGCCTCCCATTCCCTCCGTTTGATCTTTTCAGAATAAACAAAACAATCTGTCATTCGGTGTCGAAAGGTGCTGCCGTCGGTAGCTCATCTTGGTCGGTACCAACGGAACAGCAATTTTTTAAATGGAGGATTTGTAAGATGAAACTGCGCTTATATGCACTCATCATCAATTTAATCGTACTTGGGTCGGTCTTTGTTCTTTCTTCCTGCAAAGACAATCCCGTTGAGGATGCGGACGATCATGCAGAAGCGGAAGGCCTGGTATTACGCTCAAGTGGAGTAGATGTGGTTACTGTCCGCGAAGGGAGGGTCACGGGTGAAATTACCGTCCGCGTGAACACCTCAACCGATCACTTAACAGTCTACTTTTTGGATCATAACGGCAATCGATTCCAGCCAACGGAATCGAACAAAGATCTTCGTTGGGTCGTCGCTGATACAACGATTGCACGGATCGAGAGGGAGGCGGGAGAGAAATGGGACATTCACGTTCACGGAAAAAAGGTCGGTCAAACGAACGTGGAAATACAGCTCCTGCATGCGGGACACGTTGATTTTCGCACCCCTCCGATCCCTATCAGGGTGACTCAGTGAAATTAATGTTCTTCGTGATGGATCTGAGGGCGAGCGCACGATGGGCGCTCGCTCTCTTTTTTTTTCTCGCTCCGGCGAGCGCGTGTCTCCAAGCTGATGAAAAAGAACAGAGTGAAAAGAGCGGATTTCTCATTGTACGCGTCGTGGATATCGAAACGAAAGAACCGCTTCCATGGACGTCCATCCTTATCCTGGAATTGAATCGATTCGGCTCTGCCCACGAAGATGGAACTCTTCACTTTCACAATCTGCCTCCCGGTTCATACACGCTCAAGACATTTCGTCTCGGTTATGAGAGCGCCATCAGGAAGTTTTCTCTCAATGCGCGCGACACGCTGCGCATAACGCTCAATCTCAAAAGCACTCCACTCACGACGGAAACTGTCGTGGTGCATGGCGAACAGGATGACGGGGAACGTGTCGTACGACCCACGGAAGTGATTGCCGGCAAGCGGCTTCAGCAGCAACTCGGGCGAACCCTTGCCGAGACATTGAGTAAAGAAGCGGGACTTTCGCAACGAACCATGGGTCCGGCTCCTGCACGTCCCGTCCTCCGGGGTCTCGGTGGCGATCGATTGCTCATTCTCGAAGACGGCGGGCGGACCGGCGATATCTCTGCAACGGCACCAGATCATGCGGTGGTGATCGATCCACTGACTGCAGATCGCGTCGAGATCATTCGCGGTCCGGCCTCACTCCGCTATGGCTCGAACGCTCTTGCCGGCACAATTAACGTCGTCAGAGGGCAAATTCCTTCGAGCCTCTCAGAGCATCTTCACGGCGGGGTAAGCCTTCAAGGCGAAAGCGTCAACAGCGGTATCGCCGGCGGTGGCACGCTCAGCGGATCGATCGGACCATTCTCTCTGAGGATGGACGGAAGCGGTAGAAGGGGGAGCGATATACGGACACCGAAAGGAAATCTCCGTAATACCTTCTACCGAAACTTCACGGGAAGCATCGGCGGAAGTTTGATCCAGGAATGGGGCTCTACAGGTGCTGCAATTGGCAACTATACGTCAAGTTACGGCATACCGGGCGGCTTTGTTGGTGCGCATCCCGACGGAGTTCGAATTGAGCTTGAACGATCTCACGTTCAATGGAAAGGAGAGTTGTACAATCCCTTTTCCTTGACAAGACGGATTGAATCGGAATTCGCCTTCACGGACTACCACCACAAGGAGTTTGAGTCCACAGGCAGTCTCGGTATCGAATTTGGCGTCCTGACTCATAGCGGTGAGATCATCGCGCATCTGCCTGCGTGGGGGGTGTTCGAGCGAGGATTGTTGGGGTTCTCCGCTGAGTATCGCGACTTTGCATCCGGCGGTTTCTCCTTTGCGCCGCGTACAAAGGAATTGAACCTTGCGGCCTATCTCTACGAGGAGGTTGATTTTCACGAGCTCTCGATCCAAGGAGCAGTCAGGTTCGATTTGAGGAGAGTGACACCCGAAGAGGAGCGTGAATCTCGTCGCATTGGGTTGATTAAACGCCGGACATTTTCCGACATCTCGGGTTCGGTTGGGGTTGTGTATAGCGCAGGGAGAAGTGTTTTCTTGGGTGCGACCGGGATGCGATCATTTCGTGCGCCCTCTATTGAGGAGCTTTACTCAGAAGGACCGCATCTCGCTGCCTACTCGTTCGAAGTCGGTAACCCGAGGCTCGAGACGGAGCAGGGTTTGGGTTTCGAATTCTACGTGCGCTACGCGGCTGAGCATGTACGAGGGCAAATTACGTTCTTTCATAACGATTTATTTCGTTATATCTTCCCGCGCAATACGGGTCGGATCAATTTTCGAACGCTTCTCCCCGTATACCAATTCGAGGGGATGAGCGCCAAGATGAATGGCATGGAAGTAACGGCGGAAGCACATCTCTCACGTAGATTCGTTGTTGGCGGAACATTGAGTTCAGTTCGCGGTACGCTGAAAGAAACCGGCACGCCCTTACCGATGATGCCGCCGCTTCAAGCAAAGCTCGACGTACGATATACTTCAACGAACCTCACCGCCGGAATCGCATCGCGGATGGGAGCTCGCCAGGATCGTGTCGATCAATTCGAGGAACCGACAGCCGGTTACGCCGTGCTTGACGCGATTGCTCAATATCAGATATCGAGTGCCGGTTTCTTCCATACATTCATCCTGAACATCGAAAACATACTGGACGCCGAATATCGGATGCATCTTTCGAGAGTGAAGTCTATTATGCCGGAACCGGGCAGGAACTTCAAACTTCTCTACAAGCTCTTCTTTTAGTCGGACCTTCCCGGCTGCCGTGAGAAGATTCACTTCACGCTGAGAACGTATGGGAATAGGTGACGTCGTGGCGACGTTGGTGCGAGATTTCCCGCTCACGGTGCTTACGGGGATTCTCTGTGGTGGGATGTGCGCGGCGTACGGTGTGCGCCTGTATGAGACAAAGTCGATTCTTTTCGGTGTCACCCTCTCCCAGAGCGCTATGCTCGGCATTGCTGCTTCGTTTCTCAACTTCATGCCGTCGAGCAGTTTATGGAGTGCGTTGATTGTGACTGTACTTGTTGCTCTGGTGGCGCTACCATTCGTGCGAGGAAAAGACGAATCGCGGCAGGAGCGGTTCTTGCATATGTTTGTTTTGGTAATCGCAGCGCGTATACTGATTTTGAGTAGAACTTCAGCCGACGCAACCTTTGAAGTTGAGACGAGCCTGAAAGGCTACTTGTGGATCATCACTTCAAATCAGTTTCTCTTCGTCGTGGGTGCGGCACTTCTTACGCTATCCGAATTCATCATCCAACGAGCACGTGCCACGGGGCTCGACGAGGAAACGCCGCGTCTGCCTAGATTGCTGTCTGATCTGCTGTTCATGCTTGGTCTTGGAACGGCTGTTGGTGTAGCGGCTGTTGTCGGTGGAGACATCTTCGTTCTCGGGTTCATTGTGCTTCCGTATGCGATTGTGCGTGAATTGCGTTTATCCTCCAACAGTCAATTTCTGGCGGCGGTCACTCTTGGATTAATCATTCCAGTTGTCGGACTAACGGCGGCCTTTCGTTATGACACACCGCCGGGAGCAACTCCTGTGGTCATCCTGGGACTTCTTTTTCTTTTCATTTCGCTGGGACGATTTGCAGCAAGCTTACGTTGGTATCTTGCTAAAAGGAGAGATCAACCATGATGCTTCGTGGAATGACGGCGCTTGTAACGGGCGGTACGGGGGCGGTTGGAAGTGCGGTGGCCAACTTACTCTCAAAGGAAGGGGCGAGGGTGTTTGCTTCCGTGCGAAGCCGTGGGAGGAAAAGCAAGGGTAATCTGCTCGATAGCACAGTCGAGATTCTAGAAGCCGACCTCCTCCTCGAAGCGCAGGTCGTCGCGTTGTATGAGACGATTCTGCAGAAAGCATCAAAGCTCGATATCGTTGTCAACACAGTTGGTGGATTCCTACCGGCGAAACCTCTCGTGGATGTCAGCCTTGAGGAATGGAGGGGGATCATTGATCTGAATTTGACGACGACATTTCTTTCAACGCGTGAGGCGATACGAAGAATGGTGTCTCAAGGTTCGGGTCATATCATTAACTTTTCAGCGTTGGCGGCCATGAGACAATCGACGAAAAACATCCCTTATGTGATCAGCAAATATTCGGTCGACCTATTTACCGAGCGGGTGGCCAGGGAGGTAGAAGCATACGGGATCATGGTGAACACGATTGCTCCAAGCATCGTTCTCACGCCTGCTAACTTGGAATGGGCTCAGGGAGAAGATACATCGAAATGGGTGAAGCCCGAGGAGATAGCAGAGATGATTCGGTTTCTCTGTTCGCCCGCGGGTCGCCTCGTAACGGGGTCGACATTGCGTATGGGGGGCGGATTGTAGGCTCTATTCAAACCATAATATTTGTTGACTTTTTCTGCTTCTTTTGATATACTTTTCAGCGTTGTTTCTCATATAACGGACTCATCTACTTTTCTCAGGAGGATTGTTAATGGATATCTCGAGCCTTGTAGCCTTCGTGTTTCAAGCTGCTGGCGATGGCGGAGTTCTCAACTGGCTTCAAGAGAAGTACGTGGACGGCGGATTCTTTATGCATCCGATCTTAGGAACGTTGATTATCGGCTTGGCCTTTTGCATTGAGCGCCTGTGGACGCTTCAACGCGCATCAGTGAATACAAAGAAGTTTCTTCTCTCCGTCAAAAAAGCACTTGATGAAGGCGGAGTGCAAAAAGCGCTCGAGGTGTGCGCGAACAACCGAGGCTCAATTGCCAGCGTGTTTCAAGCAGGCCTTCTTCGCGCGGATGAAGGAATCGAAGCCGCCGAGAAGGCCATCATCAGTTACGGTGGCATTGAAATGGCATTTTTGGAGAAAGGTCTTGTCTGGATTTCGCTTTGTATTTCGCTTGCTCCGCTGCTCGGCTTCACCGGAACCGTGCAGGGTATGATTGAAGCCTTCGACGCCATTAAGGAAGCAAAGAATATCTCCCCGGAAATCGTGGCCGGAGGTATCTCGGTCGCATTGCTCACGACACTGTTCGGACTGGTCTGTGCCATGATTCTCCAGGTGTTCTATAACTACTTCGTTTCGCGCATCGACCGGTTGGTAATCGATATGGAGGAGAGCTCGATTGAATTGATCGACTCACTCGTACTTCTGAAAGCCGGTAAGAAGGTTGCAGCCGGTGTCGGTGCGAAGAAATAACATCTTCTCAACGATGACGAGAACACACACCTATGCTCCGTAAACGAACGAACCGTGACGTTGAGATTCCGACAGCCTCCATGGCGGATATCTCCTTCCTCCTGCTGCTGTTCTTCCTTGTCACGACAACGATTGATGTCGACACGGGAATCGGCTTGACCCTTCCTCCGCCGGTGGATGATGCTGAAGAGGTCAAGATCAAATCGGAGAACATCCTCAAGGTGTTGGTCAATGCCGCGGGGGAGGTATTAATCGACGATGAGTTAACCTCCGTGCCGCAGATCAACCAGATCGTGAAAAACAAACTGAAAGCCAACGACAAACTGATCATCTCGGTTAAGGTCGACCGTGAGACACCGTATCGAGTGTACATCGCAACACTCGATCAGGTGAAACAAGCATACGCCGAGCTTCGCGACGAAGCATCGGTTGCGCGGTTCGGCGTCTCGATGAAGCAGCTGACGCGCGAACAGCTCCAGCAGATTCGCGACCTCATTCCGCAACGCATCTCGTTGGCCGAACCGGAAAGGACCCGTTGAACCATTATGCTGAAGTTCAAAAAGAAACAGGCTTCCACCAAACAAGCCATTCCGACGGCTTCGTTACCCGACATCATCTTCATGTTGCTGATCTTCTTTATGGTAAGCACCGTGTTGCGTGAGTACGACGTTAAAGTATCCTTTACGCTTCCTTCCGCGACACAGATTGAGAAAATCGATAACAAGCGCTTAATCTCGTACATCTGGGTAGGACGCGATGGCCGTGTGCAGATTGACGACAACCTGGTACTGATCCCGGAGATTCAATCCATCGCGGCTCGCAAACGTCAGCAAATTCCGAACGTCATCATGTCCTTGCGAATTGACGAAGGATCGAAGATGGGCATCGTCACCGACATCCAGCAACAACTACGAAAGGGTGATGCACTTCGCATCAATTACTCTGCCATGCAGAAGTTGTGACGAGCGAATGAAGGAGTACGTCACAACGCACATTGAAGGCAATCCCCGGCAACGGTCAAGATTGCCTTCGTTATTTTTACACACACCAATGACATTGACTGACAAAATAACGACCGACTTAAAGGAAGCGATGAAGTCGGGGGACAAACTTCGACTTGAGACTTTGCGTACGATTCGGGCGCAAATCATCGACATGAGCAAGCGGGGGACAGACAAACCGATTACACCGGAAGATGAGCTCTCCGTCCTCATGACCGCCGTTAAGAAACGGAAGGAAGCGATCGAACAATACGAGAAAGCGGGACGAGTAGATCTGGTGAGACAGGAACAGCAGGAACTGGAGATCATTACGACGTACCTGCCACAACAGATGTCTCGCGAAGAGGCTTCTGAGGTGATCGGACGAATCGTTACTGAAGTGGGAGCAACGGGGTCAAAAGACTTCGGCAAAGTCATGCCACGTGTCATGAAGGAACTCAAGGGGAAAATCGACGGGAAGATCGTCCAAGAGCTTGTCAAAGCACGATTAGGGGGATAAAT
Source organism: Bacteroidota bacterium (assembly GCA_041695085.1). Taxonomy (GTDB): domain Bacteria; phylum Bacteroidota; class Ignavibacteria; order UBA10030; family UBA10030; genus DYFT01. The sequence goes on along the minus strand of JBGFRO010000003.1, from coordinate 97,217 downwards.
GTATGACGCTCGACTTTCTGTTCATATTGCCGTTGATCGTTTTTGCGGTTCTCGGCTTCAGGGATGGCATGGTGCGAAAGCTCGTTGCCATAGCCAGTGTTATCGCGGCAATGTTCATCGCTCAGACATTTCAATACGATCTCGGCAAGGTTCTTCGGTCAGAACTGAATGTCGATCCCGCATCGGCTCCTGTTCAAGCCTACTATCTCATCTTTATAGGCATTATCTTGATGCAATCACTTCTCTACCGTCTGCTTGCGAAGGGCTATAAGATCGGGGGCATTGCTGACCGTATTATCGGAAGCGCCCTTGGGTTGTTCCAAGGAATGCTCATCTTCAGCGTTATACTTGTGATGTTCTCACTCCAAGGAATTCCGAGCAAGAAGGTGAGTCGTGAGTCGCGGCTGTATGGTGTTCTCATCAGCATCGCCCCGCGGATTACCGATATCGCCACCACCGCACTGCCGGAGGTCAAGGAATCTTTCAAGGAACTGACGGCCCCTTCGCAACAGCAGGAAATGGGGAAAGATGAAAAGTACCTTCGTGATTTTGAAAAAGAGATCAAATCCTCTAACAGGCAGGTCGACTCAGTCGCCAAGGCCGCGACAAAGAAATTACAGTAGGAATTGATTGACCCGGCATGAGAGATTTTCTCCCCGTTCTCGAACGCCTCGAATTCCCGAAAATCGTTGAGCGCCTTTCTCGTTTTGCGTCGTCAGAACCCGCTCGCGCCCAGCTCCTTCAACTCACTCCCTCGACAGATAAACAGCTCGTCGAACTGGAACTCCAAAGGGTAACGGAAGCGAAACAGCTGATCATCCAAGAGGGGAGCATCCCCTTGGATGGCATCAAAAACGTGCTTCCTGCGCTCCGAAAGTCGGCTATCGAGAAGCACGTTCTGACCCCGAAGGAACTGGTCGAAATTGCCACCACTCTCCGTACTGCTCGTATCGTATCTACATTTTTCAAGAAGCGTTCACTGCAATTTCCACTTCTCTGGGAAGTGCAGAAAGATCTCTACTTCGACAAAATAATTGAGTATAATATCTTCCAAGCTTTGGATGAAGAAGGCGTTGTTAAAGATAGTGCCAGCAAGGACTTACGCCAAATTCGGCAAGACATTGGATCAAGTTCGGAGAATCTTAGAAAGCATCTGTTGACGATTCTAAAACGAGTATTCGAAAAAGACTTTGCGCAGGAGGAGATCGTAACGACAAGGGATGGCCGTATGGTTATTCCGATCAAAGCAGAACATAAAAATCATGTTCCCGGCTTCATCCATTCCACTTCGGCAAGCGGTGCTACGGTATTCATCGAGCCGGCAGAAACACTTGATCTGAATAACGCCCTGAGGGAATTGCAATTACGTGAGGAACGGGAAATCGAGCGGATTCTTGGGGAGCTCACCGAGCAAGTCCGAAAAGTCGTGGGGGATATAGAGCGCTCACTACGCATTTTGAGCCAACTCGATACGCTTGCAGCGAAGGCAAAATATTCAATCGAAATTCTCGGATCAGCTCCACAACTTACGGATGAGCGTCGGATATCCCTTATTCAAGCCCGTCATCCTGTTCTGCTTCAGTCACATCGCCGGGAGCAAGTTGTACCGTTGGATCTTGAACTCGGTTTGACGGCATCTACTCTTGTCATTACGGGACCAAACGCGGGGGGTAAGAGCGTTGCTCTGAAGACCGTCGGCCTGCTTTCGCTCTGCGTTCAAGCCGGAATTCACATACCTGCTGCACCTGAGACGACACTCTGCATCTTCGATAGAGTTTTTGTTGATATTGGCGATGACCAGTCGATTGAAAACGACTTGAGCACATTCAGCTCGCATCTTCTCCGGCTAAACGAGGTGCTTCGCGATGCAAATCATAACAGTCTCGTCCTCATTGATGAAATCGGTGCAGGTACAGATCCGGCAGAAGGGGGTGCTCTCGGCGCATCTGTTCTGGAAGAACTTACGCGTCGGAAATGTCTTACTATCGCCACAACCCATCACGGAATGCTTAAAGTATTTGCTTATCAAACTCCGGGTATGATCAACGCTTCAATGGAATTTGATCAGCTTCATTTACAACCAAGTTATAGGCTCAGGATGGGTATTCCGGGAAGTAGTTATGCACTTGAACTCGCTAAGAGGCTCAACATACCCGATCATATTATTCGTCGGGCGCGCCAGCTCATAGGCGAGGAGAAGGTGAAGCTTGAAGACCTTCTCGTGGAACTGGAACGTCAAACGCAGCGATATCAGGCTGAATTGCAGGCGGTTTCGGAAGAAAGAGACAGGTTGGAATCACTTGTATCAGCGTATGATCAGAGGATTGCTTCCCTTCAGGAGGAGCTTCGAATGATCCGCCGAAAGGCAATCCTTGAAGCAGACAGCATCGTTCAGGGGGCTAAGGCAGTTATTGAACGATCTGTTCGTGAGATTCGAGAAACAAATGCAGAGCGGGGGAAGGTTAAGGAAGTTCATAACATCATCAATCAACTGCGTCAAAGCATAGAATTGCTGAAGTCTAATCAGGGAGTTGATAACCTTGATGTTATCACGGTTGGTGACGCTGTCCGGCTGAAAACAGGATCGGAGGTCGGTGAAGTGGTTGCCATCCAAGGACAACAGGCGGTAGTACTTTGGGGTAACTCGAAGTTGAAGGCAAAAGTTTCTGAATTAAGAAAGGAATCGAAGAAAGAAATTCGTCATGTCGGACCATCGGCTGCATCTTTGACGGTCGATGCCGGAACGGAAATTGACCTGCGAGGTTTGCTGGGGGATGAGGCAATCCCAAAGCTTCAGGATTTCCTTGACCGGGCTGTGATGAATGGCTTGCATCGTGTTGATATAATTCATGGTAAGGGCACTGGAGCTTTAAGACGCCGGGTAGCGGAATTCTTGAAATCGTATCCATACGTAAAAACTTTTCGCTTGGGCGAATGGAATGAGGGGGGATCCGGGGTAACGGTGGTTGAGCTTAAGGACGAGTCTTGAAACTGAAGAAAGTATTAGTCGCCAACAGAGGTGAGATCGCAGTACGAGTACTCCGCACGTGTCGAGAGCTTGGCATTTGCACCGTCGCAGTCTATTCGGACCCCGATCGAACCGCTCTACACGTAAGCCTTTCAGACGAAGCCTACGCGCTTGGAGGATCGACGCCTGCTGAATCGTATCTTAACCAGGAGAAGCTGCTCGAAATTGTGCGACGGAGTGGAGCACAAGCGGTACATCCGGGTTACGGATTCCTTTCAGAGAACCCATCTTTCGCACAACGACTTGAAGATGCGGGAATAGTGTTCATTGGACCGACGAGTGCAGCTATCAGAGCATTGGGAGATAAAACGGCCGCTCGAAAGCTTGCACAAAGTCTCGGCGTGCCTACCGTGGCGGGTACGACCGATGCACTAAGATCAGATAAGGAAGCGTTTAAGATAGCGCGGGAGATTGGTTATCCGCTCCTACTCAAGGCAGCTGCGGGGGGTGGAGGAAAAGGTATGAGGGTCGTCGAGGACGAACAACATCTTCAATCCTCACTGGAAGCGGCTCGGTCTGAGGCCATAACAGCATTTGGTGATTCGCGTGTTTACATCGAGAAATACATTATGTCTCCACGGCACATAGAAGTGCAGATTCTGGCTGATCGTTTTGGAAATGTGGTGTATCTCGGAGAGAGAGAATGCTCAATCCAGCGAAGGCACCAAAAGGTCATCGAGGAGACTCCTTCACCTGTCGTTGATGAAGATCTCCGGAGACAACTTGGGGAATCGGCGGTTCGGATTGCACGTGCTGCGCACTACGTGAATGCCGGCACGTTAGAGTTCCTGATCGATGAGCATCGAAATTATTACTTTCTTGAAATGAATACGCGCCTGCAAGTTGAACATCCGGTCACAGAAATGGTGACGGGCTTTGACCTTGTCCGGGAGCAGATCGCTCTTGCGGAAGGAGAGCCGCTTCATTTCAAACAGACGGATATTTTTCCTCGCGGTCACGCCATCGAATGCCGGATTTGTGCTGAAGATCCTGCAAATGATTTCTTTCCATCTACAGGAACACTTTTTCGTTACCGGCCCCCTCAAGGAAGGATTAGAGTGGATAACGGATACAATGAGGGAGATGTGATTTCAGTCTTCTATGACTCCTTGATGGCAAAGGTCATAAGTCACGGTACGTCAAGAACTGACGCGATTTCGGCTATGAAACGTGCTCTGGGTGAATTCGAGATCGATGGTGTTGAAACCACGCTACGGTTCTGCGAGTTCGTTCTAGATCACCCCGCCTTTCGGAAAGGGGAGTTTGACACAACCTTCATTCAGAGCTACCTCACTCCCTCAAGTCTCCAACTGCACAGGGAGGAGGAAACTGTTGTTGCAGCGATCTTCGGAGCCTACCTCGCCACACGCGATCGAGTTGCCGCTCCGTTATCGAACGGATCACCAGTCGTAGGACCAAAGAGTAACTGGAAATTGATGCGCAAAGAAGGTATGCAAGGATGATGAAGAAATTCTTGGTCCGTGTTGGAGGGAAAGATTATGAGGTGGTGAAGGATAATTCTGACAGATGGCAAATCAACGGCCATTCCACCAACCTTGAGATCAGCGCTCAAGGAAATGGTTCTTACATCATTATCCATGAGGGAAAAGTCTATAGGATCTACGTTTCACCTTCGGAGAAAAAGTCTCAATCTCAGAACAGCATTTCGCTCCTGAAAGAATTTCATCTGAAGCTTAATGGTCGTTCTTATTCTGTAACTGTTATTGATGAGCGATCACGGCTTCTTCAGTCCGTCCTCAAAAATGTACCGCATGGGGAGACCACGACAACGATTCGTGCTCCCATGCCGGGAATGGTCGTCAAAATAGAAGTATCGGAAGGAGATTCAATCCCCTCGGGAAAAGGCCTGCTTGTTCTTGAAGCAATGAAGATGGAAAATGAAATCAAGGCTCCCACAATCTCACGCGTGCAGAAAATCCATGTCGCCCCTCGTCAACCTGTCGATAAAGGTGATCCTTTGGTGACACTCATACAAAATTGAGCAGTTGTTGTGACGGCGATTTGATTATTAACCTCTTTCTCAATTGGCTAAAATGAAAACTCGCAACGCGCTCCGTATACGGATGAGCGAAAATAGCTTCATTCACATACTGGAGGATCGGGATGACTCAACCTAAGGAAAAGTGGGGAACACGTGTTGGACTGGTCTTGGCGATGGCAGGGAACGCTGTGGGACTCGGCAATTTCCTTCGCTTCCCAGCGCAGGCAGTTGAAAACGGCGGCGGCGCATTTATCATTCCATACCTTGTCTCATTTCTTCTGATGGGGATTCCCTTGCTTTGGGTCGAGTGGGCAATCGGGCGGCATGGAGGCAAATTCGGTTATCATTCAACGCCTGGGATGCTTGATGTCATGGGAAAGAGCAAACTCTTAAAGTACATCGGCGTGTTCGGCATTTTCACAAACCTGACCGTTGCCGCTTACTATTGCTACCTTGAGTCGTGGACGCTCGCCTACGTCTGGTATTCTCTTACAGGGACGTTCAGCGGAAAAACGGCAGAGGAGGTCGCTAACTTCTTTAATCACTATGTTGGTATCATCGACGGTTCATTTTTCAATTTTCCGCCCGCGGCGCTTTTCTTCTTCTTTGTGACCCTTGGTCTGAACGTCTGGATTCTTTCCCGAGGTCTCAAGAAAGGTATTGAGATCGCCAGTATGATCGGAATGCCGTTACTCATTCTTTTTGCGATGTTCCTTGCTGTACGGGCGCTGACGCTCGAGGCAGGTGAGCTGGGTGCCATCAATGATGCGGTCGTGGGTCTCAATTTCCTATGGGAACCACAGTATCAATCCCTCGCTGATCCGAAAGTGTGGCTTGCGGCCGCCGGACAGATCTTCTTTACCCTATCGCTCGGGATGGGTTCGATTCACTGCTATGCTGCCTACGTCCGAGAAAGGGATGACATTGCATTGAACGCTGCTTCTGCCGGCTGGATGAATGAGTTCGTCGAGGTTATCCTTGGTGGTTCGATCGTCGTTCCGATCGCCGTTGCTTACTTGGGTCTTCCTTGGGTTCAAGAGAATGTTGGGTTCGCGATGGGGTTCCAAACCATGCCGACCCTGTTTCAGAATTGGGGGCCGTTCCTTGCTGCGCTGGCAGGTCTCGCGTGGTTTGGGTTACTCTTCTTTGCTGGCATCACCAGCTCGCTTGCCATGGGTCAACCGGTCATGGCATTCCTCCAGGATCACTTTAATATGGATAGGAAGCGATCTGTGACGGTGTTCGGATCTACCTGCTTTCTGCTTTCTCTCTGGTGCATCTTCTTCTATGGTTATGGCGCGTTTGCGGAGTTTGACCATTGGTCAGGAACCTTTGCGCTTGTCGCTTTTGCGCTCTGCGAGGCCATTGTTTTTTCTTGGGTGTTCGGAATCGACAAGGGATGGGAGGAGATTAACCGCGGGGCGGATATCAGAATTCCCATCTTCTTCAAATTCGTGATCAAGTACGTCACTCCGTTGTTTTTGCTTGCGGTCTTCGTAGGCTCGCTGGTGAGCCCCTTGAATGGGGACTGGACTGGTGCGTTTCAAAGTCTTTTCGCGGGAGAGGGTTGGCTGCTTGATCCCGGAAGCACCATCGGCAAGATTCTGCATCTCGGTGTTGAGGATACAAGGTGGTTTATTGAGGGCCGCCCAACGCGTGTGTTCATCGTTGATGCAACGCGCATATTGCTGGCTCTTGTGTTCATCGCCATTGCGGTGGCAATTCGTGTCGCATGGAAACGGAAAACAGAAGCAACTTCATGAAGGAGTGGACAATGACTACTTCAGCCCTCATTACGATGTTAACGAGCTGGTTCATTATCGCTTTTTTCACCATCCGTTTCTTTGTGAAAGTGTTAAAGACTCCACAGGAGAAGCATGAACAGCCGTGAGCGATCTTTCGCCGCAGATGCAATCACGGTCGGGATACGACACGCAATGATCAACCATAAACCGGAGTGACATATGCCAAACGCGTGTCGACTTCAATCCCAAAAACGTTTTCCACTTTTTACGTAGGATGTGAGATGAACGTAACTACCAGCATATCCGAACCGTCAGTCGATCTCAAGCTTGCACTTGAACATGGCTTAACGGAGGAAGAGTACAACCGAATTATCCAGATTCTTGGTCGGGTTCCTACTTACACAGAACTTGGTATCTACAGTGTCATGTGGAGCGAGCATTGCAGCTATAAGAATTCCATAGCGATGCTCAAGACGCTTCCCCGGTCTGGTAAAAAGCTCCTCGTCGGTGCGGGGGAAGAAAACGCGGGCCTTGTCGATATCGGAGATGGCTTGGCTGTGGCGTTCAAAATCGAGAGTCACAACCATCCATCGGCTGTCGAGCCGTATCAGGGTGCCGCAACAGGGGTGGGTGGCATCTTGCGCGATATTTTCACGATGGGCGCCCGACCGATTGCGGCTCTTAACTCTCTGCGGTTCGGTAACTTAGACGATGATCGCGTGCGCTATCTCTTCAAGAACGTCGTGAAGGGAATAGGCGATTATGGAAATAGTTTTGGCGTTCCGACCGTCGCCGGTGAGGTATACTTTGAAGCCTGTTATACGGCGAATCCTCTTGTCAATGCAATGGCAGTAGGGATTGTCGAACACGGTCACGTTGCAAAAGCCGTCGCGAAGGGAGAGGGGAACTTGGTGATGATTGTTGGGTCAGCAACAGGAAGAGACGGCATTCACGGAGCAACATTTGCCTCGGAGGAAATCTCGGAGGAATCTGAAGCAAAGCGACCTTCCGTACAGGTGGGGGATCCATTCATGGAAAAACTCCTTCTTGAAGCGACGCTTGAGGCCATTCGGGCGGGTCTCATTGTTGGCATTCAGGACATGGGGGCAGCGGGATTGACGTGCTCCAGTACAGAAATGAGCGTCAAGGGGAAGTCAGGTATGTCGATCGATCTCGACAAAGTTCCATTGCGTGAGGCAGAGATGAGTGCGTACGAAATTATGCTCTCGGAATCACAAGAACGGATGCTTCTGATCGTAAAACCAGAGCACGAGATGGAGGTCAATAAGATCTTCGCTAAATGGGACTTACACGCGGTCACGATCGGTCGGGTGGAGAAAGGTGCTCGCGTAAGGGTTTATCATCGCGGTGAATTGAAGGCCGACGTCCCAGCACCGTCATTGGTTCTTGGGGAGGGAGCCCCCGTCTATATCCGGGAAACGAAAGAACCTGAATACTTAAAAAGCACTCGCAATTTTGATCCGCAGGCTTTGCCGGTACCGAAGGATCTCCAGAAGGCCCTGTTCAAATTGATTAGCAGTCCAAATATCGCTAGTAAGCGATGGGTTAGTCGGCAGTACGATTCAATGGTCCGTACAAATACCGTGGACTTTTCTGGCGACGCCGCGATCGTGCGCATAAAGGGTACGAAAAAAGCGCTTGCCGTGAAGACAGATTGCAATGCTCGGTTTGTCTACTTGAATCCTCGAAGAGGTGGACAAATCGCTGTAGCTGAGGCGGCAAGAAACGTTGCGTGCACAGGCGCTAGTCCGATTGCCATTACAAACTGCTTAAACTTCGGAAATCCGTATGATCAGGAAGTGTACTGGCAGTTCAAGGAGGCCGTGCTGGGTATTGGAGATGCGTGTCGAGTCTTTGACACTCCGGTCACAGGTGGAAATGTGAGCTTCTACAACGAGAGCCCAGAAAGAGCTGTATACCCGACGCCGGTGATTGGCATGTTGGGGATCTTGGAAGATATTGATCAGGTACTGTTATCAACATTTCAGAAACCAGGCGACGATGTCTTGCTTATCGGCAAAACTCGCGGCCACGTCGGCGGATCAGAGTATCTTTACCTGGAACATGGAATTGTTGCCGGAGATGCGCCCAAACTTGATCTTTTCTACGAGGCGAGCGTACACGATCTTCTGTTGGAAGTAAACAGGCGTGGATTACTTCGCTCTGCACACGACTGCTCGGAAGGGGGCTTGGCCGTCGCATTGTTGGAGTCGTGCCTTGCTCGTGGAAGATTACTTGGTGTCAACATAGAAGCGGACCCCGGGTCAATCCGGCCCGACTTCTGGCTCTTTGGAGAGGACCAGTCAAGAATCATCGTGAGTTGCGATCCAAGCCTTACTGTCGAAATTTTACAATGTGGCCAGGAAAGAGGTGTCGATGTTCTGAAGCTGGGAACAGTTCAAGAAGACGCACGGCTTGTTATAGAGGGTTTTCTCGATATCGACTTGGAGGCTGCACGTTGGAGATACGAATCGGCAATTCCGCGACTGATGGGGGAGGAAGGTGAAAGCTAATCGAGTATGCAGGTGGGATTTATCGCGGAGGATATTTTACTTTACATAACATTCATTATAGCGTAAGTAACATGTTCGAATGAGATTTGTAGCTTTCCTTCGTATCAGCCTCCGATGCATCTCAAGTACTTCGTCCCTCTTAGCAAGCTGACAATGACTTCACCCGAGCCATCCCCCCAAACCAATTTTCTAACCCACAAAATTTATCTCACCATCAAACGTACTGACGGCCGGACCCATTAACTGAACTTCCGTATATTTCCCCTCCTTGGCTTCAAACGCTACCAACAAGCGCACTCCACTTCTTGGCTCAACCCTCACTGGTGACTTGATCCTATAAACTTGATGAGCAATGAGCGCAGCTGCAACTGAGCCTGTCCCACACGCTAATGTTTCAGCTTCAACGCCGCGTTCATACGTTCGAATCCCTATGGTCTTATGATGTCTCAGCTCAATCACATTCACATTTGTTCCTTGTGGAAAGAAGCGCTTGTGGTATCTGACTTCATGGCCAATTGAATCCATATCGATGTCCTCAAGCTTCAATCCCCTCCTTCTCAACTCCTCTAATGGAATGACAACATGTGGTGATCCTGTGTCAACGTAATGGACTTTCATTGTTCGACCTGAAAGCCGGAGCACGATGTCAAGTTGAAGATCCTTCGGATCCTTCATCCAAAGCGTTACTTTTTTATTTGGTTCGACCTTTACCCGATAGAGGTAATTCAATGCCTCGAACGTATGATCTGGTTTTGCCAAGCCCCGATCAACGGCAAACCGCGCGATGCATCTTCCTCCGTTGCCGCACATCCCTCCATAACTCCCATCGGCGTTAAAGTACATCATCTGATAAGCGGCCTTCTGGCTTTTCTCAAGCAAGAGAAGACCATCCGCCCCTATTCCCCACCTCCGGTCACACAGCTTCCTTGCCGCGGCACTCCGGCGCCTGATCACACCTATCCGATTATCGATCACCACAAAATCATTTCCAGCACCACTCATCTTTGTAAAGGAGATCTTCATGGGAATCTCTTCATGCGCCACTGTCTCATAGGCAATAGACCTCTCGCAACCCTGACGAATCACTCCTGCACACCAGCCGAATGATGCTTAACAATTCTTGCATTGATGAGAAAAATTACGTCCTCTGCAATGTTTGTCGCATGATCCGCGAGTCGCTCAAGATGTCTTGAGGCGATCATGAGGTGCGCCGCCGGCTCGATGAGCTCTGCCTCCGCCTGCATTTTTCGAACCATCATTCCGAACATTTCGCGGTCGTATTGATCGATCAGATCATCCGATTCCAGGATCTTCTTCGCTAACTCTGCGTCGGAGTTGACAAACGAGTCGATTGCCTCACGCACCATGGCACGAGCCGCCGTCGCCATAGGACCCAAGGGCGTCTGTTGCACAAACTGCGCGTGCGGCAAAAGGGGTGGCACCCGTTCCGCTAAATTCACAGCGATGTCGCCGATGCGTTCCAACTCATTGTTGATCTTCAGTGCCGACATCAACAGACGCAAATCCATTGCCACCGGCTGGGTGAGAGCGAAGATTTGCATACAGCGCCGATCAATTTCGTTGTCGTACTCATCGACTTTTCGATCTCGTTCGATGACCAGTTTGGCGAACGACTCATTCGCCTCCATCATAGCTCGAATGCCGAGGTCGATTTGTTCATCCACCAGGCTCCCCATTCGAATGAGCGTCGTACGAAGTTGGTTGAGTTCCGTTTCGAAATGGCGTTGCATGTCTTTCCTCGGGTTGCTTTCAAGTATATTATATTCGTTCCCTCAAATCAAGCCCTTTACCCGAATCGGCCGGTGATATAGTCTTCCGTCTGCTTCTTCGTGGGGTTGGTGAAAATCTTTCGCGTCTCTCCAAATTCGATCAGTCGTCCCAGATAAAAGAACGCCGTGACATCGCTGACGCGCGCCGCTTGCTGCATATTGTGCGTAACGATGACGATGGTATATCTTTCCTTCAGCTCGAAAATCAATTCTTCAATTTTTGCTGTTGCGATCGGATCAAGGGCGCTGCTCGGCTCATCCATTAATAAAATATCCGGTTCAACGGCAAGTGCACGTGCAATGCATAATCTCTGCATTTGTCCCCCTGAGAGACTCAACGCCGGTTCGTCCAATCGATCCTTCACCTCATCCCACAGTGCTGCTTGCACCAAACTTCGTTCAACGATCTCATCAAGCTCAGCTTTCTTCTTATTACCCAGGAGCCTCTGTCCATATGCGACATTTTCGTAAATCGATTTTGGAAAGGGGTTCGATTTCTGGAAAATCATTCCAACATTTCGACGGAGTGTGACCGGATCAACACTTCCGTCGTAGATGTTCTTTCCATCGATGAGAACGCGGCCGGTTAAGCGCACGTCATCGATAAGGTCGTTCATCCGATTGAGGACGCGAAGGAACGTCGATTTGCCGCAGCCCGAAGGCCCGATGAACGCCGAGACTTTTCGTTCCGGAAGCGAAACGGTAATATCGTAAAGCGCTTGCACTTCGCCGTACCAAAGATTCAGATCATTGACGATGATTTTTGGTTGAGAAAGTCGATCTGTCTCCAAATCTGCAGGGACCATTGTTTCAGGTAGGGTTCGTTGAAAGTCAGTCACGATTTGCATAAGGCTTTGGATTTGAATATTCGGATCAGAATCCAACAAGGCGGTACTTTCTCCGCAGTCGAGCTCGGAGCGTAATCGCCGTCAGATTAAGCAACAGTACAATGATGATCAACAGAAAGGCTGTGGTATACACCATTCCTATATTTGCCTCGACGTTTGACGTCTGAAAACCAACGTCGTAGATATGAAAGCCGAGATGCATGAACTTACGATCGAGGTGAAAAAAGGGAAATGATGAGTCGAATGGCATCTCGGTGGCCAGCTTGACGACCCCGGTGATCATCAATGGTGCTACTTCCCCTGCCCCGCGCGCCATGGCAAGGATTGTCCCCGTCATGATCCCCGGCGTTGCACTTGGAAGAACGATCCTCCGAATGGTGTCCCATTTCGTTGCTCCTAACGCGTACGAGCCTTCTCGGATGCCGCGTGGAATTGCTGCCAATGCCTCCTCGGTCGCGACGATGACAACTGGTACCGTTAGCAAGGCGAGTGTCAATGATGCCCAGAGGATGCCGCCGGTGCCGTATGTCGGATTCGGAAGTCGTTCCGGAAAGAACATGCGATCAATGCCACCGCCCACGAAGTAAACGAAGAATCCAAGTCCGAACATCCCAAAGACAATGGATGGGACACCGGCGAGATTGTTCACCGCGATGCGAACAATCCGGAGGAGCAAACCCTGCCTTGCATATTCACGCAGATAGAGCGCAGCAAGTACTCCAAAGGGGACAGCGGCGAGGCTCATCAACAGTACCATTAACACCGTCCCGAAGATGGCTGGAAAAACGCCCCCCTCTGCATTCGCTTCGCGGGGATCATCGGATATAAACTCCCATATCTTCTCTCCGTAAAATGCGAGCACTTCCGATCCACTCATCAGATTCGGTTTGTATGCACGCACGATCGAGGCCAACGGAATGTCCATTGTCTCCTCACCATGAGGCGCATACACGCGCAAACTGATTTCATACTCTGTAAGATGCATGCGAAGCGAGTCGATGCGATCCTGATATCGGTCAAGTACCGATTCGAATTCCGCGATCTCGGCATCGATGCGGCGTTGTGCTTCTTGAAATTGGCTAAGGTCAATACGGCCTCCCTCGAGTTTGTACTCCATCGATCGGAGCTCGAGCCGCAACGATCGGATCGCATCATTCATCTCCCCCATTTGTTCCTTTTCAATGGAGCGAATCTCATGCACGAGCGAACGAACAATCGGATGAAACCGTTCAAACGCTCTCCACGCGTCGAGTTCCGTCTCAAAGTGTTGTTCATGTGGGGCACGGAGCGCAGTCATAACGCCGTACGCGTTTCCGTACTCTTCCCTTTCTAAAACCACCGCATTCGCTAACAGGGTATCCAGCGTTACGGTCGGTCCCAGGATCCATTTGAAATCCTCTCCAAAAACATCTCTGTTCCCGACGCGCACAAGGTATCGACGTGCATCCTGCTGTAAGGAACTTTTCAATTCTTCTTGCTGGAGAACATCCGGCGGAATGTACTCGCTGGAATAGATCTGGCCGAGCGCGAGAAGGTTGTTACCATCGGTATCGCGATACTCGAGAAGGTGAACCTGACGAGGATGAAAATGAGCGATCCCCTGCACAGCGATCAGGAGTAACAGGCCCGATATCATGAGAAGGCAGATACCGAGAAATGCTCCCGTCAGCCAGATGAAGAGATCGCCGCTTCGAAGAAATTGTTTCATCAGATCGTACTGTATCGTTGTCGCAGGCGCTGTCGAATCAACTCAGCGATAGTGTTCACGACAAAGGTGAAGAGGAACAGAAGAAGTCCCGATACAAACAACACGCGATAGAGCGTGCCAAGGTGTGGTGCTTCGGGGATTTCGACGGCGATATTGGCCGAGAGTGTACGCATTCCGACAAATGGCCCCAAATCCATCAGGGGGGTGTTCCCCGTGGCCATCAAAACAATCATCGTCTCCCCCACCGCACGCCCAAATCCAATCATAGCCGCAGAGAAAATGCCGGGACTGGCCGTTGGTAAGATCACACGCATTGCGGTTTGCCATCGTGTGGCGCCGAGTGCCAACGATCCCGCCGTCAAATGCTGGGGGACGCTGGCGAGCGCATCTTCGCTGATCGTGAAAATGATGGGAATAACGGCAAACCCCATCGCAAAGCCGACCACTATCGAATTTCGCTGGTCGTACGTTACCCCCAAAGTATCGTGTAACCAATGTCGATAACTGCCGGCAAACAACTCTTGCTCGATCCAGGGACCCAGCAAGTAACCTGCATATCCGATCAGGACGAGACTGGGAAAGATCGCCAAGAGCTCCGATCCTGCAGGCAAGCGATGAACAAGTTTTGAAGGGAGCAACTTCCAGAGCGACATGCCCAGAAGTACCGAAAACGGGACCAGGACGGCCATTGTTGTGATTGCCACAAACGATTGCTCAAGCACGGGGGCAAACCAAAGCGCGGCGATGAATCCAATAACGACGCTTGGAAGAGCCGCCATAATTTCCACCGTCGGCTTAACAATGTTTTTGATCTTTTGATGTGCGAAGAGAGCCGTGTAGATGGCTGCAAACAGAGCAAGAGGAAGTGCGAAGATGAGCGCATAGAACGCCCCCTTCATCGTGCCGAAAAGGAGGGGGACAAGGCTAAATTTCGGCTCGAAATCGTCCGTTCCGCCCGATGATTGCCACGTATAACTCGGTTCAGCATATCCCTCATACTGAACCTTTCCAAACAAAATGTGCATTGAAACTTCGGGATGAGGGTTGTTCATCCGAAAAGCCGTAAGTCCTCCGTCCCTTGATAGAGTGATTACTCCATCTCCTTTTGGCGAAAATGCCGTGTACTGGAGATGAGCGGGCGTCTCAATTTTTAACAATGTTTTGCCCGTCGTTTGGTAATGAAGAAGCGCTTCACCATCGGTGGCAAGTGTCAGAAACGATTTGTTACGGGAGGAAATAGCTATCGATTCTATTCCTGAGGAATGTGAATTGAACGTATTGAGGGGAACAAGCTTGCGACCAATCGACGAGAGTGTATCCGCAACCCATGTGAGACTCCGAACTGCACCTTTCGCGGACCCAACCAGGACGCTCTGGTCTCCAAGTAAGAACTCGACCGCCGATATTGCATCCCCCTCAGCGACGGTAACCCTCTCGACGAATCTCGACACGTCAGGATCTCGGACATCCCAGACCAAGAGGGCACCTCGATCTGTTCCTCCGACGACTTTGCTCCCGAGGTGATCGAGGGCGACACTTAAGATGTTCTCATCAGACGGGACAGAAAGCTGTATTTCCGAACGTTCCTCCGCAGTCTCGCCACTGATTCTGTTTTCTGTCTTCCGATATAGGAAGTAGTAGACCTCCCCTCCCTCCCCCACCACTGCCACACCGATCCCTCCATCGCGAAGTTCCCTACCAATCACTTTTCTGGCGACAATGCTTCGAGGACTCTGGAATGCGCCAACCTGCTCAAAGGAAACATTTCGAATGCTGTCTGGATAAGCCGGATTTCGGATCACCTGGATCTTTGAGACCCTTATACGACCAAGTCTCGTTGCCCACGTGACAGTTCCCTCCTGCACATCACTGTACGACGCCGAGAGGGTATCACTGCTCTCTGGAGTCTCGACAGCTAACGTACGACGGTTTGAAAGATCATAAGCAACGAGTGCTCCACGCGATGTAATGCCGTAGGCGACAGACTGGTACTCGTCAACGCCAACAACTTGAAGAGTCTCCAATGAGTCCGACGACATGACGGACGAGGTTTGGTCGATCGATGGTGGGATCCAGAGCGGAAGGGTTTCGTACGCGATGAAGACAAAGATGGCAGTTACGACAAGGATCACGCCGGTGCCACCGACACTGATCAGGATCGTCGCAAGTCTGTCTGACAGCCTGCGGATAGGTCGTGTTAGCGCAGTGCGTTCCGGGTCGGATGTGGTCGTCTCGTTCACGATTTGCGCAGGTGCTCGTACAAATGGAGAGAAATCTACTCCAGCTTTTTCAGCTCGCGCTCGACAAGGCGATAGGAAAGCGGAAAGTAGCCGTCACGGATTACGTCGGATTGTCCTTCGTACGAAAGAACATAGGTAAGGAACTCTTTCACAACTGGATCGAGCGGTCGATTGGGATCTTTCAGAATATACAGGAAGAGAAATCGTGCAATGGGATATGATCCGTTCTCAACGTTCTCGTATGTCGGTTCGTAGGCACGCTCCCCTTCTTTGACCATCACAGGAACGGCGCGGACACCGGAGGTTTTGTAGCCGATGCCGCTATAACCGATACCGTTGCGATCTCGCGAAACACCCTGCACAACCGATGCGGAACCGGGTTGT
The DNA here is from genome assembly GCA_041695085.1 of Bacteroidota bacterium. Classification (GTDB taxonomy): domain Bacteria; phylum Bacteroidota; class Ignavibacteria; order UBA10030; family UBA10030; genus DYFT01. The sequence goes on along the minus strand of JBGFRO010000003.1, from coordinate 80,938 downwards.
TCTTTCACGCGATCTTTGAAATCACCGCGAAAGAGAGCGTGTTCTTTGAAGAATCCATACGTCCCGGAAGCTGAGTTTCTCCCGTACAAACTGATCGGTTGATCCGGCAAGTTTGGATCGATCTGATTCCAGCGAGTGATGTCTGTACGATAACCACCGAGTCTCGTTTTTGAGAAGATGGCATCGATTTGAGGAAGGGAAAGAGCTTTGACGGGATTGTCCTTATGGACGAAGACAGCCACGCCGTCGAGACCGGTATTGATAGCGGTGGGTTTGAAACCGTACTTCTTTTCGATTCGATCAATTTCATCGGCTTTCATCTCGCGGGACATCGGTCCGAGCTGCGCGGTTCCGGCGAGAAGGGCCGGAGGTGCCGTTGACGAACCCTTCCCTTCAAATTCGATAACGACATTTGGATAAAACTTCTTGAATCCTTCTCCCCATAAGGCGAGGAGATTGTTCATCGTATCAGAGCCAATGGAGCTGATTTTGCCTGAAATTCCCTCCTTTTTCTTATATCGCGGGATTTTGGGATCGACCTTTATCGCTTGTGCGAAAGAGACAAGCGGAAAAGCAACGGCGAGAAAAATGGCCAAGAAGCGAAACGTACTATGTTTCATATCTTTCCTTCCTTGAAATAAATAGCAAACCGATAGGAAAGTTATGATTTCCCGTGACTTCTCTGTTATCCCTGTGTTAAGGAAATATTAAGACGTCCATTGCCGGGTGTCTCAATAGGTGTAATGAAATGTGAGCCTCGCTTGAACTACAGAGCCGGGCGCGAGGCCGTTCTCCTGCAGTACGATGTTTGGAATGACTGAAACGGAAGCATCGGTCCTAAAGTCTAAGCCGCACAAAACGTAATGAATTTCGCCGTCGACAACTTCGAGATCGGGTCGGAAGTAATCGTATCGCACAACTCCTCTCAGGTCAGGTGCAACCGAAACCCATCCGAAGAGTGAAAGCCCTTGCCCTTTCAAATCTCTTAACCGACTTGGGGTTATCGGCACGGCTCGTTCATAGGTTCGGGTGACGACCTCCATACCTGCGGCATATTGCTCAGCAGAAACAAAACCGACAAAAAAAGCTGAGGTGAAACGGTTGCCTTTCTGTGTTGACCCATCACCCCCCTTCACCTCCCCCCTGTACCAGTCCGACGAGAGAGTGATGAGGCCTCCTGACCCGAATGCATAGCTCAATGTGCCATAGAGTCGGATGCTTGTTCTCGCTCCATCGATAGAGTTGTTGCCCGCCTTAATCCAGTACTGCAAACCGTTCAAAAGCGGGCCTTTTAGATCAATACCAATGTCCCTCGAGCTTACCATTCCGCGGAAATCGAGGATGGTTTTTTCAAGATTTCGATAGCCCCAGACGCCTTCCGAAAACTGAAAGGACGGTGTCGGGGAAATTCCAAACAACGCAGAATGTCCGGCTCCGAACAAGTTATTCCACTGCAAGTAAGCATCCTTGGCAAACAATAAGACCCTGGATCCGGAGGCCGCACCGGTTTGGTCGGCTTCAAGACGGATTCTGGTCTGGAATGTGGCGTTGAGCCGATGGTCGTATGTCAAGGTTCCCCGCCTGAGCACAAAGCCATTCTCATTTTGCTCGGCAGCAAGCTCGTGATCGATATACTGATAGAAATCCCAGAACACCTCACCGCTCAACCTCCCCTTGCCGCTGTTCTCTCTCTCCTGCGTCCAAGCAAAAATGGGGAAAAACTGAATAAAAATGAAAAACGCGAGAATTGTTTTCATCGCAGGGGTCCTAATAGTGGTTGTGAGTGAACGGTTGCCAATATCCATCAAAGAGGCCTTTATTGCAAGTTTTATGACGCACGGCGTCGCATGAAGCTAAACTTTACTGTTTCATAACAACTGGACAACACCATAGTAATTCCCAAAAGGTAAATTGGCGACCGCTGGAGGCTCACTTCAGCTCACGCGATCCCTCTAACACATTTTAAAAGGCGGAGAAAAACCCATGAGACCATTGTGGGGTTTATGCTTGCTCTTTGTTTGTCTTGCCGTGGTGCACCATCCGGTACCATCGCAAGAAAAACCGGGGGGGAGGATTTCAGGCAAGGTAGTTGACCGGGAAACGGGGGAGGCTGTCGTAGGAGTCAATATTATCGTCGAAGGCACTACCAGGGGCACTGCAACAGATATCGAGGGGAAATATCTCATCACAAATCTTTCTCCGGGAGTTTACACCCTGCTTTTTTCTGCTCTTTCGTACGCCAAAATGAAAATTACGGACATCCGGGTAAGTGAAGGAAGCCACCACACCATCGATGTTGCACTCACGCCCGAGGCAGTCCAAGTGGAGGAAGTTGTTGTCGAGGCAAAGGCGTATCTCTCCTATGAAAGTGCATTGCTTGCCAGACGGAAGCAAGCAGCCATGATCAGCGATGGCGTCAGCGCCGAGCAAATGAAGCGGACACCGGACGCCACTTCGGGCGATGCGCTGAAAAGGTTGACCGGTATTTCCATTGTCGATAATAAGTTTGTATTCGTCAGAGGTGTTACAGACAGGTATAATCAGGCCATGCTGAACGGAACAACGCTCGCGAGCCTTGATGCGGAGAAGAAAAGTTTCTCCTTCGATATGGTGCCTGCAAATTTGTTGGAAAATACGGTGGTGATCAAGAGCGCCACACCGGACCTTCCGGGTGATTTTACGGGCGGATTGGTTCAAATGAATACGTTGGATTTTCCGGATCAATTGGTCTTGCGTGTGAGTGTCGCTTCAGCCTACAACTCTCTGACCACTGGGCGAGAAATATTCGGTTCCAAAGGGGGTACAACCGACTGGCTTGGGATAGACGATGGCTCGCGACAATTTCGGGATGATGGCTCGAACGGCATCGCGCTGGCTCGTTCACTTCCAAACAACTGGGCACCGCGGGCGTTCAAGGCCCCGACGAATAACTCGTTTTCACTCGCTTACGGGGGAGCCATGGAACGTGTCGGCGCGGAAACCGGACAACTCGGCTTCATTACGTCGGCATCCTACAGGAGTTCCTTTCAGCATCATGATAAGATCATTAATGATGTGGCAATGGGGAGATACAACTCAGGAAGAGAGGATAAGTACTCCGTGCTCCTCGGTGCGTTGGCAAATGTGAGTTATAAACTCGATGCGAACAAAGTAAGTTTCAAGAATAGTTACACGCGATCCGCCGACGATCAGGTGAATATGTTTCGTTCTGAGGATCTCAATACGAATCTTGAGAATATGTATACCGTCGTCAATTGGAACCAGCGAGCACTCTATTCCGGCCAATTGATGGGAGAACATGCATTCGCTGCGCTGGGGGGACTTTCCATGGATTGGCGAGCATCTCTTTCGACTTCGAAGCGTGAAGAGCCCGACAGGAAAGAAGTTGCGTACTATCGTTTACTCGGGAATACAAGCGATCCATTCGAGGCCGCAACGAACAAACGATCGTGGAGTCATTTTCATGACAGAAACTCTACTGCAGGAATAGATGTGACCCTCCCTGTCGGGGCTCTCAAAATAAAGTCCGGCTTCAACGTTGAATCGAGAAAAGCGGATTACAGGATTCGCTACTTCAACGTACAGGCAGACTACATGGGGGGCGCGTCGAGCGATCTGACCACACTTCCCCTCGATAGGATTTACGACCCTTCACATTTCGGTCCCGGCAAGTTTCTTTTTCAAGAATCCTCGAGGGCTTCGGATAGTTATCGTGCCAGCCAGAACCTCTCTGCGGGATATATCATGGTTGATGCTCCATTTAGGATCCTCCAGGAAAAATTTCGATTGGTGGGAGGAGCGAGGCTCGAACGGGTCACGCAGTCTCTCTCTGTTCCCACGACACTCGACCCAGGAGGACCAGTCGAGACATCTGAGTTGAAGAACTCTGACTTGCTCCCTTCGGCGAATCTCACCTATGCGATGAATGATTTCACAAATCTCCGAGTCGCCTACTCCCATTCGGTGAACAGGCCGGAGTTCAGAGAACTTGCTCCGACCCTCTTTTTTGATTTTGTCAAGTACGAGATCGTCGGTGGAAATCCCAACCTGAAACGATCGGTGGCAAAAAACTATGATGTCCGACTTGAAGTGTTTCCGGATATCGGCGAACTTCTGGCGGTCAGCTATTTTAGGAAAGAAATCATTGATGCGATTGAACAGCAACTTATTCAGACGACGGTGCGAACGCGATCGTGGTTCAATTCACCCAAGGCGGTGAACTGGGGCTGGGAATTTGAAGTCCGAAAATCACTTTCATTTCTCGGAGGATACTTCAAGCATTTCTCCATCACAGGAAACTACACACGTATTTTCTCGAAAGTTGAATTCACAGAAACCACAGGCAACTCTGAGCGAACAATCACCCGCCTCGCATACCGCCCTATGCAGGGTCAATCCCCGTACATGGTGAACGTCTCCTTGCTGTTTGTCGAGCCAACCCTCAAGACGTCAGTCAACGTCCTGTATAACGAGTCGGGTAGAAGGTTAGATGCCGTAGGATTCCTGGCGTCGGATATCTATGAGGAGCCGAGGGGTGTTCTCGACCTTTCCATCTCGCAGCCTTTGTGGTCTGGCTTTGAGGTAAAGCTCACCGCCAGGAACATCACCAACAAGGAGAAGATGCTTACCAGAGATCGTACGCTGTACGAGCAAACTGCAATGGGCACAACATACTCACTACAGCTCTCACAATCATTCTGACCAAGTAAATCCGAACTATCTTTTCATCCATTTACTCAAAAACTCAAGGAGGTCTGATGCAAAAGTTCGCGTTGCTTATTTTTCTACTCAGTGTGTCCCTTGGGGACTTCCTGTTCGCGCAACGTCCCAGCGCCGTTCTTGGCCGAGGACCAGGGGTCGCAAACCGCATGAAACCGTTCATACAATCTGGCCACCGCTTGTTACACCGAGATACGACGTACGTGCTTACCGGATGGTATTTCGTCGATTCATTGGCAAGTCTCACCATTCAACCGGGGACATTGATCGTTGGTGATACTGCTTCCGCGGCAACACTGATTATCCGACGTGGTGGGAAGATCAACGCCAACGGAACGGCCTCTCAGCCAATTGTCTTTACCAGCTCCGCACCGGCCGGCAGGCGCAAGATAGGAGACTGGGGAGGTATCATCATTCTCGGCAGTGCGCCGACGAACAAACCAACCACGACGCAAATTGAAGGAGGGTTCGGGGTGGAACCTGGTACGGATGCAATGTACGGCGGTGCAAACCCCGACGACTCTTCCGGCGTGTTACGCTATGTGCGCATCGAGTTTCCAGGTATTGCCTATTCACAGGATAACGAAATCAACGGCTTAACATTCGGGGGAGTGGGCCGGAAAACTGTCGTTGAGTATATTCAGGTCAGTTACTGCGGCGATGACGACTATGAGTTCTTTGGTGGCAACGTGGATGCCAAGTATCTCGTGAGTTGGATCAATGTGGATGATAATTTTGACACCGACCATGGGTACTCAGGTCGGCTTCAGTTCCTATACGTAAAACGGGATTCGACGATCTTTGATGCCTCAGCGCCGGGACAGTCTAACGGCTTCGAAAGCGACAACGAAGGTAGGTCGCCCTACGCCGCATTACCCCGTACGAGTGCGCGAGTTTCAAACGTGACCCTCATCGGGCCTCAGTCGGATACGTCTTCAACAATCAGCGGCAAATGGGGACATCTTGCCATGATTCGGCGCGCGTCGGAATTCAGTATTTACAATTCAATTCTGGTTGGCTATCCGATGGGCATTGAGTTGCGTGATACCTTGACGCAGCGCGCCGCTATAGATGGACGGCTCGAAATCCGAAACACGAGCATACAGTCAAGGACCCGGACCTTGGGTTTGAGTAGCAGCCCTAGCACGGGGAATATCGCAGGCTTCGACATTGCCGCATGGTTCAACAGGCCGGAGTTTGCCAACCGGGGCAGTACTCCGCGCCGAGCGAGCGATGTTGGATTCACACCCGCTGCGTTTAGCTTTGATCCCAAAATACATAATCCAATTCCAACGGCTGGTTCTGAAGGAGCAACCGCACCCGCAGCATTCAATGTCGGGAGGTTAAGCGGTGATACATGGTTCACACCAGTGACCTATAGAGGAGCCTTTGACCCGTCCAAGCCGATGAGCGCACAATGGACTGCAGGGTGGACCAACTTTGACCCTGTGCACACCGACTATTCAAGAGGTGTAACGAATGTTGAACAGGTTTCGACTTTGATTCCGACAGAATTCGTTCTCGAACAGAATTATCCAAACCCGTTTAACCCGACAACAACAATTCGATACTCGCTGGCAAAGGCAGAGAGGGTCCACCTGGCGGTTTATGATCTGCTGGGACAAGAGGTGACAATACTTGTCGACGGCCACCAGCAAGCAGGCGAGTATAGCACACTGTTTAATGCAACGGGGTTAACCTCCGGCGTCTATTTCTACAAACTTTCCACAGGTTCTGGGGTGCAGGTCCGTAAGATGCTGTTGCTCCAATGAAAGACTTTTTCCGCCTAGCGCGGATCGCGAAGGCGTGGGTGCTCATTTAGGCTCACGCCTTTTTTTCTGTGCCGATTCCCTCTTTCGGCGAAATCCACGCAGGTTGAGCAAGAATAAGAATTTCTTAACCGGTTCATCACATCCGGTTAGTACTGCAAAAGTATATTTGCAGCACATGAAACTCGCCATTTTCGATATTGATGGAACTCTGACCGACACGTCCTTCGTCGACAACGAGTGTTTTGCTCAAACCCTTTTTGATCGATACGGCATTCGGAAATTTCCAACGGACGGCTCCCACTTCATTCATTATACCGATCCTGCGATTTTCTCACAGGTGTATGAAGAGGAATTCTCTTCCCCCCTCCCTCTTTCAGAACTTCAGCGATTGAAGAACCACTATCATGCCTTATTGAGAGCCATGTCTGCCATCTGGCCACAATTGTTTGTGCAGATTGCAGGGGCGGGGGCAAGCTTGGCTCGACTTCAGCGACTCATCAATTGGCGAGTAGCCATTGCGACAGGAAGCTGGGAAGAGGCGGCGCTGCTCAAGTTGAAGACGGCCAGCATCGACTATGGTCAAGTCCCTTTATCGACGGCCAACGACGGCTTTACCAGAGAAACCATTCTCGAAACGGCAGTCCGCCGATCGAAGGAATGGTATCGCCTTCAAGAGTTTTCAGCGGTCGTCGTTGTAGGTGATGGCGTATGGGACCTTCGGAGTGCACAAAGGATGAAGTTCGGCTTTGTTGGTGTCGCCTCGGGTTCAAGAGCAGCCATCCTTCGATCTCATGGTGCTGAGCATGTGCTTTCCGACCTCACCGATTTTGAACGATTGCGCGAATATCTTGAACAAGCAGCCGCTGTTCGAGACGAAACCGAACGACATGTCTCGAAACAATAAAAGGAGCTAGGATGAAGATTGCATACTTCAACGCGAATCTCCGGAAGGGGCAAGATGGCGTGACGCGGTGCATGTACAAAATGTTCGAAGGGGCCGTCGACCGCGGTGTCGATGCAATTGCCATCACGTCAACTCTTCCGGATCCTCAGGATATGATCATCCCCACCTACCGGGTGCGGTCTGTTCCGCTTCCGCTTCAGAGGACATATCGACTAGCGCTTCCCGGCTACCAACGCTTTGCACCTCTCCTCGAGAAATTTCGACCCGACCTCATCCATATCAACAGTCCTTGCACACTTGGCTTTGGCGCGATGAAGTATGCGCGACACCACGGCATTCCAATCGTTGCAACATATCACACGCATTTCCCGACCTATCCCCGATATTACCGCCTCTCGGGTCTGGAGGATTTAGCCTGGCGGATTATACGCTATCTCTACAATCGTATCGATCACACCTTCGTGCCAACACTCCCCATTCTTGAGGAATTACGCGCACATGGAATTCACAATCTTGAATACTTGCCGAACGGTGTGGACACGCAGTTGTTTCATCCGAACCGAAGGTCTGAGGCGTGGCGCGAACGGTTAGGTGCGCGCGACAAACAAGTACTTCTTTTTGTTAGTCGCCTCGTCTGGGAGAAAGATTTACGTATTCTTGCGGGCATGTATCATCGTCTGAAGATCCTCAGGGAAGACTTCGAGATGGTGGTGGTCGGAGACGGCCATGCCCGCGCCGAACTTGAACACATGATGCCCGGGGCGCACTTCCTCGGCTACCAATCAGGAGAGACCTTGGCTGAAAGCTATGCTTCCTCAGATCTGTTTGTCTTTCCCTCAACCACTGAAACCTTTGGGCTTGTCACCCTCGAAGCAATGGCATCCGGCTTGGCGCCGGTTGCGGCCAAGGTCGGAGGAGCCGCTGGTCTCATCAGGCATGGGGAGACTGGACTACTCGCAGAACCCCTTGATGAGATCGATCTTGCGAACCTCGTCGCTGAATTACTCGATAATCCTGACCGACGCCAGAGGATCGCGCAGGAAGCTCATCGGGTGGCTCAACAATATTCGTGGGAAGCGATTATCGAAACTCTTTTTGAACGATATGAGGCACTCATTCATGAACATCGATACCGTCAGCTGCATCGAGCAGCGTGATCTTGCTGCCGATTCCCCTCCTTTTCGTCTCCCATCCGACCTCAACTCGCCATCCCCCTCTCGGTATCGTCCGTATTCTCTCATTCACATCTCCGATCCCCATCTCAGCCGCCAGTACTATCGCGAACATTTGAAATCATTCAAAAAGCTTCTTCGGCTCATCCAGCTTGAGGGCTGCGATCATTTGGTCATTTCCGGAGACATCGTCAGCACCGCTGATCCGGATGATTTCTTTCTCGCCCGCGAGCTCTTCTCGCACTTCTCCCTCCTCGATTCCTCAAAACTGACAGTCGTACCAGGGAACCATGACATCTTTGGCGGCCCGCATAGAGCTGTCGATATTCTCAGCTTCCCACAACACATACGTGCTGTCGACTACCACAGAAATCACGCGCTCTTTCGTGAGGCATTCCGAGAAACGTTCCACGGCGTCACGTTTTTCGATGCCAAGGAGTCCTACCCCTTCCTGAAGCGTGTCGGTCCATTCATGATCATCGGTCTCAACTCCATTCCGCCTTGGTCCGTGCGGTCGAACATCCTCGGAACAAATGGATTTCTGGACGACCGACAGATAGAGGCACTTCAATCTCTTAGCGAGTCCCCCCTGCTTCGGAACGCTGTGCCAATCATCGTGCTGCATCATCACTTCAACGACATTGTCGCCGACGGAATTTCGGACAACTCTTTTTGGCGGCTGATCGAATCGAGAACCATGCGACTGCGAGGACGCCGAAGGCTCCTGAAAGTCTTCAAGTCACTCAATGTTCGCTATGTCCTTCATGGGCACATACACCGAAACGAGGTGTACGAACGAAGCGGCATTCTTCTTTCTAACGGTGCAGGAGCTGTGTGTGATGATCCTGTGCGATACCTTAAGTACAACCGCCTCACCTTCGACAATGGAGAATGCAGAATTGCCACCCGTCTGCTTCCGATTCCCTTTGAGGAGTCTGTAGCCCCTCTCCGTTATGTGCGATCGCGGACGGGACTTCCATTGCGATCATCCCAAGCCAACGGAGCAGTGAAGTCTCCTTCGATCCAAACGCTCCCTCAAATGTCATAGATGCAAAAATAGTGTCGAGACCTCGGAAGAGAGGATAAGAAGTGAAGCATCGCCCAATTGCTCGTGGCGTAAAAGGTGAGAAGGAAAGGATGGCACGACTGATTGGAGAGGGAACGGGATATGAAGGTGAATCGCTTCGGGTCGCTTCCTTGGAAAGAACCGTCCTTCGAAAGAGAAAACAAGCTTTGTTGCGGATTCACGCTCAAGCCTCAAACTAAGTGAACCGAATGTTGTTGGAGCGCGCAATGCTTCCAGAGGAATCCCCACCTTCACGTGATCTTTTGTGACACCATGCAGTAGATGAAGGACATTTTGTTGCTCCCGAATGAGCGCGTTGCGAACGAACAAAACAACCTCCGCCGCCGCCCATCCATGGTGTCCATCCCCCATCGTCCCTCCCCCTGTCAACGGGTGCGTTGCTTCTGGAAAAGCGCACGTTTCTGATGCAAGTCTAAACGCCGATCTGGCAATCTGCCAAGCGATCTCCTTTTCACCGATGAGGAGATAGCTCTGCGCAATTTGCAAGGTGAGATAGGCATTATAACCGGAATGAATGATTGGGTGATAGAATCCCCGATCGTCGACGTAACGATCCCTCAAAGCATGAAGAGTTGTAACGGGCTGTGGATAGGTATGTTCAAATAAATCGAGTGGATAAAGACTGGCAATTGATCCGATGGCGCTTTCGTCAAAAGGCCGAGTGGGAGATGCCGGAATCAGCGGCATACCCAGCCGCTTCTCCACTTGCGCCAACACCTCTTTGAGTCTCGACTCAAACTCCACCGATTCTTGATTGAACAGCCGCTCCTCCTCAACTTGCCCCACCTCGTGTGCCATTGCTGCCACACATTTAAGACCTGCAAGGGACCAAAAGGAATCCCAGAAATATTGATCGACTGTTCCGAGGTGCTCAGCGCTGAGACTCTTTGGCATAAGACCTGGAACGGTCATTGGATCTTCGGGAGTCTTCCTTCGCATCCGGACAATCCACAACCCTGCTTTCCGGATCTGTGGATACCATTGCTTGAGCCAGAGAGAAGATCTCGTGCGAAGAAAGTGGTGATAGATTGTCCAGAGGGCGGCACCATTGGAATCCCACTCGCCGTCGGGACCTTGGAAAAAGCCGTCGCTTCTCAAGTGTTTTCGAAATCCATTAATGACCCTCCTTGTCCTCTCAGAAAACCCCAGCATGTCAAGTGCGCTTAGCATAGGTGCAGCATCCCGAAACCAGAAGTGATGGTAGAGGGCCGGTCCGGGCGAGATGAATTCCCCGTCGTTCAACTCCAAGAGTGCAAGCCGACTGGAGCGAAAAAAACGCATCGCCTCTTCGTCGGCGTGTTGGAAGTGAGCTCCACGGTCCAGTTCCTTATGCCATGTCGCACGGTGCTCGGCCCGCCGCTTTCCATACGACACGCGCCAGGTTTTTTTCCAACGCGCATTTCGCAACTCTTTGGCGGAGCCAAGGGCTATGCTATAATGGATATCCGCCTTCGATGAGGGGGGAATCTCGATCGGATAACCTAAAAGAGCCTGCGCGAGTCCTCGCTCACATTTAACTATTGTTCGACCGGCTCCCTCGATCTCCTTTCTCCCTCCTGATTCTTGAAGCTTCATCGCAAGATCCCCCTCCCGCGCATTTTGACAGGCGACGAAGGCTGGTTCTTTGGCAACCACGACTCCAAGAATCTTGTTCACATAGACAAATCGTTTCGATTGAATCTCGATGTGCGTAATGGGAGCAACTCCTTCAGGATTGAAAGGCCGAACAGCCACGTACGCAATCACCGAACGGGAACGGGCGCTGCTGTTCACGATGCGCACCTGATTAAATACGATATCAATCCCACGCCGAATCGAACTTACAAACGCTTCGAGCTCTAACGACAGATCTTTCCAGACAAGGGTGGTGAGGAGACATGGCGAATCCGCCTCCAAACGTTGATGACTCTCCTGTGTCAAGGATGGGAAGAGGAAATCAGTTCCTTCTTGCAGCCAAACATCTGTGGACCATTCCCGCGGCAGTGGCGTGAGAAGTCCGCGTGGATCGACAATTGCTTCGTACAAACCGTGGGGAGAACCAAGTGCAGTCCAGTTGCGATGGGTTTGGTTCATGAGGAGGGGGTTTTGTGAACGAGGAAGGAAGCTTGAGGAAGCCCGATCGAGCTGCCGATGAACCCAATACGGATAAACCCATTTTCGATTCATCTGCAGAACGGCGAAATTGAGCAGACCCCGCATCACCACGGGTGCGCTCAGTTGGAAGAGTTCTTTGGGAAAACCACGACCATCAACATTGCTGAGAGCAGAGACCAACTTGAAGTGTTGCACGCTCTCTTCCGGTACATCAAGTCGCCGGAGACCATTTTCGATAAGGAATTCATTAATGTTCATTCGCTCATCTTTTCAGGCTGAAGGTAAACCGGGTTCCTTTGCCGACCTCACTTGTTACGCTGATCTTGCTTCCGTGCGCTTCGACGATGTGTTTAACGATCGCCAGACCAAGTCCCGTTCCGCCGACTTCACGAGAACGATTCTTATCAACGCGATAGAATCGTTCAAAAATTCTCGGCAAGTGTTCTTGTTCAATTCCGGGCCCATCGTCTTCAACGACAATTTCAACCTTCCCATCCATCTCAACGGCCTGTAGTTCAATCTTCGCGCCGGTTGGACAGTACTTAATTGCATTGTCGATCAGATTGCCGAGAGCTTGGCGCAATCGCTCTTTGTCGCCAAAAACCAAGACTTCTCCCCGCTCCGGCACGATCCGAATGCGTTGCTCCTTTTTTGCAGTTTCATCGGCATATTCTGAAGCGAGTTGACGCAGAAGCTCCACTGCATCAAAATAGCGGAAGCTCATCTTCATGTCTCCCGATTCGATGCGCGAGATTTCGATCAAATCGGACAGGAGTGCATCAAGCCGGGACGCGTGATGGTATGCCTTTTCAACGAACGATCGGTTCACGTTCCGATCATCAATGGCTCCATCGAGCAACGTCTCGAGAAAACCCTTGAGCGAGAAGATGGGGGTGCGTAGTTCGTGAGAGACGTTGCCGAGGAATTCCGACCTCACCCGTTCAAGTCTTCGAAGCTGTTCGATATCGGCTTTCAGTTTCTCGGTCATTTCATTAATCAGTTCCGCCAGACGACCCACCTCATCCGAACTCGTGACAGGGAGTTTCCGATCGAGATTGCCCGCTTTGATGTCTTGTACAATCGAGCTGATTTCAACGATCGGTTTGGAGATACGCCGCGCAACAAACAAGCTCACGCTACCGATGATGATGAGAACAAGGAGTCCGGCAACAGCAATCATCACCCGGATTTCAGAGATGAGCTGAGACACGTCCCGGAAACTGATCGCGACGCGCACAAATTGGAGGGATGCAAACGCAGAGTTACGAAACGATGCATCATCCACGAAGCGGGCGACATAATAGAGGTCGTCATGCGTTGAGCTGTTTCGTCGCGTGTTTGTGCCGATGCCTCGGATCCGCGCCTCGACGATTTCAGGTCGGTTCGAGTGATTCCCGAGCGATCCAATGAGTGAGTCGGGAACCCACGATTCGTACATCACGCGCCCATCACGATCAATGAGCGTGATCCGAAGATTTGAGGCGTTGGAATATGCCCGAAGAAACGCAATGATACGATCCCGCGGTTCACCTCGCTCGGCCGATTCCCTGAGCAGAGCGTGGATGATACTCGTTTCGGTTTGAAGTTGGGCGAGTAAACGATCGCGGAAGTAATCCTCGATTTCAATTGCAAGAAAGAGACCAAGGAGCAGGACGACAAGTAGCGTAATCAGCAGGTACGTCAGTGTGATTTTCGAGCGGATGGTGCGCATCAGAGCTCACGCTTAAAGCGGTAACCGACTCCCTTGACTGTGTCGATGTGGGCCGCATACGCCCCAAGCTTCTCTCGAATTTTTCGGATGTGGACATCAACGGTTCGGTCGATGACGTAGACATCCTCTCCCCAGATCTCATTCAAGAGTGTCTCCCGCGTGATCACCCTATCGGGATGTCGTGCGAGGTACAGCAGAACCTCGAATTCCTTCTTGGGTAAGGATATTTCCCGATCCTTCACTTTCACAATGTAGTTATTGGCGTGAATCTCCAATCCCCCCACCTTCAACACACCAGTCTGCACGGTATGCACTCGAGAGCGCTGAGGACGCAATAACCTCTTGATGCGTGCGATGAACGTTCGCACCTTTACCGGCTTCGTAATATAGTCATCCGCCCCCAACTCCAACCCGACGACTTCATCCACCTCACTATCACGCGCGGTGAGAAAGATGATAGGGAGATCTGCTTTAGCAGGATCGCGCCGGATTTCCTTACAGACTTCCCAACCATCCATCTCCGGCATCATCACATCCAGCACCACGAGGTCCGGTCGACGTTCCACCTGCTTGAGCGCCTCCTTCCCATTTCGTGCCGTCAACACGGCATATCCTTCTTTCTCGAGATTGTATTTAAGCATTTCAAGGATGTCTTTTTCGTCATCAACGAGCAGGACGGTTGGTTGCATAGGAGGGTTTCTTGCTGAATCGGTGGATACGATACAAACGAGCCTTCGTCGGCAGAACGAAGGCTCATTTTGGTGTGGAGGTGCGGGGAGTCGAACCCCGGTCCGAAGAGAAGACTCTCAAAACCTCTACGTACCTAGCCTTCCTTTTTTGTTTCGCGTGAGGAAACTCCGGAAGACAGGATTGGCCTCACGCTATCTCAGGTAGATCCGCTTGCGGCGGATTCGTCGGCGATCCCTGAGAACAAACACCGACTATCCCATCTATGTCGACGTTCCTCCTGCTCCCGATGGGTAAGAAGCAACAGGAACGGGTTGCCTAAGCGATGTTAGGCAGCCAGTGCGTAGTTGTAGTTGGCACTTATTGGTTTACCGCTTCTTTAACGTGGACACGGCGACCACGGTACGCAGTCTTGAGCTTCCTCATCCCCGTCGAAGCCACGTCACCCCCAAATTGTTCACCTGAGGCTAATTTTCCTCACGAGGCAAAGCTCCACGTCCCCAATGTACCACTTTCTTTCTTCAGGCACAATGAGCAATGTGCCAAGAGCTTAAGCCGTTAACGCTGTCTCTTTGGGATAAAGCCTTTTGAGTTCCTTCACCAGATATTTGAACGCATCTTCCGGCGTGTCCGCAAAGCGGAAGAGTTGGAGATCTTCCGGACTGATGACACGTAACCTGACCATTGCTTCGAAATTCAGAACCTGATCCCAGTACTCCTTCCCGTAAAGAACGACCACCACTTGCTTCTTGAGCTTTTTTGTTTGTAGGAGCGTAAGGACTTCCATTAATTCATCGAGTGTGCCGAATCCGCCCGGGAACATAATCAGTGCTTTCGCCAGATATACAAACCAGAACTTTCTCATAAAGAAATAATGGAACTCAAAGTTCAACTCCTTCGTAATGTAGGGATTGGGACTTTGCTCGAACGGGAGACTTATGTTCAGTCCGATCGATCTTCCACCAGCCAATCGTGCTCCCTTGTTTGCTGCCTCCATAATCCCCGGTCCGCCGCCTGAACAGACCACAAACCGGTTCTGTTGGTAAAGTTTTTTGGACCATCGCGTCAAAAGGATCGATAGCTCAACCGCCTCTTCGTAGTACTTCGACATCTGAAAATCAATCTGGGCTGCTTCAAGGTGTGATCTTAATGATTTTGAAACCCTGGTACTTGCCTTGATCCGCTTTTTGACTTCCTGAAGCTTTTTGCTGGCTTCTCTGCGCGACTTAATTCGAGCCGAGCCGAAAAAAACGACGGTGTCCTTAATCCCCTGTTGTCGAAACCGGCGGGCCGGCTCCAGAAACTCAGCTATCAACCGTATCGTCCGTGCATCCGGACTATTCAAGAACTCAATATTCTTATATGATTTTGGAGCTCGCGCTAATTGAGAAGGCATAGAGGATAAGATTCTTTGTGATTGTGAGTTGGCTTGATGGATGAAACCTAAAACTTCGGTATCAAGAGCGCGACAATTCTCTCCAAATAATGCTTATCAGTTTCATCAAACGCTCCAATCGATGCGCTGTCGAGATCAAGCACACCAAGCGGCTCTTTGTCGCGAAACATAGGAACGACGATTTCCGAGCGGGAGTCGGGATCACAACAGATATGCCCCGGAAACTTTTGCACATCGGGCACAGTAAGCGTTTCCGCGCGTGCTATTGCGCTTCCACAAACACCCCTCCCTACCTGAATTCGCACGCATGCGGGCTTCCCTTGGAACGGACCCAAAACCAATTCACCCTGCTTCATCAGGTAGAATCCTACCCAGGAAGCATTCCTCAAGGCGAGCTTGAGAACCGAAGCTGTGTTCGCAAGATTAGCGATGAGATCCGATTCGTCTGCTATCAGAGATTTCAATTGAGGGATAAGTTCTTCGTAGACTTCCCTTTTGGTCACAGCCCGAATTTGAACAAATGTCTCCATCATTTTGTGACTCCTGAAGCTACGACTCTGATCTCGAACTTTGCTCCATCTACCTCACAGAAGAGCGACTCTTTCATGTCGAGAGACTTGATGCTTACGTATCCCAGCGCCATGGTGGATGATCCGTTTTGTATTGAGCTTGTGATCATTCCAACATCTTCACGGCCATTTGAAATGCCTAAAGGCGCTTCGAACACTTGACCGGAGATCTCCAGAGTACACAGCATCCGTTGCACCTTTTTGTAAGTGTCAAGTCTGGCGATGACCTCTTGCCCTACATAGCACCCCTTTGTCCAGCTAACGTAGCTCCAAAGATTTGCTTCAAGGGGATTGTAGGACTCGTTGAGTTCATTTGGATTTACGGGAATAGTATATAGTATTCTGTAGGATTTGAATTCACGAGATTCTCCTTCTTTGGAGATAGACAACGAGCCGTTTTCGACCGACTTCTTCAGGTCGCTTTTCTCCTGGAGAGCATGAAGAATCCGCGCACCATTCCAATTCTCCATGACAAGGAGAAACGGCTCTTTTTCTCCCGACCCGAGAATTTTGAGCTGGACATTACGCCCGACCGTGCTCCCACCCAAGTCAGCGGTCAAGCTCTCGACGGTCTTGGGATCATAGAAAAGCAGGTGCCGATACGACTCGGTGAGCGAAACAACACGGGCATCCTCCATGATGATGAATCGTTCGATCCACGCTCTCAGCTTTTCCGGTTCTCTTGTTTGAGCCACGAGGAGATAGCTTACACTTTCTAATTCGACGACAGTCACCACGTCGACGATTCGTCCCTTTTCGTTTGTGAAAACCGTCTGAACACAGTAGTCAGCATCGAGCTTGTTAAGGTCGTTCGTTGTGATGCGCTGAAGTAGATCCTTTGCATCCGGACCCTCCATCAGCAAGAGTCCCCGTTTAGAAACGTCTACCACACCTGACAGGACTTGCTCCTCATATTGGAATGAATGACTCATAGATTCCCGTACCTCCACGTCGTTGGAGCCAACAATAACTCATTTCTTTGCCGAGATAAATCTTACGTTGGACTACCTAATCAGATCTGCCCTGGTTTCGTAGAAACTCAAGATATCCAGAAAATGAGAGACATTCAATTTGCAACTCGTCCCTATCTCGATGCAGAAACAACGGTTGCTCCAACGAATACAGGGTTAACGTTGTACGGTAAGCGTGAGGAGCGTAATCTCCGCGGGAGCGTGGTAACGTATAGGGGCAAGAGTAAATCCTAATCCGTTTGTCACAGCGACGTACGTTTGACCTGCTTTATACAACCCACTCAGATATCGGCTTTCGAACGAGGCAGGAGCAACCATGAAGCACCCAGGAATTCCGAACGCAATGCCGCCGCCGTGCGTATGCCCGGCGAGAACAAGATGATATCCTCCCGCTTTTGCCAAATCAACCAGCTGCTCAGCAGGTTGATGCACCAGCAGAATCTTGAATGATGCGTTCGTGTGATTGTTCTGGCGCTTCAGCAATTCGAAATCGGGTCGCTGTCGATACGTGTAGGTGACGAACGTAACATCGACGGTCTCCTTTTCCCGGAATTTGATCGTAAGTGTCGTGTCTTCTGCTACGATAATGCCGCCACGGCGCAATCGATCGACCACCATTTGCTTATCTGAAAAGATATCGTGGTCACCCACGACCGCGTACACTCCATAGGGCGCTTTGAGTTGGCTCAGGAGTTCGGTCGCCATGCCGATATACTTGCGGCCTGAGGTTACCACGTCGCCAGCACTAAAAATAACGTCTGGTCTAAGTGCATTGACCCTTTCCACGAAACGAGTGACGGTGTTTATTCCCGTCCGAGCATCTGCCTGAATATCGGAAATGAGTGCAATCCGTACACCGTCGAGGCCGGCCATCTCAGGGGGTATGGGAATGTCGTGTTCATCCACCCGAACCGTCCACGTGTTTATAACGATTGTCAACAGAACGTAGACAGCCGTTAGTCCGGCGGTCCATAGAGTCACGTGGGTTTCGCGACGCTGCCACATTTGCCGGTATCGCCAATACAGAGGTAAGAGTATCAACTTCACGATCTCAAAGATCAACAAAAGAAGGAAAAGCTGGACAACGAAGACCAATCCAATCCAGAAAGGATAGGTGAGCAGGAGATCGATCAGAAACACTTCACCGCTAAATGCACTGCTTGCGGCTCGTCCGTAAATGAGGTAGGCGGAAAAGAAGAAAACAGGAAGAAGATTGATGAAGCTCTGGACCGTCCACAAAGCCTTTTTAACTTTGGATCGATTCCAGCCAAACCGCTCAGTGAAGGCATCGAGCAACCGGCGTCCAACATACAAGTTGACGCCGATGAGCGGTAGAAAAATTCCGAGGATGAACGCGAGTGGCCACGGCATGCCGCTTACCGTTATGGCCTCTCACGGTTTTTTCGCCCGTCGCGCCATGCGCGGAACATTTTCCCAGGTTGCACGTTGCTCAATGAGAATTGGTCTCCACAGCGCGGCTTCAGTTCCGTGCATCCCGTTTGTAAAGGTAGGCACAATCCTCGTGTCGACTTTGCGCTTCACCCGTGTTGACCGCGAACTTTGGGCCGCTCCAGATCGCAGCGGAGCCATATTCGCCCCGTTTGTTGATCGCATAGAAGTTAACGTTGAACTTAGGTCTTCCCTTCTCGTCGAGCAAGCGTTTCATCTTTGTTTGTCCCACAATACGCTCGCAAGCCATCAAACACGCCTGTTCTGGACTCTTCCCTTGCCGCATGTACTCGACGATCATCACGCTGCTGCAAGCCAGGAGGTTGGCTTCACCGCGTCCGGTTGATCCTGCCGCTCCCACTTCATTGTCGACGTAGAGACCGGCTCCGAGAATCGGAGAATCGCCGACCCGTCCGGGGATTTTCCATGCCAGTCCGCTCGTCGTGGTCACGCCCGAAATATTGCCACGAAGGTCGAGCGCATTGCAATTGATCGTTCCCATGTTTCGAAGAGCGGATTTTAAGCCCTCGCCGATATTTCGTGTTTCCAGATCGTGAGGGGGCAGCCAGTCATCTTCATTGCTCAGATTCTCTTTCCAACGGAGCCACGCGTTGCGAGCTTCGTCGGTAAGGAGGTCTTCCTCCTCGAATCCATGTGCGCGGGCAAATCGCAACGCCCCTTCCCCAACCAGTAAGACGTGATCGGTCCGCTCCATCACGAGTCGAGCAACTTTGGAAGGATTTTTGATGTTCCGGAGCGACGCAACCGCTCCCCCACGGCCCGTCGATCCGTGCATAACTGAGGCATCGAGTTCGACAACTCCATCCTCGTTCGGCAAGCCGCCATAGCCTACGCTCATATCGTTCGGATCGTCCTCGACGATGTTCACGCCGGCAATCACCGCATCGAGTGCATCTTTACCCTGTTTGATCAGCTCCATTGCTTTTGCCGTCGCGACCAGACCATTGTGGCTCGAGAGAACGACTGGCTTGAAGGAAGTCCCCTTTTGAACACTGAATACATCGAGATTGCCAAATTCAGGTGACACGACTGCTGCGGCTCCCGCGAATGCTGCAGATTTTATGAAATCGCGCCGTTTCATCGATTCGTGCATAGGATTTTCTCCTTCCTGCAATGATGGAATGAACTGACAGTGTCAAAATGAGGAGAAAGTTCCTCAATAACAAGTCGGGGTCTGCTATTTTCTCTCGTTCGGGAACCCAGTCCAACCATTTACAGTATGAACTGATGAGCTCGATTACGGCGCTTCGCGAGCATCGGAGGCCAGTTATCTCGAAACCGAAGTCTTCGTACGAGTTTGATGATACCTTCGCATGCCGCCCGGAGGCATATCGGAGTAGCGTTGACTCAGCTCGGCTTTGAGCTCTTCGAATGAACGGAAGATCTTGCTTGAGCAACCAATGATCCAAGCAGGAATTTGATCGGCTGGAAGGGAAGAAACGAGGAAGACAGGCTTGCCAAAGTACTTTGCGAGTGTCACTTCTCCTTGTGTCCCGGCACCTCGCTGTGCGCTTTCATCCCAATAGCAGATCACATAGTCGACTCGGCGGGCAATGGTGCTACTATCGAGCGCGACAATGCCACGGACAAGCTTCGAAAACGTTTCGAAGTCTGTTGATTTGAGCTTGCGAAACCGTTCTTCATCTATTCGTTTTGAAAGATACTTCTTGCTTTCTTCGTTTGGATTAAAGGAGCGATGTTTAAGATGGAACTTTAGCCATTGTTGCATCTCAGAACGCCAGTGTCTTCCTTCTCCTTCGGCGTATTCCATACCCCCCGACAAGTATGCTACAAGTTGTTTCTTACGCGCCACACACTCTTCTCAGGAAAGTTGCTGTATGCACAAGCTCGATATGTAGTTCGCGCTTGTTGAGACCGTGCTGGATCTGCATGAGACATCCGGGATTTCCCGTCACGATCACATCCGGTGCAATCTTTTGAACATTATCGATCTTGCGATCAAGCAATCGCATCGAGTCTTCATAACGCGTGATGTTATAAATACCGGCGCTTCCACAGCACCAGCTTGACTCCGGAAGCTCAATAAAATCGATGCCACGAATCGAGCGAAGGAGCTTCCGCGGAGGGGAGGCGACCTTTTGGGTATGCACGAGATGACATGCATCGTGATACGTTACACGCTTACCAACGTAGGGATGATCGAAAGAAGATTTCGACAGATATTGGTCGAAACCAATTTGTGTCAGAAACTCCGTAACATCTTTCGTCTTGGCCGATATAGATGCGGCGAGCGAACTGATTTCTTGATCCTGTTCGAACAGGTGGCCGTATTCTTTCATAAAGGCTCCGCACCCTGCAGAATTCATGACGATGTAGTCAAGTGACTGCTTACCGAATGACAGAATATTCTCGCGGGCCATCTCGCGAGCGGCTCTCATTCCTCCATGATGCGCCTGCAACGATCCGCAACAGCCCTGTCGTTCAGGGAGCACGATTTGGCAGCCGGCCCGCCGTAGCAACTCAACGGTATCGATGTTGATATCGGAATACGCTACATCCATAATACAGCCCGTCAGAAATCCAACCCGAAACCGAAGCTCTTCTTTTGGTTCGAGCAGAGTTGGCAGTATGTCACTTGAAAATTCCATCGCGATTTTTGGAGTAAGCGGTTGAAGCCCATCTAACTTTTTGGAAACCAATCCGAGGAGTCCGGATCGTTGGAGCGCGTCCTTGAGACCTGTCATCTGGTAAAATCGCAGAAAGCGCGCGATGATTTTAAGCCTTGTATGACGCTTGAAGCTCCAAACAAGAAATACTGATTTTAAAATAGATGAGAGCTTTTTTTCATACCCTTTCTCATAGATCTGTGTTCGCGCTGCTTCGACCAAGGATCCATATTTCACTCCAGCCGGACAGGCAGTCTCACAAGCCTGGCAATCAAGGCAAAAGTTCATCTCCTCCACAAAGCCCTCGGTGATGGGCAGAATGCCATCCGCTACTGCCTTGATCAATCGGATCCTACCTCTCGGAGAAGACTTCTCTTGGCCTGTCAATGCGTACGTGGGACAGGTGGGTAAGCACAAGCCACAATGCATACAATTAATAATAACATCGTAGTCCGGCACGTCAATGCCCTTGAAGGCTGCGATGTTATTTTCTTGCCGTTTCAACACTTATCGGAATTTTCTAAATGGAACTACAAGGATGAGGCCGGCTACAAAGCCGCCGATATGTGCCCACCATGCTACTCCCCCCATTCCTGCTGTTTGCAAGCCGAGGGACAGAAGACCGTTGAAGAACTGCATGACAAACCAGAAACCAAGCACAATGAGAGCGGGAAGCTCGGCAACCTGAAGGAAAACAAAGATGGGGATGACGGTAATAATGCGTGCTCCGGGAAACATCAGGAGATAGGCACCGAGGACGCCTGAGATGGCACCACTTGCGCCGATGGTTGGGATGGGTGATGTCGGATCAATAAAGATATGCAGTGAGGTAGCGGCGATACCGCAAAGCAAGTAGAACAGTAAAAATCGTCCATGCCCCAGCTTATCCTCGACGTTGTCACCAAAGACCCAAAGGTAGAGCATATTTCCGCCAAGGTGGACAACTCCGCCGTGCAGAAACATCGACGTAAAAAATGAAATCATGACGTCGCTCAAAGCTTCTTCACCAAGAAGCGCAAGAAAAAACCTCTCAGGAACAACACCATACGAATCAAACAACATCCTGAGCGCTTCTTCCCCCAGCGACACTTCATAGAGGAACGCTGCCACGTTCACGATGATCAATGTGATCGTAACGAACGGAACCTTATGGGTTGGATTTCGATCTTTGAGCGGAATCATCTCGGTTTCCTGAACACGACGATCCGATTCGTGTTCGTGCCTCCCTCATTGTTGTTAATTCCCCAGATATTGGAGGTCTTGGTGAATTGTTGACGGTTGATCAAAATACCTGCACAAAGGAAGCCCGCCTCCTCACCAACGGGAACAATGATTTCATCGAGAAGGACGTTCTGTTTTCGAACTTCTCCCACCTCAAACGCCACAAATCCCCCCGGCCGAACAACGCGGAAGAGCTCCCGGAAGACGAAACCCATTGTCTTTCTCCATTGTTCAATCGACGCATGAACACTGAGCTTTCCATCAACTTGTTTCAAATCAATTCCATTAAACCAGAGCCGTAACCAGTTGTCTTGTGAATAGTCGACAACGTTGAGAAACGGTGGTGACGTAACTACAAGTTGAACTGATGAGTTCGGAATATCCGCTGTTCGATCGGCCCGCGTTGAAAGGAGCAGAGCGCTCGCGAGAGCCGACTGTAATCGCTTGACATCTGAACTTGAGATATCTTTGAGAAGCGACCGAGATTTTTTGTAGATGATCGATTTTACATCCCGATACGGAGGGCGCTGCTTCCTCTTCTCATTGATCTTTCTTTGATTTCCAGGCGTTGTTGCCTGATTCGGAGGCAGCGTGTAGACAGAGAAAAATCCCACCGAATGTCCCGTGAGCCGATTCGTTGCCACCATTCGTATCCATCGGTCGACGGCATCCTCCTTTCCGGTAGCTTTTTGCATCAGGAGATAATGTCTTAGGGAAACCAGTTCCCCTTCTGTCGATGGATGGTAAAACATCGAAAGGTCAAATTCCGCTTTCGCGCTGTTGTCAAGCGCGAGTTTCACAAGACGCTTGTGCACCTCTTCAAGCGCGGGGAGTTCAAGTCGCGGTCGAAGCAGCAGCTCGCTCAGTGGATTGAGATCGTTCCCTGCAATCGCGCGTCCAAGCAGAGCTGCCTCAAGCGGCGTCGTTCCTCTCCCCATGAACGGATCGTACACAAGATCGCCCGGAACCGTCAGGTGTTCGATAAAAAAGCGGGGAAGCTGTGGTTTGAAGCAGGCGCGGTAGGAGATTTCATGCAACGACGAAGCCTGTCGCTGGCGCGACGTCCAGAACTCACCTTCCGTTCTTGTGATGAGTTTTCCTCCAACGTTCAAAGAGCTTTTGCGTGCCGTCGGGGGTGCAAGGTGCGTAAGGTCGAACTGAGCGTCAAGTCGATGCCGATATGTCAATGCTCTTTGGGACACAAATCAGGTGTACGCTCCCATTTCAAGAAACTTTTTGATCTGCTCCCGATTCGTCGGTAGAGGTCCTTCGCAACGCGGTCGGAGCGTGAAAATCTTGCCCGGATTGAGAACACGATGAGGATCAAGTGCATCCTTGATCTTCCGCATCATTTCGATGGCAGGTTCGCTCATCGTTTGCTCAAGGAATTTTCGCTTCGCCAACCCGACACCGTGTTCACCTGTGATGGTCCCGCCAAATCGAACTGCTTCAAGAAAGATCTCCTCGATAGCGCGCATCGCCCGATCGATCTCATCCTTGTCCCGCTCGTCCGTCAGGCATGTCGGGTGGAGATTCCCATCCCCCGCATGCCCGAAATTTCCGAAGATGAGGTTGTACTTTGAGGAGATTGATTTGATCCGCTCCAGCATCGGAGCAACCTCACTTCTCGGCACGGTTGCATCTTCCAGGATCGTTGTCGGTCGAACTCTCGCGAGTGCGGAAAAAGCAACTTTCCGGGCACTTCGGAGTTGAACGGCTTCCTGATCATTCGCTGCGATGCGGACATCGACGGTATGGTGTTTTCGGCACAGCCCCACCACCCTTTCCGCATCTTCCTCTACTTCCGCTTTTCTTCCGTCCACCTCAATTAGCAGGAGCGATTCGACATGTGTCGGCAAACCGAGTTTGGCGTAGTCTTCGACGCATCGAATGGTGGTATTATCGAGAAACTCCAGCGCCGCCGGCGTGATCCTTGCGGCGATAATCTCAGATACCGTCTCCGCTGCGTCACTCATTTTATGGAAGTACGCGAGCATGGTGCGCGACGCCTGAGGTTTGGGGATGAGACGCAACAGCACGCGAGTGATAACCCCTAGCGTCCCTTCCGATCCAATGAGAAAGTCCTTCAAGCTGTATCCTGCCACATCTTTCATCGACTTCCCCCCTGTTACGACCACCTCACCAGTGGGGAGAACCACTTCCAAACCCAACACGTAATTCTTCGTCACCCCGTATTTGAGTCCGCGCAGACCTCCGGCATTTTCCGCAACATTCCCGCCAATCGAAGAGATGGCTGCGCTTCCCGGATCGGGTGGGTACAGCAGTCCCAAGGCCTCCACCGTCGAGTGAAGATTTGCCGTGATCACACCCGGCTCCACCCACACGGTAAGATTCTTCTGATCGATCTCCAGAATTCTGTTCCAGTGGTTCATCAACAGCACCACGGAATTCTCGACCGGAATGGAGCCGCCGCTCAGTCCTGAACCGGAACCGCGGGGTACGACACAAAAACCCTCATCGTTTGCAAGGCGGAGGATTTGTGAAATGTGGTCAACCGAACGGGGAATCATTGCTGCGTCCGGGAGTTGTTGAAGAAGAGGTGTTCCGTCGTACGAGTACGCAATCTTATCTTCCGGCGAGTCGAGAAAGTTCTCTTTCCCGACAATGGAGCGGAGCTTTTCGAGAGTGGTTTGCGGAATCATTTGCCGTGAAGATAGAGGAAGTCACCTTGAAATGCAAGGTGAGGATTCGGATACGGGATCCTCCGAACGTGCTTGTTGTCATTCTTGCTCATCGGTTGTAAGGCAACCGTCGTTCTTCGATGATGTTGGTGAAAAAATGTTACGGCAAGCAAATGCAAGGCCACTTCATTGAAGTGATGCAGGACTGTATCGCCCCTTGGCTCGTTGGGAGTATCGGAGGCACTGTTCAACTTGTTATTCCATCCATTTTGGTTTAACTTTGCGCCAACTTTTTTTGCCACCATTCACTACAGGGAGTACCATGGAAAAGTTGAAGAAGAGATCCTGGGCAGAGCCGTTCAAGATCAAGGTAGTCGAGCCGCTCAAGATGACCTCGCGAGAAGATCGGCAACGAGCCTTAGAGGAAGGCGGATATAATACCTTCCTTCTGCGATCGGAAGATGTTTACATCGACCTTTTGACCGATAGCGGCACCAATGCAATGAGCGATTATCAATGGGCTGGTATGATGCTTGGAGACGAGGCGTACGCGGGGAGTAAGAACTTTTATCATCTCGAAGCAACGATGCAGAAATATTACGGCTACAAATACCTTGTTCCCACACATCAGGGTCGTGGAGCAGAGCACCTGATATCGAGAATCCTCATCAAACCAGGAGATTACATTCCGGGGAATATGTATTTCACAACGACGCGACTCCATCAGGAGCTTGCCGGTGGAACATTTGTAGATGTGATCATCGATGAAGCGCACGACCCAACCAACCTGCATCCCTTCAAGGGAAATGTCGATCTACACAAACTCGATTCATTGGTGAAGCGAGTCGGCGCTCAGAAAGTGCCTTACATCTCTGTTGCCGTCACCGTCAACATGGCCGGTGGACAGCCCGTCTCAATGGAGAACCTCAGGCAAGTGTACTCCTTCTGCAGCAACCACGGCATCAAGGTCATTCTGGATGCAACGCGTGCCGTAGAGAATGCATTCTTCATCAAGGTACGTGAGCAGGGATACGAAATGAAATCAATCGCCGAGATTCTCAGGGAAATGTGTTCCTATTCGGACGGTTGCACGATGAGCGGCAAGAAAGACCTTCTGGTCAATATCGGGGGATTCCTTGCAATCAACGACCACGATATTTTCGAAGAGGCGCGCAATATGGTGGTAGTGTATGAAGGGCTCCACACGTACGGTGGACTCGCCGGACGCGACATGGAGGCAATGGCACGCGGCATTGAGGAGGCTGTTCAAGAAGATCACATCAAGGCGCGCATAGGTCAGGTTGAATACGTCGGCGAGAAACTTCAGAGCATCGGAATTCCAATTGTCCTGCCCGTCGGCGGCCACGCTATCTTCCTCGATGCCCGGAGGTTCCTCCCCCACCTCAAGCAGATCGAGTTTCCCGCTCAAACCCTTGCTGCGGAGTTGTACCTTGAATCGGGGATTCGCTCAATGGAACGCGGAATCGTCTCAGCGGGCAGAAACAAGGAGACTGGCGACCATCACTATCCGAAGCTTGAACTTGTCCGACTCACCTTCCCTCGCCGGGTCTACACACAAGCACATTGCGACGTAACAGCCGAAGCTGTCGAAGCGGTGTACGAGAACCGTTCCTGCATCAAAGGTCTGAAGATGATCTACGAACCGAAATACTTGCGATTCTTCCAGGCAAGGTTCGAACCGTTGAGCGGATAGGGCGTCAAAGGGGGCGAGCAATTTTCTCGTCCCCTCCCTTCTTCGCTTCAGCATTCTCCACGTTCGACGACAGTCTCGCATCGAGAGGCTGGTAAAACCTCAACGGTTCCCGCCTGGGCGAATGGCTCCATGAATTTCGAAACACTCTCTCTGTTCTCCGCTTCAACGATCAGGTACAACGTATGCCCCCCATCAATGACGGCCTCACTGTGGATATTGACGCCGAAGCGTTGTGCATTTTGCCGCGATAAATGCGCGAGGAGCATGGGGGCCATTTGCGAATCACGCGCCGGGCATGTTTCTGCCGGATGCTGATGTTGAACAACGAACAGTTTCACTTTTTACTCTCCTTTCTTTATATCCTTAATAACGCGGAAGTGATGGATCTATCTCTTCAGCCCAGGCGTCGATGCCGCCGGAA
Organism: Bacteroidota bacterium; assembly: GCA_041695085.1. Taxonomy (GTDB): domain Bacteria; phylum Bacteroidota; class Ignavibacteria; order UBA10030; family UBA10030; genus DYFT01. The sequence continues at coordinate 53,761 of JBGFRO010000003.1, read as the reverse complement.
AGGTTGACGACCTTTCGAAAGCCCAGCTCGCGGAGGAACTGAACGGCACGCGCACTGCGGCTACCATGATGACAATGAACGACGATCTCTCTGGCGGAGTCAAGCTCATTGACGCGCTGCGGCAATTCAGAGAGCGGAATCAAATACCCGCCCATGTTCACAATGTCGTACTCGTGCGGCTCCCGAACGTCGAGCAAGAAAATGTCTTCTCTTCTGTTCAATCGATCCTTCAGATCGTGAACGCTGATCTGTGGTACCGTCCTCTCATCTGGACTTGTCTCGCGTACGGTCGCACCACAAAAGGCTTCGTAATCAATTAACGTATGGATCGAGGGCCGTTCGCCGCAGATTGGACACTGGCGATCTTTACGCAGTTTGAGCTGACGAAAGTTCATCTTCAGTGCATCGAACAAAAGCAGGCGTCCAATTAACGGCTCACCGATACCAAGAAGCAACTTGATCGTCTCGGTTGCCTGAATGGCTCCGACAATGCCTGGTAAGACTCCGAGGACTCCCCCCTCTGCACAGCTCGGCACAAGTCCGGGGGGAGGCGGCTCTGGATAGAGACAACGATAGCATGGTCCTTCCTTGCTGTAAAATACCGACGCCTGTCCTTCGAAGCGAAAGATGCTTCCATACACGTTGGGCTTGCCGAGGAGTACACAGGCGTCGTTGACAAGGTAGCGGGTCGGGAAATTGTCGGTGCCATCCACGATCACATCGAACTCGCTCAGGATATCGAGCGCGTTTTCAGAATTCAGCACTGTTGCGAACGTTCGAACCTTAACATTCGGATTGATCGATTGAATTCTCTGAGCCGCAGAAGCGAGTTTCGGTCGCCCAACATCCGCCGTTGAATGGATGATTTGACGTTGAAGGTTGGAGGCATCCACCACATCAAAGTCTACAATGCCGATCGTTCCCACCCCCGCCGCGGCAAGGTAGAGAGCGAGCGGAGAACCCAATCCTCCGGCCCCAATGAGGAGAACCTTTGACGATTTGAGTCTCTGCTGTCCCTTCAAACCGACTTCGGGCATGATAAGATGGCGTCCGTAACGCCTCATTTCCTCTCGCGTCAGTTGCACCTCGCGTTCAACCGGTGTTTCTGCGAATCGTATCATACCATTCCCTCCTTCCCTCCTGCTATCGACGGAATGATACTGATAACGTCCTTTTCCGTGACAGGAGTCTGTTCATGTTGAAGTGATCGAATATCTTCATCATTCACGTAGATGTTGACATAACTGCGGAGGTGGCCGTCCTCCGCGTAAAGATGTTTTTTGAGATTGGCAAAGCGCACAACCAACGCCTCGAGCAACTCCCCTACGGTTGTTCCCTCAAGCTCGACGGTTTCTTGATTGTTGGTGTACGGTCTTAATGGCGCAGGGATGAGAACTGTGACAGGCATAACGATCTATTCCCTCCTTTCACTCTACGGAGTGTTGTGGCATGGATTCATGTCGCTTACGTTTCGATTGCGATCTGTTCTTCCTCATAACCGGATCGATCTTCTTTGAGCAACCACGATGTAAACTCCTCCGGTATTCCCTTCCTGACGGAGACGATGAGGGATGACCAGGATGGAAGTGCGTGTGCCAGATCAAACTCCGACGGTCGTGCCGGGTGGTCGGGATGGGAATGGTAGATTCCGAGTATCTCCCATCCTTCTATTCGCGCCCGTTCCTCAGCCTGTCGATATTGGTCGGCAGAAATCAAGAAGCGGCGCCTGCGTTCATTTGTCCGTGCGTTCGAAATCTCAAGAATAGTTGAGACGATCTTCGCGCCACCTTCAGATATTCCCAGAAGAATCCCACAACACTCCTCCGGATACGCCTCTACGGCGTGTTTCTTGATCCTTTGCGCAAGGCGCGAATCGAGTTTGATCATAAAAGTTGTTCCGATCTTCCTGAGCTGCCGTTGATGATGAACGAACCTCCATCCGAAGATGCCTCATTGCCCAATCCAGAACGCCTCGCTCAGGTATTTGACTCCGCTATCGGGAAACACGGTAACGATGACTGCCTCATCGAGAAGGTGCCCGACTTTCAGGCAGGCAGCACATGCAGCGCCGGATGAAATACCCACAAGTAGTCCTTCTTCGCGTGCAAGCCGTTTCACCATCAAGCGAGCTTCCTCGGTGGAAATGCGCAGGTGCACGTCGGCAAGTGTTGAATCATAAATCCCCGGCATGATGGAAGTCTCAAGATATTTCAGTCCCTCCATCGCATGCAGCGGTATGTCCGGTTCAAACGAGACGCACTTGATCGCAGGATTGAGTTCTTTAAGCCGGCGAGAGGTTCCAACAAACGTTCCCGTCGTACCAAGTCCGGCAACAAAATGGGTGATGTGTCCACCTGTCTGTTCGAAGATTTCCTCCGCGGTGGTCCGATAATGAGCCTGCCAATTTGCCGGATTGTTATACTGGTCTGGATAAAAGTATTCATCCGGACGCTCTGACACAAGTCGGCGAGCGAGACGCTGCGCACCGTCCGTCCCTTCCAGTGGATCAGTAAGAATCACCTCGGCGCCGTAGGCGCGGAGGATGGATTTCCGTTCCTCGCTTGCATTCGCAGGCAATGCAAGCTTAACCCGATAACCTCGTACGGCACCAATCATCGCATATGCGATACCGGTGTTACCGCTCGTTGCATCGATGATTGTCTTGTGACGGTCTAACGCACCCGATCGTTCTCCTTCCAAAATCATATTGAGAGCGGGCCGGTCTTTGACCGAACCCCCCGGATTGAACCACTCGGCTTTCGCGTGCAATCTGACACGGGCTCCCAGTTCCGGTCGGACAATTCTTTGCAACGGAACAAGGGGCGTGTTCCCGATTCGATCGAGAATCGATCTTGTTTGTTCAATATGTGTCAAATGAAACATCACGTAGTCATCAGCATCACTTTGATGTTGAAGAAAGAAGGTAACGCAACGGGGCAAGTTGCGGAAGAAATCGCGACGATGGCGGAAAAAGGGTGCCCGCGTCAACAACAACAGCAGGTGATGAACGAGGGGAAGATGCAGGAAGATGTGGTTTCCACGACACGAGGAGCAGTGTATAACGGGCTCATCGTAACCACGGCTGTCGTGGGATCACATCTTTGGTCCATATGGCCGACATTCGGAGACATGGTCGTAGGTGTAAACTTCTCGATCCGGGAAGAAGTTCCCCCATTGTTTGGTGGTTTTGACACACTATAATTGATGCTCTCAGCGTATGACCCGCCACGTTTTCAAGTTCTTGCGGAATATCGACGAGTTCTAATAAGTCGCCCTCCAAGCCCGTTCAATCGTCCAATGTCGATCTGACGATTGGTAAATACGGCAGCCGGTTAATCCTGCCTTACGAGCCAGGATTTGCACTTCCTCTAGAGTGAGTGCGGCGTGAAGCGAGTCGCGAAACAGTTTCTTCTGGTTTGGTGTATCGTTGGCGCACACTCGTTCCACGAGTTCTTCGAGCTGTTCCTGCGTCGCAGGCCGGAACAAATCGCGCACGAGCAGCGCCCCTCCTTTTTTCAAAACACGTCTCATTTCTTCCAGCGCATGGAGCGGTTCCGGTATATGATGAACGATGCTATTCGAAACAACCATATCGAACACGCCGTCGGGAAACGGAAGGGTCTTGGCGTCTATGAGTTGAAGATGAATTCTCTCCTTCAGTGCCGCCTCACACACATTCTTCTCCCCTACCTTGAGCATGTTCGATGAAAGATCGATGGCTGTGATGTGCCAATCGGGGCGCCGTTGACAGATGAGAATTGGGATGCGAGCGGTGCCCGTTCCAACGTCCAGAACGCGAGCGTTGGGAGGACCAAGTTCGGCCGCGCGCTGGGCGAATGCGGAGTTGACCTCCGTGAAATCCATCGCGTCATACTCGATCGCATCCTCCCAGGTATCCATCACCTCAGGCTCCAACACGCGATCTAGTGGCATCGCTTCTCCTTCACTCAAGGCCTAATCGTACGGCATCGGCCCGCATGGCATCGATGCAGAATTGGATGTGTTCATCTAACGGGACACCCCATTCCTCGGCGCCGCGCTGGATGTCCTCCCTGCTCACATTGCGCGCAAAACCCTTATCCTTCATTTTCTTTTTCACGGAGGAGACCTCGAGATCCATGATCTTGTTCGGACGAATGACAGCAACAGCGGTGATGAATCCACACAGCTCGTCACATGCATAAAGTGCTTGGGCAAGTTTTGTGTCGCGCGGCACGTTCATATAGTCGGCGTGGCTCAAAATTGCCCTTCGAATCTCTTCGGGATATCCTTTATCACGAAGAATCTCCGATCCTTTTGACGGGTGGTCCGGCGCGCTCGGAAACTGCTCGTAATCAAAATCGTGCAAGAGACCCACAATGCGCCATGTCTCGACATCTTCCCCGAACTTCCTTGCATATGCACCCATCGTCGCCTCAACAGCATACATATGCTTACGGAGTGCATCGCTCTTCGTGTAATGATGCATCAACTCCAGGGCCTGTTCGTACTTCATACCTCTCCCTCACGTTTACCAGAGATTTGCACAAAAAGGTCATTCTTTTTTGAGCCAAAATCAAATCAGACTCCAATGAACAGAATACAGCTGTTCCTGCTATTGACCGGACGATTTGGAAATTGTTCCAGAATCTGTATATTTCTGTCATCCTCGCTGAGCCTTCTATGGAACTAATCAATTCTCACGTCGAAGCATATCTAGCGGAGATCATTCCCGATCGCGATGATGTCCTTACGGAAATGGAAGCGCTGGCAGAGAAAAGAGACTTTCCCATCATCGGTCCGCTGGTGGGTCGATTGATCTACCTTCTCACGAAATCGACCGGTGGGAAGCGAATTTTCGAAATGGGGTCCGGTTTCGGTTATTCTGCTTACTGGTTCGGAAAAGCGATCGGGAAAGACGGAACTGTGATTTGCACAGATTCACGTTCCGAAAACAAAGAGCTTGCACAAACCTTCTTTAAGCGGGGACGCATCAACGCGCGAATCGACTTTCTCGTCGGCGATGCGTTGCAGTTACTTCAGACCGTCGATGGAGATTTCGATAGCATCTTTATCGACATCGACAAACGAAACTACCCGCAAGCGCTTAAGAAAGCGTTGCCTCGACTTAAAAAGGGGGGATTGTTAATTGCAGATAATGTGTTGTGGAGCGGCAGGATCTTCGATAAGAAGCCTGATGCAGACACAGCGGGTATCCTCACGTTCAATCGCATGCTCTATACGACGAAAGATTTATTCACGACCATCGTCCCCTTACGAGACGGCGTTTCGATCAGCTTAAAAGGATGACATGTTCGAAACCGTTGCGATCATCTTTGTCATCTTCCTCGTCGGCATCATCTTCTACGGCTATAGTTTGATCATGCGGAAGCCGCCGACGACGGAGGAATTGCATTCAGAAACATGCACACTCTGCCGCGTTCGTTTTCCAAAGGAGCAACTTGTGGAGCGGGCTGTGGGAGATTCCAAGGTCTACTATTTCTGCGTCAGTTGTATCGCGGGATTGGCAGACGATGCAAGCAAACACCCCTCCGTCGGTTCTTCCGAAGTTCGACATCTCGTCATTGACGCAGGCGAGAAACATCGAGCCAATTGATTCTTCGCTACCAGTACTTCCTCAAGTACTCCTCCGCTGAAGGACAATGAGGTTGAAGAATGCATTCCGGACACTTCGGCTTACGTGCGTGACACACTTTTCGCCCGTGCCAGATCAGTCGGTTGCTGAAGTCATACCATTCAGGCTGGGGGACAATTTGCATCAAATCGAGTTCGATTTTCTCGGGATCGTCATGGCGTGAAAGTCCCAACCGGTTGGCCAATCGCTTCACGTGTGTATCGACGATAACGCCGGAGCAAATGCCGTACGCTCCGCCCAGAACGCAGTTGGCAGTCTTTCTCCCCACCCCCGCCAATTTCGTCAATTGTTCCATAGAGTCGGGCACCTTTCCGTTGTGTCGCTCAACGAGCGCTTTGCAACACGCGATGATGTTCTTCGCTTTATTGCGGTAGAAGCCTGTCGAGCGGATGTCTTGCTCAAGTTCCTCCTGACGTGCCTCGGCATAGTCCTTCGCCGTGCGGTACTTTTTAAACAACGATTTCGTCACCTCGTTCACACGAGCATCGGTACATTGGGCGGAAAGGAGAACGGCGATGAGAAGCTCGAGCGGATTCGAATAGTTGAGTGCGATTCTTGGATGAGGATATTCTTTCTTCAAGAGTTGAAGGATCTTCTTGATCCGTTCTTTCGCTTCGAGAACGGATTTCCTGCTTCTCGCCGTGGTCATGGGATGATCGTTATCTTTGTGTCCTTCGTCTGATGGAGGAGAACTTCCCCAAGGATCTCTTTGAACTTTACCTTCTCACATCCTGCAAGAACTTCTCGACCTTTTTCACCTCCCACGCGTTGACGACGTCCTTGGCCTCGAGCCATCCCTTGCGCGCGATACCGACTCCAAAGTACACATCCTTGAGTCCTTCCACGTTATGCGCATCGGGATTGATGAAGAGGGGGACCTTCTTTTCCTTCGCAGGTTTCACCAAACGCCAATCAAGATCGAGACGGAGAGGATGCGAGTTGATCTCGATCCCCTTTCCATAATCTGCGGCGGCTTGGATGACTTCGATCATGTTGATGGGATATCCCTCCCTTCCTAACAAAAGCCGCCCCGTTGGGTGTCCAAGAAAGGTCACATACTTGTTCTTCAATGCACGAATGACACGCTTCGTCGCCTCTGCTTCCGTCATCTTGAACTTACTATGAATGGAAGCAACCACGTAATCAAACGATGCAAGAAGGCGGTCGTCATAATCCAACGCTCCATCCGCGAGGATATCGACCTCTGATCCTTTGAAGATCCGGAAGTTTTTCATCGAGCCATTCAGCTTGTCGATTTCTTTGTGCTGTAATTTCACACGGTCTTCGGAAAGGCCTCCCGCATACGCAGCGGCTTTGCTATGATCTGCAATTCCGAGGTAGCTCCAACCGAGGTCGCGTGCAGCATCCACCATTTCTTCGATGGTATTCGCCCCGTCGCTGTATGTCGAGTGACAATGAAACGTTCCCCGCAGATCCTGTTCCTCAATCAGCTTCGGTAGTGTTCCATCCTCCGCAGCTTCAAATTCCCCCATATTTTCACGCAGCTCCGGCTCAATGTACTTCAAGCCGAGCACTTCGTAGATATCTGCCTCATCCCTGCAGATCGGGATTTTAACGGGTTTCTTCCCCTTGCCTTCTTCAAGCTTGGTGAAGCCGTATTCGTTGAGGCTGAGTCCGAGCTTTCGGGCGCGCGATCTCAATTCAACGTTGTGTTCTTTGCTGCCGGTGAAATAGTTCAGCGCAAAGGGATACTCCCGGCGAGCGACGATGCGCAGATCACATTGGATGCCTGACGCAAGCAGCACGCTCGATTTTGTTTCTCCTCGGGCGATCACCGATTGAACATCGGCATGGGTGATGAACACTTCAAAGATGTTCTCACGATGTCGTTCCTCAGAGCTAACGACGATATCGATGTCGCCGATCACCTCCTTCTTCCTCCTCAGGCTCCCTGCGATCTCCGCTCGGTGTACTGCTTTCAAGGAAACAATGGTAGAATGAATTCGCTCGGCTGCTTCCTTCGCTTTTGGATATAAATGCTTGTCGCTTATCTTGGCAAGGAGCTCGATTCCTTTGAGGATGTTTTCTTCGGTTTTCTCACCAAAGCCTTCGATCTTTGCGAGCCGGTGTTCCTCACAAGCCTGTTTCAGTTCGGCAAGCGAACGAATATGCAACTTCTCATAGAGAACCTTAATGCGTTTCGGCCCGAGCCCCTGGATACGCGTCATATCAATCAATCCGGCGGGCAAGGAGGAACGAAGCTCCTCGTACTCCTTGGAGTTTCCATGGACAACAAGGTCGGTAATGATGTGTGCGAGGTGTTCCCCGATCCCCTTCACTTCTCGAATCTTTCCGTTCGAGACAAGATCACCAAGATCGTGCGTCAGAGCCTCAATCACGCGGGAGGCATTATGGAAGGCGCGGCATTTGAAAGGATTTTCCCCCTTCAACTCAAAGAGCGTTCCCATTTCATCGAGTATTTCGGCAACGCGCTTCTTATCCATGGGGAGAGACCGGTAGAGGCGAGGATTCATCCAGCGACTCGAGCAACGCAACGTAGCGGCGAAGGAGGTCGACGATAGGATCCATTTCGATGAACTGCATCAACTCCTGCCGCACTTTCGAGGCGTACGGCAGATTACGGAGGTATCCTGAATAATGTTTGCGGAATTCAATGACTCCTTTCCGCTCCCCTTTGAATTCAACGGAAAGACGGAGATGCTCGAGGAGCAAATCGATTCGTTCATCAACGGTCGGTGCGGTCAAAAGCTCACCTGACAACAAGTATTGTTTGGCCTGTTTGAAAATCCATGGATTGTCGATCGCTGCACGACCGATCATCACTCCATCACACCCCGTTTCGCGAAATACCTCTTCCACTTTTTGAGGCGTGTCGATGCTGCCATTGACGAAGAGAGGGATGTTGACTGCTGCTTTGACTCTCGGAATCCAACGATAATCCGGATCTCCCTTGTGCCCTTGATCGCGGGTCCGACAGTGAATCGTCAATCCCTTCACTCCCGCCTGCTCAAGCATTTTTGCTACCTCGACGATCCGAATGCTCTCAGTATCCCAACCAAGCCGGGTCTTGACCGTTACAGGGAGCCGCGTTGCATTGACAATCCGTGTGACGATGCGCTCCATACGAGGGAGATCGCGGAGCAACCCCGCCCCCGCTCCCCTCATCGCTACATCTTTCACCCAGCAGCCACAATTAATGTCAACCAGATCGGGATCACAACGTTCCGCAATCTGTGCCGCTCCTTCCATTGATTCCTCGACACCACCGTAGATTTGGATGCCGAACGGGCGCTCCTCTTCGAGAAACTCCATTTTCTTCTTTGCCTTTACGGAGTCTCTGACGAGACCGTCGGAGTTTACAAATTCAGTGTAGACGATATCGGCACCCAATCTTTTGCAAATGACCCGGAACGGGAGGTCGGTGACATCCTCCATCGGGGCGAGGACGATGGGGCGATCAAGCGAGATGGATCCGATTTTCATTTCTTGAGTTACAGTAAGACTTGTGTGTTTTCTGACAATTCAAAGTGCGTGAATTCGCTCGACGATTGCATCGGTCATTTGATCAGTGGTCACAGAGGAATCGGGTCGGAGATCTGGCGTGACCCTCTTTCCCTCCTTGACAACATCCGCGATCGCTCGTTGAATCTTCTCTGCAGCGGAAAGCTCGCCGAGGTAATCAAGCATCATCGCTCCTGCAAGAGCCATGGCGCACGGATTGGCGATGTTCTTCCCTGCAATATCAGGCGCGCTCCCATGCACCGCTTCAAAGATCGCGATACCATCTCCAATGTTCGCCCCCGGGGCCATACCCAGACCTCCCACCAGACCCGAACAGAGATCGGAGAGAATATCCCCGAACAAGTTCGTCGTGACGATGACATCGAATTGGTGCGGATTCATCACCAACTGCATTGCCATGTTGTCGATGATCTTATCGTTGCATTCGATCTCCGGATACTCCGATGCCACCTGGCGTCCTACTTCGAGAAAGAGTCCGCCCGTGTACTTCATGATATTGGCTTTGTGGACGATGGTGACCTTCTTGCGCTTGTGTTTTCTGGCATACTCAAATGCCGCGCGAACAATTCGTTCGGAGCCGACACGAGTTACGATACCGATCGTTTCAGCAGCACTCTTGCGGGCGTCGATATAATGTTCAATGCCGGCATAAAACTCCTCGGTGTTTTCCCGAAACACGATGAGATCGATGTTGGTAAAGTGCGAGCGGACACCCTCCATCGAACGGGCGGGTCGTAAGTTGATGTACAGATCAAACTCCTTCCGCAGTGCGACGTTCACACTGCGAAATCCGGTACCAACAGGCGTTGTGAGGGGACCTTTGAGCGCAACCTTGTTACGGGAGATGGAATCGAGCACCGCTTGTGGCAGCGGATCTTTGACCTTATCAATTGCTGCCAAGCCGGCCTCTTGCACGTCCCACGTAATGCGCACACCTGTCGCTTCAACGATACGACGGGCCGAGTCGGAGATGCTCGGTCCAATGCCATCCCCCGGAATAAGCGTTATCGTGTACACGCAAACCTCTGTCCACTACGAAGGCTTGAGAATTGGAAAACAGACTGAATTGCGTGCGAAATATAAGAAATGATTAAGGGGAGAACAAGGAGGGATACATCCCTTAATTCCGACATAGAGGCGTGTTCTGTCGTAGGTTCGCAGAACTACATCCGTTCGAAATGGACGGACTCTTTTTCACCGCAGAGGTGAACGTCATGACCCGCAACGCGAGAATCCTCTTGCTTGCTCCACCTAAGTAGTTTCAGATTCTTACCACGTCAGGGACTGCAGGCTGTGCGAAAAGTTCAATCGACGTGATGTGCGAGTTCGAGATTTGGGGAATTGAGACGGTTTTCGCAACACCAACGTCGGCGAGAAGGCTTCTCGCCCTACATTTTGCACAGCCTCGCACCCTGAAAGAATTGACGCAGCTTTCCTTGGCACTTATTTCACCAGCATCATTCTCCTGAGCAGGCTGAAGCTTCGATCTCCATTCCTACTAAACGCCTCCATCCGCACAAAATACGCACCGCTCGAACGGCCTCCGGCATTCCAAACAGTCTCATACACGCCTGCCCGCAACTCTTCATCCACCAACGCTGCGACTTCAACGCCGAGGAGACTATACACCACCAGCCGCACCCGACTCTCCTCCGGAATGCTGAACCGGATTCGTGTGCTCGGATTAAACGGATTAGGATAATTCTGTTGCAAAGCAAACTCGCTCGGCACAGCACCAGGAAGAGCCTCCACCGATGTTGGTCCGATCGCCGAGGCCGTGAAGACCACCGACACCCCACTGATCTGCGGTGAGCTCGCCTGCACCTGATACTGGCCCGCAAGACTCCCCAGCTTGAGCGTTGTCTGCGCTTCGCCCCCCTCGTTCGTTACCGCCGAAAGAGGCGTCAGCTCCTGACCCATAGCTCCTGCGGGAGTCGACAGGAACGCAAAGGACACCCGCACCCCTGAGATCGGATTTCCTCCCCTATCGGTCACCTGCACCACCAACGGCTGGGAAAGCCTGCTGTTCACACTCCCGCTCTGATTCTCCCCCGAGACCTTCAGCATCTGACTTGCAGCCCCAGCTATCGCCGTGCCGGTAAACAACACTGCAGGCAATCCACTCACCGCGGCGCTTACCACATAATTTCCCACCTTTGAGCCGAAGACTAAGTACGTCTGCGCCTCACCGTTGTCGGCAGTTGTAACAGACGGACTGGAGAGCCCGGCACCGGTCGGTCCCGGCGGGCTTGAGACAAGGCTGAACGTCACCAACATACCGGAGACCGGATTGTTCCCCGCATCGCGCAAGGCCACCACGAATGGCTGTGCAGATTGAGTTTGGATCGGGCCGATCTGATTGTCACCCGATACTTTCGTCAACGATGCCACTGCTCCCGCCCTTGCCCAGAGCGTGAAGTCGGCACGAAGACCTCCCACACTGGCTCGCACAACATACGTTCCCACCTTGTTGCCGAGGATGAAAGTGGCAGAGGTCTGGCCGTTGGAACCAGTCGTGCTTGTGGAGCTACTGAGCGCTTCCCCTGTTGCCTCGACGGGCTTGCTTTGCACAGACCAATTGACTGCGACATTTGGCACAGGATTGCTCCCCACATCGAACACCGTTACCACCAGTGCTTGTGGGAGCGTGGTAAGAATCGTCCCCGACTGCGGCGTGCCGCTGATGGGAAGAACGGTTGTCGCGGCACCTGTTGTGGCTGTTGCGGAGAAGGAGACCGGACTGCCAGTCACATTACCTAAGGTTGCCTGCACTGTATACGTACCGACCTTGTTCCCAAGCGTAAATGTTACCGAAGCCTCTCCTTTGACGTCGGTGGTTGTGCTGGCGGCGTTGAGACTCTGACCTGTCGCTCCACTCGGTGTGTTGGTGATCGACCAATTGACGCTCACCCCCTGTACAGGATTCCCTCCAGCGTCAGTTACTGTTACGACAAAAGGAGAAAGTGTGGTATTAATCGTTGCCGATTGCCCGTTCCCAGAAGTCAAAGCGATGTTGGCTGCAGCTCCAACCGTGGCTGTGGCGGTGAAGGTGATGGAACTACCTGTCAGTCCCGTTGACGATGCGTGCACGGTGTAGGTGCCGACTTTGTTGCCAAGCGTCAAGATAGTTGATGCCCGACCGTTTGCGTCGGAGGTAGAGCTTGTGCTGCTGAGACTCTGACCTGTCGCTCCCGTTGGTGTGCCGGTGATCGACCACGTGACGCTCACCCCCTGTACAGGATTCCCTCCAGCGTCAGTTACCGTTACGACGAAAGGAGAAAGCGTGGTATTAATCGTTGCCGACTGTCCGTTGCCGGAAGTCAAAGCGATGTTGGCTGCAGCTCCAACCGTGGCTGTGGCGGTGAAGGTGACGCGACTACCTGTCAATACCGTTGACGATGCGTGCACGGTGTAGGTGCCTACTTTGTTGCCAAGCGTCAAGATAGTTGATGCCCGACCGTTTGCGTCGGAGGTGGAGCTTGTGTTACTGAGACTCTGACCCGTCGCTCCCGTTGGTGTGCCGGTGATCGACCAATTGACGCTCACCCCCTGCACAGGATTCCCTCCAGCGTCAGTTACCGTCACGACGAAAGGAGAAAGCGTGGTATTAATCGTTGCCGATTGTCCGTTGCCGGAGGTCAAGGCAATGTTGGCTGCAGCTCCAACCGTGGCTGTAGCGGTAAAGGAGATGGGACTACCTGTCAATCCCGTTGACGATGCGTGCACCGCGTAGGTGCCGACTTTGTTGCCAAGCGTCAAGATAGTTGATGCCCGACCGTTTGCGTCGGAGGTGGAGCTTGTGCTGCTGAGACTCTGACCCGTCGCTCCCGTTGGTGTGCCGGTGATCGACCAATTGACGCTCACCCCCTGCACAGGATTCCCTCCAGCGTCAGTTACTGTTACGACGAAAGGAGAGAGCGTGGTGTTAATCGTTGCCGATTGCCCGTTGCCGGAAGTCAAAGCGATGTTGGCTGCAGCTCCAACCGTGGCTGTGGCGGTGAAGGTGATGGGACTTCCTGTCAATCCCGTTGACAATGCCTGCACGGTGTAGGTGCCGACTTTGTTGCCGAGCGTCAATGTTGTGGAGGCTTGTCCGTTTGCATCGGAGGTAGAGCTTGTGCTGCTGAGACTCTGACCTGTCGCTCCACTCGGTGTGCCGGTGATCGACCACGTGACGCTCACCCCCTGCACAGGATTCCCTCCAGCGTCAGTTACTGTTACGACGAAAGGAGAGAGCGTGGTGTTAATCGTTGCCGATTGCCCGTTCCCAGAAGTCAAAGCGATGTTGGCTGCAGCTCCAACCGTGGCTGTAGCGGTAAAGGAGATGGGACTACCTGTCAATCCCGTTGACGATGCGTGCACCGCGTAGGTGCCGACTTTGTTGCCAAGCGTCAAGATAGTTGATGCCCGACCGTTTGCGTCGGAGGTGGAGCTTGTGCTGCTGAGACTCTGACCCGTCGCTCCCGTTGGTGTGCCGGTGATCGACCAATTGACGCTCACCCCCTGCACAGGATTCCCTCCTGCATCCGTCACTGTTAGCACAAAGGGATTAGCCAGTGCTGAGGCAATCGGGGCAGACTGATTGTTCCCGCTGGTCAGGGCAATGGCTACCGCTGCACCGGCTGTGGCGGATGCGGTGAATGTCACCGGGCTGCCCGCGAGCGTACCGGAGGTTGCCGTGACCGTGTAAGTTCCGGCTTTGTTGCCGAGGGTCAGGAGAGTTGATGCCCGACCGTTTGCGTCGGTTGTGGTGTTGGTGACACTGAGCGCCTGCCCCGTTGCGTTCGCAGGTGTGGTTGCGATGGCAAAGGTCACATTTGTCCCCGAGACGACATTTCCATTCGAATCAGTTACTGTAATGATGAACGGATTATCGAGCGCGGTGCTGTGCGTCTTGCTCTGGTTGTTTCCCGAAGTCAAGGCAATCGTTGCTGCAGCCCCTGCGGTTGCTGTTGCCGTGAAGCTCACCGGGCTGCCTGCGAGCGTACCGGAGGTTGCCGTGACCGTGTAGGTTCCGGATTTGTTGCCGAGGGTCAAGATAGTTGATGCCCGACCGTTTGCGTCGGAGGTGGAGCTTGTGCTGCTGAGACTCTGTCCTGTCGCTCCCGTCGGCGTACCGGTGATCGACCAGGTGACGTTGACGCTGGAGACAGGATTCCCCCCCGCATCGGTGACGGTGACGACAAAGGGAGTGAGTGCTGTGTTGATCGCTGCCGATTGTCCGCTGCCGGAGGTCAACGCGATGGTTGTCGCAGCGCCAGTCGTTGCATTGGCAGTAAATGTAACCGGACTGCCGGTTAACGAGGCAGAGGTTGCCGTAACGGTATAGGCGCCCACCTTGTTGCCGAGCGTAAGGGCGGTTGACGCCTGCCCGCTCGCATCAGTGGTTGCACTCGTGACGCTGAGATTTTGCCCCGTTGCGCTCGCAGGCGTTGTGGCAATAGCAAATGTCACCGGCACATCCCGAACAGGATCGGTATTCTCATCCGTCACCGTTACGACAAGCGGATTGGCAAGCGCCGTGTTGATGACTGAGCTTTGGCTGTTGCCGGAGCCAACGGCGATCTGGGGCCACTGAAGCGGAGTTCCGGCAGGGTTCTCCCATGCTAAATACGGATAGTCGTTGTTCGTGCCGTTATTTCTAAACCAGACGGTGGGGTTCCAGCCTGCAGTGAGAAACGTATACCCCCTCTTCATCTCGGCAGTCGTTTTTGCCGTCGCGCCGATGCCTGAGCTGTGGCCCGACGTCTGGCTATCAAAGAAATTCGCGGTGTACGTGGGTGTGCCAGATGATGCGCCGACAAACCCCTGCGCCGTGCCAAAGCTTACGCTTCCGGTCGAGTAACTGTACCTTATGGTAGCTGCATTGTTTCCAACAAAGCCGCCGAACTCTGTATTCGACCCGCTCGCACGGGTGACACCTCCACGACTGTAACTGTTGTCGATTGTGGCGCCGTCGCGATTCCAACCTACTAAGCCGCCAACTTTCTCTGTTCCACTTGTCGTACAAAGCGAGTAGCTTGTGTTGATGGTCGAGTTAGTGTAATTCTGCCCCGCCAACCCACCAACGTTTCTTATGGCGCCGCTTACCGTACCGCTTGAAGAGCAACCACTGATGACAGAATTCTCGTTCACTCCCACCAGTGCACCAACGTCAACAGTGCCGGTGATGTTGACATTCGTCAGTCTCACGTTCCTGACCGTGGCGTTGAGCGTCCAGCCAAAGAGTCCCTGTTGACCGGCAGACCTGTTGATGTACAGAGCATCAATGGTGAAGCCCTGGCCGTCATAGGAACCGGTAAATTTTGTTGTTCCGTTGCCGATGGTCGGCCATCCCCCTCCGACCCAGCCTGAGGTTGCGGCCGCATTGATATTTGCGGTCTGCTTAAAATGTGCGTTCCAGGAACTTGTGTTTGCAGTGATCCACAAAAGGTCATTGAGCGTAGCGATGAGGTAAGGATCTGCCGCCGTGCCGCTGCCGGAGGGAGGTGTAAGTCCCGCCGATGCGTAAAGCGATGTTCCGCTCGGGTTTTGCCAATCCAGATAGGGATAACCATCGTTGAGGCCGTCGCCGATGTTCCAGACAGTCGTGCTCCACCTGGCAACAATAAACGTTAGTGCCGTTTTCATCTGAGCCGTTGTTATTGCCGTCGCGCCCGTGCCGGAACTTTGGCCCGATGTTTGGCTGTCAAAAAAGTTGGCGGTGTACGTGGGAGTGTCAACTGATGCGCCGACAAATCCCTGCGCCGTGCCAAAATTCACGCTCCCCGTGCTGTAGCAATATTGAATTGTACCGCTATTGTTCCCAACAAAACCGCCAAAGCGTGTTTGAGTTCCGGAATTGCGTACAACGTTTCCCCGACTGTAGCAGTTCGTGATTGAGGAACCACTGCCGTTGAATCCTGTCAATCCCCCCACATCCTCGTTACCGGCTACGGCTCCCGTTGAATAGCTGTTATTGATGACGGAAGTATTGACATTGGCGCCTACCAATCCGCCAACCACAGCAGTGCCGCTCACATTACAACTGGAGTAGCAGTTCGTGATCGAACTTCCCACAGCCTCTCCTACTAAGCCGCCAACATATCCAGAACCGTTCACGGTACCGGTTGAATAGCAGTTGTTGATGGTGCTCTGTGCAACACGGCCAGCCAAACTACCCGTATTAATCCTGGCTATGATATTAACATTTGTTACTCCTAAGTTACTGATCGTAGCTTGTTTAATAGCACCAAACAGACCCTGAAAGCTGCTGTTTCGGTTGATGTACAAACCGTCAATGACATAACCCTGTCCGTTGTAGGCGCCGGTAAATGCGGTCGTGGGGTTGCCAATCGGCGTCCATCCGCCACCAGTCCAACTCGATGTAGGCGAGGCGTCAATATTCGCGGTTTGCTTAAAATGTGCGTTCCAGGAACTTATGTTTGCAGTGATCCACAAAAGGTCATTGAGCGTAGCGATGAGGTAAGGATCTGCCGCCGTGCCGCTGCCGGAGGGAGGTGCGACAATCGTAGTGAAGCTCCACGTGGTTGACCAGTCGCTTGTTCCGCCAGCATTGGTAGCGTTGACTCGCCAGTAGTAGAGCGTGTTGTTGGCAAGCCCGGACACCTGCTGCGATGTGCCGGTGATGCCGCTCTGGTCATAGACCGTCGTGGAGAACGTTGAGCTTGTCGAAACCTGCAACCGATACGATGCGGCTCCCGTGGAAGCATTCCAGCTTAATGTGGGATTGGTGGCAACGCCCGTTGCACCGTTTGATGGTGAAGCAAGTGTCGGTGCTGCTGGTGCTGCGACAATGGTGGTGAAGCTCCACGTGGTTGACCAGTCGCTTGTCCCGCCAACGTTGGTAGCGTTGACTCGCCAGTAGTAGAGTGTGTTGTTGGCAAGACCGGAAACCTGCTGCGATGTGCCCGTGATGCCGCTCTGGTCATGGACAGTGGTAGAGAACGTTGAGCTTGTCGAAACCTGCAACCGATACGATGCGGCTCCCGTGGAAGCGTTCCAGCTTAAGGTCGGATTGGTGGCAACGCCTGTTGCACCGTTTGATGGCAAAGCAAGTGTCGGTGCTGCTGGCGCACCCAGCGCTGTGTCGTCGGGATTTCTAAGACCGACAAAGTTACTCCGTGCATCGTTAAGAACAGTTGTAAAGCTACCCCCTGCATAGACTCTTGCCTTCGTGAAGTCAAGCGCGAGAGCACGAACAGGGCCGCTCGCATTCGGATCCCAGGTCGTTGCGCTTCCCGTTGATGCATCAAGCGCGGCAATACGATTTCTCGTTTGACCCCCGATGCTTGTAAAGCTTCCCCCTGCATAGACTGTTGTGCCTGAGACAGCAAGAGCAAAAACAGTGGCGCTCGCATTCGGATCCCAGCCCGTTGCGAGTCCCGTTGAGGCATCAAGCGCGGCAATACGATTTCTCGGTTGACCCCCGATGCTTGTAAAGTCTCCCCCTGCATAGACTGTTGTGCCTGAGAGAGCAAGAGCACGAACAGTGCCGCTCGCATTCGGATCCCAGCCCGTTGCGAGTCCCGTTGAGGCATCAAGCGCGGCAATACGATTTCTCGGTTGACCCCCGATGCTTGTAAAGTCTCCCCCTGCATAGACTGTTGTGCCTGAGAGAGCAAGAGCACGAACAGTGCCGCTCGCATTCGGATCCCAGGTCGTTGCGAGTCCCGTTGAGGCATCAAGCGCGGCAATACGATTTCTCGGTTGACCCCCGATGGTTGTAAAGTCTCCCCCTGCATAGACTGTTGTGCCTGAGAGAGCAAGAGCAAGAACAGTGCCGCTCGCATTCGGATCCCAGCCCGTTGCGAGTCCCGTTGAGGCATCAAGCGCGGCAATACGATTTCTCGTTTGACCCCCGATGCTTGTAAAAAATCCCCCTGCATAGACTGTTGTGCCTGAGACAGCAAGAGCCTGAACAGTGCCGCTCGCATTCGGATCCCAGCTCGTGGCGCTTCCCGTTGATGCATCAAGCGCGGCAATACGATTTCTCGGTTGACCCCCGATGGTTGTAAAGTCTCCCCCTGCATAGACTGTTGTGCCTGAGACAGCAAGAGCAAAAACAGTTCCGTCCGCATTCGGATCCCAGGTCGTTGCGAGTCCCGTTGAGGCATCAAGCGCGGCAATACGATTTCTCGTTTGACCCCCGATGCTTGTAAACTCTCCCCCTGCATAGACTGTTGTGCCTGAGAGAGCAAGAGCACGAACAGAGCCGCTCGCATTCGGATCCCAGCCCGTTGCGAGTCCCGTTGAGGCATCAAGCGCGGCAATACGATTTCTCGGTTGACCCCCGATGGTTGTAAACTCTCCCCCTGCATAGACTGTTGTGCCTGAGACAGCAAGAGCCCAAACAGTGCTGTTCGCATTCGGATCCCAGCTCGCGTTGACGGTTTTGTTCGGTAGGATATGGGCAATACGATTTCTCGTTATGCCGCCGACCGATGTGAAATCTCCTCCGATGTACCATCCCCCGGAGCCATCGGAAACGACTGCATAGATTGTTCCATTGACTTTAGGAAATGAGAGGTCGGGCGCAGCCGTTCCCATGTCGATCGCCGCGCCACGACCGGTGTTAGGACCGACATACGTGAACGTTCCACCGATGTAAATGGTATTTCCGCTTACAACGGCGGTGTGGACCGTCCCGTCCGTGACCCAAAGACTATCGAAAACTGTTTGAGCAGAAGCATTGCCGGCGAAGCAAAGAAGCAGCGCAGAGAGCATGCAGAAACGCAGGCTCATGCTCACTGTTCCTGGTTTCGTGCTGCTTTCAAGGCTGAGGTTCTGAACCATAAGGCCTCCAAGAGACGTGACAAAGTATTGTTTCATGGCAGCTCCTTTTGAAATAATGTGTAAGTGTGAAGAATCTTAACGTTCCCACGCGGAGCCTGACCGCCGTCAGGCAGGCGTGGGAACGAGGAACGAAAAAATTAGTTCTGTGAAAATCAGTGTCATCTGTGGTTATTCTTCATACCTCATTGAACCGGAAAGAGTCTGCGCAGCGTCTCGTTCAGCTCGGTCAGGTTTTCCTTCAGCACATAGCCGTCCGCCCCGCAATTCCCCGCCGCTCTTCTGAGGAGGTTGCTATCGTGCTGCGTGACGAAAATAATGCGCGCCTCCGGGTGGACTTGTTTCAGAAATGTCGCTGCGGCGATGCCGTCCATCGGCTGCATTTCGATATCCATGAGCACACAGTCCGGCCGTTCTTTCTCGTAGAGCTGAATGGCCTCGGCGCCGTTTTCACACTCGAAGACGTGAGGATGGAACGGTTGAATTACTGCGCGGATGATCTGCCGGATTTGCTGGTTGTCATCCACAATCATGATCTTCATCGGAACGTCCTAGTCCCTGTTGGTTTGGATTTTTTGAACCGCGAATTTACGCGAATCGTAACTACTCAGCGGACTCAACGCCTGAGAAGCATAACCACAGATTCACGGATGATGCAGTAGAGCAACAACAACGTCGTCTCTGTTAATTGCATTCGCGCTCATTCGCGTCCATTAGCGGTTTAGAATTTTGTTTAGGTTGTGGCCTGCCGGTAGGCAGGCTTGCCCACGTTAGGTAAGTAGGAGTACACTGTGGGCAACAATTAACGCGAAGGAGTTTACGGAGACAATCGTGGCCGCCCATCATTTTTATAGTGGGCAGGCACTATGCAGAGGTCGGAGGTCAGAGGTCAGAGGTCAAAAGTCAGAGGTCCTGAAGGGACAAGCCAGGGGACAGAAAGCAGAAAGGTTAGAAGGCAGCAGGTAGGTGTGGAGCCAGGGAATACGCTCTCTGCTTAGCTTGAGAGACGTTCACGAAGACAGAATACTCTGCTTTTGAATTTGGATAAAGAAAGCATATATTAGGAGCAGTATGGAAAACAGCGGTCGTATGGATAGTCGCATCTTTTTTGAGACAGACAAGCTTGCTGCGCAGCTAAAGCTCTCGCGCCAAGAATATGACGCCCTCAAGGCTGCAGTCCGCGAAGAGTTCCCGGAGGACGAGATGATGTATCAACTCCATCTTCTCAGGGCTCTTCGTTCCGCGTCTCAAAAGAGTTCCCACACCACCGATTAATGGCCGCAGTCCTCTCTGACAAGCGCCTCTATTTGGATACCTCAGTTGTCAGCGCGTTGTTCGACGACCGCGCTGTCGATCGCCAACGCATGACGCTAACGTTTTGGGAGACTCTCGGTCGTCAAACGGTATTCATCTCCACTTTGGTTCAAGATGAAATTGAAGCCGCGCCCCATCCGCTGCGGGAAAAACTTATCGAAAAGGCTCAAGAGTTTTCGGTGTTACCAATAACTCCTGAGGCTGAGGAACTGGCCCAGCACTATGTCGAGGAAGGTGTATTCTCGGAGCGATTTCGTAGCGACGCGTTGCATGTCGCGGTTGCTACGGTCAATCGTGTAGAGTATTTGGTGAGTTGGAATTTTGCTCACATGGTCAAGGTGCGAACTCGCCAAGCGGTAAATCTTGTCAACGCTTTGAAGGGATATCCCGCCGTCGAGATTATTGCGCCACCGGAGTTGTGATACCACCATGCCCGACTGAATTGCTTCAGTCATTCGGGCGAGCGGCACTTCGTGCCTCCGCCTTCGCTTCGGCGGGCAAGTATAACGCAATTACCCTTCGTTCGCTATAACAGCGACTTATGCTCCAGCGCGAAACGCAAGAGGGCGTTGTTGCCGGTAATGTTGAGTTTATCGCAGATGTGTGCGCGGTGGTTTTCAACCGTGTGGATGCTAATGGAGAGTTCTTCCGCGATCTCTTTGCTGGTCTTGTTTTCGGAAATCAGCCGTAGAATGCGGCGCTCGCTTGGGGTAAGGTCGGATAACGTGCCATGGACGCCTACGTTGGGTACTTGCCCGCGGGAACGGCGTACGAGAAAATCGGAAATGGACGGGCTAATAAAATGCTTGCCGGAAGCAACCGTCTTGACGCTTTGCAGAATGTCGCTCACGGCACTCTCCTTCAACACATAGCCCATCACGCCTAAATCGAGCGCCTTGTTAAACATTCGTTCTTCGTCGTACATCGTCAGCACAATGACGCTGACGGAAAGCTGTCGCTTTTTCAGCGCCTTCATCACTTCCAAACCGTTCATTTTTGGCATATCAATATCAAGCACGGCGATATCCGGTTGATGACGTTCGATCGCTGCAAGTGCCTCCTCTCCGTTGCCAACTTCTGCGGAAATTCGAAGCGCGGGGTCCGACTCCAAGACCTGAATGAGTCCGCGCCTGAATACGGGGTGGTCGTCCGCGATAATAAGCGTGATCATTACGGTTGTCGCATTTTTATGGAAGAGATGAAAGGGTGAATGGAAGAAACGGTGAGTCGGAGCCAACACATTTCTTTCACATTTTTTACATCGTTTTCAGATATCATCCGCAGCATGCATAGCATTCTGATAAACATGTAAATCTTTATAGGAACTGCTCAGTGAAAAGATGAACCACAGATTCACGGATTAACATTCCTCAAAGAACGACCCTCTTCCATGTTAATGATGATTCTCCAAAGTTCACCAGCAATCCCACCTTGCAGCCAGAGATTCTCAGGTAATTGATCAAGGGAAATTCCTTTTTATCCAAATCTTCTTCTCCAATCTGTGAATCTGTGGTTAAACACTTAACTTGGTCTTGCCAGCCCGCTGAGCGTTCTGGCGGGCGTTTACTCGCTGAGTCATTACTCTTTATCACTGCTTACTTTTTCGGGCATTGCGTAGCACCTTTACTTTCTGTGTATCGTGAAGAGGTATAGCGTCGTTATTCTCCGATTTCTCCGTCTCTCTCAGTCACCGTTTCCTAAGGAGCGCCATCAGGCTGTTTCCGCAGTGGTATGGTCATTGAGATGGTGGTACCGCTTCCCGGATTGGAGGTGATTGTCAGTGAACCGCCAAGAATACGCATACGCTCTTCCAGCGAACTCAATCCAAGACCCACAGTTTTTTGTTCGCCGGATTGCAGCGCGCGCTGCTCAAATCCCTTCCCGTTGTCGCGAACGGTCACAACAAGAAAGCCGTTGTTCTTTGTAATTCCCACGAACGCTTGTGTTGCCTCGGCATGTTTCATGATGTTGTTCAGACACTCCTGAACGGCGCGGTAGAGATTGATTTCAAACTCTTTCTCCAGTAAACCGTCAAAATCGTCAATCGCCGTCGTGAACACAATGGCCGAAGAAGCCTGAACTTTTTCTACGACTGAACGGATTGCTTCGGTAACGCCGAAACGGTCAAGTTCATACGGACGAAGGTTGTGCGAAATCTCCCGCACCTCCTTTAAGGTCGCGGACGCTGTGTTGGAGATTTCCGTCAGGCCGTCCCGCAGTGCGCCCGTCACCTGCGCATCCTGAAGCCCCAACACGGCCCGGTTTTTCATCACCAGCAGATTTTGGCCAAGACTGTCATGCAATTCCGCCGCGATGCGCTTGCGTTCGCTTTCCTGTGATTCGATGAGGCGACGCGAAAACTCTCTCTGGCGCGCGTGTTCGCGTTTCAATGCCGTTACACGTCTATAATAGATGATGGGACCAAGCGCGAGAATAATCACCACAAGCACTGTTCGGAACCACCATGTCATCCAAAATGGCGGCAGGACGGTAATAACAAGCGACGCTTCTTTTTCGCTCCAAACGCCGTCACTGTTGGAACCTCGAACGCGAAATGTATATTCCCCCGGGTCGAGGTTGGTATACGTTGCCGTTCTTATCGTGCTTGCGGGACCGAAATCCGGATCGAAGCCTTCGAGCATGTATTGGTAGAGGTTTTTCTCTGGCGCAGTATAATCCAAGGAAACAAAGGTTAACGAGAACACATTTTGGCTGTAGGAAAATGTCACGGCTGTGGCAAGGGAAATCGGCTCCGTCAGCCTCACCCGCGCGTCATGGAGCGTAACCGGTTTGTTGAAGAGCCGTAACTCGGTGATCACGACTTCGGGGACATACG
This sequence comes from Bacteroidota bacterium, assembly GCA_041695085.1. Lineage (GTDB taxonomy): Bacteria > Bacteroidota > Ignavibacteria > UBA10030 > UBA10030 > DYFT01. Next base: position 30,680 of record JBGFRO010000003.1, on the reverse strand, counting down.
AATTTGCGTAGACGGTCGCGGGGTCAAACACATCGAACCCGTTGATGCCGCCGAAAAACATCTCGCCACGCCGGCTTTTGTGATATGCTCCGGAATTATACTCGTTGCTCTGAAGGCCGTCCTGACTGAGATAGGTTTGAAATGTCCGTGTCCGGGGATTAAATCGAGCAAGTCCTTTGTTCGTGCTCAACCATAAATTGCCTGTCGAATCGCCCAGGATGCCGTACACAACATTATTCGGCAAGCCATCCTCCTCCGTGAACGCCGTAAACTGCTCGGTTTGAAGGTCGAGGCGATTTAATCCGCCACCTGCAGTCCCTATCCAGAGTATCCGTTCGGGCTCAAGCGGGTCAGGTGTTATACATCGCGTAACAGAATAGCTGAGGCTGTGCTCGTTTCCTGGCTCGTAAACGTAGCGTTTGAATCTGTTCGTGGCAGCGTCGAACACAAAAAGCCCTTTCTCGGTCGCAAGCCAGATGCGAGAGCGATGGTCTTCGTACATGCCGATAGGAGTGGGGTCCGTTGAGATGAATTCTGCGGGGTCGGCAAAGGCGAATTGTGTGAACCTTCCACTCGTTCGTTCGAATTTGCTTAGCACTCCGCCTGCTACGACCCATAGTGTTCCAGCATGATCCTGAAGTACTCCCGCAACCTCATTGCCCATGATGCTCTTGGCTTCGCGTGGGTTGTGATGGTATACGCGTACATTGTTTGTCTTTGCGTCAAATCGGATCAAATCTGCCGAGGCAAACCAAAAGATACCTTGTGGGTCTTGGGTTATCGACCGAACCATAAAATCGCCTACGTTTGGAGCTCGCGTGAATGCTGTGCGTGAAGGGTTTGCGACGTAGAGGCCGCCGTAGGAGCCGATCCAGAGTCGCCGCTCGGAGTCTTCGTAGAGTGAGCGAACGCTGTGCCCGGACCAGCCGATATTCTTGGAGGTGGCCTTCGTAAAGGATTGGAAGCGCGAAAGAATTGCATCATGTCTGAACACACCATGCCCATTGCTTCCAAACCATAAGGCGCCGCTGCGATCGCGGCGGATCTGGACAGTTCCCGTGCGAAACAAATCCGAAGTTTCCTCAACATGCCGCGGAACCGTGCGATATTGCTCCGTTTGCCGGTCGAAATACACCAGTCTGCCGAAGTTTCCCAGCCAGAGTCGTCCCCGTCCATCCTCACCGATTGCTCTGATAGAACGATTCTGGCCTACAAAGTCATCTCCCTTCCACGGGTAGATGATCATGCGCCTACTCTCACGGTCATATCGAACAAGCCCGTCGGAAGTACCGAGCCAGAGCACACGGTGGGCGTCTTCGTACAGGCAATAGACCTCTGGGTCGTTGCGTCCGAGCGATGCTCGAATGCGATGATTCTCAAAGCCTCGTTCGAGTTCTCTCGGATTCAGCGATTGCAGTCGACCTAAGGTTCCCACCCAAAGCACTTTGTGACTGTCAAAATATAGTGCTGTGATATAATTGTTATAAAGGCTTTTGGGGTTTTGTGGATCATGCACAAAAAACTTCGCTGAGGTTGCTCTACTGTGGGGGTAATCTTCTGACACCGTTAGTCGGATGAGTCCGCTGGCAATCGTCCCCAGCCAAAGATTTCCTTCATCGTCTTCCGTGATTGCATTGACGGTAACAGGTGATTGTCCATTTGAAGATAGATCAACCAAGAGTACGCGGTAAAATCGCTCAGTTTTTTGATCGAATACGTGCAGAGCACTTGTCGTGCTCACCCACATCCTGCCACGTCGATCCTCATACAGTGTGGTAATACTATTATCCGCAAGCGAAGTAGAGTCGCTTGGGTTGTGCTTAAAAATGACGAAACGATATCCATCGTACCGATTCAATCCATCCTTTGTGCCGAACCACATAAATCCACTCCGGTCCTGGAGGATCGTGTAAACGGAATTTTGTGACAATCCCTGATCAACGGTTAGCTGCTTGAACGAGTACTCTGCAACTTGCGCTGCTGATCTTGAGAAAACAACGGCGAGTATAACAAACAATAAGCCAAGCCTTCTACGCATTGTAAAAGCTCCTATCCAAACTGCGATACTGAATTGCCTCGCTCAAATGCTCAGGTCGAATTTGCTCACTCTGTGCGAGATCTGCGATCGTCCTCGCCACCTTGAGAATCCGGTCGTACGCCCGCGCACTGAGCCCCAACTTCTGCATCGCCATTTTGAGCAAGGTAGCTCCCTCGTCATCGATCTGGCAAAACTCCTTAATCTCCTTCGACTGCATATCGGCATTACAGAAGATTCCTTTCCGACCAACAAACCGGCGGGCTTGAATTTCCCGAGCCTTCACAACACGATCCCGTATGACATGTGATGGTTCTCCAGATCTCTTCGTTGCCAGATCTGCATACCGGACGGCTGGCACCTCAACGTGGATGTCGATACGATCTAACAACGGTCCCGATATCTTCCCGACATATTTTTGAATCTGCAAAGGTGTGCACGAACATTCTTGATTGGGATTACCATAGTGGCCGCAGGGGCATGGGTTCATCGCACACACCAACATAAAGTTGGCAGGGTATTCGACAGTCATCTTTGAACGACTGATAGTAACTTTTGCATCTTCAAGTGGTTGCCTCATTACTTCTAATACATTTCTGGCAAATTCAGGAAGCTCGTCAAGAAACAGGACACCATGATGCGCAAGGGAGATCTCGCCGGGACGAGGCATCGTACCTCCTCCAACCAGTGCAGAATCCGAAATTGTATGATGTGGTGAACGAAACGGTCTCACCGAAACAAGTGCGGTGTCCGGGGGAAGGAGTCCTGCGACCGAATGAATCTTCGTTGTCTCCAGTGCCTCCTCAAATGTCAACGGCGGCAGTATTGTCGGAAGTCGTTTGGCAAGCATCGTCTTGCCGGATCCGGGAGGGCCGATAAGAATAATGTTGTGACCACCCGCCGCGGCAACTTCAAGGGACCGCTTCACACTCTCTTGACCTTTCACATCTGCAAAGTCGACCGAATACTGCCGGTCGTTCTCAAAAATACGCTTTATGTCAATCGTGAAAGGTTTGAGCAATTGAACTTCACCTGAAAGAAGATCAACAGTTTCCCTCAAGCTCTCTACAGCATAAACATCAATACCCTCAACGAGAGCTGCTTCACGTGCGTTCGATTTTGGCAAAATTATTCCTCTGAGTCCCCTTTGCTTCGCTTCCATCGCCATCACGAGGGCACCGTGGATGGGACGAATCGTACCGTCTAACGCCAACTCACCGAGAATCAGGAACTGTTCGAGGAAGTCAGGAGCACACTGCTCCGATGCTGTAAGCATTCCTACGGCAATAGGCAGATCGAATGCCGACCCCTCCTTCTTCACATCGGCAGGTGCCAAATTCACCGTAATACGGCCGCGGGGAAACTGTAGGTCTGAATTTTTGATAGCTGCGGAGATGCGGGACCGGGATTCCTTTACTGCATTGTCAGGTAACCCAACGAGGAAGAAGTCACTCGTCTTCTCCTCAATGTGGGTCTCCACTTCAACAAGGAAGGCGTTGACACCGTAGGTTGCACCACTCAGAACACGGCTAAACATGAAGGAAGAGGATCTTATCGTGGCGTGATCGTATTCTTCCTCCCAGATGCGGGCGGGACAAGTGGGAGTGAGGGCTTCTTTGAAGGATTATTTAGCTCAGAATAGGCCCTTTGTTTTTAAATAGTTATCTCAATTAATTTTGACTTGTTTCTAACGGTTGTTTTTCAGCCATTCCAGACGTGGACGCAGTTGTTCGATGGGAGTAAGGAGCTTATCCTTTCCGAAGATTGCCTCTTCTTGACTTGTGAAGACGAGTTCATACTCGTTGCTCATCACAATCGCTTCCTCAGGACAAACTTCTTCGCAGAAACCGCAGAAAATGCATCGAACCATGTTAATTTCGAACTTGATTGGGTACCGCTCCTTCTCAAGCTCTGTTTCTGAGGCCTGTACATCAATGGCGAGGGCCGGGCAGACTCGAGAGCACAGACCGCAAGCTACACATCGCTCAACCCCCTGTTCCTCGACGAGAACAGGCCTACCACGGAAAGATGGTGGCGGGACAAATTTATCCTCTGGGTATTGATACGTAACCTTGGGCTTGAACATCTGTGTAATGGTCAGCCGCAGGCCTTTGGCGATTTCAGGAATATACAATCGCTGCCAGAAGGTAAGGTCTTTCTTTCGAATCATTTTACCATTTGAACCCATGCAATACCTCTTTATGAAAGCGACGAACTTCTCTCTGCGGTTTGTCACAGAATGAGGAGAACAAGACCCGTCAGGATAACATTAACGATCGTAATGGGCAACATAAACTTCCAACCCAAATTCATGAGCTGATCGTAACGAAAGCGGGGGAGCGTCCACCGAATGATGATGAAGAACATCAACACGGCTGCCACCTTCACGCAGAATGTTCCGACAGAGACGAGAGAAAGCACAAACGAAGAAAGCCCGAGATATTCCACATACGGAAGGTGCCATCCCCCAAGAAAGAGCGTTGTGATAACAGCGCTCATCGTAATCATATTGGCGTACTCTGCGAGAAAAAAGAGACCGAATTTGAGGCCTGTATATTCTGTATGAAACCCCCCCACAAGCTCCGGCTCCGCCTCGGGAAGATCAAAAGGCAGCCGGTTGGTCTCCGCAAAGGCCGCCGTAACAAACGTGATGAATCCGATCGGTTGGAGAAACACATTCCAAGCAGGAAGCCAACCGAACAGATAAGCGGTTTGATGATGCACAATCTTATCGAGCTGCAGCGTGCCCGATACCATCAGCACGCCAATAATGGAAAGTCCCATCGATAACTCATAGCTGATAAGCTGGGCTGATGAACGAAGACCTCCGAGCAAGGAATACTTGTTGTTGGACGACCAACCGGCCAGTGTGATGCCATACACTCCCAGCGACGTTATGGCAAGGATGTAGAGAATACCAACGTTCACATCCGCAATGATCAGTTTGATCTGTCGACCAAACAGCTCAATAGTATCGCCGATTGGAATAACGGCAAACGTGCTGAGCGCGACGGCTATCGAGATGATGGGGGCAAGATCGTGGATCCTCTTATTTGCATTTCGAGGGACGATATCCTCCTTCATCAGCAATTTGACGACGTCGGCTACCGTTTGAAGCAGGCCATACGGTCCTGTGCGATTCGGGCCGACCCGGTTTTGCACAAATGCGCTGACGCGGCGTTCGATATAAACAAGAAAGACAACACACGTGAGAATGGAGAGCACTACAACCAGAATCTTCAGCAGCGGAATGAGTACGATTTCGGTTACCATGGGCGTTAGAGACACTGTTTCAAGAGGTTAGTACGGTTGCTTGTTCTGTGAGTTGAATGGTCACCCCAAGCGATCCTAATTGAGCGTATGTAAGCCCCTTGAACGCGGGAACTTTTTCCGCGATCTCTTTGAAAACCTCTTCCGAAGTGTGGTAGCGGAATTTCGCCCCGAAGGCTCCCGCCACCGCTGTCAGAATTCTCCAGCTCGGGCGTGCATCACGTTTCACCGGTCTGCCCCACCGGTCGTTCTGCGACGCAAATTTATCCCATCGGCTCATTGCAAACCCATCCAATGCTCGGTCGTGTTCCAACGTCGCGACCGCAGGACGGATTCGTTGGACACGTCCGAGAAAGTTCGTGAACGTGCCGTGCTTCTCGGCATAAGTCGACGCGGAGAGCACGATATCCGCATATTCCGTCGTCTTGTTCTGGAGCGACGAATGGACGACGAGGAGTTGAAGACTCGGCAACACGGCTGCAATCTCTGGAACGGAGGCGATATCGTCTTCCAAGACATACAACGCCTTAATCGCTCCTCCTCTGATACCTTGGATGATTCCGGTCAAATCCTTCCCTCCCTCCATTGGTCGAACGCCGAGGAGCTTGAGTCCTGTCGTATTGGGTGTTTTGTCGGCTCTGATCAGCAATTCATCCTCATCACCTTCGATCACGTGCCGCACGAAGTCGAGGTTTTTCGTACCAAGCACCTCGCGTACAAACCGAAGGAAGACGTAGTTATCCTCGTTCGTCGCATAAGCAGAGGCCAGAGCAGCAAGCTCATTTTTCTTGAACGACTTCAGCTCGGATGCAGCCGTTGCGATGGCTTCGTCCCAGCCAACTTCCACCAGCGCACCATCCTTCCGGACCATTGGTGTCTTCAATCGTTGCGGACTGTTGACCGGTTTGTAGGTGTTTAATCGTCCGGCATCACACATCCAATATGAATTGACCTCCTCGTTCAGACGAGGAGTCTGTCGAAGTATCTGATTATTACGTACCCAGATTTGCATATTGCATCCACGAGCGCATCCTGGACAGACGCTCTCCGTGGAGGACATCTCCCAAACGCGGGCTTTGAATCGAAAATCGGTGCTGGTTAATGCTCCAACGGGACAGAGCTCAATAACATTCATGGAGTATGGATTGTCCAGTTTCGTTCCCGGAAATGTCGTGAGAACAACGTGGTCCCCGCGTTGGGTAAACGTCAGCACCGGCTGGTTCGCGATTTCGTCGGAGAACCGAATGCAACGTGAACACATGATGCACCGTTCGACATCCAGCATGACGTGAGGACCGAGTTCAACACGCTTCGGTTTGTGAACCTTGTCCTCCTCAAATCTGCTGTAGCCGATGCTATACTTGTACGAATAATCCTGCAGCTTGCACTCCCCTGCTTCATCGCAAATTGGACAATCAAGTGGGTGGTTAATCAACAAAAACTCCATCACCGCCTGTCGTGCCTTGACCGCTCGTTCACTTTCGGTCTGAACAACCATACCGTCCGCTACCTGTGTTGCACAGGCGATGGCAAGCTTCGGCATCTTTTCGACTTCCACGAGACACATACGGCAATTGCCTGCCACCGAAAGAGAGGGATGCCAACAAAAATGTGGGATTTCGATGCCGTTCTCGGCAGCCGCTTGAATAATTGTCAGCTTTGGATCGACGTCGTACTCTCTACCATCTATCGTAATTCGTGCCATACGACTTGGTTATTCTCTTAGAACAGTTTCTGATAAGCGTCTAACGCAGCGCGAAGGATGGTGAGGGAGCGCTCGAGGTCTTCACGCTTCAACATAAACGCTAACCGCACTTCGTTCAGACCTTTGCCGGGTGTTGCGTAAAATCCCTGCGCCGGAGCAAGAAGAACCGTCTCCTTCTCGTAGTCAAATTCTTCGATCAACCATTTCGAAAAATGTTCCGAATCGTCGACGGGCAAACCGATGACAATGTAGAATGCACCCTCAGGTTTGTAGAACGTGACACCCGGAATGGTTGCCAGACCCCGATGCACGGCCTCTCGACGTCTTCGGAATTCCTCCACCAAGGGTTCCGTATATTGGCGCGACGATTGGAGCAGCGGAACGAGTGCAAGTTGTTCGATCGAGGCAACCGAGAGCCGCGCCATACCGAATTTGAATGCCGCCTGCACAATGTCAGGATGATGGCTCGCGAGCACACCGATGCGCGCGCCGCAAACGTTGAACCGCTTTGATGAACTATCAAGCAGAATCGCCCGGTCACGTATCTCGGGAAAACCGAGAACACTTGTAGATGGCCCTTCGTAAGAGAACTCGCGATACACCTCGTCTGACAACAGGAAGAGATCGTGCCGTTTGACAATGTCCACCAATCTGCTCAGCTCCTGCCGCGTATACACGGTCCCCGTTGGATTCGATGGGTTGCAGATTAAAATCCCTTTCGTTCGCGGCGTGATGTGCTGTTCGATCTCTTCGGTACTCGGAAGATGAAAACCATCTGCAATCGAAAGTGCGATTGGTCGCAACTTCACGTTGGCAACAGTTGCGAAGCCATTGTAATTGGTGTAGAAGGGCTCGAAGACAATAATCTCGTCCCCTGCATCGCAAATGGCACACATCGCAAAGATGATCGCCTCAGAGCCTCCCGTTGTGATGATGATCTCGCGCTCCTCTAATTCTACACCAACACCGTCGTAGTACTGCTTCCAGGCTGCAAGCGCTTGAGGAAGTCCGTTCGAAGGGGCGTACGCGAGCGTGCCGAGCTGAAGCTCACGAATGGTCTGAAAAACGATGCGATGAGTCGGGAGGTCTGGCTGGCCGATGTTGAGGTGATAGACTTTGATACCGTTCTTCTTTCGAGCTTCTGCCGTCGCCGCAAGTTTCCTGATGGGCGAATCTTGCATCGTCCGTGCGCGCGAGGAAATCTCAAGCGCACGTCCTTCCATCGTAAGGTGCTTCTCGATATCGGCTTGAGTCAGGAACGGCATAGGTGCAATTCAATGCGTCTGTTTCCGCTTCGCGGCGAGAGCAATACTCTGCGGCGACTCTTGTTGCTCGGCAACCGCCGGTTCAAACACAACTGTCGTCATCCGGCTCTCATTGAAAAGGTCGTTGGCTACTTCTGTCACCTCATCTTGTGTAACGGCGTCGATTTGCTGAATAATGGAATCCAGCGGCTTCAGTTCGCCAAAATAAAGCTCCGACGTTCCTAACCGCATCATCCTGTTCGGAATGCTCTCTAAACTCAGCATCATGCTCCCCTTGAGCTGTGCCTTCGTTCTGGCGATCTCAGCCTTGGGAACCGGCTTACGTTTCAGCTTATCAAGCTCTCCGTGAATAAGTTCTATCGAGGCATCGATATGCGTTTTGTCCGTTCCGATGTACGCTCCAAAGACCCCTGCATCGCTCAGCATGTTGACGTAACTGTAGACAGAGTATGCAAATCCGTACTTCTCGCGAATGTTTTGAAACAGTCTCGAACTCATCCCGTCGCCCAGAAGTGTATTCAGAACCTTGAGCGGATACCGAAACTTGCTTCTGATGCTGTATGCTTGCGTCCCAAGGCAAACGTGTGCTTGCTGAATCGGCTTGTTGAATTGACGCCGACCGCCGTGATTTGGTCGGGGACGTCTTCTTGCAGGTGCGTGATGGTCAGATTTCTTCGAGCCGGGAGCGATGAGGCGTCTGCTTAACTCTACCAGCACGTCGTGCTTCACGTTTCCCGCAGCGGCAACAACTATTCGGGAAGGAATGTAATGCGCGTGGAGGTACGAAACGAGATCGTTTCGTGTGAAAGAGCGTAGGTTCTTTTCCGTACCAATGACGGGAAATCCGAGGGGATGATTTCCGAAAACGGCCTTATCGAAATAGTCGTGTATGATGTCATCCGGATCGTCTTCTGCATTCTTGAGCTCTTCAATAACGACCCCTTTTTCCTTCTCGAGCTCTTTTTCTGGGAACGTCGCGTGCTGAACAAGGTCAGAGACCACATCTAAAGCCAGTCCCGTATGTTCATCGAGCACACGGGCGTAGAAACAGGTATGTTCCTTGCCTGTGAACGCATTTAAATATCCCCCAACGGATTCAATACTTCGAGCAATCTCACGCACTGACCGCCGCGTTGTTCCCTTGAATACCATGTGCTCAATGAAATGGCTGATCCCATTCGTTTCTTCTGTCTCCTCTCGGGAACCTGTCTCGACCCAAATACCTACCGTGACCGAGCGGACGGAGGGGATCTCCTCCGTAACGACTCGCACACCGTTCTCTAAAACAGTCTTTTGATATTGCGCTTGCAGCGCTCGATGTGTCACAGGAAAAGTGAATCCTTTCTTCGTCTTCGCGATGCTCCCACGATTTGATTGCCCATCGCTCCGCAAAGTAATGCAGGGGGCATTTCTTCATACAAAATTTGCCTCGAAGATACCCAAAAAACGAGGGAGAGTCAAGAAATCCGACTTCACGCGATACTATCCGTTGAAATGACTGGACTCTCGACCTGCAGATGTCAATCTTTTGCTTTCTCGCGAAGCAGAGAACGAATTTTCGTGACGACCATGTCAATAGCGACTACGTTCTCACCTCCACGAGGAATGATGATATCCGCCCAATGCTTGCTCGGCTCGACAAACTCAAGATGCATCGGCTTCACCGTTGCCATATACTGATTCATCACCGATTCAACCGATCTGCCACGCTCGAGGATGTCTCGCCGGATTCGTCGGATTAGTCGCTCGTCGGCGTCCGTATCGAGGAAAATCTTGATGTCGAACAGTTCGCGCAGACGCTTCTCGACGAAGAGCAGGATTCCGTCGACAATGATGATTTCGCGGGGTTCGAGACGTCGTGTTTCCTTCATGCGGGAATACGTCGTGAAATTGTAAATCGGCTGATCAACGGGCAAACCGCTCTTAAGCTGTAAGATGTGTTGAATCAGTAGTTCTGTCTCAAGCGTGCTGGGGTGATCAAAGTTGATCTGTTCGGGCTTCAAACCGTTGAAGGCGGAAAGGTCCTTATAATACGAGTCGTGTTGGATGACCAACACCCTCTCGCGATCCAAGCGGTCAAGAATTTTGTTCGTCACCGTCGTCTTTCCTGATCCCGTCCCCCCTGCAATGCCAATGACGAGTGCGTTCAAGATGTTTCCTATGGTTCGTTCTTTTTCTTTGTTGATGAATATAGCCCGCGAAAAACCGATATTCAATTTATCTCTCGACGGCATAATCGCGATTTGCACGACGATGAATGTCTCACCATAAGAATGGATAGGATCTTCTGCTTCCATTTCATCCAAATTCTCCTCATCTTTGTTCCGCATTTGTGATGCACTGCTCATTTTTGAAATGCGCACCAGCTTCAGCTGAATCATTGTGGAGCCCTCCAAGCAACGACTTTCTCTTCTCATAAGGCTCTTCCTTGTGCTAACAATGTTCGGTGTGCCCAGCTTGCTTATTCTCGTTGTGGAGGTCACTCTCTTACGCTCGGCTCGCAACTCCTTCTTGTGTGTGAGGCACTCCTCCTGCTTGCGGCGTTTGTCTCCGTCGAGTGGTTCAGAGCTTCCCTCGCATTTAGCGCGATGATGCTGACGAAGAGTTTCTTTCCGTTCGCGCTGGCCGATCTTGGCGTACGAGAGGCCGGCGCCGTTTTGTTCTATACGCAGATTGGCATCGCACCGGCTGTCGCGCTGAACACGTTTCTCTTATCTATTCGTTTATAATGTTGTTATCCCCTTTATGTGCGCGCTGCCCGATCCTTCTCAAAGGGAGACTTCTTACCACAAGCGAAAAAGGATAACCGGAGCTTTCCCTGACATCGTTCTGGATCGTCGTTGCTCGTTGCTCACTCTCTCCGTATATTGGAGCGGCACCTTGTCACGTCTTTCCAGAATGTGATTGTTCCATCCGCGATCTCTTGACATGACCGTCGAATTGCTTCTCGTTGTTGTCTCATTTGCATACCTCTTACAGGTTGCAGTGCTTCTCTACGGTATCCGTCATACACGGGACGATGTGGATCCGCATCGTCGTCCTTTTGTCTCCGTCGTGATCGCCGCTCGAAACGAAGAGAAGCTTTTGCCGGAGTGCCTGCGCTCCGTTCTTCATCAAACCTATCCGTCGGACCAATTTGAGGTCATCGTCGTCAACGATCACTCCACCGACGGGACCATTTCGGTTTGTGAAGAGTTTGCGGGGCGGTACACAAACTGTTCTTGGATGAATGCTGAGGATCATCCGCGGCTGATAGGAAAGTCGAATGCCCTTCATCAAGGTATCACGAAGGCCCGCGGCGAAGTGATTCTCATAACGGATGCTGATTGTGTCGTTCCCGAGACATGGGTAGAACACACGGCGCGTCGATACGCTCCCCGCGTGGGGATAGTGGGAGGAATAACGATACAGAAGGCCCGTACATCGTTTGAAGGAATGCAGTCACTCGATTGGGTCTATCTGCTCGGATTGGCCTCCGCCGCAGCCACCCTGAGAAATCCTCTCAGTACCATCGGCAACAATCTCTCCTTTAGAAAAGCGGCCTATGAGGAAGTGGGTGGATATGAGAAGATTCCATTCAGCGTCACGGAAGACTTCATGCTCTTCCAGGCAATTGTTCGTACGGGCCGCTGGGAATACTTGTACCCGATCGATCCGCACCTCCTCGTAACAAGCGAGCCGTGCAGGACGTGGAAGGACTTGATCCGACAAAAAAAGAGATGGGGTAAGGGGGGGCTCGACATGAAACCGAGTGGCTTCGTTATTATGGCGATCGCGTTCAGCACACACGCACTGATCGCGTGGACGATCCTCACCGGCGAGGTGGCCATAGGGCTTTCGTGCCTCTTCGCAAAGCTTGTCGGTGATTATATGTTTCTTCGACAAGTTCTCGTGAGACTGGCGCGAGTAGATCTCTTAAAGTATTTCTATCGTTTTCAAGCATACTTTTTCTTCTATGTACTGTTGCTTCCCCTCGTCGTCTTCTTCGGGGGCAAAGTCGTTTGGAAAGGAAGACATTATTGATCTTGCCTTTCGACCTGGTCCTCCTGCTTCCCTTTTTCCTCTACGCGGAGATCCACTATCGATTCAGGTATTTCTTCAGTTTTCTTCGAACGAGGGAGCCGGAGATCCTCGCCGATGTCCCCCACCGTTTAGAACCAAATCGCCCCCTCCCCATCCTGCTCTATGTGAAGGACGCTCATCTGTATCCTCTCACGTTACATCGTGTTCAAGCTGAAATTCGTTCCGCCCAGTCAACCAGAACGTATGGGCTTTTATCGGAGCAACTATCGACGAACGAAAAACATTGGTGGCGTGTCTTTCACGTCGATTTGAGTGATCTGAATGGATGGATTGAAGTTCTCGTCCTTATCGACATGGAAGTGAACGGTAAGCGAAAGCTTTTGCAGACCGACAACTACCGCACCGCTTCCCATGCAGCCTTGAAGACGTACGTGGCACGAGAACCTCTCCCACGATTTGCCGGACTTCACTTTGGCGATGCCCATACACACTCGAACTACACCGAGGATCAAGTCGAATTTGGAGCACCGTTACGAGCAGCAAGAGATCTGAGTGAAGCGATGGGACTCTCCTTCTTCTGCACGACGGATCACTCATACGATCTCGATGATTGTGTTGACAATTATCTTCACAACGATCCCGCGTTACCCAAGTGGAATGCTCTTCAGGATGAAGTCACTCGACTCAATGACGAAGGAGTACCATTCGTGATAGTTCGTGGCGAGGAAGCCACCGTCCGCAACCGAGAAGGACGCAACGTCCATCTTCTGATCTACGGAAATCGACGCTTCATTCCTGGTTCCGGTGATGGAGCGGAACGATGGTTCCAAACACGCAGCGAGCATGACATCCCGGAGGCAATTCAGCTCAAGGAACCGAACGCACTTGCCTTCGCCGCACACGTGTCGGAACCTGTCCCGGCTCTGCAGCGGATCTTGTTGGGACGAGGGAGCTGGTCGGCACAAGACTTCCAGCACGATGGTCTGCTCGGCCTTCAGTTCGCGAATGGATCAACGGGAAAAGGTTTTGATCGGGGACTTGAACTTTGGATCAAGCTCCTTTTGCAGGGTTGTCGTCTCTTTGCTGTTGCAGGGAACGATGCCCACGGCAACTTCAACCGATTTCGACAAGTCGGTCTCCCCTTCTTCACGATTCGTGAATCGAATCAACAAATTTTCGGAAAGATGAGGACAGGTATTTTCACGGACGGACCACTCAATGAACGTGCTCTTCTTGAAGCAATGCGCGACGGCAAGATGATCCTTACCGATGGTCCGGTCGTTCGTCTCGTTGCACGGAATGAGCAAAAGAGGATAACGACAATAGGAGGCGAAGCGCGCGGGACGACTCCGGTCTTACAGATGGAAGCAATGAGTTCGACCGAATTCGGTTCTCTGGCCATCGTACGTTGTTATCAAGGAAGGATAGGAGACGGGTCTGAAACCGTGATACTCAAGAAAGACCTAGCATTGGGAACGATGAGATGGACGGAAGAGCTCGCAATCCACGTGAAATGCAACAGCTACGTGCGTGCCGTTGTCTCCACTTCGCCACACGATTCACTTGACGGTGAATCACATTTCTGCATCAGCAATCCGATTTGGCTTACGAAGGAGCCTTAAACTACAATCAAGCAGCACACCTGCTCTGTGGAACTCCTACGGAGTTCGATTCTTTTTTGGTATGCAGTTCTAGAAACGTCCAACTCCTACGGAGTTGTCCGTCTTCGCCAGAGAACGTGCCATTCTCGACCCCGTGAGGGATCGGTCATTTGTTGTGACCGAAGAAGGGAATTCAATTTCGTTAGGAATTGCACATCGTCACATCAGGGTCTCTTTGAGAGACCAACGGCCATCTCGACCCCGTGAGGGGTCGGATATCCCAAAACAAAAGCGATCGGTCGACCCCGTCAGGGGTCGGACATTTGTAGAAATGATTTGAAAGACCAACGTTCATCTCGACCCCGTCAGGGGTCGGACATTTGTAGAACTCGACCCCGTCAGGGGTCGGATATCCCAAAACAAAAGCAATCGGTCGACCCCGTCAGGGGTCGGACATTTGTAGTTGAACAATATCGCATCGGCGGTTCGGATCGAGATATCAGCGTCCATCGCGACCCCGTCAGGGGTCGGACATCCCAAAACAAAAGCGATCGGCCGACCCCGTCAGGGGTCGGACATCCCAAAACAAAAGCGATCGGTCGACCCCGTCAGGGGTCGGACATTTGTAGAAATGATTTGAAAGACCAACGTTCATCTCGACCCCGTCAGGGGTCGGACATCCCAAAACAAAAGCGATCGGTCGACCCCGTCAGGGGTCGGACATTTGTAGAAATGATTTGAAAGACAAACGTCCATCTCGACCCCGTTAGGGGTCGGATATCCCAAAACAAAAGCGATCGGTCGACCCCGTCAGGGGTCGGACATTTGTAGAAATGATTTGAAAGACCAACGTTCATCTCGACCCCGTCAGGGGTCGGACATTTGTAGTCGGACATTTGTAAAATACAAACGCCCTCCGGCGGAGGGCGTTTGTCTCTAAGAACGAATTCATCGCATCCATCAACGACGTTGACGAGCGCTTGGTATGGCCAACCGCTTCAGCTTGTAGCGCAGTGTCTGTTCGGTCATTCCAAGGAAAGACGCCGCCCGCGATTGATTGAAGCCGAATTTGAGCAGCGCCCGTTCAATAATACCCTTCTCGATCACATCCAGGGAGTTGTCCAGCACGAACTCCTGACCGGTCATCACATTGTTGATCATCTTCACCACTTCCGTCTTCTCGTCACTTAACTCGGGTGGCAACACGAAACGGCCTCCAGAGGAGAAGAGAATCGACTTGTCGATGACAGCTTTCAGCTCGCGGATATTCTCCCGCCAAGGATGGCGAACGAGAACATCAATAGCGTTGATGTCGATTGCGACGTCTTTGATACCGAGATCGGCACAGATCTCGCTTACGAAGTGTTTCACCAGCAGCGGAATGTCCTCCGGTCGGTCGCGCAGCGGGAGAATCGACACCTCCTCAAACTTTTTCAGCTCGTTGTAGAGGTCGTCGAACAATTTGTGGTTTTCGTATAATTCGTCCGCCGTGCGCTTCATCGTCGTCATAATGCGAACGTTGATGGATCGGGCTTCGTCGCTTCCGAGGCGGCGCGCTTTTCGCTCCCGTATGAATTCCGCAATCTTCATTTGATTACGGAAGCTTGCTTCCTCGATCTCCTCGAGCAGAACGGTTCCCCCCTCGGCAAGTTCGAAGAGTCCGCGCTTTGTCGTCGGCGGCATGCCCGGAACGCCTTTCTCAAAGCCGAAGAGCGTCGCTTCAAGTTCCTTGTCGTCAATGACAAATGCATTGAGCGAGTAGAGCGGATGTTTCCCCTCAAGGTCACCAAACCGCTCAAGGTGGATGCGTTTCGCGACGACGCCCTTCCCAACTCCCGGTTCTCCGACGATGACGACGTCTTTCTCGTTCTTGGCGAGCTTCGCGATTTGCTTCTTCAGTTGCTCGATCGCTTTACTGCGACCGATGATGTATGCATCAGTTGTTTGTACCATGACTCAGCCTCTCGAAATATTATGGATTAATTGAAGATCTTTAGCAGCATGCGTTTGAGCAGATTAGGTTTCTCTTCGTGCCGAGCGCGGTGTAAAAAACCTTCCATGAAGCGCTTTCGGGTTAAGAAAATGACGTACAACGAGACTATCAAAAATGTCCCGCCAACGACTAATATGTTCAGAATCAGAAACCAGTTCTCGCTCATAGAACTCGCCTTTGACGCTGCTAATAAACTTCAACCGGAGACCGAAGAAGAGCAGGAGCCACAACAGCGTGACGATGGTCAGGTACTGTCCGACGCTGTAAATGCTCAAGTACCCCGCGTATTCGACCGACTTAATGTAGGCGTAATAGTGCAGAATTTCAAGTGACGAGTAGGGCAAGAACAGAAAGATGATTTTCTCAATGTACGCCCCCTGTGGGGGATCGTTCTTGTACTGGTATCCAAAGAATACAAGAATGAAGAAGACACAAAGGACGTTCAGGTAAATGGCATTCAGGTGTAGAGGGCGATACAGAAGCGTGAGAAAGTTGCTTCCTTCTAAATATGGCAAAAGCTCTGCGACCCGAATTGCTTCTTGATCTTCAAACAACATTCCAACTTTTTTATTGTCGTTCCAGGCATGAAGAGAGGCGATCTCTGCGATTTGCGCCGGAGTGGGATTCTCATTACCTTCAGCCTTGAGTTGGCGCACCGCCGCATCCACTTCTTTGAAATCGATAATATCGGCAGTAGTATAAACGTACTTTGGATTTTCAAAAATCGGATGATAGTAGTAGGCGAATGTTCCACCGACTACGAGGAAGGTCAGAAGGTACTTACCAAGCGTTTTGAATTCGTTGAAAAGAGTATCGAAGACCACGTAGAGAACGGCAAATGCGAGGAGAAAGAAATGGAATCCAACGCCGAAGTACTGGTAGATATAAAAACTTGCGAACGGTTCGCTCACAAATACTGCTTTACCAACAAGCGTTGACAAAACAGAAAAGATAGAGGCTAAGAAGAAGACCGCAAAGTTGAAGAATATCGGTCGATTCTTTGGATTAGGCTCACGCAGGAAAATGAAGAAAGAAATGACTCCTACGAGCATCATCAAAGCCACATTGATGAGACTCACCGTGTTCAGAGTACGATGAGGCAGAGTGATAAGCAGAATGGATATGATGGCCAGCAATGCCATCCAGATCAGAACAACCTGGCGACCTAGTTTCAAGTGACCTCCTCGTCGTTATGCACGACGAATATACGACCACTTGAAGTTGATGTCAAGAAAAATCTTTGCGCCCGGAATGATTCAATGGAAGGTTGCGATAGGGTAAGTCCTTCCATTTCAAGAACTTAGAACATTGATTTACTGTGTTTCTGGATAGGAAATGCCCAAACATTAAGAAATCGTTGACTATGATGCGAAATTGGCTAAAATTAGCGTCAACCTGCTTCACTGATCACGAAATTCGTGATCCGAATCACAATCCATCCACAAATCACCTAACTAAAAGGAGTCACCCATGATTACCTCCCGCACCGTCAAACGTTTCCGTTCCGTTGCAATCGCACTCGCCCTCACGTTTGCGACCAACTATGCCATTTCATATGCGGCACGCAGCAGCAATGTGCTACCAATGCCCGAAGATACGCCTCGGCCGACTACGCAAGTCCATTCCAGCAATGTGCTACCAATGCCCGAAGACACGCCTCGTCCATAACAGCTTCTTCTCACCTTTCTTAAGTCTCAAACTCCGACACGCTTGCACTCCAGCAACGGTGTCGGAGTTTTTATTTTGTTTCGCTCTGAAGTTTCGCTATTTTGATCATCACAAGATGGTTGCAACAATTGCTACGTTTAATCGATTCCACAACCGATGTTGAAAGTAACGTCTGAATCTGTGTTTCCTTGCGCATGAGCTATCAAGAACCTCAACCGTCTGATCAACACTACTCCCCGTCTGAATCGGCTCTTGACCTTCGCTACCTCATCAATCTCGTGCTGTTTCTTTTGACGTTCTTCACCACAACGGTTGCTGGAGTACAGTGGGTTGGGTACAATCCGTTCGAACTTGAAAATTTTCACCTCGGACTCGAGTACTCGATCTCCATGCTCTTCATTCTGGGTTGCCACGAATTCGGTCACTACTTTGCGGCACGTTATCACAACGTGAAGGTCACGTTACCCTATTTTATTCCATTCCCTCCCGTACCGTTCTTGCTCAACTTCGGAACTCTCGGTGCCGTCATCCGAACACGATCGGTGGTTCCTTCGAAGAAGGTGATGTTCGATATAGGAGTCGCCGGACCGTTGGCGGGATTCGTGGCGTGTCTCATCGTTCTCATCTATGGCTTTCTGACACTCCCCGGTCCGGAGTACATTCTGAACATTCATCCGAATTATGATTTCAGCATCAACGCCGACCCAACTTCACAAGGCGTGCCTCTGGAGTTCGGTTCGACGTTGCTCTATTCCATGCTGAGTGCATTGCTGACCGATCCCACTCAACAATTCGTTCCGCCGATGACGGAGATGTATCACTATCCGTTTCTCGTCGTTGGATGGTTTGGACTGTTCGTCACGGCGATGAATCTTATACCCATTGGACAGTTTGATGGCGGGCACCTGATCTACGCGATGCTCGGAGAGCGACATCGCATCGTTGCTCGTTCTGCATTTATTGCTCTCATCGTCATGGGACTTCCATCCGTCCTCGATTCAATACTGCGAATGATCAGCTCAACAATCACGAACGAGCCGAGCTCACAGGTGATCCCCTTCGCCGAGTACAGCTGGAGCGGATGGTTTCTCTGGGCAATGATCTCGTACTACTTTGTGAAACTCTACCATCCACCGGTTCCCGACGAAACGCCTCTGGATGATGTGCGGATGCGCATCGGTTGGATCACGTTGGTCATCTTGATTCTGTGTTTTTCCTTTATTCCGTTCACGATTCCGTTCTGAAATTGATGTTGACATTGAGGCTCCTGTTCCTTAACATTGTGCGCCAACACGTAACGATCCTCAGTGACTACTCAATCTCTCCTGCCGCTGATATGTTGTAAGACGAACCGCGAAGTCGCTAAGGGCGCAAAGGTAAAGACGGGTTATGAAAGAGACGGCAGACATTGAGGAAATTGCAGCAATTATTGTGGATGCAGCTATAAAAGTGCATAAAGCGCTTGGTCCAGGTTTGTTGGAATCTGCCTATCAAAAATGCCATGCGTATGAACTTCGAAAACGCGGCCTCAAAGTAGAAACGGAGTTTATCGTCCCCATCATCTACGATGGCGAGAGGATCGATGCCGGCTATAGGATCGATACATTGGTCGAAGAAGCGGTGGCGATCGAAAACAAAGCAGTAGAACACATGTTACCGTTGTATGAAGCTCAATTGTTGACATATATGAGATTGAGGAATCTGCGTCTGGGGTTTCCTCTCAATTGGAATGTGGTCTTGATGAAAAACGGCATCAAACGCATGGTGAATGGGCTGTAACACCTTATGATCCTCATTCTTCGCGTCTTCGCGGTTTTCTTTTGGCAAGCGGTTATCATTCCCCATCGAACAAAGGAGTGCTGAAACAACTCGCGATTGCTACGATAACGGATGGTCTCATTTTTAGTAAGGATGGCAATCATTGTTTCGGCTTAACTCTCTCCCTCGTTCTCAAATAGGTGCTCGTGTAACTCAACCTCTCCGGACTGCACCCTCCGCGTGGGCCCAAGCTATCCTGTGGACCAGCGCTGCATTTGTTGTTCTCTTTCTTCTTATGTTTGCTGGATGTGAGCGAGGAACTGAGTCTGTCATCGATTCGCAGGTGCTTCTTCCCTCCCCCTCCTCGCTGCAATTATCCCCTACGACGGTTGATATTGATACCATCAGAATCTCACCTGGCACTCCCACGGAAACAGTGACGGTCTCGACGACGGTGCGGATGAGGTTTTCCTCGACGCCTTCCAATCTCACCGCCGCAGCGCGTGTTAGAAAAGACCTCTCCTCATCCCCCATCACCTCGCTCGCGTTGCGCGATGACGGCGCATCGCCCGACCTACAAGCCAACGATGGAGAATTTAGCGGCAGGCTTGAATTCATCATCAAACGAGTCGAGGTGGGAACCTACTGGATTGAAGCTTTCGGTGAAACTGTTCAGGGGCACCGGACAAAAACGTTGTACGAACCATTCCGTGTCGTCCGCTCAAACCAACCGCCGGTGCTCTCGGATCTCCAGGCACCCGATACGGTCTCACTTTCGAATCAAGACCAGCTCATCCAGCTCCGAGTTCGGGCGAGTGATCCGAACGGTTTGCAGGATATTGCTCGCGTTTTCTTTAACTCGTATCGACCAAATGGCGCTCCGTCGAGCGGAAATCCGTTTGAAATGTTCGACGACGGAAACCGCAATGGACCGAGTGGAGACGAGACACGAGGTGATGGAATCTACAGCCTGCGCATACTCCTTCCGGCTTCTACACAGAGGGGGACGTATCGATTCGAATTCCAGGCGTACGATCGTGCGGGCGCGGCAAGCAATCTCCTCATTCATCGCATGACGGTGCGCTGAATATGAGATCCTTCGTTCTCACTGGTCTCATGCTTTCGTTCGCAGCACACGCGTTTGGACAACTCCCCACCTCGTTTCGTGTAAACGCGGAAGAACGTTCACTCCTACCGAAGAGCAATTCTATCAACGATATCCTTGTTGCCGGCGATACGATTTGGATCGGATCGGGAAGAGGGTTGAGCCAATCGGTGGATGGTGGTAAGCGATGGAAGAACTTCGCCAACGTGCCCCCGTTTGAAAGCCGCGGTATCTCAGCGCTCGCCCGACGCGGGAACACGATGTGGGTGGCATCGGCATATTCCGAACGGCGAAACGGGGACGTGATTCAGATTGGAGCCGGCCTCCATTACTCAACCGACGGCGGCACGACGTGGAGGTTCGTGAAACAACCGGTGGACACGGGCACCGTCGACACGCTGACGTACGGCAGGAATCGCATTGCTGCACTTGCCATCACCGTACCCGAGAACAACGTCACGTTCGATATCGCACTTACGAGCAACACGGTGTGGATTGCGAGTTTCGCCGGGATGCTGCGCAAGTCCACCAATAACGGTCAAACATGGGATCGTGTGATCCTTCCTCCTGATGGCTCGATTCAGTTTATTTCTCCTGATGACTCTCTCAATTTCGACCTCTCCCCTTCAAGCGGAAGACTAGGCCTCCGCGAAAATCTCAACCACCGTGTCTTCTCCGTGCTTGCGTCGAACGACTCGACCATTTGGGTTGGTACGGCGGGGGGAATCAACAAATCGACCGATCGAGGAATCAGCTGGCGGAAATTCAATCATCAAAATCAACTTCAACCGATCTCCGGCAATTTTGTGGTGGCTTTGGCTGAGCAATCTTGGAATGGCAAACAGATCCTATGGGCTGCGACCATTAATGCCGTCGATGCAAATGAAAAAAGAGGCGTCAGCTTCACCGAGGATGGTGGAAACACATGGCGGACAACGTTGATTGGAGATTTTCCTCACAACTTTGCTTTCCGTGATTCCATCGTTTATGTAGCAGCAGATGGCGGGCTTTATCGCTCAGCCAATATCGGAAAATCGTGGAGTCGCAGTGGGACGGTGTTCGATCCACAAACGCTGCAACGTTTTGGAAATCCCAAATTCTACTCCGTCGGCGTGCAAGGAGATACGGTCTGGGTTGGTACCAACGAAGGTCTCGCTTACACCATCGACTCCCCATCAGAACCCTTTGCGACCCGTTGGACTATTTTCCGGACCTATGAGCCGGTTGGTCCGACAACACAGACTTATTCCTATCCACTCCCTTTCTCGCCGGATGACGAGGTGGTTCGGATTCACTATGGGACACAAGGCAAAACGGAACCGGTGACGATCCGCATCTTCGATTTCAGCATGCAGCCAGTGCGAACGTTGATTCAGGGCGCGGTTCGATCAGGATCGCACGAGCACGACGAAATATGGAACGGTATGGACGACCTTGGACGCCGTGTCGCAAATGGCGTCTACTTCTATAGAATCGAGTACGACGGAAATGAGATCTGGGGAAAGATCATGGTGCTGCAATGAATGTGATGAAGCGTCTTTTCCTCCTCTGCTTTATGAGCATCTGCGTGCAGTTCGCAAACGCACAGGCGAACTTCGAACTTGCCGGCTTGCCGGGCGCGGCGACGCGTATGGGCTTCGGTGTGCGAGGTGTTGGCATGGCAAACGCCGTCTCCTCCCTCACCACCGGACCGCTTGTTGGATACTACAATCCCGCGTTGGTTCCCTTTCAAAAAGCTCCTGTTGCCGAAGCGACCGTGGGACTCCTTTCTCTGGATCGGAAACTGAATTACGCAAGTTATAGCCGTAAGTTGGAACCAACCGCCGGATTATTCCTCGGTGTCTTAAACGCCGGCGTGGGCGATATTGAGGGAAGAAATCGGGATGGTCTGAAAACTGAAACGTACACAACATCCGAGAACGTGTTCATTCTTTCATTTGGGACGAAAGTGAGTGACGCGACAGCACTCGGAATTTCGACAAAAATCTTCTACCATTCGTTGTTCAAAGATGTTTCGAGTACAACGGTCGGATTTGATCTCGGCTTTATTACGTCCATCACACAGGAACTCCGGCTCGCACTCGTTGTGCAAGACATCAACTCGAAATATAAGTGGGACACCTCGACCATTTACGGTCGCGATGGTAACACCACAATCGAAAAATTCCCTTTGCGCAGAAAGGGATCCATCACATACCTTTCTGCAGCCTATAACGGTTCCATTTCTGCTGAATTGGAATGGATCAGCTCCTTCTTCCTTTCAAGAGTGGGGATCGAGAAAGAAATCGTAGACGGCATATCAGTGCGAGGGGGACTCGATCAGATTACGTTCGATGGATCGATTCATTCCCGTCCCTCGTTTGGCTTTTCGATACAGACTCCGTTCGAGCACTGGAAGCCGGCTATTCAGTACGCCTACGTGCATGAACCGTATGCACCGAGCGGCATCCACTTTTTCTCCGTACGACTTCATTTCGAATGAAACGTCTTCTGCTGTTCACTTTGATCTGCATGTTTCCGCTGGAACTTCCCGCGCAAGGATCCGCGTCGAGTGCTTCGTATTTGAAGTTTATGTCGCACGCACGGACAGCTGCGCTTGGCGACGCGACGGTGGCCGACCGGCATCGTTTTTCTTCGACGACCGTGAACCCCGCCTCCCTGGCAGGGAGAGATGCTCTCGAAATCATTTTTTCGCACACAAACTGGATTCAGGACGTTCAAGTGGAACAACTCTCCGCACGCGTTGCAACGCCGCTTGGAAGTGTCGGGATTGGCTTAACGACGGCAAGCATCGGTGGAATTGAGATTCGTGAAATCCCCGGACCTGCACAAGGGACCTTCACTGCACGTTCTGCAACTCTTCAACTCGGATTCGCTTCCGACCTCTCAAGTGATGTGACGATAGGGGGCGTGGCCCGATATCTCTATGAAAAGATCTACCTCGATGAAACCACTGGCATCAGCCTCGACCTCGGAGGCAACTATGTAACGCCGTTCAAGGGTCTCACGGCCGGCATCTCCTTGAGAAACCTCGGGAAGCTTAAATCGTACCGAAGCGTTGCAACAGATTTGCCGAGCGAAGCGCGGATAGGCGCACGGTATGAGATCCGGTTCGACGAACTGAGAGCAGAAGTCCATGGCAGCTCTGCACACCCGATCAAGGCGGGAATATCTCGCCTTCACGTCGGTACCGAGATTGCATATCAAGAAACGTTCACGGTACGCTTCGGTTATCAAACCGGATATGATGTGCGGGGACTCTCAGCCGGCTTCGGAATTGCTTACAACATTGCGCAATTCGATTATGCTTATATTCCGTTCAGCTCCGGGTTGGGTACTGCTCACATCTTCAGTCTGGCAATTCAATTCTAACGCATGGCACTTGAAATCATCGAATACTCGGACGACTGGAAAGAGAAGTGGGATGAGTTTGTTGTGAACTCGAACAACGGGACGATGTTTCATCTTCAGCGATTCCTCAGCTATCATCCCAAAGGTCGCTTCGAATGGAAACACCTCCTTTTCTTGGATGGCAAAGAAATCGTCGCGGTTCTCCCTGGGGCAGTGCAGGGCACAACGCTGGAATCTCCCATCGGCGCGTCCTATGGATCATTTGTGACGGACGATTTACCCTTCGCTGCCTCGTTGGAGTTGGTCGATACGTTTTCGGAATATTGCCGCTCGAGCGGATTTGAACGCGCATTGTTGACTCCCGCTCCCTTCATCTACCAAACGACCATTTCACAAAACATCGACTACGCTCTCGCCTATCGCGGCTTTACGTTCGATAAGCATTATATCTCACACGCGATCCGTTTGGAGACTCCCGACTTTCTCCCGACATTTCAGAGCACTGCGCGTCGGTACATCCACAAATATCTTCGGGAGGGGACGCTCCGCGTTGAAATCAGTGACGACCTCGACGCGTTTTATCCCATCCTCCTCAAGAACAAACAGCGCCACGGCGTTAAACCGACTCATACACTCGAAGAGCTACAGCGCTTGAAACGGCTTTTGCCGGATCGACTTGTCCTCTTTCTTGTGCATAAAGGTTCAAAGCCCATTGCCGGTTCCCTGATATTCGTCTGCAATCAGCAAGTGGCGCTTTGTTTTTACAACATGCTTTTGTACGAATACGAGGAATATAATCCCATTCACGTCGTGATGTATGAAGTGGTGAAATGGGCAACGGCCCAGGGGTTCGCGTGGGTGGATATCGGCGTTTCGCAGGACACGAAGGCCGAAAACCAGATGACTCCAGCTCTCGGCCTCATTCGCTTCAAAGAAAAATTCAACGCGCGCGGCATTCTTCGGAGCACCTTCTATAGAAGGTTCATTTAGTCGATGAACGTTTTGCACATCGCCCCGCTTAACGTCGCTGGTGTGCCGTACAATATGATGGAGATGCAGCGGCGTTTCGGAGCCAACGCCCGGCTGGTGACGCTCCATCGAAATCTGCAGACTTTCCCCGAAGACATCTGCCTCGATCTCCCTCTTCCCCGCAATCGGTTCGCTCAAGTCTGGCGCAACGCAAAACAGAAAACGCTGCCTCAGCACCGATCTGACATAAGTCAGAAAGCGCCCGTTCATCGTCCGCGGAATATTCTTGAGGCGCTCTATTTCCAGTGGGACGACTATCGGCGTGCCCCCATCGTACAACGAGCACTTCAGGAACATGAACTTGGGCAGTTCGACATCGTTCATTACGACGGAGGACTCGATTTCTTTCGAGATGCGCGTCTTGCTGTGAGGTGGAAGAAGGAAGGAAAGAAGATCGTTTGTCATTATATGGGAAGCGACCTCCGCGTGCGCGGCGTACACCCCGTGATGGACGAGTTGAGCGATCTGAATCTCACCAACGAGAGCGACCATCTCCTCCTTCATCGCGACATTCATTATATCTTCATCCCGTTCGACGTTGCTCCTTACTCGGTTCGTCAAGAAGAGAACAAACGCCTTCGGATCGTCCACTCTCCCACTAACCGCCGGGCAAAAGGGACGGAACTCATCTTGCCCGTCATCGAAAGAATACGGAAAGCGCGGGATGTCGAGTTCGTTCTCATTGAGGGAAAACCACACCACGAGGTGCTGGCTATCAAAGCCACCTGCGATCTCGCGATTGAGCAAGTTGGAAACATGGGGGGCACGGGCTACGGGCGAAATTCGTTAGAGACGCTTGCCATGGGAATCCCTACGATTACGGAGATGACGCCTGACTACCTTGCCTGGTTGCCCGAGAATCCGTTTATTCTCGCCACACCGGAAACACTGTACGACAGGCTGATCGAAGTCATCGACAATCCATCGCTCAGAGAGCAAAAACGGTGGGAAGGAAGAGCGTGGGTTGAAAAGTACCATTCATACGATGCTGTTCATCGCCGGTTGATGGAGCTGTATCACGAACATGGCATTCTCTGAGAATGGACACGATGTCGCATATAGAGGAACAAATTGAAAGTTTAACCACAGATTCACAGATTCGAGCAGAACGATTTGGACAAAAAAGGATCGAACGATCGACTCGCTCACAGAACGCTTCCATCGGATTCCGCGCACCCTTCTGATCATCCTCGCGCTGGGATTGATTGTCCGGACGTTCTTTGTATCACTCCATCAACGTCCGCTCATCTCCGACGAACGCGAATATCACTACCTGGGTCGCACCCTCGCAACTCAACATGTGTACTCATACGACGGAACACCAACTGCATACCGCCCTGTTGGGTACCCCGCGTTTATCGCCGCGGTATACTCCATCATCGAAAGTCCAGCCGCAGTCAAGTATGTCCAGGTGATATTGGATTGCCTCATCATCCTGCTTTTGTATTATATGGTGCCGGAATGGCCTCAGCGAAACAGGTTGATTGCTGCAGGAGTGTGGGCGCTTTATCCGCCTGCGATACTGTACACCAATTTCCTTATGTCGGAGACCCTCTTCACATTTTTACTTGTGGTGGCGCTGTTCTTGCTTACGCGTCTCAATCATCGCTCGAAGGCGGCGCTTCTTTTCGCCGGCATCATTCTTGGCTATCTCTTGCTCCTGAAACCTCACTTCCTTTTGTTCCTGCTTATCGTGGGTCTGGCATATAAGAAACTCGAAATGGAGAAAAGGCAAGTGGGATTGCTGACGATCGGGATTCTGGTGGTGACATTGCCCTGGTTGGTGCGCAATGCTGTGCAACTTGGAACGTTTTCACTTGCCACCAACGGCGGTATCAATCTCCTCATCGGCAATCATCCGCATGCGACTGGAGCGTACGCTCTCACGTTCCCCCCTGAGGCCATCGAAGGGGCAACGACGGAAGTGGAGGTCGATCGCCTGGCCACGAATTATGCGATGAAGTACATTTTCGACCATCCTGTGCGCTTTGCATTGAACGCGGTGAAGAAGTTCGCACATCTCTTTTCCACGGAAGGCGGATTGCTGGTGTGGAGCTTCCATCCCGAACCCGAATCCCGATCTGCAAGTTATGCCGAGAAATACTCCGAGATCCCTCTCCCCCTTTCTCTTCTTGTAAATGTTCCATATATCTGCATTGTTCTCGGATCAATCGTTGGTCTAGCGTTCTTTCGGGGTTCCACATTCTGGTACCTTACTGCGTTCCTCATCGTCTCCTTTGTGCTCGCGCATATTGTCTCTTTTGGAGGAAGTCGCTTCCATTTTCCATTGATCCCCTTCCTTCTTCTTTATGCATCAATGAGCATCTCGGTCACTCGGGACACGCTGAAAACTGCTTCAAGGTTAAGGCTTGTTTGTATTGGGATGGTCGGTCTTGTGTTCTTGTTGATCTGGATCGTCGAACTCTCCTATGTCCTCCGAGCCTAAGTACGAGGTAGATACAACATTTGATCGGCTCGCGCTGGTAATAGTTGGGCTGGTCGGACTCCTGCGATTTATTCATCTCGACTTCATCGATTTGCAAGCGTGGGATGAGGCACTGTATGCCGTTCGGGCGGAAGGTATTCTTCGGTTCGGCGGCTGGTTGGATCAATCGGGATTTGCCATTGACGGACTGTACTCCGCGCTTCATCCTCCACTGTATGTTTGGCTCACCTCACTTTCGTTCGCCTTCCTTGGCGTGAACGAGTTTTCTGCACGCCTGGTGTCGGCGGTATTTGGCGGTGCGACACTCTTCGTCATCTACCTCCTCGGCAAGCGGTTACACTCTGCTCCGGCGGGACTGTGGTCGGCGCTTCTGTTCGGGTTAAATCCTTTCGTCACCTTCTTTGCGCGGCAAGGGCAATTCGATGCCGCGCTGACGTTCTTTCTGGTTTTGGGAGCTTCTTTTCTCATTCGGGTAATCGAAAACGAAAGAACGATCGACGCTTTTCTCTCGGGTCTCTTTGTCGGTGCTGCGCTCATGACGAAGCTGTATGTCGGTTTCGGTATGACGATCACGTACTTCTTTTGGATCGTTACAATGCATCCAGATCGTTCGAAACATTGGAGACATCTGTTGCTACACGTCATCGGTCTTGTATTGGTTGCTGCGCCCTGGCATATCCTGATGACCATTCAACACGGCGATGGGAATCCCTTCTTCTTCTTTCAGGCCTCAGCAATCATAGAACGAAGCCTCTCGGGCGTCGAAGGGAACGTCAAACCGCTCGAGGTCTTCTACTTCGTCAACCAGTTGCTCGTTCTGTTTCCCGTCGGGGTCGTGTGGTTTATGAAAGGATTGTGGGAAACGGCTCGCGCGAGGGAACCCCGCTGGTGGTTGTTAGCGCTCTGGTTCATCTTTTTCTTCATCGTGTTTTCGCTCGTTCGTACGAAACTGGCGGTGTACCTGCTGCCGATGCTCGTACCGGCCGCCCTTCTTGCCGGCCGCACAATTCAAGATACCATCGAGGGAAAGCTCTCCCCTGTCCGTCTGACGCAGTTCATCGTCCTCACCGCGCTGATTGTCCTCTGGTCCGCGAGCCAGACCTGGCGCAATGCCGCCAAGTCCGCGTTGCTCGACCTTGCTCGATTCTCAACGGCATCGTCAGATAACCTCATTTTGCTCATACCTCTCGGACTGGCCACACTTTTTGGATTGCTGTTGTTGGTTGTTGCAAGAAAGCGCCCACTACTTGAATTTCTTCGTCGCCCGCTTCCTTACTTGTTCTTCTTTCCTTTACTTCTTCTCAATGCTTATGAGGTTGGCATGCGGGATCGTTGGCAATATCGGGACGGGGCAACGGAGCTGGCAGAGCTCATCGAGACACGGAAGCCCACTAGCCTGCTTGTCGCCGGCTATGAACGGAACCCACAGCTTACATATTATCTGGACGGAATCGACATCGGTTGGAGGGATGATATCGGATTTCGAAGAATCGTACCCCCAAAGTCGAGGGAGGAATTTCGAACATGGCTGACCGTTGAAGCGTCACAAGAACCGACGGATGGCTTGATCATTGTTGAAAAAGACAAGTTCATACGTTACGAGTGGATCACAGCAGAGGAGGTGATGCCGCAGGAATGCACGCTTTTGTTGGATAGCCGACGATATGCGGTGTTCTCGAGAACGCCATCCATTCAATATGCTGAGAAAACGGAAAGAACGGTCAGGTAATGTTTCGATTTCCCATTGTGCTTGAATGAAGCTTGCGCTGTTCAACTTGACAATCGCAAGCTGAAATCATAATTTTGCTGTGGTAACCAGCTTGAACAGCCCGAGAAAAGTTATCACTTACACTGAAAGAGCGATGTCGACTCTCCGCTGCAAATGACACAGATCGAACGATCGTCTCACCACAATCGACCGGTCAGGTAGAAAGCAAAAGCGTCGCTCGACAGGCGACGAATTCATTGTTCTCGTCTGTACATCCAACCATCTTCATCACGTTTCCTTCATCCACCAACGGAGGATTCATATGCGCTCATTGTCCGTGTGTGTTTTCGCCTTCATCTCACTGCTTGGGGGCGTAACAAACCTGCCGGCACAAGGTACAACAGTGGTTGTTGAGGGAAAAGTGACCGATGCCGACGGAAAACCCCTCCCACTTGCGAACGTTGTCATTCAGAACCAAGAAATCGGATTCATGAGAGGAGCCAGCACAGACGAACAGGGCCGGTATCGAATCCTTGGCGTCCCGCCTGGAACGTATTCCATGCAGGCTCAGTTTGTTGGCTATCGCACTTCCCGGAAAGAAGGGATTACTCTTCTTACCGGTCAACGGCCGGTGATTGATTTTGTTCTTGCTTCGCAGGCGATCGAGGTGAGCGAAGTGGTTGTGATGGGGGCACGATCGCAGGAGTTTGAACTCCGGCGACTTGACGTTTCGACAGCCGTGGTGATGGACCAGATCCAAAACCTCCCCCTCAACTCCCGTAGTGCACTTAATCTGGCAGCGGTTGCACCGGGAATCCGAACATATGCTGCCGTCGCCGGCCGGTCGCTCCCATCAGCCGGTTCCCTTCCCGACCTCCGGTTTATCAATTTTTATGTGGACGGAGCGGAGTGGAAGAGCTTCTTTAACGGAAACATCGTCGGCATTCCACAGACCGGTTCTCCACTTCCCCAAGAAGCGATCCAGGAATTTCGCGTCATTGTCAGCCCCTTTGATGCTGAATACAATCGCGGCGGTGCATGGATCATCAACTCCATCACCCAGCGAGGGACAAACCGATTTCACGCCAGCGCGTTTTCATTTTATCGTGATAAGGAACTGAATGCTCGAGGTCCGTTTGAGACTGCAAAGCCTCATTTCAACCGTCAACAGCTCGGTTTCAATGTCAGCGGGCCTATTACACCGGATAAGCTCTTCTACCATGTTTCCTACGAGCTGCATCGAACAAACGACTTCATCGACGTTGTTCCCGGTCGACCGGCGTATAATCCGGGGCTGTGGGACCGCTACCGCGGTACCTTCGAAGCTCCGAATAGGAACCACACCGGTGTCGTCCGACTCACATACCAGCAGTCGACCGAGCACACGTTCGATTACATCTGGGCCAGCCGGTATATGACCAGCAAGACCTTTTTTGGCGGCACAGTGGCCGAGCCTGCAGGTATCTACGGCGATTACCACATCAACAGTCACATGTTGAAACACACATGGTTTGCTTCAAGCGAATCGTTTAACGAGCTGAGTCTGCATTACCTGCGGTGGAGACATTACGAACCGACGGTCAATAAGGGTCCGGCGTACGTCTATCCCAGCATCAGACTGGGCCGGGGCACATTTCCGATCCGCGTGAATGAAGACCATTATCGCCTCATCAACAAGTACACGACGCAGATCAGGGACTTCTACGGGCCGCACGTTGTGAAA
>JBGFRO010000011.1:0-2633 GCA_041695085.1 Bacteroidota bacterium | reverse complement strand
AGACGGGGGACACGGTGAAGTTGGTGGTGAAGGTGTTCGCCACCAACATTGCGCAGATGGAAGCAACGGATAGGAGAGAGATCAGATTGGTGAAGAAGGGGTGTGATGGGCCGCCGTGTGAGGGCTCGACAGCTTCTCCTTCCATAAGCATTTCGGAAGTAGGACGCGATTATCCAAAGCTTGAGGGGGATCCTTGTGCCACGGAAGAGGGACAACGATCTGGAGGCGTTTTTAGAGTACTGAGAGAATCCGAAGAGCCTGTGAGCAAATTCAGTCCGGAGGTTTGTTTCGATCCCACGGCCAATGTTTGGAAGTTCTCCGTTGGAAGTCTCAACTTGAGAGTGCTGGTTACAACGTGTCCAGAGGCAGTAAGGGAGCGAGGGTTTCAGTTAATCGAATCGGTAGACCAGATACCGGATGCTGAAGCGTGTGATGCGCGGTTGGATATTTTGGGCCACTATGAATACCCCGTGCGTGCGCGGCCAAAAGGGTATATCTTGCATCCTGTATTGTTCGCACATGAGCGGGTTCACCGGAAACAGTTTGAAAGAAAACTTTCAGAGGCAAGAGATGAAGGCACATTCGATAAAGAGCTCGGGGAATTGACAGTGCCGTGCGAGGAAACAAGCTCGCTCGAGGACGCGAGAGAAAAAGGAAGGCGGGAGATTGAGAGACTGGCCAACGATCTCCTGGAATTGGCCTCAAACCTGATGGCTGAAGAACGCAGAAGTATGGGCAATGATCAATTCGAGCAGATGACGCAAGAAAATGAAAGGGTCAAGATGTTGATACGAGAAGCGTATGATAAGTTGGATAGCCGGTGCCAGTTTTGAATGAAAGGAATGGGAACAATGAGAAGCTCAATATTCGTTTTGCTGTTTTGTCTTAGCTGGGGTGTTCAGAGTGCAGCTCAAACGCTCTCACCAGAGGAGCGCGAACGTATAATCCAACGTTTGCAAAGTTTGGATTACGACACAGTGTACGCCGCAGTAGGGGATGCTAGAAGGTACTCTGTGACGGAAGCTATTCCAGTGCTGGAAGCACGTATCTGGAAGCAGCATCCCCGGATCCAACGATGGTTTCTCTGGACCCTTTGGAAATTAGGCTCTCCCAACACACCAGCATTCGCCCGTCAATTCATTGATACCATAGATTCCTATGCCGGAAAAGGCCTTGGTGTTGATCCACTGTCAATGAAAGTGGATGCGGTGAAGATCCTCTTTGATTACGGCGACTATTCTGGTACTCCCTTGGTATTTGAACTTCTGGAACGAAGCAAGAATATCTATCCGGGCAGCGCTTTACTTCGCAGGATTGTTGAATCGGTGCCAGAGTACAGAGAACGGGCAGAACGGGAAATGAGGAGGCTCGTTCGGGAGGGAAAGACATCCTTGTCTCGCGGATATGCGCTGAGAGATTTGATCCAACTCTACGGTCTTGGGGTTTCCGATTTGATCATCTCTATGGCAACTACGGACAGTGTAGGCACAAACCGTTGGTATGCCATAAACATGTTGATCAGTCTTAACTATCCGGATATCAAACGGTTCCTTTATGATAGACTATTTAACGAGCCATTCGCCGGTTACAGAGGATCGATCGCGGATACACTGCTTTTTCGTTATGGAAGTCCAAAAGATTATCAGCAAGTACAAAGGTATGTTCAAGTTGAACAAGATTCAGTTAATAAAAGAATAGCAAATAGAGCAGTGCAACGCTTCAAACCTCCTGCTCCTCCTGCCACCACCCCTGTTTCCGTCCTGCTTGACACGCTCATCTCCTACAAACACCAAGTCGCGGCCTTAGGCTGGCTTGGCGACAAGAACTTTGTCAAAGAACTCGATAACCATCTCGACAACGCCAAACGCCATCTTACACGCCGCGATTCACTCAACACAGCACAGCAAGTGCGGCTCTTCCAGGAGAAAGTCCATCGTGAGCACGAGCGCACCAAGCAGAAACAGCAGCGGGGTGTGCCCCGCGATCCACGCTTTGTCACCATCGAAGGATGGAAGTTCCTGTATCACTATGCGCAGTATATTCTTGACCGCCTGCCAAAAGAAGGACGGCGGGGGCCACGCTAAGAAGACAGAGGTCAGTACTCAGCCGTCAGAACTCGGGAGGAAGAGCCAATGCGAAAGAGACGATTCTTGTATCTGCTCACGGCAATGTTGCTCCATCAACTTGTCGCCGCTCAGACGGTTCACACCATCCCCTTCGCCTCAGAAGGTAACTCCATTGAGCTTGCGGTTGCGAATACATCGACTGTGTCAGTCACGGACGTGACGATGAGGGTTCAAAACGCTCCTGCGTGGCTGCGTTTCTCGCGGACAGAACAACCGATCGGCCCCATTGCTGCGGGAGAGGAGCGGGTTGCGACAATTACTTTCTCCGTTGATCACTCCGCACCCGTGCGGCAAGAACAGACACTGACCTTCATTATCGGCAATGCACGAGGTGAGTCTTGGACGAAGGAGATTACGGTAGCCGTTGCAGCGCCGGAGAGGTTTGAGCTGTTTCAGAACTATCCCAACCCATTTAATCCCACAACAACAATCAGTTACCAGTTGCCGGTTGCGAGTTGCATCAGCCTCAAAATCTTCAATCTGTTAGGACAGGAAGTGGCAACGCTT
>JBGFRO010000005.1:0-2738 GCA_041695085.1 Bacteroidota bacterium | reverse complement strand
TGACGCCGTGGATCATCGGCTTTGCGGCGTTCGGTGCACTCGTTGGCGGACCGCAGGTCTTCTCGAGCGGCGGAGTTACGAAAGACATCTGGCTGCAGAACGCGGCCTTCTGGTATGTGCCTTTTCTCATTCTGTTCGGCATTCTCGCCTGGGTCTATCTCCGCAGCATCCCGATCAAAGCAACGTTTCGCGAGCAGTTAGACATCTTCAAGAACAAACATACCTGGTTCTGCACCATCACGTATATGATGACGTTCGGTTCGTTCTCCGGATTTTCGGCAGCTTTTCCGCTGCTGATCAAGACTGTGTACGGTCATTTCCCGGATGCGCCGGATCCGCTGACGTACGCGTTCCTCGGTCCCTTGATTGGCTCGACGATCCGCGTCGTCGCGGGACCCGTCTCCGATAAAACCGGCGGCGCAATTTTAACACATTATGCCGGCATCGGACTCATCGCTGCCGTGGTTGTGATGATTGCAACCGGACTCCTGACTCCAACGTCTCTCGATCAATTCCCATACTTTGTCGCGTTGATGTTGTTCATTTTCTTGTGTTCGGGAGTTGGGAATGCATCCACCTTCCGGCAGTATCCGATCATCTTCTCACACTCGCCGCGGCAGGGTGCGGGAGTGTTGGGCTGGACGGCGGCTGTGGCAGCGTACGGACCGTTCATCTTCTCGACACTAATCGGTGCAGCTATCACCGGCACCGGTTCGGCGACGCCATTCTTCGTGGGAGCCGGTGTGTTCTATCTCTTTGCAACAAGCATCAATTGGTACTACTACACGCGCAAAGGAGCGGAGAAACCATCTTAACCCCGACTTTGTAGTGGCGTCAGGAGTCCCGCTGTACGGGATGTCCCGCTTCTTGGATTCCGCTTTTATGCGGGATTCCTGGGAAGCGGAACCGTAAAGCGGCATTCCCTCCTGACGCTTGACGGTTAATGAAGTGTCAGGACGAAAGTCCTGACACCACTCTCACGAATATGAAAAGTCTTGTCCTCACAATCTATCTCGCTTTCGGTTTGCTGATCAGCATCATCATCTTCATCAGCTCGTACACGCAGTCGTATCGACTGCCGGGAAACCACGAGGGGTATGAGCCGGTTCAGCCGATTGCGTTCTCGCACCGCCTGCACGCGGGGGAGTTAGGCATCGCGTGTTTGCACTGCCACACGTCGGCGGAGCGAAGTAAGAATGCCGGCATTCCTTCGACGAACACTTGTATGAATTGCCACCGGTTCATCTCGGCGCCGATTCTCGACGTGCGGGCAGAAGAAGAACAAGCCACGAAAGAAAACCGGAAGCCGGAGCGGGTCGTCTCGCCCGAGATCCGAAAGATCTACGAAGCGATGGGACTGAACGACGAGCTGCAACCGAATGAGAGCAGGCGGCCCTCGCCAATCGAGTGGATCAAGGTGCACACTTTGCCCGATTATGTGTACTTCAACCACAGCGCTCACGTGAATGCCGGCGTGGCGTGTCAGACGTGCCACGGCGAAGTGCAGACGATGGAGCGTGTGCGTCAGGTGAACGACCTCTCGATGGGCTGGTGCGTGAACTGCCACCGCGATCCCAAACTGCAAGGGCCGCAGATGCGCCCCGTGAAGGCATCAACCGATTGTGCGACGTGTCATTATTAGTGGTTCGAGGTTAGTGGTTGGGGGGTGGGCGTGGGATGGAAGTCAGAAGGGTCTTTGCAAATTGCAGGGCGAATCGGACTGCTTCAGGGGGATCCGTGGGAATGTCACTCTTTTGCACGTTGGAATCATTTTGATAATGTAAATGATGTGGAAACGACCTGATGTGGCGCCACTTCGAATGAGGAGCGTTGTCGAATCGAAAAATGGTCCCATCCACGTGTCGTCGTTCCCAATGATGGGCATAACGTCCTTCAATAGTGAGCGACCACCAGAAATCAATGTAGGACGCATCTGAGAGCACCACACGAAGTTTGTTTTCGGTGGTAGCAACGGCAACAACAATGTCGGAAAATTCTGTAGAAGCGATGGTACGAAGCGCGGTGAGGTCAACGGCTTCCATTCAACTCGGCAATCCATTGTTTTATTTCGTCTATGCGAGACGAAAGAAAGTCAACGCGCTGGAAATCGGGGAGGAGGTTGGATTCCCCATCGGGGTTCTCAGTGATGAGCCTATCAAAGTCTTGAATGGAAGCCACAGCGTGCTTCGCAAGGAGAGCTCGAAACTCACTGGTGAGAAGAGCGAGTTGATCTTCGAGAAAAGCTTTTAGTCCCTGCTCCATCAAGCGGTTGGGCGTAATCGAAAACCGTGCGGCGATCGTATCGATGAGTGTCGAAGTCATACTGATGAAATCTTGACTAAGTGATTTAACCCAATATAGTTAATCGGGGAACAAGTAGCAACGAAGGCGAATGCCCAAACACGATAACATTCATCTGAACGACCAGCCTGAGTCGCCGGAGCTTGCCTGGAGCCGGCGCGATTTTCTGAGACTCGCAGGCTTCACGTTCGCAGGGAGTATGTTGACGGGATGTCAGCCGGCAAAGGTTGAGAAGGCAATTCCGTTTCTCATCAAACCGGAAGAGATTACGCCCGGACTTGCCACGTGGTACTCGACGACGTGTCACGGTTGCAGCGCGGGCTGCGGCGCGATAGCGAAGAGTCGCGACGGGCGACCGATCAAGTTGGAAGGAAATTATGATCATCCCATCTCACGCGGCGGGCTGTGCGCTATCGGGCAAGCGTCGCTGTTGGGTT
>JBGFRO010000010.1:0-16070 GCA_041695085.1 Bacteroidota bacterium | reverse complement strand
GAACTTGTTAACACGACGCATCTACGCGAACACCTGTCCCCCTCCCTGAGGGGGTGAGGGGGAGGGCTAGGCCTCACCAATTCCTTCGACTGCTGAAGCTATCTTCAATGGGTCAAGAACATCCTATCAGATTGCGCGACTTCAATTCACCGCGCTCACCTGCTCCTCCCCCTATTATGTGGCCGTAGAAGAAGTCCGATCATCGCGTTGCGCCAACTCAGCATGTCTGTAATTTTTTAATTCGCGGTAACTTGGCTGGCGGGACATCGTCCCGTCCTACATGTTGTACGGCATCCGATTTCTGATCACTGCTGCATGTTGCCTGTCCGCAGTTCCTGCACAACGCGTTGGGCCTTGTAAATGTCATCCAACGCTTCAAGGATACCGGCTGAGTGGACGCCGACGCAACGCATCCGATCTTCATCATAAATCATGTCGTTGGGTAAGCTCTCGATGTTGCCGTCGAACGCAATGCCGACGATTTCGAGATTCTTGTTGAGAATCGGACTTCCCGAATTCCCGCCGATGATATCGTTTGTCGATACGAAGTTGAACGGTGTACTCAGATCGAATGATGGGGGAGGATTGAGCCACCGCTGCGGCAGGTTCCAGGGGTCCTGCTTCTCGAACGAGTAATAACGGTCGTACAATCCAAAGAAGGTAGTGAAGTATGGCGCGCGCGTTCCGTTATAAGGATAACCTTTCACAACCCCGTCGGCGATGCGCAGCGTAAACGTGGCATCGGGAGGGATGCTCGTTCCGTAGAGATCAAACAGTGCCTTGCCCAACATCTGGACGCGTGCCTGTTCTCGCGCCGTGATCTCTGTAAATCTCTCGCTCACTCTTTTTGCTTCTTGGGCCGTGGCCGATGTAAACGCGAGGAGGGGGTCGGTCGATGCAAGGATCGCTTCAGGCGAGCCGTTGAGGAGGGTAGCGACGCGCTCCCGATTGGTGAGAAGTGTCCGTTGCGCAAGCGATTGTGCAGCTTGTTCTGGCGTCTTTCCATCCAGCAACTTATTGAACGAAGCGTTGCTCGTGCCGAACGCTGATTTCATCAATGTCAGTTGAAGTGATAGAATTTCTTGTTCCACTTCGATGTCGATGTCGACGGCGCTAAGTCGACGTTTTGTGGAGTCGAGCGCTGCCCCTTTGTAGGGAAGGGAACGCTGTTGTTCGGGGAGTTGCAACTGTTGAGCGTACTCTGTGAGATTTGAGGCGATGGACAGGAACTGCGAACGTCCCGCTCCAGTAAACGTGTAGGCGTTGTTTTGGGCGAACAGCGATCGTTTCTCACCTTGAAGTCGTTCGATCTCATCCCACACGCCGGCGTATGCTTTTCTCAACTCGGGCTTCGCCATCACCGCGGCTTTGATGGTATTCTCGAAATCGAGCTTCTTGCCCATTAACACGGGATCGTTCAAGCCTTTCAGGCGGCCACTGTAAAGCTTTTGTGAATTGGAGGCGCTAAACAGCCTGGTTTGATATCGGAGTTTCTTCTCAGGATGGCGCGCGATGTGGTCGGTGTAGATACGGACGAGGTTATCGAGCACAAGAAATGTATATGGATACAGAACGTCGCGTTGGAACTCGAGTTGTGCAAAGGTGTAGAGACGGTTGGTACGACCCGGATTGCCGATCACAAACACCGGTTCGTTCTCTTTTGCACCCCCTGCGCTCCACCTGAAGAAGTTGGAAGTCTTCAAAGGTTTTCCATCATCACCATAGACGCGATAGAACGTCACGTCGAGATCATAGCGCGGGTACGTGAAGTTGTCCGGATCGCCGCCGAAGTAGCCGAGCATGGTTTCGGGTGCGAAGACCAGTCGCACATCGTTGTAGCGCTTGTAACCGTAGAGGGAAAACTTTGCGCCGTTATACAACGTCACGACGTTGCAGGTAAGGCCGGTTCGTTGATGATAACGTTGTTCAATTTCGGCAATCGCTTCTGTCCGGAGAGCGATGCGCTCGTCGTCTGTCGTGCCTCGTTCGAATGCGCGTTGGACTTCATCCGTTACATCTTCAATCAGCACAAGTTGATCCGCGTAGTATCCGGGGATCTTGCGTTCCTCAGCCGGCGTTGCTGCAAAAAAGCCGGTCTCTTGCAGGTTTTCTCCTGCCCGGCTGACTGCATCGAGAGCACCGCGGGCGCAGTGGTGATTGGTGAAAACGAGGCCATCCTCCGACACGAACGAAGCGGAGCAACCCGGCAAGCGAAGAGCGGAGAGCCGGGCTCGCTCAAACCATGCAGCGTCCGGTGTGAACGAGTAGACGCTGCGGAAGTAATCGATGGGTGGATAGTCGAACGTCCACATCTTGCCGGTGTCGAAACGTCCGGCTTGAACAGGCGTGATCGAACTTTGCGACGATCGTTCGGATTGCGTGGCCGTTGTGCTGCCGCAACCTTGGAGCACCAACCCGATGATGAACACGGCGCTGAGCCATCGTAATGGAAGGCGGATCATAGGAAGACCTTTCTTATAGGATAAGCGAACCGAAGTTAAATTGTGAAACTCGTCTGAACAACGAACGCGCCGATAACGGTAGGGAAAAATCGGAGAATTTGAAAGACCAAAGAGTAATGGAAGTATGTGAATTGGTACGTTGCGTACATTCCATCTCTTCTCCCTCAACCGGTTCCTTAAACAAGCCGGGTAAGTATTTCCCGCATTTTTTCCAATGCCTTCGCCCGGTGACTGATCTTGTTTTTTTCTTCCGATGTCAGCTCCGCGTACGTCTGCGTGTAGCCGTCTGGGATGAAGATCGGATCGTAGCCAAAACCATTTGTCCCGCGCGGTTCTTCTGCAAGTTTACCCAGACAAATCCCCTCCGTTGTTTCGTCGATGCCGTCGCCGAACAACGTCAGGACGGCCCGAAATTGTGCGCGCCGCCTTCTTGGGGGCACGCCGCGCATCTCGCGCAGAAGCTTCTCGTTGTTCAAAGCATCCGTTGCGTTTTCTCCCGCATAGCGCGCGGAGTGAACCCCCGGTCGACCGTTGAGGTAAAAGACCTCGAGTCCCGAGTCATCTGCCAGCGTCAGGAGTTTGGTATGTTGATGGACGATGATGGCTTTCTGACGGGAGTTTTCCTCAAGGGTTTTGCCGTCTTCGCGAAGAGGTGGACAAGTTGGAAAATCCGCTAGGGTCAGTATCTCCAAAGGAAGGTCTTTGAGAAGGGATTTGATCTCTTCAATCTTATGCCGATTGCGCGTAGCGAGGACGAGTTTCTTCATATCCGTTTGTGTTGATAATCGTCTCAATTACCGCGCCGTGTCAGATCAAGACTTCCGCGATTCAGTTTGTTTTCGCGGAAGCCTTAGTGGCGGGACATCGTCCCGCCCTACATTTTGTACGGCCTCAATCGTGATCGTCCGATCTACACGCGAGGTTGACGTGGGAACAGCTTGTAATAGAGGTTGATCAACGCCCCAAGGGTAGTGAGGGTATTGAGCAACGTGAAAACCAAGTCATCAATACTGATGGCGTAGATGGCAAGCGATGAACTTCCTCCAGCGGAGAGAATGAGAAATGCAAGATTGATCTGACACCGTCCAAGACGGATCGTTTCCCCCGATTGAGGAATCCAGCAAAGCGCCAGCGCTGTCAGGCCGATGTAACCCATCCACTGCATTTCCGGCATCACCCTAAAAGCGCCTCTAACGCCTGCTCGATCCGGTCAACGCCGATGATCTCAATCTCACCATTTTCTTTCAGCCCCTTCACGTTGTTTTGTGGAAGGACAATTCGCTTGAAGCCGAGCTTTGCAGCTTCTTGCACTCGCTTTTCGATGTTTCCGATGGTCCGGATTTCACCCCCCAGTCCAATCTCACCGACCGCAACGGCGGTGGAGTCGACGGGAATGTCGCGCAAGCTCGAAGCGATGGATGTGGCGATGCCGAGATCGACCGCCGGCTCATCGATCTTGACACCTCCGGCGATGTTGACAAACACATCGTAGCTTCCTAAATGCATGCCAACGCGCTTTTCCAGCACGGCGAGCAAGAGCGACAACCTCCGATAATCGAATCCTGTCGTGTTCCGTTGCGGCACACCGTAGCTCGTGGGCGTGACAAGAGCCTGCACTTCGATCAGAATCGGTCGCGTTCCTTCCATACTCGAGACGACCGTGGAGCCGGAAGTGCCGTAGCGTCGCTCAGACAGAAACGCTTCAGAAGGATTCTTGACCTCGCGCAGTCCGCTCTCGTGCATTTCAAAAATGCCAATCTCATTCGTTGAACCGAACCGGTTCTTCAACGCTCGCAACACACGGTAGGCGTAATGTGCTTCCCCCTCAAACTGGAGAACGGTATCAACCATATGCTCAATCACGCGCGGGCCGGCAATCATCCCTTCTTTCGTTACATGGCCGATGAGGAAGATCGGGATCGACCGCGTCTTCGCAAGTCTCAACAGCAGCGCAGTTGACTCCCGCACCTGACTCACACTGCCGGGAGCGCTTTCTAAACCTGGGCGGTACATCGTTTGGATTGAATCGATCACGATCACATCCGGCTCTCCTCGCTCGATGACGTCGAGGATCAAATCGAGGTTTGTTTCGGCAAGCAGGAGGATGTTCTTCGACCGGTCTGCCTTTAATCGTTCGGCGCGTAGTTTAATCTGTCGAACCGATTCTTCACCCGTGATGTAGAGAACGACCTGCTGCTTCAGCTGCAACGCCACCTGCATCATCAGCGTTGATTTGCCGATGCCGGGATCGCCCCCCAGCAGGACAAGCGAGCCGGGGACGAGTCCACCACCCAATACGCGATCCACCTCTTCAATATTCGTACTGATGCGCGGCACGTCCTCATGCTCCAGCTCCTCCATCGGAATCGGCTCAATCTTGGAGGCCACACCTGCGGGCTTTTTTGAGATCTTTAATGATGAGGGGGCCTCTTCAACAAACGTGTTCCACTCGCCACAGTTGGGACATTTCCCCACCCAACGCGGTGAATTGTAACCGCACGATTGGCAAACGTACTTGGTGAGAACTTTGGCCATATGGTTCCCGACGGAAGGTCGAAACGAAGCAGAAAGATCCTGGGTCCCTACCTGAAAGTCGATGTTACGACGATCTTTTTTGGATTCGACCCAATGGTCGGGGTTCCTGAAGGCTAATACAATCTTTTTCGGGTTTGCCCCGACCAGACCCTAAAGACTTCGAGCGCCTCATCGCGAAGAAAATTCTCCACCACTTTTACCGGACTACTGCCGAGTTTCTTCATTCGTCGATTCGAGATCGTCAGCTCGGAGAATCCGAGATGTTGCGCGTCGCGTATCCGTGCGCCGAAATAAATCGCGTTGATCTTCGCCCAGTGAATGGCGCTGAAACACATCGGACACGGCTCGCAGGTCGAGTACAACTCGCAGCCTGAGAGATCAATCGTCTTGAGTTTCTTGCACGCCTCGCGAATGGCCGTTACTTCCGCATGTGCAGTAATATCGGTGGTTTTCCACACAACATTATGGACGCAGCTGATCACGCGCCCAGCTTTGACGATGCACGCACCAAACGGACTCTGTCCCTTTTTAATGCCCTCCATGCACTTTTGAATGGCCATTCGCATATACTCTTTGTTGTCTTTGTTGCTCATTCTCGACTTCTCCCTGATTCGAATTTCCGATTCCCTGTCACGCGCCTTGGCTCAAGCGAGTGGAAGAAGGCGCTCCATACCAACGGCTTGAGCTTCTGGGGCAGGTTCCAAAACACCGGCCAATATACCAACGCTGTCCGCGACATTCAAGGTAGGAAAAAGCAAAAGCCCCTGCACTCACGTCAGGGGCTTTCGTATGGAAGATCGATCACGTTTCGGTTACAGCTTTCCCCAACGTTCCTTCGCCTTCTTGACGAGGTCGTTGGTCGGATAATCCTTTACCACTTTTTCGTACAGCTCTTTGGCTTTGGCTTTGTTCCCTTGTGCTTCGTAACATCGGCCGAGCATGTAATACGCATCCCCCTTCTTCTCCGTCACTGTATACTCCAGTACGGTTTCGAACTGCTTCATCGCTTCCGCATACTGTTGTTTGCCGAAAAGCGATTCTCCAATCCAGTACTGGCAATTGTCTGCTAAGGACTCTTCAACACCTTTGCTCAAGAGGTCTTGAAAGATTGCAATGGCATCGTCGTACCGTTTTTCGTTAAAGGCTTGGAGACCCGACTCATACGCGCTCATTGGCTCAAGCATCGGTTTCGGAGCCGGTATGGGCGGCTCGACGGGTCGCGACATCTCCGCGATCTTTTTCTCCAATTCCGCAACACGAGCCAGTAAGCCCTTATTCTCGGCTTCGAGTCGGTCCGCTTGTTGTTTGAGACTCGCGTTTTCGCTCTCCAATTGGGCCAGTCGCTGCTGTTCCTCTTGGCGTTGCCGAGCTTCCGCTTCTCTTCGCATCGCCTCCTCGCTACTCTCACAGCCGATCCAAAGCAGGGAGGCCAAACAAGCGAACGCGAGGTTTGGTCGTAGTTTCATAGGTCGATCTCCCGAATTGTGAATGAGCCCACTGAGACCTCTGCCAAAATACTTGCACTTGGACTGAAAAATCGTTTCCAATGTATCATTCCCCGTTCTGAAAGTCAAGCTAACATCTCACAACATCTTCCTGTCAACAATTAAAGTCATTGTTGAAAAAGAAGGGGGGGAAGGCTCAGTGCAGAGTTGTTAACCAGTACCGGGGGGGATTACTTTTTTCTTCTCCTCCACGTAATCGAGCAGTGAGGCAGCAATCGAATGGACCACCTGATCCGGCACGCCGTCGATGTGCTTTGACTGCAAACGCATGTCGCACATCTCGTTTACATAATCGACCACGACAAATTGATCTTTTGTGGTGAAGACGATTTCCGTAGAAAAGAAATCGAGCTGGCAGGCCTGTTGGATGATGGAGGTGATGTGTCGTAGTTCATGGAGTCCGAACACACTTTCTTCTTCGGGTTGTACCATCCCGTACAAATGTGTCTGATCGTCCCACCAACAGGGAATGATGTTGCCGAAAGCGTAGAAGACGCGGAACCAACCCCGATTATCCGAAAGATACGCTGGTCGGATTGCTTCTTGAAGGAGGTATTTGTCGTTCTTGTGATGTTGGCGTGTCTCAATGACGTCCTTCAGAGTTTCCGCCCCCATTACAACCCCTATGCCTCCTCCCGTTGTGTTGGCAGGTTTGATGATGAAGGGACGCCCTAACTTCGCAAGATCGGTCAGCGATAACTCGACCTCTTTCCTCTGATTGTAAGGAGAGATGATGATGGTATAGGGGACGTGGACGCCGTGGGTCATCAACTCAAGGTGCATGGTAGCCTTATCGGCTGCACGTTTAAGCTTATTGTAGGGATTGATGACGAAAGGGGGAGTTTTGCGTGCAAACTCGTGAGCGAGAGGATGGAATGCTTCGTCTTCATCAGACGCTCGATCGAGGACAGTGCGAAAGAAGAGGCGTTTTTTCTTGAAAAGCTCGTAGGTCTCCGCGGCGTTCTGGCGGTGGATTTGATAGGTCGAGATCCCGTGGTCTCTTGCTCTTTCCTCGATCACAGAAATGAATTCAGCGTCGTACTCCCAGTTCCAGGCGAGAGCGAGGTCATATGTGTTTGGGGTGATTGTCAACGCCGAAAAGATACTCCCTTTCGGTCTGCAAGGCAAGTGGAGAGAGATTGGCGCAGCTCTGAACAAGTATCTGCGTTTTTTGGCAAATGTGGGTGACCGACTTTACGCTCTATTCCGAGTTTCTCTCCATCACGCCAGCTTGTTATTCCCCCCCTTATTCGATATATTTTCCTGGCACGTTGAAAGGAAGATATGAGCGCACGGGTTTTATTTGGCATTATTGTAGGACTGATCCTTGCCGGTTGTAGCGCGCCTCGGGAAGCCCAGAAGGAATCGCCGCAAGAAGAGGTCAACCGGCGCATTGCGCAACGCCTGCGGGAGGCGCGTCGAGAACGGGCGTTGAATCATTTTATCCAGGGCGCGGTGTACGAGGCAAAGGGAGAGCACGCCAATGCTATTCTGGAGTATCAGGATGCGTTGCGCGACGATCCGAACCCCGCCATCTATTATGCCCTTTCCCGCAATTA
Organism: Bacteroidota bacterium; assembly: GCA_041695085.1. GTDB lineage: Bacteria > Bacteroidota > Ignavibacteria > UBA10030 > UBA10030 > DYFT01. The sequence goes on along the minus strand of JBGFRO010000010.1, from coordinate 8,009 downwards.
CTTGATCCTTGGCAAACACTCTCTGGCCGCGCAGGCAGCAAAGGAGGCGGTGCGGCTTGATTCCCTCAACATCACTTACCGCGAAAATCTCGCCACCATTTACATGAACGCCTTCCAGCACGATCAGGCCGTTGCAGAATACGAAGCGATTGTGCGCATCGACTCCAACTCTACGAACGCGTGGTACAGCTTGGCGCGTCTCTATCAGGCCAGCAAGCCGCTGCGCGCATTGGAAATCTATGAAAAACTCCTCGAGCGAATGGGGGATGACTGGGAGATTTTGTTTCAGACAGCGGAGATCTACAACTCACTTGGCAAGTACGAGGAAGCGGCCGTAAAGTACAAGCGGATGCTCGAACTCGATCCGAGCAATCGGGCGCTCCAACGCCAGCTTGCCGAAATGTACGGCAGGGCCGGCAACGTCCAGGAGGCCGTTCGCATCCTCGAAAGTATCCTTGAAGCCGATGAGAGCAACGTTGAAACCATCGCCGCGCTTGCAGACGTGTACCTGGAACAGCGGGAGTTCGACAAGGCGCTCGCACTGTATCAAAAGCTAATGGAACAGGAGAAGGACAATCCCGAGATCAAGCTCCGTGTGGGGATTGCGTACTTCGGTCAGGTGCAACGCGATACGTCATTCATCGAAAAGGCAGTACCCCTCTTCAAGGAGGTGTTGAAGCAGACCCCAAACGACTGGCGTCCGCACTGGTATCTGGGCGTCATTGCAGCCACGGAGCAGAAAGACTCTCTCGCGGCCTACCACCTTGAACGCGTCACGCAACTGGCCGAATGGAACGGCGACGCGTGGTGGTATCTCGGTACGTCGTACTTTGAAAAAGGTCAATATCAAAAACTGCTCGAGACCATGAACAGGGCCGTGAAAGCCGTGCCGCGCGATTCGCGTGTGTACTTCCTGATGGGACTCGCCTACACACGCCTGAATCAACCAGAACAGGCCATCACGCTCCTGCGGAAATCGCTCGAACTGAAGCCGAACGATCTCAATACTCTCAGCACCCTTGCGCTCACCCTGGATGGCCTTAAACGGTTTAAGGAGTCGGATGAGCTATACGAAAAAGCCCTCAGCATTGATCCAAAATATCATCTCGTGCTGAACAACTACAGCTACAGTCTGGCAGAGCGCGGCATTCAACTCGAGCGCGCCCTCGAGATGGCCAAGGAAGCGGTGCGCCAGGAGCCGGAGAACGCTTCGTACCTCGATACCATTGGGTGGGTCTATTACAAGTTGGGGAATTATAAAGAGGCGGAACGCTACATCGCCAAAGCGATCGCCACCAGCCAGGCAAGCGCCGTTGTGTATGAGCATATGGGGGACATTTATTTCAAGTTGGGCGACAAAGAAAAGGCTGAGAAATTCTGGCGGCAGGCTCTGGAGATGGATGCGGAAAACGTAGCGTTGAAGAACAAACTGGCGCGGGGATCGCTCGAATGAAGCGATATTTCTTTGTCGGTCTTCTCCCCGCGTTGCTTTCAATTCTTGCCGGCTGCGGGACGACGGCCGTGCGACCTCCGTATCGGGACATATCACCGGAGATGGTCTATCGCTCCGTTCACGAACAGCAAGCGCAGATCCGGCTTCTGCACGGAGAAGGACAAATGACCGTCGAAAGTCCGGAGTTTGCTCAATCTGCCTCCTTCACACTTTTCATAAAGAAACCTGATTCCCTTCTGGTTAAGATCAACGGCCCATTCGGAGTTGAAGTGGGGGCAGCGTTGGTGACGAGAAATGAATTTACCTTCTACAACACCCTTCAGAATCAGGTAATTACCGGCTCCACCAACGCATCAAATCTCGGTCGCGCACTCCGCATGCGACTGACGTTCGACGAAATGATGGATCTCTTTACAGGTGGATCGTTCTTTGTGGAAGACCGTGGAGCCGCTGCCGTCGTTGAGCGCGAGGGAGAGCAGATTGTGTTGACGTACGCACACGAGATGGGGAGCAGACGGTACGTGATCGATCCTGTTTCACTGCTCATTCGGCGCATTCTGCACCTCGATTCCCGCGGGGAGGTGGAAGCAGAGCAACGGTTCTCAAACTTCAAGACGGTGGGGGGAGCAAGTGTTCCTCATTCGGTCCGGCTGATCCAACAGAAGGAGCGACGCGCCCTCTCCATCGCCTATGTGAGGGTGCGCGTCAATCAAAACGAACCTGCACCTACGCTCGATGTTCCAGCGTCGGCTGAGCGTATTCAATGGCGATGAGGGCTCCTGTCTCCTCCATAGTACCGTCGCTGTTTGCGTTTCTTCTCCTCCTCCGCGCACCGCTTGCCGAGGATGTTTTCGCCCAAGGAGCCTCGCGTGAGCTGACACAGAAGCAGCGGGAACTGGCGCGTCTCCGGAGTGAGATTCAATCGTACGAAACTAAACTGCGCGAGAGCGAGAAGCGCGAACGCTCCACACTCGCCTATCTCGATAACCTCGAAAAACAATCCAACCTCATCCGCCGACTCATTACAAAACTGCGCGAGGAAGAGCAGCAGATCACCGCCGACATCCAGAAAGCCCGCCGCTCCATCGGCGACCTGGAACAGCACCTGCAATCGCTAAAAGATCACTATGCCCGATATGTTCGGTCGGTGTACAAAAACGGCCGTGTCTACGATCTCGAGCTGCTCTTCTCCTCCAACTCCATCAACCAGCTCTCCATTCGCATTGCTTACCTGCGGAAGTTTTCCGAGCAGAGGGTGAAGGACCTCAACTCAATCCTCGCGAAGAAAACTGATCTCGAACGGCAGAACGAAAAGCTTCAGGCGGCGTTGGCGGAGGAACGGCGATTGATCAAAGAAAAAACGACGGAAGAAGCGTCGCTCAGGAAAAAAGCTTCCCAGCGGCAACGCGTGCTAACGACGGTCCGAAAGGACAAGAAGCTTTACCAACAAGAACTGACGCGCCGGAATCAAGCCGTGCGGCAGATTGAGCAGTTCATTGCCGATTTGATTGAAAAGGAGCGCGAGCGAAAGGAACGCGAAGCGGTTGCTGCGCGTGAACGGATGACGGCGCTGCTGCCTCCGACACCGACGGCGGCAACGGCGACGGGAACGTTCGAGCTTCAACGAGGGCAGCTTCGCTGGCCGGTTTCGTCGGGTAAAATCGCCTCGCGGTTCGGACAACAGGTGCATCCAGTGCTGAAGACGGTAACCGAGAATACCGGCATCGACATTACTGTACCCCCCGGTGCGGATGTGACAGCGGTAGCGGATGGGGAGGTTTCGGTGCTCTCCTTTATCCCCGGTTTTGGCAACGTGTTGATATTAAACCACTACGGTGGTTATAGAACCGTGTATGCTCATCTCGCGGAGATTCTTGTCGCTGAAGCACAGAAAGTGAAATCGGGCGAGGTCATTGCGAAGAGTGGTGAATCGATCGCGGGGTCGATTGTACATTTTGAAATCTGGAAGGAGCGGGAGAAACAGAACCCGGAACTGTGGCTTGCGCGGCAGAGGTGAAGCATCATGCGCTTGAAGAGAGAACTTCAAACTTGTTGGGGAAGCTGAATGGAATTGATTGACGGCCCGCGAGCGTCTGTGCGATGCAGTCAAAATAAATTCATCCGATTCTTCACCTTGTTTCCCACCCCAAAGTTCTTTACTTTTTAATTGACTCGGGGTGTAGCTCAGTCTGGCTAGAGCGCTTGCTTTGGGAGCAAGAAGTCGCTGGTTCGAATCCAGTCACCCCGACGAGTAGGTGCGGAAGTGGTTTACAAAGAGAGGGGAGGTGAACTAACTCGAGAGCTATGGCTGCGCCGAGACATGTCGCCTCCGTCTATGCCAGTAACCCCCTCGTTTGTCGCCAGTTGAGAGGTAGTAGACAGGCTCTGTTTCTGTCGATACAACCATCCATACCTCTGTTGCCTTTCCATAAAGTAATTCATAAGTTTGCCAACACCGTTCGGCTTTCCCAACAATCCTCGCCCCACCTTACAGGAAGGAGATACGTCCCCATTGAATCCAAAAGTCCTTCTTGTCGATGACGAAGAATTTTTTCGGCGACTCGTTGCTTCGGGATTTGAGCGGGAGGGCTATACGGTGCTCCAGGCCGACAACGGCATCGACGGTTTGCGAACAGCGGAGCAGGAAAAGCCGGAACTCATTATTCTCGACCTTGTGATGCCGGGCCTGTTGGGCTTCGAGGTGTGTAAATCGCTCCGCGCCAATCCTGCGTTTGCTCAAGTTCCCATCATCGTTATGTCAGCCAAAGCCTACAAACCGGACATCGACAAAGCGATGGAATTGGGGGCGGATGCCTATGTCGTGAAACCAGTCGAGCTTGAAGAGTTGATGAAGATCGCGGGAGACCAACTCGCCAAACGAAAGGCGGCATCGTGATCACGGTGCGTTTTTGGGGCACGCGCGGCTCCATCGCCACGCCGGGAAAGTCCACGGTGCGTTATGGAGGGAATACCTCGTGCGTCGAGGTACGCGGCGGCGATCACGTTCTGGTCTTCGATGCCGGCACAGGCATTCGCGATCTAGGGAATACGCTCGTTCAAGAGTTCAATTCGCGTCCCCTCACCGTCCATCTTTTCATTAGTCACACGCACTGGGATCATATTCAAGGATTTCCCTTCTTTCTGCCTGCCTATCAGCAGCAGAACCGCGTCCACATCTATGGACCGCCCGGCCGTGATAAGAGTCTGGCCGAGATCCTCCGCATTCAGATGGACTCGGATTACTTCCCCGTTGAGTTGGGAGATATGAACCGCAATATCCAGATTCATGAAGTGCGCGGCCGAATAACCCTTGGCTCCCTGACGGTTGATCCCTTCTACCTTAATCATCCGGCACTCTGCCTCGCTTATCGCGTCAGCGACGGCTACAAGAGTCTGGTCTATGCAACGGACAACGAGCCGTATTATGGATCGCTTCATCGTCCTGCCGATCGGTCCCCATCGCCCTCCGACGTTCCGGCGTATCTCGATGAAAAGTTTGTTGAGTTTCTGAGTGATACCGATCTCTACATCGGCGAGGCGCAGTATACGAATGAGGAGTACCGCGAGAAAAAAGGGTGGGGGCATTCACCGCTCGAAGCGACTGTCCGCTTTGCCGTTCAGGCTCGCGTCAAAAGCTTGGTTCTCTTCCATCACGATCCGATGCATGACGATGATTTCGTTGACCGCATGGTGAACGAAGCACAAGAGTTGATCAAGAATTTTCAGGGCTCGACTTCCTGTATCGGCGCGAAGGAAGGGATGGAGCTCGTCTTGGAATAATCACACCTCGGTTCACTCGCGGTTCCCTTCTCTTTTCGTCAGCTGCTCTGCCGAAGGTCACTTTTCTCACAGGATGCGACCTGTTGAAGGTGACCTTCATCCGCGTTGGCTCGCGTCTTACTACTTCCAGACTTTCTACTTCACTCCTTCTTCTCTCACCTCACCAATACCATGCGTCGTGATGCGGCGAAGTTCACTGCCGTGAGGCGGTAGATGTACGATCCGGCCGGCAGGTTGTCGCCCGAAAAATGGATGCGATGCTTTCCCGCTGCATATCGGCCCTCAGCTAACGTCGCAATGTGTTGACCGAGGAGATCGATCACCTCCAATCGTATGAAGCCTTCTTTCTCCATCTCGAACTCAATCCACGTCTCCGGATTAAATGGGTTTGGATAGTTTTGAGCTAAAGAAAAGCTTCGCGCAGGCTGGCCATCGTGCGGAATTGATGTTGGTGTTGCGCGGATCACGATCTGTTTATCGGGCGCGAAATTCCACTCGTCTCCAAAAGCGTTCCCGTTGTTGTTAACACTGTTTCCGTTCGCGTAGAGTGTTGCCGTTCCCGGAACGGAAGGTGCAACAAACGAAAACCGAAACTCTGCCCTCGATCCACTAAACGGGGTCGGCTCACGGTGTGTCAGTTCTCCGGAAAATTTTTGGAGAGAGGAGGAGATCGGCTCCAGCGATCCCGCGGATGCAGCAATATTCGTCCCTGCTCGAACTGCGGGTCCCCCACGGATCGTCACGGCATACTCCGCGCGTTCTCCCACGGAGAGTGTGTCAGGACCCGTAATTGTCACGAGGACGTTCGGCGATGGGGCACTCGAACCTTGCGCATTGACGTGACAGGTACAGCCGTTTCCGTTTCTTCTTGTCGCATCCGTTATGCCGGTTGAATGAGCGAAAACGACTACGCCATATGCGATGACCAGAAGAAACGTGGAAAAAGAAAGTACGCGCTTCATTTTATGAGAAGGAGAGATTTTGTTTAAACGAGCTTTCCGGATGTGAGTCTTGCAGGATTGCGAGCAACTGCCCTAATCCATCAATCGCCTCCAATTTTACAACTCCGCCTTCCGGCAGTTCGAACAGTATCGTCGTGCTCGATTTGAAGAGGTTTGGGTAGTTTTGGTGAAGATTGATCGCAACGGGTGTCCCCTGAAGTTGTCCCTGCGCGAAGATACAAGATTCTCCTTTAACAAACAGGGGGAAGTTGCTGCGCAATCTGTCATCAGCGTACACCGAAGAGAGGTTGTTCCGGACGTTGAATGTGGAGGATGAGGATCAGTATGGAAGGAGTAAGTATGTGAGCAGGGAGACTCTTTTCAGTAGGCAGGGGGCAGAATGCAGTTTGCAGACGGAAGATGGAAGAGGGCAGACACAGGCAATCTTTCGAATCCGTAGGGTTTCCTCTTCCAGCCGTCGGGTTTATCCGACAGGGAGGAAGCTATGGGGTGGAAGAGCCATAGGCAAACGGGCTGACGACGATTGGTACGATTACAAGGAAGCGGACAGCTCCTCTCGTTTTTGAGACTCGAAGTCCTCTTTCCCAATTCTGCACATTCATTTTTGCGTTCAAGACAAGTTTCTCTTGACTTTGACTCGTTTCATATGTAAGGTTCCATCGAGTTCCAAACGAGGGGGGCGTGCAACCTTTCTTGACAATGATCCTCAATCTGAAACTTGGTTAACCGCTAAGGTGCCAGGTGCAGGCTGAGGATTTTTTGTTCTGTTGAGTCGTCCGCAGAAATTGAAAGGAACATCGCTACAGCAACGAACGAAGCCACGTCAATGACCAAGCAAGTGACCTCACCTCTCATTCATAGCAGGAGAGTCTCAACGCCGATGGTAGTTCTTGCTGCTCTTTCTGTCTTGTTCTGCTTTGCTCAGTGTAGCAAGGGGGTGAATCCCGATGATCTTCCGCGCCTTGAGCTGACGGCGGAGAATGTGATCTCCAAAGAAGTGTGGCTGCGGGTGAAGTTTGTGAACGTACGACAGCCGTGGGAGTTTGTGGTGGAGCGGGATGGGAAGCAGATAGCAGTTGGCAGGACGCAGAAGGCAGACACGTTGGTGATTGACACAACGGCAACACCGAAGAGACTTCACCGCTACAAGGTGATTCAGCTTGAAGGCGGTGTGAGGACGTTAGAGAGCGATGTGTTAGAGGTAGTGACACTGGACACCACGAGCCACGCGGTGCGATGGGAGGTGGACACGTTGGGTGTGAGGGGGACGATCTTCGACGTGTGGGCATTTGCTCGCGACAACATCTGGGCGGTGGGAGAGATCTACCTGAGAGATTCGACGGGGAAGGAGGATCCGCGGAAATATAACCTTGCTAAATGGAACGGGCAAAGATGGTCAATCGAGCGAGTGTTCTATGGCCAAGCGCTTCTACCATTTCGTGCGATCTATGCATTTGGGGTCAACGATATCTGGTTAGGGGGTGGTCCGTCGGCGATGCACTGGAATGGTGCTGAATGGCAGGGATTTGATTTCCCATCTTCTATTTTCCCGGGAACAGTATCGAAAATATGGGGGACAAGTTCCTCGAACTTATTTGTTGTTGGCAGCGACGGATCTATCTCACGTTATAACGGCAGTCGTTGGCAGAAGATGGAATCGGGGACGACGGTGAATTTGGAGGATGTGTGGGGCATAGACCAGAAGCACGTGTGGGCGACGGGGACGAATTCAGACCTAAGTAGAAGTGTTGTCTTGCAGTATAACGGCAGTAACTGGTCGGTTATTTATGATAGCTTTGGGCAACCGCGGGGCA
>JBGFRO010000028.1:0-85960 GCA_041695085.1 Bacteroidota bacterium | reverse complement strand
ATGAGCTTCAAACGGTCGATCCGCAGGGTCATCGTTTTGTGGCTCGGAAGGCAATGGTGCTGCTCAGGTAATTGTGCGAGATGTGCACCGATGGGCACAGATACCGTCCGAAGGTTTCAGAACAGTCATCCGCGACCTTCGGAAGGTAGCTGTCGATCTGCAAAACCTGAAACCGCGACTGCTTTCAGCCGTAGAAGCTGTTAACAAGCATCGAGCGAACTGACCTATGAATGTTGAGCCAGCTGTCCTCGAAGGAGAGTACGTCCGACTTGAACCTCTCGGTCGTCATCACATCTCGCCGCTCTGCGACGTCGGTTTGGATCCCGAACTCTGGCAATTGACAATGACCATGATCAACAGCGCGGGAGACATGAACGAGTATATCGAGACCGCACTGAAGTGGCAAGCCGAAGGAACGGCTCTCCCCTTTGCAACGATAGAGCGATCATCCGGAACCGTCGTCGGGAGTACGCGATTTGCCAATATCGACCGTACACATCGGCGCGTAGAAATCGGGTGGACATGGATCGCTCGTCCCTGGCAGCGGACGGCGATCAACACGGAGGCGAAGTTCCTTATGTTACGGCATGCCTTTGAGACGTGGGGATGCATTCGCGTGGAGTTGAAGACGGATGCTCTCAACGAGCGCTCTCGCCGCGCAATGTTGCGCATCGGCGCCAAGGAAGAAGGAACCTTGCGAAATCATATGATCACCCCGACCGGCAGAATCAGGGATACAGTCTACTTTAGCATTATCGACAGCGAATGGCCCGACGTAAAAAAACGACTTCAGCACATGCTCGAACATCCCTACGTGCCGTCGAATTCATCGAGAGGATAGCGCGCCACGGGCATTCAACACTGCAACGATTATCTTATGCTCCGTACAAACTCATCGCTCGAAACCGTTTACCGTGCCTTTCATGACCGCCTGAGGAAATTTGTCGTAAGTCGTGTCCACGATCCGAACCTTGCCGACGACATTTTGCAGGAAGTATTTTTGAGAATCCACAGCCGCATCGATACCCTCGAGGATCCATCGAAGCTTGAAAGCTGGCTCTATCAGATCACCCGCAACATCATCGTCGATACGTACCGCACATCAAAGCGGCAGCTGTCGATCGATCATACACCCGATGTGCCGGAACCGCCGTCGGAGGAGATAGCTCACAGGCAGCTCGCGCCCTGTCTTCGTTTCTTTATCGATTCGCTGCCTCCACTGTATCGCGAAGTTCTCCACCTTGTCGAAATCGAAGGCCTGAGCCAGAAAGATCTTGCAGAGCAGCTCGGCATTTCGTATACCGCCGCGAAGTCCCGCGTTCAGCGCGGCCGGGCACTTCTTCGTGAGCGATTAATGGAATGTTGTCATATCGAATTTGACCGCTACGGTACCGTACTCGACTACCATCCTCGCTCATGCCCCTGCTGTGCACACGGCACAACGTCAAGAAAGCCGAGCTTTTAGCCCCCCAGCGGGCTGGATAATCATTCGTTGCGTCTTTTTCAGGCCCTTTCCGTCCATGAAGTAGAGCCTCGGCAACCTGAGTTCTCTCCATAGAACCGCTCGCAAGTCGGCTTAAAAAGAAAGATCATATGCAACAGATGGATAATGATTCGATTCGTACACTCGTGCGTGAGCATTACGGCTCAATTGCTCAACAAGATGGGGCTGGATGCGGATGCGGTCCCTCCTGCTGCGGGGCCACGGAAGATGAGTTGTTGACATCGTACTCAACACGACTCGGCTACAACCCAACAGAGGTCTCCTCCGTCCCACCCGGATCAAACCTCGGATTAGGATGCGGCAACCCCATGGGCATCGCCGGTTTACGGCAGGGCGAAGTCGTATTGGATCTCGGCAGCGGTGCCGGATTCGATGCGTTCCTCGCCGCTCAACAAGTCGGACCCTCCGGCTTTGTTATCGGGGTAGATATGACGCCCGAGATGATCAAAAAAGCTCGACGCAATGCGCTGAAAGCTGAAGTGAAAAACATTCAATTTCGACTTGGAGAAATTGAGCACCTTCCCATCGAAGACCATTCGATTGATGTGGTGATCTCGAACTGCGTCATCAACCTCTCCCCGGAAAAAGAGGCTGTCTTTCGGGAAGCATATCGTGTGCTGAAGCCGGGCGGGAGGTTTGCGATTTCCGATATCGTCGCAACAGCCGAGTTGCCCAACGAGGTCAAGAATGATCCGACCTTGATCTGTGGATGCATGGGAGGAGCGGTCACCATCGATCGCCTGAAAGCGCTGATCGAGCGTGCAGGCTTCGTCGACGTACACATCACACCGAAGGACGCCAGCAAGGAATTAATCCATAATTGGTCACCGGGATTACGGCTTGACCAGTTCTTGATCTCGGCAAACATCGAAGGCAGGAAGCCTGCCTGAAACGTACCAAGGGACTTCTGTAAAGTTCTCGACTGGATTCTTCTTGCAGTCATATTCTAAAGGGAGGAATGTATGAGCAGTAGAGCGTATTTCAACGAAGTTGCGGGTCAGTGGGACAGAATGCGGGAGAGCTTCTTTCCAAACTCCGTGCGTGAGAAGGCTCTTGCTACGGCAGGCGTTCGACCGGGCTCCCTTGCCGCAGACATCGGCGCGGGCTCGGGGTTCGTTGTCGAAGAACTTCTGCGCCGCGGCGCTCGCGTCATCGCCGTGGACGAGTCGGATGCGATGATTGAATTGATGCAGAGGAAATTCGGATCCAATGGATCGGTCGAGTATAGACTGGGAGAGTCGCAACAGCTTCCCCTTGCCACGGCACAGGTCGATTACGTTTTCGCGAACATGTATCTTCATCACGTTGAGCGGCCCGCGTTTGCCATTCAGGAGATGGCGCGCATCCTCAAGCCGGGTGGAACGCTGGTGATTACGGATCTGGATGAACACACGTTTGAGTTTCTTCGCACCGAACAGCACGATCGATGGATGGGCTTCAAGCGGGATGATGTCCGCACATGGTTCGAGCAAGCAGGTCTTCAACAGATCACCATCGACTGCACAGATGACAACTGCTGCGCACGCTCGGAGAAGGGAGAAGGAGAGGCGAAGATCAGCATCCTCCTTGCAGCCGGCCGAAAACCGCTATGACTTGGACCTGAGTTGACAATGCTCTTCCCTTGATCATTCCTGGAGCGTAGGATGTTTCAGATGATGGGTTGTTGCGTCCTGATACGCCTTTGCTACAGCGAGGAGGATCGCCTCGCCGAAAAGTTTCCCTTGAAACGTGATGCTTGTGGGAGTTCCCTCGTTGGTGAAGCCGTTGGGCAGGACGACCGCAGGATGTCCGGTTAAGTTGGTGAGAAGAAGGTTGTTGCCTCCGAAGGGGGGACAGACGTATACATCGATATTCTTCATAATCTTCTCCATCTCTTGCACGAGTAAGTACCGGACGCGGTTAGCTTGGATGTATTCAACGGCCGGGATGAACCGCGCGGAACGAAACGTATTCGGCCATCCACCTTTCCCTTGTCGCACAAGCAGACTGTCGCGCTTGCTGCGCGTTAATTCATCGAACGCTGCTGCTGCTTCCGAGGAGAGAAGAAAGGAGAGTTCACTGATGGGGAGATTAGGTAATTCGATGGGAATCAACCTTGCCCCAAGACGCTGCAGAACAGCAAGCACAGAATCGTTGTTGGCCTTGTTGGTGCGTGCACTATCAAACTCCATCTTCAAGTAACCAATGCGGAGCTCGCGCAGATCGACCTTCGGAGCATAATTGAACGGTGCATCATACAACATTTGATCCTTCCCATCCGGACCATAGATCGCGTTGAAGACCAATGCACAATCTTCAACCGTTCTGCAAATCGGTCCGATCTTATCCATCGACCAGCTCAACGCCATCGCGCCTGTGCGACTCACGCGTCCATAGGTGGGACGCAGTCCGGTCGTTCCACAGCGCGTCGACGGAGAAACAATGGAGCCCCACGTCTCCGTCCCGATGGAGAACCCCACCAATCCCGCCGCCGTTGCCGATGCAGAACCTGCGGACGATCCGCTGGAGCCCTGTTTGTAGTTCCATGGATTACGCGTCATGCCGCCGAACCAGATATCGCCCAACGCGAGCGAACCCATGCTGAGCTTTGCGACGAGAACTGCGCCCGCCTCTTCCAACTTTTTTACAACGGTCGCATCTTCATCAATGATCTGATCTTTGTACGGCGGAGCTCCCCACGTTGTTGGATAGTCTTTGGTTGCAAGCAGATCCTTGGCCCCGTACGGAATGCCGTGGAGCGCTCCGCGGTACTTCCCCGCCGCGATCTCAGCATCCACACGCTTGGCTTGACGCAGCGCCAGATCTTCGGTCAATGTCACAACGCATTCGAGCTTCGGACCGTACTTTTTCAAACGGTTGAGGTACATCAACGTCAGCTCAACGGACGTGACTTGTTTCGTCCTTAAGAGCTCGCCGAGCTGGCCCACCGACCAGAACGCGACCTCCTCAAGATTGGCCGGCCGTTTGACACCTTTATACGAGCTCATCCGAAACGGCCGTCTGGACTTCTCGAAGACAAATCCGACCGGAATGGGATTGAAGTCGATTGCCGGCGGAATGTTGTTCGGCAACGGCACACTTCGAATCGCCTGATAATTTCTGAGAAACCGGTTGAGATTATCGAGCATCGAATCGCGTTGAGCATCGGTAAACGTCAGGCCGATCAACCTCTCTGCAAGCTCAACGTCTTCCCTGATGATTCTCTTCGCCGTATCCGGTGGTGTCTGCCCCGCAAGAAGCGAGGGAACAAGGAGAAGCATAAACGCGCAAGCGAGCATCCGCTTCATGGTGCCCCCTTTCATAAAGAAAAGACAAATCTTTTCCATCCTTGCTTGTGATTTCTCGCCTCGCGTGCACTGGGCAAATTGGAGTGGCGGAGCGAGACGCGCGTGCTTGCATGCGACGAGAGCATCAAACACGACATCCAGCGGTGCAGGAAGTGTAACTGACAACGTGAGGGAGTGTTTCTTCATCATTCTCTCGGAAGATGTTGAATGCGGACGATCTCGATGACGGTTCCCCACATCCGTATGCTTGCAAAGTCTTTCAGTTGCTTTGCTTCGACCCTGACGCGGAGCCCCTCTTTCTGATACTCTCTTGGCAGGTTGATGGGTTCATAGTTCTTGCCATCATCCCCTTTGATGCCATAGAAACCCCCTTCCAGTTGTTGGAAGACAATTGTGCCCGTAACAGCAAAGTCCGATGTCCTTTGCGTACATCCTTTCGCAAGAAGGAGAAACACGAAGCAAACCGTTGTAGTAAGGAGTCGCCTCGCCACGCGTTGGTCCTTGATAGAGTTCGACGGAGGAAAATACGTTTTTCGCGTGAGAGTTTCATCTCCCTTGTTTGCAATGAACGGGCGGCCTCGTGTCGGAATTACATTACAAAAAGGTACTTGACAAGTGGGCTTCGATATATTAAATTTGAACAGTTCAAATTTGAAATAATTATGAGGACTACGAAGCGATACGGAAAGAAGATCGATCTGGCACTGAGCGTCTGGGTAAAGCTCACGAGAGCCTACATGACGTTTCATAAGCTGAGTGACGAGAACATACGATCGTTCGGCCTCACCGGACCGCAGTTCAGCGTCATCGAAAGTTTGGGTCATCTTGGTCCTCTGACCACAGGCGTGCTCTGCAAGAAACAGCTCGTGAGTGGCGGCAACATGACGGTCGTCATCGACAACCTCCAAAAGGAAGGGTTGGTCGAGCGGATTCCAAGCACGGAAGATCGCCGAGCCATTACGATACGGTTGACCCCAAGAGGAAAAAGACTTTTCGACGAGATCTTTCCGAAGCACGCTGAATACATCGCCAAGCTGACCTCCGTGTTGCAGGAGGAAGAACAGGCAAAACTGGCAGAGTTGCTCAAAAAGTTAGGAACGAGCCTGGCTGCAAGTTTCTAGTTTTTTCGGACGGCTTGTCCGATTTCTTTGATATGGAGACTCATCCTGTTCTTACCTTCAGCGGCGTTTCCTTTGAACCGGTTCCAAAAACGGAGAAGAGAGCCACCGAATCGTCGAACTCGTTTCACGAGATGTGCTCGAACAGCGCGTCGCACAGCAACAGGCCTTGGCGGCCTGACGTCTATTCCAAAGAGGACACATGAACAACCAACTTCTCGGCATTCATCACATCACGGCGTTGGCAAGCGATCCCCAGCAGAACGTCGATTTTTACATTCGGGTCCTCGGTCTTCGGCTTGTAAAACAAACGGTCAATTTCGATGCCCCGGATGTGTATCATCTTTATTATGGAGATGATCTTGGTCGGCCGGGCACGGTCTTGACCTTCTTTCCTTTTCCTGCAGCCGCTCAAGGCAAACGCGGCACGGGAGAGATCTCTGCCGTTTCCTTTACCGTACCGGCATCGTCGGTCGAGTTCTGGGCGCGACATCTTGCTCAATATGGCGTCTCATTCGAGGGGCCGAAGCTACGCAGCAGCGAGGAGTTGATAAGCTTCTTGGATCCTGACGGCATGAAAGTCGATCTCATCTTCAAAGAGGGCGTCGAGCACTACAGCTTCTGGCAAGGAGGCCCTATTCCTCCTGAAAACGCTTTGCGTGGATTTGCCGGCGCATCATTTGTATTGGAAGATCCGGAAAACACAATCGCCCTGCTCACGGACACCATGGGTTTTGAGCTTACAGATGAAGGAACGGAACGAATACGCCTTTCTCTTGGAGAAGATCGGCATCGAATCGCGATCGACGTGGTGGCTCTACCGAACACACCGCGCGCCCGTCAGTCAGCCGGCTCGGTGCATCATATCGCGTGGCGGGTTGCAGACGACGAAACCCAAATCGGATGGCAACAAAGAATCGCCGACACCGGTATACGCGTGACAGATATTTTAGACCGGAATTATTTTCATTCCATCTACTTCCGAGAACCGGGCGGCATCTTATTTGAGATCGCTACGGATGGGCCGGGCTTTACGGTCGATGAATCGCCTGAGGAACTTGGTACGCATCTCAAGCTTCCGCCGTGGATCGAACTGCAGCGTGATCAATTGGAGCGCATTCTTCCTCCACTCACTATTCCAAAAGTTTGAAAAGGGTACGGCTCAATTGACTCACAACACCGTTCAAAAGGGGCTGCCTGCCACAACCACGATCGATCACATTCGGCTGCGTGTGCACGATTTGGATGAGTCGCTCCAATTCTACCAGGGACTTCTCGGATTGCGGGCTGGAACATCGGAAAACAGCATCGTTCCCCTTTACTCCGTGCGAGCCGATCGTCCGCTTCTCTATCTTCAGGAAGACTCAAGTGCACCGGCTCGTCCTCCCCGTACCACCGGCCTCTTTCATGTGGCATTTCTCTATCCGTCGCGTAAGGAACTTGCGGCAGTATTTCTCCGGTTATACAGGCGTGGCTGGCAGTTTCAGGGGTTTTCAGATCACGGTGTGAGCGAAGCGCTGTATTTGGCCGATCCTCACGGCAACGGAATTGAGCTGTACGCGGATCGGCCGAAGGAACAATGGATATACGAAAACGGAGTCTTGCAACTCGTGACGGAACCATTAGACTTGCAATCGCTCATAGACGAGTTGAAGGTCGAAACGGATGTGAGCGATGAAGCGGTCGCCCTCTTCACGATCGGCCACATTCACCTGAATGTCTCCAGTCTGCAGGCTGCCGAGGAGTTCTACTGCAAGATGCTTGGTTTCGATGTCGTTACCCGGAATTATCCGGGAGCACTCTTCATCTCTGCCGGGGGGTATCATCACCATCTTGGGTTAAATGTGTGGAACGGACGCGGTGCACCTCCCCCGCCACCGGGTGCGCTTGGTTTGGTGGGATATGGAATCCGGTTGGGTAACGAAGATGCAGTGAAGGAGATTCGCGAGCGACTTGAGCAGGCCCACGCTGTGGTTCGCGACGGATCGGAAGGACTGATGGTTCACGATCACGATGCAATTCCTATTTGGCTTTCCTGAAGTTCTGTTCCATCAATACTAATTCTCTTTCACCATCAATGGAGGATCTATGAACGCATTACTTGCTCTGGTCGTCTTCGCCTTTCTTGGCACAAACAACCAAACGACACAAGCGGAGTGGCAATTAGATCGCGCACACTCCCGCGTCAAGTTCACCGTCAAACATATGATGATCTCGGAAGTCGAGGGATCGTTCAAAGATTTCAGCATCGTCTTCAAATCGGCCAAAGACGATTTTTCAGACGCAACCGTGGAGGCGAAGATCAAAACTGCCAGTATCGACACCGATAATGAGCGTCGAGACAATCACCTTCGTTCGGACGATTTCTTCAATGCGGAGAAGTATCCCGAGATCACATTCCGGAGCGAGCGGTTTGAAAAAGTGGGCGAGAATCGATACAAGATTCATGGCGATTTGACGATTCGTGACGTTACCAAAAAAGTGGTCTTTGATGCAGAATACACAGGCTCTGTCACAACCAATGCGGGAAAAGTATCGGGCTGGAAAGCCACTCTTACCCTGAATCGATTCGACTACGGTTTGAAGTGGAATCAGGCAATTGAGACGGGTGGATTGGTAGTAGGCGAGAATGTGCACGTGACGCTGTTGCTCCAGTTCCGCCGACCAGCCGCTTGAAGAGTTGCCGAGCTTCAATCAACAATCCCGCGATCATCAACAACTCGCGGGATTTTTTATTCTGAAACTGACAACGAAGAGATTGGTTTGTTCAGAGGCGTGATCTTTCATGTCTGCAGAAGAAACCCTCAGCTCTCAGAAACGGATTTCACTTCGTGATGAACCTTATCGTGGTCTTCCCGCGGCTCAAGATGGCTGATGACGTTGACAGGAGTCGGCAGCGAGGCCTCCAAGGCCGCCTCAATCTCCGTGGCTTTCCAGTGAGCATCTTCTAACAGCTCGCCTTTCGGAAAGAGGAGATGGAATTCCACCCACACCGACGTGCCGCTCTGCCGGTACTTGAGCTCGTGATACCACAAGCCTCGTTTTTGGGTCTCCGCATCTAACGTATCCCGCAGCTTCCGTTCAAGCATCGGATCCCCTTCATCCATCAAGCCACCTACCGACTGGCGAATTAACTTTCCGCCAGACCAGAGGATATTCAACGCAACGAAGACTGCGCATAACGGGTCGAACGGTTTCCATCCCGTCCACATGACGAGCAGGAGTCCGACAATAACGCCAAAACTCGTCCATGAGTCGGTCAAGACATGCTTCCCATTGGCAATGAGGATGAGGGAGCGGGTGCGTTTCCCCTGCCACAGGAGGTAGCCCCCAAGGGCGGCGTTGATCGCTGCGGCACCCGCAACGTAGAGCGTACCGACGGACAGATTCTGCACCGGAATACCGGCGAGCCATTTCTCAATTACTTTATAAATGATGTAAAGTGCAGCAATCACAATCATCATCCCTTCCATGCCGGCTGAAAAGAAGCTGATTTTTTCGTGTCCATATGGATGCGAATAATCTGCCGGTTTCATACTCAGCCACAGACTGAAGGCGGCAAACGAGACCGCGAACACGTGCACCACCGACTCTGCTGCGTCCGAAAGAATCGCAGCGGAGTTGGTCAGGACATACGCATAGGCTTTCCCCACAAGCATCAAGAAGCCTATCAGCAGCGAGAGGCTCATGGCGATCTTTTGCTGCCGGTACGATTCCAAGTTCTCGGGTGGAGCAGAAACCAACAGGGGGTTATGCATCGATGAACCGCTACACTTTGATCATCCAATTCTTCCGGTACATCACGTACGCAATGAGATACAGAAAAAGCATAAAGGCGACAGAGTGAAGGAACGAAGCGATCATCGGATCACCGACAGGCATGAAAAACGCTTCATAATACCATGCTTTGAATGTTATCGGAGTACCTTCGGGGCCGTCAACTTTGACGAGCGTGGTGAGCCGTCCTATCAAACCCGCCAGCGCAAACATCGTGATGGCGTTCAACCCGTAGATCGCGAACGGCTTCGTCCACCACTGTACCCGTTTCACATCGATCAGCCAATAACAGCTGGCAAAACAAACAAGCGCAAGCCCTGCCATGAACACCGTGTATGAGCTGGTCCAGAGATTCTTGTTGATCGGTAGCCAGTTGTCCATGATGAGACCGAGCAGAATCAAGAGCAAGCCGCTGAAGTACATCCAAGCTGCTTTTTCTTCTTTTGGACGATCGGAGCGAACATAGTGACCGGTGAGGATGCCGAACATCGAGGATGCAATGGCCGGTATGGTGCTCACGATTCCTTCCGGATCGAATCCCGGTACGGGAGCTCCTTTCCACGTATGTCCGGCCAGAAGCGTTGAATCGACATACCAAGCCAAATTGCCGGTGGGATCTAGCACACCCGCTCCGTGCTCGGGTACAGGAACCAACCTCATCAAGAGCCAGTATCCCACCAAAAAGAGGGCCGTCCATCGAATCTGCCACGTTATCGAAGAATACAGGAGAATGACGCCCGATATAAGATAACAGACAGCAATGCGCTGAAGAACGCCCGGAATGCGGATTGTTGCGAAGGAAAAATTGTGATCGAGGATGAGGCCGAAGGGGAATCCATTCAGAAACAGTCCGATGGCAAAAATGATGACGGCGCGTTGAAAAACGTGAAGGAGAAGTTTCTGTTTGTTATCGCCGCGTTCGATCCGCTTGGCCATGGAGAACGTCATCGCCACGCCGACGATCCAGAGGAAGAAAGGAAAGATCGTGTCGGTATACGTCCAACCGTGCCATGCAGCGTGCTTGAAGGGAGCGTAGATGTGTTCCCATGACCCCGGATTGTTCACGAGCATCATGCCGGCGACGGTAGCACCGCGGAACACATCAAGGGAGAGAAGACGCCCTGCAGGTGAGGGTGCTGGTAACTCGGACATCGGAGATGGCCTCCAGATTTAAATATGGTTGTGAGGCGCCCCGCCCGGCCGAACATTGCGCAGCCGGCGCAGGTGATGAACGAACTACCCCCACGCAGTCCCGGAACGAAGAAAGACAACCACGAACCAACCGATGAGGAGCGAGAGAGCAATAACGACGCGTAATTGCTGGTCTGTAAGTTTCATGTGCGTGTCCATGATGACGGAACAAGATAGAAAGTATTGGAGGGAGAAGCAATTACATGATTAAGGGAATGCGGAAGGGCGAGGCGCTCGGTCTCTTTCAGCGGTGAGAGTTGGGAGATGAGCGACCGATTTCCTCAAGCGGGATATTACCGATGGGATATGATCTCCAATCCTTGTAATCGAAGTGCCACCACTCCCATTCATACACTTCAAATCCTTCCTCTTCCATCGTCTGGCGCAACAGCTCACGATGCCAGCGTTGGAGTGAGGTTCCTCCGACATATTCCGGGAAGGCGCGTTCAGAGAACTCATCGTACCCACTTACCATCTCTACGGGGTGTCCCTTCTTCAGATCGTACAGCGTAAGATCAACCGCGCAACCGCGGTTATGCCGCGAGCCTTTCTGAGGATCGGCCACGAAAATCTTCTTTTCCTCCGGCGTCGCATCCCAGAACATCTTTGTGACATACCAAGGCCGGTAGCCATCGAAGACCATGACGCCGTAACCGAGCTCTCTTAACCTTCGATGTGCTCGCACGAGCGCCTCCGCTGCCGGTCGCTGGAGATACACACGAGCCATTGGATAGAAGACTGTGCGCATGAAGTTGTTCGTGGTCGCATAACGCACATCGGTCTTGATGGTCGGATCGAGGCGGGTCAGTTCCACAAGCTCCGGCGGCTTGAAATGGCCCTCCTCTCGCGGGGGTTTGCTTTTGATTGCAATCTCCTTCAATTGGTCGATTGGTTGGGTGGGGGTGATTGCGAAAGATGCATCTTCCTTCTCCCATCGGATTCTTCGTGGATAGACTACACCTCCAATCACGATTTCCGTAACTTTTTTATCCGCGGTGCGGCGAAATGCAACCTGCTCTCCTTCATACGGAGTGCCAAGCTGAAATCGAAAAACATCGCGGCTTACTTCGTCAAGAGCAGAAAGAAAAAGCCAATCGACCAAGCAGGTTAACTTGCCGTCACGCTCATGCACGATCACAGCGTAATGATCCCATCCATACTCGCCAATCAACTCTGCCCAGTGCGCGGGCGGCGGGGCGGGACGAACTGGTGGTGTCTTCGTGAGCGTGTCCGTCCGGTAAACGAGTCTGTTCGATAAGAGACCAAACTCAGTTCCCACATCCTGTCTGCCATCGGTCACGAGCACCGGGCCGCTGAGTTTGAGTGGGACAGAAGCAAACTCACCGTAACTAACAGAGAGCTTCCCGCGACGCTCTGTCAGATACAAGGTGCGTTGTCCGTTGGTGTACGTCCCTGCCAGAGCTCGTGCGTCATCCGGATGGAGAGGGAACGTTGGTTGAAAAAGGGGCCGGGCGTTCCCTTGCCGGTAGGCGAGCATCAGGTGAAGAATGTATTTTGCCAAGCGTTTCAGAACAGCGTCTGCGCCATCAATCGAAGTAAGCAACACCACTCCGATTTTCTCCTCCGGAAGTGCCATCAGTTCAACACTGGTTCCTTGTCCGGAACCCCCTTGCCGAATACTCCAATATCCCTCGAAGTCTTCCACCACAAAACCAAGTCCACATCCCACCCGACGGTCCGACGACGAGAGTTGGGGCACCCACATTTGTGCAAGCGTGACAGGCTGGACAACACGACCCCGCGTTCCCTCCCCTCCTGCAAAGAGAGCTGTAAGGAAAATTCCGAGATCAAAGGCACTTGAGTAGAGACCAGAAGCAGGAGCGTTCCCGTACAGATTGACCGGCAATGGGATCGAACGCCCGTCGTACGTCCAGAGCGATCCGCGTGTCAACCCTCTCCCGCGAGAACGAGGGCTCCCAAAAAAGCTTGCATCCAGACCGAGCGGATGAAGGACCGATTCCTGTATGTGATCCTCAAACCGTTGCTTCGCGATAACCTCAACCAGACGTCCCGCTACAGCTATGCCTGCATTGGAAAATTTTTCACGACTCCCCGGTTCGAAGACGAGCGACGTGGAGGCAAGGCTCTTGACCGATTCAGCGAGCGTGACGCTTGATGTATCGGCACAGTGTCCACGCGGAGGCTCGCGCACCAACCCACTTGTGTGGGAAAGGAGGTGGCGCAGAGTGATCGCTTGAGTGGAGAAGTTTTTCACGATGAACGTCGACAGATGCTTGGTGAGGGGATCGTCAAGCGAGAGAACGTTCCGCTCCACGAGTTGCATCGACGCAAGGGCTGTAAAAGTTTGAGAGAGCGCTCCGGCTCGGTAGATGCTCTTTGCATCAGCGGGGATGTTCTTTTCGACATCGACAAAACCGAATCCTTCCGCCCACACGATGGCTTGATCGTCAACCACTGCCACAGAAAGGGAGGGGAGGTCCTTCTCCATCACCTCGCCCTGAATCAGTTCGTGAAGAATCCGGATGACGGGCCGATAATCGAAACGTTCCTGTCCTTCTGCGAGGAGAGGGAATACGATGAGGCCGACAAGGAAGAGCCGGCCTAATGCGGGTTGGTGCTTCATAAGAGATTTCAACTTAGAATTGGAGAAGATCGCGGAGCCTTTTCAACAACGGTTGAACTTCCTGATCCCAATACTGCCAGTTGTGGCCGCCGGGAGTCTCATGGTATTCATACGCCATTCCCGATGCCCGAAGGAGATCAGCCATTGCCCGGTTTGCCGGGAGGAAATTCCTGAATCCATCCGCCGTTCCCATCACGAGATAGATATAGGGGGCGGAGACCTTCGACGATTGTCGCACGAGGTGAAAGACATCGTGCTCAGCACGAAAGCCGTTGGTCGTTTCACCAAATGCGCGGCGAAGGCTGGGGAGAAGAGAACGCTCCGCCGGCCGGGTCGTGTCGTGCATGTCGCGCGGGTACGACAGCGCGCCGCTCAGCGATCCTGCAAAACGGAATGTTCTCGGATGTTTCAACGCGAGCATCACGGCTCCGTACCCTCCCATCGAAAGTCCTGCAATTGCCTGCTTGCTTGTATCGATCGAATATTTCTGTTGAACGTATCGCGGCAGATCAAACACGATATAATCCTCAAACCGGTCGTGCTCGACTGTGGCGGAGTTCACATACCATGAGTTTTCCGCATCGGGCATAACAACGATAAGAGGCATCGACTCCGTATACGTCATCAGCTTTGTCAGCTTCGTCCAGTGTGTATGATCACCACCGTGGCCATGGAGAAGATACAAAACAGGATAGCGCTTTCGTGCGTCATAGTTTTTCGGGAGAAGAACGGAGAGTTCCTTCGTTCTGCCAATGCTCGGCATATAGAAACTATCGACGCGAAGGGTGGATTGAGCCACCGTCTCGAGAAATGAGACGAAGATCAATCCCAACAGAAAGACGTATCGGACGAAGTGTCCATCTTTTCGTGAAGCGAAGAAAATCTTGCCATTCATAAAGGGAATCGTCGTCATAGAACCAGCGTGTCTGAGGTACAAACACCACCACCTTCTTACAACATACCGTTACGCTTACGCAGAAACCATTCAAGAGCGAAGATCAGAAGAACGAGAGCAAGCATCGCTTCCCTGTTCCACAATTCTACTTCGCTTCTCTGCACAACTTCGCGCGGCTGAAACGATGGCAGCGCGGCAATCTCGTCCGGCATTGATTCAATGTCTGTTGGGTCGAAGTACTTTCCTCCGGTACGATGGGCAAGCTGCTGCAGCAAGAGCTTGTTCATTTTCGTCTCCTGAAATTCGACGCTGAAGCCCCCTACCGAGAATGTTCCCCGTTCTTCGCCGAGCGGTCTTCCTTCGGCGTGTACGCGAGCTGTGTACGAGTATTCGCCTTGCGGCAATGATTCTATTCGTCCCTCGTATTGTCCGTTGCCGAGCAGAGTGAGGGCGATCTGCATCGACGTTGAATTACTCGTGATCGTGAGATCAATCTCTGCATCCTCTACCGGTTGATAGGTCTCGTCGTAGACTTGACCGATAAACTCGATCGGCTCCCGTCCATCGAACAGCTCCTTGGTCGTTTCAACTCTGATCGGACGATCGTCTTCCCGCGTCGTGAGCCAACGAACACTGTTGCTCAGAAAGTCCCCCAGCAACTGGTCTCCTCCCGGCAGAGAAGGTGAAAGCATCCGCCACCTCCACAGACCGTATCCTGCAATCGCGATCGACTTCTTCCGATGGATATGGCGCATGACGATGAGTGGCTCGGGGAGCGTTACCGACTGCACGCGTGCATACGCCAGAATTTCCGACTCAGCCTTTGCGCGAAACCGCGTCCCTACGAACAGCGGCGGTAACTGGGTCCAGGCTTCCAACGGCGCCTCCGTCTTCAGAATCGGATGAGAACGACGCGCCTCAACGAGAGCGACGAAAACCTGTTGTTCGTCAGTTCGTATCTGCTGCATCTGGACCGGCAGGAACGGTTCGAGCAACCGAAGTCGCTCCGGGTCAAGCTGGCGTCCGCCAACAAAGAGCAGTCCCTTTTCCTCCGCGGCAGCGAGTACGGCCGGGAAGGATGCTTGGGGAACGTTTGCCGTCGGATATCCCACCAATACGAGACAGTCCACATCGCTCAGATATTCTCTCGTCGGTGGTCGCTCATAAAAACTCTGTCGATCTCGTGCAATGAACGCAAGAACCTCAAGATTTTCATCCTCTTCCAACGCGCGCCGGAGAAAAGCGACATCAGGACTCGGTGCGCCGGCGATGAGCGCGATTTTCAGTTTACTCTTCAACACTCTGGTGAAAAACACCGATCTGTTATTCTCATATGACACCTCTCCCGGAAGTCTTGATACCTCCACCACCAATCGCTGCCGTCCTTCTCTGACCGGAACTACGCTCAGCGGCACCGCATACTCGCGTATGCCGGCCTGAAGCGTGAGCATCCGCCGATCCAAAATACCCTCGGATCCCCGCAGTGTCACCTCCAACCGCTCCCCCGCGTAACCGGAACTCTTGAGTGTAACGTTGACGGGCAATCGATTGCCGACGTAAGTGATGGAATTCGTAGTCACCTTGCGAACAAGCACATCCTGTTGTTCACTTGTATCGCCAATGCCGACGGTGAAAATGGGAATGTCCACTTCTTCGGCGCGAGCGAGCGGACTCGAGCCGATGGTGGCGTTGCCATCGGAGATCAGGACCACCGCCCGTATGTTCCGCGCTGCTGCCTCCTCTTTCGCATGCCGCAACGCCATACCGAGATCAGTTCCTTCTCCATCGAGGCGCAGCGAGTCGGGGTGAAACAGAAGCGGAACATGCCAGCGCGTGTCGAAGAACGCGTAGCGGATCGCACCATGTTTCGCGAGACGCTCCAAGGGAGGAGATTCAACAATGGATCGAAGGATCTCTTTTCTTTTGCCGAGTCGATCCGTCATCGCCATGCTTTTGGAGTTATCGATGGCGACCAGTACCGTTGGGGGATCCACATTCCGGTAGAGAAGTGAAAGAAGTGGCTCACCGAGGAGGAAGAGAAGAAGAAAGATTCCCGAGGCGCGCAACGATATGAGACACGCTTTCAGAAAACGCGAAACCGGTGGAACGGTATAGCGATAAGCGAAAACGGAGAGGAAGATCGAAGCAGCGCCCGCAAGAATGAGAACGAGCACATTCAGAGTTGTTGTGATATGGAGCTCGGGCATGGAGAGGAAGAACTACTCAGCCTTCTTCATCAACTTGAAGGTTCGAATGTCGTACGTACACGAACGAATGCTTGTATAGGATCATGCAGAGGGATCCATTTCCGGCGAGCGAAAACATCGACCTCCTCACCGGCGATCATTTGATATGCACCAGTTTCTTCGTGAGAACCGACCCCTGCACAGACAGTCGGACGAGATAGATTCCCGAAGCAACGCGACCACCTCGGTCATCGCGTGCGTCATGCCAGACGAATCGGTTTTCCCCCACCCGGGCTTCGCCGTTGAAGAGTATTCGGACGCGCCGTCCGAGCAGATCATAGATCGACAAGTCGACGGATTTCGATTCGGGGGCACCAAAGGAGATGGTCGTACTCCCATTGAATGGATTTGGATAACTGTCATACAACACGAATCGTTCGGGCAATGGTGCAACGAAGCCCACAGCTCTGACCGCATCTACCATTCCCCATCCAATGAAGTTATTCGGCACCGTCATCTCAAGCGGTCGGGCCGTTGAGAGAAGGCGTTGACGCACTTCCATCGGCGTGAGGTGAGGATGAACGGAGAGGACGAGCGCTGCGACTCCCGCCACGAGCGGCGTTGCGAATGATGTGCCGTTGGAAAAACCGTACCCCAACTCACCGTACATCGTAAACACACTCACTCCTTGCGCCACAACCTCCGGCTTGATGCGACCGTCGGAGGTTGGTCCCGTAGAGCTGAAACTTGCAAGCTCACCATCCGAAAATGTCGCTCCCACAGAAACGATACTATCCGCGTCAGCCGGTGCGATGAGCGTTCCTGTGATGCGGGCGCGCGGATCCCGGTACGTTCCCTCATTGCCCATCGCGGTCACAAGGAGTACTCCCTTCCGCGCGAGAATGCTCGCAGCTCTGGTGGTAACCGCGGTCTTTCCGTTCAGATCATCGTAGGTGTACCAGTCGATGTAACCGAGTGAACTGGAGATGATGTCCGCCCCGTTCCGTTCCAACCACTCGAGACCTTCCACATACAAATCTTCTTCCACCCGGATCTCGACGCTATCCACTTCCGTTTTGGCAAGCAAGAAGGATGCACCGTATGCCGCACCGATCAGCTTTCCCTGATCATATCCTCCAATGACGGCAAGAGTACCGGCTCCGTGATTTCCCTGACCCGGATATTCGCCTGGGGCACGCATCGTATTATTGTCTCGTTGAACAAAGTCGTACTCAGCAAGCACTTTGATGTTTCTGAGCGCCGGATGAACGCGATGTTCGTTGAACCCATCGTCAATCATGCCAATGATGACGCCGTTGCCATTGATCCCGCGTTTATGAAGATCCACCACACCGATATTGTTCAGCTGGGTGAAGGAAGAACCGTATTCCGGTCCTTCTTTGTCCTCGCCTTTCCGAAGACTCAACATGCCTCTCGCCGGATCGAGCGCCGGTTTCTGTTTGCGGAACGTTGCGACCAGCTGAAGGCGACGAACGAAGGGAAGCTCGTGAAGCAGAGCAAGTTGCTCCGTCCTTCCTTCCACCGAAGCGGCATTGAACCACCGCGACACTGCCTTGACGTGAATGCCTGTGGCTTTGATTCGCCGGAGGTATTTTTCCGAAACCGGCACGTCATGTTCATCAAGCAGTGCGTTTGCCGTAAGAACCCTGCTGCGTCTCCAGAGCGCGCGGTCAGAGATTCCGAGATCATGCGCATACTGTCGCGTCTGCTCGATCGTCTTCCTTTCTCCCCGATCTTGGAAGAAAACCCAGTATCGATGTTCCCCCGCTTCTGCGTAGAAGAAGATGCAAGTGAGCAGCGTAGCCAGAAAGAGAAAACGATTGAAGCACGGTGCGGGTCCATCCTGCCGGCAGCATTTGCTTCGCTTCATCATTCGCCCTTCACGTGCCTGCATAGGAAGCTGCTAATCGAGAGAGGTGAGGAGTTGTTCGATGATTTGGATGGTGGTGATTCCTTCCGCTTCAGCGTTGAAGCTCGATACGATGCGATGACGCAAGACGGGAGCGGCAAGTGCTCGAACATCGTCGATGTCGGGTGTGTGCCGACCGGTGAGGATAGCGCGGGCTTTCGCCCCAAGAATGAGGTACTGTGAAGCGCGAGGACCAGCCCCCCACCGAATCCACTTCTTCACAAAATCCGGGGCATCATTGGATGTGGGGCGCGAGCGATTCACGAGATTGACGGCAAACTGGATGACGTTCTCCGCCACCGGCACGCGGCGCACAAGCAATTGAAACTCCACCAACTGCTTCGCATTCAGCACATGTGCCAGAGTGGGCAGGTAAGGACTGGTGGTTGATTGAACAATCGCCACCTCTTCCTTGAAGGAGGGATAGTCGAGCCAAAGATTGAACATAAAGCGATCGAGCTGTGCTTCGGGAAGCGGATATGTTCCCTCCTGCTCAATCGGATTCTGGGTTGCAAGAACGAAGAACGGCTCTTCGAGCAGATACGTCTGTCCTGCCGCCGTGACGTGATGTTCCTGCATCGATTCAAGAAGCGCCGCCTGCGTCTTGGGAGGAGTGCGGTTGATTTCGTCCGCTAGAATCATGTTGGCAAAGACGGGACCTTTAACAAACTTAAATGCCTTCTGTCCTGTGGAGACGTTCTCCTCGATGATCTCCGTACCGGTAATGTCGCTCGGCATCAGGTCGGGTGTAAATTGAATGCGGCTGAACTTCAAATCGAGCGTTTCGGCAAGCGTCTTGATGAGAAGCGTCTTTGCCAGTCCCGGCACCCCGACGAGGAGGCAATGACCTTTGGAAAGGAGAGCAATGAGGAGATGCTCGATGACCTGATCCTGGCCGACGATGACTTTGGCAATCTCCGTGCGGAGGTCCTGGTAGGCGCGTGCTAAGTTCTTGACCGCTTCAACGTCGCTCTGTTGTTGTCCCACGTGCACCTTTCGAAAGTTCTGCTCGTTGTCTGAAGCTTTATCGGTGATTCCCTTCTGGGGGTGAGAGGAGAGGGTCAATCCATCACCTACGATCTGATCTCCCAATAAATCGACTTCTTTAACTCCTCCACCCATTCGGCATTGAGCCGGTTCCGCTTCACAAACAGCGCCATCTGCTCGATGCGTTTGTAGTCGTCCTGAAGATTCATCATATGGGCAGGGACACGCTTACGAACGTAGACAATCTGATATCCATAAGAGGAACGCAACGGCACCCGATGTGGCTCGCTGATCTCTCCCTCCTTGAGATTTTTGATCACCTCTCCAAATTCTTTTTCAAGCTGATCGACTGCCACGCGTCCAAGATCTCCACCGATGGATTTTGTCTCATCATCCTCCGAGTATTTGCGCGCTAATTCAGCAAACGATTCACCGTTGAGGGCGCGCTGTCGGAGCTCCCGCAGCATCCGGACAGCTGCGGAGTCGCTTTCCGGACCCTGTTGCACGCGCAAAAGAATGTGGCGCGAACGCACCGATTCTCCACGACGCTCAATGAGCTGCGCGATGTGATAGCCGAACTGTGTTTTGAACACAGGCGACACTTCCCCTTCTTTCAAAGAGAACACCGCCTCTTCGAACTCCGGTACAAAGACGACGCCGCGCTTTGCCCAACCGAGGTCGCCTCCTCCAGCGGCACTTCCATCTTGCGAATACCGGCGAGCAAACTCGGCAAAATCCCCTCCGGCGACGATGCTGTCACGAATCGCTTCGAGCTTGCGTCGAGTTGCCTGCTCGCTTGAGGAATCGGGTTTCGGGGAGATGAAGATGTGACTCAGCTCAAGCTCCTCGGGCACCTGCGGCAAGCTGTCCCTGTACACTTCATAAAACTCCTCCACCTCGCGACGCGAGACCTGAATGTTTGCCTCACGCTGTTGGCGGATGCGCTGGATGAGGAGTTGCTTCCGCATTTCAGGACGGTATTCCCGTTTCAGACGGCTCACCGGCTTTCCGTAGATTTGCTCCAATCTCTGCTCCGAGCCTGCCTGCCGGATGATGTTCTGAAATTGCTGATCGAGCATGCGCGTCACTTCATCCTCCGTCACGGAGATGCTGTCCAGGATCGCTTGTGCCAGGATCAGCTTCTCGGCGATCATGCCATCAAGCACCTGCTTGCGCAATTCGGGATCATTTGGATCCAAACGATTCTGCAACGCCACCATGTTGACACGCTCGCGCACATCGCTCTCCGTAATAATCTCTTTGTCCACCACGGCTGCGATTTTGTCGATCAGCGTCTGCGCGGAAAGCGGCATGAGCGCTCCTCCAAGAACAAAAACACCTACCGTCGAGAGCAATCTTCTCATCATTCTTCACTCCTCTTCATATCGATTCATTATCGTATCGGATTCGGCTTGCTGGACGAGAATCTCAACAGCATGCTTGTTCCGAAGGTTCTCCAGCAACTCTTCCAGCAAGCGCTGACGGCGTTCGAGAGCAATCCGGTTTCTGATTTCTTCCTCGACGTATCCGATATCGGCGATCGCGCCTTGCCGATCAAAACGCCAGACGATCAGAACGTAGTAGCCGTCATTGGTACGGATGGGAAAGGAGGGCTCGCCGGTCCTGAGAGCCGCCGCCACGCGCCAGAGCTCTGGAGGCAGGAGTGTTGCCTGCGTGACGTACACCGAGTCGACACGGCCGAGGAACGTCTGGGAACCTTCCTCCAACGCCACCTCTCGCAAGGCATCGTTCCAACTCGTTCCACCAAGGACACGAGCCCGAAATGCGTTTGCAACATCTCGCATACCGAACAACGCATAGCTTACAAGCGCAACATCCGTGGAGAGGGCGAACTCAGCAAGATGTTCGCGAAAGTATCGCTCCACTTCCTCGCGTGTACTCTCCATGGATTGAGTGGTGTAGATTTCCTGTTCGAGCAGGGCATTGATGAGCAGTTGGCGTTTCGCCTCCTCAACTTGCTGGGCAATTCGGCTGTCGTTGTTCAAGCCACGCCGCACCGCCTCACGGTACAGCAGTTCGTTATTGACCCATCGGCGGATGTACTCCTGAAGCTGCGCCTCGGAGATGCCGCGCGTTGTGTCGAACTGCGCGCGAACACTCTCCAGTGTGAGCGTCTGGTTATCGATCCGTGCCACCGGAGTTTGGGGGGACTCTGCCCTGCGGCATCCTGCGCCACCTGCCAACAAAAACAGGCAACCGATGAACACTCTAATGCAACGCACGTCGGTCCTTTGCGAACGCTTGCTGGAGCACCTCTTTTCGAATCACCACGGGGTACTTCTGCCGCAGCGATTCAACCCATTCCCTCTCCCGCTCCTTCGAAGCGTATTCTTGATAACTACTCGTCAATTCCGGCAACGCTTCTTCAAACGTCTTAACGCGAGCGCTGTCTTTGGCGAGCACATGGATAATCGACCACCCATCCGGATGCTCAAACGGGGGTGGGATGGAGTCGACCGGTAGGATTGCAGCGTAGCGGGCAATGTAATTTGCTTCCGCCGGAGTCAAGTCCCAAATACCTTGTCTCTCTTTGTACCCGGGACGCGTCGTATATTTTTCCGCCACCTTTCGGAAATCAACTCCCTTTTCAATTTCTGTATAGGCTGCTTTGGCGAGACTGTCGTTCGGCACGAAGACCTCGGCAAATTTGACCCGCAACGGCCAGCGGAATTTTTCCTTCACTGTTTCGTAATACGCTCGAATCGCCGAATCACTCATCTCGATCTTCTTCCAGACTTCATCCTGTTCAATGCGATACAGCAGCACACCGTCTCGATACTCATCCATCAGTTTCACGAACGCGGGATGCCGTTCCGCTATCCCCTCCGCATGTTGTTCGAGAACCTTGACTTCCGAAATTCGTTCCACAATCCCCTCCACGTTCGAGACGGTGAGCGGCGTCGTTTTGAACTCCTGCGAAGTGTTGACGTGCCGCACAAAATCCTCGACCGTGAACTTCTTGTCGGCGTACGTCATCAGGACGCGTGCTCTGAGATCGGCAGGGAGAGGAGCGCTCCACAACGAATCGGCGGCGGTCTTTGTCGTGTCGAATGAACGTGTGAGCCGATGAAGGACCGGCACGTCGAAGTACAGCTGGTATTTTTTCTTGAGATCGTGGAGATAGTTTTGGTAATCCTTCGCGTATTTCGTCTGCTGATATTGTTGCCGGAGATCTTTCTCGAGCTCCTGGTACGTTCCGAGCCCCTTGAACTCCGTCACCCGGAAAATATGAAAGCCGTAGTCTTGCCGGACCGGTTCGGTAAACGAGCCGAGCGGGGTTGAGTAGAGAAGATTTCCGATCTCAGGTGGAATGGCTTGCCGCTCGTAGAATCCGATATCCCCGCCGCTCCCCTTGCTCCCCGGGTCGTCACTATACAACTGGACCGCCTCGGCAAAATCCAAGCCTTCTTTGAGTTTTCGGTAGACCAACCAGATCGAGTCGCGTACCGACGCCGTGTCCTCCATCGACGGTGCAAAGCGTTTCAGAATGTGACTGACCCTGACGGCGCCGCGATAGGGTTGGCGGTCGGTGATTTTAATGACATGATAACCAAAATCGGTCCGTACAGGAATCTTGGTATACTCCCCCGTCTTCATCGCATAGCAGGCATCTTCGAATTCCTGCACCATTCTCCCCGCGCCGAAATATCCGAGGTCGCCTTTGTTGAACGATGCGCTCTGGTCTTCGGAGTACGTGACGGCAAGCGTGTCGAAACTGATAGTGGGGACGAGGGAAATGACCTTCATCGCCTTTTCGTAGGCGGCAAGGGTATCTTCGGGATTCGCATTTCGCTCGACGCGAATGAGAATGTGACTTGCGCGGATTTCTTCTTTCCTGCGCTCGTACATTTCCCGGAGGCGCGGCTCAACGAGTTCTTTCTCGATCATATACGATGTCGCAACGGAAATGCGATAACTGTTGAGTTCGTCCTGCACCTCCTTGTCGTTCAGCAGGTTGCGGGCGCGGGCTTCTTTGACTTTGAGTTTGAACTTGATGAGCAAGTCGAGAAACCGCTCCCGCTCCTCCAGCGGCAGCGTAGTCGCTTTTTCCCAACCGCCGTTGTTCTTCGCAAAGCTGTTTTCGAACTCTTCAAGCGTCAGAATTTCATCACCGATTGTCGCGAGGGGAATCGTACTGGAACCGTGTGGATTGGAGCCAGAACAACCGACCAAGAAAAGGGAAAGCAGGAAAACCGAGAGGGAGAAGGAACGGAGGTTCATCACAAAATCCTCAAGAACTTGTGGAACAACGATGAATTTTCAGAGAAAAGCGGTGAAAAGTAACCAAATTTGCCAAGCCACGCAAGGAGATTTCCAGTTGGTTGAGGAGAGAAAAAACATTCAGTCGACATCGAGCAAACGCCGCCTGAATGATGTCGAGGTATCTACGGTTGGGAAACCGAATCTACTGCCGGCTACTTTGTAAGGAGCAGCTTGCCTGAGCGACGGAAGAGCTCACCACCATCGGGTGACGACGCGGAGAAGTGGTATAGATACATCCCACTGGGGAGCGCGTGGCCGGATTGATCTTGTCCGTTCCACACCACCGCGTGATACCCAGCCGGTTTGTGGCTATCGACGAGGAGTTTCACTTCGCGTCCCAACACATCGAAGAGGCGAAGCCTCACACTCGCCGGTTGTGTGAGTTGATACGAGAAAGTGGTGGAAGGATTAAAAGGATTGGGATAGGCGGAGATGGTATACTCCTTCGGAACGACAACCTTGGATGCTCTTTGGTCTTCTACCCGAGCCGGAGGAACGGAATTGGCGAATACCGATACGTAGTTGGGATCAGAATACGAACCGTTCACAGAAAAGTAAGCGCGGACATCGTAGGAGACCAAATCGTGTGTGTATGATTCCGTGATGACGCAGGAGTAGTCAGTAAACGATGTGGTTCCCCGGTTTACCGTCTCGAGCAGCTGTGGATCGCCTTGACTTCCTCCGAGCGGCTTGATGATGCGCCAGATTTGGTATTGGGTTACCGATGGGTGGGGATGTTCTGTCCAGGTAATGTGGACTGGCTCTCCAACCGCTCCTCCAGCGGCGACGTTTGCTGGCGGCAGCGGTTTCGCATTGAAGTTGGCAGTGTAGGTGGTGTGATCTGATGGGGTAAAGACGGTACTTGCCGATGTGCTGCCGCCGGGAGACCAGGAGCTGAAGGTGTATTCGATGCGGTTGATGACTTGGTAGAGAGCTTCGCCGGTGATGGTGTTCGGTTCGACCACGGCAAAAGCTGAGGTAGGTGAGTTGTACTGAGCTCCGTTCACCTTGATGACACCGCCACTCCCGACCCCAGGCAAACTATTCTGGAACGCGATGTTGAATTCCTTGTTGAAGTTTGCGGTGTAGACGATGGGTTGAGTCCAATCGTACTGATCAATTACTACGGTGGCAGACTTCGGCAAAGATGTTGAACTGACGTCTTTCGACCAAGACTGAAAACGCCTCACGTAGTTTTCATAAGTTCTTCCATCCATCACTGCATCGATGCTGACCGTGCTTTCCCAGTAGAGATTATTCAGTATGAAAGGCGAATCAAATTCTTGACCACCGACTCCGACTTTTCCTCCAGTGAAACCGTTCTGAACTTTGATACTCCAGATTGGCTTCTTACGAAAATAACCTGTGGGTTGTCCCTGGCCCTGGGTGTAGATAACTTCATATAACGTTTTGCCTACTTGCTCGGGTCCGCCTTCATACGGAACTTGATCAACAGTAATATCATTGATGTTCTGACTCGTGCCAACCACATAGGCTGCGTGCGCCGAGAAGGCAACTATATCTCCATATTGTATGCCGCTCAGCGAGCTGCCCGGATACCAATCGAAATACGTTGTATTGATGTTCAACAATTACAGCGTGCTCAACGGACAGCGGGAATCGCTCCAGGATCTGTTGAACGCGCGTCCCGTTGCGTATCCCCAGCAGATGCTCGTAGAGTGGGCGGCACCCTGGCAGGGAGGAATATGTTGTGCAAATGCTCCAGCAACGGAAACAAGAATGAAGAAAAGAACAGTTGAGATGCGTCGCATAACTATTTCTCCTTACTCTTTTTTTACATGAATGATTGATTTTGATCAGGCGCAAACAAGAAACACGAACTCCGTCTCTATGGAGCGAGTCCGGGAGTGACCAGCCTCATTTTCTTGTTTGTATATGACTGGAGCGCTGTTCGCAGCGCCGCTCTGTTTTTTTGAAAGTCGCTTCCCCTTATTTACCATGAGCGATGATTGTTTTTTGTGGAGAGCCAAGTGTTACTCCGGCGATGAAGACTTCACGCCCGTCAGTCCAAATTCCAGCATACTGCACGTTCCGCAACTGAAGACTCTTAAATTGAAACCAGTCGGTCCCATTATAATGAAATGCTTCACCAGAAAATCCCGCGACTCCCGAACTTCCAACCACGAACAAATTGTCGTCTCCAGTTCCCCCAATTCCAAGAGAAGTTAGTGCGTCCATCTGCATGTTCTGCCAGATATTCCCGACTCGCTTATAAACGCCATAACCGATAGTGAATAATGATCCCGAGGGGCTGATCCAAACTTTCCTTCGCCAGGAACTCGCGACACTGTCAAAGAGCGTCCAGTGTCCTGAAGGCCGAGTGAAAAAATAGAACCGCTCCCGATATTCAGGAGCCTTCGCAACATAGAGCAGCAGATATACCGCACCGCTGGCGTCGCCTGTGATGGAATAGACGATGGTTTCTCGCCTCCCTTCCGAGAAGGGGAGAGAATCCGCCGTGAAGGAGGCTCCATCGAAATGGTAGAGCACACCATCGAATCCCCCCGTCCAGAGGTCTGTCGGTGCTCGGCCCCAGATCGCCGTCAGACCGCGCTGTCGTTCCCTATTCACTTCTCGCCACTCACGTCCGTCAAAATGGATGACGAGGCTCGAATCTAAAAAGTTCGGAGGACGATTCGGGTTACTGTAAATCCGCTGACCAACCGCATAAATGGCGTTAGCACTGAATCCGTGGATCGCACTGAGACTAAACGCCCCCGCGATTGTACCGCCTTGCATTGGGTTCAATCCAACTGGTTTCCAACTATTTCCATCAAAGCGGAACATGTTCACATATCCGTTGTCATTATGCCCCACCACATACACATCTGTGGGAGAACTTCCCCAAATATCCCGCATCGCAGTCTGAAAACTGCCCGGATACGCCAGCGTATCAATTGTCCACGTGTAGGTGCGTGGGTCTTTTCTGGGCGGTTCAAGGGGACTGTCTTTGCAGGAGGAGAATGCGGAGAAGAGTAATGCTCCGCTCAGGAGGATACAATGGAGAGTGCAGTGAGTCTTCATTCTTAGTCACCAGCTATTGCTTGCGAACATTATAAATCAAAAACTCAATGTCAAGCGCATCTCCTGCTGGCGACTGGATTCGAAACTCCTGATGGAGGGACTCCACGTACTCTTTGTCCACCAAATCAACCACCCCCCTCCTCGTGGCAGAACAATTGCTCTCTCCACGAAACGGTCTTATCAGATCAAGGACGCTTCCTATGAGAGGGAAGTCAATGCTTGAAATGAAGAACTTGAACTGCGGAGGCGACTTGAGCTATGTAAGGACAGATTTCGTGCTTCAGCACCGAGGAGTGCGGTGCACGAAAAGCAGGATGGATCGAGAGACGGTTACTTGCCGTCTTTCACTATCTCCTTCTTCCGCTTCAGCACTTGATTCGCGCGCCAGCTTGAGACTTCAAACCACTGCGGCGATGTGGAGGCGCGAACGAGGTACTTCTCCCCCTCCTTCTGATAGTGAAAGCTCAACTGCACGCCGGCGTAGGTGACAACGGCGGTCACTTTGGGGATCGTTGCGGGAGGCGTGTCGATGAAATCGTCCGCCTGAAAGTTGGAAAGCGAAGAGAGGATGTTATCAACAACCCACTGCTGCGTGGAGTCCTTGCCAATGACCCACGCACTGTCTTTGAACGCGAGCGTAAAAAGGGTATCGCCGTACTGGTACGTGACTTCTTTGATGTTGTCCTTCGGCACCTGTGCGATCGTTTTGTCGCGCCACTCCTTCACGGCCCGGTTGAACACGTAGCTCATCGCACCGCCGGCCAACACGACGTCGTTGGAGTTCACCTTGCGCAGATAGACCTCGTTGAATGCGGAGCCGGACTTGCCGAGCACAAACGCCGCCTTCTCCGCCCCACGTTCATACACTCTCACCTGTGTCCCCGTCGAATCGACCTGAAAGAGATTCTGCTTCTCCGGATTGCTCGATACCGTGCTGCGCATCTGCATCTCTTTCACCTGCTGGATCAACTGCGCGACATTGTTCTGATCTGCACGATAGGAGAGAGGCTGCTGGAGAAACCATTCGACCCCCTTTTTCTCCAGAACGACCGAGGAGGTGGGAGAGGTCACCTCGATCTTATCAACAGCGAGCGAGTCGATTTCGAAAAGCCGTTCACCTGCCGCCGCCGTCACGCTCCGCTCTCCTGGTTTCTGCATCACCAGAACAGCCACAACAACGAGAACGAGAAGAATGCCTAACAAGACAAGCGTATTCTTGTTCATAGCGTTACCGTGTTATGATTGAGCTTCCATCATTTTCTTCACTGCCACCCGCCGGCGCCAGCGCGCCAGTCCGTACAGAACAATGAGCAACGGCGGGCCGATCAGGTTGGCGTACTTCAGAAGTTGCTTCGTCCCGTCAGACACTTGCTCCAAGGGAGGTGAGGCGACGTTTTTGGAGCGGATGGTGATCAATCCTGCATCATCGGCAAGGTAGTCCACGATGTTGGCAAACAGAACAAGGTTTCCCCTGTTGCCCAGATACTCATCCTTCATGAAATCTCCATCGCCGAAGACCACGATGCGCGTTTCCGGACTTTGCGTCACTTCTGCCTGCGGTTGTTTCCCTTCAAAGAAGCTCTTGAATCGTCCATGCACCAGCACCGCCAATGGAATCCCCTCCTCCGCCAAGTCCGCCGGCGTATAGCGTTGGAAAGGATCGATCATAAAGAATCCGGTTTGCCGGCCGCTTCGCTTGGAAGACCGCATGAGCACCTCAACGTTCACTCCCTTCGCGGAAGCAAGACTCGTATCGATCGAGCTCACGAAATGAAGGATGACCGATTGGAGATCCTTCACCATGGGATTTTCCGGATGAAAGTTGGAGGCGATCGGAAGCAGAGGGAAGGGGACCTGGCTCTGAATGGTGAAGGGACCCTGTTGCTGCATCACCGAGATATTGGCGCATTGCGCATCGCGGACCAGATCAGGATTAATACGCACGCCGTACTGCTCCAAAAGATCATCCAGATTCAAGTCGATCACGTTGCCAAACCTTGACTGCAACGTGGCGTTGACACGGTTCAACAGAAAGGCAATCTTTCCGCCCCGCATCAAGTATTGATCGATCTTGAACTTCGCGCTGTCTGTAAACCGCATCGAAGGGGAAATGATCAGCAAGGCAGAAAGCTCCTGCGGCACTGGCATGGAGCTTGTTAAATCCACGGGGACAAGATCGTACTGCTGACTGAGAAGCTGTTGTGCCTGGCGCATGGTACTCAGGTCGGCCTCCTGATGCCCCGTTGTGTAACCGATCTTCTTCTTGGTCCGCGTCGTCAACCGCTTGAGGGCGCTGCTGATGTCATACTCGAGCGAAGCGAGGTTTTGCACCACCGGCAAAACCTCCTTCCGGTCTTCATACAACATGACGAGACCGAGATAGCCGCGCTTCACCTCGAATTTGTCCTCCTTCACAACCTGCACCTGCACCGGAGCAATTCCCTGCTGCTGCGCTTCTTCTTCCCCCTTCTCCCCTTCCGGATTGATGAACTCGAATGCGAGATTGCCGCCGGCGTACGCTTTGTACTCGTTCAGAATATCGAGCACGGCACGGCGATTGTTGTTATACGGCGCGGGGAGATCTTCCGTGAAGTACGCTTTGATCGTGACGCGGTCATCCAGCGAACGGACCAGGTTCTTGCTTGCATCGGAGAGGGTGTAGACCTTCTGACTTGTGAGATCCATCCGCCCAAAGAGTCGCACCGAGATAAAATTAATGACTACGAGGATACCGAGGATAAGAACCGTCCGGATGATTGCTTGTGTTCGTTGTGCCTTCATCGATTCATTTCCCCCTTTCTACCATTTCCGCCGTTCAAGGGAAAGGGTGGTGAGATAGAGCGTGAAGCCCAGAAGCGAGAGGAAGTAGATTACATCCCGCGAATCGATCACGCCGCGGGCGATATTGGAGAAGTGGTAGTCCACGCTCAGAAACTCCACAATGCTGGTAAGCCCCTCGGGAACGTACATCAACACTTTATCCAGCATAAAGAAGATAAACACAATAACGAACCCGATGATGAACGCCACCACCTGATTATCTGTAAGACTCGAGGCAAGCACGCCGATACCGATGTACACTCCCGCCATCAGCAACAATCCAAAGTACCCTCCCACAACGGGGCCGTTGTCGATATCTCCAAGGGCGGCAATGGTGATGTAGTAGACGAGCGTCAGGAGAAGAGCGACCCCTACTAACGCCCAGGCTGCAAGGAATTTCCCGAGGACGATGTCAATATCGTGCAGAGGCTTTGTCGTCAGCAGCTCAATGGTGCCCGATTTCTTCTCTTCTGCAAGAAGGCGCATGGTGATGGCGGGGATGACGAACAGGAAGACGACCGGAATCAATTCGAACATCAACCGGAGCGATGCGACATTGGCAAGAAACAGATTGCTCGTATGGAACCACCCCACGATCGCGAGGAAGACGACGATCACAACGTACGCCACGGCAGAGTTGAAATAGGAACGAAGTTCTTTTCGGAAAATTGTACCGATGTTCGCGAGACTGGTTTTGAAGTTCATACCGTCACCAACTATGCTTTGGTCAGCTTGTGGAAGACCTCTTCGAGGCTCGTCACCTTGCGCGAGAGTTCAAGCAACACCCATTGTTCATTCACGGCCTGACGGAACAGACTTTCCCGGATGTCACTTCCTTTCGCCGCCAAGACGGAGAATTTGTGAATGCCATCCATACCACCGACATATTCTACCGATTCGACGTGCGGAAGCCCTTTGAGTTTGGGGAAGATATCCGTCATCGCGTTCTGGACGTTGGCCTTCAGCTCCAGCGAAATCGCCTCCGCCCCACGGAATTCTTGCTGTAACTGCGCCGGCGTCCCGTCGGCGACGATCTTTCCGTCATTGATAATCACCACACGGTCGCATGTCGCCTGAACTTCGGAGAGAATGTGAGTGGAAAGGATGACCGTTTTCGCCCGACCTAATTGACGAATGAGATTCCGGATTTCGACGATCTGGTTGGGATCCAGTCCGCTCGTCGGTTCGTCGAGGATCAGCACATCCGGATCGTGAATCATCGCCTGCGCAAGGCCGACACGCTGCCTGTACCCTTTTGAGAGTTCGCCAATATCTTTGTGACGGACCTCCTTCAGTCCGCACACTTCGATCATGGCGTTGATCTGTTGTTTCAGCTTCGTCTTGTCCACACCGTGCAAGCGGGCGGCGTAGTCGAGATACTCGACAACGTTCATGTCGGTATAGAGCGGGTTGAGTTCAGGCAAATACCCGATTTTTTTCCGCACCTCGAGCGAGTGATCGTGAATGCTGTATCCATCCACTTCCACCGTGCCTGACGACGGAGGCATATAGCAGGTAATGATCTTCATCGTGGTCGTTTTGCCGGCGCCGTTGGGACCGAGAAAGCCGAGGATTTCACCCGTTTTCACGTCGAACGAGATATCGTCGATCGCCTTTTCTGTGCCGTAGAATTTCGTCAGGTTGCGGACTGTAATCGCCATAGCGTCGCGTTATGCTGTGGGTGTTCGGACACACAACAAAAAGCCTTTTCCAAAAAGCGCGGCTTGTCTTCCAGAAAAGGCGGTGTGAGTTTATGAAAATGAAGGAAAAAAATCAAGGTGCGTGGATTCACCTTGAGCGAGGCAGGCTACTCAAAGAAGCTGCAATTGAAGATCGGAGGCGCGACGAAAACGATCTTTTGAGAGTTTCAACGGTTGTTTGTTGAGACCGAAGCGTACACAACTTGTGTTGAAGAGTTGTTGAATGGTCTCCGCGATCTTTCCTTCACCCCGCATGCGTTTCCCAAACTCTGAGCTTGTCAACTTGCCGTCGCGCACGCTGCGGATCCGGTTGAGAATCCTCGAAGAGGCCTCGGGCATCTCACGCTCCAACCAGTGCGTGAAAAGCTCCTTCACTGCGTGGGGAAGCCGGACGAGTGTGTAGCTCCCCCTCACAGCGCCACGTTCCGCAGCAGCTTGTAGAATGGCGGGAATCTCGACGTCGTTCAGTCCCGGAATGATCGGCGCAGCGTTCACGCCGACCGTGATGCCGTTGGCGGCAAGTTTCTCAATCGTCTCCAATCGCTTTGCCGGC
This sequence comes from Bacteroidota bacterium, assembly GCA_041695085.1. GTDB lineage: Bacteria > Bacteroidota > Ignavibacteria > UBA10030 > UBA10030 > DYFT01. The sequence continues at coordinate 54,078 of JBGFRO010000028.1, read as the reverse complement.
GAGGAGGTCCGCGGTTCCATCCTACGTGCAAGCTCGGGTTTCAACGTGGTCACGCTCATCACGACAAAAACGAGGCGCTCCCTGGCAAGCTCGGCGAGGATATCCTTGTCTCGCTGAATGAGAGCGTTCTTGGTGATGATCGAAACGGGATTGCGAAACTTGAGAAAGACCTGTAGACACTGCCTCGTCAACTCCAACCTCCGCTCGATCGGTTGATAGCAATCGGTGTTGCCGGAGAACATAATGACCTGCGGTTTCCAGGAAGGAGCCGAGAAGGTCTCCTCAAGAAGCTTGGGGGCATCGCGTTTGACGAGGATCTTCGACTCGAAGTCGAGTCCCGATGAAAACCCAAGATACTCGTGCGTCGGTCGCGCATAACAATAGATACACCCATGCTCGCAACCGCGATAGGGGTTGATGCTGTAGGTGAAGCCGAGATCGGGACTGTCGTTCGCGGCAAGGATGGAGCGCGAATGATCGAGAAAAAAGCGAGTCTCCACCCGCGGCAATGGATCAGGATTGTCGAAATACTGTGCAAGATCGGATGGTGGGGAACCAACTTGGAGCTCTTCAAAGCGATTGGGGGGATTGAACCCTGCGCCTCGACCTTTGTAATGCGTGATGTGCAGAGTGGCAGATGTGCTTTCTTCTTCACACCCAATTCCGCGAGCGATTTTTTCATCCATCTTTAAGCCCCTCCTAAGAACTTCACGAGCGGAGAATGGCATCCTCGATTTGGATCGTGGAGAAGAAAGTACCCGACTCGACGCGAATGTGTTCCCCCTGAGACCTTTTTTCCTCAATCCACAACTTCACCATTTCTGCAATTCAGTTGGTTTTCGCGGAAGCTTGGTGGCGGGACAGCGTCCCGCCCTACACGTTGTATAGCATCGACTTGTGCAAAACGAAACTGTAACAGGAGCCAATCTGAAACATCTGAAGAGACTGAGATCACCTATCCCCATCTCCCCGGAATGATCGTCTGACACTTCGGGCATTTCCCCTCGGTGCCGATCCGGTTCTTCATCACGCGGAAGCCATACCGCTCAATGAGGAGTTCCTTGCAGGTGGGACAATATGTGTTCTCGTACTCCCCCACTTCACCGGGCCGATTGCCGGCGTACACATAGCGCAATCCTTCGCTGTAACCGATCTCCACGGCACGCAGAAGCGTCTTGACCGGCGTCGGGTCAGGTTCCGTCATTTTATAATCTTGATGAAACGCCGTCACGTGCCATGGGATGTCGGGGGAGACGGACTTAATGAACTGCGCAATATCTCTTAACTCCTCATCTGAATCGTTGAAACCCGGTACCGTCAACGTCACAATCTCCAACCAGAAGCCCATCTCGTACAACCTTTTGATCGTATCAAGAACATTCTGAAGAACTCCGCCGAGTTGCTGATACTCCTTTTGCCGGAAACCTTTCAAATCGACCTTATAGAGATCAACCCACGGACGGAGATACTCCAAAACCTCCGGCGTTCCGTTGCCGTTGGAGACGTACGAAGTGACCAACCCCACTCGCTTCGCGAGCTTGAAGATCTCCACCGCCCATTCGCTCGTGATGAGGGGCTCGTTGTAAGTGCTGGTGACGACTTTCGCGTTGGTGCGAAGAGCAGTATCAACAAACTGCTCGGGGGTAAAGAATTGCGGAAAGCTGATGGCTTCCGGATCACGAAGAGCCTGCGACGTTATCCAGTTCTGGCAGTAGGGACAGCGGTAATCGCACCCTAACATGCCAAAGCTGAGCGCTTTACTCCCGGGGTAAGCGTGGAAGAACGGTTTCTTTTCGATGGGATCGAGTGCAACGCACGCCGCGTAGCCCCAGGGGACGTAGAGTTTCCCATCACGATTGAACCGGACACGGCAGATCCCATCTTTGCCCGGACCGATCTTGCACCGGTGGCCGCACGCGTAACAGCGCACCCAGTTGTCCGGCATCGGTTCGTAGAGCTCGCCTTCGCGCGTATTCTCGGCAAGCAGCGATTTCAATGTTTTCACCTCTTCCATACCATCACCTCGGTTTAAAAGTACGGTGATTATACCCCGATGTCAAGGCAGAGGCTGGGTATCGTTGAAATGCCTCGATATCTGTGCGATTCAAGCTTTTCTGATTCATCTCCAACGTTCAGTCCTCTCTATCCCTGATCAATCCGCGCAAAACGCGCATGTTCATCACGTCTTCCTTCATATCTTCCCCTTTCGGCGTTTCGAGGATCTTCGGGATGTTGACAAAGCGCGGATCATTCATCAAGAACGAGAACCCTTTCTTCCCGATCTGTCCTTTTCCAATATGCTCGTGCCGGTCGACACGAGAGCCGAGCTCGCGCTTCGAGTCGTTCACGTGAAACACTACCAACCGGTCGAGCCCAATGATCGCGTCGAACTCCTTAAACGTCTGCCGGTATCCCTTCTCCGTGGCAATGTCGTACCCGGCTGCGAAGATGTGACACGTATCGACGCAGACCGCCATGCGGTCCCGCTGCTCGACGAGATCCATGATCTTCCTCAGCTGTTCAAAGCGATAGCCGATGGCGGTGCCTTGTCCCGCCGTCGTCTCCAGCACGCTCTTCACCCGATACCCTTTTGTCTGGTCGTGTATCAAATTGAGCGATTCTACAATCTGTTTGATTCCTTCTTCCTCGCCCGCACCCATATGTGCGCCGGGGTGAAAGTTGAGATAGTCGACCCCCAGCATTTCGCATCGATCCAATTCTTCCTTCAATGCGATTCGCGATTTCTGCAGAATCTCTTTGTCCACCGCGCACAGATTGATCAGATATGTATCGTGCACCACAACCGGACTGATTCTTGATTCCGACAGCAGCTTTTTGTAGGTTGACACGTCCTCAGCCGTCAGCGGTTTTCCTCTCCACTGATTATTGTTCTTGACAAACATCTGCATCGTCGTGCATCCAATCCTTCTACCTCGTTCGACGGCCGTATGAACTCCGCCCGCAATCGACATATGCGCGCCGAGAAGGATCGGCGGAGCATCGTTGGAGGGGGTCTTCTTCGTTTTCTGTTCCCGCTGTGAGTTTTTCATTTAACAGAAAGGTAGAAAAATTTCATGAAAATGCTTCGGCGACTTCAGGAGAAACGGACGAAACTTGTGATCGGACTGATCTCCGGCACTTCGGCCGACGGCATCGACGCGGCTCTCGTCCATATCACCGGAAACGGCACATCCACCCGACTCCGCCAACTGGCCTTCACGACTCTCCCTTATCCTCCTCAGTTGAAGGAGTTGATTTTGAAGAATTCCCTCCCCGGCACTGGTAGCGTCGATCTGCTGTGCGAACTCAACATTCTGATCGCGCATTACTTTGCCGATGCGGCACGTCGTGTCGTTCGCAGGGCGGGATACTCGCTTTCCCGGATCGACTTGATCGGCTCACACGGTCAAACGATGCATCATCTCCCCAGACCGAAGAAAGTCTTCGGCAAAACCGTTCGCTCAACGCTTCAGATGGGCGATCCTTCCACGATCGCAAAACTGACGGGTGTGCCGACCGTAGGAGATTTTCGGACGGCAGATATGGCGGTAGGAGGAGAAGGAGCTCCGCTCGTTCCGTACTTTGACTATCTGATGTTTCGTTCGAAGACAAAGAACCGCATCCTCCTCAACTTAGGTGGAATTGCCAACTTTACGGCTCTTCCGAAAAACTGCTCGCCGCGCGAAGTCGTGGCGTTCGACACAGGTCCGGCCAACATGGTGATCGATGCATGCATGAAGAAATTCTACCGAAAGGAACTCGACCGTGGAGGCGCGACCGCTGTGAAAGGGGAACTCCTTCCGGACTTGCTGATGAAGATGATGGCGCATCCGTACTTCGCACAACGGCCGCCAAAATCGACCGGTCGGGAGTTGTTTGGGAAGATGTTCGTCTCAAAGCTGCTTAAAGAGACGAAGGGACTCCGTCGCCAGGATATTATTGCCACGGTGACGGAGCTAACGGCGTTCTCTGTGTTCGACCAATATCATCGCTTCATCGCCCCAAGGATGAAAGCGGATGAGGTGCTGGTAAGCGGAGGGGGTGCACACAACAATGCAATTATGGAAGCACTGCGAGATTATTTCCCGGATGCCTCCGTCAAACCACTGGACCGGCTTGGTTTCTCTGCGGATGCAAAGGAGGCTGTCTGTTTTGCCGTGTTGGCGAATGAGACGATCATGGAAAACCCCTCCAACGTGCCGAGCGTCACCGGCGCGCGTCTTCCCGTCATCCTCGGCAAGATCTGTTTATGAGAGTGGATGTGTGGTAGGGTCTAAGTGGTAAGTATGGAAGTATGGGAGTATGGGAGTAGAAAGACGCGAGATGGCAGTCGGCAGATAGCAGACATCAGACTGTAGAAGCTTGGGGAACCCAGAGGGTTTTCTTTTCCAGCCGTGGGATTCTATCCCACGGCGGGGACGCTGTGAGTTTCAACTGATGGCAAGTCTGTAGAACATTTGGCCAACTATGAGCTTTGATCCACAAACGGTACTCGGTGCTGTCCTGATGGCGCTGCTCGCCATGGTGTCACTCCTGATCGGCGTTTCAATCGGACTTTTCTTTCGCCCTTCGCGGCGATCCAATGCAATTATCATGGCCTTTGGAACAGGTGCGCTCATTCAAGCGCTCGCTCTGGAATTAGCGTTCGAAGGAGCGGAGCGGCTGGTGCACCACGCTCATTTAACGGGCGTGCAAAGTTGGTTCTGGGTAGCAGTCGGTTTCATCGCCGGCGGTGTGATGTACTATTTGGGAAACAGGGTGCTCGAACAACGCGGCGCCGCGCTGCGTCACCCCGCCATGGCAAAGTTGTATCTCCTCAACAAGAAGAGGGAGGAATCGGCTGCGATTCTCTCCCGTCTCTCCAAAATTGAGCTTGTCCGTTCTCTACCTCCGGAGGAGATGGAGGAGGTCTTGCTGTGCGTCCAGCCCGTTCAGGTGCGAAAAGGTGAAGCAGTCTTTCGGCGCGGCGACAAGGGGGACGCTCTCTACTTTATTGATGATGGCAGAATCGACATCTTCGTTGATAATGAGCAAGACGAGAAAGCCGAACCACTTGCCCACCTCGGACCCGGCCAATCGTTCGGCGAGATGGCGCTGCTTACGGGAGAACCGCGGAGCGCCTCTGCCATTGCCGCAACGGACGCTTCGCTGTTGAAGATCGACAAAGTTCACTTCGACGAGCTGCTGGAACGCTCGCCAAAGCTCCGGCTTGCAGTGGAGCAGTTGAATTCTCAGCGTCTGCTCCAAAACGTCGAAGCGACACAAGGACGGATGGATGCAGATGTATGGCAGAAAGCGGCAGTGGCCAATATTCAACGGCTCACGAAGGGGGAGGAGGCGCGGCTGATGAAGAAGCATGCCGAGTCGGGAGTACCGCTTGCAATCTTTCTCGGCGCGCTGTTAGATGGCATTCCGGAGTCGGTTGTCATTGGTTCGAACTTCGTCTCGTTCGAAACCTTTCGATTCACCTTTCTTGCTGCTGTCTTTCTCTCAAATCTCCCTGAAGCGATCGCCAGTGCGGTAGGGATGAAGCAGGCCGGATTCTCCAAGCTCAAGATCTTTTCGTTGTGGGGGACGCTCGTCGCTGCCAGCGCCGTGGCTGCAGCCTTCGGCAACGTCTTCCTCTCCCACGCACCTGCAACGGCTCTCACGCTTGTGGGTGCGATTGCGGGAGGTGGCATTCTGGCCATGGTGGCTTCCGTGATGATGCCGGAGGCGTATGAAGACGGCGGCCCCCCTGTCGGACTTGCCACTATTGCAGGATTTCTCTTCGCGTTCCTGTTTACGTTTTTGTGATTCGGATTTTGCCCACCTGAGACTGTCTGATTGCTTTTTCAGCACATTATATGGTAGTTTGCTTTTTGGATTGCAACCGCTATATTTAGCTCCATTCGTTTTTCGCTGTTTGCCAGCAGGCTCCTGTGGGGAGTTTCAACGCGTTGGCGAACTGTGTGAAGCCTCTGGAGTTGAAATCCAACGACGGGGGCTTTTCTGTTTTTATTCGGAAGCACCGACTTAGTACAGCTACAGACCTTACTTCCGGCCATCCTGTATGGCTTTATCTGTTTTGGCTCTGATCACAAGCGTTATCCCGCCCACATTCAACGCGCACGAGGGTAGAGGTGAACGGGGATTTTCTGACAACACACGTGAACGTCGAAATATATAGTTGTACATGGAACGTACACATTGCTCGGAGTATCAACTGGAGTTGTTAGCAGCCTTCCCTCACGAGTTAGAGGAGGTTGAGCGCGCCCAGGTGTTGCGACACCTCTCCAAATGCGAGCTTTGCGAAGAGTATTTCCATGTGGCCGCTGCCTCTTGCGCTGCTTTAGAGAGGAGCCTTAAGCAAGGGCCATCTGACAAAGACATGTTCTGCGCGGCATTTCTTCTTTCGAATATCTGTTCGATTTTCCCTCTTCCGCGGCACATCTGGAATTGAAAAGAAGCAAAAACGGTGTGCCGCATCGGCATTATTCCTTTTGTCATTGGAGAACACAGATGCCCCCGAAGCATACTCTGATTGCAGTAACGGGCATGACGCCGCAAGTGGTCACCGAGACGCTTTACGGTCTGATGGTACAGAAAAAGATTCCCATCAGTGAAGTCTTTGTCATCACGACGGCAGAAGGAAAAGCAGCACTGATGGGTGAATTGCGTGTTCAACTTCCTCCCCTTGTGAACGAAATTCAAAGAATGTGTGCCCAATATTTGTTGAGACAGCCTGCGTTCGATCCTGCCAGGCATGTTCTGGTAGCACGAGAAGAGTCGGTTGAGCTGCATGACATTCGCTCGGATCGCGAGAATCAACTGTTCCCCAATCTCATCACTGATTTCATCAGAACCAAGGCCTCTGAGCCTGACACGGTATTGCATTGCTCCATCACAGGCGGGCGGAAAACGATGAGCGTCGCCATGGCATCTGCCCTTTCCCTCTTTGGAAGAAAAGTTGATGCAATGTACCATGTTCTTGTCAGTAAAGCACTTGAGGATTCGAAGAAATTCTTCCCGGAGAATGAAGAGGAGGGCCGTCAGCTCGTTATAGCTCAGGTTCCTTATCTGCATTTGCTCGAGAAACTGCCGCTGTTGCGCGAGTATCCAAGGGCATCTTTCAGTGAATTGGTTTCCATCGCTCAGGGAGAGATCGATCAACTTCTCAACCTCCCGCGATTGATATTCGACAGGTCATCGCGCACCGTTATCGTCGGAAGCCAACGCATTCGAATGAAGCCGTTCCCATTCGCTTTCTACCTGTTCTGCGCAAAGCAGCAAAAGCCTTTGAATGCAGGTAAACGCTTTGGCGCCCGGAACTGGAACCGTTTGTGGAACCTCTATGAACAGATCGCGCCCGACTACGGACATAGAGAGCGCGTGAAACGATCGATGGCTGGGAAAGGTCGTGACGAGCTTCTCATGAAGGCGGCTTCGACAGTTCGACGAACACTGAGGCAGACACTCGGCGAAGGCCTCGCACGCTATTATGCGGTAACGACTGTAGGCGAGTATCGGCAAGCGCGTTATACGATCTTGTTAGACAGGTCAAAAATCTCTTTTGATTAGATGGCATGTCCGGGAACGTTCTCTTTGTGGAAAGAAAGGAAAAAGGGGAGTATGTTGTTTTTGAACGAGGAGCTTTCCCCTCTTCGTCACGAATCAACAAACTCTATGAAGAGAGGATAGAAATATGAACAACGCACAACGGACACGGCGAGAATTTTTGTGGGACGCATCGATCGTTCTTGCATCTGCCATGACAGCCCCATTTTTCGTAGGATGCAGCCATGTGACGGCAACCGAAGAACTCAATGAAGGGGCTCATACACAACTTGGAGAAAGTCGATCGAGAACACCACGGACACGGCAAGCGCCAGATGTTACGTTAACCACCGATATGGAGGAGCTTGCTCAGACGATCAAGTCCCAATACACCAAACTTCAAGCCCTTGCTGAAAACGCAGGCCGCCAACTGAGAATTGCCTTCCCGTTCGATGGCGGGCAGGAAGTATTGCGTCTCACTATCGTCGCTGGTGGTGCAGCACGATATCGCCACGTGCGAGTTGAACGCGAGACCACGGGCGAAGCGGCGAACTTGCTCTGGGGACGGGAAGGACTCTATCCATCGATTAAGCTTACCGACGACAACGGGCGAACAATCGTTAAGGATGGAAAGGATTTGGAGTTCAGTTTCCAGCTGGCTCAGCGCAAGGGAAGAGACCCGCGAAGCTGGCTTGAACTCGGCATCAAGATCGCCGCAATTGCACTTCTGGTCTGGCTCGGTGCTTCGATTCTCAAGCCGATTGTGGCAGCCATAGCGTTCATTGCCTTCAACGCTATGGTCATCGGCATTGCGATCGCAGGTGTGGCGCTGCTTGTTGTAGTAGTGCGGTGGATTCTGGATGTGACGGGATGGACACTGGAGGATGTGCGGGCGATGTTTGAGCGCAGTATGGCAGAAATTCTGCAAGTGTTGACGAACGTTGTACAGAATCTCGGTTAGAAATAGCCACATACTTTTCCTTTCACAGCGGAGGTCTTTCTATGATGTACATCTTTCTCATTGAAACATCCGGCAACCAACGCTATATCTTTGCGACGAACAAACTGCGCGAGAATGTGGAGGGTGCTGATAAATCCGAATTGTCACCCTGGAAGCGATGAAGTACACTCAATTAAGACGCAATTAGGAGAAAAACACCATGCCACGAAACTTGCCTAAGCCACCTGAGTGGAAGAAACCATCTGAACGGCACGAGATAAATCTCACTCTCAAAGTCGTTACACCGATGTTCGGCGGCGGATACAAGGCGCGCGAGGTTGATCCGGTTTGCGTAATTCGGCCAGCAGCGATACGAGGCCAGTTGCGGTTCTGGTGGAGAGCAACGGCGGGCGCGACTTTTCCTTCCGCCGAAGCGATGTTTGATAAAGAGAAGGCTATTTGGGGTAGCATGGAACTGCCGGGCGTGCTGTCGTTGATGTCGAAACTCACCGAGGCTGGTGAAGAAAAGAAACAAAGCGAATTGGCGCCGAAAGAAATCAGCAAGCATGGACCAAGGGAAGGCTACTTCATATTTCCTTTCCAAGCACAAAAGAAAGAGCAGATACCTGAAGCAACTGCACGGAAGGGTGTGAAATTTGAACTTCAACTCGTCGTGCACCAAAGATGGAATGTGAAGACGAAAGAATATGAGGATATAAGTGTAGAGGAAGTTAAGAGTATTAGGAATGCCGTAAAAGCATGGCTGACCTTTGGGGGAGTTGGGGCGAGAACAAGACGTGGATGTGGCGCGCTGCAAGTGATTGGCAATAATACAAATGAATGGTTACCACCAGTTCGTGACAAGGAAAGGATAGGGTCTTGGATGAAATCTCTGATAGTTGGGAACCCTGCCAGCACGAGTCACACTCTTCTGAAAGACGCTACCGTGATTATTGGGGAAGGATGCAAGGCTGACAATAACCTCTCTGCATCAGAGGTTGCATGGAGAACTCTTGGCGCGTTCTGGGCAAGATTCAGAAAGGGACATATTCCACCGGTAAGATCCAATTATGATCCGACATCAAACTGTGATTGGGATGATTACAGGAAAGTTCTGGTGAAGAGTTATTTTCCAAAGAGTCCCCGTCCAAGTTCACTTGCATTGGCCAAACCATTTCTTGGCCTACCGATTATCTATCAGTGGTTCGACAATGCACCTTACACTAAGTTTGCTATAGAAGCATCTGAGACGGGTCGAATGTCATCACCCGTAATCCTAAAGCCAATCATGTTTGCTGACGGGTCAGTGTGTCCCATGGTGGCAATTCTCTCGGCGCCAAAGCCGGAGAAGATTGCCATCGATAAGGATAAGGTGGATCTCAAAATCCCAACTTCGGACAAAGTCTTGACAGCTCTCGGTGCTACAGATCCACTCCAAGCGGTCACTGCAGCAGCGAAAAAGATATGGGGTGCGACGAATGTGATTGAGGTGACGCTATGAGCAAGCATCTTCTCGCCATCTCTATCGGTCCTGTTCAGGACTTCATCGCTGCGGCTCGGCGGACGGCAGACCTGTATGCCGGTTCCCAACTTTTGGTAGAAATTGCTAACACCATTGTCAATCACATCGTTGACAAGAGGTACGGCACCCTCATCTTCCCAGCCAATCCCAATACGGATGGCCCAAACAAAATCATTGCCGAGATTACAAACGCCGATCCTGCGACAGTTTCTAAAGAATGCAGGAACGCCGCACTTGACTATCTGCGCGAGGTATGGAGAGACGCTATGGAACAGATCCCCAAATCCCATTTTGACGAAGACAATGCCAACAAACAGATTGAGAGCTTCTTGGAATTCTATTCAGCATGGCTGGAGTGGGATGGGCAAGAGGGAACATACGAAAGCAAACGTCAACAGCTCGATCGCTTACTAGCAGGTCGAAAAGCACTTCGCGACTTCCTACAACCAGACAAAGTGAACAACCGCCCAAAGAGCCCACTCGATCCTTCGAGGGACTGTGTACTGAAAATCTCCGGAAAGGAAGCCGTCCCACAAGAGTATCAAACGCACCCGCTTTGGCTGAAGCAACGTGAGACGCTTGATGCGTTGTCCCTTCTTAAGCGCGTTCGTGGAGACAAGTTGAAGAACGTCTTCTCAACATCTCGGATGGCCGCACAGGCCATCTTGCCCGCAGTTCAGAAAGTCGCCACTCATCCGGATCAGAACGTCCTCAAGAATGCTTTGACTGAACTGAATACACTGGTTGAGCAAAGTCCGTCAGGGATTGACATGGGCGATCTCATGTTCCCTAACCGCCTGGAAGAAGAAATCGAGGCGCTACAAAAGGCTCAAGACAAAAAGTACGACAAGCGTCGCGACGAAGTTTTGAAACTGCTCAGCAATCAAGACATTCCTCAATGGCGAAAAACGATTCTGGATGCTGCCAAATCTCTCGGTTACCGAGGCTCCGAATGCCCACCCTATTACGCCATCGTTGCAGCCGACGGTGATAGAATGGGTGCACTCATTGGCGAACTGAAGAGTAAGGAAAAACATCACACATTCTCGCAGCTACTATCCGACTTTGCTCGAAAAGCGAGGGCAATTGTCGAAACGGATCATAACGGTTTTCGCATTTATTCCGGGGGTGATGATGTGCTCGCACTCCTTCCTCTGAACCAGGCATTGAAATGTGCTGCATCCCTCGCTGGAAAATTCCGAGAGATTCTCACCAGCAAAGAGGACATCAAGAACGCTATAGACGCACTTAATAAGACCGGTAAGCCCGGAGGCTCGCTATCAGTGGCCATTGCCATCGTGCATCATATGGATCCACTTTTGGTGTCGCTTGAGCATGCGCGGGCCGCTGAAAAGGAAGCGAAGAACCATCGCAATGCGCTTGCGGTTGCCCTGCACACCCGTGCCGGCGAGCCAATCCTTGTGGCAGAGAGATGGAATGATCAATACGATGTAACCGACTGGCAAGACTGGATTGATGCCTTTCGCAACGGCCTCGCCCGTGGGTTTCCGTATGAATTGCGAACGCTGGCGCGTGAATTCCAAGCCGAAGAAATGCCAGTTGACCGTTTGCAGGAAGAAGCAAATCGCATCTATGAACGCAAAGAGAAGAAAACGTCACTTCCGTTGCCAGACTTTGAGAAAAGTCCACGGAAACTTGAAGACTTCGCGAAGAAACTTGTGATTGCTCGTTTCCTATCAACCTACGAGGTAAACCAATGAACGAACAAATCGTTCGCATACGCGGTATTGACCCCCTTCTCTTTCGAGATGGCCGTCCGTTCTCCAACGAGCCCGGCGCATTCAACGCACGAACGCTTGCCACTCCCTGGCCCGGAACCATTGCCGGCTTCTTGAGAACGCGCATCGGAAATAAAGAACCGGGAGAATGGGAATGGAACCAAGATAAGGCAAACAAGATGCGGAAGATCGAGATTGCCGGTCCCATCCTCAAATTGAACAATAGTCTTGTGTTTCATGCTCCGGCCGATGCGCTGATATACAAGGATAAGTCAGATAACCCAAAAGTAATGTGCCTGCGTCCTCGAAAAGATGCTATGCGAGCGACAGACATTCCTGATGGTATTCAGCCGTTGGACATTAAAGAGGATGTGAAGCCCGAGACGGATTACAATTTCTGGGAATCGCAGGATATGGAGGAGTGGCTGCTTTATCCTTCGGGAGACAATTTTTCTGTACCACAAAACACAGTTAGAGGTCTTCCCCGAGAAGAGCGAGTGCACGTCGAGATTTCCGATGAGATGGGAACAAGCCAAGAAGGCAGACTCTTCAGCGCGCAGTTCCTCAGCTTCGAGAAACACAAGTGGGAACAATTCCAGAAGAAGCAGAAGGACAAATGGTCACTTATCGCAAAGGTCAATTCAGAGAATGGTAATCCAATTGGTGTGGGACAACTCGGCGGCGAGAACAGATCGGCTGCGGTTGAAGCCGGGGAAGAGAGCGATTGGCCCGCTTGTCCCGAGGAATTGAAAACAACATTCTCCTCTGCAAATCGGGTGAAGATGATTTTGGCAACTCCGGCGATCTTTGCAGGTGGCTGGAAACCGGGTTGGCTCGATGGTTACTCAAATGAACTGCCACCAGCTCTCAAAGGCTGCAAGTTAAAGCTTATAGCGGCGGCAGTGAAGCGGCGCGAGCCTGTCAGCGGATGGGACTATCTGCATAAACAGCCCAAACCGGTTCAGTGGATGGTGCCCGCTGGATCTGTGTACTTCTTCGAGATTGAAGGGAGCCCTGGTTTTCCTGTTGATCAAGCTTGGCTACAACCTGTTAGTGATAATCCCCTTGATCGTGCAGATGGTTTTGGGCTTGCACTCTGGGGCATTTGGAATTACAACAAGCAAGGAGACGCGTTATGAGTACTGCATTTGCCAAACTGCTCTATCTGCATGCGATCACACCGGTCCACTCCGGAACCGGACAAGCTGCAGCAATAATAGACCAGCCAATCGCCCGCGAAAAGGCAACGGGCTGGCCAATGATTCCGGCAAGCAGCCTGAAGGGTGTCCTTCGAGATGCGCACGAACGGAAAAAGACAGATGAATTGATCTCATCAGGAAAATCATTTGAAGACGCCAAAAAGATGGCGGAAAAGGATGCAGACAAGATTTACGGGGACGAGATTAGTGCCGGACCGGTAGTGTTCGGAGATCAGCGAATTCTCTGTCTGCCGGTAAGGAGCTTCTTCGGCACGTTTGCCTACGTGACCTGTCCTTTGATTCTCCAACGGTTGAAACGCGATGTAGATGCTATTGGATTGTCACTCCAGTTTCTATCCAAGATTCCTGAGAACCCACCTGATCCACTGACAGCTCTTCTCCCCGAAGAGAATAGCGTGCTGGTCAGCGGAAAAGTGTATCTCGAAGACATGGACTTGAACGTTGAACGCCGCAAAGAAGTTGGAGACATTGCCAGAGGTATCGCAACGGCTGTCGGATTAGGCATAAATGAATTTGTCTCACGCTTCGCCATTGTCAGTGATGAGGTGTTCAACTTCCTGAGCGAAACGGCTACTGAGATTCAGGCTCGAGTTGCTCTCGAAGATGAAAACAAGGTTGTACGTAAGGGTGGGCTATGGTACGAAGAAGCTGTTCCCGCCGAGGCTGTTTTTGTTGGTCCTGTACTCGTAGCCGATTCCTACCGGCAGGACAGGTCGGAACTGCTGAAGAGCTTCTACAATGCTTTGCAGACAAAGAAAGAGCAAGAAGGAAACCAAAAACAGGAAGGCACAGTAAACTCACAACCGATTGTTATTCAAATTGGCGGCAACGCCTCAGTCGGTCGTGGACTGTGCCGGGTGGTGATGCCATGAAAACGCGAGCGCAAGAACTGCTATCGACAGCTGCTAAGTTGGTGGGAGAAGTTGAAGGCAAAGAGAAGGAGATCAGAGATATCTACGGCGGTTTGTGCCATAGTTTTCCTGTAATGGTACGTACGTGTGGTTTGTGTCAAGCAGTAGCATTTTCGTTCGACAAGATGACTCCCACTTCAGGAGGAAAGTCGAACCGAAATGAAGCGCATAAGCTTCTCCTTGAGCATGTCTCCAAGATACTTGGATTCGCTGATCCGGCAACACTCTTAAAGCGGATTAGAGAAGACAGTGCCAGCCAATACATGCTTTACACACGACAAGTGCTTACATCCTGGGTGTACTTCAAACGGTTTGCAGTCTCAATCCTGAAGGTCGAAGATGCTCGAGCTGCGGAGGAAGCTAAACATGACTAAAGCATGTCGTTCTCAACTTGATGGCCTTCCTCTGGAACAGGCTAGCCACGCTGGTCTGCTTCTGACGCGCTATCTCAAAGAGCATAAACCTACTAATCCCGACGAGCGAAGCAAACTACCAGAGACACCGGAAGAAAGGGTGCTTGAACGTGCCACGAAGATTGCTTCATCTGATGCTTATCGAAACGCGTTCAACCGCTGGAGAGAGTTGATTAGACGGCGTGGCGCTACGACGGTAACCGCCCAACTTGTCTCCTCACTTGCCGTAGGACTCGGAAATGAGAGCCCCCTCGAAGTCGGTCTGACAGTTCATCACACGTATGGAATGCCCATCATACCCGGCTCGGCGATCAAGGGCATGTGCCATCGTGGGGCAAGCAGATGGCTTCAGACCTGTGAAGAGATGGAACGGAAGCGCATTCAATCAGGCGAGATTACTGCGGAAGAATTCAACCGTCGAGTTGATGAGATGAAATCACAACTGAAAGTCATCTTTGGCGATACGAAGTCTGCTTCCAAATTCGTCTTTTGGGATGCCTGGTATGATCCCAATTCAGTTTATGGAAAGCCTTTCCATCGCGACGTCATCACAGTTCATCACAAGAAATATTACAACAAGGGTTCTGATTGGCCCACGGATTTCGATGACCCTAACCCCGTGCCGTTCCTGGTCGTAAGACCCCACTCAGAGTTTCTCTTTGCAATCTCAGCTCCAAGTGTGGAGTGGGGAGAGTACGTACAAAAACTACTCAAGTGGTGTCTGGAGAATATGGGCATCGGCGGCAAAACCAATGCGGGGTATGGGTACTTCGAACCGGTCCAAGGCGCTGCGCAGCATCCATCCACTGGCGCTATTGAGATTGGTGCAATGGCGAAACCAACTGCTCCCCCAGGCTCCATCATCGCAATAGTAAAAAACCTCGGCGACAAATGGATTGAGGTACAGATTGAAGGATATGAGGAAGTGATTCGGTGCGCGGGGTTGACTCCGGCTGGACTCGGTTTGCGACCTGGCTCTATTATCTTTGTGGAAATCAAACGCGAAAAGAAAAGCGGGCAAGTCGTTTCAGCTGCGTACAAAGGAAAACCGAAAGAATGAGCTTAACCATAACACTAACGTCAACGTGGAAGTGAGAAGACCATGTGGACTACAATTGGAAACATAGCAAGCGTCATCCAGATTCTCTCAGCGGTTCCCCTTTTGTGGGCCGCATACTTGTTTTTCACACGGGCGTATCGATACAAGCGGAAGATCAGCGAAATCGGGAGTGCAATCACGCAGAAACCGATGGCACTGGTAATAACGCTCCAGCCCACCGACATCACTGGACAGGCTAAACCTTTCTTAGAGCAACAGGGTCTCCGAAATATCCCGATCCGCACGTATCACAAACCAGAGGGGGTAACAAGAAATAATATATCCCAATTGCTGGCTGACATACTCAAGATCAAATCAGAAATGACGGAAGAGGGCGTAACAGAAGTTCATCTTTTCCTTATGGTGCCGGTCGCCTTTGCTGTTGCAGTGGGCGCTATCTTGGACAATTGGGTTCGAGTAAAAGTGTATCACCTGAATCGCGAGATACAACAGTACGAATACTGGACGTACTTACACAAGGGCTTTATACCAGGATTAGAGTACTCTGCGGTGAAAGAAGCATCGGAATTGTAGCAATAATACCTGAAAAGCTTTTAAGCGAAAACAAAAAACTATGAAGGTTCTAAATGTACTACTGATCTTGCTCGGCACTTTGGCTGGCACAACACTGAGCCTTATCCTCAGAATATTCATTACAGACTTTCCCACTTCCTACGCTGTCTTGATTGTGGCGCTTTCTGTCGCCCTCATCGTCTTTCTTCAGAATCTCAAGGGAAAACTTTTGCAAACATCGATCAAGACCATCCGTCTCGCGATTCCAGAGCGAGTGGATGAAGAGGCTCGGGAGGGTTTGATTGTCTTTCTCCCCCTTTACCGGAAGTTTGGGTCACAAGCCAAGACTGAGGAAGAAAATGAGAAAGAAATCAATCACGCTTTAGAAACACTTGATTATTCGTCCCTTGGTTTCGAAAACATTAACGCGACGAATTTTGGCCACGCAACCCTTGCCATTCAGACCCACTTGTCTAAACTACGCTACTGCTGGTTGGTTACATCGAAGTCACAGAAAAGGCCCGACCAAAGTTCACAACGCTTTCTCGAGGTTTACAAGAAATTTCTCAGCGAGAGGGTAATAAAGGGCAAAGAAGTCACATTCTTGGAGCCTACTCCGCTGGATGTTGATGACGACGCGGGGGTCTGCGAGCAAGCTGGTGAAACCATGCAAAAGGTTTTTCGGGAAGCGAGGAGGGAGTACAAACTGAAGCCACCGCAGATGATCGTTGACGTGACCCCCGGTACGAAATCGATGACGGTTGGAGCGGTACTGGGTGCACTGTCTAAGGAGAAAGATGTTCAGGTCATCGTTGCAGAATACGAACCATTCTCCGACCGTCCACGCAACCTATTGCCGGTCATTATTAAGTACGAGCCGAAACTCATTCCCGAATAGGTCGGTACCTTATGCGCACAACCGCTCTTGTTGTTGAACACCTCGCAATTGGCATCCAGGCAACCATATGGATTCTGCTCTTCCTGTTTAGTTTTTGGAACTACGACTGGCTTTTCTCACTAGCTCCCTTTCACCAGATTCTGTTTCTCTTGCTCGCTTTTGCGATCGCCTATCCGCTCGGCATCTCCATCGATGAGTTTTCGGATACGCTTCTTAACTGTTGGAGCGAGAGAATCAGAATAAAACATCTTCCTGAGAACGGGCGAAATACCTTCAACCTTCTTGTCGCTCTGAAGGATCCTTCTACCTCCCAATACTTTCAGTACTTGCGTGGAAGAATTCGTATGAGCCGATCAACAGCAGTCAATGCACTCTTTACCACAATAGGTGCTGTCATCTTCACGAAGCAACGCCTCGACAATATTTTTGGCGCCTCTTTAATGTCAGCGATCATCTGGGAGATCGCCGTTGGGGCTGTTATCATCTCCTTGTCTCTCTTTACCTGGTGGAGAGTGAGTAATACTTTTCGAAAGCGAGTTCGGCAGGGCTATGATGCAGTTCAGCTATCAAGAACACAAGACATGGATAGTTCGACCCAAAATCCTTCTCGTTCCGTCAAACGAGCAAAAACCAGGCCTCATGCTCCTTAACCTCTCCAACCACCCTCTCTCTAAATGGTCGCCTGAACAGCGAGGCGCCGCCGAAGCATTGTTTGGTACCATCATCGACATTCCATTCCCGGCTGTTGAGCCAAAAGCGACCCTCGAAGAGATTCAAAACAAAGTGGTGGAGTATGTACAACTTTGTCTTACTCATCTTGAACAATCCAAAGATTCCGAACATATAAAAGAGCACGCAGTCCATATCATGGGCGAGTTCACGTTCACTTACCTGTTTGTGAAGGAAATGGAGCGCCGCAACATCCCCTGCGTCGCGTCCACCACTGAACGCATTGTCACCGACAACCCCGATGGCTCTAAAACCACCGTGTTTCAATTCGTGCAATTCCGCCCATATTTTGAACTGAGGGAGGAGGCATGATGCATCATATGTCGTCGAACGCCGCTGCTTCTATCGATCTGAGTCCGCTTCACTCACTTCGCTTCGCCCGGTTCACATTTGATCTCGAGGCGACCGAGGATCTTCATCTCCCTCAATACAAGGGGTCTACCTTTCGCGGTGGCTTTGGAAATGCGCTGAAGAAGGCACTATGCATGACGAAAACATTCGACTGCCCGCCCTGTCTACTCAAACACACCTGTCACTATATCTCCGTCTTCGAGCCAAAGATTGACAAGATGGTCGCCGATCTGCTCCGCATCGGGCGCGATGCACCCCAGCCGTTTGTCCTCGAGCCGCCGCTCACCGATCAGCGTCAGTTCAAGAAAGGGGAGCGGCTGTCAGTCGGCCTTGTGCTGATTGGCAGAGTTATGGAACTTCTCCCTTCTATCGTCTATGCCTTCACGGTCTTCGGTGAGCGTGTGGGACTTGGAACGGCCAAGGGCAAGTTCGCCGTCCGCCGCATGACCGATGCCGATGGCGCCGTTGTGTTTGACGGAAAAACCTTCACGGGGGATTTCCGCGTCATGACGTTTCCAGAGTTCCTTCACTCGAACGGATCGCCACAGAGCGTGACGATGCAGTTCCTCACACCGACACGCATCATGACCAGCCACGGTAACAGCAGACGACACCTGATGCGACTCAGAACAACCGATGACCTCTGGACATTCATCGAGACGCTCTACCATCGTCTCTTTGTGCTCACAAATCTTTACTGTTTGAGCGACATCCAGCCGTATACCGCGAAGAGAATTCCGCTGAATTCAAGGCAGCTTTCCTTGTCGAACGTAGATATCGGATGGATGGACTGGGAGCGATATTCAAACCGGCAACATATACCAATGAAACTTGGTGGTTTCGTCGGTCAGATAACCCTCAAGGGGGAAGTTGATGACCTTCTCCCGCTTTTAAGAATAGGTGAGTATCTCCATGTTGGAAAAGGCACTAGCTTCGGACTTGGGCAATTTAAGCTCGTGCACAGATCGGCTGACGAGTGACGCTCAAAGCAACGAAAACCGCCACAACGCCAGACGTAGCAGTTGTTTACAGAATGGGATTGAAGTGATTCCTGCATGCAAACGAAGATATAGATTGACATGCAAAGCAAACGTTCCACGAAAAGGCAGCATAATCCAACGAACACGAGGTGAAAAATGGAAAACATCCGAGATCCGTGTTTTTGTGCCTGTAAGTTCTTGTGCACCAAGGCCAAATTTGGGGGTGAGTATAAAGAGACCTGAGCAACAGAGAGGGATTGAAACATGATCTTCTTTGCTCCCAAGTCAATTGCAGATTGAGTATAAAGAGACCTGAGCAACAGAGAGGGATTGAAACCGAATATTGCTGAAATGTTCTCTGGATGGAGGAGTATAGTATAAAGAGACCTGAGCAACAGAGAGGGATTGAAACCGACAGCGACGGTATTGAGTTTATCGACTTCTTCAGTATAAAGAGACCTGAGCAACAGAGAGGGATTGAAACTGGATCAATTCGCAGAAGGCGAATGGGTGTTGATTGAGTATAAAGAGACCTGAGCAACAGAGAGGGATTGAAACTCATCACCAGCCCGCTTTTCATCGTTACGATGACAGTATAAAGAGACCTGAGCAACAGAGAGGGATTGAAACCGCCGTCCTCGGGGGAGGGCAGGTCGGTCGGCTCGCCGGTATAAAGAGACCTGAGCAACAGAGAGGGATTGAAACACGCATAATAGCCTCCTATTATTATTGACCGGCGGAAGTATAAAGAGACCTGAGCAACAGAGAGGGATTGAAACCCTCAAGTTCTGACAGCTGCCTCTTCACAACAGCGAAGTATAAAGAGACCTGAGCAACAGAGAGGGATTGAAACTTGATAAGCGCCGCGAAGCGCATATCCGACGTTGCCTGTATAAAGAGACCTGAGCAACAGAGAGGGATTGAAACCGGCACGCTTCCGGTCGTAGCTGAAGCTGATGACCTGTATAAAGAGACCTGAGCAACAGAGAGGGATTGAAACTTGCCGGCCTTGTCTCGTTTCTTCACCTCGAAGCGAACAGTATAAAGAGACCTGAGCAACAGAGAGGGATTGAAACCCACTCCGTAGAGTTCCTTGTTCACCGCTCGGCGAAGTATAAAGAGACCTGAGCAACAGAGAGGGATTGAAACTATCGAGCATTAACTGCACCCGCCGCAAGTTCCGCTCGTATAAAGAGACCTGAGCAACAGAGAGGGATTGAAACGAAGGCGTAGATTTGCCCCCGGTTGATAGCCGTCGAGAGTATAAAGAGACCTGAGCAACAGAGAGGGATTGAAACTAATGCGGCTCACAGCCAAGCCGGAAGCAATTGTGCCGCGGTATAAAGAGACCTGAGCAACAGAGAGGGATTGAAACCATCGGTATAGGAATAAGGACAGATTTTGTTGAACCAGACGTATAAAGAGACCTGAGCAGCAGAGAGGGATTGAAACCCATCTCGCACATCGCGTTACCCCACGGCAGGTTGTGTATAAAGAGACCTGAGCAACAGAGAGGGATTGAAACATAATTGTGTTTTTTTAACGCCTCAGCCAAAACGGCTGAGTATGAAGAGACCTGAGCAACAGAGAGGGATTGAAACGTCTCAGAAAACGATGACCCATTCCGAACTCTTGTTTTGTATGAAGAGACCTGAGCAACAGAGAGGGATTGAAACTTTGTGTCCTGCTGTTTTTCAATCTTCCAGTCAGTTATCGTATGAAGAGACCTGAGCAACAGAGAGGGATTGAAACTTCCAGCCAAGATCGCGAATCCCGCGATAATTATCGTGTATGAAGAGACCTGAGCAACAGAGAGGGATTGTCCCGCCAAGCTTGTCCCGCCGCTGAGGATAGGCGTTGAAGGCGGGACGGCGGGATCCCGCCGCGAGGGTTGAGCGCAGGAGGCGGGAAAACGCTTCACAAGTTCCCAGCGAGTATGCAATTCTATTCACAGATCGCCTCACAAGCCTCTTTGTATCAAGGCTGGCGCCGCGTGGAGGCGAACGACGGTGCACCAGGCGTCGACGGCATTTCCGTCAACAAGTTCGATGTCAGTCTCGAACAGCATCTCGAAAGGTTGCACAAGGAACTGACGACATTCACATACAAACCTCTGCCCCTGCGCCGTTATGAGATTCCGAAACCGAACGGTCAATTGAGATTGCTTGCAGTTCCGGCAGTGAGAGACCGCGTTGTACAGTCGTCTGCGTTGGAAGTTCTTCAACCCGTCATCGAGCAGGAGTTAGAAACGTGCAGCTTTGCGTATCGGCCCGGGCTCTCACGCCTCAACGCCATTGATTATATCAGGCAGCTACGTGATGCCGGCTACCGCTGGATTGTGGATGCTGATATAGAAGCGTTCTTTGACAATGTGGAGTTTGGCTTGTTGCTGCAGAGGCTCAGCGAGCTCATCCCGGAGCGCGAAACCATCGCTGTCATAAATCAGTGGGTGGAATGTGACTTACTGCTCAATGGCAGACGCGTCAAACGCAGCAAGGGGATTCCTCAAGGCGCGCCTATCTCCCCGCTCCTCGCGAACCTCTTCCTCGACAAGTTCGACGAAGAACTGCTGAGCCACAACCACAAGCTCGTGCGCTATGCTGATGATTTTGTTATCCTCTGTAAATCAAAGCCGCGAGCAGAAGAAGCACTCAAACTCACAGAGGACGCACTGAACGCCCTCGCGCTGCGGCTGAACCGCGAGAAAACCAGCGTCACGTCATTCGAAGAAGGATTCAAGTATTTGGGCACGATATTCCTGAAAAGTCTTATCGTCCCGTCGACAAAACAGAAGTCGCAGGCAAAGAGGAAAAGGATGCCACAGCGCCAACAGCGATTGAACGACAAGAAGAGTAAACAACATAAGAAGGGACCGAGCTTTGCTCAGGCGTCGCCCAAACAAGTGCAGACCCCGCACGGGCAAAATGCTGAGCCCTCTGTACTTGGCGCGGAATTACTTGAAGCCTTGGCGGCGAAGAACATGACCATCGCCGATCTTGTTGCCCCATCCGGGCAACAGTCCACCTCAAGACAGGAGGTCATTGCCGTTCTCCCCGCCGATGTTTCCCCGTTCATGCGCACGCTCTACATTCAAGAGCAAGGATGCTGGCTCAAGTACAGCCAGGAAAAATTCATCGTCGCAACCGGCGGTGAAGAAGGAGTGCCGTTGGTGGAAATTCCCACAATGAAAGTGAACCAGGTGATGATCTTTGGGAATTGCCTCATCACGCCGGCAGCGATGCGGTTCTGTTTACTCCGGCAGATACCGATCACGTTGCTATCGTCCCGCGGACAATACTTCGGAAGAGTGGAAAGCACCGAAGGTGCCGACGTTGCATTGGAGCGCATGCAGTTTGAACGGTCTGCCGATCCCGCGTTCACCCTTGATATGGCGAAGCGGATCATCGAAGCCAAAATTGCCAATACACGGTCACTTCTTCAGCGCAGTCAGCAGCGGCGCCACGAAGAAGGTGTTCGCAGTGCCGTCGAGCAGCTTGCTCAGCTCTCTCTGGATCTGGCGAAGGCCGAAACCATTGATGCGGTCCGCGGATACGAAGGGCGCGCTTCGGCGATCTTCTTCGATGTGTATGATGAGCTATTCTTAGCAGAAGGGTTTTCCTTTGAAAAACGGATTCGCCGTCCGCCCACAGACCCTGTGAATGCCATGCTCAGTTTCGGCTACACGCTCTTGTTCTACAATATTTTCTCTATGCTTCGCGTCCATCGACTGAATCCCTATGTCGGCTCGCTGCATGCCGATAAGACAAATCATCCGGCGCTCGTGAGCGATTTGATCGAGGAGTTTCGCTCTATCATCGAAGCAATGGTGCTCAGTATCATCAACAAACGGATCCTTTCACCGAACGACTTCTCCAAGGGGTCGAGTGAACAAGCCGAGGGGGGCGGTCAAGAGGATGAAAAGCCGAAGCCATGTCTGTTGAGCGACGACGCGCGGAAAATCTTCATCGGCGAATTCGAGCGGTTGATGCATCGGGAGGTGACGCATCCTTCTACCGGCTACACGGTAACGTACCGACGGTGTCTGGACCTGCAAGTGCAGAACTACGTTCAACACTTGCGGGGCGAAACAGGGTACACACCATTTACACGACGATGAAACCTCAAATCCGATTGAGAACAAGAGTCTGGGCAAGAGGAGGTGCGTAGGCGGCATGTGGGCAGCGCCGAAATCATGGGTTGTGCGGTGGAGGGCGATAGTGTGGGTTTAATTCCCCGCCAATTGTCCCAATCGTTATGAATGATCTGTTGTGGGACGGCGGGGAATTTAGGCCTGTGCGAAAGGAGACTATCGCCGTGCGTTTGATTTCGGCAAGTTTTCTTTTGTGTGACTTTTCTTTTCGAAAAGAAAAGTCGCAAACTCACCTGGTGTCGATTCTCAACTGCTTCACCCAACCGATGAAAGGGGATGTGCTGTGTTTGTCCTGATCTCTTACGACGTTGCTGACGACAGGCAAAGGAGCAAGATTGCAACTTTGCTCGAGGCGCACGGAATGCGCGTGCAGTACAGCGTGTTCGAATGCAACCTGAGCGACACACAACTAACGAATCTCAAAAAGAAGCTTGCGCCGCGTGTCAAACCGGAGGACAGCATTCGGTTTTATCGCCTTTGCAAAGAGTGTGTCGGGCGAGTCGAGATTATTGGGGCTGGAGAAGTTACCGAGGAACGGCAATACTACATTGTGTAGCGCAGGTCGCGCGGGTTCGTGCCATCTTATAGTGCAAATTCAACATCCTCCCCACCGTCATCACGTCTCCTCCATAAAGGTTTTTACAGCTTCCTCGTCGGTTAACATCTCGACATATTCTGTCAGGCCAATCAAGTCGAAGATCTTTCTGTAGTGTGGCGAAAGGCCTGCGACCCCAACGTGCTTTCCTTCGCGACGCGCCTGAGATATTACGCTGATCAGAACTGCAATGCCCGCGCTGTTGATTGTGCATTCCGGCACAAACCGAAGCAGCAGCTTTGTCGGACGATGTGTATCAACGTCTGCATATGCTTTCAGCATCGGCTCTTCGAGCGCAGCGCTCAAATCCCCCTCCAGCTTGAAGACTCCCAACTTTCCATTGATTTCAATATCAACGGTCATACAGAATTCCTTTCAATGCGAGCGGTTGGGATAACGTTCCTTGTCCAACACAAACCGCATTCGCACAACGTTTCTTCCTTCCATTTCCTCAAACACCACCTCGTCACTCAGTTGATGGATCAAATAGACTCCCCATCCACGAGGGGAGTCGCGCCCATCCATCTTCGCGTGAATATCGGGAACCACCTCCGGCGGAGTGAATCGGGCTCCCCTGTGGCTCACGTGAATTTCGAGAACTCCTTTTTCGAACGAACAGTCGATACGAAACGAACTTCCTCGTTCACGCAATAATCCATGCTCGATGGCGTTCAAGACAGCTTCCTCCACCGCGGTTCTCATATCCAGCACGCGCTCCTCCGGAAAACCACAGCGTGCCGCAAACTGACCAACACAATGCAACGCTTCTTTCTCAGATCCAGCTTGACCCTCAAACGATGTGTTGTTCATACACCCTCTCTCTACCCACTTTGCGCAGAAACCGAGCGCGTCTCGCCACGGGAACTCAAAGTGAACAGAAGCCATGTCAACAAAGGCACGGCAAGAGTGACGATAACGTAGATGTATTCCATCTCCACCATCTGTTTTGCCGTTGGACCGTATCGAAACAGCCCATAGAAGAACGGCGCGGACCATAGGAGGATGACCGGCAGGAACGTGAGAAGAATCCTCCGAATGTTCGTTTTCGGAATCCAGGCCGAGAGTATTCCGAACTGAATGAAGAGGGTGACCACGAAAATCGTCGGCATCAACCCAGAGCTTATGCGAGTGGGATTGAACATCTCATCGCGTCTTGGTACTCCTAAAGTTTTCAGGATGTCATCCGTCACATTCAAAATTGGCAGGGCTGTGCCTAAACCAAAAAGAAGAACGAGAATGAGGAACCATTTGCTGATCGGTTCTTCTTTGTGCTTTGTTGACCGAAAGAGGCGACGCAGCGACACAAGGCAACCGATCAAAAGACCCCACTGCAAAATAAAGAACGCCGCCCGTTCTGCGTGGGCAGCGTAGTTTCCTCCAAAGTTTAATTCTATCTGAACCGGAAGCTGATATTCGATCCACCAGACGCTGGGTACCCCTGGGATGACAACGAGCAAAAGACCGACAGGAAGCTGGAACAGCAAGGGGACCAGAAGAAGAACCAAGGACATGTACGCGAATCTTTTCGAGACGGAGCGCTCCTGCAACCATCGTTCCGCTCCGAGCGCGCCCGCTTCGAACAGCAACGCCACTGTCCAGAAGACGCCAAGCGCCCATCCAAGTATGGTCACCGCAAATTGAAAACCGAGAATCGAGAGCAGAATGCTCGCGCTGAAAACGGCGACCACTACGGTGCCCGCCACATGAAGACGGAGAAAACGAGCCATCGGTATCATGCGGGATCCTCCTTCCTGCGTTGCAAAACGACAACGGTGATATCGTCGTTTTGATCCACTCGATTCGCAAAGGTACGCACTTCCTTCACCAGAGCTTCAATCAACTCTTCGGCTGTCAGATGAGCATGGCGCGCAAGGAACTGCCTCAAGCGATCAAAGCCAAATTCCTCCTTCTGCGCGTTGACCGCCTCTACGACTCCGTCTGTATAGAAGACGACTGCATCGCCCGGTTGAAGTTTCAGATCTTCTTCAGCGTAACGAACACCGGGGAGAATACCGAGGGGAAATCGATCCCCCCGGTTCTTGGGAATTTCCCGTGCTTCTCCGTCTCTCACGAGAATCGGCAGTGGTTGTCCGGCACAGATATAGCGAAGGCGCGCCGTGGCCGGATCGAGAATTCCATAGAACATCGCCACGAAGATGTTTTTCCGGATATCTTGCCGTAATCGTTCGTTTGCCACGCTGAGCACCCGAGCCGGTGCATCCTCATTCGCGCTGGCGAATCGAAGGGAGGTTCTCGCCATTCCCACAATCATTGCTCCGGTGATGCCGTGTCCCGAAACGTCGCCCACCGCGATGCCAAGCTGATCCTGACCCACGTAGAGGAAATCATAGAAATCTCCCCCTACGTCCGACGCAGGCAACGAACGGGCGGCGAGAAGGTAACCGGGGATCTCCGGACATCGTTCGGGCAACATGCCGAGCTGGAGCGTTCGGGCCATTTTGAATTCACTTTCCTGAATCGCCTGCTTTGTCATGCGGGCGTGCTCCTCTCGCAATTCACGTACGCGCCTCACATACCACCGTCCCGAACTATAGACAAGCGTCAACGCGGTGAGCGTCCAGAACCACGTTTCTTTCCAAAACGGAACGATAACGCTGATATCGACTTTCTGTTCTTCTGAAAATCGTCTGTCGGCTCCAACGGCACGGACGCGAAAGGTATATGTTCCTTGCGGCACATTCAGAAACCGCGCGCTTTCCCCAACTTTGAACGCGGACCAGGCCGTATCGACTCCGTCAAGACGATATTGATACACGACACCAAATTCGGATCGGTTCGTGGGAAAATGAAATCGAAATTCGAGATCGTTGCTTTGAGATGGAAGAATGAGATGATCTTTTTGTGTGAAACCATCCAAGCCCCCTACGATGTTCGACCGACGTCCAAACCACTGACGTGGCACGGACAATGTCAACACCCCTCGTCCCCAAAAATCGCTCCGGCTCGGGCCGAAGACTACGTCACCAGCACTGATTTCCGTGATCAACGGCCTCGGCATCCACCGCGTCGCGGAGTGAACGTTCAAAACCTGAATGCCCCCCCTTGATCCCACCCAGAGGGCTCCGTCGGGTCCCTCATGAATTAATCGCCTGCGTTTGACCAACTCTGCCACACTGAAGGGTTCTGCGCGGATCGTTTGTTCCTTGAACAGTTCCGGCAAGATCAGCTCATTCAGAAGCGGTTGAATCGAAACCGATGACCAGCGCGGATGAAAGAAATAGAAACCATCGATCCCCAGCAACAAGTGATCGCCGTTGCTCAGCTCAAGAACCTGTTCCTCCTGTTTCATATCCATCTGCACGATTCGTCTTGGGGTGTTGTGAGAAGGAGAGCGTTGTTGCCAGATGCCTTCAATTTCCGTCACGTAGTATGAGTCGTCACGCGATCGGAAGCCGGTCAGGAACCTCCAACCGTGCCGCCTCCAAAGATCCAAGAACGTCCTCCCTCCGAGGACAGCATCGGGAATCGCTGCACCTCGCGTGAGTGCACCACCGCTTACGAATCCATATCCATGGTCAAAAATGACGGCCGAACCATCAGACGAGAGCATCAAATCACCTATGCCGCTAAAACCGTCGTAGTGATCCCGGACAATCGTATCGCCGAACGTCAATCGCAGCACAGAATAGACCGAGCGGATCCAGAGCTTGCCTTCCCGGTCGACAACCATGGAGAGCAAGGACTCAGTTGGACCCACTTCGGCAACAGTGGTGAAGAGACCTCCGCGCAAAAGCTTGACGACTCGATGAGTGAGGACAAACAGACCGCCCTCCGGAGCAGGTACCATGTCCGCCACGACGGATCGAAGAAAAAGCGAATCCTGAAAACGAGCAAAGACACCATCCTTGAAATAGACGATGCTGCGCCCCGTGCTCATCCAAATTCCCCCGACGGAGTCCTCGATCATCCTCTCAAATTGTTCGCCGGCAATTTTCCCGGTTGCGCGCCAGAGTTTCGGCTTGGTGCCATCAACGCGCACGATGGTGCCGATGCCTCCGAACCATAATGTTCCGTCGCGTGATTGCATTCCGCATGTCAATCCATCTGCCGGTAATCCATCGGCGGCTGTATATCGTCGATGTGTAACAGGCAAGATTTTCGTAAGGCCCTCTGTCGTTCCGACCCAAACGACGTCCTCTTGATCGGTGTAAACGCAAAGAACAGAATCTGAAGGAAGTACTGCGTATCCGCGGAATGGGGATAAGATGTGATGACGGAGACGAACGATGCCGCGCGAGCCCGTCCCAAACCAAACATCGCCGGTCGAAGTCGAAGTGATGCTCGTGATGTGATCTTCGGGCATGCCTCGTTGGCGATTGTACGAATCAAGAGTCCTTCCGTCGAAGCGAAAGGCACCCCGATCCTTCGTTCCAATCCACACCACGCCGTTTGAATCGAGATGAAGTTTGGTAATGGAGGCAGTGCGTAAAGAGGACAGGATTGGAGGAAGAGGAGCAATGGACGTATCGACGTACTGATGAAGTCCTTGCGTCGTCCCGATGAAGAGCCGGCGAGGAGCAACTTCGAGAAGTGCCGTCACCGTCGCTGTGTGAAGAAGCTGCCGAGGAGGGTTGTTCCGAAAAAAATAGTCGTCCTTTCTCTCAATCAACGAGCTACGAACCCACAATCCATTGGCGCGTGTACCAAAGAAGGCTTCATTCTGCGATGTTTCAAGTACGGAGAGGAACTCCACTGATTGCTGGGACCCTTTATCCAACTCCGATAGAACTTGAAATTCCCGTAAGCCTTCGCGTCGGCGGTCGCTCGAGCGATAAAGAAAGGCGAGCGCGGCCGCGTGCGAGCCGGCAACGAAGAAATCCCTTCTCGATTTACCGGGTGCAATCGAATTCACAGCAGCAAAGGTCTTTGCCCCCCAGATGTTCGCCGCGTCCGGCGCGTAGTATTTCCCCTGACGTTGAAAACAAAGGCCCGCCGCCGTTCCTACCCACAGCGTGCCGGAAGAGTCTTGATGAATCGCGCTCACTCTTTTCGAAGGAAGCCCTTGCAGAGTGGAAAAGGTGCGGGTAACAAGCTCCTCTGTCTGCCCACAGACCTCCCCACTCATGCCGCACATGAAGAGAGTGATAAGAAGCACGGATTGTTTCATATCTCCTCCTCGAAGAACATTGATGTTCTTGTCGGGTTCAACGGGAAGTGAGGGCGCAAGTTGCACAGAGACAACGGCCCCTGTGTCAAAACTGTGTCAAAACTTGAGAGACAGCGATCGAGCTGTTACCGTTATCGCTTAAATTTATATCCCACACCACGCACGGTAAGGATATATCGAGGACGGGATGGATCGGGTTCGAGCTTTTTGCGAAGGGCCAGGATGTAGTTATCAACCGATCTCGTCTCCGGCGCTTGCTCAAAACCCCAGACATCATGCAACAGTTGTTCGCGTGAGACAACTTCTCCTTCATGCAAGAGCAGATATTTCAGAAGCAGGAATTCCCGTGCGGTGGCGTTCAGGCGTTTTCCATCCTTCGACAGTTCGAGTTTAACGAAATCGACCCGCACATTCCCGAGAAGGAGGGTTGGAGGAATGTCTTTCGCTTGTTGCGTACCTCCAAACGACGTTCGAACAAATACTTTGAGGAGATCGATTTCAGCTTCGGAGATGGCTGAGCTCGACCGTCGGGGAGGGGATGAGGATCGAAGCTTCTTTTTGGAAACCATAACGTGGAGAGGACGGGGACAAGGTATGAAAAAGTATGATCAGAAAGAAAGTGGTCATGCCACCTTGAGGATCGCCTTTTTTCTTCTTACCGTTGAAGGCCTCTCTTCTCCTTTCACAAACAGCCGGATCCTCCAACATGAACTGCACATCATCCTGCTACAGATTTTTGTTCCTGTGCATTGGACTTGTATCGCTCGCGCACGCGCAACAGGTGTTTACACTCTGGCCAGCTCTGCCAGGACAAACGGAGAGGGACATCCCCACACTCACATCGTATCCCCCCGATTCATCCAAAGCGACAGGAACGGCAATTATCATTTGTCCGGGAGGCTCCTATCGAGGTCTGGCACGACACGAGGGGGAAGACTACGCGCTCTTTCTTTCCTCGCTCGGCATACACAGTTTCGTTTTGAAGTACCGCTTGGGTCCGGTGTATAACTATCGCGAGATCACTGCCGATGCGAAGAGGGCTCTTCGTATGGTGCGAGCTTATGCGAAGGAATGGGGAATCGAGAAAGACAGGATCGGGATCATGGGTTCATCGGCCGGGGGTCACCTTGCATCAACGATGATGACTCAGCCGGATGGCGGCGATGCTGTTTCGGCAGATTCGATCGAACGGTTCAGCTCACGCCCCGATTTCGGAATCCTGTGCTATCCGGTTATCTCGATGGGACCTCTCGGCCACCGAATCTCGCGCGAACAATTCCTGGGCCTCAACCCCTCAGAAGAACTGATTCGTCGCTTCTCGAACGAACTCCACGTCACCCCCTCCACACCGCCATGCTTTATCTGGCATACGTATGAGGATTCGGTTGTGAGCGTACGAAACAGTCTTGAGTTTGCTCAAGCATTACAGAGGAATGGTGTTCCTTTCGATCTGCACGTGTACGAAAAGGGGAGACACGGGCTGGGGTTGGGAGATCGAGCGCCGTTCACGAATCTCCATCCATGGGTGCATAATGTAACTGCCTGGCTTCGCGGACGCGACTTCATTCGATGACAATTGCTTCATTCTTCTCTCTTTGTGGTGTCGAAAGGAGCGGGCCTTATCTGATGCGGCACGAAGTATTTCATCTTGTACTTCTTTGTGGTATCGATGCGCGCAATGGGCATTCGATATTTGATCGTGGGAGATAGGGTGGTAATTGTGTCGACAGCGGCAGTCGAATAGAGTTGAAGGTCGATGTAGGTGATGCTGTCGGATTTCACAAGAACATCTTTGACTCGTGTAGGAAAGTAACCCGCTAAGCTTGCCATTAAGGTGTACGAACCCGGTGCTAAATCGGAGAAGACAAACCTTCCGTCCTCCGCAGTTTTCGTCACACGCGCGGGACTCTCGAGAAAAACGTTCACACCAACAATCGGTTTCCCCGTCGCTGCATCGACCACCTTTCCTTCGATTCCACCCAGGTTACTGTGATTTCCAAAGAGAAGAAGGAACGAGAGGAGAATTGAACTCATCATTTGACGTACTCCCATACAGCGTTCAGTCACTCCTTATGTATCCAGCATCGGACTGACGCAGACCTCTGCACCGTTCAGAGAAATAGTTATGATTTTGATTGACACACAAATGTAAATCCTTCCTGGATTTTATGCTACTTCTTTCTCTACCCAAGTTTGCCGGTTGAATCTCTCGGTTCCCTCCGTGGGATAGAATTCCACGGCTGGTAAAGAAAACCCTTTGGGTTCCCGAAGCTTCTACAATCTGCCGTCTGCAATCTGTCATCTCGGGTCTTCCTACTTTCATACTCCAATACTTACGTACTTCCCTCCTCACTACCTCAGCCGCACTCCAAGTTTCATCGGCAGCCACGATGTGTTTTCGTCTGTTGCGAAGGCAACGGCGTACGTTCCTTCGATGTTGATAATCGACGGAGGCGGCGAGCGCGAGACGACGAAGGGATCGTACCCCCATGGATCCTCCGCCTCTCCCAGCCATATCCCGATAGTCCCTGAACAATGGCGGTCTGGCTGGAAACGCTACGCCGCCTCCTACAGAAAGTTCCCCATGCTTTCTGCGGACGTCTGCTCATCGCATTCGTTCAAACGCGAGAGCGTGGTCGACACCGTACTTTGCAAGCTCGACGATCTGGTTCAATGTTTCCGGATCGCCGGCTTCACTCAGCGGAATCATGCGACGGTTCGTTACCCTGTCTTCAAGCGAACTCTTCGCAAATCGCTCCGGCAACGGAATCGTCGACGACAAACTGAGATATAACCGATCCGCGCCACGGTGAATGGAAAAGGCGAATGATCCCAACCCCATGCGCGTTTGGTACGACGTGTAGGCGCTAATCATTCCGAGATCCTCGTCCGCTGCGAACGAGAGACCTGCCGGACTCCTCATCGCCGCGTATTCGGCAGCCCCCTGAATGATCACCTGCGCGGAAATCGTATCCGCATATTGAGCCTGGAGCGCCTTCAATAGGTCTGCATACGTTGAGCTCATCTTTTTCCTCCCTGCAGAGTGTACATACTGTTCAGCGTTTTCTTAGAAGGCACTCGGAGGAAACGCGCCATCGAAATGATCGGTTGCCGTCCCAGTTCCATTCTTTGCTGAGAAATGATAAGTGAGAACAAGGAAAGTTCATGTCAGTGTTTGTACGGACATTTTCATGTCCGTGTTTTCACGGACATGAATTCCTTAAGAAAATGAGGGATTTCCCACTAATGGAACGCCAATCAGACACAATTTTCCCATCCGAGGCAAGTTTTTCGTAGGAAAGGGATAGAACTCTGCTACCGAGGAGCTTTCAGACAAACAATGAATGCGGATCAGCAGCGGTGGAATGAGATCACAGAGTAGTGATGCGGGTGGTTGAAGAAGCAATACTTTGCGTCGATGTCGCGGTCTTCACCCCGGTTTGAGTGCGCAGATAGATCAGTTGCTAACATCACGACAACGCGGAGAGTGTTGCTCCCATCTCTCTATTGCCGAGTCCACTGGGTACCACAAATGGTCTGGAAGGGACAGCGGGGACATTCTTGCTCGATCTCAACCGTCGGTTTGAAAGGAATTTCGAGATCAAGAATCTCTTCAATCATCTTCATCATCGTACGTTCAACAAGTTCATATCGCTCGGTTACATCCTCTTCTGTTTCCCCAAGTCCCACCTCGCACGATGATCGAAGATCACCGCTCCCTAAAAAGAGATACGCTGGCCGAATGAGACGAAGCTCCTCGCCATACTCTTTGGATGCTAACAACATGTACAGTGGCAGTTGAAATGAGCTAATTCCCTCTCGCCACGTCGACGAATCCTCCGGGTGAAGCTTATCCGGTCGAACAATGGCTCGCGGGTCCCCCTTTCCTGTTTTGTAGTCGAGGATCGTCAGCGTGTTCTCACGCCGTTCAACGCGATCGATTTGGCCGCGAAACATCACTCCCCGATGTTCCGCCTGCACGCGCTGTTCCACTGCCAGCAGAACAACTTTTCCCGATCGCGCACACATCGCTTGATGATCCCTTAGGAACTTGGATAATTGCAATTTCACCTGTCCTTTGAAAAATTGTACTTGTCCCATCAACTCCACACCGTACCGCTCCTCAAAACATGAATCGATCACCGACGCGAGACGCTCTTCATCGAGGTCGTTCAAGCGAAGCGGTTTCTTGAGTAGCGGTTCAAAGAATCGTGCCAGAATCTTGTGTACCATCGTCCCGACCTCTCTCGCATCGACATCATCGAGTACTTCCTCCTGCTCTCCGAGTCCGAGTACGATCTCATAGTAGAACCGCAGCGGACATGCGAGATACGTATCCAACTGTGACGCGGTGAAAGCGTGGCCGTGCATCCGGTTCACCATCTCTTCTGTTTTCTCGACGGCAGAGGGGGTCTCGGTAACAAGGTTCACACCGTACTTCACACTGCGTTCCAGTTCTTTCACCAGCAATCGTCCAGCGTCACGTTCCCGCCGCCATATCAATTTCTGGACGAAGCGGCTTTTCTCCTTTGAACCCGTTTCCGTGTAGAACAGAAACACCTCCTTCGCTCCTGCGATGGCCAGATCGAAATAATACCCACTCAATTTCTCTCGTTCTCGGTTTGTTTCTAATCCGAGAAGTCGACGAACGGGTTGCGGGAGCAGCAGGTCGTCCGCCGGTTTCGAAGGCAGCACATCGTCGTTCGCATCGAGCAGGTAGATTGTGTCGAACTTCAGATTACGCGTCTCTAACAAGCCGAGCACCTGCAATCCGCGGAGAGGTGTGCCCGGGAACGGGACCGATTCACGCTTGATGTATTCGCGAAAGAAGGTGAAGATTGCCAGCGGTGACTCAAACTGTCGGTCGCTGAGGAGCGAATGTTCCATCGTATCAAGCACTTCGATCATCCGTTGAGCAAACGGGGAGAAAAAGGGATGCAGATTCGCAGTCGAGTGGTCGAATAGAAAAGAAAGCGCCTCTCGTGCACGTCGTGCGAATTCACCGATGGTGTGGTTGGTTTCCATCAACCCGATCGTATGCCGATGCAGGTTTGTGAGGTGATGACGAAGTTGTTCCGGGTTAAGCCGGATTTCCGTGCCGTTGAATCCGTCGAGGATATAGTGTGTAAGCTCAGGGTCGGTCTCAATGTCATCGAGAGTGACGAACTGAGTTGCACGCCGCTCGGTAAAGTACTCTTCGATCCGATGGGCGATCATTCTCGAGATATCGGAGCGCTGCTCAAACCGGATGTTCTTTGTATAGGGATGAAGAAGAAAACGAAGATAGGAGCGGGTGGACAGTTTCCCGTTGAGCGCGCTCCCGACCAGCTCCATCAAATTATGGAGAAAGCCAAAAACAGGAGTTCTCGTGAGCGGATAGCCTAGCGAGATGTTGTACGTCTCTTCCGGCAGCATCGACAAGGGGAGATGAACCACGGGGAAGAGCATTTCAGATGAGGGAAGAACAACGACGGTTCGTTCGTCAAGAGACGATTGCCGGTCAAGTTGTGACTTGAGTGCCGAGCTCAACGCAAGCACCTGTCCATGCGCATCGGGAGTTTTGATGAAATGGAGAGTTGGAGATGTGATCCGAATTTCGTCGGCAGGCTCCTCGGTTAGATGAAGTCCCAGTTGGATGAGCCGCTCTTTTATGTCGTCCGCTCCTTGAAAGATCATTATTCCATTCTGTCGTCGGGCAAGATTGGTAATGATCAATCGTTCAACGTTTGTGAAGGCAAAGAAACCGGCAAGGACGATGCGGTCAAATTCGTTGAGATCGATATTGTCGATCGCCTCGGCAACCGCACGATATCGGCTTGCCCGCGTAGACGCGCCGGATTGCTCTACCGTTTCATAAAAGCCCTCATAATAAGCGGCGAGTGAATGGAACTTCGTGTACTGCACCTTGGTGGTGAGGATTTCACGCATGCGCCGAACTGGCAGGTTGGCCATCCTCACCTCTTCTAATTCATCGAAGAGTTTGAAACCGAGCGGCAGAAATGCATCGATCGAAAAGAACGAGTCGCGGCCGAGACGCTCGTTGAGCCTTTGATGAACGGTGTGAAGCATCGCTACGGCATCAATTGTGTCGAGATTTCGCGCCCTGCATCCCAACTT
Organism: Bacteroidota bacterium; assembly: GCA_041695085.1. Lineage (GTDB taxonomy): Bacteria > Bacteroidota > Ignavibacteria > UBA10030 > UBA10030 > DYFT01. Next base: position 19,237 of record JBGFRO010000028.1, on the reverse strand, counting down.
CTCCTCATAAAGAAAATCCACAAAGAGGTCGATGGAAAAGAGACGGGGTGGAATGAATGCCGATGCGCGCTTCTCCCCCAGCCGTTTGCGCAGAAAGTGGGCGGGTCGTTTACCCGGAAAGACGACGAGGGAGCGCGCGTAGTCGCTCCCGCCGCGTTCCAAGAGCGTGGCGACTTCTTCGATCAGATGAGTCTGTGGCGAGATGATTCGTACGACGCTCATCCAACACTCCGGACGAGATTCAAATCGACATAGGCCAGCATCCCCTGCACTTTCCTTCCCGGGAATGCTTCTCGCGCCAGATCCATGTAGGCCCGTACTTGCTCGACGTATTCGGGTTGTTCTCTTCCTGTCTTATAATCGATCACCATAATTCGTTTGTCATCGACAACGATCCGATCAAGACGAAAGAGTTGTCCGTCCTTCGCCGTTATTTCTTGTTCATTCATCATGATGCGTCCCTGGACCGCGGTGAAATATGGAGAAAGCGCTGGATGCTTCAAAAGTGCAACGATACGGTTCTTCATTTCCGATCTGTCAAATGACGTTCGCCATTCGTCTGCGCGACGGTCGAATTCCCGTTCCACCTGTTTTTCCACATCATCTTCAAGAGACAGAATGCTTGCCAGAACGTTGTGAATGAAATCACCCCGCCGTGTCTCTTCTAACGGAACGCGCCGCTGCTCACGCCGTTGCCGCAGCCGCTCGACAGCAACGGGATGAAGATGCGGTGCTATGTGCAAATCAACGGCGGGGACTGCAGATGAGCGCTTCCTCTTGCCACGTTCATAACCCTCCGCAGGAAGATATTTGGAGGGGAAGGTCGCCGTCTGCCGGCGACGTGAAAGGACGTACAACTCCTCACGCGCCCGCGTCAACGCCACGTAAAGCCTGTTCAGTTCGTCAACCTCCTTGAGCTGACGTTCCTGCTCGTAGATCGCCTGGAGAGAGGGATGTGCTTTCGCCATCTCACTCGTAATGCGAAGAACCTCCACGGTTCCTCGCTCTTCGTGAAGAAAGAGATTGACTGGTTGCATTCGCGCATCATAGAACAAGACAAGAACGATCGGGAAACCGAGTCCTTTCGCTTTGTGCACCGTCATTACCGTGACTGCATCTTCTCCCGGGGCAATAGGGATATTCCAGTCGGCATCCTGCGATTCCTCTTCTGCGTGTGAGAGGAAATCTTTCAGATTGTTCAAGCCGCTCGTTTCGAACACACGAACGACTTCGAGCAATTTGACGGAAGAAGCTTCTTCTTCGGGGAACTTTTCCCATATCTCGAAGTTGCGATAGATCTCTACGACCAGATCATAGACCGGCAGGTAACCGACAACGTTGAACAACCGTTCAAAATAGCGTTGCCAGAGTTCCGGAAACTTTCGGCGAAAGACCGCATAGAGCGGTTGAGACTCGTTTTGAAGTCGGTGATCGAGAAGAAACCGGCGCATTCGCTTCGTCCCTTCATCGCCATCGCCACCCGAACAGAAGAGGCGACCGAGCAGAAAAGTGGCAAAGGCGAGATCGTCGATAGGGGAATCGAGAAAGCGGAGCAAGGCAAGTACTTCGCCGGTCAATGGCCGCGTGCGAATATCGAGACTGCTGTGTGAGAGAAAACGAATACCTGCTTGATTGAGCCATCCGCTGACGTTGACAACGTGTTTGTTCTTCGGCGTCAAGATGGCGATGTCCCGATAACGATACCCTCGTGCGAGACAGTCTCGGATAATTTCCAGAATCCTCTCCCGTTCAGCATCAACGGGAATCTCATCTTCTTCAAAGAACTCCAACTTCACGTAGCCGGCCTCTCTCAGTTGCTCGAGCGGTTCCTGCACAAAGTCCGAAAGGCCGCTCAGTCGTGCAACTTCTCCTTCGGCCTCTTGTGGCACGATTTCGTGAAAGACTTTCTTGGTGAACGCCACGATCTCGCCACCGCTGCGGAAATTATGGGGCAACGCTAACCTCCTGCATGGCGCCGAAGGAAATTCCTCGTTCTCGATCATCCGCGCCATGATCTGCCAATCCCCTCCCCGAAAGGTGTAGATCGCCTGCTTGGTATCTCCCACAATGAACAGGCTTCCAAGTTGACTCAAGCTTTCTTCGACGAGAGGGCGGAGCGTTGTCCATTGAATGCGATTGGTGTCCTGAAATTCATCGATTAGATAGTGATGAATACGCTCCCCCAGCGAATAATAAATCTCCGGCACCTGTTCCCGGACTAACGATGTCGCGAGGCGTCGGTTTGCTTCTGAGAGGTCGATATTCCCGCGGAGGCGTTTGACGGCTTCGAGACTTTCTGCAAGAAGAGCTTGCGCTTGCAGGTACGGTTGGTAGTACTGCCGTGCTGTCAGAAGTTGATATTCACCCACAAGTTCCTGTAGCTGCTTCTGCAACCGTTCGATACGTTGGACAGTTGCTGCAAACGATGGCTTGTTCGACGTTTTCAGTGCAGATTGCAGCAACGATTTGTTGATCACCGAATCGAGGTTGCCCACCCGAGCAGCCTCAATGATGCGGCTGTAGTTGGCGGTGAGTTCAAAGGAGGATTCTTTCGCTTCCTTTTCGATTTGTAACACGATGTCGATGATGCGCCCGCCCGTATCCCGGCGTTGCAAAGTAAGATCGCGGATCTCCACACGACCGACATGGAGATTGAGTCGTTTGAATAATCCCCTGATCTCCTCGGCGGCGGCTTGAAATGGATTCCAGAGAAATCGAGAGTTGGATGACCGACTCTCATTGAGAAGAAGAATGAGCGATTCAAACAACTGCCGCTGTTCGGCGTTCGTTGCCAGCGTCTGCGCAAAACGGAGAAAGGCCTCGTCGAGCAACGCGTCGCTTTCCAACACCACATCGAACGAGGGGGGGAGTCCGAATTCGAGAGCGGAGACTTTCAGCACGCGCGTCAAAAAACTATCGATGGTGTGCACCTGGAAATCGGAATAGCGATCGAGAAGAGCATTGACGACTTGTAAAGAGCGGGCGATCAGCTCCTCATCCGGCTCCGGAACGACTTCCTGCAAGCGTTGGAGGGTTTCACGGTTTCCCAGTGCGCCTTGTTTCAGTTCCTCTACCACGCGGCGTTTCATTTCGAGCGCCGCGTTGTTGGTGAACGTGACGGCGAGGATGTGTTGGAGATCATTCGGCCGGATGCGTGCCGAGAGCAAGAGCTGGAGAAAGCGGAGCGTGAGGGTGTGAGTCTTGCCGGAACCAGCCGAGGCGGTGACAAGCGTGAAGTCAGGCAGTTGAATCTGTCGATCGGTGGGGAGAATGGTTGCCATAAGCCGGTGCGCCTGCGGGGCCGGTGTAGGAAATAATGTAACTGTTCAGCGAAAAGTATTCACTACAGCTTCGCAGATTAACCTTTTCAAACAATGACCCTCTTCCAAGTCAATGATGATTCCCCTTCCGATCCGATCTGTGAATCTGTGGTTAAACCTTAATGAGATAAGGGATCAACGGCGTCGAAGAAACCGCCCCCGATCGTGGAATGCGAACAACGTCTTGCTTGCGTTGAAGTGAACGCGCTCGAGACGTTAATACAGCGCGCTACTGAAATCGCGTCGATATTGTTGTGTGAGGGGATGCGCTTCGCCGAGGTACTGAAAGATCGCAATACACGCCTTGCGCGCTCCGTCATCATCGTAGTACCGGTCGGTGCGGATGGTCTGAATGAACCGCTGCAATGCGCGCTCTACATCAGCCTCACCCAATGCCTCGATCGCCACCGCGTACTCATCCCGTCCTCCCCCCTCCGGCAAGGCCGATAGGTTATTCCGGAAAGAGAGCAAACGAGCCAGTGTACGAACCGACTCGATAACATCGGAAAAACGGGGCTCTTCGAGGCCGGCAAGCAGTTCGGCAGCACGCTGAGGTTCCTGCAGTACAAGAACCTGGGCGAGCAGGATGCGGGCTTCAAGTTCTTCCGGGACCGCCGCCACCACCTCCTCCAACAGGATACGGGCTTCGTTCTGTTTTCCGTTTTTCATCAGTTGCTGCGCCTCATTGATCTTCTTTCTGTGCCTCGATGGAATCGCCCGCTTCAACCACATGCGCACCTGTGGTTCGGGCAAGGCTCCCACAAACTCATCCTGCACTTTGCCCTGGACAAAGAGTTTCACGTTCGGGATGCTGCGAATCTGGTAACGAAGAGCGACGTCGGGATGCACCTCCGTATTGACTTTGGCGAGCTTCCATGTCTCATCGTTTTCGCGTGCCAGTCGTTCGAGCATGGGACCCAGGATGCGGCACGGTCCACACCACTCCGCCCAAAAATCGACCACCACCGGTTTATGAAAACTTTCTTCGATCACTTCCTTCTGAAAATCGGTTACATCGTACGACATCCTCTTGGTCTCCTCTGTGAATCTTTCCGGACACCCATATGCTTCTGAAAAGGGGAACCTTCCGTTCACCTATCACCAAACACGGTACAAAGATTTGGACGTGATTTCAATACGTTGGATGCACCGCATCAGGCGATGGGGTCGCCGTTATTGAACGTGATGCGGGAGATGGTGTGAAGCTCCGTCACGGCAAAAAACTTCCCTGCACGTGCCGCAAGTTCCGACACGCCGATGAGGATGTGGAAGAAAGGATACAGGGCGGTCTGTCCAAAACCGTCGGTCTCAAGACCGAAGCACGTTACATCAAGTTGATCGACGAAGGAAGCGTACGGCTTCAACCACTCTTCTGAGGAGACGGCCTGGAGGAACGCATAGAGGTCCTGCTTGAAACTGAAGAGGGTGTTTGTTTGCACCAGCTGCATGCGCGTGATCTCCGGCAAGTTGACTCGGAAGGTCGCCCTGTGCGTCTGTGGATCGATCTGCAAGCTTGAAACGTTACCGTACCATTCATGCGTGGAGCGTTTGAAGGAATTGATCTTCCATACATCGGAGAGATCCACAACGTGCCCAGCCCGGAGCTGTTGTACCTCATCTTTTAACGTCGGCGAAGTGATCTGTTGTTGCCGTGAGGTAAGAACAGCAGCTTCACGTTGCAGCCGTCGTCTTTCGGCTTCCGTCTTCAAGCGAGGGGTGTCAACGATCTCCCGCGCCTCCTTTCCCGTGATTTGACGATACACATCCTTCACTCGTTTCTTTTCCAGCTCATCATCCAGCCGAAATCTGTTGAGCGTGTACGGTTCAAAACGGAGCGCCGTCCTAACGTAGTCACCCACGCGTGCAGAATCCAGCACTTCCTTTCCCTGAAAGAGCATCCCCCCGATTATGCCGATGAACATCAGCACATAGATTGCTACAAGATTTTTGTTCGCGAGAAGGTCGTAGATGAGATACCCCGTCAACACACTGTAACCGAGAAGTGAGAGAACAAAGGCCCAGGAGAGAATTCCGCCGAGGTAGGTACCCCAGGGAGGGAGTTCGTATTGAACAGCAACCTCGCTCAGCTTCCGCAAAAGCAGAAAGAGGAGGACAATGACAATCATCCCGAGGATGGCGAGGTTCCCCACAAGAATCCTCTTATGAAAGAAACAGCGGGAGGAGGGACACCATGAGGATCCGTGCAACGTGCTGCCGCATCACCCGCAAGATAGTCTTGAACGCCATCTTCTGTAGCACCGGAGGAACTTGAGCACTTCATCCCCCCTACTCGATGGAGCGTAACGAAGAAGTCTGTTTTTCCGTGAGGTGAAGTGGTGCGATGTTTACTTCTTGAAGCTGGCCACGGCACGATCGACCGATTCGTACGTCTTGAAAACTTTGATGAGCTGGGTGATGACGAAAAGACTCTCCACCTTGTCGGTGACATTCGCCAAACGCAGCTCTCCACCTTTATTCTTCACGGAGGTCATGGCCGCGATGAGCGTTCCCAAACCGGAGCTGTTCACCCATTTCACTTTCCCGAGATCAAGGACGATCTTGACGAAGTCGTCTTGCAAGAGACTGTAGATCTTGTCGCGCAGCTCGGTTGTGTCGGGTTCCCCCATAAGGTTTCCTTTGAGGGAGAGCACCACGACATCGTCATGAAAACTCTCTTTAATGGTCATGCGGGGATCTCCAAGAAGTTAGATGCATGGAACTATCGATCTGTGCTCGGGATCGGTGCGAAAAGAGCAACATCGCGGGTCAATGATACTGTCTTTTTGAGCGAATGTCAACCAACCCGCACCGGACGCGTGCAATCAACAGATAAGACATTTTTGTCATAAATGGTCTTGACATTATGACATAATTGTCGCATTCTGTAGGCGCCGAGAGGTGGACTGCGTCTTATGAGAAACACCTCAGGTTCATAGAAGAATGGTTGTGCTTCACTGAGACTGATTGCAGAAGGAGTATGGACATCAAGAACGACTCTCGCGGTGTTTATGTCGGAATGGGAGGATGGGATTTGGAACCGTTCGAGAATGTATTTTATCCTTCCCATCCGAACAAGCGGTCTCGAAAGTTGGAGTTCTATTGCCAATATTTCGATCACGTGGAGGTCAACGCCACGTTTTATCGTGCGGCTTTCACAAAACGACACAGCCTTCGATGGCTCGAAGATGTGAAGGAGAACCGCGATTTTCTCTTCACTGTGAAACTTTATCGGGGATTGACTCACACCTACGAAGCGACAGCGGAAGACATACTTTCCGTGCTCCGATTTCTTGAGCCGCTTGCACAATCGGGACGATTCGCAGGAGTGGTGATGCAGTTTCCCTACTCCTTCACACATGTGCGCGAGCGGAGAGAGTATCTGATGTTTCTCGCACGAACGTTTCAACCTCATCGCTTGTTCGTGGAGGTGCGACACAATTCATGGAACACACCGTTCATGCTCAATTTCTTCCAGGAGAATAGACTCCACCCCATCAATGTCGATCTCCCCTCCATCAAACAGCACATGCCGTTCACATGCCACGCCTGGGGAGGAGTTGCCTATTTCAGAATGATGGGAAGGAATGCCGAATTGTGGGATCGTCCTTTCAGGAGAGAGAAATCGCGTCCCTCCCTCGTAAGCGACCGCTATCTCTATTGCTACGATGAAGACGAATTGGACCATCTGTTGCGATTCCTTATCTCTCTCCGTCCGCATACCGAAAAGATCTTCGTCGTGTTTCACAACGACCCACAGGCTCATTCGCTCCTGAATGGTTTTCAATTACGACATCTTCTAAGAAACCGCCAGCGCGTCCCTGTTCCACCACAGCTCATCGCAACATTCCCGCAACTACGAACGATTGGCATGCCGGTCGATCATCACCATCCTCTGTTCGCGGAGATGGAGAGAACGATCACAGTATAGTCTCATTCCTTCTTCTCGGGTCGTAAACATTCCGGGACATCATTTCTCGCGTTGTTCACGATCTTTGAAACAGGATACGCCTTTAGCTCTTCCGAAGGATAAGGCACAAGAAGTTTTTTGAGTCGCTCCGTCTCCTTTTGATTCCGATCGAGCCATTGCTCGAAGTCTTTCTCGTGGAGAATAACCGGCATGCGGTTGTGGATTGGAGCAATGAGTTCGTTTGGCTCGGTGGTGATGATTGCGAACGTCGGATATTCCTTTCCCTCACGATCCTTCCAGATGGAAAACAGGCCGGCAAAACAAAAGGGAAGCTCATCTTTTCGCCGGATGCACATAGGCTGTTTCGATTCCACCGTTTTTCGCTTTCCTTTCACCTCTTGTTCGGTGGGGACTCGCTGCCATTCGTAGAACGCGTCTGCGGGGACAAGGCACCGGCTCCCCCGGAAAGAGGGGCCGAACAATTTGCTCGTTGCTAATGATTCAGCTTTCGCGTTGAACGAAGAATAGGCCGGCTTGTTTTCTTTCGCCCAAGGGGGAACAAGCCACCATTGCATCTTCACGGCGACGAGATCACCGTCCCGAATGATAAAAACGGGCATCTGTTGCAGCGGAGCGGCGTTGTAGCGCGGAAGGTCGGAGAATGCCTGTTGAGCATCTCGAATCGTCTTGAACAGCTTGTAGGTGAGAAACACCTTCTCCCCATTGACTAACGCGTAGCGGCCACACATACAATGTCTTTCATTATGGTCGAACCGTCAGAGGAAAAGATGGGAGATAAGAAAGAAGAAGGGATTGCCGTTGGGATGGATTATAGGAGCGATTTCAGGAGAGCGGGGTCGATGTTCCCTCCGCTGATCACAGCACAGATTCGTTTGCCGGAAAGGCCGAGAACGTTATGATAGACCGCTGCCGGTGCCACCGCTCCGGTTGGTTCCACAACGATCTTCATGCGCTCAAGAAAAAAACGGAGCGTCTCAACAACCTGTTCATCCTTCACGGTGACCATATCGTCGACATACTTCATGATCAATTCAAAGTTGCGTTGACCGATCGATTGCGTTCGGATCCCATCTGCGATAGTGTTCGGTGGTGGGATGCGGACGATTTCTTTCTTTTGGAACGATTGAGAGCAGTCGTTGGCGGGCTCGGTTTCCACGCCGATCACTTTGACGCTTGAAACCAGATGCTTGATCGCAACGGCGCTTCCTGCGATGAGTCCGCCTCCACCGACGGGCACAAACAGATACTCAACCGAGGGAAGATCTTGCGCCACCTCGATGCCGACGGTTCCCTGACCGGCAATGATGAAATCGTCATCGTATGGCGGAACAAGAATATAACCATGCTCCCGCTGCAACTGCTGCGCCATTGCTTCACGGGCATCGCTGGAGTCTTCACAAAACAAGACGTCAGCCCCATATTCTTTCGTCGCGCGTACCTTGATGGGCGGCGAGGTTTTGGGCATCACGACGGTTGCGCGTACGCCGAGGAGTTTCGCAGCAAGAGCGACCCCCTGTGCGTGATTTCCCGATGAGTGTGCAACGATCCCGCGGCGACGTTCCTCTTCTGTAAGGGAAGAAATCTTGTAGTACGCGCCCCGAATCTTAAACGCGCCCACACGCTGGAAATGCTCCCCTTTGAAGAACACGTCGTTGCCGATAATCCCGTTCAATGTCCGGGAGCGGAGAAGCGGCGTCTTGTGGACGACGGGCTGGACAATTTCGTAGGCGCGGGCTACATCGTGGTAGGTGATCATATGAGTGGAAAGGTAGAGAAATCGGGCATTTTTGACAAGCTAAAAGATTTTTAACAAAAGAATACTTGCATCCGAAGCGGAGTTTCACGATACTTTACTCAAGTAAAGTATGAAAGAAGTCAAGCAAAAAGAGATCGATGAGCTGTACAAGGCCATTGTCAGCCTGGAGACGCTGGACGAATGCCGCCGCTTCCTGCGCGATTTGTTAACGGAAACGGAGATCAAGGAGTTCGCGGAACGCTGGAAGGTCGCCCGCATGTTGGCAGCCGGCATTCCCTATACGCACATCGAAGAGGAAACCGGACTCAGCTCCCGCACCATCGCTCGCGTCCATAAGTGGCTCAAAGAAGGAAAGGGAGGCTACGCGATGATGCTGAAGCGAATGAAGGTCCGACGGGACGGACGATAATTTTTTTCCCCAAACACTTTATCTGAGTAAAGTAGTATGATTGCAAGCAACGGACGATTGAAGATCGCCATTCAAAAAAACGGACGGCTGACGGATGATTCCGTCGCCCTGCTCCGCGCGTGTGGATTGGAATTCGAGCTTTCGAAACAGGGACTCTATTCTCCTGCGAAAAATTTCGACCTCGACATCCTCACCTTGCGCGACGATGATATTCCCGAGTATGTCCAGGACGGCGTGGCAGACTTGGGGATTGTCGGGGAGAACATCATCAGAGAAAAGCGAGCGCGCGTGGAAACGTTGACGCGACTGGGGTACGGCTGGTGTCGGTTAGTGATCAGCGTACCGCAACGCGGGTCAATTCGCTCCCTCGCTGATCTGCGTGGAAAACGAATTGCGACAACGTACCCCGTCATCCTTGCAGATTTCTTGAAGCACAATCGGCTCAAAGCGGACATTGTCGAATTGAGCGGATCGGTGGAGATCGCGCCAGCACTCGATGTTGCCGACGCTATCTGCGACTTAATGTCGACCGGCGCCACAGCGCGGTTCAACGGCCTCAAACCGCTCATCACCGTTCTCGAATCGGAGGCGGTGCTTATCACGAGCGCACGGATGCTCAAGAATAAGACCAAGAAGGAATTGGTCGACAGTTTGCTCATCCGCATTTCCGGCAGCCTGCATGCAAAGGGGAAACGGTATATGATGATGAACGCACCCGTCACAGCCGTGCCCAGATTACGAAAGATCATCCCGAGCCTCAAAAGTCCCACCATCGTTCCGCTTGCCGACGAAGGAATGGTTGCGCTTCACTCGGTTATCGCTGAAGATGTGTTTTGGGACGTGATGGAGAAATTGAAGAAAGCAGGAGCAAGCGACATTGTTGTGGTTCCAATTGAAACGATTATTACATGAAAATCTACCTCGACAGACTTCTGACAAACGCTGACCGGACAGCGTTATGCCTGCGCCCTTCGGATCGCGACGATGGCTCCATCACTGCAGCAACGACAATCTGCAAGGATGTTCAAGCGCGAGGTGATGCCGCGCTGATCGAGTACACGAAAAAGTTCGACGGAATCAAAACCGATCTCTTCAAGGTCTCACAAGAAGAGATGCAGGAGGCAAGGAGACAGATATCTCCCACCGTGATGCAGGCGCTCGAAACCGCAGCTCGAAATATCCGCGCATTTCATTCTTTTCAGACTGGTGCCGAGCCGAAGGTTGAGACGATGGAAGGGGTAGTTTGTTGGAGGGAGCGGCGGGCGATTGAGTCGGTCGGCCTTTACATCCCCGCCGGTTCAGCACCGTTGCCTTCGACGGTTCTGATGCTGGGCATACCCGCTACGCTTGCCGAGTGCAAACGAATCGTACTCTGCTCTCCGCCAACATCACGCGGCGGCGTCAGTCCCTCCATCCTCGCGGCGGCAGATTTGATCGGGATATCGGAAGTATACGCTCTTGGAGGTGCGCAGGCGATCGCAGCGTTAGCATACGGAACCGAGTCGATCCCCAAGGTCGATAAGATCTTCGGTCCCGGCAACAAGTACGTTACAGCAGCAAAACGGTATGTCACCTCCCAACCAGGAGGTCCGGCCATTGATGTATTGGCGGGGCCTTCGGAGCTCTTGGTGGTCGCGGATGATACCGCAAACGCCGCGCTCGTGGCGGCCGATCTCCTTTCCCAAGCGGAGCACGATCCGTTCTCACAGGTCGGGTTGGTCACAACGAGCGAGCGATTGGCGCGGGAGGTTCATGCGGAGCTTCCGCGACTGTTGGAGGAATTGCCTCGCCGGGCTTATACGGAAGAATCTCTCGGGAACAGTTTTATGCTAATTTGTGACTCTCTTGACGCAGCGCTTCGATTCTCGAATCAGTACGCCCCTGAACATTTGATTATCAACACACAACAGCCGGAGGAGCTTGTGCCTCACGTTCACAACGCCGGATCGGTTTTTCTCGGATCGTTTGCTCCTGTAACAGCGGGAGACTACGCCTCCGGAACAAATCACACGCTCCCCACTGGGGGCGAATCGAAGGTATACAGTGGTGTTTCGGTGGAAAGTTTTCAGAAGATGATTATGTTCCAATTTATTTCACGAACAGGTTTGAAAAACCTCTCCGGGATATTAACAACGCTGGCAGAGATGGAGGGACTTGAGGCACATAAACGTGCGGTACTCGCGCGATGGAGCAGCTAACGCAACTGTCCGGTCAAGACACTATCTTTTCGAACACAAGTGTGAATAAAGCAACGGAGAATATGAACATCGAGCTTCTTGTCCGTCCGAATATCAAATCGCTGAAACCGTACCGGGCTGCGCGACACGAGTATTCATCCGGCATCTTGCTGGACGCGAACGAAAATTCATTTGGCAGCGTTATCTCCTTCGATGATGTCGAGCTGAATCGCTATCCCGACCCCCTGCAAGGACAACTCCGGTCAAAGCTCGCGTCGCTGTACGGCGTACAAACGGAAAATATCTTCGTAGGAGTCGGGTCGGATGAGGCGATCGATCTGCTGATACGGGTTTTCTGTGAACCGGGGAAGGATTCCATCGTCATCCTGGAGCCCACATACGGTATGTACCGTGTGGCCGCCAGCATCAACAATGTGGCTGTGCGTTCTGTACTCCTGACGGACGATTTCCAGATCGACGTCGAAACTGTCGAGCGGACCGTCGATCCGACAACGAAAATGATCTTCTGCTGCTCGCCGAACAATCCGACGGCGAATCTTCTGCGTAAAGAAGATATCCTGACGCTCGCCCGAACGAACTCCGCTATTGTGGTAGTAGATGAGGCGTATGTCGATTTCTCGAGTGAGCGTTCCCTCGTTGAAGAGATTCAATACGTTCCGAACCTGGTTGTTCTTCGGACCCTCTCGAAGGCGTGGGGACTTGCCGCTCTGCGCCTCGGAGCAGCAATCGCTCAACCGACACTTATCTCGTATCTTTTGAAGATCAAAGCTCCTTACAACATCAATGCATTGACAAGTCACGAAGCTCTGCGCGCGCTGGAGAACCTCAGCGCGATGCGGGCAACGATCGCAGAAATCCTTATGGAGCGTCAACGGCTTGCTCAGGCTTTGGCTGATGTTGAGTATATCGAGCGAGTCTTTCCCTCTGAAGCGAATTTTCTGTTGGCTCGCGTTGAGCGCGCGCGGTCGGTTTACGAACAGCTTATCCAACGCGGCATCATTGTGCGGGATCGGAGCGCGGAACCGAAACTCGCAGGTTGTCTCCGCATTACCGTCGGGACGCCCGAGCAAAACGATGCCCTGATCGCAGCATTGAAGGACATCCAGCCATGAAGAAAGTTGTATTTCTGGATCGCGATGGAACGCTCATCGTCGAGCCGCCCGATCAACAAATCGATTCGTTGGAGAAGCTGGAGTTGGTTCCCGGCGTTATCCACGGGCTTCGAATGTTGGCGGACCGCGGCTACGAGCTTGTCATGGTAACGAATCAGGATTCGCTCGGCACACCGGCATATCCATGGGAGAACTTCGACCCTCCCCAGCGAAAGCTTCTAAAACTTCTCGAGGGGGAAGGAATCGTGTTCGCGGAGATCTTTATTTGTCCCCATCATCCAAACGACACCTGTGGTTGCCGCAAGCCGAAGATCGGTCTTGTAGAAGAATACCTTAAGACGAATGACATTGATCTTTCCAGGTCCTTCGTCATTGGAGATCGGGAGACCGATGTCGAGTTTGCGCGCAACATCGGCTGCAAGAGCATCAGGTTAGGGGGAGCGATTCAAAGCAGTGCCGACGTCATTGTACCATCTTTCGTTGATGCGTGCAAAACAATCATCAGAAGTGACCGGTCGTACCGATTGGAACGAAAGACCACCGAAACCTCGATTCAAGTGGAGGTGTCGTTGGATGGGACGGGCCGCTATCAGATTAAGACGGGAGTCGGATTCTTCGACCACATGCTCGCGCAGCTCGCCAAGCATTCAATGATCGATATGGATATCCGTGTAGAGGGAGATCTCCATGTTGATGAACACCACACGGTAGAGGATACCGGACTCGCTCTCGGCGAGGCCATACGCCAGGCTCTTGGTGACAAGCGTGGCATCGAACGTTATGGATTCCTCTTACCGATGGACGAATCGCTGGCGCAGGTAGCGATTGATTTGGGTGGACGACCCTACCTTGTTTTCAAAGCAACGTTTGAGCGAGAACGAGTGGGTGAGTTTCCGACGGAGTTGGTGGAAGATTTCTTCCGAGCGCTCGCAGACGGATTGAGGGGAAACCTTCATATCAAAGTGGAGGGAAGAAATGATCACCACAAAATAGAAGCCATTTTTAAGGGAGTTGCGAAAGCGCTAAAACAAGCCGTCTCATATGATCCACGCTCTGCATCCCTTCTCCCTTCGACAAAAGGAGTGTTGTAATGGTTCGGCGGATCGCGGCACTGTCGTTCTCTGCTTTAATGGCTTGTCGATTTGAAGAAGATGCTGTGAAAGGAATTGGAAACGAAGTTGAATTCTCTCGGTCAAGGATCCTCGACCAACAAGCAACATCTGTCAGCCCGGCGTCGGACAATGCGGTGAGTCTCAAATCATGAGTCAAGGAAAGGTCGGCATCATCGATTACGGGGCGGGTAACATCAGATCTGTGTCCAACGCGTTGAAGCGTTTGGGGGCCTCATTCTTTGTCTCCAGAGAAGTCGATGAGCTTCGACAAGCTGAGCGATTGATCCTTCCCGGAGTCGGAGAGGCAAGAAGTGCAATGGAGTCACTTGATCGCGGCGGATTGGTCGAATGGCTTCGGAACGTCAACGTTCCTTTTCTCGGCATTTGCATCGGCATGCAAATCTTGTTTCAGCGCTCAACAGAACGCGACACCCCTTGTCTCGGCATCATTCCCGGAATGGTGACCCGACTCGACGGGTCTCAGATCAAAGTGCCGCATATGGGCTGGAACCGCGTCTTCTTGATTCGGGAGAGTCCTTTGATGAACGGGATTCCTTCCGGCGAGTATTTCTATTTTGTTCATTCATACGGTGCATCGCCGAACGAGTATACAATTGGAAGAACAGAGTACGGCAAGCCCTTCGCTTCAGCGGTGCAACAATCCAATTACTATGGCGTTCAGTTCCACGTCGAGAAGTCGGGGAGCGCGGGACTTCGTGTACTTCAAAACTTTCTTGAACGATGTTGATTCTACCAGCAATTGACATTCATGAAGGCAAATGTATCCGCCTGACAAAGGGCGATTTCGCGAATCAAACAGTCTACGCAGAGCATCCGGAGGAAGTGGCCCGACGGTTTGTTGAGGCGGGTCTGCAATTTGTGCACGTCGTTGATCTGGAGGGAGCAAAGGCAGGGGCCATTCGCAACTGGAAAGCACTCGAAGCGTTACATGGCATTGCAGGCATTCGTACGGAGGTCGGGGGCGGGATCCGGCATACGGACGACCTGAGACGATTGTTCGATCTCGGTGTAACGCGAGTAGTGATTGGGAGTCTCGCCATCGAACGCCCTCTGCATGTCAAGGAATGGATACGCGAGTTCGGCGCGGATCGCATTGTTGTCGCCGTTGATGTGCGCGAAGGGTCGGTGCGGTACAAGGGATGGCTCGAGGATTCCGGTCGTTCACCCATAACGTTTTGCATGGAACTGACCAACATCGGTGTGAGCCATGTACTCTGCACGGATGTCAATCGCGATGGCATGTTGGCGGGACCGAACGTCGAGCTGTACCGCGAGTTGAAAGTAGTTTTCCCCCATATCGATCTTATCGCCTCGGGCGGCATCTCGTCGCTCGCGGACATCCGGGCCGTTAGGGATGCCGGCTGTAGTGCCGCGGTCGTCGGGAAGGCGCTGTACGAAGGAAAACTCTCACTCCGGGAACTTGCATCTTGGATGCAGAAGGGGGAGAGTTGATGATGATCGCGTAACCCTTTTTCTTGAGACGAAAAAACATGCTGACGAAGCGAATTATCCCGTGCCTCGATGTTCAGAATGGGCGCACGGTAAAAGGGACGAAGTTCGTCGACTTGCGGGATGCGGGAGACCCCGTCGAGCTTGCCGCGCGCTACTCCGATGAAGGGGCAGACGAGCTGGTTTTCCTCGATATCAGCGCTTCGCGGGAGGGCCGATCAACGCTCCTTCGTCTGGTTGAGCGTGTTGCGGAGGCAATTCAAATACCGTTTACAGTGGGAGGAGGCATCGGCAGCATAGAAGATGTGCTGCGCGTTCTGGATGCGGGGGCAGATAAGGTCTCACTCAACACAGCTGTGCTGCATCAGCCAGACTTCCTCGATGCTTGCGCTCAAGCCGTCGGCTCTCAATCCATTGTGGTTGCCATCGATGCGAAGCGCGATGGAGACGGGTGGAAGGTGTGGGTCAAAGGTGGAAGCGAGCCGACGGAGCGCGACGTTCTGGAATGGGCGCGGGAGGCCGTTGCGCGAGGTGCAGGTGAGTTGCTTGTGACGTCGATGGACCGCGATGGAACGAAGAGAGGGTACGATATCAACCTCTTGAAGAGCATAAGCCAAGCTGTCTCCGTTCCGCTGATCGCTTCCGGAGGGGCGGGTTCCAGAGAGCATATCTTGCAGGCCATCACGAAAGGGAAAGCAGACGCCGTGCTGGCGGCGAGCATTTTTCATTATCGAGAGATATCCATTCGCGATCTGAAAAGTTACCTGAACGACAACAACATTCCGGTGCGCGTATGATCGACCAGCTTAACTTCAGCAAACTGAACGATTTGGTACCCGCCATTGTGCAGGATGCAGAAACGCGCCAGGTGTTGATGGTGGGATTTATGAATCGTGAAGCCGTTGAACGCACGCTCAAGGAGCGGAAGGCAATCTTTTGGAGCCGCACCAAACAGAGACTCTGGCAAAAAGGAGAAACCTCCGGTCATGTGTTAGAAGTAGAATCGGTGCTTGTCGATTGTGATAATGACGCCTTGTTGATCCTGGCAAAAGGACGGGGACCCGTCTGTCACACCGGCTCATACACATGTTTCGGCGAAGAACGGTCAACATCGGTTTCGAACGCGTTCGAACGGCTCGAATGGATCATCCGAGACCGGCAGAAGCAACTTCCCGAGCAATCGTACACGGCAAAACTGTTTCGACAGGGAACGGCGAAGATCGCACAGAAGGTAGGGGAAGAAGCGGTGGAGGTGGCGATTGCATCGTTACTGCAGGATCCGAACGCGCTCAAAGAGGAATCGGCGGATCTTCTCTATCATCTCCTCGTGTTGTTGCGGGAGCGGGGAGTCAGCTTTTCAGAAATCGCGGCAACCCTCGAAGCAAGAATGTCGAAGTGACACATGCAAGGAGCGCGCACCGCTTCACTCCTTGTGTACAAACTCATGTCCCGCCTTTTGCAGCGCCTGCACGGCATTCACCAGCGATTCCTCGCGCACAAAGATATAATCGGTTGTATACGTGCTCGTAGCAATGACCGAAATCTGAGCTTCCGCAAGGGGTGTTAGGACGGAAGCGAGCACACCCACCTCATCGAGCTTGAACTCTCCTTCGATCTTCATGCACCGCCAGCCCAACTCTTGTTGCACGTTGTTGGGAGCCATGAACTCCGGACAGATAATCGAAAGTTCGTCTTCCGTTCGCGTGATGAAGACCATCTCTCCCCGCGCAAGGATGGAAGGGATCTCGCCGAACTGTGGAAGCTTGTTGAGCGCGAACGTATCGGGGTGAAGAGAGAGTTGGAGCTTTCGGTTCATGGCAGCATCACGTATTGGTGGGGGAAATTCGTGCGGTGCGTGATAGTTGGTGACGAATGTACCACATTGCCCTTTTCTGCGCAAGAGTTCGCAGAACATCATCGCGCGCGACGACCAGTTGTTGAAGGAGGGGGTAAAATTCATTAGCTTTTGCGAGTTTGCTGTTGCCACCTCACTGAATGAACTGATGGAGGTGCTCAAGTGAAATTCTATCTCGAAGGAGGCACGATGAAAACACGTCGATGGATCGTTGCAACGTTGGGGTGGTTCGCCATGGCGTCGGACTGTTTCGCACAAGATTCTGCGCGTTATCGTATTGACGGAGGGCTTTTCTATCTGGCGTTTCAGCAACAGGTCAAGGCGGTAGTGGGAGATCCTCGTGGAGAGCGGCTGGTGAACCATGAAGAAATCGGCATAATGATGATGGGAACCGCTTCAGTCTGGCGGTTCATTTCTGCCGGCCTATTTTTTCAATATGATCGAGGAAACCGACACGCTGCACGCTTTGCCGGTTTCAATGCCGAGGGACGAACAATCACGCGTGACAAAATCGGCGGATTCTTCAACGAATTCTGGATGGGTCCGATCCTACGCGTACAATACATCAATGTCTTTGGCGAGCTGGGTTATGGTTTGATTGGTATACGTGACGATGACGCTCGACGCGACCTCCCTTCATCCACCGGCGATACAGAAGGGGCGTTCACCGTCTCCCCGCGCATTGCCTGGTACGCGGCGCTTGGCGCTGGCGTGCCGCTTGCATCCTCGTTTGATGTTGTCTTCCGGGTCGAGTATCGACTGAGATACTATCATGAGCGTGGTGGCAATCCGTTGATTGACAACATCGAACACGGGACTCAAAACATTTCCCCCTTCATCGGCATCGCATGGAGACGATAGTCGCTTGTCATGAGAATGAAAGAGTGAACATCGCAGATTGAAACATTGGATTCCATTCTACATCACTTTCTCCTGTTCGCGATCGGTATCCTTTCGGGGTTTCTGAACGTCATGGCCGGCGGTGGTTCCACGTTTGCATTACCCATGTTGATCTTCCTCGGTCTCGATCCGGGAGTCGCCAACGGCACAAATCGCGTGGGCATTTTGATTCAGAATATCTTTGCCGTTGCCTCGTTTCGACGATTGGATGTTCATGAGTTCAGGCTCAGCGCGAAGCTCACCGTGTGGGCGCTCCCCGGGGCACTGGTGGGCGCGCTCGTCGGAGTCACCATCAGTGACGTCTGGTTCCAGCGCATCCTTGGCATGGTGATGATTGGGACCATGATCACCCTGTTGATTCCTCAAAATGTTGCCGAGGGAAAATCATCGGAGGCAAACCGCCATCGCGAGGGCTGGATTTATCCGGCTATGTTTTTGGTGGGATTCTACGGGGGCCTCATCCAGGTAAGCGTCGGGTTCCTCTTTATGGTGACGCTCTATTACTTCCTCCGAATGAACCTCGTCTACGTCAACGTGCATAAAGTGACGATTGTGATGATCTATATGGTGCCGGCGCTCGCAGTCTATGCGTTGACGGGGCACGTGAACTGGGTGTTGGGGCTTGTCCTCGGTGCGGGGAGTGCACTTGGCGGTTGGTGGGCAGCGTACGCATCGGTCAAAGGTGGCGAGAGGGCAATTCGTATCACACTCGCGGTGGCAATCTTCGTCATGGCGTTGAAACTTCTCGATGTCTTCTGAGTGAAGGTGTTGGTGAATGTGGAAGTATGTGAGTAGTAAGACACGAGATGGCAGTTGGCAGTCGGAAAGTATCGAAGTAGGAAGTATGGAAGTAGGAAGACGCGAGATGGCAGATACTCTCCCCAATTTACGCTATCCTGCTAACGCTTCACACTGTTCACGATTTACGGTTCACTCTTCACTTGTCACAACACGAGCATTATCTAGCCAACATATCACGAAGAAAGGATTGATACCGATGAAGATGTCACGATTTCTTCTCCTGTTGCTCATCCTCACGATGGTGCTTGCCGTTTTACTTCCAGCACAAAACGCGATAGTACAAAAGTACGACTCACTTGCACATCTTATCGTGCGCGAGGCTCTCGGATCGAACAACGCGTACGCGTTGCTGCACGATCTGATCTCGACTGCCGGT
>JBGFRO010000021.1:0-3211 GCA_041695085.1 Bacteroidota bacterium | reverse complement strand
CGGGATTCTTGATGATGGCACAGTTGTACGCGGATCAAAAGGAGTTGGGGGAAGCGCTCGCCCTGGCCGACTCTGCGGCATTCTATGAGCCAACCGATTGGAGGGTGTATGAACAGCGCGGGAATTACCACTTCTTGTTAGGAGATTCCGCCAAAGCGATACGCGAATGGAAGCAGGCCATCCGGTTCAACCCGGCTCACGACCGGCTCAAGCGAAACGTCGAAATCCTGGAGCGACAAGCGCAACTGGATTCTCTCCTCCGCTCGCGGAACATCATCCTGCAGCGCCGGGCTCGACAGTGAAAGGATAAACCACACCTGCCTGTCCCGCTTTCCAGCATTCCGCTTGTTAAGCGGGATTCAAAGAGCGGAACCGGCAGGCAGGGATTCACGGATTAACATTCCTCAAAGGACGACCTTCTTCCATGTTCATGATGACTCCCCAAAGTTCACCAGCAATCCCACTTTGCAGCCAGAGATTCTCACGCATCTTTGTACACTATTTCCAAGAGACCCCTCACGAGAATTCTGTGTACCTCCATGCAAATGCCGATAATTGTGTGGGTTTCATCCCTACAGGGAAATTCCTTTTTATCCACATCTTCTTCTCTAATCTGTGAATCTGTGGTTAAACACTTAACTTGGTCTTGCGTTTACTCACTGAGTAATTCTTGTTGTTCGGGAGTGGAACTCCCTTACAACCACAGATATCCTCTACCCCCTCTTTGGTTCTCCCCCTTCAAGGGGGAGAGATTGAACCTTTCAGCTCCCGACGGTCTGTCTGCGCGAAGCTGAAGCTTTGCTTCGGCAAAGGCAGGTGTCCGTGCCGTCAACGGTCGGGTCTGGAGACCCGACCTACAATTGCTTCCCGCTCCCGCAAAACAGCGAAGCCCTTTTCACATCTTCTCAATGATCGGTGTCAGGCAGGGATTTGGATGGACGGGACGGGAGTCCCGTCCTACAAATGCTCAAGATGTAGGTCGGCTCTCCAGAGCCGACTGCAATGAATATCTCCAACGTTCCAAGTGAGGTTTATATTCCCTTGGTCGGAACGTCTTCGTTGTTCGGGAGTAAAACCTGTCCCGCTGCTTTCTAGCGGGATAGAGCGGTATACTCCCGATGCCATTGGGGGTTCATCTTGCTCAACCCCTTCTTTGGTTCTTCGCAATTAAGGTGGGGTTCATCTTGCAACCCCCTCTTTGGTTCTCCCCCTGTGAGGGGGAGAGAAATTTCCTTTTTTAGTTCTCCCACCTTCAAGGGGGAGAGAAATTTAGTTGTTCGGGAATTACCCCGCTTCTACCTCTGCTGCAGTCGGCCGTCGCACGTAGCGTTCGATCACCTCAAAGAGCCCGAACAAGACACCGGTGTAGAGCAGGTCGCCGGCGACGGTGTTCTGGA
This sequence comes from Bacteroidota bacterium, assembly GCA_041695085.1. Taxonomy (GTDB): domain Bacteria; phylum Bacteroidota; class Ignavibacteria; order UBA10030; family UBA10030; genus DYFT01. The sequence goes on along the minus strand of JBGFRO010000021.1, from coordinate 1,814 downwards.
AGAACGGTATCGCCGCCACATAGCAGGCGATGAGGCCTTCGAGCGTTTTCGGATACATCGTCCCCGTCAGCCAGACGCCGAAGTTCGTCACGACAAAAAAGAGCACCGACGATGCGAGCGCCGCACCGGCAATCGGCAGCGGACGCTTGTGGGAGCGAAGCCACAATCCGATTCCACCGATGGCGAAGAAACTCCCGTACACCCACACCATACCGGTGTGAAATCCGAGGAAGAGATCGCTGATAAGCATTGCGGCAAGCGGGACGATGAACGCAAACCGCTTGTCAAAATATACGGCCGAGCTGAGCGCAATGGCAGCGATGGGAGTGAAGTTGGGGGGATGCGGCAGCAACCGCGACAGTGCCGCGGCAAGAATCAGAATCGAACCTGCAGCAATGTGCTTCATAGCAAAACCTCCTGTTGTTGTTTCACTGTTGGAACACAAGACCACTCAAGCACATCGAGACCGACATACGTGTCGTGCCGCTGAAGTTTCCAGCGCGAAAGGTGCAACGACCCCCTCATTGCCGGGCTCTGCAGAACGAGCGTATGATATTCCCCTTTTTCCCCGCAAATGTCAAGTCCTTTGGCTTCGAGCGCGCGACGAAATTCGGCATCGACGAGCTTACCGAGCCGGTCGGCACTGAGCATCCGTTCATCAACACTGACAATCAAGCTTTGGAAACGAGACTGCTCTTCGAACACATCCTCGACCGGCATTCCCCACAGCGGGAACACCGGCACGACCCTACTCTCACCGCAAACGCACTCAAGCCAGTCGCGATGCTCTTGCAAGTAGATATCTCCCGCCACCACATGCGTGATGCCGTGTTGAACGAGGCTCTTGAGAATCGACCGCAGTCGTCCTTCGTATCCCTCCCGCGTGACAAACGCTTCTTGCAGCGGCGCATCCACCAATCGCGCCTGATCACGAAGCAACCCTAACGGCATGCGATGGGACATGGACTGACGGCTGACTTCTTCAAAGAAGCTGAGTAACAGTTCGACCGAATAACCTTGCTCCCTCGCTTTGATGAACGCAAGATGGCTATCTTTTCCACCACTCCATAACGACACCGCTCTGTTTGACATTGTTTGCTCCTGGCAACCTGTTGAGGTTGTTCTTGATATCCTCTACCCCCTCTTTGGTTTCCGCTCAATCATCTCCTCCCCTTGTAGGGGAGGATTAAGGTGGGGTTAATCTTCACTTCCCCCTCTTTGGTTACCTTTCAGCTCCCGACGGTCTGTCTGCGCGAAGCTGAAGCTTTGCTTCGGCCAAGGCAGGTCTCCGTGCCGTCAACGGTCGGGTCTGGAGACCCGACCTACAATTGCTTCCCGCCCCCGCAAAACAGCGAAGCCCTTTTCACATCTTCTCAATGATCAGTGTCAGGCAGGGATTTGGGTGGACGGGACGGGAGTCCCGTCCTACAAATGCTCAAGATGTAGGTCGGCTCTCCAGAGCCGACTGCAATGAATATCTCCAACGTTCCAAGTGAGGTTTTTGGTTGGAACGTCTTCGTTGTTCGGGAGTAAAACCTGTCCCGCTGCTTTCTAGAGGTGCGGCCGATAAATCCCGTCTTTCACCACAAAGCCACCAAGGCACCAAGAAGCACAAAGAAAAATGCTTTAATGTTGTCTACCTTTGTGTAGTTTTGAGTCTTTGTGTCTTAGTGGTTGAACTTTTCGGCCGAGCTTCTAGCGGGATAGAGCGGGATTCCCTCACAACGATAAATGTTTTTCAGCAACCTGCTAATTCCTTACTCCACTCCCCCACCGATACCGCAAGCCGAAATAGAATCCCCTCCCCCGTGTTG
>JBGFRO010000001.1:0-3243 GCA_041695085.1 Bacteroidota bacterium | reverse complement strand
TGACGCCGTGGATCATCGGCTTTGCGGCGTTCGGTGCACTCGTTGGCGGACCGCAGGTCTTCTCGAGCGGCGGAGTTACGAAAGACATCTGGCTGCAGAACGCGGCCTTCTGGTATGTGCCGTTTCTTATTCTGTTCGGCATTCTCGCTTGGGTCTATCTCCGCAGCGTCCCGATCAAAGCAACGTTTCGCGAGCAGTTAGACATCTTCAAGAACAAACATACCTGGTTCTGCACCATCACGTATATGATGACGTTCGGGTCGTTCTCCGGGTTTTCGGCAGCCTTTCCGCTGCTGATCAAGACTGTGTACGGCCATTTCCCGAATGCGCCGGATCCGCTGACGTACGCTTTCCTCGGCCCCTTGATCGGCTCGACCATCCGTATCGTTGCGGGACCCGTCTCCGACAAAACCGGCGGCGCAATTCTCACACACTACGCTGGTATCGGACTGATCGTCGCCGTGGTTGTGATGATTGCGACCGGACTCCTGACGCCAACGTCGCTCGATCAATTCCCCTACTTCGTTGCTCTGATGCTGTTCATCTTTTTCTGTTCGGGTGTCGGGAACGCATCAACCTTCCGGCAGTATCCGACCATCTTCTCACATTCGCCGCGGCAGGGTGCGGGAGTGTTGGGGTGGACAGCAGCAGTAGGTGCGTACGGGCCATTCATTTTTTCGACATTGATCGGCGCAGCCATCACGCAAACCGGTTCAGCGGCGCCGTTCTTCGTGGGAGCCGGTGTGTTCTATCTCTTTGCAACAAGCATCAATTGGTACTACTACACGCGCAAAGGAGCGGAGAAACCATCTTAACCCCGACTTTGTGGTGGCGTCAGGAGTCCCGCTGTACGGGATGTCCCGCTTCTTGGATTCCGCTTTTATGCGGGATTCCTGGGAAGCGGAACCGTAAAGCGGCATTCCCTCCTGACGCTTGACGGTTAACGAAGTGTCAGGACGAAAGTCCTGACACCACTCTCACGAATATGAAAAGTCTTGTCCTCACAATCTATCTCGCTTTCGGTTTGCTGATCAGCATCATCATCTTCATCAGCTCGTACACGCAGTCGTATCGACTGCCGGGAAACCACGAGGGGTATGAGCCGGTTCAGCCGATTGCGTTCTCGCACCGCCTGCACGCGGGGGAGTTAGGCATCGCGTGTTTGCACTGCCACACGTCGGCGGAGCGAAGTAAGAATGCCGGCATTCCTTCGACGAACACTTGTATGAATTGCCACCGGTTCATCTCGGCGCCGATTCTCGACGTGCGGGCAGAAGAAGAACAAGCCACGAAAGAAAACCGGAAGCCGGAGCGGGTCGTCTCGCCCGAGATCCGAAAGATCTACGAAGCGATGGGACTGAACGACGAGCTGCAACCGAATGAGAGCAGGCGGCCCTCGCCAATCGAGTGGATCAAGGTGCACACTTTGCCCGATTATGTGTACTTCAACCACAGCGCTCACGTGAATGCCGGCGTGGCGTGTCAGACGTGCCACGGCGAAGTGCAGACGATGGAGCGTGTGCGTCAGGTGAACGACCTCTCGATGGGCTGGTGCGTGAACTGCCACCGCGAGCCGAAACTGCAAGGGCCGCAGATGCGCCCCGTGAAGGCATCAACCGATTGTGCGACGTGCCACTATTAGTGGTTCGAGGTTAGTGGTTGGAGGGACCGAGGCTTTGGAGAATTAAACGGAGAGGGTGATTTCGCCCGTGATGCCATTGTAAAAAAGGGTACAATGTTGCAACACATCACGGCCGATTAAGGCGAGCAAGCCCTGTGGAGCCAAAGCAGCACCGATGGCGCCCGGTGCTTCGATTGAAATCGGCAAGCCGACGACTTCGATTTGAATGGGATAGACATTCTGCTCAGTTGAGGCGTGAGAAGCAGAAGCAACCCTGACCACATTCACAACAGGCAATCGTAGTCGCTGCGCAGCGGCGTCATCGATGCAGGTTGATGTTGCGCCCGTATCAATGAGAGCGGTTCCCGAAATTGGTTTTGGCAGTGTTTTCCCCTGCTGAAGAAGTTGGTTTGCAATGCTTTGAGCCAGTCCAATACTAACTTGAACGCAGGGGCCTTGCCGTAGGAGAATAATCGCAGGTGGGACTTGAACGAGTTGACCCTGCGGTGTGGTTGCCTGTCCGCTAAACTGGATGTGTAGAATCGGCACGCAGGATACCGAGGGTCAGTGCGGGAATGTAGATGAGGTGTTCGGATTCATCAACCTGGCGAACTAGGAAAGACTCTGTTCCAAAGCGTCGAGCGCCTTCTGCGAGCGCTTCTTGTTGAGTGTTAAAGACACCGACGAGTTGTTCGCCTTTCACCAGCACGAATTTACCAGCGTATTGGTTCAGCCACACAGCACGATGGGTTTCAAAGTATTTTCGTTCTTGTTCTAGCATAGGGATGTTCCGGTGATCGAACTCTTACAGAAAGATACGCTGTATATCTATGCCAGTCAAGTTTTGGCAAGGCTTACTTGTGGGGGAGTTAAGAACAGTTCTGTAGAGACAATTACATTCAGTGTCCGAAATCAACGGCTTCCATTCAACTCGGCCATCCACTGTTTTATTTCATCGATGCGAGACGAAAGAAAGTCAACGCGCTGGAAATCGGGGAGGAGGTTGGATTCCCCATCGGGGTTCTCAGTGATGAGTCTATCAAAGTCTTGAAGGGAAGCCACAGCGTGCTTAGCAAGGAGAGCTCGAAACTCACTGGTGAGAAGAGCGAGTTGATCTTCGAGAAAAGCTTTTAGTCCCTGCTCCATCAAACGGTCGGGCGTAATCGAAAACCGTTCGGCGATCGTATCGATGAGTGTCGAAGTCATACTGATGAAATCTTGACTAAGTGATTTAACCCAATATAGTGAATCGGGGAACAAGTAGCAACGAAAGCAAATGCCGAAACACGATAACATTCATCTGAACGACCAGCCTGAGTCGCCGGAGCTTGCCTGGAGCCGGCGCGATTTTCTGAGACTCGCAGGCTTCGCGTTCGCAGGGAGTATGTTGACGGGATGTCAGCCGGCAAAGGTTGAGAAGGCAATTCCGTTTCTCATTAAACCGGAAGAGATTACGCCCGGACTTGCCACGTGGTACTCGACCACGTGTCACGGTTGCAGTGCGGGCTGCGGCGCGATAGCGAAGAGTCGCGACGGGCGACCGATCAAGTTGGAAGGAAATTATGATCATCCCATCTCACGCGGCGGGCTGTGCGCTATCGGGCAAGCGTCGCTGTTGGGTT
>JBGFRO010000042.1:0-3407 GCA_041695085.1 Bacteroidota bacterium | reverse complement strand
CCGGAAGCGTTCTTTGCGAAAGCCCACAGCAAAGAGGGCGGGCGTGCCAAACATGAGAAGTTTCACTCCTCCCGCCGGTGGGAGAAATCCGAACCGCGCGTCCATCGTTCTGAGGAACTCCCTTTCTTTTGCCGTGCCAACAACTTTTTCTTTCTTCGGTTTCCCCCGCTTCCGGATATCGATCTTCGGTTGAAACGGCTTGTTGTAATCGATCCGGATCGATTCGAAGAATTCCGTTTTCTCTGCCGCGGTCATCGTATCAAGCTCTTTCGACCGCGGAGCAACGCTCTCGTTCCACGCCTGCATAATGGCGCTATAGACCTGTTCGGCTTCTTTTTTCGTTTCGAACTCCGTACGCCCAACCTGTTTGAAGTACCGGTCGCTCATGATCTTGTGAAAATGCCAGACGTCGTCAAACGGCCCGAACCGGCTCGGCTCGCCATATTCGTTGGTGAAGAGTTCCAGTTGCGCGCGAGCTTCTTCGTGGTTCGGGTTGAGTTTAAGCGCCTGTTTCCATGCTTCGAGCGCCTCATAGCGCTTCGATTGACCCCAGAGTGCTTCGCCCAGTCCAACATAGAGATCGGCCTGTTCGCGCTTCATTTCTGATCCGGTAACACTAATGGCGTGGCGATAGATTTGCTCTGCTTCTTCAAAGCGATCGTTCAAAGAGAGAATCTCAGCGTAATCGATTAGGACATCAAGATTGTCTGGAAACAGATCAGCCGCTTTTTTCGCGACGGCAATGCCCCGCTCGATCTGGCCAGTCTCTTCATAGCACATCGCTAAGTCTTGATACAGGAATGGCTCACCGGGGTATTGCTTGATGAGTTCTTCGAGCAACGGGTTCGCTTTCCGCAGTTTTCCCTGGTCGATTAGTTTATTGACGTGGCGAAACGCGTCGGTGTGAGATGATTTTGGCATAAGTGATTGTTCCTGATGATGTAGGTCGACATTCATGTCGACTGCATTCGTCGAAATAAAGGCTAAGTACATTCGGTCGAACGAAAGTTCGACCTACAAACCCAACATCCCAAATCCTAAACTGTTCTTCTCCCCAAGTCCGCTTTCGTAGGCAAGCTTGATGAGTTCCACGTTTCCTTCAATCGTCAGTGGACATATAAAACCGCGCACCTTTGTCTCTTCCGCATGACCTGCCTTCACGGTGATCAGCTTCGTGATCCTCGAGGGACCGCCGCGATCAGTGATAAACTGCTGATCAAGAGTGCATTGGAGTTGTAGGTCGACATTCATGTCGACCGATGAGGTCGAACTGAAGTTCGACCTACACAGCGAGTGGTATTTGTTGATGATGTTTCTACACAGCGTGTCGCTAAGTCGCGGGTCATCTGGCAGCAAGTAGCGCGGCCAGAGTTTGCCATTACGATCTTCCGGTATCGAAACGGTGGTTGGTGAAAGCATTCTGAATGTCATCGTTTCCTTCCAATCCGGCTCCGGCAATGTCTCCACCTGCTCAACGAGGAACCGGTTTTCCTCCCGCTCGATGTAAAACTCGCGTCTCTCAAATATTCCTACCACGAAATGCTGCAGCGATTCGTCAACCGGCATGCTGACAAACCATTGAACCGTTGGAGATTCGATGCGCAACCGCCCGTCAAAAATTGTTCGTCGAGGGACGATTAACCGGGAGAAGCAAAAATGCTTGAAGCGTCGCTGCGGGCCTTCGGGCGAAAACCCCTGTTCATGGAGGAACGCTGCATAGGAGGGAGACGATTGTTCAATCCACCGATAGATTGCCGATGAAAGATAGTAAGGATAGTTCAAGGTGATGGTCGTAAGCGGTTGAAGTGGCATGATGGAGAGTCGCATTCTCAACGGATGCTCTCTTGTAATAATTCAGAAGGCAAGTATAGCAGTAGACCGGCGGAAGGAATTGCGCGTTCTTACGCATGGTAGCAACTTTCTATGAAACGGTCAAGCGTATTCAGTCGGCGAGTGTGTGTATCGTTCTGGCCTCTTCAACAAGTGAACAGAATACCCTTCCATTTCATGGTTATTTTTCGTTTCTTTTGATGCACTCCGAGTCCAGAAGAATCCTTAACGGGAGATTCAGCCAATGCTTCCATTCCTGCTTCGCCTCTTTGTTGTCCTTTTTGTTTCGCATACCGTTCTCTCGCAGTCAACATTGTCGGACGCCGCTCTCATCGAAAAAGCCCGTGCCATTCATCAACGCGTCATCACTATTGACCCGCACTGCGATATTTCATTCGACTTCGCCACGCCGAAGGACGACCCGGGTAATCCCGATGACCCGCGACAGATGACGTTCCAGAAAATGCGCGACGGCGGCCTCGACCTCGGCTTCTTCATCGTCTACGTCGGGCAGGGCGAGCGGACAAACGAGGGGAACGAGTTTGCGTACCGCCAAGCCATCCGAAAGTTCGAGGCCATTCACCGGATGGCCGCGCAGTACCCGAACGAGATCGCCATCGCCTACACGCCGGACGACGTGGAGCGCATTCACCCCGCCATAGGCGGGGGCAAGCTCGTGGCGTGCATCGGCATCGAGAACGGCTGGCCCATCGGGAACGACCTCTCGAAGCTCAAAGAGTTCCACGAGCGCGGCGGGCGATACATCACCTTGGCGCACAACGGGCACAATGATATTTGTGATTCGGCCAATCCGTTCGAGGACGAGCCGGCGGAGGAACACGGCGGCGTGAGCGCGTTCGGCAGGCGCGTGATTGCGGAGATGAACCGGCTCGGCATCATGGTGGACATCTCGCACATTTCCAAAAGGTCCGCGCTCGATGCGCTGCGACTCTCGAAGGCGCCGGTGATCGCGTCGCATTCCGGCGCGTGGGCGGTGAACAACAACCCGCGCAACATCGACGACGAGACGCTGCTCGAGCTCAAAAAGAACGGCGGCGTGATTCATCTTGTAGCGTTGGGAGCGTTTGTGCGGAATCCGGTGGAAACGCCGGAGCGCACCGCAGCACTGCAGGCGTTGCGAAAGGAGTTCGGACTGCCGCCGGCGAGTGGTGGCGGGACGATGCGGCGCGCGGTGCAGGCGCTTTCCGAAGACCAACAGCACAAGTTCCGCGCGCGATTGCAGGAGCTTAACCGCATGTATCCCGCAGGGCCGCCGGCGACGGTGAAAGAGTTCGTCGATCACATCGACCATGTGGTGCGGCTGATCGGCGTGGACCACGCGGGGATCAGCGCGGACTTCGACGGCGGCGGCGGCATTGAGGGATGGAGGCACGCCGGCGAGACGTTCAACGTCACGCCGGAACTTGTCCGGCGCGGCTACACCGAAGAGGAGATCCGCAAGATGTGGGGCGGGAACCTGCTGCGTGTGTGGAGGGAGGCAGAACGAGTCGCGCGTGAGTTGCAAACAGAGAGCGGAGATTAGGGTTTGCATCTTTCTCCAATTTGCCGTAGCTTCA
>JBGFRO010000046.1:0-102049 GCA_041695085.1 Bacteroidota bacterium | reverse complement strand
AGAGCGACGCGCTTCTGGAAGACAAAGCTGAACGTGATGCACATCGAACTACCGCCGTCCGCGCAGAAGCTGATCAACACGGCGAAGTCCACGCTCGCCTACATCCTGATCAACCGTGATGGACCTGCCATCCAGCCCGGATCGCGCACCTATGAGCGGGCGTGGATTCGTGACGGCTCGTTGACGTCGAGCGCGATGCTGAAACTGGGGTTACGGGACGAGGTTCGAGCGTACATCGATTGGTACTCCCAGTATCAATATCCGAGCGGCAAAGTCCCGTGTGTCGTGGATAGGCGCGGTCCCGATCCGGTGCCTGAGCACGACAGCCACGGCCAGTTGATTTTTGCTATCGCTCAATACTACCGATTTACGAAGGACACAGGCTTCGTTCGGTCGCGATGGCACAATGTCGTCGCGGCGATCAACTATATTCAGGAACTTCGAGCTCAGCGGATGACGGAGAGATACAAGAGCGAAGAGCTTCGGGCGTATTACGGACTTGTGCCGGAGTCGATCAGTCACGAAGGATATTCCGCCAAGCCGATGCATTCGTACTGGGACAATTTCTTTGTGCTGCGCGGCATCAAGGACGCGGCGTTGCTCGCTTCCGTCCTGGGCGAGCATGAGTATGCGGAACGATATCGAGCGCTCGCTGAAGAATTCCGTACCGATTTTTTCACCTCGATCAAATTAGCGATGAGGGATCAAGGCATCGATTATATTCCCGGTTGTGTCGAGCTTGGGGACTTTGATCCGACGTCAACCGCCATCGGCATCTATCCTGGGGGTGAGCTAGCGCGCCTTCCGCGTGAAGCTCTGGAGCGGACATTTGAACGATACTACGACTTCTTTGAAAGGCGTCGACAGTCGGCCATCGATTGGAAAGAGTACACGCCGTATGAAATTCGCGTCAGCGTCACGTTCCTGCATCTCGGGAGAAAAGACCGGACACATTCGATGCTCGAATTCTTTTTTGGCCACCAACGCCCCAGCGCTTGGAATCACTGGGCAGAAGTTGTCTGGCGAGATCCCCGACACGCCGCCTTCATCGGCGATATGCCCCATACCTGGGTCGGATCGGATTATCTCAGCGTCTTACGTTCGCTGTTTGTTCACGAGGAAGAAGCTGGCGATTTAATGATTGGCGCCGGCATCCCGGAAGAATGGATCGACACGAAAGAAGGCGTTGTGGTTCGGGATTTGCCGACCTATTATGGGTCGTTAGGTTACTCAATGCAAAAAGGAAGCAACGAGAATGTGGTCATCCGAATTACCGGGAATATCTCATCGAATCCGACCGGCTTCGTTATCCATTCACCGAGGGCGCGGCCAATTCAAGGTGTTCTTGTAGACGGGGAAAGACTCTCAAAGCAGGAAGGAACGGCAGTGCGACTCACAACGCTTCCGAAGGAGCTTGTGTTTGAATATTGAATGATCCGATGACAACATATTTGAGTCCGCCAAAGGTGGAGAAAGATCGAGAGATGTGGATAACGCTTTTCCGTCGATGGGCTGCTGTGTGGATTTTCTTTGTTGCTTCCTCCTCGGTTCTTGCGCAAAGAGTCGGACTTGAGGACACACTTGCCATGGTCGGTCCACTCCCGATCACCGCTCGCGACCTTATCGAGCGAATCCAACTCATGCCGTGGCCGGAAAAGGAGAATCCCTCTACTCACGATACCGCCAAGAGCAAGGGACTCTACTCGCTGATAGCAGAAAAACTCTTTGCGCTCCAAGGAAGACGACATAACCTCGCGGACGACTCTGATGCAAGAATCTCCATAGCGACGCTCGAGCAAGCTCTTGTACGTGATGAACTGTACAAGAGAGAAATTGTCTCGAAGGTGGATGTGTCAGAGGGGGAGATCGCCGAGGGGCTGAGAAGATTCACTTCACAACTCGAAGTGCTTTTACTCTCTGTGCGCTCGAAAGCGGAGGGCGATTCCCTTGCACGTCGGCTTGCAGAATCCCCCGACCCTCCAACCACCATCAGATTATTGCAGGATTTTGTGGTAGGAGTCGATACAATCATCGTCAAGCTCGGTAGTGGTGAGCTAGCGCTGGAGAATGCAGCCTATTCGATTGGCAGAGATAGAATCAGTCGACCCTTCTTTTCACGCTCATCGGGATGGACTGTTTTGTACTTGCTTGAGCGCTCCCCAAATCCCACCGCAAGCCGGATGTCGCTCCGTGCACGTCGCCATCATGTACGAGAAATCATCCGGGCGAGAAAAGAACAACAGGAGGCACATCGGTTCTCATTAAGCGTGCTTTCGGGGAAACGGGCGCGTACCGATTCCTCACTTTTCGTGTTCCTTGCCGGTATGCTTCACGAAGCCCTCCAACATACGGTTGAGGAGCGGTCCGTCATGGTGTCAGAGTGGATTGACTATCTCAAACAAAGGAGCAAGGCACATCTTGAGAAGCCATTTGTTGAACTGAACGGGTCATCGTTGAGCGTGGCGGAAGTGCTTGAGGCATTGCGCTACGAAGACCGTCCGTTACGGCCTACCGGATTGGAGGCCGTGCAACACCAGTTCAACGAAATAGTGAAAAGAGCCGTTGAGCTCTATTTTCTCTCACAGGTGGGATACGAACGAGGCCTCCAACAGAGCTCTATGGTGCAACGTGACGTAGGAATGTGGACCGATGCTTGGCTCGCTCAGCGATTCATTCAGAGACTTGCGGACACAGTTGAAATGAGTGAGGAAGAAGTTCGTGAGTTTATGATACAAAATGCCGACTATTACGGGAAGGCGTACGAAGTCAACGTGCGAGAAATCCTGGTTCCTGATCTCGAATCGGCGAAGAGGGTTCTTGACGAAATTGAAAGTGGAGAGGAATTTGCACAACTGGCTCGAAAATGGACAACAAGGAAAGAGTGGCGTGAAAGGGGAGGGGAATCGGGGTACTTTCTCGTTTCAGAGCATCCGGCGATCGGTATTGCCGCTCTTCAGCGCGATATCGGTGAGATAGTGGGTCCGATCAATCTGCCTGAAGGATATTCGATCTTCAAGATTCTTGGGAAGCGAAAACGGGCTCTGGATGTTCCCGCCGTTGAGGAGGTGATGGCACATGCGCGAGAGGAACTGTTCGCGATCAAAAGACAGCGAATCTTGGATCGCGTGCTTGCTGAGCTGTCCCAAGAATATCCCGTGCAGATATGGGAGGGGCGGTTAAAGAAAGTGGAGATCATCCGATCGAATATGGTGACTCGGCGTCTCATCGGCTTTGGTGGGGTGATGATGGCCGCGCCGATGCTTCAACCGCAATGGGAGTGGGTCAGAGCGGTTCGAGAGCGCGTCAAAGTCATTCCGTAGCAACCATCTCGATGCAGCTTCGCCCTGCGATCCCGCGCCCGACCCGCATCTCAACCAGCCCTTCCTCCAGTGTTCGGAAATCCAAATCCGAGTGATCCACGTCGAACCGCCTTCGTTTATTCTCCGCCAAGTACGCTCTCAGATTTTTCTCCCTTCTTGACGATTTTCCTTGACTTAAGATAAGAAGATAGTTACACTCCATATACCTGGTATACCAATTACTTCCCACGGCTCAATGAGTTGTCCTCGACGGAAGCCCTATGCCACTTGATCCCAAGAATCCAGCCCCCCTCTACCTGCAAATTGTTGAAGACATCAAATCGAAGATCTCTACGGGTCGGCACAAGGTGGGCGACCAACTCGGTTCTCAGCATGAACTCTCACGTGAATATGGGGTGAGCCTCATTACGGTGAAGAAAGCGCTCACAACACTCGTGCACGAGGGGATCATTTATAGCCGTGTCGGGAAGGGAACCTATGTTGCCCGCAAAAACAGAACTTCCCCCTCTGCACGCGGCCGGACAATCGGTTTAGTTCTGCGTGATCTTCAAAGCCCGTTTTTCTCTCTCATCGTTCAGGGTGTCGAAGCAAAGGCATATGAGTATGGACTCAACGTGATGCTTTCCAATTCATCGGGGCGCGCTGAGAAGGAAGATGCACAGATCGAATACTTTCGCAAGATGGGAGTCGGTGGGCTTATCATTGCATCGATGAGTCATATCTATCACCCGACATCTCGCATCCGCGCCCTGTTGCGCGAGAAGTTTCCCTTTGTGATGGTTTCGTACATCGAGGACGAAGATGTTCCATTTGTTGGGACAGATCATGAATTGGGAGGATATCTCGCCACGCAGCATCTTCTCTCTCTCGGTTTTCGCACTATCGGATACATCAACGGCGAAGAGGGGAATCTTGTTGGTGAGCTCCGTAAACGAGGTTATGTGCGCGCACTCCACGAGCACGGCATCAAGATCAATCAGCGCTTTCTCTTCCGTTTACGATTGAAGGGAGAATGGAACGATTTCCAATCGGGTTACGAGATTGGAGAGAAAGTGTTGAGATCAAAGGTGAGGCCCGACGCGATGTTTGTCTATAACGATCTTTCCGCCCTCGGTTTTCAGCAAGCTCTTCTGGAGGGGGGGATAACAGTGCCTCAGGATATGGGAATTGTAGGATTCGACAATATCGAGAGGGGAGAATACGCGCCAGTGCCTCTGACAACGGTGGAGCAGCCGACGATGCAGATTGGCATGCGTGCCGTCGAGGTCCTGAAATGCCAGATGGAAGGGAAGGAGTACACCACCCGCAGTATTCTGCAACCGAGATTGCTGATCCGCAAGTCATGCGGTGGAACACCGACAAAAGTCGCTCGAAGCCAGCTTGAGACAGTCCGTCTCTAACCCTGAGCTGTGTCTTTGGGTAATCATTCTGCAAGCATTCGTTCATACGCCCCTTCTCTACGAGGAGTTCATGTAATGAGGAAAGCGACGATCCGTTGTTCGTTTCTTGCTTTCGTACTCTGTTGGATGAGCTACACCGTCCTGTTGTATGGTCAACACGTTGGAACAATCACCGGCACAGTAGTAGATGCAACGACACGTGAAGGCCTTCCTGCGGCCAATGTTCGCATCGATGGCACCGCGCTCGGAACCGCCACAGATGCAGAAGGGCGATTCCGAATCCCGAACATTCCACCCGGTTCATTCACGATCATCATCAGTTATATCGGATATGAGACACAGCGATTGCCTGTGAGCATTGCAGCCGGTTCAACCGTTAATCTTCTCATTCGGATGAAACCTTCCATCATCGAAGGGGAAGAGGTTGTGGTAACGGCATTGCTGGAAGGTCAACAACGGGCAATCAATCAACAGCTGACTTCCAACACTATTGTCAACGTCGTTTCTTCCGATCGCATCCGCGAATTGCCTGATCAAAATGCAGCCGAATCTCTCGGAAGACTTCCCGGTATTTCGGTGGAACGGAGTGGGGGTGAAGGCCAGAAGGTCATTGTGCGCGGACTTTCCCCGAAATTTAATTCCATCACCGTCAACGGCGAGCGATTGCCTGCAACCGAGGGGAATGATCGTTCAGTCGACCTCAGCGCGATTTCGCCCGACGTTATTGCCGGCATCGAAGTTTTCAAAGCTCTGACACCCGACAAAGACGGAGATGCAGTTGGCGGAACGGTGAATCTTGTTGTCCGCAAGGCCCCCGAGGGTATGCGAACAGACCTGCGGTGGCAGTACGGCTTTAACAATCAGGAACGAGAATTCGGCCAGTACAGAGGCAGCATTTCGGCAAGCGACCGTTTCTTTGATCATGCCCTCGGTGTGATGGTCACAGGCAGCATTCAGCGTGCCACTCGTAGTTCCGACCTCCTCACCGCAGACTATGTGTTCAAGAGCGATAATCAGGGGGTCGGCATGTTGGAGATCGACAATCTGAATCTCGCCGATCGCCTTGAGCGACGTGACCGTTGGGGCGTCAGCCTGGCGGTGGACAAGGATCTCCTGGGTGGCAACGTCCTTCTGAGCACATTCCTCAGTCGTACCGACCGCAAGGAAATTACAAGGCGCAAACGTTACAGAGTTGGATCATTTACTGTCGAGTACGACATCCGCGATCGCGAGGTCGCGACCGTGTTATTGAGCAACACGCTCTCGGGTAAGCATCAGTGGGGAGTGTTCGAATTCGATTGGCAGGGCTCGTATTCGAGAAGCAAACAGCTTCAGCCCTTCTCCCACTACGCCCGCTTTCAAGAAGTCGGAGGTTTCAAGGATGGACTCGTTGATGATCAAGGCCCTACGGTTATTCCACAATACGCCAGGAACGATCTCTCCAGTACGTGGTTTCAGTATGCGACGTTTAATCCTGCCTCGACGTTAGATGCGGATCTGACAGGACAACTCAACGTGAAGATTCCGTTCAGGTTGGTGGATTACGTGGCCGGCTTTGTGAAAGTAGGCGCAAAACACCGAGACAAGAATCGCGAGCGCGATGTCACGGAATACCGAACCCCGTTCGGTGAAGTGGGCAGAATTGGAAGGGAGAATCCGGGGAAGTACACGATGTATCGAAATACCGAAATTCTCATCGAGAATTTCCTTGATCGGTCATTTAAGGCCGAACGATTTCTCAATGGTCAGTACGATTTCCCGGTTGGTCTCCATAAAGACCTTCTGAGTGATTTCTATGCGACCTACCGATCGCGCTACATGCTGAACCGTTTTCTCGAGCTGGAGGACTATACAGCGGGAGAAGGTATCACCGGAGCGTACTTCATGTCGGAAATCAATATCGGTGAAAAGCTGATGATCCTGCCGGGCATTCGGTATGAGCGGACAAAAAATGATTACAGGGGTAACTTCGGTCAGTTGCAGGGTAATCTCGGGGAGAACGGCGCGATTCGTGATACCGTTGGAGGACAGTCCTATGAAGAGTGGCTCCCGATGGTCCATCTGCGCTACAAGATCGTTCCTGGGCTGGACGTCCGTTTAGCGTTTACGCGAACTCTCTCGCGTCCAGATTACTTCAACCTGGTGCCGTTTGTTCGCATTAACTACGCGGAACAAATTTACGATCGCGGCAATCCGCATATCAAGCACACAAAAGCCCGGAACTATGATGTGTTCCTCTCAACATACAATGAGTACGGTTTAGCGACGCTTGGAGGCTTCTACAAGACCCTGGACGACATCGATTACATTAAAACGATCCGTCTCGTCGGAGGAGAATTCAATGCCTTTACTCTGACAGAGCCTACCAACGGCGCTCGTTCGAAGGTCTATGGCTTCGAGATAGACTTACAGACGAATTTTCGATTTCTTCCGAGTCCATTCGATGGCATCGTCTTGAATGCCAACTACTCCCGTATCTGGTCGGAGACGTTCTTTCCGTATTTCGAAATCGTCCGTCGTCCTCCAACCTTCCGCGCAACTCCACTCGATACCGTACGTGCAGGCAGGGTTCCCGGCCAGGCAGATCATATCGCGAACGTTTCCTTGGGCTACGAAAAAGGGGGGTTCACGGGACGGATTTCGATGGTGTATCAGGGCGCGAGTTTGAGAACGGTGGGTCAGCGTTCGGAGCTTGATGGATATTCGAACGCATCGTATCGGTGGGATCTTACCGTCAGCCAGAAAATCTACAAGGGAACGGGCTTGTTTCTTAACGTCAATAACCTCAGTAATCAACCAGAGGATGCCTATCTCGGTAGGGTTTCGTATCCGACCCGAGAGGAGTTTTTCGGCTGGACGGCCGATCTTGGATTCCGGTACACATTCTAACGGCGAGTGCCGATCAGCGCTGCACTTGTCAATCATTCAATCATCCACCAATCAGGAGGATAGTCATCATGACGAAGGATAATGGCATAAAATTTCCCCACCTGGCTTTACTGTTGCGTTCTTGTCTAGGGCTCCTCATGCTGCTGATCGTGCCTGTGCTCGTTCTTGCGCAGAGAACCGTGCATGTGCAGCCGGGTTTCGGTACGCTCAATCGCACTATTATGGGCGATACAACATCGACGGGCGCGCGCGTCGATGCCAATACGGTCTATGTTCTCCAGAGGGGAGGAGAGTACATCCTTGATGGGTTGTTGGAACATCGGTTTCCGCTTACGATGGTTGCCTCGTCGGGGACGGGTCCACGTCCGCGCATTCTCCTCGGTGTTCCCAGCGGAGGCGTTGCGCCGGAACAAACCCTGAGGCCGCGCGCCAATCTGACGATTCGAGGTCTGTACATTACGGCGCTCGATGAACTTGGCGGACTTCAATTTCGCATCATCCGGATGAGTGAAAACAACATTCGCGTTATCGTCGAAGATTGTCATCTCGACCGCGCGTCGCAGGCGGGATTCAGGTTCGACGGAACAAACATAAAACTGTACTTCTATCGATCGATTATCAGTAATATCGGCACGATGGCCAGTCCAGATAACGGAAGAGGATTTGACGATCGCGGAAACGACATCGATACACTCATCATCGAGAATTCGACATTTTATAACCTGACAAGCCGGGTTATCCGCGATGGCGGGGGCATTATTCGCTACGGGAAAATGAATCACAATACGATGCACAATATCGGCCAGTTCGGCACAAGTTTCGGTCAATCGAGAGAGGCCTACTTCACCAACAACATGGTTGTGAACGCAGCATTTCTCGGGAATCCCCCCGGCTTCACGCGGGAAGTGGTCGGCGTCGATACGCTCGCTACCGGAGGAACGCTCAGAATCGTGATTAAGAACAACAACTTCTACAGCGATCCGGCCATTGCGCAGGCGTATGCAGATAGTGTCAAGCCGGCTCCATTGTTCGATGCAACCGCTTTGGCCTTTATTGCAAAAAATGGTCACGCGGCGACCAATACGACGGAGGCAATCACCTTTACAAAGGCTCCGGCACATCCACGCGATGCTATCATCTCGTACTATCGGAATCCTGCCGGCACGCATCCGCCTCTTGATACAGTTCAGGAAGCATCGTTTCGATTTGACTACCCGTCGACCCGGGCTTCCTACACCGGATCGGAGATGCGCCAACCGATCGGTGCATTGACCTGGTTTAATCAGGCAATCATTCCCACAAGTGTTGAGCGGCTGGAGGGTGCCATCCCTGAGCGTTTTGAGCTGTTCGCCAATTATCCCAACCCGTTCAATCCGGAAACGAATATCCGTTATACCCTTATTGAGCGGGGTTCCGTGTCACTCGCCATCTTCAACATGCTCGGACAGAAAGTAGCCACGATTGTAAATGAGATGCAGGAGCCCGGTTCATACTCGGTTCGCTGGAATGGTCGGGATGATTTCGGCACCACGGCCCCGAGCGGCATCTATTTTTACCAGTTGAGCGTCGGTGGGTCAACCTCAACACGAAGTATGGTACTTCTCAAGTGATTGCTTCCTGCACCGGCGAAGGAGTTGATGGATTCCTTCCGGGGAGCGAAATTCCGCTCCCCAGAGGAATACCCGTTGCGGAAGTTGTACCATATATCCCCCGAAGAGTTCGATGAACGCCTGAGATGGGCAACGACTATCCTTGCCGGATGGAATGGTTTTCGCGATCTCCGCGAGTTGCTTTTGAGTACAACCGAATCTGAACCGGAGTCCAAGGAACATGAACATGATTGACAGGCGTGAATTCCTCAAAGAAGCACTCATTTTGGGTGCGGCGACCAACGTGGACGCGGTTTCGGGAGTCAACTTGACCGCGAACGAAGCTCGCGCAGCATTAGCGAAAGCAGCGTCACAAGCCGTTCTACGAAAAGAGCTGATACCTTCGCCTGTTCGAATAGAGTCGATTGAACTGCTCGTGGCGGAGAATGAATACTTCGTCAGAACGCGCTCCACCGACGGCGCAACGGGTCTTGCCGTTGCGAATAGCCAGAAGATGAAAGTGTTGGTTCCTCTCTTCTTCGAGCATGTGGCTCCGTACTTTCTTGGAAAGGATGCTCGTGAATTGGAAAACCTTCTGGAAGGGGTCTACGTCTGGAAGAACAATTACAAGATGCAGGGACAATCGCTCTGGGTATGTGTTGCCGCGTTGGAGATGAGCCTTCTTGATCTTCTGGGAACTGTTGCAGCGAAGCCGATGGGAGAGCTTCTTGGAGGGGTGATCCGAAAACAAGTAGAGGTGTACTGGGCAAGCAGTCAACGAATGAACACCCCCGAAGAAGAAGTAGAACGGCTCAAAGCGGCTCTTGAGTCAACGAAGGCGAAGGCTTTGAAGATTCGGGTCGGCGGACGAATGAGCAGGAACGCCGACGCGCGTCCGCATCGGACGGAGCGGCTCATTCCCCTTGTACGGAAAGAACTGGGCGATGGCGTGACATTGTATGCAGATTCGAACGGCTCCTATGACGTCGATCATTCTCTTCGCATCGGAAGGCTGCTCGAAGAATGCGGGTACAGCTTTTTCGAGGAACCGTGCCCCTTCGACCATTATGAGGAAACAAAGGAGATCGCCGATGCCCTCCGCATCCCGATTGCAGGCGGCGAATGTGAGGCAAGCCTTCGGATGTTTATCTGGATGCTTGAACATGATGCAGTTCAGGTTGTGCAGCCCGATCTCTTCTATTTTGGAGGCATGATTCGATCAATCAAAGTTGCGCGGATGGCGGCACTCACCGGCAAGCCATGCACCGTTCACATCTCAGGATATGGGCTCGGTTATCTCTACATGCTCATCTTTGCTTCGTGCGTTGAAAACATCGGCCCCTTCCAAGAATACAAAGGCGAGTCGAAGATTCCGGTAGAGAGCGATGTATCGTTGAAAACGGAAGGGGGAAAAGTTATGATCCCCTCGGGAAACGGATGGGGGATCACCGTCGATCCCCAGTTCCTCAGACAGGCACATCTGCTTGGAAGTGTCAAATGAACAGTCATACAACATTCATCGAGTGCACTCCCACGCCATGAGAAAAACGATTCGATGTGTCGCGGTACTTACGGTATTCTCAATGTTCATCTCAAGGGAGAGTTTGAGCCAACACCTCTTCCAAGGTGGAATGCAGAAAGATGTCCTCACCATATTGCTGCCGGGCTCCGGTCCGATTCGTCCATCTCCCAGTTCCACTGATCGCTCGGTCGCATTTCTTGGCTTCAAGAGGGATGGCGGCACTCTTGTCATCGCCCCCACTCATCCGCCGACGTGGAACTGGTTTGCCGTCGCAAATCTCGAAGTGGATGGCACACCGATGAACTTCTTCTTCTATGACGGCCAGCTTTACACCACGGAAGATCTCAAAACCAACAAACGGCGGCGTAAGTTTGACGAAGATGTCACACGACGGATCTACTCGAATGTCTTTCACATCGCTTTCCGGCGCAAAAAGGTTGTGGAGGATGAGACCGTCCTTCTCCTCGTCAGCCCGAGAAAACAGCTTGTTCAAGTGAAGTTAGATAAGAGTCTCTTCGGCCACGAACGCGTGCTGGAGTATTCGATGGAGGCGAACGAGGCAAAATTCATCTACCTCATTGCGACGCCGGAAGAATATACTGTTGTTACCTGGAAACCCGTTCCGGATCAAAGAGAGACGATCCCGCTTGCCAATACATGGTGGTTTCACAAAGGGGATGTTCCGGGCGCTGAAAAGATACGGTTTCGTGCCGGGGCCGCCTGGAAAGAAGTCTCCATTCCGCACTCATGGAACACGGATGATGTGTACGACTCCCGGCCGGAATTTGATCGGCTTAACATCATGGAGATGTATTATCGAGGGAAAGGGTGGTATCGGACCTCTTTCGCAATGCCCAACACGGGTGCCGATCGCGTTGTGAAGCTTTCATTCCTCGGTGCCAATCAAGTCGCCGAAGTTTGGCTGAATGAGAAATATCTTGGCAAGCACATCGGAGGGTACACGGGGTTTGAATTCGACGTCTCTGCTGTCATTCGTCGCGGAGCTCAAAACGTGCTGGCAGTCAAAGTCGACAACTCTTATAACTATGATATCCCGCCGCACAGCGGGGACTTCAACATCTATGGCGGGCTCTACCGCGAGGTGAATATCGAAGTACTCCCCTCTACGCATATCGCCGATGTGTGGGTCCGGACGCCGACCGTTTCACACAAGGAGGCAACTGCCCATATCAAAACGGTACTCAAGAATGTTTCTTCCCGAGATCGTCGGATTCGGCTGGTGACGAACATTATAAGCCCTTATCGGGAGATCATTCAATCGCTCATCCATGAAGCGGCATTGAAGCCTCACTCTGAAATGGTCGTGGAGCAGCAGACTTCGCCCGTGCGCAATCCCTTGCTCTGGTCACCGGACCACCCATATCTCTATTCTGTCTCATCGCTGTTGTACGGCGAGAAGGGACACGTACTTGAACGAAGAGAGGAGCCGTTGGGATTTCGATGGTTTCAGTTTGATGCCGATAGCGGATTCTTCTTGAACGGAAAGTCCCTGAAACTCAAGGGTGTGAATTTTCATCAAGATTATCTCTTCAAGGGCAACGCAGTTTCTGTCGAGCAGAAGAGGCAAGATGTTCAATACATTAAAGAGATTGGCGCGAATTTTGTTCGTCTTGCCCACTACCCACATCACCCGGCCACTCTCGCATTTCTCGATTCCATGGGTCTCCTTGCCTGGGCGGAGATCCCCTTTATCAACACGGTTGGAGGGGAGGAGTTCTTCACGAATGCCAAATCCATGCTTCGAGAAATGATTTATCGGGACAAGAACCATCCTTCCATCATCCTGTGGGGATTGGGGAATGAGTTTCAGATGGAGCCGACGGTGGAACAAGATATTGAGAACGGAAGGAAACTCGTGAAGGAACTTCATGCACTTGCGAAAACACTCGATCCTACGCGGCTCACCACTCAGGCTCACGACGGCATGGCGGATTATTCGGTTTTGAGTGAGACGGATGTTCAGGGAAGGAATCGCTACTACGGATGGTACAAAGGGACGTACAATGATCTGGGACGCGAACTGGATGCCGATCACAGAAACTATCCTCACTGGAAAATCCTTGTGAGTGAATATGGAGCCGAGGGGAAATACGGTCACCATGTGAACGATCCGAAGCTCTTTGACCATAGCGAAACCTACCAGCTTGCATTCCATGAGGCGTCGTGGAATGCAATCGCTTCCCGTCCATTCGTAGCCGGAGGAACGGTGTGGAATATGTTCGATTTCGGTTCTCACTTCAAAATCGGCAACATTCCCCACATCAACCAAAAGGGAATGATGACGAAGGATCGTCGGCCGAAATCGGTCTATTACTACTATCAGAGTCAGTGGAGTACGAAGCCGATGGTCTACATTGTTTCTCACACGTGGACGCATCGGGAAGGAGCAGCTGGGGAACCGCAGGAAGTCAGAGTCTTTTCGAATTGCGATGATGTCGAGCTCTTTCTCAACGGGAAGTCAATGGGGACGCACACCTCCCGGTTTCGGTGGCGCGTTCCGCTGCAAGCTGGTGAGAACAATATGCTCGCGATCGGTCGATTGAATGGGGAAATTGTGAAGCACGAGATAACCGTGGTTTATTCGGAGACACTCCCAGCGCGAGAACAGTAGAGGAAAAGACTTCCAGGATGCAGTCATCCGTGAGCACCGTTGACATTGGCGTCAGGAGTTGAGATGTTCGGACTTACCTTTCTTGATCTCGGCATTATTCTCCTGTATCTGATTCTTATTACCACGATCGGTCTTCGAGCATCGCGCTCCGTCAAGAATACCGGCGATTTCTTTATGGGAGGTCGGCGCTTCGGCAAACTCCTCATGGTTGCCAAAGCTTTCGGGGTCGGCACACGGGCTGATCAGGCAGTTGCCGTTGTCGGAGCATCCTATCAGCACGGACTTTCCGGCATCTGGTATCAATGGCTCTACATCTTTAGCACTCCCTTCTATTGGATCATTGCTCCCATCTATCGGCGATTGCGTTACGTGACGACTGGAGATTTTTTTGAGGAGCGTTATGGTCGAATGGCCGGGGCGCTCTACACGCTGATGGCAGTAACTTATTTTGCAGTAGAGATCGGGATGGTGTTGCGAGGTACGGGAACCACCGTGGAGGTGCTGACGAAAGGGGCACTTCCTGCTAATTCAGTGATTCTCGTAGCGACGTTCGTGTTCGTTGGATACAGCAGCGCAGGGGGATTAGTGGCGGCCGTTTCCACGAAACTGCTTCAAAGCCTGATGATCTTGATACTATCGCTGTTGCTTCTCCCCTTTGCCATCAATTCGGCGGGGGGCTTAAGCGACCTTCGCGACAAATTGGATGAACAGATGTTCCATCTCGTCTCATCTTCGGAGATGACATTTTTTTTCGTGGCGATGATTACGATCAACGGCCTCGTCGGTATCGTGGCGATGCCTCACCATATGGCGATCGGGGGGGCCGGGAAGTCAGAGATAAGTTGCCGGACAGGCTGGACGTATGGAAACATTGTCAAACGGTTTGTCACGCTCGCTTGGGCGTTTACAGGAATCTACGCCGCGGCTCTCTTTCCCGGCATTGCACCGGAGTCGAGAGAGCATGCCTTCGGAACAATGCTCATCAATTTGCTCCCGACAGGTTTGATCGGCTTGATGATTGCCGCTATGGTGGCTTCGCTTATGGCGGTTTGTGATGCGTATATGATTGATGCATCGGCTCTCTTTACGCGGAACTTCTATCGCAAAGTTTCCCATGCGAAGGAAACAAACAGCAACGAGATGCGCGTAGCACGGCTTTCATCTGTCGGTGTCGTCGCACTGGGGATCGTCGTGGCCTTCTTGCTCTCGGATGTTGTGACCGGACTGACGATCGTGTGGAAGATTATGGCATTCCTCGGCATTCCCTTCTGGATGGCGATCTGTTGGCGACGCGGAAACCGATATGGTTTGTGGGCATCGATCATTGTGACGACCGGTCTCTCCCTCTCCACGCAATCAATTGGTTGGGGCCTTGCGGAGCAAATTGCGCTGTATCTGCCCGCAGGATTTCTGACGTTCATTCTTGTAAGTCTCATTACGAAGCCTGAGCCGGAAGCGAAGCTCCATGCCTTCTACACACTCCTTCACACACCGGTCGGGGAGGAACAGAAGTTGGCTCAGGCGGGTGTCAGTGCAGTGTTGGAAGGACAATCCGTCGCTGCGAAAGGGAGCGAGGAACGATCGCTGGAAGAGCAGGGACATGGTTTGTTACTTGTCGATCTTCTTTCCCTTCACAAAACATTCTCCTTCAAGCGGTATCGTGTCGATCTTCTTGGCTTTGCTGCGGCATCGGCTGTGATTGCGCTGATCATCGGAAGCGCGATACTCCTTTCGAAGATCGGAAGCTAAGGGAGAAAAGGGATCGAGAACGAATGTCTATCAAGCATCAAACACAAGCGAATATCACATCGAGCCAAAAAACTCTCACTCCATCAGACGGCACGTAGAAATGAAGCACGATCATGCGATTCGACGCCGTTCCTTTTTGAAAACAGCCAGTCTTGCTGCCTTTGGAGCCATCTCCCTTCCGGACAAAGGTAGAGCCGATCCGAGCATCTCACCGCTTCGAGACCTGGCGAAAGATGTTGGCCGGTTGAAGATCAAGGAAGTTAAAGCGTTTCCGCTCCGTCGCGCGGTGTTTGTACGAGTCAAAGCAGAGGATGGTAGAACGGGTTGGGGCGAGGGGGGTCATAGCGGTGGTCACCTCGTGGCAGAAACCGTGAAGAGAGAACTTGCTACCATCGCTGAAGGACGTGATGTATTCGACGCCGATCCGGTTTGGTCGGCGATGTACTTTGAAGCCGACGAGCTTGGTCCTTCGGGCCTTGCTGCTCAGGCAATTGCCGGTGTCGATTGCGCGTTGTGGGATTTGCGCGGGAAGGTCTTGGGATTGCCTGTATGGAGATTGCTCGGCGGCAAATATCGGCGACAGATTCCGTTGTATGGTTCATTTTCTCGCGACAAAGGCAACGGGCAATTCATGACTCCGGCGGAATGCGCAGCTCGTGCAAATTCGCTTGTTGAAGAAGGATTTCGCGCAATTAAGGTTCGTCTCGCCATTCGGGAAGAGAACCTCGATCCGGCAGACGATCCTGCCTTTCCCGTTGTTCGCGAAATCCGCCGCGCCGTTGGGGACACCATCGAGCTCTATGTCGATGCGAACAACGGCTATTCGGCTAAACGAGCTATCACTGTGGGGAAACGATTGGCTGAATCGTTCGGCGTTGCTCTTTTCGAGGAGCCGGTTGCCGCATTTCAGTACGCTTCTCTGGCAAGAGTCTCACAATCACTCTCCATACCTGTCTCGGCGGGGGAACACGAATACACAAAATGGCAAATGCGCGATCTGATCCTGCACGGCAAGATCGATGTGCTGAATCCCGACGTAAGCAAACTCGCAGGTTTGACAGAAGCTATGAAGGTCTCGACACTCGCCGACGTGTTCGATGTGCCGATTTCCGTCCATAATGCGCGGCCAACTCTCCTGACCGCCGCTCATCTCCATTTCGTCGCGGCAAGCAGGATGGCGACGCGGACGCAGGAACATCCCGGATCCCAACGTCTTGCAGACCTCTGGCAGTTTTTTCACAACAAACTTGTCCCGAAGGATGGTATGTTGGAGGTGCCCGACGAACCCGGATTCGGTCTCCACGTCAACGAGCAGGCCGTTGAGAAAGGAGTGCAATGAGGAATGAAGTGTAGATCGTCTTGTGGTCTGTTGGTGATCGCGTTCTGGCTTAATCTGGAACCGCCAGATGCTTTATCACAAGGTCGGACGCGTATCGGGTCGATCCCTGTTGTAAACGTTATTGAGTACGGGGCAAGGGGAGACGGTCGAACACTCAATACCACCGCGATCCAGGCTGCCATTGATGCTGCCGCAAAGCGTGGCGGAGGGACCGTCTATGTTCCCAACGGCACGTTCCTCAGCGGTACGCTTGTTCTCAAAAGCAACATCGTCTTGTATCTCGAAACAGGAGCCACGTTGCTAGGAAGCGCGTCGTTATCAGACTACGTCTTTCTGCAATCGCGACCGGAGCGCATTGCGGCTATTTCCAACAAGACCAAAGCGGAGGACTACGGATCGTTGCATCTGCTCTATGCTGGCGGCGCGAGGAACATTACCATCGCCGGCTCAGGCACCATCGATGGCAACGGGCGCTCATTCTGGGATGACAATTTCGCTCCCCGTGTACGTCCAAATCAGATGATTCAATTTGAAGACTGTGAAGATATCCGCGTCGAGAATATCAGAATACGGAATTCACCCTTCTGGGCTCTTCATGTGTTGAGCAGTAAGCGCATACGCATCGATGGGGTGACGATCCTGAATGATCGCAGGGGCCCGAACACCGACGGGATTGATATCAATTCATCCTCCGACGTCAGTATTACAAACTGTTTCATCGATACAGGCGATGACGCAATCTGCTTCAAATCGCTGTTTGAAGATGAGCCGGTGACCAATGTGACAGTGGCGAACTGCGTTCTGTCAAGCGACGACTCCGCTCTCAAACTCGGAACCCGCTCGTTCGGAATCATCCAAAACATCACGGTGATGAACTGCGTTATCCGCCAGAGTACATACGGCATTTCCCTCTTTATGAAGGATGGTGGAACCTATCAGGATCTTCGGTTTTCTAACCTGACGATCGAAACATCTATGCACGAAGGACGGACCAGAGCGGTCTATCCGATCTTCGTCGACGTTGAACGACGGGGACCGGATTCCAAGTTAGGAAGGGTCAAGAACATTTCATTTTCCCAGATTTCGATCACGACCACCGGCCATTCCCTCATCAGCGGATCGCCGGAGAGTCCGGTGGAAGGAATTTATTTCAACGATGTTCGCGTGCGGCTGCCGCAAATGGATCAGATGAGAAATCAGAGCAAACCGCGGGGCGTGAGTGGTCTTTCACGGCCCGAGCTCGATTTCGCGTCTGTCCCCTCGTTGTTCACATTTGCATACGTTCGAGGGCTCCATGTGAGAAATCTCTCCATTGCAGTTGAGCATACCGACGCCAAGGTTGCGAAACACGCTCTTTGGATGACATCTGGATTGGATGTCGAGATCAACGGTTTTGCCGTCTCGGCTCTGTTCTTTAGTGAATCTCGTTCCGTTCTGGAGTTTGTCGATACGAAGAACGTCTTCATCACCAATGCACGCGCATACGAGGGAACCCAGTCCTTTCTCAGGCTCCGCGGGGCTGCGACCCGCAATATAACCGTTATCGGCAACGATTTCTCCGCCGCACGCATGCCTTTCGATCTTTCCCAGGAAGTCGTGCGAGATGAATTCTACCAATCCGCCAACAAACTCCCTTAGGCCATGCTTTTTCCTCAACAGAATTCTTTCCGAAGCGTTATTGATCTGAGCGGGTATTGGAGATTCAAGCCTGATCCGCAAGCTGTTGGCCACCGCGATCGGTGGTTCGAACAGCCATTGCCGGAAGATGCAATGACAATTGCAATTCCCGGTGCATGGAACGAACAATTGGCCGAGCGCGGCCTTATGAACTTTGTCGGCGTGGGGTGGTTCGAAACGATCATAACACTCCCCCAGAAGATGGTAGCTGACCACGCTCTCTGGTTGCGTATCGGCGCTGCAGACCATCGATGCGACGTATGGCTCAATGGGAGGTATGTCGGATCCCATGAGGGAGGATTCCAGCCGTTCGAGTTGCGCTTGAATCTGTTCTGGAAGACCGGGGCGCCGAATCGAATAACAATTTGTGTCGACAGTCGGCTGACCATGTTTTCTCTCCCACAAGATGTCGATCCGCGACATCCGATCTACAGCCGGCCCGGCTATGATCGAAGACACCTGTTTCCTCCGACGCGGTTTGATTTCTTCCCGTACGGGGGTCTAACTCGATCCGTTTACCTTGTTCTTACTCCGTTGACGCACATTTCAGACATTGAAGTGAGGTCCGACCTCAAAGGGAGGGTGACAGTTGTGGTTCGATCGGACGACACGACACCTCAGGTGAAAGTGACGATTCTTGACGCACGCGGTCGCTCGTGCGCGGAGGGGACAGGCGCGGTACAAACTCCCATCACCCTTCATCTTTCAGAGGTCGTGCCATGGTCTCCGCGTTATCCGCATCTCT
The DNA here is from genome assembly GCA_041695085.1 of Bacteroidota bacterium. Classification (GTDB taxonomy): domain Bacteria; phylum Bacteroidota; class Ignavibacteria; order UBA10030; family UBA10030; genus DYFT01. The sequence goes on along the minus strand of JBGFRO010000046.1, from coordinate 83,187 downwards.
ACACGTGCGAGGTACGATTGGTGGGAAGGGGGAACAATGAACTGGATGGCTATGAGCTTCCTTTCGGCGTGCGCGAGATACGAGTGGAAGGAGGACGAATTCTTTTCAATGGTGAGCCGCTGTTTCTTGTTGGATTCGGGAAGCATGAGGATTTTCCGATTGTGGGACGCGGGCAATTCAGAGCGGCGTATCTGCGTGATTTTGAACTGATGCGATGGGTGGGGGCAAACTCGTTTCGAACCAGTCATTATCCGTACGATGAAGAAATCATGCACTTGGCTGATCGTCTCGGTTTTCTCGTCATCGACGAAGTGCCTGCCGTAAGCCTTGGTTTTTGGACGGATGCGTTCGAGGAACTTACACCCCTTTTGAACAATCATAAGCGAGCATTGTCGGAGCTTGTTGAAAGGGACCGAAACCATCCCTCCGTAATCGCCTGGTCGGTTGTGAACGAACCGAATCTCTGGTCGGAGCCGCACTATCAGAATGAGACCAGCCGCAGGTATTTCAAAGAGGTTTATGATCACGTGAAGAACCTCGATGCCACCCGGCCGATCATTGCCATTACCATTCCGGCGTACTCGGAGCGCGACGTCGCGCTCGAATCGTGCGATGTCATCGGCATTAATCGGTATTACGCTTGGTACACCGACCCGGCTGAGCTCGAGAAGGCCAAGAGTATGCTGGATCAGGAGTTGGAACGATTGTTCAAGCAGCACGGGAAACCCATACTTGTTACCGAGTTCGGGGCCGATACGGTTGAAGGATACCACTCCACCACCGCGCAGTTGTTCACGGAGGAATTCCAGACGGCCTTCCTTTCCGCGTACCTCGATGTGATAGAATCGAAATCCTATTGCGCGGGAGCCCACGTATGGAACTTTGCCGACTTCCTTACTCCCCAGCACTTTCGGCGAGTTGTCCTCAATAAGAAGGGGGTCTTCTCGAGAACGCGACAACCCAAGAGCGCTGCTTTCATGTTGCGAGAGCGCTGGCATTCTCTATCACGCGTGTTGGAAGCACATCATCCGCCCCGAGGCGAAAGTGGATTTCTTATTCCGGACGTGGGACGCACAACCTCATCTAAATCCTAATTGTCCCAAAGACTCCGCGCCGATATGTTTCATCCTTCAATATGCCGCTGTTATTTGGAAGTAATTTCCAAGTATTGAAGGCAATTCGTTATGCAGATGAAGAACATTCTCCTCGCCTGTTTGTTGCTTTCAAGTGGCGGCGCATTCGGTCAACAAGAAACCCTCCCCGTTGTCCCTCAACCGAAAAATGTTCGGTTCCACAAAGGATCGTTTCCTCTTCATCAGAAGGAGACCTCCATCCGATTGTCGGTTTCCGATACGACGGGGATATGGGTTACGATCCGAGAGTTGCAATCGGAATACGAGAAACTGCTTGGAGAAATTCCATCGTTTGGCAAAGCTCATCGGCTCGGAATTCATCTCGGGATTCCTTCACAGAGTCCCTCGTTTGAGCGATTGTGCGATCGGGAGGGAATCATTCTCCCCAGTCACCTTGGACAGGAAGGTTACTCTCTCGCCATTCGGTCGGATCAAGTACTGATTGCGGCCAACGACAAGCGAGGGCTGTTCTACGGCGTACAGACTCTCAAACAACTCCTTCGAGGTTCCGACCTGCACGCAGTGCGGGCTTTGACGATTATCGATTGGCCGGATCTCCGTCTGCGCGGCGTGAGCGATGACATCAGTCGTGGGCCGCTTCCGACCACGGCGTTCATCAAACAACAAATTCGCCGTGCGGCGGAATTGAAGTTGAATTTCTTTACCCACTATATCGAACACGTCGTGGCCACGAAGAGCCATCCCGATTTTGCTCCTCCCGGTGCCATCACTATCGAAGAATGGAGGGAACTTTCCGAATACGCGCGGCTCTATCACGTCGAGCTGGTTGGCGGATTCCAATCGTTCGGTCATTTTCATCAAATCCTTTCTCACCCGCAATACGCCCATCTCGCCGAGGGGAAAGGCCTCCTCTCGCCGATGTTTGAGGAGAGCTACCAATTTCTCTCCGCCATTTATTCGGAGATGATCCCTGCCTTCAGAGCAGGTATGTTTAACGTGCATTGCGACGAAACATTTGATCTTGGAAAAGGAGCGTCGAGGAAGCGAGTGGATAGCCTGGGAATCGGTTTTGTCTATGCAGAACATATCAATCGTTTGCATAAGCTTGTGCGGTCGTATGGCGTTCGCATGATGATGTGGGCCGATGTGGTTCTGGAGCATCCAGAGATTCTGCGACTGATTCCGAAGGATGTAATTCTGATGCCTTGGAATTATGATGCGCGACCGTCATTTGCAGATCTTATTGAACCTCTTCAGAAAGAGGGCTTCGACGTCATCGCAACGACGGGAGTTCTGAACTCATTCAATACGATGCCCAACTACCGCCAGAGTATTGCAAACATCAGGCAGTTCACGTCAGATGCCGTACGCTCAAACATTTTGGGAGTGCTGAATACGGTGTGGGACGATGGCGGCTCTGCCATGTTTTCTCGCGACTGGTATGGGGTTGCTTATGGGGCAGACCGGGCATGGCATAGCAGCAAAGGGGATACTTCTTTCAACTGGAGATTTGACCGAGCTGTGTATGGTGAGCTCCAGAGGTCGATTTCGGAAGGAATTGAGCAGCTTTCGCGGTTGGCCGAGTTGGTACCGACGGATGGAATGAATGAAAAAGTCTTTTGGACCCCTCTCATCCCCGAGGTGGGACAAACCGTGCGGATCAACATGCGTGATTGGGATGAGGCGCTGGCAATTGTAGAAGAAGCAGACAGGCTCTTTATCCGTGCGAACGCTCGGCTGTTTGCGGAAGATATTGACGCGTTCAGATATATTGCTGCACAGTACAGATATATGGTCGAGAGTCGCACATCGATTCTGGCCGCAGCTCAAGACTATCGCGATGCATCTCTGATGCAGAGAACCGATCGCTCCGCTGCACGCACACGGTTGCTCTCAGCCTCTCAACGAATCGCGACTGTTCGGGAGTCCCTGGCTCATTTGAAAGATTGGTACACCCGTGTCTGGCTCCGCGAAAACAGAATGTACGCCCTCGATGTTGTTCTTGATCAATTCGAAAAACACCTGAGTGCTCTGCGGGATACGGAAAGAAGGATCGGTAACGTCTTAAACGAATTTGACGCAGGGTTGCCTGTGCGCCCCCCCGATGAGGTTCGGATCGCTGTTGAGGAGACAAACGCAAGCTACTTCTCTGAGTGGCTCGTTTCGGGACCGATTCACATTCGAGCGGGAGAACGCGCATCGGAGGTCGACTACCTGCAATCGAGTGGCGGCGAGTCGAAGACCATTCCGGCTGTTGCACAAGAGTTCGAATTCGGAAACAGGAGATATCGATGGCATCGTTTTGTTTCATCTCATCCCGAATATGTCGATCTTGAGCAGGCGTACGAATTGAATAAAAACGTTGTGCTCTACGCTCATGCGACATTGGAGAGTCCGGCGCAACAGACAGTCAAAGCACACGTCGGCTTTGACGATGCCCTCGCCGTTTTCGTAAACGGTGTGCGGGTCTTCGCCGATGAACGGAGGAGGGGCTTTGAATTGGACAATGCCTCATTCGAAATCACTTTGAAGAAAGGACGGAACGATCTTCTTCTGAAATCCGTGCAGATTGAAGGCGAAAGGAAGTTTTCGTTTCGACTCGCCGACCACCAAATTCGCAACCGCAAGAATAGGTACCGTATCTCGCCATAATGGAATATGGAGTCCTTTATCCGAGCATCCACCATTGAACGTCTCCGCGTGGAGATCTATGCAGATCACCCGGCGATGGGTCGTGCCGCGGCTCTGGCCGTACGAAACCGGTTGAGGCGGCTTCAAGCTGAAAAGGAAGATATCCGCATGATCTTCGCAGCGGCTCCATCACAGAATGAATTCCTCGATGCGCTTCTTCGACAGAAACCGATGGATGTTGTCTGTCTGGGCATTGGAGAGAACGGTCATCTCGCGTTCAATGATCGTCCCGTTGCGGATTTCGCAGATCCCGCGCTTGTGAAGGCCGTTGAGCTCGATGAGGTCTGCCGGCAGCAACAGGTGAACGACGGATGTTTCGATGAGATTTCCGCCGTTCCTCATCGCGCATTGACCTTTCTGCATCAATGTTATGAATTCGATTAAAGGAGCTGCTCTGACTACAACATTTCTGACCATGCTGGGTGGGGAGGTACATCCTCTTCCATTGCCTCGGCTGGATGCGCGTCCTTACTTTTTCGATGCAGGAGCGAAAGGTTCCGTCGTCGCACGGAATGCGCTTCTTCTGACCGTGGAGGACCGATATGATCCGAGACGCGGATACGGATGGGAGTCAAATCCGAGCTCGAGTTTTGAACGGCCGCGTCTGCGTCGTTCGCGCAACGATCTTACAATTGACGGTGTGACGGCAATGGAACTCACCTTCCGTGCAGATATTCCACCTGGTCCATGGTGGATGACAGTGTGGGTGGAGGCAGGTACGGAGGATTCGAGCACGCTGCAATGCTTTCTCAATGGCGAGGAACTGAAGTTGGAGTTTCAAGCCTTCAAACCGCCGGCAGAGCCACGGACCGAAATTCAACACATCTACAGAGTGTTGAACACACCGCTGCACGTTAGAGAAGCGGGAGTGCGTCTCCAGTTGAAGGGGAATCAGGATTCGGTGCGGTTGATGGGGATCGCCTTGATACCTTGGAAGGAAGCATCAACCGATCCGCACCGGACATTTCTCCAAGAACTGCGTGAGGCGGGAACAGTACACGCGAAGATCCCTTTGCGACCTTTACGTGAAAAAGCGGAGCGACTATTTGAACAGTATCCCTCAGACGCGTGGCTCGCTCATTGGTGGAATCAGCTCGTGCTCTTTGAGAAGGCAGAGCGCTACTTCACCATGCGTGGTTGGGAGTGGGCAAATGACTCGACGGGCATCGGGTTGTTCTCGCGTCTTCATCAAGCGGTCATGCTGCTCGATGCACTTCTGAATCACACCGTTCGTGAGAAGTTGCCGTTCTTTGAACGCGCACTGTTTATGCGGGGTCGACTGTTGTATTGGCTTGAATTGGAGCGGGGAGGCACCTCGGAACAGGCAAGTGCACAACGTGATTTACGTGAGCTTCTCCACCGCCATCCCAACGATTCTCTGGTTCGGATGTATAACGGGGAACGCATCTTCGATCCGGCGCCGGTCGCCGGATTCATACCTCCGCCGGGCGCGCCGGAGTGGGCAGTGAAGCAATGGGAAGTTTTACGTCGGCTCAAGTCTATCACGCACTGGTGGATTCTCCGCCAACAAGCTCCCAACGGAGAATTAGGGGGGAAATTTGGAGACGATGTCGAGATGTTGAGATTCTGGACCGCCCTCATCCTCGCCGGAGATACAACAACCTTGCTCGGATGGAAACGGATGGCGGATGGCATTTGGCAGAGCCCGGAGGTGTTCGAAGGGTACGCTCGACACGTTAGCGATGTGGAGCATTCTTCTGAATTCATCGCCGACACCGCTCCGAATCTCGTTCTCTATGTCGATGATTCTCTGTATTTGGAAAGGCTGCACCCATCCGCTCGATACTTCCGTGATCTCTGGACGGGATGGTCACACGGAGGGCACAGGTTCTTTCGGTCTGCTTGGTTCAGTTCGACGGCGATCGACACAACTCCTCCGAAGAACAGAGATGTGCATTATAACACCCGAGCCACCAAAGCCGTTCGCTATTATGCATGGAAGACGGGGGAGGCAGAGGCAACACGTACGCTGCACGAATGGTCGAAAGCATGGGCCCATGCAGCCATGAGGACCGACAAAGGAAAACCGAAAGGTATTCTGCCCGCGTCCGTTCGTTTCCCTGACGAGGCGATGAATGGCGACGAACCAACATGGTATCGAGCAAATATGCTGTGGGATTATTTCGACTGGAGTGGAGGGGCATCCGTGTATGATCAATTATTGTTCACATATACTCTGACAGGCGACTCCGCCCTCCTTCGGCCGCTTCAGACAACTCTCGATCTCATCCGCTCCGTTGCACCTGAGGGAAAAATGTTGCGCTCCGAGGGATTTCGAATGGGATCGGCTGAATGGGCGGTGGCGCGGCTTCTCCGATCGCGGAATTTTTGGTCCACCGTGGGGACTTATCGGCGATTCACAGGAGATACGACGCCCGATCAACTCCTCACGATCCACGGGACCCCTTATACAAAGTACCGCCTTACCGGAGACGAGAAGCACCTGAATGAAGCCCTCGACGAGATCCTTGAAGAAATCCGTTACAACACACCTCTTCGGACAACAGAGGTCATCCACACCGATCGGGTTTTTGTGACGGTCAGAAAAGATCGGGGGGTAGATCAACTCGACGGCATGATTTCGGGGACGGATGTTCCAGAAAGCGCTTCACCCTATCATGCCGTAAGCTGGCTCGGCACAGGAGACGATGTTACGATCGTTGTCCGAGAAAGTACTCCCACATCACTCGAGATGATGCTGTACTCCTTTGCATCTGCGCTACAGCGCATCAGCTTGCGAGTCTGGCAGTTAGAACCGGGAAACTACTCCCTCGTGGTACGGCCGCAGAAACGGCCTGCGAACACACACGATGTTCAGGTTTCACGTCGTGGGGAGAGAATTTCTCTTGAACTCGACTCCAACATCCTCACGAGGATCGAATTAAAAAAGAGGAATTGACTCGTGCTTGCTCGAAAACAGTGGTTCATCCTTTTACTTTTTGGTGCAATCAGTGCAGCTGCGCAAGAGCGAGCGCCGGAAGAACTTGCCCGTCTCGTGGCAGACCATTTGGTATCAATGACAGATTTTCGGTTTGTTGCGTCCGAACAACGAGCGCTGCAAGACGGCTCATACGCAGTTGATTTCTATGAGGCGTGTGGCTCCAGGCCCGGAGCTCACTATGTTGCAAGGGGGACGATTCTTTTCGATTCCTCCTCATCGGCGGGTCATCGAGTACTCTTCGCGTTCACTCACTCAGCAGGTGAGGTGGAAATCCGACTGAATGGCGAAACGATCTACAACGAGACATCAAATCAAGATGGTCAGTTCAGATATGCGGACTATGGGTTGTTTTCTTATGCACAATACAGAACACTCCTTCTTCAGAAGAGGGAAAACTCACTCGTAGTCCGGTTCCGGCCTAGTGGATCGAACGGAAAGCTTTATTTCGGGCTGCTCCGGCCTGAGAACGGCCTGGCTCATCCCGGAACGAGGATGCGCGCGCTGCCGGGGAACGAGAAGTTCAACGACTACCCGCTTCTGCTACTAGGCCCGCTCGCAACCGTCCCCCCTTCGGTCTGGAATCCCGAAGAAGAGCACGAAATCCTGAACGAGTCATATCGCAGCATCGATGGCAAAGCCGTTCGTTGGGATCTGCCGCGCACCCATTTGGTAAGAGAGCTTGTAGGTGAGTTGGCTCTGCAGGATTGGAGGTACTTTACAGGGACGTTTCTCGATGCGTTGCTGGAAGTATCGAAGCACTTTCAACATCTTGATTATCGATCATTTGTGGATCGACACACGCGGTTCTTTTTGGATCATCGGGAAAGCGTGAAGGAGGAACGTGAACTGTACTCACTCCGCGAAAGTCCATTTGGCCACTACTTCCGCTTTTCCTTGCTTGATGACATGGGTATGCAGGCAGTCCCCTTTCTCGAGCTCCTGCGAGAGAAGGGTGGGAGGAATGCACTCGTCGACGAAGAAGCAAAAATCCGGCGGGAGCTTGTTGATCGCGTTGTCTACTACATTCTGGAGAAATCCACGCGGCTGAACGACGGAACCTTTGCGCGGTATACCCCCGACACCATGACCGTGTGGGCGGATGATCTCTTCATGGGTTCCGTGATTCTTACTCGTTATGCAACTGCGGCGGGTGATGACCGAACGTTAGAGGAAGCGGTTCGTCAGGTGATTCTTTTTGACAGGCACTTGCGTGATGCACAAAGCAATCTGTATTGGCATGGGTGGTTTTCGAGAACCGGGAAGCCGTCGTCGAGCAAATGGGCGCGGGCGAATGGATGGGCGTTGATGGCAAAGCTCGAGGTACTCCTTGCCTTGTCCGGGAACCATCCGCGTCGATCCAAAGTGCTCAACATTTTTCGGCGACACGCGCGCGGTCTTCTTGCCGTTCAGTCGGACGATGGCCGATGGCATCAGGTGTTGGATAATCCTTCAACGTATTTGGAGACGTCGGCGACGGCAATGTTCTTACGATGTTTCGCGGTGGGAGTGATGAAGGGGTGGTTGGACAAAGGTATGTACGACGAAGCGATACGGAAAGCTTGGGAAGGGGTGGTGCGTCAGGTGCGAGCAGACGGGTCGGTGGAAGGGATTGTTCGCGGTACGCCCATTATGTATTCAGATACCGAGTACGGAAATCATCCACCTCGTCTGAATGATCCTCGAGGTCTCGGAGCAGTGTTGTATGCAATTGTAGCCTGGGATCGGTATCGTCAGACCTTTAGGATCCGAGATTAAACTCCACTGACGCCGGAGGTTCAAGAGGTCAATGTTCTCTTTTGTGCTTACGCTTTCAGAATGATGATCGATGGAGTTCTTCACAGAGAATCCAGGCGGCCCCCTCCTGCCCAAAGCTGAAGAGCAACGAACGGCCGACTGCGTGTTTCAGAGACGCTGTGTTTGAGTGCATTCTCTACGAGTGGAATGAGCAGAAGCGGCGGATGCGCGTTCCATTTTCGTTGAACATCCCGTATGATGTATTCAAAAGCAACATCGCGACTCCAAACGAACTCGCCCGCGTGCTCGCTGCAGCCGGTATCAACGTATCTCGATTTCCCCGAGGTTGATATTACCAAAAAGGAACCTCCCAAATTCGTATGTTAGTGGTTGCAAGCACAATCCACACATACAATTTACAGGAGGTTCCCGGGGTATACACAGGTATTGACAAGCATAAAGATAATTCTTTCCTGACCACAGTCAATGACGAGGGCATCGTGGTCAAACAGGAGCGGCTGGACGATCTGTTGTCATCTGTGGGCATCGAACTGACTCTGGCTCATGCAAAGTATCTCAAAGCGATTGCCTATGCCGAGGTGAAGACCGATAAGGTCGACTCCGAAATCCTGGCACAGCTACTACGAATGAACTACATTTATAAGATGCGCAGACGAAGTAACGAGGCCATCGCCCGGACCGTCGTTGCCAAAGAGCTTGCGCGCATCGTTTACTACGTCCTGAAGAACAAAACACCTTACCGAGGATTTAAAGGACAACCCATACAACGACATAAGAGCTTCCGCTGGCCACGCCTGACAAGCCCGGTTTTTGTACTGGACGGGTAAGCGCCAAGTCCCTATTGTTTTGGGAGGGGAATCTTTTTGCTTGACTTTGTCCTTTTTAAAGGTGTACAAAGAAACCGGAAGTTGGTGCTCACGTGCAGAAAGATAATTCTTGGGATAACAATTGGTACATTATCCCACTGTGCGGCACCCACAACAGCATGCGTGACACCTCACTCAGCGTGAGCGATACCGTGAATCTCGCCATCGCCAACGTATCAGAAACGTGTGGTAAGTCGAATTGGTGACTCGAGATCTTGAATGATTTTTGTTTGACTTCTGTGGCTTTAAAGGAATGAGAACTTAACTCAAGCACATGTCCCCATCTGAACAAGACGCCCGCATCAAAATAGATGACCAACTCAAAGCCGTTGGCTGGGACCTGAACGACAAGCAGCAGGTCAGAACGGCGGTTCCGATCTATCGCTCCGACGCGGTTTCGGAGCCGCCGGTGGAATACGCCGGGAAATCCTCTTCGCATCCCATCGGCTATGCAGACTACGTGCTTTATAACCAGGACGGCAGACCACTTGCCGTTGTGGAAGCAAAAAAGGAAGCTCTCCATCCCTACATCGCCAAGCAGCAGGCCCTGCCGTATGCAAAGAGCATCGGCGCTCCATTTATCTTTCTCACCAACGGCGAGCTGATCTATTTCTGGGATTACACCAACGACGACGCCCGCGTCGTCAATTCATTCTTTTCGCCACGAGATCTCGAACGGCTTCTCCATTTGCGCCGTGAACAGAAACCTCTTGCGACCATTCCTATTCCCGATTACTATCTTCGGCAAGGTGAGCAACGTGAAGTTCGGCCTTATCAGAAAAGCGCAATGCAAGCCCTCGATCACGCCATCGAGTTAGGTAAACGCCGCTTTCTCTTAGAACTTCCAACCGGCACAGGTAAGACCGATGTCATAAGTCTGTACATCAAACGATTGTTTGAAGCGGGAAAAGCCGAACGCATCCTCTTCCTCGTCGATCGCGACCAGCTTGCCAAACAGGCTCTCGAAGCTCTCCAGGACCTCCTCCCGGCCTATTCAAGTTACTGGTTGAGAGCAGGAAGTGAGCGTCAAGAGAAACAGATCACGGTTGCATTGCTCCAAACGATGATCTCTCGCTATCCTGAATTCTCCAGCGGTTACTTCGACGTAGTAATTGCAGACGAGTGCCATCGCTCTATCTACGGCGCGTGGCAGACAGCACTGACGCACTTCGATGCAATCCACATCGGTCTGACGGCAACGCCTTCAATGTACATCGAGCGCAATACCTTCGAGTTCTATCAGTGCAGGAATCAGGAACCGGATTTCTCCTTCGATCTGCTCGAAGCATTCAAAGATGGTTACTTGGTGCCTTACAAGTTCGCTGAAGGCATCACCGTCATCATGGCCGAAGGTGCTGATGTTGACGAGGAGCATTACGATCCGGCTGAGTTCGAAAGAAAGTGGACAAACGAGCATACGAACCGGCTCATGATGCAGGAGTTCGACAAACTGGCCTGGTCAAACTACAAAGAACTTGCACCGGGGCAACAGGAGGGACCGGGCAAGACCATCGTCTTCGCGATTACCAAGAACCATGCCGCGCGCCTTGCCGAATATCTCAACGAACTTCATCCCGAACTGAAGGGGCAATACGCGGAGGTTATTACCAGCGACATCCCCAATGCCGACGACTTGATACGTAAATTCAAATACGAAAAATATCCGATGGTTGCTGTCAGCGTCGGTATGCTCGATACGGGCTTCGATTGTCGCGAAGTCCTCCACCTCGTGATGTGCCGGAGAGTTCGCTCACCCATTCTCTATCAACAAATGAGAGGAAGGGGAACACGCACCTGCCCACGGATCGACAAAAGGAAGTTTGTCATTTATGATTTCTTCGGAAATCACCACTACTTTAACGACTCCGATACAGATATCTTTGCTGGCGCTGGCGGAGGATATGCGGCTCCCACAACGCGCAAGGTTTTCAAGCCGCGTCGCGATCTTGTCGAGTTAGGACTGGAAGATGAATGGCTTGAAGCAGTGCAATATGTTGAGGTTGGGCCACACGGTGAACGAGTTGACAAAAGAGAATACGTTTCACGATGGGAAACTACCATAAAGAATGCCTCAAAAGACGACCCCCTCATTGAGAAGATTCGCAAGCAGTTCACCACGCTTGACGAAGCGGAGCGCATTCGGTATGCACTGACTCCGGAAGAAGAAGAGGAGCTCTCAAAACGGCTCAATCGTCCCGACATGTATTTCAACGAGGACAACCTTCGAAGGGCATATCGCAATCCGGGAGGAACCTTGATTGACTTTATCAAGTTCGCCCTCGGATTGGCGAAACAGAAGACCCGCGAACAGGAAATTGCTGAGAACTTTCAGGCTTGGCTTGTGACGAAAACATTCACGCCGGACCAAGCGCAATATCTCTCACTGCTTAAGAACCGTGGTGTTCTTCGCGGTAAGGTTGAGATGGAAGATTTGTTCAAACCGCCACTCTCGGTCCTGAATGCGGCCGGTCGCGGTATCGAGCTTTTTGGTGAAAAAGGCCTGAAACAAGTCATCGATGAAATGAATGAAAGCGTGTTTAGGCAGAAGGTGGCGTAGCCATTGACCCAGCGATGAGAAAAGAAACAATATTCATATTGCCACGACCTTCAGGTCGTGGCTTGAGAATCCAAGAACGGGTATGGGTTTCAACCCAAAACGGAGGAGTGGATATATGCCTTTTGTAAGAATTTGGGTCCATCTGATCTGGTCGACGAAGAATCGCGAACCGATGTTAACGAAGGAGATTCGACCCGACATGCTTCAGCACATCCGCGATAATGCACGTTCGAAAGCTGTTTATCTTGACTCAATCAACGCAGTAGCTGAGCATGTTCACACTCTCATATCACTCGGAGCGGATCAATCAATCGCCAAGGTCGCGCAACTACTAAAAGGCGAATCCTCTCATTGGATCAATAAGCAGGGTTTGGTTCGAGGCAAGTTTGAATGGCAAGATGAATATATTGCAGTGTCTGTGAGTGAATCGTTGGTCGACAACGTTCGAGAGTATATCAAGACTCAGGAGGAGCATCATCGTAAGAAATCATTTGCAGAAGAATATGAAGAGTTCATGCAGAAGTATGGCTTTGATATACTCCGAAAGACAATCATCAGGTGAGGGGATGAATCCCGTGTGTGGACTTGTTTATTTTTCCACGAGCTAAAGCTCGTGGCAATAGTATCTGAAATTCGACTGAAAGAAATTTTAAGATGAACCCCACTGTTCGTAGAAAACTCGATCGCATCACCGATATTCTCTGGGCTGGCGGTGTTACAAATCCAGTCACGTACATCGAGCAGATCTCCTATCTCATCTACCTGAAGCTACTCGACGAGGAAGAAGCGAACCGTGAGCTTCACGGAAAGCTTGTCGGTGGTAACGGCAAGAAACTCTTTCCCGCCCAGGCCGAACGATATCGCTGGTCAAAGTGGAAGTTCCAAAGTGGCGAGAAGCTCTATAAGTTTCTTAGAGACGACGTTTTCCCTTATATGTCCAGTCTTGTCAAAGACGAACCGCAGATTGCTCAGTACTTCCAGGACGCCACGCTCGAGATCGTTGATCCCAATGTACTGAAGCAGGTCATCGACGAGCTTGATGCCATCAACTTCCGCAAACTCGGTCCCGATGAAAAAGGAGACATCTTCGAGTATCTCCTGACACATCTCGGACAATCCGCACTCAACGGACAGTTCCGCACGCCGAGACAGATTCGAGCGATGATGGTGGAGATGGTGGATCCGGATTTCGGCGATTCGATTTACGACCCCGCCTGCGGCACGGGCGGCTTCCTGATTGATGCGCTCGAGTACATTCTTGCCAAGTACAGCGAGCATCCCGTTGAGATGCCCATCTACGGCGAAGAATGGCTGATTGACCGTTACAAGGCCGCAAAAGGGATTCCCGCGACGAAGAACGGTGAAAACGGCGAAGAGATCGAAGTTCCTCCAGAGTTTATCGAAGAGGTCAAAAAGCAAATCCCCAACCTCCAAACATACAAGAAAGGCGTTGGAGATAAGATCCCTCATTGGGAGTTGCTTGAGGCCTCACTCTATGGCAACGATGTGAGCCGGCAGATGATGCGCATTGCCACGATGAACATGGTGCTCCACGGCGTCCCCAAGTCGAATATCAAGCGGGGCAATTCTCTTTCGGAAATGGGCGGATTGTCTGACGAAGACCTGAGACGCAAATACAAAGTCATTCTTTCCAATCCCCCCTTTGCAGGAGTGCTTCCAAAGGAATCAATTCGCAAAGACCTTCCCACAAACTCAAAGAAGAGCGAGCTTCTTTTCCTTGGCGTGATGATGGAGGCTTTGGCACCAGGCGGACGCTGTGCCGTGATCGTTCCGGAAGGACTGTTGTTTGGCTCGACATCGGCACACGTCGAGCTTCGCAGAAAGATTGTAGAGGACTTTGAGCTGCTTGCAGTAGTTTCTCTTCCGGCAGGAGTCTTTAAGCCGTATGCCGGAGTCAAGACGGGAGTATTAGTGTTCCGAGCTCCCCTCTCCTCCCAGGAGAGTGATAAGGGGGTGAGGTCAAGAAAAATCTGGTTCTTTGAAATCAGGAACGACGGCTATGACCCGGACAAAATCGTTGGCGGCGGCAGACCCGAAACACCGGAGAAGAATGATATTCCCGAACTCCTGAGACTCTGGAAGCAGTACAAGTCGAGCAGTTTTGCTCAGCCGCCAGGTGTTGAGGCAGGAACGATACTTGATGCTGGGACCGAAGAGCCGAAATGCTGGTGGACAACCATTGAGAAGATTGCAGAGAACGATTACAACCTTGCTGCGGGCCGATATAAGCCGCAGGTTGCCACTCCGCCACCACAAGAAGACCCTGCAGAGTTGATCAAGCAGACGCTGGCACTGGAAAAAGAGATTCAGGAGGGGCTTGAGAAGTTGCTCAAAGATGTGGAGGATGCTCGGTGAAAAGGACTTCGCTCCATACGATTCCCAAAGGATATCCTGAGTTTCTCGAAGCCGTAAAAGTTCGAATTCGCCAGGCGCAGGTCAAGGCAGCGCTTTCGACAAATCGAGAACTCATTCTTCTTTATTGGGAGATTGGACACAGCCTGGACCTTGAGCAGAAAAAGCGTGGCTGGGGTGCTGCAGTGATTCCACGCCTATCGAGAGATTTAAGCAATGAGTTGCCCGAATTAAAAGGTTTTTCAGAAAGAAATATTGGCTACATGGTGGCTTTTGCTCGGGAGTATGGTCCGCCTCCAATTTTGCAACAAGCTGTTGCAAAATCCGACGGGCAACCTTTTTTGCCACAACCTGTGGCAAAAACTGCAGAAACGCAACATCGCGCAGTAGCGCTTGAAGCCGCTACCCTTCACGTTCCCTGGGGACATAACATTCTGTTGATGGAAAAGGTCAAAGACCGTTCGGCACGATTGTGGTACCTGCAACAAACATTGGAAAACGGCTGGAGCCGCAGTGTGCTCAGTCTCATGATAGACAGTGCCGCTCATCGCCGACAGGGGAAAGCCGTTACCAATTTCGATGCTAAACTTCCACCGGCACAGTCTGATCTTGCAAAACAGACATTGAAAGACCCTTACATCTTCGACTTTCTAACCATTGAGAAGCCATTCCACGAGCGTGAGTTGGAGACCGGTCTTATTCACCATCTTCAGCGATTCCTCCTTGAACTCGGTACCGGCTTTGCCTTCGTGGGAAGGCAAGTGCATTTGATAGTTGGAGAAGAAGATTTCTATCTTGATCTGCTCTTTTATCATCTCAAACTCCGATGCTTCATCGTTGTAGACTTAAAGATTGGGCCCTTCAAAGCGGAGTATGCCGGCAAGATGAATTTTTATCTCAACGCTGTTGATGAACGATTTCGTCACCAATCCGACCAGCCGAGCATCGGCATCATCCTGTGTCAACAGAAGAACAAGATTCTTGCAGAGTATGCACTGCGCGGTATGACGAAAGCAATTGGCGTATCGGAATACAGATTAACGCGTGCGTTACCCAAGGAACTCCGGTCAAGCCTACCTTCGATAGAAGAAATCGAGAGTGAACTGGCCAAGACAGAGGTACGTGGCGACAAAAAGCGGAAAGCAATGGAGAGGAGGGTGAGGAGATGAGGTGGTCACTTGTTAACCTCAACGAATTAATCGAACTTGAATACGGCGAGTCGCTCCCAGAGGCAAAGAGAGATCCGAACGGTCGAGTTCCAGTTTTGGGATCGAATGGAATAGTCGGCTATCACTCACACGGTATTGTAAAGGGACCAGGAATAGTAGTTGGAAGGAAGGGATCAGCTGGCAAGGTTGTGTGGTGCGATACGGATTTCTGGCCCATAGACACAACGTATTTTGTCAAATTCAAGGCGAACACTGATCCCCGCTGGGCATTCTACTTGCTTCAACACCTGTCCCTTGAACGACTCGCCATCATTACCGGAGTTCCAGGACTAAATAGAAACGATGCTTACAATTTGAAAGCCCCCGCTGTCCCGCTTGCCGAGCAGCGGCGGATTGTGGAGATACTCGACCAGGCAGATCGTCTTCGCAAACTCCGCCGCCAGTCCGATGCCATCGCCGAGCGAATCCTGCCGGCATTGTTCTATAAGATGTTTGGGGATCCGGTGAGGAATGAGAAGGGGTGGAAGAAAGAAAGTCTCGGTGAACACGCCAGAGTTCAGGGTGGATTTGCCTTCAAGAGCGACGATTTTCAGATGGATGGTATTCTGCTTGTTCGCATCGGAAATTTGAAAGATGAAAGAATAAGTGCGAACGGCGAGGCTGCATACTTACCCGAACATTACCTCTCGGAGTACGCAGAATACAGGTTGAATGCTGGCGATATTCTTATCGCTCTAACGGGGGCGACGACAGGTAAACTTGCGAGGTATGTGCAGACAGATCCCCCTGCACTCCTTAACCAGCGTGTTGGCAGAGTTCAAATGAAACGAGGATCGATGCTTAGGCCAGACTACCTTTACTTTATCATGAAGAGCCAACACGCCCAAAGTTACATATGGCAACACGCGCGGGGATTTGGTCAACCTAATATCGCCCCTCGACAGATTCAAGAGTACGAAATTCCCATTCCTCCCGTTGAACTACAGGCCGAATTCGAAGCCAAGTGTAAACAGATCTATCAGATAAGAGAAACCGCGAGAGACTCGGGCAGGTTGCATGAATCTACGTTTAACGTTCTTCTTCACCGCGCCTTCACGGGCGAGCTAACGAAGAGGTGGAGGGAAAAGAATGCAGCTTTGCACGGCCAGCAACAGGAGGAGCGATGACGTCAACTGCACAGCTTGTCCGCAAGCAGATAGCTGAAATACTCAAGTCGAAGCAATTCAATGACTGGTTTTCAAATGTGAAACAAACAAAAGAAGGTCATGTTGTTTTCAATAACTCATACCTTTTTCGCGAGAATATCAAGACTACCAAGAACGAAAACTACCTTGCGCTGCCATTCGATCCGCCAAAAGGCTCTCTGAATGAGGGAGAGCTTTGCGTTGTCAACGGAATAAGTATCAATACAGACTTTCAATACTTTGTGAAGGGGTCATCCAATCTAGGCAAAGAGGTTCTGCTCGACAAGGCGATCGGTGAATTCGTTAAAAGGTTTGGGAGGGTGGGCCTCGTTCTGATTGGTACGATCGTCGATGATGTCGTACTCAGCGAACCAGTCGAAGATAGCGGCATTGATGAGCTTGTTCTTGATCCTAGTCAAAAAGACGATCTCCGTATCGAGGGCAAAAGAATCATCGTCAAAGAGCTCTTTGATGATGAGACGTTGTGGCTTAAGCTTCAAGAAGAGACAAATCCCCTTTCGGAATCCCTAGCTGCTCCAATGGCGAAGGCTTTGAACAATCTGAGAGAGATTGCATATGTCCGCTTGAAGATTCCAACCGATACTTCGGAAGTAAAACAGACAATGTTGGATGAGATTATCAAAGCTTTCGAGAGCGCTATCAAAGATTACAAATCATCCCTCGCTAAGTGGAAGGGCGATCCAGGAGGTAACCCGGAGGAATTCAATAATGTTTTACGGATCGCATACAATTTCTCAGGCGATGCAATGGATCTCCTGCGGCTGATCGTTCAAATGTCCGACTTGAAACCTATTGTGATGTTTTCGACAATCTACCCGCAATTTTCTTTGTCGAATGCATTCAGGGAACTGCCGTGGCCGAGGACAGAAAAGAAAGGATCTCTGAAACTCTACGACAAGACCGTCAAGGGTGCCAGGAATCGCGCCTTCCATCGATTGTTTCCGTTTTCGAAAGCAATCGATGTGGATGTTGCGGGACTCTCCTTCAAAGCAAAGAAGCTTAGGCTATTCCCTGAATACGGCGCTCAAAAATCGAATACGTTAGACTATGAGGATCGGGAATTGGTCGAAATCATGACGCAATTCACGCGCACGACGGAGCACACGGTCGCGCCGGTGTTCTGGCAAAAGAATCTTGCAGTCATGGAGAACACGGTTGAATTGCTGAAACAGCTAAAAGCCGCGCTCGTTTCAATTCTCTCAGATCAGAAAGTTAGCAAGTCATGATCAAATCTCTTCATCTCGCCAACTTCAAGGCCTTTGCAGACACGCAGCGCATTCCTATCCGTCCGCTCACGCTCATCTTTGGCGCCAACAGCGCGGGGAAATCGAGCATCTTGCACAGCTTCCTCCTTGCGAATGAGGCAACAAGAACGGAGAGCCTCGATATCCACTACACACAAGTAGGCGGAGAATCTGTTGACCTCGGCGGCTTCAGACAATACATCCACAAAGCCGATGCAACAAAGCGCTTCGCTCTTAGCTTTGAACTCACGCCTTCTGAAGAACTTTCCTTTTTCTCCGCGCAGACACGTCTCCATGCCACAATGACGGTGGGCATGGAACATAAAAGAGATGGAAGAACGCGTTGGTACCGACCCTCGGACGGGGGGATCCATTACCATCAAAGTTCCTACGGGTAAACTCACTCCAGTTGGGGCACCCCGCGTTCAGTCCTTCACTCTTGCCGCCGATGGTCAAGACATCATCCAGGTCAGCGCGCTCAAGAACGGACGATACAAGCTTCGTTTGATGACGAATCAGCCATTCATTGAGGAGATGCTTCGGTCGCTTGTTCTTGTCTCAACCACAGCGACTGACGTAACCGATGAAGATTTCAAACAGATACAGGAATTCTTGATAGACTTCGTAGATAAGGTCAATGTTGTGTTCAATTGAATCGTGGCTCTCCTCACTCGTGTATCTTGGTCCACTTCGTTCATATCCTCAGCGTCATCTTGCTTTTTCACGAGAGCTTGACTCAAATTGGCACGCAGGAATGTTCTACGATGCAACCCTAAGATGTGGAGACATCGAGAGGAGGGGAAATCCGAGAACAAACGCAGCTGTCTTACCATCTGAGGAAAAAGATGCTGCCGAGAATCATCCCAAACGGTCTTACGGTTCGATTCGTTCGATGGAGGCAACTCGCGGGCGGCGATGAGTTGCATCCTCGATATGTGTTAACCGAACGAGGTGGTATCAGAATTGATGCCGGACTAGATGATGGCGCTGACGGGGAAACAACGGACGTAACTTTACTTGATGCGGCAGTATATCGAGTGCGGCGTGAACAATATGGAAAGAGGGAACCGCCCGAAGAAAATGCGTTTGAGTTTGTTGATGAGATAACGATTGTTGGACAGCGATGAAATACAAAAAGACCTACAGTGATGTTGAAAAATGTTGATCCGCGGAAAGACACCGTCAGGAAAATTCTTATCCTTGACGTCGGGCGGGCGAACCGGTGCTCCGGAAAAAAGAACCGACCACACAAAGCATGCGCCGGTTCACTCTCTCACTTCCACATTTTCCCATTCCACACTCCGCATTCCGCATTTAACTGTGCCCCCAACGAGATTCGAACTCGTGTTCCAAGCTTGAAAAGCTCGTGTCCTAGGCCTCTAGACGATGGGGGCAGGGGGATGGGGAATTGGGAATGTTGAATTGCACATACCGCATTCCCCACTCCGAACTCGCCATTCCGCACTTGCTTGGGGTGACCAGAGGGACTCGAACCCTCGACCTCCAGGGCCACAACCTGGCGTTCTAACCGACTGAACTATGGTCACCATGGTTTCAATGAAAAATTTAAAATGAAAAATGAAAAACATTATCTCGGTATTGTCTCTAGAACATCCTGAGTTTTCCGAGAAATCAGCAACAATCCCCTTTCAACAGACAGCGAGAAGATGACAAAAGCCTGCTACAGTGTAAAGTGTAACAGGCTTCAGCCAAACGCGAAGTTACCAAAAACGAGCCCCAAAGGCAAGCCATTTTTCCAACTCCGATTTCTGAGAACTGTAACGACAACCGCAAATACGCTCTTCGTCTGTTAAACGTCAAAGCGCTGTCGGGCAGAACCACAGCGAAGCAACCGCGTGGACGCAAGCCACACTATCACAGACGCCTCTGGATCGCCGGCAATGCCCACGTCGTACGAAAAAACTAAACGCTCATCCGTCAATGTCGTGGCCACGATCGCTTCATAGAGCTCTCTCTCCCACTGGCGAGACTCATTGGAGATCAAAGAACAGAAGCGTTTCGATCATGTCGCGCATCGAAGAACGAAAAGCGAGTTCACTATGATGAGTCCCGTTCTAGGCGACGTGCCGTGGTTCGGCCAGACTCCTTTGTTGATATGGTTGATAGCGTTTGCCGGTTTTCATCATGCCGTAGGTGATCCGAGCAATAGAGCGTGCAACGGCATTCCGGGCGTTATGTTCAGTGACGCCTTTCTCAAGCAGAGAGTCGTAATAGGCACGCATCGGTCAAATAGTTTCCAGTTCGGGCAGGCCGCCGTCCGAGTTACGCTTTCACTTCTTGATCTTTGTACTGCAGGCGGTACAGCTTGCGATAGATGCCGTCGTGCGCGAGGAGTTCTTGGTGCGTTCCCATCTCACGAATTTCCCCCTTGTGCAGGACGATGATCTTGTCGGCGTTCTGGATGGTAGAGAGCCGGTGTGCGACGACGAGCGAGGTGCGGCCCCTGAGAAGTTTCTTAATCGCGGCTTGAATAAGTAATTCGCTTTCTGTATCGACGCTCGAGGTGGCTTCGTCCAGGACGAGGATGTGTGGATTGAAGGCCAGCGCGCGTGCGAAGGAGAGAAGTTGTTTCTGTCCCACCGAGAGCGTCGCGCCCCGCTCCTTTACTTCCGCATCGTATCCGCCGGGAAGTTGCTCGATGAACTTGTGTGCGCCCACCACGCGCGCCGCGGCTTTTACGCGGTCAAGCGAAATCTCTTCATTTCCTAGGTTGATGTTTCCTTTGATGTCACCGGAAAACAGGAAGACATCCTGCAAGACAACGGCGATGTGTCGCCGAAGATCGGCCGGATGGAGGTGTTGGATGTTCACACCGTCCACGAGGATTTCTCCTTTTTGGATTTCATAGAATCTGGTCAGCAGACTCATAATAGACGTCTTGCCTGCCCCCGTGTGGCCGACGAACGCCACGGTTTCCCCCGGCATCACGTGAAAAGAAATGTCTTTCAACACCCACTCCGGCGATCCTTGTCCGTCCGACAGCACGTTGTAGGCAAACCAGACGTTGCGGAATTCGATCTCGCCACTGACTTTCTTCAGCTTACGGGGTGTCGAGGGAATGTGCAGGACGGTCTGATCGTCCAGCAACTGGAAGATGCGTTCGGATGAGGCCATGGCTGTTTGGAGAATGTTGTACTTTTCCGACAGATCCCGGATCGGACGCCAGAACATCTCATTGAACTGGACAAACGCCATCACGGTGCCGAGTGTGATGTGGTCTTCGAGAATGTGTCCGCCTGCATACCAGATAATGAGTCCGATCGACAGCGCGCCGATGAGATCGACTCCCGGATAGAAGAGGGCATAGTAGAAAATGGATTTGATATTAGCATCCCGATGTGCCGCGTTGATGGAAGAAAATTTCTGGAACGATTTCTTCTCCCGGTTGAAGATCTGATCAACGAGCATCCCCGTAATGTGCTCCTGCATAAAGGAGTTGATACGGGCAATGTGCAGACGCACCTCGCGGTAGGCTTCGCGGGCTTTTCTTCGAAAGAGGAAGGTGCCGTAGAAGAGAAGGGGGAGCACGCTCAAGGAAACGAGTGACAGTTCCCAATTCATCGAGAACATAAAATAGAAGATGCCGATGATCGTGAAGATGTCGCTGAACACCATCACAATGCCCGAGGAGAACATCTCGTTCAATACTTCCACGTCGTTGGTGACGCGGGTGATGAGGCGACCGATCGGATTGCGGTCGTAGAATTTGAGGGAGAGGTTCTGGAGGTGACGGAAGATTTCCATCCGGAGATCGTAGATCGTCCGCTGGCCGATCCATTGTGTGAGGTAGGCGTTGGCGTACTGAATCACACCCCGAACAATGAGGATGATGAAGAAAATCAAAACGGTGCGAAGAAGTCCTTCGTGATCCTTATTTGCAATGTCCACATCCACCGCGATCTTCGTAAAATACGGCCGAACGGCTTCGAAGGCGCTGGTAAGGATACTCAGAAGGATGCCGAGTGCGACGTACCACTTGTACGGGCGAAGGTACCTCAACAACCGCCGCATGAGGCGGGCATCGTAGGCTTTACCGAGAATTTCTTCTTCGTGCATGAGTCAAGGAAAAAGTCAAAAGTCAAAATTAAAAAATAGTTGAAGCTCAGAGTGATTCAGGTTTGGAGGTTTTTCTTGATCGACTTGCAATACTTCCGAGGATCTTTTTGATTTCTTCCGATCCTGTTCGTGGGTATATGCTCAGAAAGCTCTCGAACAGCGATGACAAATCCGAATACGCGCTGGTTGATAGCGAATGGTTTCTCCATTGGTCCCTTCCCTTTTTACTTTTTCGTTTTTCCTTTTTACTTGATTACAGCTCTTCCAGCTCCTGCTCCAGCAACTGCTTCTCGTACAGATCGGCATAGATGCCACCGAGGGCGGCAAGCTCTTCGTGGGTCCCGCGCTCGACGATCTCTCCGTGCTGGAGAACGACGATCAAGTCGGCATCTTTCACGGTGGAGATGCGGTGGCTGATGAGGATGCTGGTCCGTCCTTTCATGAAATCACGGAGACGATGGAGAATGGCGTCCTCCGTGTATGTATCGACGGAGGAGAGGGAATCGTCAAGGATGAGAATTCTGGGATGCCGCACGATCGCCCGGGCGATGCTGGTGCGCTGCTTCTGTCCACCGGAGAGCGTAATGCCTCGCTCCCCGATCATCGTCTCATACTTCTTCGGAAAATCCAGCACATCTTTCGCGATCTGAGATATCTCCGCTGCTTTCTGAATCTCTTCCACACTCGCTTCATCTGCCCCATATCGGATATTCTCGGCCAGTGTGTCTGAAAAGAGAAACGTCTCCTGTGGAACATAGCCGATGTGTGAACGCAACACCTCGAGGGGAATGCGGCGAATGTCCATGCCGTCGATGAGAAGTTGGCCGCTCGTGACGTCGTACAATCGTGGAATGAGGTTCACCAACGTCGTCTTTCCCGAACCGGTGTATCCGACGATTGCCACCGTCATCCCCTGTGAAATGGTGAGGTTGATGTTCTTCAATGTCGGAGTTGAAGCGTTCTTGTGCGTAAAGGACACGTTGCGGAATTCAATCTCTCCTTTGATTTCCCGGATCGTTGGGATGGTCTCCGTCGTGTCGCGTATCTCCGGTTCCGTGTCCCAGATCTTACACAACCGGGACATCGACGCCGCTCCTTGTTGCAGCAGATTGATCACCCATCCGAACGCGATCACCGGCCAGATGAGCATCACGAGATACGCGAGGAATGCCGAGAGCGAGCCGATCGTCAATGAACCTTCGATCACCCGTATGCCGCCGGCATAGATGGTGATGATGATAGAGAAACCGACGAGGAGAAACATCAAAGGCCAGAGGAGAGACTGAACGCGGGCGAGAACGAGGTTTTTCTTCAAATACTCCCAACTCAACGACCCGAATAACTTGATTTCATGTTCCTCCCGCACGTACGACTTGATTACGCGAATCCCCGAGAGGTTCTCCTGCGCACGCATTGTGAGGAGGGAAAACTGTTCCTGTCGTTCCATCGTTTTCGCGTGAATCAATTTTCCCAGTCTGTACACGATGACGGACACCAACGGCAGCGGGATGAGGGCAAGGAGCGTCAGCGACCAATCGGTCGCCATCATCAGCACCAGGACCATCGAGAACGTCATCAGCGTATCGGCGGGATACATCATGCCGGGTCCGAGCACGTTGCGTACGGAGCTGATGTCGTTGGTCGCGTGCGCCATCAGATCGCCTGTCGGTGTGTTTTGAAAGTAGGAATAGTGAAGACGCTGAAGGTGAGCGAGCAGATCGTTCCTGAGGTCGAATTCAATATGTCGCGAGACGACAATGATGGTTTGCCTCGTGAGAAACGTGAAGATGCCGGCGATGACGGAGAACCCGACGATCAACCCGGTCCATTGGGCGAAGAGGGATATGTCGACCGAACCTGTGTCAACGGCCAGCTTTAGGTCGTCGACCGCCTTGCCCAGGAACAGAGGTTGAACAACTGTGAAGACATTGCTGCCGATGATCGTGACGAGTCCCCAGAGAAGCGTCTTCTTATACCGTAGAAGATAAGGTCGGAGGCGGAGGAGAGGACGCATTCAATTAAAAATGAAAAATTGAAAATGAAAAAATGGTATCTGCTCAGCGTATTTTTAATGTTTAACTGATTTCCTCAAATGTGAAAATCAGTGTAATCTGTGGTTTTTTGTTTTCTGCTGAGCAGAGATCGTCACCGGTGCAGATCTATGAGCCGATGATTTCAAACTTTGTGTACGAGTGTAGTGCTTTCGGGATGATGACTTTCCCTTCCGGTGTCTGGTAATGCTCGAGAAGCGCTGCAACGATGCGCGGAAGCGCGAGGCCAGACCCGTTGAGGGTATGCACGTGTTCCGGTTTGCCGCCATTGGTGGGACGGAAGCGGATATTCATTCGCCGCGCTTGGAATGCTTCAAAATTACTGCACGAAGAAACCTCTAGCCACTTCTGTTGGCCGGGTGCCCACACTTCGAGGTCATATTTCTTCGATTGTGTGAAGCCCATATCGCCGGTGCACATCAGCAGCGCTCGGTACCGAAGCCCCAAAAGTTTCAACACCTGTTCGGCATCCTCCTTCAGCGATTCAAGCTCATCGTACGAAGTGGATGGATGGACGAATTTCACCAGTTCGACCTTATCGAACTGATGAAGCCGGTTCAGTCCCCGCACATCCTTTCCATATGATCCTGCTTCTCGTCGAAAACATGGCGTATAAGCTGCGTAGCGGACGGGTAACTCCTTTTCCGACAAAATGTCGTCGCGATGGAAATTGCTGACCGGCACCTCTGCAGTCGGAATCAGATACAAGCCATCCCGCTCTACCACGTACATCAGGTCTTCTTTGTCCGGAATCTGCCCCGTTCCTCGCGCACTCTCTTCATTCACCACAATCGGAGGCCAGATTTCTTTGTAGCCCTGCTGGAGCGCCCGGTCGAGAAAAAAGTTGATGAGCGCGCGCTCCAACGTTGCCCCCTTTCCGACATAGAACGGAAAGCCCGCACCGGCTGTCTTTGCTCCCCGAGCGAAGTCGATGATGCCGAGCTTCTCCGCCAACTCCCAGTGTGGTTTGAGGGGAAAATCAACTGCGGGAGCGTCGCCCCAGACGAGCACTTCTTTGTTGTCCGCCGGCGTTTTGCCGTACGGCACAGATGGATGCGGAATGTTCGGAACGGTCAGGAGGAGCTCGTTAAGCTTTGTTTCAAGATGGCGCAGTTCATGATCGATCTGCTGAATGCGGTTCTTCACCTGTTCCATTTCCGCAATCGCACGCGACGCATCCCCCCCTTCTTTCTTGATCCTGCCGATCTGAGCCGAGACCTCGTTCCGTCGTGCCTTCAGCGCCTCGCCTTCCTGAATGTGCTTGCGCCGTTCTTCATCGAGCGCGATAATATCTCCAAGGTTCACGGTGAAGCCTTTCGACTCGGCGCCCTGGCGGACGAGATCGTAGTGCTCGCGGATGAACTTGATGTCTAACATATAGCAGTTACTTTCTTTTCTGAATAAGGCCGCCGGTGGTGGTCGTCAGTTCGAATTCAACAAGAAGAGGGAGGTGGTCCGATGCATCCGACTGGACCACGCGGGCTGCAACGGGGCGAAGCGAAAGGGAGGCCGATTGACTCTCACCGCGCGTTGGCTTTGAAACAAAAATGTAATCGATCCTCTTCTTCGAGGTGTCAGCAGGGTACGTGAATCCCGCCCCCGTTCCAGCCGCTTCCCAAGCGTCGATGAAATCCTCCTTCATCAATGCAATGGTGCGGCTCTCGGGTGTGTCGTTGAAGTCGCCGCACACAACGACGGGGCGAGGCGCGTAGCGAGCCGCGGCGCTTCGCAACTCCGCAATGTTGGCAATCCGTTCGGTGTCGTCTTGTCTGTAATCGATATGGGTGTTCATGACGACGATTTCCTCGCCGTGCACTTCGAGCACTAGTTGCAGCAGCCCGCGCTGCTCTCCGGGATGGATCATGCGATAATGGTGATTGCGCTCCTCCAAAATGGGGAAGCGGGTGAGGAATCCGTTCCCATACTCCCCTGCTTGAAAGTCGATGTTCTTGCCGAACGCATACGTCATGCCGGTAAGGTCGGAGAGTTCCGTCATGATATCGATGCGCTTCGTGCGTTCCACTCCGCGATCGACTTCCTGCAGGGCTACAATATCGGCCTCAGAGCGCTTGATCACCTCAGCGATTCGCTTCAGATCCACCTTTCCGTCCGTTCCCTCCCCGTGGTGGATGTTGTATGTCATCACTCGAATGATCGGTTGATCGCGGGCCGTTCTGCTTGCCGAGCATCCGAAGACACAGAGAAGAAGAAAGAAGAAGAGCGTGCGTCTCATAGAAATTGCCGGCCGATCCACACGGTACCGACGCTGATGCTTGCCAACCCCGCGATCCCCTGAAACGCAGGCAGGAAACGCTTGGAGAACGCAGCGGAAGAAATCGTGCCCAGTGCGAAGGCAAAGGTGGTCATCGCTGCGATGGTTCCGATGCCAAACAGCAACAGATAGATCCCTGCCGCCATCACCGTTTGCGAGAGCGTGATGGGGATGAGGACCATCACGGATGCCGTTCCTGCCAATCCATGTGTGGCACCGATCCAGAACATGGAGTGCTTGTGGGCATGACCTTCGTCATACTTATGTGAGTGAAAGTGAATGTGCTCCACACCGTCGTGCGTGTGGGCATGGAGGTGGATTTTGTGCTTCACGAAGAGGTCCTTCAACACCCAGACGCCCAGCAGAATCAAAAGAAGGCCAACGAGCGTTTCGGCAAGCGATTCGATCATCGGCGGGATCAGAAGCTTGAAACTCAGCGTGAGAAGTCCGAAGATCAGCAATGAAACCGTGTGACCGAGTCCCCAGAGCAATCCGAAGATCGCCGCTTTCCGCTCGTGAGGATGTTTGCTGGAGAATGCCGTCACGGCAACAATGTGGTCTGCATCGAAGGCGTGGAGGCATCCAAGGATGAATCCGGTCAGAATGGGGGCGAAGAGGTCCATTAGAGTTTCCTTGCTGAATGCAGCTCTCGTTTCATGAGCGTCAAGCCCTGCCGCGTATCCATCGGTTTGAGATGAAGCTCCGATTCGGCTTTCAGGGTAATAAATCCCGTTACCATCGGACGTGGAGCAATTCGCTGGAGATCGGAGGTTTGGACCCGTTCGATGAGTTCGGGATCGAGTTCGAAGACCTCTGCGACCCTCCGGGCGAAGTCATACCGGCTCAATCGTTCGCTTCCGCAGACGTGATACAGTCCGGTCTTGTTGAGTTCGAAGATCTTCAGGATTGCAAACGCGAGGTCGTTGACGGAGGTCGGGTTGCTGATCTGATCTTCGACGCACCGGATGCGTTTTCCGGCGCGCAGGCTGTTGAAGACCCAGAGGGGGAAATTTTCCTTCACATTGATGCCGGCTCCATACACGACGATCGTGCGAACGATGGCATAAGGGATATCGGCGATGCGGAGCGCATTTTCCGCCGCCAGCTTGGATTTGCCATAATAGCTCAAAGGATTCGGTCGGTCATCTTCCTTATAGGGACCGCTCTTGCCGTCAAAGACGTAGTCGGTTGAAACATGAATCAACCTCGCCCCCACCTTGCGGGCCGCTTCAATCAGATTTTCCACGCCGACGACGTTCACCTTCCACGCTTCTTCGCGGTGTGTTTCACACCAGTCCACGTTCGTTGCGGCGGCGGCGTTCATAATGACATCCGGATGAAAACTGGAGACGAGGCTCTTCACGTCGCTCTTGCGTGTGATGTCGAGCTGTGTATAGTCCAACAGCCGGTTGTCGAACACGAACGTGCGGTGGTGAGAGGTGTGCAGGACTTCGTATTCCGTTTGACTGCTGAGCATCAATGCAAGGCGCTGACCCAGTAATCCGTTTGCCCCGCAAATCAAGATTCGTTTCATCTCAAGCTCTCTTCCAAAGCAGTCCCCGCGTCGGTTTTTTCGTCCCGATACTTGATGATGACAGGTGTGTAGATGGCGAGATGATGCTGACGTGCGAACGGTGCATCGATGTGCCGGCTTCCCTGAACGACGACTGCACCTTCCGGAATGACAAGCGGCTCTTCGGGCGTGCGTCGGTAGATGGAATTGTTCACAATGTCGTAGACGGGGGTGGAACCTGTCAGGACCACTCCTGCGCCGATGACGGCTCGCCGTTGAACGATGGTTCCTTCGTAAATGCCGCAGTTGCCGCCCACCATCACGTCGTCCTCAATGACCACCGGCATCGCGCCTACGGGCTCTATCACACCCCCGATCTGCGTCGCGGCGCTGATGTGCACGCGCTTGCCGATCTGCGCGCACGAGCCAACGAGCGCGTGCGAATCGATCATCGTCCCTTCATCGACGTACGCTCCGACATTGATGTAGGCGGGAGGCATGATAACGACGCTCTTGGCGATGAAGCAGCCGTCGCGGATCGAGGTTCCGCCGGGCACTACCCGAACCTGATGATCGATTGTCAGCCGCTTGAGGGGATAGGTGTTTTTGTCGAAATAACGGAAGTGCTCGTTAATAGAGACGTCGGTCATCTCGCCCAGGCGAAAACCTAAGAGGATTCCTTTCTTCACCCAGCCGTTGACCGCCCATCCGGACTTGCTTTCCTTGGAGCGTTGCGCGGCGCGTACGTCACCGCCATTCAAAAAGAACTTGAACTCATTAAAAATGCGAAGAGCGGCGGAACGGTCGATGGTCTTAATATCCTGCTCATACAACTGCTCGATATGTTCTCGTAATCCCATCGGAGCTTCCGTGTCAATTGAATGAGGAAGAAACGGTCTGAGTGATTCGCCCTTTGCTCATATCAATTTTAACTCTTTTAAGATCGCTTTGAGCTTTTGGCGATTCTTCTCACCAATCGGAAGAAGAGGAAGGCGGTAAACCTCTTCGATCATTCCCATCATCGAAAGTGCAGCTTTGACAGGGATCGGATTTGCTTCGACGAAGTTGATGTTCATCAGTGGGAGCAGTTTGTTGTGGAGCGTTAACGCCTTTTTAAAGTCCCCTTTCAAGCAATGTCGCACAAGGTCGGAAAAGTCTTTGGGCGTTTCATTTGCAACCACCGAAATACAACCGTCCGCTCCGACGGCCATCATCGGAAGCGTGATGGCGTCATCTCCCGAAAGGAGGGAGAAATGCTTCGGCTTGTTGCGGGCTATTTCCATGATCTGCGCGAAATTTCCTGAAGCTTCTTTCACAGCCACCACGTTCGGGATCTCCCGAGCCATCCGGAGCGTCGTTGACGGTTCAATGTTTCCTCCCGTTCGACCCGGCACATTGTACACGATCATCGGAATATCGACCGCCTCAGCAATGGCAGCATAATGACGAAAATATCCCTCTTGTGTCGGCTTGTTGTAATATGGGCCTACGACCAACGCCGCATCAGCCCCCACCTGTTTGGCGTACTTTGTCTGTTCAATTGCTTCATGCGTGCTGTTACTACCGGTACCGGCAAAAACCTTTACACGACCATCGACCTGTTCAATGACGATGTCGAAGACGCGGAAATGCTCATCGTAGCTCAGTGTCGGACTCTCACCCGTGGTGCCGACGGGGACGATCGCTTCAACGCCGCCCCGGATCTGAAACTCCACCAGCTTGCGTAAGGCCTTCTCGTCGAGCGTTCCGTCTTTGCGGAACGGCGTGACGATAGCCGTTCCCGTTCCCTGAAATTTTTTCCACCTTGCCATATCTTCGTTCCTCATGATGTTGGTGAGGCATTCTGTTGAAAGAGATCGCGGAAGACGTCTTCCATCGTGAACACGCCGCGCTTGCCGACAATCCATTCCGCGGCGAGAAGGGCGCCGAGAGCGAACCCGCTGCGGTTCTTTGCACTATGAACAATTTCAATACTATCGGCGGCAGAATCGAACGTAATGCGATGAGTTCCCACAACAGTTCCGGCACGCGAGGAAGAAATGTGGAGTTGATCCGCCTTGATTGCTCCGTCCGGAGCCTTTGTCAGGAGTTCCTTCTTGCGACGCACGCGACTCAAAAGAATGGTGCCGAGCGTCAAAGCGGTGCCGCTCGGGCTATCGAGTTTTCCTTTGTGATGAACCTCGTGAATGAACGCATCGTACTCCTCAAATCGATCGATGAGGGTCGCAGCTTCTGCGATGATGTTGAACAGGATGTTGACTCCAATGGAAAAATTGGAGGCATAGACGAGTCCGATGTTGTGCCGTGCGACGAGCGTCTGGATCGACGGGAGTTCATGATACCACCCCGTCGTTCCGACGACGATGTTCTTTCCGCGCGCGGCCCATTCTTCGACGTGTTCCTTCACACAGGAGGGCGTTGCAGTGTGAATCACGACGTCCGTCTGGCGAATTGACTCTTCTGAAAGCGGAGGGGAGGAAGAAGAAACCCGACCGACGACGGCACATCCGCGTTCGGCCGCGAGCCGCTCGACCTCCTTCCCCATCTTCCCGTATCCGATCAGCGTAATGTTCATCTTTTGTAAGGGCTTTTCTCGTTTGCCTCGATCGTTTCGAAGATTTCCAATTCCGGTACGGGCTCGAAGAATTCTTTATGCAGACGTCGTACGGCTTCGACGACGTCCGTTTCGTCAACGACCAGGCTCATGTTGATTTCGGATGCCCCTTGCGAGATCATCATCACGTTGATATCGCCCAAGGCGTGAAAAATGCGATCGGCGATCCCAACGGTCGAATGCATCTGCTCCCCCACGATGCACACGATGGCTTTGTTCCGGAAGACACTCACCTCGGCAAACGACTCGAGCTCCTGAATGATCTCCTCCAAACGGGTCGTGTTGTCGATTGTGAGTGAGACGGCGACCTCCGACGTACTCACAAGATCCACCGGCGTCTTGTGCCGGCTGAACACAGAGAAGATCGATTCAAGGAAGCCGTACGCCATCAACATGCGTGTCGACTGAATGTTGATGACGGTGATGCCCTTCTTCGAGGCGATCGACTTCACGGCAGCGTTTGACTTCGGAGGATCGGAGACGATCCGCGTCCCTGAGGCGGCCGGTCTGCGGGAATTCAGCACGATGACGGGAATATTCTTCTTCACCGCAGGCAAAATGGTACTCGGGTGCAGCACTTTCGCTCCGAAGTAAGCCAGCTCCGATGCCTCACGGAACGAAATCACCCTCAGTTTTTTCGCAGAAGGAACGATACGCGGATCGCCCGTCAGAACGCCGTCCACATCGGTCCAGATTTGAATTTCCTCGGCATCCAGCACGGCGCCGATGATTGCGGCCGAGTAGTCCGACCCGCCGCGGCCCAACGTGGTAGTGATGCCTTTGCGTGTGGAACCAATGAAGCCCTGAGTCATGACGATCCTCCCTCTGTCAATCAGAGGCAAGAGGAGCTCTCGCGCTTTCGTTTCGATGAGCGGCATGTGCGGAGCGGCGTTTGAATACTGTTCATCGGTGATCATGAACGACCGCGCGTCCACTAACTCCACAGGAAGTCCACGTTCCTCCATTCCACGGGCAACGATGAGCGTGGAGAGTCGTTCGCCTACGGAAGCGATGGCATCAAGCGATCGGTTGGTCAACTCACCCAGAATGGCGATGCCCTGGCACAGATTCTTCAACTCATCAAACCGTCGACGAATCTCAAGGATCAGCTCTTGTATCGTCGTCCGCTGAGTAATCAGGTTCTCGAGGATCAACACGTGACGCTCAAGAAGCTCGTTCAAAAGTCGTGTCGCTTCGTCGAGCTTTCCTTCAACGGAGAGTCGGGCTGCGTCGAGCAGGGTGTTGGTCGCACCGGCGATCGCTGAAAGGACCACCACGGGTTTGCGATGCCGCTCCCGCTCGATGATTTCGATGACGGTTGTCATGGCACGCGCATCTTCCACCGACGTGCCACCGAATTTCATCACAATCATATCAATCTCTCATATCAATTTGTTGCGCAACTCTGACGACATCCAGTGATCATTCAATCTCTTTTGTCGATATTTGCTGAATGTGTGTATTTGAAAAGCTTTCAGAACGAGCGGTCGGCCCGCCCTCTCCCTGTGTTGACGCGTTGCGGGCTGCGACATCATTGGCAAACGCCACCGACGCGGGATAGTCCTTCGTCTGTACTGCATGGAGGAAGAACGCCGCTCCAAATACATCTCCATAGCCGGTTGCACTGACCGGCTTTTCGACACGCGGTACAGGCAGATCGAACCGCCGGAATTTCTTATGCTCCTGCACGATGAGGGTTGCTCCATTCTCCCCCCGTGTGATGACGAGCGCCTGCACCATGAGAGACATGAGATGATTGATGAGCGTTTCTTCGTCGAATCGCTCGGCGCTCAGAGTACGTGCTTCCTCCTCGTTCATTTGAATGGAGTTGATCATAAAGCACCATCGCCTCCAATCAGTCAGAGGCCGGGGGAAGCGCCGCCGCTCCTGATCAAGTCCGAGAGTCAGGGAATGAACATCGAGATGGATGGCGATTTTTTCTTCTCGTACGTGCATCCGGAGAAAGTCGAGCGTCTCAAGCGTTAGATCGAATCCCGAGACCATATTGATCAACACCCCGTTCGTGTCGAGATGTGGTTTGATCTTGGAAAAGGGAATCGGAGGAGCCAAGTCCTTGGAGCATTCGACTATTCCGTCTCTGGCCGAAGGAAAATAGTGCACACGGTTGCTCGCTCCCTTGAGCCGATAGATTCCTTTGGTTTCGATCTGGTTCCAACCACTGAGGAGAGTAAGAACTTCGTCGTAGTCGCTCTCACCCACTCCGAAGACGGGAACGACGACGTCATCTTTTCCGATGAGGTTTGCGAGAGCGAGAACTGAGTTCAGGATTCCTCCCCAGTGTTCTTGAATCTCTTCTTCCCCATTCTCCCGGCGAAAATGGAAGATATCTTTGGCAATATGGCCGATAACGGTGATCTTCATAGTCTTCGAGTCGGACCGAGGTCTGTCAATTCCTTTTCATTCAGCCGCCAGAGTCGTTGGCACGGAAAGCTATTCTGATAGAGCGCTTTGCCGACGATAACGGAATCGACCCCGTATTTTTCAAGTTCTTGTAGTCTGATGAGGTCCTGGTAGCCCGTAACCCCACCTTGTGCCGTCACTCGAACGCTCGCGGCTGTCGCAAGCTCTTTGAGAGCGGAAATGTTCAAGCGTTTCGAAATTCCATCTTCTGCGATATCGGAGTAGATAACACGCATCACTCCAAGCTTCTTCATCTGTCGGGCAAACGCGACGGGGGAGAGATCCCATTCCCGTTTCCCCCCGTCGCTCCGGATTTTTCCGTCGCGCCCCTCGATGGCGACGGCAACTCTGCGCGCCCCAAACTCTTTCACCAGCCGCTCGATGAGCGGTGGATCGTTGACCGCCGCCGTACCGATGACGACGCGGTAAACGCCAAGTTCCAGTGCCGACTTGATCTCCTCATACTCACGCAGTCCTCCTCCTACCTGAATCGGGATATCGACAGCTTCCACCATCTTCCTGATCACCTCCCGGTTCTCCAGCTTTCCGGAGCCCACGCCGTCGACATCGACCACGTGGAGCGTTTTTGCGTTCTCCCCTCGCCAGAGGATTGCCATCTGGACGGGATCGATGCTATAGCGGTGTTCCGAGCCCGGATCGCCGTGAACGATCTCCACGCACTGACCTCGCCGTATCTCGATGGATGGAAAGATCAACAGCATGATGAGGTGCGATCCTCGTTATGAAAAAAAGCCCACCGACAAGGTGGGCGAGGGGACGATCAAACTTGACGGCGCCAAAATGCGCAGATTTCGCGTGAAATTCAAGAAAGGCGCTGAATGGAAGGACAGGTTGATGAGTTGAGAGAGGATTTTCCCCTTAGTGAACTACTGTTGTGTCGCCTTCAAGGCCGCGGCGACGCTCGACAGCAGTCGGTCGGCCGTAAACGGTTTTTGCAGAAAGGTGATCTGTCCGGCGCGCGCAAGCATCTCTACTCTGCTGTTGTCGGTCAAGCCGCTCATCGCTACGATGCGGATATCGGGACGCAGACTGAGCATAGCGCGAATGGTCGCCGCACCATCCATATGCGGCATCATCATGTCGGTGACGACGACGCGAATCTCGTCTACGTGTTTTGCGAACAACCCTAACGCTTGTGTCCCGTCTTCCGCGAGCAGGACGCGAAAGCCGTCACTCTCAAGCGTTGTACGTGTGATCTCGCGTATGGCCGATTCGTCATCAATCACGAGCACAAGCTCTCCACTGCCCGAGGTTGTGGCGACAGCTTGATCCGCTCGACTTGTGTTCTGAATGCCGGATTCGGATGCGGGGAGGTAGATGTGAAATTCGGTGCCATGTCCGACTTCACTGTAGACGTTGATGCAACCTTTGTGACCCTTCACAATCCCCATCGTCGTTGAGAGACCGAGACCCGTTCCTTTCCCATGTTCTTTTGTAGTGAAAAAGGGGTCGAAGATCTTATCCTGAATCTCCTCTGGAATGCCGGTGCCGGTGTCTGACACCTTGATCAACACATATTCACCGGGAGCGGTCAGAAGATGCGTCTTGGCAAACGCCTCATCCACCACAACGTTCTCGGCACTGATGGTGAGGGTGCCGCCGTTCGGCATGGCGTCTCGCGCATTGATGCAGAGGTTCATGAGCATTTGATGAATCTGCGTCGCATCGCCCGTGATGGTGTGGAGGTCTTTCGCCACGTTTTCATGAAGAGTGATGGACTTGGGAAACGTATCTTTGCACATGGAGACGACTTCACGAATGAGGTGCTTCGGTTGAAGCAGAACCTGATCTCCCTCTACGCCGCGGGCAAAGGTCAAGACCTGCTTCACCATATCGGCACCGCGCTTGGCACTCGTCTCAAGATTATCAAGGAGCCTCTGACTTTGCTCGTCGGTGAGTTTCCGGCGGAGGATGGAGACTGCCATCAGAACGGGACCAAGGACGTTGTTCAAGTCGTGCGCGATGCCTCCGGCCAGCGTGCCGATACTTTCCAGACGCTGTGCCCGGAGGAATTGCAGTTCCAGTTTCTTTCGTTCCGTGATGTCCGTATTGACGACGTAGACATTTTTCGGTTGACCGCGCTCATCCCGAACCAGTTTCCACACACTCGAGACGATGATGTCTCTACCATATTTGGTCTTGTGTGTCCACTCTCCGTGCCATTCTCCCTGTTCAAGAAGGGTCGCTTTCGCCTTATCGTATTTCGGGCGGAGTTCCCCCGGCAATCTTTCCCACGAGGTTGAACCGATCACCTCTTCGGCTTTCCATCCGTACATCGTCTCCGCCCCTTTGCTCCAGAAGATCACACGGTCATCCATGTCGCGCACGATAATGGCGTCGGGGTCGACGTCCAGTAAGGCAGCCTGCTCGCCAATTCGCTCTTCGCGTTCCCTTCGCTCTCGGATATCGCGCAACACATTGGTTAATGCGGCGGGCGATCCGTCCGCCTTGACGATCAACGACGAGCTGCCCTCTACGGGGATCCGCAATCCGTCTTTCCTGATTAATGTGTACTCAAAACTCTTGACGATGCCGTTCGTTAATGTCTGTTGAGCATTGAGTTTGGCTCGTTCGTGATCTTCCGGCACGACGAAATCAAATATGTTTCGGCCGACTAACTCATGGGGGTCGTCGTAGCCGAGGAGGAGGGCTGTTTGTCGGTTGCACAAAATCACCTTTGCATCGAGTGAGCTCAACACGACAGCGTCGGGGGAACCTTCAAAAAGGCTTCGATAGCGATTGGCATTGGTGATCAACTCGCGCTCCAGGCGGCGTTGTTCAGTAATATCGATCATCGATGCAACCGATGTGGTAGTGCCGGGGATCACCGAGATCGTCAGCAGGACCTCTTGAACTTCTCCTCGTCGGTCTTTGAATCGGAATTGGTAAGAAGAGGGAGCGGAGGTGGGGTCCTTTCGGCGTAAAACATGATACCCCGTCATCGTTTCCAGATCCTCTTGCGCCACGAACTCGGTCCACTTTTTCTTTCCTTCTATCTCTTCGCGAGAGTAGCCGGCGATCTGTGCGAAGGTCGAATTCACGAGGGAGATGGTGGTATCGGCTTCGATAAGCGCCATTGCCGTGCCCGTCGATTCAAAGATGGTTCGATAAAGTTGTTCGCTTCGGAGCAGACGCTCTTCAATCGCTGCACGTTGTTGTTCCAACTCACGCTCCCGTATGGCCCGCCGAATAGACGACCCAAGCCGATTGATGTTTTGCTTGAGGACGTAGTCGGTCGCTCCGTTCTTCAACGACTCAATGGCTGTTTCTTCTCCTATAGTGCCGGAAAGAAAGATGAAAGGCGTATGTGGAAGTTTCTCACGGCACTGCTTGAGAGCGGCAAAACCGTCGAAGCTGGGAAGATTGAAATCGCACAGGACAAGATCGTACCGGTCGGTTTCCAGGGCTGCCTGAAACTCCTTCGCGGATCGTGCCGGGGTGATGGTACAAGCGATATTCTCTCTTTCGAGTATCGCTTTCGTGAGTTCCGCGTCAAGCAGATCGTCCTCAATATGCAGTATCCGAAGGGGAGCAAGCATAGTCGACTCCTCCAAGAGGGGGATGGGACCACGTTAGATGTTGCGTCCGATAGTGCCGGGGGGCGGCTCGTTCAAGATCGCCCAGAACAATCCGACTTCACTGACAGCCCGCACAAACTGATCGAAATCAACCGGCTTGACCACGTAGGCGTTCACGCCTAGTCGGTAACTCTCCACCAGGTCCCGGTCTTCACGGGACGAAGTGAGCATCACGACAGGGATCAGCTTCAGTTTTTCATCTCCGCGAATCGTCCGAAGTACCTCCATTCCATCCACCTTCGGCATCTTGATGTCGAGGAGTATCACTGCAGGGTTGCCATCGGGACGCTGGGTATACTCTCCTCGGCGACGCAGATAATCGAGTGCCTGTGCCCCGTCGCGGGCAACAACAACTTCGTTGGCCAGATGATGTTCCTCCAAGGCAGCAAGTGTTAGCTCGATGTCGCGTGAGCTGTCGTCGACAAGAAAGATGCGTTTCAGTTCGCTCATGGCGATTCCTTCTCCTGTGATGGGAAAGCGCAATACAATGTCGCTCCTTGGTCGATTGTTCCTTCGGCCCACACGCGGCCGCCATGTCGTTGGATGATGCGTTGAACGGTGGCCAGGCCGATGCCGGTTCCTTCGAACTCATCAGCCAAATGGAGCCGTTGAAATACCCCGAAGAGTTTATGCACGTAATTCATGTCGAATCCGACGCCGTTGTCCTTCACCCACACCACCCGTTCGCCGGTCTCCTCGATGCGCGACCCGATCTCGATGACTGCATGCGGACGAGTACGCGTGTACTTGACCGCGTTGGAAAGAAGATTCACGAAGACCATCCTCAGCATGGCAAGGTCCCCCCGGACAGTCGGCAGCGTGCCGATGTTCCACTCGATCGACCGATCCTTTGTCTCCATTTCCAGCAATTTCACCACTTCCTTAACGAGCGTATTCAAATCGACTTCCCCTTTCACGAGGTCTTTGCGGCTCATGCGCGAAAAGACGAGAAGATCATCAATCAGCTGACCCATGTGCGTTGCCGATTTGGTGATGATTTCGAGATGGCGTCTCGATATCTCATCGAGGTGCGGCTCGGCTTGCTTGCGAAGGAGGTCGACAAACCCGTTAATGTGTCGCAGCGGTGCCCGGAGATCGTGGGAGACAGAATAACTGAATGCTTCCAACTCTTTATTGACGAATTCCAGCTCCGACGTCTTTTGTTCAAGCTCCTTGTTGAGCGCTTCCAGTTTTCGTTGGGATTCCTTCAGAGACGTCATGTCGCGTGCGATGGTGGAGACCCCGACGATCGTCCCCGCCGCGTCCCGTATGGGAGAAATGGTGACAGAGACTTCAAGAATCCTTCCATCCTTTCGCAGGCAGCGCGTTTCATAGTGCGAGATGTGCGCGCCTGACCCGATGCGGTCAAGTGTCGTCTTTATCTGATCGACGTGCTCGGGGGGGAATACCGTCGTAATCGACTTGCCGATCATTTCCTCTGTCGGATATCCGAAGAGAGCAACGGCTCCCCGGTTCCAGCTCGTTACGATACCGTCAAGTGATTTGCCAATCACGGCGTCGTTTGTGGAATCGACAATTGCTGCAAGCCGGCGGATGGTGGCCTCCGCCCGCTTTCGTTCCGAGATATCGAACATCGTTGACCGGCTTCGAAGATATCTGCCTGATTCATCCACCACGGCGGTAGCACTCAACATCACCCAAAATGTGGATCCATCTTTGCGTCTCACCTCAAATTCTAACCCCTCAATGTGCCCCTGCTCTCGAAATTTCGGAAAGTTCTCTTGGAACGTTGCAAAGCTCGACGACGTCAGGAGATCTGTAAATCGCATCTTGCCCAATACTTCATTCTGCGTATAGCCGAGCCATGCGAGCTCGGTATCATTGATGCGTACGAATCTCCCTTCATGATCCAAGGAGTGGTATCCGCACGGGGCGTTGTTATAGAGGTCTTCGATTTCCCTTGCTGCGCTCTTCAGGCCCTCTTCGGACTTCTGACGATCCACAAGACTTCGCTCGATCACTACGTAAAAGATTCCGAGGAGGATCATGACGAAAACGCTCAGAAGCGTGAACGTGACAATGGTTTTCTGGATATTCGATTCCCGATCCTGCATGCGCATCTCAAGAAGCTGCCGCTCGTCGGCTTCAAAGCGATGGAGAAGGGCTTTGATGGAATCCATTTCAACGCGTCCGCGGCCGCCCCGGATCAGCTCTTGTCCTTGTCGAAGGTTGTTCTGCTGAATCAACTCTACCACCGTCCGGGAAAAATCGACTTTCGACTGTAGGATCTTCTCAAGCCGCTCGAGCCGCTCTTGTTGCTTCGGATTATCCATCGTGAGCTGACGGAGGATCCTGAACTGATCCCAGATCGCCGCGGTTCCTTCACGATACGTTCGGAGGAACGACGTGTCTGCGCTCAACGCGTAGCCGCGGGATGCCGACTCAATCCCTTTCATGGTCGAGATGATTCCTTCGGCCTCGGCGAGCACGCGGTATGTGTGAGCGACCAGGCGCGTGCTTTCGACCAATTGTGTGGTGTTCTCATACGAAATAATACTGATGACGAGCACTGCCGCGAAAGCGAGACCGAATCCAGTTACAATAAATCGGTGCAAACGACGGAGCTTCGCATCGAAGGCAGAAGGGAATTGCCCTGCGACGCGGTCGGACAAGAGTGCCAGGATCGTTCCGAGGCCAAGAATGAGAAAGGCAATGGCTGTATTGAATGCGAGTGGAATGGTGGTGACCGCAGAGAACAATGGGCTTGTAAAGAGGTAGCCGAACGAAAAGAGCAGACCGATCCCTATGAGTGCGACACTCGAGACCCCCGCAATGCTCTCAATGAAGCGTCGCGGCATCGGAAGTGTGGAAGTAAGAAGAGCGAGCGAAGCGAGGACGAAACAGAACGCGGTGAAGAATCCCATCCGGCCGATTTCCGTACCAGTGCGAATTCCTGCCGGCGCCTGGATGAGCCAGCCATCGACTCCGAGATCGACGCGAAAAAGATACTCGACGATACGCGGAAGGACGAGGGTGAGGGGAAGGAGGGAGAAGATGCGGGGAATGACGGGCGTGGGAACAGCCTTCGAACTAAGCGACCAAAGCGCGAGTCCGAGGAGGGTGAAAGCGATTCCCGTATTCGGTGCCATGGGAAGGGAATCGGCGATCCATGCTGTCATCATCCGCGAATCGACGAGCCAGCCTGCTACCGTGAGGAGTCCGATGGATATGACAGCGAGGCCTGAGATTTTCGATAGACGTTCCAGCACGTATAGTCGAGAGATATGTGAAAGACTTATTTCTGGCGGCCAAGGAAAACGCCATGAAATTTGAACTTC
Source organism: Bacteroidota bacterium (assembly GCA_041695085.1). Taxonomy (GTDB): domain Bacteria; phylum Bacteroidota; class Ignavibacteria; order UBA10030; family UBA10030; genus DYFT01. The sequence continues at coordinate 43,425 of JBGFRO010000046.1, read as the reverse complement.
GAGTCGAGATCCAACTTGAGTTGCGATTTCGCGATGATGCCTCGTGCACCTGCTTCGAGGGCCTGTGCACTATAGATTGGATCTTCAAACATGGTGGTGATAAAGACTTGGGTGGGGAGTCCTTCGCGCCGAACGCGTCGCGCGATCTCCATTCCGTTGATCACCGGAAATTCTATATCGATGATGAGAAGATCGGGCTGGAGCTCGCGAATCTTCTCTTCCAATTCTCCTCCACTCTCCAGCTCTCCAATCACTTCAAAGTTCGGAAGGCGATGAAAGAATTCCCGGATACTCCGCCGGAGATTATGATGGTGATCGGCTATCAACACCGTTGTGCGTTTCATCACATCGCTCCTTTCGACGGTTTGTGTGACGTCGATAAGGAACGAAAATTTGATGAAACATCATGTCCGTGAAAGTACGGACATTTTCATGTCCGTGTTTTTACGGACATGAAAAGAGCCGAAAAACGAGCCATCGCGGACACCGTACAATCACCGGAACGAGATAGAATCTCATTTTGAGAAACGAGGCCGCTGGTTGGATTCCCCGTTCTGACGCGGAAAGATCACTTAAGTTCTATAATCCCTTCCCGGATGGCGAATTTTGTCAATCCGGCTATCGTTTCAATGCCGAGCTTTGCCATGATGCGGCTTCGATACGTTTCCGCCGTTCGGAGGCTAATGCCGCACTCCTTGGCAACCTGTTTCATATTGAGGCCGTTTGTAAGAGCACGCAGAACCCTCAGTTCCTGCAAGGAAAGTCCGTGCGGCCCCCCCTCTGAATACCTCCTCGACGCACGCTTGTACTCAGCAACAATGTGTTCCGAGGCGCGGTGCGTAAAGTAGGTCTTCCCCCGCGCAACGGTCTCAATCGCTTTCACAAGTTCTGTTGGAGGATCGTCTTTGAACAGATACCCAAGAACACCGATCTTTGCCATCCGGAGAACGTACTCTCGGTTGTCGTGCATCGTGAGGGCGAGAATCTTTATGTTCGGATTGTTCTTCATCATCACTTCAGCCGCCTCGGTGCCGCTCATGGTAGGCATGTTGATATCCATCAAGACCACATCGGGGAGCAGTTTGGAGGCAAGGTGTACCGCTTCGAGTCCATCGGAGGCTTCCCCAACGATCCGGAGTCGTCTCTTGTTGGCGAGCGAGTGTTTGATCCCCTCGCGCACAATCGGATGATCATCCACTAACAGGATCGATATTTTCGGCGGGGTGGTTCGATGAGGCATGCGAGTTATGCAAGTTCACGAATCGTCAAGGGTATGTCGACGCGTATTTCTGTGCCCCGACGGGGACGCGAAGAGACAGAAAAAGTTCCGCCGACCATCGATGCCCGTTCTTTCATATCCACCAATCCTAATCCCGTGTGACGTTTTCCGTTTCCATGGGCTTGCTGGGGATCGATCCCTTCTCCGTAGTCTTTCACCGCAAAAGTGAGGGTGTCATTGCAGCGACGGAGATTCATAAGCACGCGTTGCGTGCGAGCATGTTTTTCGATGTTGGTGAACGCCTCCTGTGCAACGCGGTAAATGGCTACCTCAATTTCTTTCGAGAGTGAGGGAAGTCGCTTGGAATACTTGAACGTTGTTTCAATCCGTGTGCGGGTGGAGAACTCCGCGGTCAAGTTGCTCAACGCGGGCACCAAACCGAAGTCGTCCAGAACGCTTGGTCGGAGATTGCGCGAGATTCTGCGGACTTCCAACATGGCCTGATCGAGCAGAGCTTTGGCGCGTTCGTAGTTCTCGCGCCCGACGTGGGAACGCACGCTCGTTCGCTCCAGCGCCAGTTCCAGCCTGAATTTCGCTGAGGCAAGGATTTGATTAACACCATCGTGGAGTTCGCGTGCGACGCGTTTGCGTTCGGATTCCTGCGCATCCAGAATTCGTTTCGGCAGTCCGCGCAGCGCCTCTTCCGCCTGCTTCCGTTCCGTGATGTCGCGGTTGATGGCAAGAAGTCCCACCACCTCTCCGTTCGAATCCGAAAGGGGGAGTTTCGTTGTGAGGATGCACCGTTCGATCGCTCCGGTTTCTCTGTTGAATCGAACAAGCTCTTTGTTCACGATCGGCTTTCGGGAACGCAGGATTTCTTGTTCTTCTTCGAACTGTTCCTGAGCCAACGGTTGGCGCACGAAACTAAAATCGGTCTTTCCCAACACGTCTTGTGGTCCGGCGGCTCGAAGTGCTCGCACCGTTCCCTCATTGACGATCACAAACCGGCTCTTGGTGTCTTTGAGGGCGATCTCGTCGGGAAGTGCCTCGACGAGGGTACGAAGCAAACGTCTCTCTTCTTCGAGAACCTGTTGTGTCTGCTTCCGTTCGGTAATATCGGTGATGCTCCCTTCGTAGTATGCAATGCTGCCGTTCGGATTGCGCACCGCGCGTGCGCTGCATGCGACCCAAATGTGGGTTCCGTCTTTTCGTCGTGCTTCGTACTCGTAGGCATGCACGGCGCCGTTCCGGTTCAAGAGTTCCAGCAAGCGGGCGCGTTCTTCGGGGTGAACATATATCTGTGTGGGGATGTCGCGTACGAGGACCATCATTTCGAGTGGGGAAACGTAACCGAAAATCCGCGCCATGGCCGGATTGACGCTGAGAAACGTACCGTCCGGAGAGCTTCGGTAGATCCCTTCCAAAGCGTGCTCGACGATATCGCGGTATTTCTGCTCGGCAATCCGCCGTGCCTCTTCCGCATGCTTCCGCTCTGTAATGTCGCGTCCGACAGACTGGATTTCTACGACTCGTTCTCGCCCGTCGAGAATGGCGCGGTCGGTCCATTGTTGCCAGCGGAGTTCACCAGTCGGGGTTGTGATACGGTGTTCGTACGTGGAGAGGGGAGAGAGGCGTCCGAGCCGAGCGAGGTGAGCTTCGACCATCGGAACATCCTCCGGCTGGAGGAATTGCTTGAAGTTCTTTCCTACTAATTCTTCGGGCCGTTTGTTGAAGTATCGGCTGTACGCTTCGTTGACAAACGTGAGCGTGCCGTCGGGCCGAAACCGACAGATAAATTCGGTCTGATCTTCGACCACGGCGCGGTAGCGGTTTTCACTCGCTCGGAGTGCAGCGTCCTGCTTCTGCTTCCGACGAATGTAGGCACCCCCCATTACGAGGAAGGCAATACCGAATCCGCCGAGGGGGAGGAGAAATGCCGGATGTTCCAAGAGCCCCGGCTCCACTTTGAACCACACCTCCTCTCCACGCTCATCAAAATTGCCCAACATACCTTTTGCCTGAATCGTCACTCGATGCGTTCCGACTTCGAGATCTGATAGCTGAATTTCTCTGACGGTCGTCCAACGCGACCATGGCCCGTCATTCACCCGGTAGCGCGTTTCAATGCTGGAGGGGGGGAGCTCACCCCAAGAGGTGAACGCCTGCCAGCGCAGGAGAGCACGTTTCTGGTCAATCACGGGTTGAAAAACTTCGACACGCGGCGCCGGTGAAGGTTCGTCGCGATGGAGAATTCGAACACCGCTGCCGGAGCTTCCGATGTAGACACGATCGCTCAACGGCAAAACTTCCCAAAGCCGCATGGTATGTAAACCGTTCTTCGTTGTGAAGGTGCTAAAGACGCCGTTGGAAAGAGAACTGAGGCCCGCGCGTGTCGAAATCCAGAGCGTATTGGACGAATCGACACGCATATCCCAAATCTCCGGGCTGACAAGTCCATCTTCCACCGTCAGAAACTCCGCTTCATCGCGTTCATTGATAAAGCCGAGTCCCGTTCGCTGATCGGTGAACCAGATTTTTCCCGTCAGATCGATCGCGAGGGCGGGAATGCGACCCGTCGCAGGCAGACCTGCACCCGGGCGCCAGTGTTTCCATGTTCCGTCTCGCCATCTGCTCAATCCACCGAAGCTCGCGAACCAGTACGATCCATCCGGATGCTCGGCAAAGCCGTACATTCGTCCACTCGGCAGACCCTCCTCTCTACTCCATCGTTGAAAAGAAGAGCCGTCGTACACGAACGCGCCGGGTTGATTAATCGGATCGGCATAGTTGATGCCCATTCCCATAAACCACAGTCGCCCCTTACGATCCTTCCTGATCTTGTGAACCCTTGGTGCGAGGAGTCCTTCGTTCGGACCAAAATGCTTCCACGTCTTTCCATCCCAGCGATAGGCTCCTTCAAATGAAGCGCCGCTGCAAATCCAGACGGCGCCCGCGTCGTCTTGAACAATCCCCGTGACAAGATTTAACGGTTGACCCAGCACCTGCTCGATCTGCTCGATGCGTCCACTCGTGCGACGAATCTCCACACCTTTCATCGTTCCAAGCCAGATGGAGCCGTCCGTTGTTTGATAGATTTCGTGAACAGAGTTGTGGAGATCCGGAAACGGATGCCTCCACGTTTCCCAACGCCGTGAGGACTGTCGGTGGAGATACAGTCCGCGCTCTGTACCGACCCACAAATCGCCGTTTGGCCGGAATCGAAGAAAGAGGATATTGGACATTTCAGCGGGGAGGGGCGATAGGTTGTTCCACATGCCGTTGACACGGACACGCACTTCGCCCGATTCATACGCGGCGACGATCAGGCCGTTGGGAGCGGCATCGAGGGACTGCACGAGGGATGACCGCTCCGTCCGGCTTCGTTGTGGGATCCCATCACGCGTCCATTCCCAGAGACCTTGCTCATCGAGTGGAAGCGTCACTGCGGCAACGGTAAATCCTTCTTTGTTCTGGATGATCGCTTTGATGCCGTAGTAATTGTTGGGATGATGCATCACGGGCACCCAACGATCTTTTTCCAATCGGTAGAGGCCGTTGCGCGTGTTAAACCATACATCGCCAGTCGGCGTGCGCCACAAGTTTGCATTTCCATCCGTTAAGCGTTCACCGCGGTGTGGCATCGGAAAGGGGCGAATGGAAGAGCCATCGTACAAAAACAATCCGGGAACGGTGTACAGGAGAACGACGGAGTCTGCCATCGGGAGCATGGAATGGACGGCCAATTCCTCACCGTTCCACACAATTGGAACGTACCGGAAACCGTTCGACGAACCGCGGTAGAGTCGCGTAAGGGTGATGGCAAGAACTTCATCGGCACCGTAGGATATCAAGCGGTCGACGCGTTGCGCTGGAAAGCCGATCGTAGGATCGGTCCGGTGCCAGCGGAATCCGTCGTACCACGCCAAGCCTCGATGAGTGTTGGCCCAAACGGTTCCGTTTGGATGCTCGATAACGTCGTACACGGTATTTGAAGGAAGGCCACTTTCTGCGGTGAACAGTCGCCACCGCCATGACTCGTGGAGCGTTTCGAGCTGTGTGTTCGACGCCGCGATCGAGACAAACATGAACGAGATGAGCCCTGCGAGCTCTCGCAACATTCGACGCGACGGAAGTGAGGGGAGGCACGCTTTCACCATAGGAAGAACCTCATCTTCAAGTTGGGAAATTGGGAACGGTGCGTGTCAACTCATGCGGAAGTACCAAAAGGTTAAGAAACTTCGACGAGAACAGCAAGACGAAACCGCAACGGAAGGGCGCTATCGATGGGAGTTGAATTTTTTCCGCCGATTTCGGATGTAATCGACGAAAATATACTCTCCAAGATTGTTCAGCGTCGAGTAGTAGGCCCGGCCGTGATTCGCCTTTGTGAATTCCTCGACGAAGTTGATCAGGTAGGGATCGCGGGCTACCATGAAGGTGCTGACGGTGATTTTTTCGCGCCGGCACTGCACTGCTTCATCCAGCGTCTTGTTCACAATGCGAGGGTCGAGTCCGAAGGAATTCTTGTACAACCTTCCCACATCGTCGAACATCGCCGAAGGTTTACCGTCCGTCACCATAAAAATTTGCTTGTTCACGTTGCCGCAGCGACGCAGCAGACTCCGCGCCAATTGCAAACCCGCCTTTGTATTTGTGTGATAGGGTCCCACTTGCAGAAACGGAAGCTCGTTCAGACTCACTATTTTTGCCTCGTCACCGAAGACGACAAGCGAGAGAAAGTCCTTGGGGAAACGGGTCTGGATCAATTCAGCCAGTGCCAGAGCGACCTGCTTTGCGGGCGTGATCCGGTCTTCACCGTAAAGGATCATGCTGTGGCTGATGTCCAGCATCAGAACCGTCGCACAAGTGGTCGTGAGTTCCGTCTCGTACACTTCGAGATCTTCTTCTGCGAGGGAGAAATTGTCGATGCCGTTTCGCTTGAACGCGTTTGTGAGCGTCGCGGTGAGGTCGATGTTGGTGGGGAGATCGCCGAAGGACCATTTCTTGGTTTCGCTCAAACGGTCGATGCCGCGACCCGTGTAGGGGGTTTCATGCGATCCATCAGGTGCTCGTTTCAGGGAGGTGAAAATCTGCCGGAGAGCGTCTTGGCGGATGCGCTGTACTCCTTTCGTGGTCAACACAAGCACATCCTTCGCGTCCTCAATGATTCCTTGCTCCTTCAGCTTCTCGATAAGGTCCTCCAATGTCATAGTGGGATCGAAGAGACCGTACTGCTCCCCCAGTTGGCGCAACCAATCGAGTGCCTCGTCGACATCGCCGCTGGTCTGGATGAGCAGGTAACTGAAGAGCGACATCAATGCCTGCAGACGCTGTTCGTCCGTCAACGAATCAGGAGTCCATTTTGAGTAACGGTGATGCATCGTGGTGAATGCAAATGGATGAAAGAACGTACTGGCACATCAGGAAGAGGAGGCCACTCCTCACTAGCAAAGCATGTCTAAGAACTTCACCACAGATTCACAAATTATGCAATGCAATATGAGAGGATTTGAGGGTGTCCAAGAAGTTCACTGGGCGTGATGTGCGAGTTCAAGATTTAGGGAATTCAAATAGTTTTCGCAACACCAATGGGGGCGAGAAGGCTTCTCGCCCTACATGTTGGACAGCCTCACAGAAGATTTTTTTCCAAAATCGAATCTGTGAATCAGTGGTTTGAGTTTTTCACTGAGTAGTTACGAAGAGTCGAACTCTTTGTGACACCGAACACCTGGATCTCAAACAATGTTGTTCCCTCTCTCAATACTCCTCCTCCACGTTCTTCCCTCTTCCCATAAAAATACTTCCAACAAGATCTTTGTACAAAATTACGCGATCCACTTCTTCTTTCGCAATGCGTGACGATTGATGCAGACCGTCGAGCACAAATTCCATGGCCGAGGCGAGTTCGTACCTCTCACCGTCGGTCAACTTCAGATGTTTTTTCGTCAGCTCCCGGAGCCCCTTGACGCGATCCAACTCGCCGAAAAATTCCTCCAGCGGCATCTCATCACCAATCTCCACTTTGTTTCCCGCTTCGAACCATCCGATAATCTTTCCGTACTCCGAATCATCCTGATGTTTCCCCTCCCCCTGTTGTTGCCGCGGACGCCGCTGCAACGGATCAGGAAAATACCTCTTGAAGATTTCCCGCACCGCCTTGCCGATGAGTGCTTTGCTCACTTTGGTGGGACCTTCCTGCTCCCCCTCGAACACGAGCTCGACTTTGCCGGTCATCCCCGGAAGGGCATGCTGAAGGTCGATGATCCGGGGGACAATGTGTCGTTCGTTCAGCAGAATCGCCCGCCGCTCGGCATTGCTGATCAGATTCTCCATTGCCGTAATGGTAAAGCGGGCGCTCACACCCGATTTTTGGTCGACGAACTCACTCTTCCGTGCTTCAAAAGCCGCCTGTTCGATGATTTCCCTAAAATAATGGGGGAGACGAACGTCCCGTCCATCACGATGAATCCACGCCTCCTGTTCCGTGATGCGCATTGCATCTTCCAGCGTGCGTGGGTAATGGGTAATGATTTGAGAATCGATCCTGTCTTTCAACGGCGTGATGAGATTGCCGCGGTTGGTGTAATCCTCGGGATTGGCGGTACACACAATCATCACATCGAGCGGGATGCGAACGTTAAAGCCGCGAATCTGAATGTCCTTCTCCTCCATAATGTTGAAGAGTCCGACTTGAATACGCGGTTGGAGATCGGGCAACTCATTGATGGCGAAGATGCCGCGGTTGGTGCGCGGAATGATGCCGAAATGAATGGCCCCTTCGTGGGAATAGTGCAATCGCTGAGCGGCCGCCTTGATGGGATCGATATCGCCGATCAGATCGGCAATCGTCACGTCGGGCGTTGCAAGCTTTTCGCCGAAGCGACGCTCGCGGGGGAGCCAGTCGATTTCCACATCGTCTCCGTATTCCTTGACGAGATCGGTGCAGCGCTTACAGACAGGGTGGTAGGGATTGTCGTTGATTTCGCATCCTTTGATGAAGGGAATCGTTTCGTCGAGCAGGGAGGGGAGGAGACGAACGATGCGGGATTTGGCTTGTCCGCGCAATCCCAATAAAAGAATGTCATGTCGTGCAAGGATGGCGTTAATCAACGCCGGTATGACCGTCTGATCGTATCCGATGATGCCGGGAAAGAGTGGTTCGCGCGCTTTGAGTTTTCGGATGACGTTGTTGCGTACCTCGTCCTTCACGGGGACGACGTTATAGCCGCTTCGCCTTAACTCGCCAATGGTTCGTGCTGCTGCCATGCGTTCTCCTTTGTTGTGAATATAGGGGGTGTGGGGGAGGAATGCAATGTCGTCGAAGGGGAGAGCTGCTTCGCTCGATCGTTCGCTTCACCTTTCGACCGGAGCGGTGAGCTCGTTGAATCTCCCCCGATAATACACTACCTTCGCACCGCATGAACGCATCAACTAAAACGCTCGTAATCCGATTTAGTTCCATCGGTGATATCATCCTCGCCACACCGTTGCTGCGTGCTTTGCGCCGAAGGTTTCCCAAGGGGCAGATCGATTTCGTCACGCGCAAAGAATATGCAGAGCTAGTGAAAAATAATCACAATCTGAACTTCACCTATGAGTTCGACGTTCAGACCGGCTTTGAAGGGCTCCGACAGTTGAAGCGGAGAATTCGCGAGGAATCGTACGACCTCATTGTCGACATCCACGATAGTCTGCGAAGCAAGTATCTTCGAAGCATGCGGGGCGTTGAGCGGGCCGTTGTGAACAAGCGCCTGGTTCAGAGGACGGCGTTAGTGAAACTGAAGAAAAATTTGTATAAGAACGGACTCCCCGTTCCTGAGCGCTACATCGAAGCGGTGCAGAGATATGGTGTGGAAAACGATGAAAAGGGACTTGAACTCCACATTCCGGATGAGGTCTTGTTCGGCGTTTCCGGTAAGATTGCTGCGCTTCGACTCCACAGATTCGAAAAGACCATTGGCCTCTGTCCCGGCGCCCGGCACTTCACAAAGCGTTGGCCGCGGGAGCGTTACGCAGAATTAGCAGCAAAAGTGCTGCACACTGTAGACGCGAAATTGCTGTTGTTCGGCGGTCTGGAGGATCGGGGGTCGTGTTCTTTTATTCATCAGCAAGTGCAGAGTGAGGGGAAGAAGGAGAGGGTGACCGACTTCAGCGGTGAGCTCAGTTTGTTGGAAACTGCCGCAGCGATGCAGTATTGCGACGTTGTTGTGACGAACGATTCGGGCCTTATGCACATGGCGTCGGCGATGCAAAGAAAGATCGTTGCCCTCTTCGGTTCAACTGTGCGGGAATTCGGTTTCTACCCCTATCGTGCTCAGGCGACTGTGCTCGAGGAGGAAGGACTATCGTGCCGTCCGTGTTCCCACATTGGTCGCCCCGCTTGTCCGGAAGAGCATTTTCGATGTATGATGGACATCTCGGTTGAGCGGGTCCACAATGCACTCCTCCGTCAACTCGATGTATAGGCTTCTGATAGTTGTTCTACAACGCAACGCTCGCGGATGTTTAGTGCCTAATGATTTGCAATGGTAGGGGAAGATTCGTACGTTGGTTCATCATTATACACCATAACGGGAGCATTCCACATGCCTGTTGATAGAATGAAACTGAAAAAATCCATCTCGACCCTCCTTTTTCTTCTTTTTTTTGGTGTGACGGTCATTCTCAATGCTTCTTGTGAGCCGGATGACAATCCCGCCTCGGATGCCGATTGTGGCATAGGTCCGAAAACCTGGGATAGCAAGGCGCAGGTGTGTCGCGATCAGAACAACACCATCGTGCCACCCCGATGCTGCGGGCAGTTCTGATCTGAATGAGGAAGCGGACGAGGGGTGGCTCTCATCTTGTTGAGTTTTGCTCAACAAGGAGAAAGAGAAAAGCAGGGATGATGCATTGCGTTTTGCAAATGCAAGGGGTGAGAGTGCGGTTCAGTATCGCTCCACGCGGAAACTCGACACTCCCGCCTCGATATCGATGTAGATTTTCTTCGTTGCCTCTTCAAATCCTTCCGTTTGATAAACTCTCTTTCCTACCTTCTCGAATCCATGAAATGTCTTACCCGAAAGGGGAGCGATGATATTCAACTCGCATCCGACAGTTTGTGGAACTTCGATGTCGACAGACGAAGCGCCGGTGCGGATGTGGAGACGCGCTTCGTCTGAGCGATCTCCCAACTTAATCTTGTAGGAGGCAGCACCTCCGTCAATCGTCACTTCATCAATCTTGAACGGCGTCAAGTCAGCATCGAGTGAGGCTGCGCCGATGTCGATATCAAGATCCCACGTCGGATTGGGATGAAGTCGAATCTCTGCTCGGTTCCTCATTCCGCTCAAGAACCACGCCGGCGACTTTCCGCTGAAACGGAGCTCGATCCGGTCTCCGCCGCTCCAGTGCTCGTGATCGAGGATATAGCGACCAAACGTCGTCTGTGTTGATACATCGATGAGTTGGTCGCTTGTGCCTTGAATCGTGAACTTGCCGGCTCCCGACTGAAACCGAAGCTCGGCCTTTTCGGAGATGCCGTCGTACGGCTCTGTAAACGTCTGTGTCCTTCCCTCTGACCTATCGAATTCTCCTCCGCTCTCGATCCATTCGAACGCTCCCGCTACAACGAACATCACGAGGACAAGAACAACGATCAACAGAATAGCATACCAACGCATCGGCTGCTTGCCGAAAATCGCTGCGAGTCCCCAGAAGATCAAAACAAGAGGCCAAAATTTGAAGACGGTCCACCAATGAACGTCGAGGATGCCGAGGTTATCTACCAGGAATAATCCACCAACGACGATGAAGAGCGTTCCCCAAAAGATCGACCCGATTTTCATAGATCCTCCTTATGCGCTCGGTCGTGCGGCGCGGTACAATATACCCGCACCGATGGCTATGAGAATAAGGGGCCAATAATCAAAGATGTCGAAGCCTGGGAAAAAATTGTCTGCGAGAAAAAATGCGCCCAGGGAAATCAGCACCAACCCTCCGACTACGCTGTTCCGCGAAGGGGACGCAGGAGGTTCGGGTGTGGGAGGAGAGGGAAGTGGTGAGGCAGTCGTGGCTCCTACCGGCTGGTCTGCCTGAGACGGGGGGTTCGGCTCCGGGGGTGTTGTGCGGGGAGCTTCCGGCATGATGATCCATGCGATAATATAGATGAGAATGCCGAAGCCACCGGCGAAGGCGCTCACGACGAACGCGATGCGAATGAGGACAGGATCAATCTCGAGGTATTCGCCAATGCCACCGGCCACACCGGCGATGATGCTGTCCTTGCGGGAACGGTACAATCGTTTAGCCATGCCACGATTCCTTTCTGAAGGCGTTGAACCATCTTGCATTACGAGGTGAGGGGACAAAGGTTGCGGAACTCAAGACCGGTAAATCACGCCGCTGATAATCGCATCGAGCACGCGCTGGTTTTCCAAACCGACCTGGCCCGGGACTAACGGTTCGCGATTCTCAAGAATGCAATTGGAGAAGTGTGTGATTTCTTCGATATAGAGATTGGGGACGGCGATTTCCTCGCGCGCCGTCTCCACGCGGTTACCGTCGATTCGTCTCGCCAGCGTCAGCGTGGTCGTACGATCACCCAACGTGAAGTCCGCGACGGAAAGCATGCCTTCCATACCGATGATTTCGAGGAACGAACGGCGGGTGGGAGCTTCGAATGAACAATACACGGAGGCTGGAATGCCGCTTCTGAACTGGAGCGAAATGCTCGCCGTCGCCTCCGTCGCCGTTGCAGTTGGTGCCGGAAAGAGGTGTCCCGCAGCTGACGCCACTTCGTCGTTCAGCACAAACCGAAGCGTGTCCAGACAATGCACACCGACATCGAAGACAGGACCTCCCCCTGCTATCCTTCGATCGAACAACCAGTTTCGTTTTGTCAATCGGGCATCATAGAAGAAATCGGCGCGGGCAAAGGTGATTCTTCCGAGCGCGCCCGACGAAATCAACTCCCGCACACGCCGTATGGCCGTTGAGAAGCGGATCATATGACCGACCATCAGCTGAACGCCGGCACTCCGGCATGCTTCAATCATCTCCTCGCATTCCTTCACATTCATCGCCATCGGTTTTTCGACGAGCACATGTTTGCCCGCGCGTGCTGCGGCGAGCGTCTGCGGATGATGAAGAGAATTCGCGGAGGCGATGAACACCGCGTCGATATCCGGATGAGCGACAAGTTCCTCAACGCGTGAAAAGCTCAACCGTATGCTGAACTCTCGCGCTTTTACTCGGGCTTCCTCGGCAGAGCGTTTTTGAATGGCGACCAGTTCAGAATTAGCCGATGCTTGAAAAGCGGGAGCGATGGCTTTCTCTGCAAATCCCCCAAAGCCGATGATACCGTAACGGATTCTGTGCATGATCGAGGTAGCGAGCGAAGCTTTGTCAAGAGCTTTTCAAGTCGATGATCGAATGGATCCGGTCGTCGAGGATCGATGCCAAAATGAAGCAAGAGGATAAAGCTGTTCAAGCCGTTCGGAGATGTTCGTTCTTACCGGAAAATGCGGGCGAAGATAGTGTCGCTGGAAACGTACTGCCTTCCGAGTTCGATTCATTTCATGCGACAATATACTTTACGAGTAACTCAACTTCCACCTTCAGATCGTTCAATGCAAGCGCTGCAAGGATGCGAGCATTACGCATCTGTTTCGCCTCACGAATCAGAGTCACTCCCAACCTTGCCTTCCCTCTCGAACTTTCGTATCTTGGAGCCGTTTCAGAAGCTGTGGGACAGTTCGGATGGTGATAGACTCGACAGGCGAATCGTCTGACTCAGCTCAGGTGCGAAGACGCGTATGCAGCAAACGTACTTGAAGGGCATCTGTCGGCTTGATTAATTAGAAGAAGGGTTTTTGAGAAGGTGTTTGACCCCGTAGCTCAATTGGATAGAGCAACAGCCTTCTAAGCTGTAGGTTCCCAGTTCGATTCTGGGCGGGGTCACCAGCATCGTCACGAAGCAACCTGTGGGGCGGCAGGGGACTTCGTGCGGAACCGCACGCCGACCCTTCACACTGGCCTGTCCCTTAACGCATCCGGTCCACTGGTCGAAACGATCTCACTGAATCACGTTCGATGAACAACAGGACAATTCTCGCGTCGGCATTTCTCGTCGGTGTTGCGCTCACACTTGTTGTTCTTCAAGCTCCTCTCGAGGGATTCGAAGATCAGCTTCTTGCTGCGCGCTATCAACTTCGCGGACCGGTGCCGGCCGATACAAACATCGTCATCCTCTATTTCGACAACGACGATATCGCCTCACTCGGTGGATGGCCGTTGACACGTAACTACTATGCGCTTCTCATCGATGTGCTTTCGAAGAGCGAAGTAGCCTCCATCGGATTCGACATCGTCTTCGGAGAGCATAATCTTCAATTTCCGGAACACGATCATCTGCTCGCTCTCACAGCGAAAAACGCAGGATGTGTGGTCCTGGCAACATACTTTCGCTCTCTCAACGGTTCTGTCGAGTCGAATGAAGAAGTCCCCCCTCCTTTTGCGTATCTCCCGAAATCTGACGGTGCGATGGTGGGGAGTGGACTTCAGTTACCGTATCCCGAACTTGAACGCGCTGCCGCGGGTCTTGGGCACGCCCATGTTCCCGATCGACCGACGGGGTCGGTAGCGCCAATGATCAATTTTCAAGATCGCGGCGTGCCGGCTCTTGCCATCGAAGTACTGCGGGTCGCCAGAAAGCTGGAACGATCCTCCGTCACGTGGGACGGATCGGTTCTGCGAATGCGGGGGAACGAGCGGGACGTAACAATTCCTGTCGATTCCGAGGGGCGCGTTCTGTTAAACTACACTGGTCCCCTTCAGTCGTTCACTCGCTATCGTGCTGTGGAGGTGCTCCGCTCGTTCGAACATCAACGGATGGGACTTCAACCGTCTCCTCTTCTTTCTTCCTTGAAAGGCAAAATGATCCTGGTTGGAATTATCGGTGAAGGGCGGAGCGTCTTCGTTCCCTCCCCGTTTGACGATCGTATCCCTTCTGTCGGTGTTCACGCTACCTTTATCGACAATGCAGTGAATGATCGGTTTCTCCGAAGCGTCGGTGGGGCGGGTATGCTCGCGATCTCTCTCGCTCTCGTCGCCGTGTCGCTTCTTCTGCTGAGGAGATATGGATATCTCTCAAGTATTATTGGGACGCTGGTCCTGCTCGTTGTGTACAGTCTCGGTGCGCATCTTCTCTTTGTCTACGCCCTTGTGATTGTGCCGATCGCCGCTCCACTTATTGCGTACCTGATTTCTATGGCCGGAATCGTTTTTTATGAGTCGAGAAAAGCGCAACGAAAAGTAGGTCAGCTTGAATCGGACAAAGAGCGAATCGAAAGTGAACTGCGTTCCCGTGAGCTGAAGCTTCAATTGCTTGAGCGCGAACTGCTTGACGAGCGTGCCGCGGGGGACCCGGACGTTCGAGGCATCGAGTTGACGAACGAAATCAGAAAATACAAAGAGGAAATTCGGTCGCTCTCGGCAAAAGTGAGCGATCTCGTCCGTTTCGAACTGCCGGCAGCGGCGCAAGAAGACGGGAAAGCTGAGTTTGAAGGATTGATCTACGAGTCAGCCGGCAAGATGAGCGCCGTCGTGGAACTGATACGAAAGATCGCGGCAAGCAATGCTAATGTCCTGATCCTCGGTGAGAGTGGAACCGGCAAGGAGCTTGTTGCGCGGGCGATTCACAATTTGAGCACGAGACGAAACGGGCAATTCGTGGCCGTCAATTGTGGCGCATTGACAGAGACGCTGCTGGAGAGTGAATTGTTCGGCCACGAGCGGGGCGCCTTCACCGGTGCAATCAAGGAAAAGATTGGGAGATTCGAGTATGCAAACGGAGGGACGATCTTTCTCGACGAGATTGCGGAAACGAGCGAGGCATTTCAGGTAAAACTGCTGCGCGTCGTGCAATCGGGAGAATTTGAGAGGGTCGGATCAACCGTCACCCTCCGCACCGATGCGCGCATCATTGCCGCGACGAACAAAAATCTCGCGGAACTGATAGCACAGAAGAAATTCCGCGAAGATTTGTATTATCGTTTGAACATCTTCACGGTCCAGTTACCCTCGCTGCGGGAAAGAAAAGGGGATATCCCCATCCTCGCGGAATATTTCCTCAAAAAAGAGGACCCCGGATGTGCGCTCTCGGCCACTGTCGTAGATGCCTTGCTTCAATATGAGTGGCCCGGTAACGTTCGTGAACTTGAGGGGAGCATGAAACGAGCCGCTATTCTGGCACGATCGGAGAATCGAACACTCATTCAACTCAAAGATCTGCCGGAACAGATTTCTGCCACCCTCAAGGGGAAAGTCGATATCGAGGATCAAATTCTCGAAACTCTTCGCGCAAAAAGGTTTTCACGAAGTTCGATTTCGGAAACCGCGGAAGAGTTGGGAGGGCTGAATCGCGGGACAGTCGCGGAATACTTCCGCGGAATCTGCTTCCGTTATTTCTTCGAGAGCTCATGGGATCTTGCACGTGCTGCCGTGGCAATTTCCGAGTCTACTGATAGCGAAGTTCATGACCGGGTATCGAAAAAGCTCCAGGAATATCTCAAAAATGTTGTTGACGGTCTCCGAGTTGGGACCCCGTTCGACGAGTTGAAGCCGACGCTTCGTGCTAAATACAAAAACCTTCCTCAGCGTTACCATATGATTCTCGACGAGGTGATTCGTGCCTATCTCGACGGGAAGTGGACTCCTCAACCGTAGTTGTGTTGCCTCCAGTCATTCGATAAATTCCTCTAAGGCGCATCTCAGTGTCTCCCATCTCTGTCATTTTTACTTCATCTCACGACGGAGAGAGAACACTCCGGCGCTTCTCTGTTGAAATTCCGGCATTTCCGTCGTGAGGGAAATTCATCCTTCCGAAACTCACCCAGTAAGTTATTGAAATGTAAAGGATTAGATCAAAGACTTTTTCCGCCTTAGAGATCGGTCCTGGCACAGGAATTGGAAGATTTGTTCAAAGGGGAGTAACGACACTTACTTAGGGGGGACGGGCTTATGACTCCGAAAGAACAAGCGTATCTCGAATTATTCATCGAGGGAAATGCGTTGCTCAATAGCGATGTGATGCCGTTAGACGATGGGGATGCGTATGCGACGGACTATGTTGGAGGCTCGACGAAGGTCGGGGAACGCGGGTTTCCACTAAGATGGGGAAGAGTCATACGTAACGTTACAAAGTCCGTCCTTTTCGATGAGCCAAGCGAGGAGTGTGCTATTGCAACGATTACACGGAGTATCGAGGGAGTGCTGAAGATCTCTGCCCCCTATCAACTCAGTACGAGAATGAGACACGCTATCATCGAAAAGCCGTTTACAGAGCAGAGCGTTCGCAAAGCACGATTTTTGAGGATTGGCCGAACAAAAGATGCTTCAAAGAACTGGAAATTGCATGCAGTCTCGTTAGTGAAAGGTG
Source organism: Bacteroidota bacterium (assembly GCA_041695085.1). Taxonomy (GTDB): domain Bacteria; phylum Bacteroidota; class Ignavibacteria; order UBA10030; family UBA10030; genus DYFT01. The sequence continues at coordinate 26,788 of JBGFRO010000046.1, read as the reverse complement.
GGACGCCGGATCGGGTGCTTTCGATAGATGAATTGACTCTTCGTGCAGTTTCTGGAGAAACAATATCCTTGAAATCGCCAAATGAAAACATCTGGCCATTTGGTCAAGATGATCCGCGAATCGCCAGAGTGGAGGGTGAAACGGACGTTGACGTAGCAGTGAAATTGAAGTCCGAGGATATTGAGCCCACGATGGTGGTGCTCCGTTCCGGATACAAAGGGAAATGGGGACAACGGACACTCTTGCCGCTCAAGTCTGAGAATCGTTCGGGTAACCGCTACATCCATACATATGAAAATACTGTTCGTGCACAGGCAAGACCGGGTGTATTTCATGCAGTGGTTGAAGCGATCGACCGTCAGACGTTGTGCGATTTGGATGCTCCGGTCTCGACGAGTTTCTGGGGGGTACCGTATGTCATCCAGTGATTCGAGCGTGGATGGGTATCCCGGGCTTCCGCTTTCGTGGGGAACAGCGGAGGCCTAAAGTTTCTCCGGTGGCAGGCATCAATCTATTCGCGTGGATTGACTTTCTAACTAACAAACAACGCCTGCCACCGGGTTTTTTTGTCTCTATTTTTACTATATTAAGGCCAGCGTGTTGGATTCGGTGCGATGAGAATTGGTTTCACCTATACTGCCCTTCTTCTCCTCTTCATTGTTCTCCCAGCGTGTCAGGAGCAAAATCCGATCACTCTGCAGGAGGAAGATGCCATCGACGAGCCGGTAATGGTCCGGTTGCAGACCTCTCCACCTGAAACATCCCGCGTTCAAGTTTTCAAATCGGAAACAACGCTTGATGTGACGGGACTTATTCGTGAGGATGAGATGCAATATCCGGGACTTATCCTCGTGATGGGTGTGAAGTCGGATCTAGGTGGTGGCCGCTCCCGGCTATCCTATTCCAGCATTATGTTGAAAAACCTGAAGGATACGGTTGACGTGAAGGGTGGATTTGGTGTGTATCGTGATTTTCGATATATCGACGTAGGGCGAGCTCGGCTGGATCAAACGGAGTTCAATGTTGCCCAGGTCATTGTCCAAATTTTGAGTCTTCAGCTTATTAACGTCAACGTTGGAGTTGTTCACAAATTGGGGAATAATATCATCTCGAGTGCCAGACAGGAGGTATCCCTTTCAAGCACTTGGGAATATACTCCGCGGCACACGTATGTCGTATCAGCCGAAGGAAAGAACCGGATTGGAGCATTTGCGTTACCGATCCAGAGTCCTGATGAAGTGACGATCACAAACATCAAACCGCAGGAGTATGTTTTTCGTGATGAGGATTTGATCGTTCGCTGGAATGGTGAACCCGGTTCTTTTGTCCGGTTCATTTTCAGTTCGTATGATGAAACAACTGGCCGGGCATCTCACCCGTTTATGGTGCTTGAAACGCAATCGAAGGCGCGAGCTCTCCGTATTCCTTCGAAGCTGCTCAAGCTCATTCCAAGCACTCGCAACGGGAAACATCTCCTATCATTAGTTTCAGCTCATCGAACGAACGTCTCTCTCCCGGGTTACGACTATGGGGTTCTTCTCCAGGCAGCATCAATTCACAACATAGTGATTTCGTTGCGCTAACGCTTCCCGGCGCAGGTAGATTGTTTCACATTCCTTCAACAGTTCACGCGAAACGGTCTCGCAACCAAGAGATCGTACTGAAGAGGGGTAATGAAACATCTTTGGATGGTGATATATGTTCTCGTAGTGGCTTCTTCTCCCTCGGCAGCCCAGCATTTGAGCTCTGGCCGCGGAGTGGGAATGGGGGCCTACACAGCAGTGGTCAATGATCTTTCCGGCCTCGACTGGAATCCGGCCGGCTTGATACAGGTGCGGGATTGGGAGTTGAGTGGATCAAGCGCTTTCTCTTCCGCCACACGAGGGATCGGATTCCAGACGCTGGGGGGAACCAAACGCTTCCTTCATCAGCATTCTTTCTCACTCAGGTACTCGCCGGGAATGCATATCGACTTTGTTGTCCCCAGCACATTCCAATTCCAGAATGGACAACGCGTGACATTCGATAAGAAGATCAGCTACAGAGAAGGGTATGCGTTCGGATACGGATATCAAATGACTTCCGACGTGGCACTTGGTTTCAGCGCTCGCTTGCGTGAAGAGTACATTGCAGACACACAACCGTTCATCGAACAAGATGCGATCGCTCGCCTTCGCGTCGTGGAACACAACGCAAGTTCTTGGAATCTTGACCTCGGCATGATGTGGCATCCCTCGCCTACCTTCTCGATGGGTATTGTGGCCAAAAACCTTTTTCGTATGAAGGAATCGAGCTTCCCTCAAGAAGTAGAAAGCTACGCTCTCCGTTCAATCAAAACCCTGCGTTGGGGAGTAAGTTATCGACCCGCACCAGATGTGAACTTCGCACTTGATTTCGATACGGAAAGACAGGGGGGGCTTGGGTCGGAGTGGACGATCGTCGATGGTCTCACGTTCCGGCAGGGAGCGGTGTTTGGAGCGAGATATACCCCCTTTCTTGCAGCGTTGACGGGTGGAATCGGTTTCTCGATTGAGTCAATCCGACTCGATGTCGGCTATCTGAAATTTCTCAAATCGACGGACCGGGAGAAAATCACCGTAACGGATTTTGTCTCTGAGGGAGTCAAGGACATTGCGTTCAATCAATTCACACAGAGTCAGGCGATCCTTACAGTCAATGTCCCGCTCGGCCGGACGCGTGAGTATCTGGCACGCATTGAGGGGGTGACGATCTCGAGCGAAGTGTATCCCTCCTCGTATCACGTGCATGCGTTCCGTCCCATTGGCAAAGCGCGTGTTCGAAACATTTCGCAACGACCGATTGAGGCGCGCGTAGCGTTTTATGTGGATCAGTACATGGATCGTCCGACGGAAACGCGGGCGCATTACATTCTCCCGAACGAAGAAGTTGAGATCAGCTTCACGGCTATCTTCAACGACGCTATTCGATTTGTTCCGTCGATGGTTCTTCGAGCCGCAGAAGTGATGGTGAAGGCGTCGCCCGCCGTGGAATATGACGATCGAAGTCAAACCCGACTCATCATCCGCGGTAGAAACGATTGGGATGGCGATGCGATGAGTCTACGCAACTTCGTGACGCCGGAAGATCCGGATGTGCTCCGTTTCACGCGGAGCGTGGTGACCGGCCGGAAGGAGGAGCTTGCCGCCGTCGGGAAGTCGCTGGAGAGATTTCGAACAGCGTCGATACTCTTTCAGGAATTCGCGTCACGACTCTCGTACGTGAATGATCCTCAGGCAAGTAAAGATCGGGTGCAATATCCCTCAGAAACCCTCGCGTTACGCGGTGGAGACTGTGATGACATGACGGTTGCCTTCGCTTCGCTGCTGGCAAGTGTCGGCATCAACACGGCGTTTGTGGACGTTGTCCCGCCCGAGAGAACCCACGAGGCGCATATTTTCCTGATGTTCGATTCGGGTGTGCCAGCCACGCAAGCGGAGTTGATCAGTGACAATCCCAAACGCTACGTCGTCCGCAAGAATGAACATGGTGTGGAGACAGTCTGGATTCCTCTCGAGACGACGGCGATCACAGAAGGGTTCCAGAAGGCCTGGGAGGTGGGGGCGAAGGAGTATTTTGACCACGTGGAAGTTGGCCTCGGTGTCGTTCGAGGCTGGGTGCGCATCGTGGATGTTATCCCAGTCTTCTGATAATTCTCAGAAAGGAGGATCCATCATGAAACGATTTATGTCTGTTCTGATTCTCTCACTTGTCGCTCCCGCGCTGTTTGCGAATGACTTTACCGTCAAGGCGGTGAAAGGGAATGTGGAGGTTCGACGCGGTGTGAGCGAAGAGTGGAGGAAGCTTGCCGTAGGAGATGTTCTGAAGCCCGAAGATAGTATGCGAACGGGAAAGGGGGCTTCGGCCACCATCGAATCCCCTTCCCGTAAACTTACCGTCCCGGAGAAGACCATCATCGACATCTCAGACGTGCGCGAATTGACGCAGGAGGAGTTTCTCCTGAAATTGGCCATGGAGAATATCCTCGCCGTGCCGCCCCGCAACAATCACGATGTGATGATCCCTTCGACGACGGTCTTACGGGGAAGCGACAAAGGGAAAGAAGAGGCGGCCGCTTTACCGCAGGTGGAGACGGGATCCATGCAATTGCATGGAGCACGCGTTTTGTTTGAGAATGCATTCTACGGTACGTCCATTCTCAAGTCGAAAGAAGTATTCAGAATCTACCCCTCCCTCAAAGCCGATTACCAGGCGCGTCTGATGGTTGCACAGGCATTTGAGCGATTGAAGTTGACGAACGAAGCTGTGACAGAGTATTCACTCCTCGCGAAAGAGTCGTTGACGCCCCAACAGGCCAAGCAGGTGCAGTCGGCCATCGAACGGCTGAAGCGACAGTAGATTGATATCGGTACCATCGAGCGACCCCTTTCCGTCGATGGAAGGGGTCGTTTTGTTTGGTGCGCCTCCCGAAGAGCGATATGGCTACGGAAGTTTCTTGCAATTCCCTCAATTAAGTTCTACTTTCTCGCCGGTTCCGTTGTAACCCATCTCACACGGTTCACCTTAACCGACATCCCTTGAGCTCCGACGTCATTCTGCAAACGTCCAATCTCGGAAAACACTTCAAACAACGTTGGGCTGTTCGGCATCTCGATTTGAAAATCCATCGCGGCGACGTCTTCGGATTTCTCGGTCCCAATGGCGCGGGGAAGAGCACCACAATCCGCATGGTACTCTCGCTCATCCGACCGACGGAGGGGGACGTGTTCTTGTTTGGCCACTCGCTCCGTACCCAGCGCCAGCTTGCTCTCACATCGGTCGGTGGAATCGTCGAGAAACCCGATTTTTATCTCTACCTTACAGCGTACCGCAATCTCGAAGTTGTGGGGGCGCTGCACGGCGGTACAACAAAGCGGCGCATCCTCGAAGTGCTGGATCTTGTCGGACTCGGGCAGCGAGCGTACGACAAAGTAAAGACCTACTCTCACGGAATGAAACAGCGGCTTGGGATCGCCCAGGCACTCTTATCCGATCCCGAACTCGTCGTGTTGGATGAGCCGACGAGCGGTCTTGATCCTCAGGGCATGAAGGACATCCGCGATCTCATCCTTCATCTCTCGCGTGATCAAAAGAAAACGATCATGCTTTCTTCGCATCTCTTGCATGAAGTGGAGTTAGTCGCTACCAGAATGGCAATCATCAACAAGGGGGAGTTAGTAACGCAGGGAGAGGTCAAGAGACTGCTTGATGAAGGGGAGAAGTATGTTCTTCTTTCGGGGGAGCCGAAAAAGAAACTCGAACTTCTTCTTCGGAAGCAGAAGTATGTGCGGAGAGTCGAGCCGAAGACCGATGGATTTCGTCTCGATATGGAGTTTGTCGACATTCCGCAGTTGGCGAGATCGTTGGTGCGAAACAACATCGCTGTTCACGCGATCATTCCGCGGAGATCCCTCGAGGAGTACTTCCTCTCCTTGACCGAAAACGACGGAAAGCTCTAGCACGAACTATCTGGCACCGAACACGATCGGAAACGAGGAGAGATGGCTCGGCTTCTGTACATCGAACTGATCAAGACCTTTCTGAAGAAACGAACATTCATCGGATTTGCGATTGTGGCTGTGGTCGTTCCCCTCATTGAAATCGCGATGAAGCTCGAAGGGGGAAGATTTTTGCAGTCGACCACACGCTCGCTGCAGCAGGATTTCTTTCTTGTGGGGAATCTCTTCAACGGCTGGCTTGTCTCTTACAACATGATGAACAGTCTCTGGGTCCACATACCGCTGCTGATCTCCTTCGTCGCCGGCGATATGCTGGCAGGAGAGGCGACGGCGGGGACGTACCGCCTCATCCTCATCCGGCCCGTTTCGCGCACACGGATTCTCTTTGCCAAATATGCAGCAACCGTCCTCTATACCATTCTCTTCGTTTTCTTTCTTGGTGCGCTCAGCATCGGATTGGCCTTGCCGCTGTTAGGTCGGGGAGATCTCATCGTTTTCCAGCGCGGCATTCTCATCTTGCCGGAGTCGGATCTTGCATGGCGCTTCCTCGTTGCCTATCTTCTCGCCGCATGGATGATGTTGACGATCGCCTCACTCGCTTTCTTCTTCTCATCGTTTGTAGAAAATGCCATCGGTCCCATCGTCGGCACTATGGGTGTTTTGATCGTCAGCCTCGTCATCATCTCCATTCCTGTTGAGTTGTTCGAAAGCGTGCGTCCCTACCTCTTTATGTACTACACGAACATCTGGCAAAAGATGTTTCACGACCCGGTGCCGTGGGATGCGCTCTGGAAGGACGCAGCGGTCTTGGGAGCATATTCGTTAGCGTTCGTCGGTGCGGCATGGGGTATTTTTGTGCGCAAAGATATTCTTTCATGATGACCACGTTCGAAATGTGGAAGTGTCGTTCTCGCCTTTCCTTTTCTCTTCAATGAAAGGATCGCTATGGATCTCTACCTGTTTGCCATCGTGGTATACCTCGGTATCCTGATCGCCATCGGTGTGTATAAGAGCCGCGTCGTCAAGACGCAAGATGACTTCATGGTAGCCGGCCGGAAAACCTCAGCTTTGTTTCTTGCCGGGACGCTGGTGTGCGCGTGGATCGGATCGGGGAGTCTGTTCGGGGGTGCGGGATTAGCGTTTCGTATGGGTTTCTCCTCGCTTTGGATGAGCGCCGGAGCGTGGGTGGGAATTGCCATCGTCTATTTTCTCGCTCATCGCGTTCGCCGCATTTCGCAGTACACGGTGGCGGATATACTCGAGAAACGATATAACTCGGTTGCTCGTGTTTTCGGCAGCGTGGCGGTCATCATCGCATATTTGACCATCGCGGGATATCAATTTCGCGGTGGCGGTCGCCTGCTCAACATTCTCACCGGTATCGATCCGTTGTGGGGAGGAGCGATCACATGCGCAGTGGTGATCCTGTTTACGGTGGTGGCTGGAATGGTGTCGATCATTACAGTCGATCTCTTCAACGGTATCGTGATGACGCTGGGTGTGTTGCTGGCCGTACCGCTCGTGTACAGCGCGGTTGGAGGAGGAGAGGCTCTGGCTTCGCTGCCAGCTGATCGATTCACCCTCTTTGGAACACACGATCTGACGTGGGCCATGGGAGTTTTCTTTCCCACGTTCTTTCTCCTGCTGGGCGAAAGCGGCATGTATCAGAAGTTTTTCGCGGCGAGAGACGAGGCAACAGCACGGCGGGCTGTTGTGGGGATGATCATCGGCGTCGTCATCGTCGAGGCGCTCTTGTGCAGTCTGGCTGTCTTTGGAAGTGCCAAGTACCTCAACCTTCCTCCGTTCGTAGGATCGGATGGATCGCTCGACCGTGCGACGACGGAAACCATTATCCTTCATCTGGCTCGATTCGACTTACCGACGTTTGCAGGAACATTGTTGCTATGTGCTGCTGTCGCGATCATCCTTTCCACGGCAAACTCCTATTTGATGATTCCTTCGACGAACATTGCTCGTGATTTCTACCAGCGCTTTATCAATCCTGAAGTTTCCCAACAAGGAATTGTTCTCTTCCAGCGGCTCGCGATTATTGTGCTTGGCATTCTGGCGTTCGTGCTGGCGAACTTCTTCAAGACGATTCTCGATATGGCGTTTACTGCCTACACCATGGTGGGCGCGGGCATTACACCTGCGCTGCTCGCCGCCTTTTTGTGGAAGCGGGTGACGGTGGCAGGGGGCGTTTCTTCCATTCTCGCCGGCATGGGGACCACACTGGCGATCACTGCGGCGAACTTCATTTTACCGGAACCGCTCATGGAGACCGATTACATTATCCTCCCCGCAGCGCTCGCATCGATCGTCTGCCTGGTCGGCGTCAGTCTCCTTACGCCCCCATCGCCCGAGGAAAAGTGGAAGCCATTTATGGATACGAAGGGGATGTGACGATGAGACTGCAAAGTTGGTGTCTGTTAGGCCTTTGCCTGCTTTGGTCAGGCAGATCGGTTGGACAACGTATGCCAACGGGGGAACAGATCTTGCGCAACGTTGCACGGGGGATGGAACAGATCAGAGACTATATAGTGGATGTGCAGGCTGAGGTACACATGGAGCGCATGCGCGTGCCTCGGATGCAAGCGAAGATGTACTTCAAACGTCCAAACAAAGTGCACATAGAATCCCAAAGCTTCGCTCTGCTGCCGCGTGAGGGCATTGCGCTCGATCCGGCGTTTCTACTGGAAACCTACGACGTTGCATTGATTGGGACGGACACACTGGAAGGGCAGAAAGCTTATAAGCTGCAGTTAGCCGCGAAGGAGCTGGCCACGCGACTGCGCCAATTGCATCTTTGGGTAGAAGAAAAGAACTGGACGATTCTCAAGATGGAAACGATCCCATACCAGGGAAGAATTCTCACTGTCACCTTGAGACACGCGCGCCAGCAGGGAGGATGTTGGCTCCCCAACGAGATGCGGGTGGAGTTCGAGACTCCCAATCGGGAAGCGGGAGACAAAAGGAGCGATATGACGCGTTCGCCGCAGTGGGAAGAGATGCAGCGGCCGCTTCGAAGCGGGACCATTCACATACAATACACGAACTACCGCATTAACACGGGATTGAATGATGAGTTGTTTGAGAGGAAGGAGCCGGCTCGGAAGCCTTGAGCCGAGTGTTGTTCAGAGAGCCGGTGCAGGAAGCTCAACCACAACGGTTGTCCCCTTGCCGACCTCGCTTTGGATGGAAAGTGATCCGCCGTATAATTCTACCAACCTTTTAACGATCGCGAGTCCGAGTCCCGTCCCTTGCTGTTCCCGCTCTTTGCGATGGAATTGCCTGTACGCCTGGAGTTCTGAGACCTCTTCGGCCGACATGCCTACGCCTGCATCCGTGACGCGCAGCCGGAACGTGTCTTCTACGCGTTCTGAGATCAATTCCACGACGGTGCCCGCGTGCGAAAACTTCAGCGCGTTGTCGATCAACTCCTCCACCACGCGTCGCATATGAGCGGTGGAGATGGCCGCCTCTCCACCGGAGAGATGAAGGATGATGTCGTTGCTGCGTTTCACTTCCTCTCCTTTCTTCTTGCTCAATTCCTCGATGTGCATATCGAGCATCGTCGTCCGCTCCGTCCGCAGAAGGGCGACGCGTTCGGGGTCGGAGGCAAGGACTTCGAGTTGTGCGTAGGAGAGGAAGTTCTCCGTCAGATTTCCCAACCGTTTTGCCGATTTCAGGATCAGACTGGCCATCTCTGAGATTTCATCAGGTTTCAGATTTGCGTTATCATCTCGCAAGACTTCCGCAAATCCGATGATGCCGCTTAATGGGGTCCGGATTTCGTGAGGGAGAGAAAAGGTGATGTTCGAACGGAGGGTGTGGAGTCTCCGCTCTGCCTGTTCGCGCGTGAGTCGATGCTTCTCCAGTCTTGTCTGGATCGCTGCGAGAAGTTCGGGAACAGCGATCGGCTTCGAGAGAAAATCGTCGGCGCCAAGATTCATCCCCTGTCGCATTTTCTTCTGGTCGGCATAGCCGGTCAGGAAAATGAAAGGAATCGCTGCAGTCGTTTGATCTTGGCGGAGTGCGGCCAGTGTTCCATACCCATCCAGCTTGGGCATCTGGAGATCACAGAGGACCAGGTCGGGATGCGATCGTTTAGCAAGCTGAACTCCTTCGATGCCATCTGCCGCCTCAAGCGCTTCCAGCCCATGTTGCCGAAGGGCAACGACGATCATATCTCGAACAAGCTCATCGTCGTCGATGACGAGGATTTTGGGCATAAGGGGGAGGAAGTGAAGAACAACTTGGCAAAGCATACAGCAAAGTTGGGTGAGAAACAAGACAGCCACACAGGCAATCTCTCCTTGTTGTCGAAAAATCGTCTCATCTTTGGCCTTGACTTTCAGCATGCCGGAAGTTACATTTAGGCAATCCTAAATCATAATTGTGGTAACTCTTCACAATCTTTGTCGTCCTATGCTTCAACGTCCACATCCACTCGTGCCGGCAATCGTCCTGGTTGCGGTGGGTCTCATATCGTGCGACACCTTTCTCACAAGAGAGCCTGAGAAGGGTGAGACGTTTGACCAACCGTTGCAGGGATTGACGCGCGCACAACAACTGGCTTTCGCCCGCGGAGACGAAGCATTCGAAAAAGTCTTCTCCGTCCGCGAAGGGTTGGGTCCCCTCTTCAATCAAGCCTCGTGTGAAAGCTGTCACTCCGGCGACGGAAAAGGACATCCCCGAACAAACCTCATTCGGTTCGGGCGTAACCTTGCCGGTGTCTTCGATCCATTGTATGATGATGGAGGACCCCAGCTTCAGGAACGAAGCATCCCCGGAGCGGTACCCGAAACGATCCCCGCGCATGCGAATGCCATCTCTATTCGCAGCGGCCCTATTGTGTTTGGTCTCGGATTCATCGAAGCGATCCCCGATTCCGTGATCCTTCAACACGCAGATCCAACCGACAGGAATAATGACGGCATCTCGGGTCGTCCGAACATGGTCATACCTCCCGATTGGCTGGAGGTACCGCGTCGACCCCATATCGGGAGATTTGGTCGGAAAGCAAGCGTGGCCTTTCTTCTTCAACAAGTGGCAAATGCGTATCACCAGGACATGGGAATCACCTCGGAGTTCTTACCGACGGAAAATCCGCATCCGCAGTACGGCACGTTAGGCGATGATGTGCCCGACCCTGAGGTCTCGCGTGCAACGATTGAAGACGTTGTCGCCTATCTCCGCATGCTCGCACCACCGAAACGGGGACCGATCACTCCTCAAGTTGAACGTGGGGAACGACTCTTCACACACATCGGGTGTGCCACATGCCATGTGCCAACGATGAAAACGGGAAAGCATCCCACGATCGCTGCATTGAGCGAGGTAGAGGTGCCGCTGTATTCCGATCTGTTGTTGCACGACATGGGTCCTCAACTTGCAGACGGCATCGTCGAGGGGGAGGCGAGCGGAAGCGAATGGCGAACGACACCCTTGTGGGGATTACGATTGCTTGCAGATCATCTCGGCGGCACTCCGTTCTATTTGCACGATGGCCGTACCTCCGACTTGCGGGAGGTCATTCAGTTCCACGGCGGGGAAGCGGCGCAAACCCGGTTACGCTTTTTTGCACTTTCCAAAGAAGATCAGGAAGCGCTCCTGGCTTTCCTGCTCTCCTTGTAGGGATGGTGATGAAAGAACTCGTCGACCGTCGGAGATTTCTACAGCAGGTAGTCGCTTTTGCTGGAACTGCCGTGCCCCTACTGCTCACTGCCTCGGGGTGTGCGACAGGGCTGACGACGTACCGCATCGTTGGCTCGTCGGAGAAAATGGAGCTTTCCGTTCTGGATTATCCCGAGCTGCAAGAGATCGGAGGCGCCATCGAAATCGAATCGCCAGTGTTACCGGAGAATATCATCGTGGTTCGACTTTCACTAACCACGTTCGCCGCTCTTTCTCCAACATGCACACATTTGGGATGCACGGTGCGCAAGGAACCTGCTTTCTTTCGATGTCCATGCCACGGTTCAACCTACACGTTGGAGGGAAACGTGGTTCGCGGTCCTGCTGAAAGGCCGCTTCATTCATATGCAACCGCTTTTTCAGGAACGAATCTCACGATTCAGTTGGGAAAATGAATATGAACTTGAGCCGTCACCTTTGCGTTATACCGTCACTCCTTCTTGCTCTGAGTGTTGCCGCCGGTCAGGATGAGGGAGTTTCACGTATCGATACGACGACTCGTCTTCAACAGCCTCTTGTCAGAGGAGGCTATTTCGACAAGCCATTCATTACACGGCTTTCAGGTCGAACAGCCATCGGCGGCTACATGGAGGCTGTCGCTCGATTTGAAAGGACAGAGGGGGTAACGGAGGCGGTGTCGTTTGAAGCTCGTCGCTTCAATGTGTTCACGCACTCCGTGCTGGCCGATCGGCTTCGGGTGGCAGCGGAGCTTGAGTTCGAGCACGGCACCGAAGAGATCAAGCTGGAATTTGCATTCCTCGATTTCGAAATCCATCCGGCGCTCAACTTCCGCGGTGGCATCCTGCTTTCACCCATCGGCAAATTCAACCTCGCCCACGATAGCCCGCTAAACAACCTCACAGAACGTCCACTGGTCAGCACGCAAATTATTCCTACGGCTCTTTCCGAGGCAGGCATGGGATTCTACGGAGCGTTCTTTCCTTCGATTACCTCGCGCGTGACGTACGAAGTCTATCTCGTCAATGGACTGCATGACGGGGTCGTGACGAACGCTGAGGGGACGCGTCTTGCGCAGGGGCGCGGATCATTCGGGGAGGACAACAATCCGCATCCCTCATTGGTGGGGCGGATAGCCTATAGTCCTTCCATTGAACTGGAGGTCGGCGCTTCACTCCATACCGGCCCGTACAATCGTTATAAAGTCGATGCCTTTGAAATTGATGAGAGACGAACGGTGACGCTGGCGGCGCTTGATTGGGAATATCGTTTTCGTGACATCGAGCTCCTCGGAGAGTACGTCATCGCCGGAATCGACGTTCCGCCGGCGCTGCAGGGTGTCTTTGCCGACCGTCAACGAGGAGTTTACGCACAACTAAATTACCATCTCGGACGCGGGTGGTTATCGTTACTCCCGCGATCGAAGTTTACCCTTGTGGGGCGATACGACATCGCCGATTTCGATGCTCGTCTGCAAGGGGATGCGATTCAGCGTGTGAGCGTCGGATTGAATTTCCGTCCGGTGGAAGACACGGTCTTCAAACTCGACTACAATTACAACTGGCACTGGAATCGGGTAAACGTTGTTGAAAGAACCGTGGGAATCAATTTCAGCGTTGCGAGTTACTTCTAGCGGCGTTCGCGCTCTGAATCAAAAGGACCTGGATCATGGCAAGTGAGCAAGTCGAGAACTATCTGAAGAACATCTACAAATTACAGGAACGTGACGGCCGCGTCACCACCTCCTCACTTTCCGATCAACTCCAGATCTCCGCGCCTTCGGTGACGGAGATGATCAAGAAACTGGCGGAAGAAGGGAGCGTCACCTACACACCGTACAAAGGTGTGGAACTGACCGAACGGGGGAGGAAGAAAGCCCTCCGAATTATTCGTCGCCATCGGTTATGGGAACTGTTTCTCGTTGAAGTGTTGAAGTACGATTGGGATGAGATTGACGAAGAGGCGGAGCGGCTGGAACACATCACCTCGGAAAAGCTTGAGCAGCGTCTTGACGAGGCACTCGGTTTTCCGCGCCGCGATCCCCACGGCGATATCATTCCCTCGGCCGAAGGAGACGTGGAGCAGGTGAATCACATGTCCCTTTCAGACGTTCAACCCGGTAAGACGGTGATTGTCTCGCGCGTAAGCGACTCGAGTCCGGAAGTCCTTCAATATGCCGCGAAGTTAGGAATTTTCCTGAAGCGAAAGATCAAAGTGCGGGAGCGCATTCAGTTTGACGGTTCGCTCCGCGTCGAAATCGGCAAGAAAGAACAATTCATCAGTTCGAAGTTGGCAAAAAGCATTTTCGTTGAGTTGCCGGAGGCGTAGCGTGACACCCTTTGAGTTGTTGATCGCGGGAGTGTTGGTATGCGGAATCGCAGCTGCTCTGTTGTGGCCTCGGAGCGGTATGGTGGCGCGGTGGCGAAGCTCGCGCGAGCGTTCAACAAGATCGCTGTTGGAAGACGCCCTGAAACATCTGTATGACTGTGAGTATCGGAACATCCCGTGCACGCTCGAGAGTCTGGCGGGCACTCTCTCTATCTCCGGCGAGGCAGCGGCGAAGTTGATCCTCCGATTGGAAGCGATGCGGCTTGCGACGCGCACAGAGAGGGATTTGCGACTAACGGCTGAAGGAAGGTCGTACGCGCTCCGCATGATCCGCGTGCACCGTTTATGGGAACGATATCTTGCGGATGAGACAAACGTGGCGGAACGGGACTGGCATACGGAGGCGGAGCGAGAGGAGCACAAGATTTCAGCCGAACAGGCGGACGAACTCGCGCGGCGGCTCGGCAATCCCCTCTACGATCCCCACGGCGATCCCATTCCGTCGGCGGCGGGCAATCTTCCGCAACAGCAGGGGATCCCCCTCACAGCGCTCGATCGCGGGGTTCTTGCGCGGATTGTCCATCTCGAAGATGAGCCGGAGTCGCTCTATGCTCAACTCGTAGCGGTGGGATTGGGTCCCGGCATTCAGATTCGTCTCATCGATCGAACACCGGATCGAATCATTTTTGAAGCGAACGGTGAGGAAATCGTCCTCGCACCCGTCGTGGCGGCGAACGTGTCGGTCGTTCCGTTGGCAGCGGAGAAGTGGTCGGAGGTGTCGCACGAGACGCTTGCCGATCTGAACGTGGGTGAACAAGGGGTGGTCCTCGGTCTGTCCCCGCTCTGTCGTGGTTTGCAGCGGCGCAGGTTGATGGACCTCGGGATCGTTCCAGGAACAACGATCGAAGCCGAGATGCGCAGCCCGTTTGGCGATCCAACGTCTTATAAAATCAGGGGAACGAGCATCGCTCTCCGCAAAGAGCAGGCAGAAATGATTTATGTTTCGCGTGAAAAGAAAGCAGCGTAGCGTATGAGTCAACTCGAACAATGTGAAGTCTGTCCGGTCAACACCCAGAGCAAATTGCAACGATTGGGGGTGGATGTTGGGAAGTATGACTATGTGGTTGCTCTGGCGGGCAATCCGAACGTCGGAAAAAGCACGGTGTTTAATGCGCTCACCGGATTGCGGCAACACACCGGCAATTGGCCCGGGAAAACGGTGGTGCGCGCCGAAGGCGGTTTCTCCTTCGAAGGAAAGCGCTACAAGTTGGTCGATTTGCCGGGGACATATTCCCTTCTCTCGACAAGCGCTGATGAAGAAGTGGCCCGAGAGTTTCTCCTGTTTGGTCAACCGGATGTGACAGTGATTGTGGTAGATGCAACGCGGTTGGAACGGAATCTCAACCTTGTTCTCCAGGTCCTGGAGATTACGAACAAAGCGGTGGTCTGTTTGAATTTAATAGATGAAGCGCGGCGTCACGGAATAACGGTCGACGATCGAGGGCTTGCACGGGATCTCGGAGTTCCTGTTGTCCCCACGGCCGCGCGATCGAATCAAGGTATACCGGCTTTGTTGCGCGCAATGGCAGATGTCGCAACGGGCGCGCTCGTTTGTAAGCCGAAGCGCGTTCCCATCGCCTCTCCAAAGCTCCGGCATGCCGTTGAGGAACTGACAGCCAAGATCGAGAGGGCCTTCCCCGGCCTCCCCAACGCTCGATGGGTGGCCTTGCGGCTTCTCGAAGGGGACCAGCGTGTTCTCGAAGCGGTGAGGTCCGGAGAGTTGGGTCAGCTCACAGATCGAACCGCACCCCGTGATGTTGAATCGTCCTTGACGCAGGAACAACAACGTTATGAAAGCACACAAGCAATCCACCATTGAAGAACTCATCAAGACCGCCCAAGCCCTACGCTGGGAGGTCGGAACCGAATTGCATGATGCGGCCATCGAGTCGATGTATCGCGAGGCCGAACGCATTTCGAGACGCGTCGTCAGCACAGCCACGACGACAGCGACGGCAAGATTCGACCGGACGTTGGATCGTCTTCTGACGAGCCGACTTTTCGGGTTCCCCATCATGTTCCTGATGCTCGGCGTGGTTTTCTGGATCACCATCGAAGGCGCCAACATTCCTTCCGGCTTGCTGTCCGAACTGCTGGTCGATTCTCTGCATCCGGCGCTCAAGGACATCGGACATTCGATAGGCCTGCCTTGGTGGTTGAACGGGTTCTTGTTTGATGGAATGTATCTTGCCATGGCGTGGGTGGTGAGTGTGATGCTTCCGCCGATGGCGATCTTCTTTCCACTCTTTACATTGCTCGAGGATTTCGGCTACCTGCCCCGCGTCGCCTTTAACATGGATGCCCTCTTTCGCCGGGCAGGTGCGCATGGAAAGCAGGCATTGACAATGGCGATGGGGTACGGGTGCAACGCGGCGGCCATTGTTTCCACGCGCATCATCGACAGTCCGCGCGAACGTCTCATCGCCATTCTCACCAACAATTTTTCGCTCTGCAACGGTCGATGGCCCACCCAGATTTTGATGGCGACGATCTTCATCGGAGCATTGGTTCCTCCGCATCTTGCCAGCGCCGTCTCCGCCCTTGCGGTGGTGACGGTCGTCCTCATCGGTATCGCCTTCACGTTTCTTGTATCGTGGGGACTTTCGAAGACAATCTTGAGAGGTGAAGCGTCAACGTTCAGCCTCGAGCTTCCGCCCTATCGGCCGCCACGCATCTGGCAGACGTTGTACACCTCGGTCATCGACCGGACGCTCATCGTGCTGTGGCGGGCTGTGGTGTGGGCTTTGCCAGCCGGGGCGGTGATCTGGCTGGTCTCAAATATCCATATCGGTGGTCAAAGTCTCGCCCACCACGCCGTCGAAGCACTCGATCCGGTCGGTATCCTCATTGGACTCAACGGTGTGATCTTGCTTGCCTATATCATTGCGATTCCGGCCAATGAGATCGTCATCCCGACAATTCTGATGCTTACGGCGCTCGTGACCGGTATGACGGATGTCGGAAGCGGAGCGGGTGTGATGTTCGAGTTGGAGTCCGAAAGTGCAACGGCAGCAATTCTGCAGGCGGGAGGGTGGACATTGTTGACCGGCATCAACCTGATGCTGTTCAGCCTTCTGCACAATCCGTGCTCAACGACACTCTACACGATCTACAAAGAAACAGGAAGTGCGAAGTGGACCTGGTTGTCCGCACTCCTGCCGCTGTCCCTTGCGTTCATCGTCTGCTTCTTCACCGCTCAGATCGGGAGATTGATGGGAATTGGGTGAGGGGGGGGAAAGTACGGAAGTAGGAAGTATGTGAGTAGGAAGACGGTTGGCAGAAAGCAGATTGCAGATGGCAGCACACAGACGGGTGATCTCTGCAGCTTGCGATACCCATAGGGTTTCCTGTACCAGCCGTCGGATTTATACGACGGCGCTGAGCCGGCATATAGGTTTAAGCTTTGAGACGGAGTCCGGCGGACCACGGTGGAAGATAAGTCCGACTCAGCGCTGAACATGTTGGATCATGAAGAGGATGTTCTCGTCAGCATTCTTGACTTCTATGGTCTTCATTGGATGGCGAGTCTTCCAGACACGAAAGATTTCGTCGATGAATCCCTGCCCCACCGCGGGCACGTTGTGAAAGTCGAGGATAATATGTTCGAAGTTCTCAAGGCCGGCGAGGATCCGCCGCGCCTCGGATCGTGAGACACATCCGGTTCCAGTTTTGAAAAGATCAACCGCCACGAGGGTCTTGTCAAAAACAAACCCCTCGCCTGTGTACTGGCGAAAGATGTCCGTCAGTTCGCGCTTGCTATTGATCGAAATCCAGAAATTGACCTGTGTGCCGATCCGTCTCTTCATTTCTCTCAGAAAGATGTCGGGCACACGGTTGTCAAACACGATCTTCTTCGTTGAGCTTTTGATTTCCAGAAGGTCGGCACTCTTGGACGTAAAGAAAATGCCTTCGCCACTATGACGTTGTGGGTCGGTTGTGAGCTTTCCCTTTAAGAGGTCCTGGAGCGCCTCTTCTTCGCTCGCGAGATTGCGTGTCGTTCGTATTTTGTTGAAGATGCCTACACCCTTGTCGGTTACGCTGAACGAGATACCTGTTGCGGTCCGCTGAGCTGTCACGATAATTTCTGTTGAACCGGAATGCTCGATTGCATTGTTGAGCATCTCGGTGAATCCATATTCCACAATACGTTCAACATTCGTCGGAATTCCCAACAGGATACCGGTCTGACTCTTCATTTCGCGGAGCACTGCATCTTCACTCAGGCCGGAATTGCGCAGAATTCGCCTGAAGGTTATCTCGGCGGCGCGAGCTTCGTCGACAAGATCGGAATCCGCGCGGACGTACCGGGCACGGTTGGCTTTTCCAAGCAGCCGGACGATACCTTCGCGCTGGAGGTCTTGGAAAATGCGATTGATGTACGTGCGTGACAATCCGGTTGCCTTGACGATTTCCGATGACCGAACTTCACCTTTGTGTTTGAGGCGGCGTTCGATTAGCTCTCTTATCTGCTCTGTTGACGACTTCATAGTGAAATAAAAATACAAAGTTGTCAACTTATTGTCAACGGTCAATTCTTTGTTGACAACTTTGAGAACTCTTATACATAAAAAGTCGTCAACCGCTCTACAACTCCATAGGCGGAGCCGTGGGCTGAGTTTCCTGAGAAGACGGACTCCGACTCGTTGGGTGATGCAGAGACGTCGGAGCCCGTTTTGCCGGGCTCCAGTCCTTATTTGAGCAACAGCATCTTTCTTGTTGCTACGAAACTTCCTGCTTCAAGTCGGCAAAAGTACACTCCCGTCGGCAAGCTCCCTGCGTCAAATGAGAGGCGATAAGTTCCTGCAAGCCTCAATCCGTCGATGAGAGTTGCGACGAGCTTCCCCGTAGTTGCATAGACGGTTAAGCGAACGTGCGTCTCTTCGGGTAAATCGAATGTCAGGATCGTGTTTGGGTTAAACGGATTGGGATGGTTTTGATGGAGGGCAAAGCTTGTTGGAATCAGAGCGATTCGTTCCACCGACACCGGTTGAGAGGCTGTGCGGAATGTCACCGTGAAGTCTCCTCCAGGCGCTCCATCTCCATCCCCGTCAAGCTCTCCCCCCTCAAGCGTAGCGGCAGTACCGGCGATGCGGTACGTATACCAAGTAGCATACTGAAACCGATCGAGCGGTTTAAAGATCAACGTGCTGAAGTTATTTAGCCACGTGAAGATACCGGCGATCGTTGGTGAGATAGAGAATGCTCGTTCGACGGATGCAGCGTCCATCGGTCGCGAAAACGAAATGCCAATCGTGGCCGTTACGGGAAACGCGGTATCGCGAGAAGTCGGGCTTGAGAAAATAATGGCGGCCGATTGCGGTACCATGAACGAGCGATCGACAAACGTCACGGCCCCCGCGTTGACCGTAACCTGCACCTCCTGATGCGCAACGCCGTATGTCTCGAATCGTACCTTGTACGTTCCGGGCACAAGATTGTCGAACATAAAAAAGCCGTTATTGTAATTGTCCCCCGTATAAACTTTGTCGCCCGGTAACAGGCGAACTCTGGTGTTGTTCAGAGGTCTTCCCGTCTGAGCATTCGTCTGAACACCGGCGATGATGCCGACCGGCGGTTGGGTAATGCCGAAATACTGGAGGAACGAATTGCGCAGAGCGTACGCTTCCATCTTCCGGTAGTCGTTATTCATCAAACGGCGCGTTTCGGGGAAAAAATCGTGGAACGATCCTTCCGAGAGTTGTCCCGGCATCAACAGGCCACGCAGAACACCGAGACTAAAACCGCCGTTCGCTCCGCCATAGAACGTCCAATCGAGATAACGTCTGTGTCGTTGCGTGCGGAGATAGGCATTGATGGCCGGGCCCATCATGCCTGAAATGTCCCACGCTTCCTGAGTTTCGGGCACTCCCAGTCCATTGCCTGTCGAGCTGCTAGGCCCGCCCGGACGTTTCTCTCTTACCAGCATCAAGGTGTAATTGATCGAGGTATTGTTGGAGAGGCCCGAGGCATTGCTGTGGATCGAATGAAACCAATCGACGTTGTTTGCGTTGGCAAATGCCACGCGTTGAGACAACGTTGGTTCAGCCGCGTCGTTTGGGTAGTTGTTCGTCTCCCTCGTCAACAACACCGTTGCCCCGAGCGATTGCAGCATCGTGCGGAGCAGAAGGGCTTTCTGAAAATTGCTTTCCGACTCCCAGAACTGGATGCCGGGATCGGGGACGACGAGACGATCATTGGCCGGATTGTTACCGCCGTGGCCTGGATCGATGCAAATCTTGAGGCCGGAAAGGTCAGATTGTTGTGCAAAGAGGAGGTTAATGGAGACGATGACAAACAGAATCGGTTTTCTCAACGTGCGAAAGAACCCGACCTTTCGCGACGCGCAGCGATAGGGGAACGCACGCGACGATGCCGTGTGACGATTTCGGAGTTTCATCAAAATGGTAGGATGAGGAGTCAATGTTTGATGATACTAATTCGCTCTTCAGAAAACCGCAAAGGCGCGAAGGACGCGAAGAATAACGGCCTTACGGTTCGTACAGCCCATTCACGATGTGTTTGATGCCGTTCTTCGCCAAGGTCACATTCCATCTGAAGAATCTCTCGTCGCTTCATAGTGATTCAGAGTACGTGAGCAGGTAAATCTTACCTGAAAGGGTCATATACACGATCTTGTTTTCCGTCGGTGAACATTGAGGATACATCTCGATCTCGTTCGCTGTCTGTGTAAGCTGTATGGTTTTGGAACCGTCCGGTGAGACGGCATAGAGATCTGACGAAATCACACGATGCCCGTCGTCCTCGTCGTGCATGTAGACAATCCATTTTCCGTCCCGCGTCCACGAGGGGGCGTTTCGCCGGCCGAGATTGGCGAGCACGTTTCCGTTCAGATCGAAGACGAACGTGCCACGTTCCATCGCGTGGGCGACGATGCGTGTGCCGTCGGGTGACAATGCCGGCCAGATGTACCGGCCATCGCCGAGCGGGTCGAAGAGGACCTTCGCTCCATCTTTCAGCAGAGCGATCTTTGTGTTTTCAATGCCAATGACCTGGACCCCCTGTACTGCACTGAGAGGTGTGGAGAGTGTCGACTCCCCGGGATGTGAAGCAACAACGTGCTCACCTGCGAAGAAAGGGGGGGAGAGGTCCTGTCCGCGCGCTGTTACGCTGTACTTGCCTGTGGTGAGATCGCGGACCACAATTTCCTGAATGCGTCGCCGGGTTTTGGCGAGGATGGCGGTGCGACGGTAGGCGATCCGCTTCCCGTCGGGTGAGATGGTATAGGCCGAGCCCGAACGAAGATCGGAAGTGATTCGCCGGAACGATTTCTTTTCGAGATCAAACTCCCAGATTCCGTTTCCTCCTTCGTTGGTAACGTAAATGCGCTTTCCGTCCGGAGAAAACTTTGGTGTGTGCCATGCGGTTCGTGAGGGAAGCGGTAGCCGTTCGTTGGATGTAACGGCAATTTGACCTTCAGCTCTTGCAAGAAAGAGAAACAGAGAAAGAAGGAAGAGGCATCGTTTCATGGTAATCCTCGCTTGTTGTGGTTCAATGAGCGGGGAGCGATGCCGACCCAGCAGCACCGCGACAGTTGCCCTGACAAGATAAAAAAGAAAAGGGCATCCTCAAATACCGGGGATGCCCTTTGTGCGGATTTATTCTCGGATTTTTTGGCGCGTTCGCATCGCTCACGGAGCCGGCTGCCGAGTTCTTTCAGCGGATCATGCGAAGCGCATCGGCGGCACATCAGCCGTTTAACTTCTCAGCATTCAGTTTCCAAATAACATCTGAGTGCAGCTGTGCTCTCATTCTCCAAACCGAATCTGCGTAAATCTTCGCCCATCTCCGGAAATCTCGCCGCGCGGTTACTTCAGCAACAACATCTTGCCTGTCAGTCGATGTGAGCCGGAGGTCAGCACATAAAGGTACGTTCCGGAAGGGAGGTTGGCCGCATCGAATGTTGCGGTATACGCTCCCGCCTCCAGTTCTTTGTTCACAAGGGTCCTTACCTCACGCCCCATCACGTCGTACACTTTCAGGGTTGTCAGACCGGCGGACGGCAGTTCAAACCTGATCGTGGTGGACGGGTTGAAAGGGTTCGGATAGTTTTGGGCGAGCTTGTAACCGGTCGGGATTACGGACGGATCCCGTTCAACGCTGACACCAAAATTCTTGATAAAGCGCACAACTGCAGGCATTGATGGAACATCGAAATGTCCTACATAAACAGTGTCTCCAGTTGGACTGAAAGCAATTCCTCTGGGTAGAGGACCAGTTGAAGAAGTATCCCAGACGCTCACGGTAAAGCTGTCGACGATCGCCTTCGTTGCAGGATTGTATGCGTAGAAACGGTTTGGGTAGTACCGGTAGTTTGTACGTCTCCTATCGTTACTGAACCATATATAGCCGGTCGTCGGGTGGATTGCGATACATTCAACGGAGGCGCCGAGGAAGAGGCTGTCCGTCAAAGTATAAGGTCCAATTGATCCGGTGCTTGAGAAGTACACGTAGGTCTTCCTCTCGGTGAAGCGCGGCAAATAAATTGTATTTCCATCCCGCGTAACAGCGATCGCCCGTCCGATAGCAGGCACGGACCTTGCGAACTGCGTACCTTCGGTTCCATCGGGATTCAAGATCATTCCCGGGCTTCCGCCAAGTACCGAAGCCATATAGTACTCTCCGTCTCGATTAATTGCCACGGAAGCAACATTGTTTTGAAGAACCGGCCCTGCAGGCGTTGGACTCAGAAGAACTCTTCGAACACCCCGACCAGTCCTGTAGTCGACCTCCCACATTAACGGCCCTGGCTTGTATGCAAGTGTTCCCCAAACGGCCACGAAATTGCCGTTGGCAGGATTGATGTTTCCTCCCGTCGCAAATGCTCGAATGAGCGTGTCGGTAACCGTCACTCCTGCAGGAGTGGGGCCCGTGAGAATTCTAATCGGCGAAAAAGTCGCTGGAGTGCCATCGGGATTGAAGACCAAGATTGGAAAGAGTCTCGCCCTCCGGCCTTCAGGCGTATCGATGGAGTCTCGCGTCGTGTTCTCCGATCGGGTCTGAATCCACACTTTACCAGCTGGGTCGACGCCGATGCCATTGTTTATGATGCCTCCAATCAACTTGTAATAGGTGCTATCTGGCGGAAATGGTCCCGCATATCCATAGTTCATCCTTACCTGTCCAACGGCGATGGACATTACAGCCACGAGGATGAGGGAAATCCAAACCAACCTTCTCATGGTGGTCTCCTTAAAATCTGATAAAGTGAGTGAAATGGGGTGAATTAATGTAGTGCAAGATGATGGTCCGTCTTTCCTCATGTTTTGAAGAAGTCGGCTGGGATGGCTTGCGAGGGCAAAGCCTCTCCCTTTCATCGTGCGTAGTATGGAGCGCTTTCTTTTCGCCAAGAGACGTTCAGTAGTCCACCGGATTGCGTCGAAGCATACAGAGCTTTGTCAGTTCCGGCTGCAAGCGAGCGTGTGCCGGTACTAAGGAGTCGAGTATACGCTGCGTAGGGTGTCGAAATGCGTCTGGATGGATCAACGACAATCATCGAACGGGGTGAGTTTGCTCCGATGTAAAAAAAACCATCCGATGAAACGGCGAGGGACGTCGGCACAATAGTTTGGCCCGGGAACGCCGCGGAAAGATTCACATAGACCTCCGGAGTTCCTAAGTTCTCCCCAGAGATTGTTGCACGCCACAATTGGGCATCCGTTCCCGTTATCGAAGCGAAGTACAAGAAACCACTGAACACGCGAGCTGCGCGTACGTTGCCGGTAAAGGGAAATGCCTTGGTTGTACGATCTTGCCTTACAAGATAAATGTTTGTGTTATTGCCGACTACCCACAAGTTTTCGTTTTGATCAAAGTCGAGGTCGGTTGCAAACACACCGACGGGAAAGGTTGTCCAAAGTGCTGCCGCGCCGCCACCTCCCGGAATGAAGCGATAAACCGCCCGAATACTACGTGTAGCGTAGAGATGACCACCCGGACCTAATCGGAGGGAATTCCATTGCGGTATGCCAGGGGTTTCGGGAGCGTACTCGGTCCGTTGTCCCGCTGGTGTGAATCGATAGATGCGGGCATTTGCTCCCTCAGGCTTTATGGAAACGTAAACATTTCCGCTTCCATCCGTTGCAAGCGCCCCCGCAGCTTCTGTTGGTCCGAGCCCGCCAAACGAAGCCATCGCCGGAGAGAGCGTATACCTGACCGAGTTGCTGAACAGCTCAGCCCGAAATACACCCACTTTAATTTCGATGTTGGAGCCGGTCACCAGCGGCGAGAGCAACCTGATTTGCGTCGTAGTCGACGATAGAATCGACGCTGGAGCCTTTCCAATGTACACTGTGTTTTCAGAGATCACATCCGAAAAGTTCGTCCCAGAAATCACCAGCGTATCCACCGCCGCCAACGCTCCCCCAGCCGGAGCAATACCGGTGATCGTCGGGTTTGGGCGGGGACTTGTGTAATTGGGGTCGTACAGACTGCCGACCTTATCGTCGTCCGTGCAACCCGGAAGCATCAAGGCGAAAAGCACGGCGCCGTACGTGAGCAGATATCGTATTTGGTTCATAGCGGAGCTCGATTGTCTATTCCACATATTGATAACGTCAAGCCCCAATCAGCGGAGCCCAACGCGAGAACATTGCTTTCAGAAACCGAAGCGAAGCGAGAAACGCTGCACCTCGTTAAGTATGCCGAACGGCGTGTAAGCATAATCCAACGCAAACCTCGTCCCCGCAAGCGAATGCTGAAAGCCGAGGCCATACGACACGCTGTGCTCATCGGCCGGCGAAACGTAGCCGACTCGGAACGAAAAGGTGTTCATAAACACGTACTCCGCCCCCACCCGGACCTGCTCGGGAAAATCACGCGGATGTTCGGCATCGGCAGAGATCGTTAACGATTGCTTCTCCCTCTCAATCTCAAAGATATCGAGCACGTTCATCGAAAGTCCGATTCGAAACGTGAGCGGGAGCTGAAAACCCTCTTTTTGAAATGCGACTTCTTCCGAGAAGTTTCGCACCGACATCCCGAAGTTCAAACTCTTGAACCCGGTCCGGTAAAGAACGCCGAAATCGAAGGCCGTCACATCCAGGGAATTTTTTACCGTTTTCTTTGCAGAGTCGCTTACTCCGACCGCCTCGCCGGAGGGAGCTCGAATGTAGGAGACTTCAACGATCCCCGTTCCCAAATCCTGCGTCACGAACTTCACGTTGCCGCCGACCGAGAACTTGTCCGTTAATGCCCGGGCATAGCCTATACCGATGGCATATGCCTTCGGTGTAAACGTGCCAATGTCGAGAAAACCTTGAGAGTTGTTGGCGAGAATCGTCGCCTCGATTTCCCCGTAGTTCACAAACTGGAAGCTCACGCCGAGGACTCCATAGTTGCCATCCCACGGAGACAACGCGAGAGCAGCGTAGTTGTGTTTGATGGCGGCGAGCCAGTTCACCTGACCCACGGAGACGTCGGCCAAAAGTCCGAGCCGGGCCATCCCCGCGGGATTATAGAACATGGAGGTCGCGTAGCCGTCACTTGCCGTGAATGCATCCCCAAGAGCGGCTTCCCGCGCTCCAAGCCCAACGCTTAGAAACTTCATGCCTGATTGGGCCAACTTTTGGTTCGTGCGCTGTGCCATCACGAGCGACGGAAGGATCACGACGATGAGCGCCGCGATGAGGACCTTCAGCGGAAACGTGCTTTTTCTCATGAGAAATGTCCGTTTAATAAAATGCAGGTAACATCGATTTGATAATTGATGATCTGATGAAACCTCTGTTGTGTCCTCGAGGTTCGTTTTCAACGAATCACCACGAGCTTCTTCATCGTCCGCTCTCCTGTGTCCTTGTTTTCGATCACGACAATGTACACACCGCTGACGATGACCTGATTCGATGACGTGATTGAGTTCCAGTACGCATCTCCAGTTCCGTCGTCGTGGACAATCTCCTTGATCAACTCGCCCAGTTCGGTGTAAATCTTGATGACGCAATTACCGGGAATGTTGAAGAAGGCGATCTTGTCCCCCTCGTTGGGGAAGCGGAGTGAGTTTTCATTGGACGAGATGATGTACGGATTGGGGGCAATCCGGATGTCGCTTGAACTGGTGCCCGCCGGGCGTTTCAGGAACGCTGGATCGTATGTTTGCGTGTAGAAACGGCTGCTTTCGAGCTCACCCGCCGGCGTCCTGGTCGTCGGGTCGGCAGCGATCGGCGTGCTGAACGTGGAGACATAGTAGTAGTAGGATACGCCACGCACCGCCGTCACGTCGTCGAAGCTATATGTTCGCGGGTTTGAAACGTAGGTGACGTTGGGATTTGCCGGTCGCGAACCTCCTGCTTGAAAGATCAGTCGATAGCTGCTGTCGGGTCTGCCGGTCGCTCGATAGATACGATACCCCGAGAATCCGTTGGCGGATTCCTGCGGGTTTGGTTCCCAGCTGAGGGCGATTTTGTCACCGCCCCCACGCACCGTGAACGAGGCAGGGGGGTAAGGCGGTTTGGGAATGCGGAATCCGGAAAGATAGTTTGCGCGCGCCTTGCGCAACGTCTCCAGCAGTCGCGGACGTCCGACCATCACCGAATCATTTTTGGATTTCGTGTTGATTATGCCATCTTTGTACATCTTGCCGATGCGAATGCACTCTTCTCGCGTCAATCCATTCACCCCTTCGGCAAAGACGATCGTAATGCTTTGACCGGGGGCGAGGTTGTACGGTCCGTAGCCCATACCGGACGAGAATCCCCCCGGGGCGCCGACACCGATGTTCGCCATCACGGTCTGCTCGGAGAACCTCCCCTGGGGTTCGACCAGCCAGGCATGTCGCGGAGCGTGCCCTTCCATCATCTTTGCATACTCCTGTTCCATCATCACGACATTGAACTGGCTGTTATTTCGGGTGAGCGGCTCGTCTGAGCCCATGTAATTTGTCGTCGTCGGTTGATGTGGATCATCCGATTTATCTGTTGCAGACCGGTCGGCCCGAATGTGGGCGTAACCTGCAAACTGTGCCCCTCCGAGTCGCCAGTTCGTATCCGAAGGCGCGACAAATCCGGCAGATTGATGAGGGTTCCAGATTGGAGCCCCGATATTATCAAAGGTTGCCGCGTTGGGAGAACTCCCAGCAGGAGGCCTGTTCGCGTCCCTGTGCAATCCGTGCCAGGCGAACTGAGCCTTGATGTCATTTTCCCCCGGCGGGATGAGAGAATTGGTAATATCTGGCGGGAATCCACGTGCATCGTTCATGGTATTGATACCCCATCCGGCCGAATTGTTGACGATGTAGCGAACCTCTTGATTGA
>JBGFRO010000002.1:0-21241 GCA_041695085.1 Bacteroidota bacterium | reverse complement strand
GTGGAAGGAGAGAACCTTGGTGTGTATTGGGAGAAGAAGTATCCGGTGTATGCGGGGATGACCTTTGCGGGGACGGCGGATTTGCCTCTCGGATTGATACGGTTGGTTGGGCGGTATTGGGAGGAGGGGAAGACATACAAAGTGAAGTTGAAGGCGAGCTATGGTGGAAAGACGGGAGAGTTAGTGATTGAGGTGAAGAAGCCGACAAGGTTAGGAAACAGTTTTGCAAAGTCCAAAGATGTATTTGATAACGAGATTAACATTGACGAGATCTGCATCAGGTACGGTGGGGAGTTTGGAATACCGCCCCAGTTGATCAAGGGCCAGATGCAACAGGAAGCAGGCACATACAATTTTGGAGGAACAATTGGTCAGGGCTTTGCACCGTCCTACCGGTATGAACCATACACGGTGCAGTTCTGGCGGTGGGTGAGAACACGAACCTCCAATCCGTTTTTCGTTACGGAAACAAATGTGAATGACCCGCCTGTTCCCAACCATCTCTATGTCCAAGATTATACTTACCCTTTCCCAAAAAAAACGGTCTGGGATATGATTGTTGACCATTCACAGCTTGTGAACAACATACCAGACAAAGAGCACAGGGTATATGGTGTCCGAAGGGCTGACGGTACGATGAATTTTGCGCCGTATAAATCGATCCAAGCCAAATACGATAAATTCCTGAAGTTTTATTTGGACAATGATCTTGGCTTTTCAGATGCAGTGACCCGCGCAAATGAGAGAATGATCGTTCATCTGCGAGACGAGTGGGACGGTGGAGTAACAGGAGGACCCAAGGGGCTGAAGAACATTAAGGCCCAAACACGAATAGCAAGCTCATACGGCTTGCTGCAGATGCTTTATTCAACAGCTTTCGAGAGGGGATATCCAGAGGATAGAAAACATTTGCCGGAAGACCTAAACCTTACATCCACAATGCTTTTGCTCTCAATGAAGCATCAGAAAAAAATTCTCACGGAAAGACTTTCTCCTTCGGTAGAGGCCGGGAATCATTGGCCCGAGGGATTTGAGAATGGATTCTATCTTTTGGTGTATCCGAAGTGGAATACAAGTGAAAGCTATCCAGCACAAGTGATGAGAAAATCACGATCATACGTACCACAACAATGAAGGATATCAGGTCATGATTGTAAGAAAATACATTTATGCACTCGCGATGATAGTGATCTGTCCTTTCGGCCAAAGCCTGGCACAGCTTGGCGCCGGTGTTACGGAAGGTGACTTTTCAACCATCCAAACGCTTGTGAACAGTATTTTTGGACCGGGGAAATATGAAATTTTTGACATCGTGAATGTAGACAGCACGAAAGACCCCGGTGCTCCGGACGGGGTAGAGGATCCATACGGCACCCTGAAGCAATGCTATGTGTTTATTGCCAGAGGAAAAGGAATGCTGCTTGAAACCCGTCCGAAAGGTTTCATAGGAATATTCAAGAACGGACAGATTATATGGAAGTCCGATACACTTATTAACAATGACGAAGTAGTAAATGCTGAAATAGTAGCCATCGGGGATCTTAATCGAGATGGTAAAGTCGACATCGTCACCAAATGGCAAGAGGGGATGCGCGGTGACATAGCATACCTTTGGATATTCAGTTGGGACGGCCACATCGGTTCTGTCATCAACGATATTAACGCTGAGCATAGATCAACGATCGTTTCCGTCCTTGACGATTTACACATTGTCGACCTGAATGGTGACGGAATTAAGGAAATCGTAGGCAAGTGGAGTGACGTGCCGATGGAAGAATACCCAACCGTAACGTACAGTTGGAACGGGCAGTTGTACGGGAAATGGCCAAACCCTCCGCAACCGCCTCCTGGAGGGTCATTACCCAAGAACAAAGCTGACGTTGCCGTTAAAGCTACTGTCACACGAGACACCGACGGCTCCTTGCTTTTTAGCTATGTTGTGGAAAATAAACCGACGAGTCTGCAAAAATTGGAGTCTTTCTTAGTTATGCGCAGGACTGATTCTATTTCAGTTCAATTAAATCGTTCTGCTTGGGAAAGTCTAGTACGTCGAAAAGTACCATCCATTTTGTGGGTTGATCTTTCCGAGACGAATTTAATTTCTCAAGGTGAAAAAGAATCAAGCTTCGGCATACGAACTCCAGCCCTCCCGGTAATAACATCCTACTACGCACAAGGGTGGAATGGTAGGGGAAATCTCGCGGAGATTTTTACCAACTCCGTTCAAGGGAAGACCCTCGGCCCTGCCGATCCCCCCAACCCGTTTGTGCCAGTTGCTTTCATCGACACCATCGCTTCCTACAAGCACCGGGCCTTTGCGCTCGGCTGGATCAAGAACCGCGGCATCGTGCAAAGCCTTGATGCTAAGCTTGAGAACGCCAAGCGCCAGCTTCAACGGAACAACACAACAGCAGCAAAGAACATCCTGCAAGCCTTTCTCAATGAAGTCGAGGCTTTATGGAAGAAAGAGAATCAGCGCCGCAACCCACAAGGCGTACAGATCACCAGCGAAGCCTATGCTTTGCTCAAGTTTAATGCAGAGTATCTGATCGCACAACTCCAACGATGAGGGAAGTATGAAACGCACAATTCTTCTCCTCGCCTGTGCCCTCCAGCTCGGATGGGGACAGACGGTGCATCGGCTTCCGTTCGCTTCCCAAGGAAACGAACTGGAGCTTGCCGTGGCAAATGTGTCCCGCAGTTCGCTCTCACAGATCACGATCCGCCTTACCAATGCTCCCTCGTGGCTCCGGTTTGAGAAAACGGAGCAGACCCTCTCCTCCCTTGACGCGGAACAGGAGCAAACGGTGACGTTTCGTTTCTCCCTTGAACGCTCTGCGCCGGTGCAGCAACCTACCACTCTTCACTATCTCCTTACCACACCGGAGGGAGCCTCTTGGTCAAAGCAAGTAAAGATCGAGGTAAACGCACCGGAGACTTGTGAACTCTTCCAAAACTATCCGAACCCCTTTAACCCCACTACGACCATCAGTTATCAGCTGCCTGTCGAGGGCCGCGTGGTGCTTGTAGTTTACAATCTTCTCGGTCAGAAAATTGTAACTCTGGATGAAGGAGAGAAGCGGGCTGGATTTCACCGGGCGGAATTTGATGGCAGATCGTTGGCAAGTGGCGTGTATGTGTATGAGCTTCAAACGGTCGATCCGCAGGGTCATCGTTTCGTGGCTCGGAAGGCAATGGTGCTACTCAGGTAATTGTGCGAGATGTGCACCGATGGGCACAGATACCGTCCGAAGGTTTCAGAACAGTCATCCGCGGCCTATGGCAGGTTTGCCCAGAACAACCGCTCATCGTACGTGATGGGTTGTGTTGTACGGCCTCCTCGCCGGAGGATAAATCCGACGGCTGATACAGAAAACCCTTCCGGTTGCGGAAAAGCCCATTGTTGAAACCTTTACGGTTTCCCCTCCCAGCCGGTGGTTTCGAACCATCGGCGAGGGATGCTACGAGGTTTAGATTCCGAAACAAGTTCGGAATGACGAGGGGTGGGGGTGTGCATCGCGTTCTGTCGATCTGCAACACCCCGCTGATCCAACCCAAGCCGCTCCGTCATCCTGAAATGTTTTTATTCAGGATCAAAACCTGCCCTCAGGCAAGGCCGCATCGTAAGCATACACGGTTTAGATTCCGAAACAAGTTCGGAATGACGAGGGGTGGGGGTGTGCATCGCGCTCTGTCGATCTGCAACGCCCCGCTGATCCAACCCAAGCCGCTCCGTCATCCTGAAATGTTTTTATTCAGGATCAAAACCTGCCGTCAGGCAAGGCCGCACAGTAAGCATACACGGTTTAGATTCCGAAACAAGTTCGGAATGACGCGTTGAACGAAACGCCATCGGCTTGGCTTGGCCGTCGGATAGATCTAGCCGCCGGTACAGAAAACCCTTCGGGTTTATCCGATTGCACTTGTCTGCTAACTGCCATCTGCAATCTGCCAACTGCCATCTCGCGTCTTACTACTTTCATACTTACTACTTTGATACTTCCATACTTCCATTCTCAAAAATACCGGCGATAGACTGCGATATCGCGCAATACGATTGGCTGTACTTCTGATGAGCTTTCACTAACCTTTGGGAGTTGGGAATTCCAGACTGCAACTGTAATTGATTTGTAGAAAGTCTGGCTTGAAGTGCGGACATCCGGCAGATCTTCGTGCACGTAATGCACACTATCGATGACGAAAAACCAACCAAGGCGCTGATCCCAAACCTGCCTCCGGTAAAGATGATAGTCGTCAACGTCATCGAACCGGGTTTTCGAAAGATTCAACGTGTCGATCCCAGAAATCTCCTCTTCAGAACCATCGGGTCCAAACAGCTCTTGCGGAGTGGCCTGACTCGGGTCGTAAAGCCGTTCCTCGTTGTTCGCCGTCCTCTCGTCAAAACTCTTTGACAAAATTTCGTCCAACATACTTTGCCCCACGGAAATGGCATTCGTCATGGCTTCCATTTCCAGTCCGAGCAGCATGGAAGAGAACATCATCCTGTTAAGGTTGAGGGAGAGGACCGACATCATTGCAAACGCGCCAAGCACAAGCATCGATTGGCCGGTATTCATGGTTCATCCTCCTCGAGTAAGTGAAATAGCACGATCTTCCTCTTTCCCTTGGAGTCAACAGAAATGCCACGTTTCTTCTTAAGGAATAATTGAGATTTCTACGATAGCGCTTTGAAATCTCTACAAAGTTCCAAGTCCGTTGACTTTCAAGCGTGCATTTCTTATAATTGTAAGCATTTCAATGACTTAGAAGCATAAAGGAAGTTCAGGAGCCTCATGACAAAAACCGCTAAGTGGGTGTTGGGAATAACGTTAGGTGTCGTTTTTCTCAGTGCACTTTTTTTCCTCTTCATCTTTTCACTCCTTTTGTTTCCAGACTCGGACGACGAAACGCTTTCGACTTCAGGTGAGAAGATTGCAATTATCGAATTGAACGAGCCAATCCTCTCGTCGAAAGAGATCGTTCGGCAGTTCAAGAAGTACAGGGAGAACAAATCTGTCAAAGCTGTTCTGTTTCGAGTTGATTCACCGGGAGGCGGGGTGTCGGCGAGTCAGGAAATTTATGAGGAGGTAAGGAAGACGCGCGAAGAAAAACCGGTGGTGGTGTCTATGGGCTCTGTTGCTGCAAGTGGTGGATATTACGTCTCTTGCGGGGCTTCGAAGATCGTTGCCAATCCCGGTACGTTAACTGGCAGTATCGGAGTCATCTTTCAATTTCTCCACTTCAATCAGTTGATGGAGAAGATCGGTGTGGATGCGTCCACGTTCAAGACCGGTAAGTATAAGGATATCGGATCCCCCTTCCGCCCCACAACTGCGGATGAACAGAAGTTCTTCGATCAACTTCTTGCCGATGTCTACCATCAATTCGTCGACGTGATTGTGACGGAACGAAAGATGGAAAAGGCCAAAGTGTTGAAGTATGCTGATGGAAGAGTCTTTACAGGTCGGCAGGCGCATGAGTATGGATTTGTCGATACGCTCGGAACGTTTGAAGATGCCCTCGGCATCGCGGCCGATCTTGCAGGCATTGAGGGAAAACCGAGAACCGTTCAGGAAAGGAAGCGCCGCTCGTTTTTCCAAGACTTTTTCGGCGAGGCCGGAGCAGCGGTGGCGGAGCTACGGAACGAGCTGTTGCGACAGCCAATTCTCCAATACCGCTACGATGGATTCTGATGACAGACCAAACCTCATTCGGGCAACACATTGGAGAATGCCTGCGCCCGCTCTGTGCGCGAGACGTGCGGATCGCGACAGCATACGTCTTCGCTTCGTTGGGCCATCCGCACTTCAACGCTGAGAGCGACATTGATGTGGCCATTCTTTTCTTTCCCGCGATGGTACCGGACGGGATCGAGTTGTTGGAGCTACAAGAAGAATTGTCGAGTCAACTCGGACGATCTTGTCTGCCTCAATCGTGCTACCCCAATTATTTCCATTGGAAAAGATCGGGACGATGGTCTCCTTTCGAAATATTGCAGTCCACGAATATCAAAATCTGGATGTTGAAATACTCAAGAGAATCTACACCGAACATCTCAAGGATTTTGAAGAACTTATCGAAGAAAGGGTGAAGTATGTTCGTCTTCAACGGTGATTCGTCCATGCATCATCTGTCATCACATTCGGAGGATCAATGACAAAAGCAGATATTGTAGATGTGATCGCGGGGGCCACAGGCCTGACGAAAGTCGAGACCGAGGCAGTCGTGGATGGCTTCATCTCAACGGTCATCGATGCTATGAAGTCGGGTAAGAACATCGAGATCCGCGGTTTCGGGAGTTTTAAGGTGAAAAAACGAAAAGGCCGAATGGCCCGCAACCCGCGCACGGGTGAGCAGGTGATAGTGGACGAGCATTACGTTCCCATTTTCAAGGTGTCGAAAGACCTAAAGCACGTTGTGGATCAGAATCTGAAGAAGATGCAAGGAGAAGCAACCGCCTCATGAAGCCGCGCGTCCTCTGTGCCGCATGCCAAGCCGAGCTTCAAGTAACAGATAAGTTCTGTCCAAACTGCGGCACGAAAGTCGAGTGGTCGACCGAAGCGGCCCCCGCCGCGTCGGCGAAGGTCGCGAGTGTGGAGCCGGAACGTGTTGCGCCGACCTCACCGAATACCTTCATGTGTCTACACTGTGGCGCTGCGAATCGTGCTGATGCTACAACGTGCGAATCGTGCGGAGCGCTTTTGCGACAAGGTGTGGCTTCGACTGGATCCGGTGTCGATTCGAACCAGAGAGGGGACGCGAGGCGTCCTCAATCAACTTCGAAAGAGAAAAAGGGAATGAGCAAGAAAGCGGAATCGACGCCCGATACTTCGTGGAAGATGATCGCCGGGTTTGCCGGATTTCTGATCGTTGGCGTCGTTGCGATGGAGCTGCTGACGCGGAAGGAGCCCACTGCACAAGTTGAGGCGCACGACCACGATCTTGATCATCCAACCGACGCCGCCAACATGCAGGCACTCCCGCAAATCGAGGAGCTGGAGAAAAGGATTGCGGCTGATCCGAAAGACGTGAAACTGGTTCTTCAGCTTGCGAATCTTCTGCAGGATGCGAAGTTCTATGACAAGGCAATTCAGAACTATAAAACATATCTTGCTCAGATGCCGAATGATCCCGACGCGCTCGTCGACCTCGGCATTTGCTACTACGATATAGGACAGTACGCAGAGGCCACTTCATACATGATGAAAGCCCTGCAGGTCGACCCAAAGCATGTACTCGGCCATTTCAATCTCGGCATCGTAGCTCTCAGGCAGGGGAAGATGAAGGAGGCGAACGAGTGGTTCCGCAAGACGATTGAACTCGCTCCAGAGAGTCCGGCAGGCCGGCAAGCGAAGCAATTTATCGAGCAACATCCGGCATCGTAAGGCGACCTCATCGTACGATGCCCGGTAATCCACTATTCAATCCAACAATCGACGGAGGACGCAATGCCGAGTGGTAAAAAGCGCAAACGTCACAAAATGGCGACGCATAAGAGGAAGAAAAGGCTGCGGAAGATGCGTCATAAGAAGAAGATCCGATAACCCCCTCTTTCTTTGCTGCCCTGCAAGGAGTTGCCGCAGGGCAGTTTTTCCTCATATTCATCGCGAGACCCATACGTTTATGTCGAATCCATCACGCCTGCGAATTCCTGTTCTTACGTTATCGGCACTCATTATCTTCCTTCTTCTCACAGTCAATGAGAGCTCCGGATGGGGATTCTGGGCTCATCGTGAAATTCATCGCCATGCAATCAAAATGTTGCCGGCTCCGCTGGAGAAGTTTTTCAAAAAGCATGCCGATTCTCTGATCGCTCGCTCCGTTGAACCGGATCTCCGCAGGGGGCGTGATTCGCTTGAGCAATATTACCACTACATTGATTTCGAACGATATGGCACATATCCGTTTGAGGCACTGCCCCGCGATTATGAAGCGGCCGTGAAGAAATTCGGCAAGCGTACAGTCGATACGAACGGCACGCTGCCGTGGCGCATCGCGGATTTCACGAATAGACTTTCGGATGCGATGAAAAGGAGAAGTGAAGAAGAGATCGTGTTCTACGCATCGTTCCTTGGCCATTACATTGCGGATGCGAATGTTCCGCTGCACACGACCGAGAACTACGATGGACAACTCAGCGGCCAACGCGGGATCCACTCACGGTGGGAGTCACGACTCCCCGAAAAATATGGTTCGCAGTTCCAATTCGACGTTGGGAAGGTCGAATACATTGCCGATCCGCTGGCGTACGCTTTTGAAATTGTTCTTGAAAGTCATCGGCTCGTCGATTCCGTACTTGCCATGGATCAAAAAGCGAAAGAAGGTCTTGCAGAATCCGAAATCTACACGGTCACGCAGCGCCGGGGAAGGTCCGAGTATCAATACAGCGACCTGTATTATGAACGCTATTATAAGTTGCTGAACGGGATGATCGAACGTCGTATGGCGGCTTCGGCGCAACGTGTGGCGAGCTATTGGTATACCGCGTGGATCAACGCAGGTAAACCTCAACTTCCGTGAGGAGGGCAACGCAGACTCTTCATCGTTTGAAGAGAGGAAAGTCGATCATCTTGGAACGAAGAACGGGAAGTGACTCCTCTTCTGTTCTCACGATCGAGAACGATCTCCGTTGATTCTTTTACAGAATGGCGAGTGCTTCTCCTTGTTTCTTTAGCTCTAATTTTCTACTTTCATCACGAGTTGATTGATTCGTTGCACGTATTTACCTGGAGGAAATATGGCACAAGATAACGACGGCATGGCAAAAGGACTCATTATCGGATTCGTGGCCGGAAGCGTGGTGGGTGCGGTGCTGGCTCTTTTGTACGCCCCCAAAAGCGGACGAGAACTCCGACGAGACATCAAGGAAAAGACCGGTGAGTTGGTAGAGAAAGGGGACGAGTATCTTGCACGCGCTCGTTCAAAGGCCGCAGAAATAGTCAACGAAGGAAAACGGAAGGCCGACGACCTCCTCAGCGGCGCCCGCAAACAAGCGGAGACGTTGATGGATGATGCTGAGCGCATCCTCACCGGCGCGAGAGGGAAGGGAGGGGGCGAAGCAAACCGCTCCTGATTCATTCACCGAGCGCGTATCAAGACGTGTGTAACCGAAGGAACCACCCGTGGAAACAGTTCTGGTCGTGGCACAAATCGCAGCGCTGATCTCGGTATCCGCGCTCTGCATCTATCTGATCTCCGTTCTCGGTCAATTCCAGCGCGATGTGTCGGACTTCACTCAACGCGCTCGGCCGGTGCTCGAGAATCTTGCCTTCATTACCGAACGGCTCAAATCTGCCTCCACCAAGATCGACGAACAGGTCGATATCGTGAAGGGCTCGCTGCAATCCTTCAAGGATGTGGCCGACAACGTGTTGCTCTTCGAACGACGCGTTCAGGAGCGGCTGGAAGAGCCCATCATGCAGGTCGCCTCTGTCCTCGGCACTATTGTGAGTAGTATCGCTGCCTTCCTGAAAGGTTTCCGCGGTCAGGAAAAAGGTTAACTCTCCGTACCATCGACGGAATTTTTCTTCGCTGAGAGGCTGTGCAAAAAGTTCAGTCGACGTGATGTGCCAGTTCGAGATTTGAGGAATTCAGACAGTTTTCGCCACACGAATGTGGGCGAGAAGGCTTCTCGCCCTCCATGTTGCACAGCCTCGGAGCACAAAGGAGAACGCTCGTGGCATCGACACCCCAAAGAGAATATACTATCGACAAACTTCGCAACATTGCCCTTGTCGGACACGGCGGGTCCGGCAAAACGACCTTCACCGAAGCGCTGATGTATACCTCCGGCGCTACCACGCGACTTGGAAAAGTGGACGAGGGATCGACGATCTCGGACTACCATCCCGACGAAATCGAACGAAAAATCTCCATCAATCTTTCCCTATTACATTGCGATTGGCGCAGCACGAAGTTCAATATTCTTGATACGCCCGGTTACTCCGACTTCACCGGCGAGGTGATCTGCTCCCTCCGCGTCGCTGACACCGCGCTTGTGTTCCTCAAGGCCGTCGAAGGTGCCGAGGTCGGCACGGAGATCGTCTGGGAGTACACGAAGCGCTTCGGCACTCCCGCCATCTTTGTCGTCAATAAACTCGATAACGAGAACGCCGATTTCGACCATGCAGTTGCAACTGCGCGAAGCCGCTTCGGCCACGACGTCACGATCGTTCAATTTCCTCTTAATCAAGGACTCGGTTTCGAGAGCATCGTCGATGTGCTTCGTATGAAACTCTATAAGTACGTCGCAGACGGAAGCGGAAGGTTTACCGAAGTCGAAATCCCGGATGAGGTGAAAGAGAAAGCAGCGTCCTTGCACGAGGAGTTGATCGAGAAGATTGCAGAGACCGACGAGGAGATGATGAACAAGTTTTTTGAAGATGGGACGCTGCACGATGCAGATTTGCAGAAAGGACTCCGCACGGCGCTCAAGGAGAGAAAAATCTTCCCCGTCTTCTGCGCCTCGGCAGCCACGAATATCGGAGCGGGGCCGCTCCTCGACTTCATCTCGATGTTCGGACCCTCACCCGCAGATCGCGGGCCTGTCAAAGCAACCAACATTGAGACAAAAGAGGAAGTGCTGGTCGCTCCCGACCCGTCCGGACCACCGTCCCTCTTCGTGTTCAAAACAGTCTCCGAACAGCACGTGGGGGAGTTATCGTTCTTCCGTGTCTATTCGGGAACGATCACGGCCGGTCTTGACCTGACGAATGAATCGAACGGAAAGGTCGAACGTCTCGGGCAGGTGTTTGTGATGAACGGTAAGGATCGTAAAGACGCCGGCAAACTGATCGCCGGAGATCTTGGAGCTGTCGTCAAACTCAAAGACACGCACACCAACAACACCCTCAGCAGCAAATCGTTCCCCGTTATCTATCCCCCCATCGAGTTTCCTGAACCTGTCATCCGCATGGCGATCGTATCGAAGTCGAAAGGCGATGAGGACAAAATTGCGACCGGCCTTCACTACCTCCACGAGGAAGACCCCACGTTCCTTGTGCAGGTGGATGGCCAGTTGAGTCAAACGGTTATTGCGGGTCAGGGTGAATTGCATCTGTTGATCGTCACAAAACGGCTGAAGGAGAAGTACGGCGTTGATGTTGATCTGGTGGAGCCGAAAATTCCATACAAAGAGACCATCAAAGCCACCGTTCCATCTGCCGAGTACAAGCACAAGAAGCAAACGGGAGGTCGTGGACAATTCGGTCACGTGTACCTCAAACTGGAGCCGAAACCACGCGGCAGCGGTTTTGAATTCGTCGATGCAATTGTCGGCGGTGTCGTACCCGGAAGATTCGTCCCTGCCGTTGAGAAAGGGATTATTGAGACGATGCAAAAAGGGGTTCTGGCAGGATATGAAGTCGTGGACGTGAAGGTGACGCTGTTCGATGGCTCGTACCACTCGGTCGACTCCGATGAACACTCGTTCAAGATTGCCGGGGCCATGGCATTTAAGAAGGGGTTCCTGGAAGGGCGACCCGTCCTTCTCGAGCCGATCAATGAAGTGGAGGTCATCGTTCCGGAAGAGTATATGGGAGATGTGATGGGTGATCTCTCCGGTCGCCGAGGCAAAATCCTCGGCATGGAAGCAGAAGGACATTTCCAGAAGATCAAGGCGCTCGTACCGATGGCGGAGCTTCACAAGTACTCGACGATTCTTCGGTCGATGACGCAGGGACGCGGAGTGTATCGCACGAAGTTTTCGCATTATGACGAATTGCCGCGTGAACAGGCCGAGAAGGTCATTGCGGCTGCAGAGAAGGCGAAGGTGGAGGCCGCTTAGGCCGGCTCCGGTGGGGGTGTTACGTGTTCCCCGCTGTGGTATCAACTCGGGAAATGCCAAACGCTTGTCCTCTATGAAACTCAAGAAGGAGGAGATTGTACCCGCTTTGCAGGAGACTCTGAGCAAGCGTCCGGAGATTGTTTTTGCCTACCTCTTCGGATCTGCCGTCGAGTCGGATTCGTTTCGCGATATCGACGTCGGGCTCTATCTCGCCCTTGATCGCATGGCCGTCGATCCTTTTCAATACTCCCTCCGCACGAGTGTTGAACTTGAACAGCTCACCGGCTCTCCCGTTGACCTCGTGTTGATGAACACAGCGCCCGATCATCTCATCCACAGAATCGCAAAAGGTCATTTGCTGGTGGATCGCGACGAAGCCCTGCGCATCAACTTCATCACAACCTGCTGCAGTCGATTTTTCGACTTCGAGCCGAAACGCCGTCAGTGGTTGATGGAGCTGCGTGAGGTTTTATGAAAGAGATCGACGAACAGAGACTGATGACCCTCCTCGGAGAAGCCCACAGCGCTCTTGGACAACTTGAATCACTCGCGAAGTTACAGGATGAAGAGATCCTTGGATCGCAGGATAGGCTTGGAAATCTGAAGTACCAATGGGTCGTGCTGATGGAGGCATGTATCGATATGTGCAATTACGTGAGCGTGCGATCCTACGGAAGAATCCCTGAAAGCTATGCAGGTTGTTTTGAAATCTTACGCGAAGTTGGAGCAATTCCGGCCGATCTCGCTTCGGAAATGGCGGATCTTGCGCGTTTCAGAAACGTCCTTGTTCGTCTTTATTGGACTGTCGATAATGTGCGGGTTCTTCAACACACGAAGACGCGGCTGGATGTTATAAAGCGATACCTTCGGAAAATCGCTGAGAGACTCAAACTTCACTCCAGATCATAATCGTTCCACACCTTGAGTACCACTTGTGACATATGACCCTCGAACAACGCATCGTTACCAAGAAAGCCCGTATTGGCGTAGTCGGACTCGGCTATGTCGGACTTCCTCTTGCCGTCGAGTTTGCCTCAAAGGGGTTTGACACGACCGGTATCGATCTCGACAATGGAAAAGTCGATGCAGTAAATGACGGACGTAATTATATTGGCGACGTGGAGGACAAGAAGTTCGCCGCCTGTGTGAAGTCCGGTAAACTGACGGCACGCAACGATTACGAATGTGTCAACTCGCTCGATGTGATCTACATCTGTGTCCCGACCCCGTTTACCCCGCATAAAGAGCCGGATATTTCTTACATCGTTCACGCCGCGACGGAGATTTCCAGGAAACTTCGCAAGGGCCACCTGATCATTTTGAAAAGCACCACCTTCCCAGGAACGACGGAGGAGTATGTCCAGCCCATCCTCGAGAAAACAGGATTGAAGGTTGGCCGGGATTTCCATCTCGCCTTTTCACCCGAGCGTATCGACCCAGGCAACAAGAAGTGGACGACGGCCAATACTCCGGTTGTCGTCGGCGGCGTCACGAACAAGTGCACGGAGTTGACGTGTAAGTTGACCGAACAGATCGTCGCCCAGGTGGTGCCGGTTTCGAGTCCGAAGATTGCCGAGATGGAAAAGCTGCTCGAAAATATCTTTCGCAGCGTCAACATTGCTCTCGTCAACGAACTTGCGCGACTGTGTGATCGGATGGGAGGGATCAACATGTGGGAAGTGGTGGAAGCGGCCTCTACCAAACCGTTTGGTTTCATGCCGTTTTATCCAGGTCCGGGCATCGGCGGTCACTGCATCCTGATCGATCCCTATTATTTGGAGTGGCTGGCCCGCAAGTACGACTTTCAGACGAACTTCATCGCCCTTGCTGCGGAGACAAATGAGAATATGCCGTTTTATGTCAAAGACATTGTTCTTCGGGAGATGAGCATGCGACCCATCTCGTTCCGCGATGCGAAGATCGTCGTGCTCGGTGTAGCTTTCAAGAAAGACGTAGACGATACACGGCACTCCCCTGCTCTGCGCATTATGGAACTGCTTCATATGGATGGAGCCCGCAATATCAAGTATAACGATCCGTATGTCCCAACCGCCCACGTTGATGGCCTCGAGTTCAAATCTGTTCCCCTCACCAAGTCTCTTCTCAGGTCGTCCGACTGCGTCCTGATCACCACGGATCACTCCTCCTACGACTACGATTTTATCGTGCAGCATGCAAAGCTCGTGATCGATACACGCAATGCCACCAGGAATGTGAAGAAAGGAAGGGAGAGGATTGTTTTGTTGGGGGATGGAAGGTAGGTTGAGATGTGAACCGTAAACCGTAAACTGTGAAGCGTGAACCGTTATGAGGGGAAGGAGCCTTGTGAAGAGGGTCCTTCAAGGAATGTGATGATAAATCCTCGTCCCCATAAGAAGTTGCAGGCATGGCAATCGGCAATTGCATTGATTACAAAGATCTATAAGCTGACCGAAAAGTTTCCTCGACACGAGGAGTTCGGTCTCAAGGCTCAGATACGACGTGCTGCAGTCTCCGTTTCCTCAAACATCTCAGAAGGACTCACTCGAAGGTCAGTAAAGGACAAGTCGCATTTTCTCAATGTGGCACAAGGATCTCTCAGCGAGATCGATGCCCAGGCGGAGATATGCAGGCGGCTCGGTTATTTTTCTGAGGAAGAGTTCGCGGAGCTTGAAGCCGACGTTGTGCAGGTGCAAATGCTTGTTAGTGGACTCTCGAGGAGTCTCGAGAGAAAATCCGAAAAACAATTTTGACGGATCGGCTGAAACTCCGAAAACAGTAATGATACATTCTTCGTCTTTTCACTATTTACTGTTCACTGTTCACTGTTTACTGTTCACTGTTGACCACTTACCACCTACGCCTTGACCATCGCGTATGAAACGCCTCTTCTCCCCTTGGCGCTCTTCCTACATTGCGTCATTCAAGAACGAGCATAAGTCGCGCGGCTGTCTGTTTTGCCGTATTGCGAAGTCAAAGCAGGACGAGAAGAACCTTGTGGTGTGGAGGGGACAACGATGCTTCGTTGTGATGAATCTCTTCCCCTACAATAGCGGACACGTCATGATCGTTCCGTATCGACACACGGCAGATTTTACCGCACTGACAAAGGAAGAGAGCGGGGAAATTATGGAAGTGACGGCACGCTGTTTGAAGGCCCTGAAGAAACTTAGTTCTCCCCACGGTTACAACTTCGGCGCAAACCTCGGACGCGTAGCCGGTGCCGGCATTGAACAGCACATCCATTTTCATCTCGTCCCGCGTTGGAATGGCGACACCAACTTCATGCCGGTTCTCGCCGATACGAAATTGATCTCAGAGGAACTGACAAAAACGTGGAAGGAGCTGAGGAAGAGTCTGGAGGCAAACCGCAAGCGATAGATCGGAAATCGTAAATCGTAAATCGTGAACCGTGAACGGTAAACCGTAATCCGTGTGCAGTGAGGAGTAATCTATGAAGGATCTGGAAAAGAGGAGATTCATTTCTTGAACGCTACCCGAGGATCCCTTCGCACAACGAGGAAGCCTTCAGAAGGCAAGATGTTGACATTAGAGCTTCACCCCCGCGAGGTTTTCACTGGTCGGTTGAAGGCGAAGCGTTGCTAACTTTTTCCGATTTACATACCCTTGAATAACCGATCTGCCAGAATGCGCGGGAGGCTGTTGCTAAGAATCGCATCCGCTGCACCGCGGATGTCGTAGTCGGATCGGATATTACGGTACGTCCAGAAATCGGTATCGAGAATGCCGAAGCTCAATTGCGGGTTGCCGTCGCGAGGTTGACCGACGCTTCCGACGTTCACAAGATACCGAAGTTCTTTTTTGAGCGTGAATGTCTTCATGTCCTCGCACACCAGTGCAGGCACATGGGTATGTCCAATGAAGCAAAAGGGGGTCTGAAACGCATCGAATTGTTTCTTCGCCTCCTGAAGCGACGAAACGTACTCCCAATTCTCCGGCTGGGAGGGACTGGCATGGACGAGCGTGCACGGATTGTTGAGAGCGGTGTAAGGAAGTGAATGGAGGTAATCGAGATTTTCTTGCGCCAACACGCCATGTGTCCATTCGGCTGCGACCCTGCCCGGCTTGGTGAAGTAGTACGCCTGAGCGGGGTCGATACAGGCAAGGTCATGGTTGCCTAACACGCACAGCTTGGCGCGACGACGTATCAGTTGCACACACTCATTCGGATTGGCACCGTAACCGACGATGTCGCCGAGACAGTAAACTTCATCGACCCGTTCTTCGTCAATGATTGCCAGCGCTTGAATGAGAGCCTGCAGATTCGAGTGAATGTCGGACAAAATCGCTATTTTCATGCCAACCCAAGGTAGCGGAATTTTTCAACACCCGGAAGTAGCGGCATCTTCAGATTGTTTTGCGTTAGAATGCAGATGCGGCAGATTGCATTATTCAGAGCCGCTCTCTACAACCATTGGCCGCTACTCTCAAGGGCTGAAGGTGCGATATGGAAGTCCTCGCAGGGCAAAGGAATTTTGCGACATCCTGCACGATGGTAAGTAAGTGATCTCAAGTTGACCGCTTTTGGGTAAG
Organism: Bacteroidota bacterium; assembly: GCA_041695085.1. Lineage (GTDB taxonomy): Bacteria > Bacteroidota > Ignavibacteria > UBA10030 > UBA10030 > DYFT01. The sequence goes on along the minus strand of JBGFRO010000002.1, from coordinate 4,923 downwards.
GGGTTGAAACCCCTGAAATTGTTGTTTGAAATTTTTATCCACGTCCTAAAGGACGTGGCTATAGCCCCGACCTTTAGGTCGGGGATACGAAAAGTCCAATAAAACTCCTGGGGCTTTAGCCCCTCACACGATCAGACGGTCAACTTGAGTAAGTGATGTTACGCAGAAACATCGCTTGCTCTTTCTTGGGGATGTATCATAAGAACGGCCTTACAACTCGACGAAGAGCAGAGTGCTATTGTCTGTGGTGCGAAGGCCCCCGAAATCGTCGGCGGAGCGGGGGGAGGGCCTTCACCCGTGCGTTTTGATTTCGGTCAAGTACACTCCTGACAATCAGTTGCAGCGCTCTCCGAGGCCGAAATCAATGGGTTGAGGGGAGGCTGCATTCTCACGTGCGTTACGATTTCGGAAAGCTTTCTTTGGTGACTTTCTTTGGCATCAAAGAAAGTAACACCCAGATCTAATCCCGAGTAGAATTATTTTCATAGCGGTAGGTAAGATAAAAAAATCCATTGCCCCTACGGGGAGAATTCGTTACATTCTCAACGCCTCGAAGATTCTGTGGCAGGAACACTCTGGGGGAACCACATCATGAACAACGGAAAGAACGATCTTTACAATGTCAACGGCTCGGCACAACAAGAGCCCCGCTTCGAAGATTACCTTCAGATTATCCTCAGGGGAAGATGGATTATCCTCACAACCTTCCTCGTTGTTCTCGGCGGTACCGCTGTGTACACCTTCACGACGCAGCCGATCTATGAAGCAACGACATCGGTTTTGATCGACACCAAGGGTCAACAGAATACGGGGCTCCTGTTCGATGTGACGGGCTTCGGCGCCGTCAAGAACATCAAGAACGAACTCGAAATCCTGAAGTCACGCGCCCTTGCCGAGGCGGTAGCACAGCTGCTACTCGAGAAAAAATTCACCGACGACGAACTCACCGATCCTATCCTCATTATCGCTGCCCCGGAGGATGAGCAGGCACAACGGCAATACGCTACTATTGCCGAGATCGTCAAGCGCTTCGAATCGGTTGTCGAGTTCGAGCCGGTGCGTGACTCCGATGTCATCAAGGTCACCGCAAAAAGTCCGAATCCGCGCGAAGCGGCGCTCATTGCCAATACGTTTGCAAAGGTGTACTACGACCGCAATATGTACACGAGCCGTACGCGTTCGCGCGCTGTCAGAGAATTCCTCCAGGCCCAGCTCCAAACCCGCACGCAAAATCTCGACAAAGCAGAAAGGGACCTCCAGCGCTACATGGAGAGCAAAGGGATCGTCTCGCTCGACGATGAAGCCAAAAAGATCATCGAGCAACTCTCGGAGCTCGAAGCCCAACGTGATGCTACAGATATTCAGATTCAATCCCTCGCGAAAACGCTTGCTTCCTACCAGGAGGCTCTCGCGACAGTCGAGCCCAACGTTGCCCGGGTGATGGGAGAGGCCAACGATCCGTACATCCGGCAAATGCAGGATCAGCTTGCGCGACTTGAAGTCCAGCGCGATGTCACCATCGCCCAGAACCCGAACGTCGTCGGACAGGAGATCTTCAACCAGAAATTGAAAGAGATCGACAACCAGATCGTCGCGCTTCGGCAGAAGCTGCAGCAGCGAACAGACGAATACCTGAAGTCCCTGCTCCCCGGCACTGCTGTCTCCAGCAGCGCGAACGATCCCGCGGCGTATATGAGCCAACTCAAGTTAAAGATTACCGAAGCGCAGATCGAACAGCAATCCCTCACCGCCAAAAAGAAGGCGCTGGTCGATGTGATCGCGCAATATGAACGACAGTTCAACCAGATTCCCCAAAAGAGCATCGAATATGCACGACTTCAACGCGCACGCCTCAGCAACGAAAAGCTCTATTTGCTGGTGGAGGAAAAATACAATGAGGCAGCGATCAAAGAGCAGTCCGAGTTCGGATATATCGATATCATCGATCCGGCGGTTGTCCCGATCGAGCCGGTCAGCCCGAAAAAGCGAATGAACCTCCTCTTGGGCGCGCTTCTCGGTCTCGGTCTCGGAGTGGCTCTCGTGTTTATGCGTGAGTATCTCGATGTCCGCGTCCGGACACCGGAGGATCTCAAGAAACGTGGACTGGCTCCCCTCACCGCCATTGCTTTGATGGATGACGAGCTGAAGCGCTTAGGGGGCAAAACAAAGATCTCTATTGATGGGAAAGACCTCGACGTTCATCTCATCACCTTCTCCAATCCGCTTTCCTCCATCGCTGAATCGTTCCGGCGACTCAGAACCAACGTGCAGTACGCGCAGATCGATCGACCGGTCCAGACGATTCTGGTCACCAGCCCCAACCCCGCGGAGGGAAAATCGACCTGCGTGTCCAATCTTTCCATCGCGTTTGCTCAGAGCGGCAAGAAAGTGTTGCTGATCGACACCGATCTTCGGAAACCGGCGCTCCACAACGAATTCGGACTAAAGCGAGAACCAGGTATCTCCGACGTTCTCTTCGGTGGCGCCGACGAAGAATCGGCAATCCAGCAAACGGTAGTGGAGAACCTGTCCGTGGTCTGCTGTGGAACCATCCCCCCCAATCCGGCCGAAATCCTCGGCTCGCAAAAAATGCGGGACTTCCTTGAGCGGATGAAGAAGCGATATGACTTCCTCCTGTTCGATTCGCCTCCTTCGCTGGCCGTGACCGATCCCTCCATCCTTGCCACGGTTGTGGACGGTGTTCTTGTGGTCGTTTCCTCGGGCAACACCCGCATAGATGCCCTCAACCGCACCTTGGAAATCCTTGAAGGGGTCGGCGGCAAGGTCCTCGGCGTCGTTCTGAACAACTTCGACCTACGCCAGGCGTACGGTGGGTACTACGGTTACTATCGGTACCGATATTACTCGTACGGCTATGGCTCGAAGTACGGCGTCTACGGCGACGATGGCAACGGCGAAGCAAAAGAAAAGCGCCGTACAAAAAGCGAAGGCTAATTCTCTTCAGCGATGTTCAAAGAGGGTTTCTTCAAGACCTGATGCGACAAGGTTCGAGGGAGGAACGTGCGCCCCTGACGCATCTATTGTGCATCGGTTACGGGGGACCGGGTTCGTGAACGACAAGCAGTTTTTTCCAACCCAAAGCGTGTTCTATTCTTACTTGTTAGTATGACGATCGAACTTGCGGAGAATCAAGCAAATATCTCGTAGAGAAGAAATGAGCCGCGAGAAGGCAGATGGCAGTTAGCAGACAACTGCAATCGGACAAACCCGAAGGGTTTTCTCTAACAGCCGTCGGATTTATCCGACGCGAGGCCAAGCCGATGGCGTTTCGTTCAACGCGTCATTCCGAACTTGTTTCGGAATCTGAACCGTGTATGCTTACTGTGCGGCCTTGCCTGACGGCAGGTTTTGATCCTGAATAAAAACATTTCAGGATGAGGGAGCGGCTTGGGTTGGATGAGCGGGGCGTTGCAGATCGACAGAGCGCGATGCACACCCCTCCCCTCGTCATTCCGAACTTGTTTTGGAATCTAAACCGTGTATGCTTACTGTGCGGCCTTGCCTGACGGCAGGTTTTGATCCTGAATAAAAACATTTCAGGATGACGGAGCGGCTTGGGTTGGATCAGCGGGGTGTTGCAGATCGACAGAGCGCGATGCACACCCCCACCCCTCGTCATTCCGAACTTGTTTCGGAATCTGAACCTCGTAGCACCCCTCGCCGATGGTTCGAAACCACCGGCTGGGTGGGGAAACCATAAAGGTTTCAACAAAGGGCTTTTCCGCAACCCGAAGGGTTTTGTGTACCAGACGTCGGTTTCAACCGACTGCAGTGTAGCGCAAACGGTCATATGCTCGATTTGATTCTTTCAATAGGTATTCGCCAAGGATATCTTCGTGAAAGTTCGCCTCCACCCACACGCTCTTGACCGGCTTACGGAACGAGGAGCGACCGAAGAGGAGGTTGAACAGGCGGTACTCGGAGGTGAACAGTTTCCGGCGAAATTCGGAAGGATCGGTTTTCGAAGAAATTATGCTTATAATCGCTCTTGGCGAGGAAAAACGTACGGAACCAAACAAGTGGAGGTTTTTGCGGTACAGTGAAGAGAATGCTTAGCTGGTTGTCACAGTGATCACCCGATTCTTCTGAGGCGAAACGTTGGAAGGAGAATACGCGAGATGCAAATTACCTACGATCCACGATACAACGTTGGCTACCTTTCTTTTCAGGAGAAGAAGGGGGAAGTTGAAACGATCCGCGTAAGTGATGAGCTGAATATCGATTTGAGTCCCGACGGAAAGTTATACGGGATCGAGCTCCTCAATGCAAATGAACAACTGCGAGGCAAAGGACTCGAACAGCTTCTGATCGTTATCAACGCGGCCACGGGTGAACGACTGGAGGTCCCCCTTGCCGGCTGAGTATTGAAAGGGCTTCCACGCTTCAATATAGCGCAACGTGTCACGAGAATTCGCGCTGAAGAGGTAGTGGAGCAGTATTGAGGTAGAAAGTATTGAAGTAATACGCCGCGAGAAGGCAGATGGCAGTTAGCAGACAACTGCAATCGGACAAACCCGAAGGGTTTTCTCTAACAGCCGTCGGATTTATCCGACGCGAGGCCAAGCCGATGGCGTTTCGTTCAACGCGTCATTCCGAACTTGTTTCGGAATCTGAACCATGTATGCTTACGATGCGGCCTTGCTTGACGGCAGGTTTTGATCCTGAATAAAAACATTTCAGGATGACGGAGCGACTTGGGTTGGATCAGCGGGGCGTTGCAGATCGACAGAGCGCGATGCACACCCCCACCCCTCGTCATTCCGAACTTGTTTTGGAATCTGAACCGTGTATGCTTACTGTGCGGCCTTGCCTGACGGCAGGTTTTGATCCTGAATAAAAACATTTCAGGATGACGGAGCGGCTTGGGTTGGATGAGCGGGGCGTTGCAGATCGACAGAGCGC
>JBGFRO010000032.1:0-4409 GCA_041695085.1 Bacteroidota bacterium | reverse complement strand
AGTTTCTTGAAGTGCATGAACACTACGCGCAGAATCTTGTTGTCGGCTTTGCCCGTATGGATGGCCGGTCGGTCGGGATCGTAGCCAATCAGCCCGCCGTTCTGGCGGGCGTGCTTGATATCGATTCGTCGTTGAAAGGGGCTCGATTTGTGCGGTTCTGCGACGCGTTTAATATCCCGCTCATCGTGTTTGAGGATGTTCCGGGCTTTCTTCCAGGGACCGATCAGGAATGGCGGGGGATTATCAAGCACGGAGCGAAGTTGCTGTACGCGTTTTGTGAGGCAACTGTTCCGCGCATCACGGTCATTACGCGAAAAGCGTACGGCGGTGCATACGATGTGATGAATTCCAAGCACATTCGCGGCGACCTCAACTATGCGTGGCCGTCGGCTGAAATTGCGGTGATGGGACCGGAAGGCGCCGTGGAGATCATCTTCCGGAAAGAAATCGCTCAAGCCAATGATCCGGTGAAAGCCCTTCAGGAAAAAGTCGAAGAGTATCGAAAGAAATTCTCCAACCCCTACATTGCCGCCGAACGCGGGTATATCGACGAAGTTATCCTCCCCAGCGAAACGCGCGGAAAGATCATTCGCGCGCTTCGCTTCCTTGACAACAAAGTCGACTCCAATCCCAAAAAGAAACACGGGAATATCCCGCTGTAAGACTCATCATCAAAGCCGACCTGGATACATGTGCCGGTGAAAAGTGTTGCGCTGGAACCATTTGCATAATTTGTACAGAGTGTCTATATTCTCTACAGAAACAACCGGAGAAACTCAGTCATGAGCCTCGAAGAAATTGAGAATGCAATCCTCCGACTCGATCAGCAGTCGCAACAAAAACTTCTGAACGACCTTCCTCGACTTCTTCACCTGAAACGAGAGAACGTATTACTTCTCAAGGTTGCCGAGCACTCATTTGAGTTTTGGGATAACTCCGAAGACGCCGTCTATGACAACCTATGAGCCGGGCCAGGTTGTTCTTATTCCTTTCCCCTTCACCGACCTCACGACTGTAAAACAGCGTCCAGCATTGGTCATTTCAACACCGTCATTCAACCGGCGCCAAGAGGATATCATCGTTGTTGCTATGACCTCACAGAACCCCTTCAATCTGCAACCCGATGAACATGCGCTGACACAGGTTGATCAAGCTTCCGCTGGGCTTCCAAAACCTTCGAAGGTTAAGACCGGAAAGATTGTTTCGATCGACCAACGCCTTGTCCGGAAGGCACTTGGATTCGTTTCGCAAATCACTCTCTCCGAGGTGATGACGCTTGTGTATTCAAATCTCCACAATCCTGCTGCACCATAACCTCCTCGTATTCCAACGGAAACAAGATTAAAAGCAGTCCCACTTACAACAGCGTTCAAGCGAACCGGGAAACCGTACGCCGTGGCTTCCTTGCCTATGTCGAGAAAGCACTGCTCAGCCTGGTGAACAATGAACCATCATACAGTTATGGTGAGTCTGAGGTCAAGGGAACTCATATCACGCTGAACTCCTCACCCGCTTCATGCGCTCTTGGCGTTGTTTGTTGAGGAGAGGCATATTCCATTGCCGCAAGAATATCTTCTTTCGTGAGATGCGGATAATCGGTAAGCAGCTCATCCATGGTATATCCCTCTGCAAGCTTTCGCAGCAGCAACTCGATGGTGATCCGCGTCCCCTTGATAATCGGTTTGCCCAACATAATGTTGGGATCGGCAGTAATCCGTTCTTTAGTACATACATCATCTCCTGTTTGTGGGCTTCCATATACATCTCATCTCCTGAAAAATCAAAGTGCTCTAACTGTCGATAGCGCTTGCATCTCCGCTCGAGGTCTCGTATCTTGTCCCCCAACGTTATCGCTTATTCACTGCAAGGACTCATGCACCGCCTGCTTACGCTGTTGATCATCTTCATTGTTTTCGGTTGCTCGACTCACGAAACCGCTCGGATTTCTACTTCTACCGATCAATCATCTGTATCCATCGTTCCACCCCACGATCCCGATCCATCGTCTTCAAGTTCACGAATTGACGCAGAGCCATCGCTTACGCTTCCTGAGCTGCTTGCGGAAACACCGCTCGATACGATACCCGACCAGTCTGTCTTTCTTGCCAGTCAACTTGAGCTTGCGCGGCAGCATTACCTCGCGGCATTAGCGGCGCAGGATGACGGGGATACAATGCGTTCAGCAGAGGAGTTTGAGCATGCCATTCAAATTCTCAACGAACTCAGTTACTTCCCGGACGTCGAAAGCAACAAGGAATTCATTGACCTGAGTCAAAGTATCGTTGACGATTATGAGAAGTATATAGCTGTGATTGACGACCTCGGCCCCGAGGCGTCTATCTTTGCTTTACGGGAAAAGCTTTCTTTGGAAGTCGAGAAGCTCAACGGAGCTGATGGAGTGATTCCCGCTGAGGCTCCGGAGGGTCTTTCCGTTCCGCTCCCATTCAACGAGTATGTCGAGCGGACCGTTCGCTTCTTCATGAACAAGGGACGTCCGCACCTTGAGCGCTGGCTGCATCTTTCCGGCAAGTACTTTCCGATGATGAAACGAGTGTTTGAGGAAGAAGGCGTACCGCAAGAGTTGATCTATCTCTCCATGGTGGAGAGCGGACTTCGTCCCGATGCGCGGTCGTGGGCAAAGGCAGTCGGGCTGTGGCAGTTCATGAAAGGAACAGGCCACCTCTACGGTTTGCGCGGAAACTGGTGGTACGATGAACGCCGGGACTTTGAGAAATCGACGCGCGCTGCAGCTCGACATCTTAAAGATTTGTATGCGGAGTTTGGGGACTGGCACGTGAGTTTAGCGGCGTATAATGCAGGAGCCGGAAGGATTTTCCAGGCAATTCGTCGAAGTGGATCGACAGACTATTGGGAGATGCGACCCTATCTGCCACGCGAGACGCGGAACTATGTCCCCCAATACATCGCCGTCACGCGCATGGCGATGAATCCAGAACGCTACGGCTTCAACGACGTTCTACCCGCCGATGAGTTGGTGTATGACGTCGTCGTGATCGACGATTGCGTTGACCTTCGCATTCTTGCAGAGTGTGCAGAAACGGACGTTGCCACGCTGAGGGAGTTGAACCCAGAGCTGTTACAATGGTGCACGCCGCCGGGCATCACGGGGTATCGCCTCCGCATTCCCGCTGGCAAGGCTGACCGGTTTGCCGAGAAGTATGCCGCGGTGCCGTCCGAATTGAAACGAGATTGGGCTACGCACGTCGTTAAGAGAGGAGAAACGCTGTCAACGATTGCGCGTCATTATGGATTGTCGACTGCCCTCCTCAAAGATCTCAATAAGATCAGAGACGAGCGAAGAGTGAGAATCGGGCAGGTGCTCTCGCTGCCGATCCCGCGCAGCGCTACACAGAAGACCGCTTTTGTCTATGAGAAACCCCACCTGCCCGTCTCGTTTGATGCTGCTCGAAGGATGGCGGAACGATCAGTCAGGGCTACCTCCTCTCCTTCTACGCGACGGCCTGCTGCGAGCATCAAGCCACCCGCCGGGAAGAAGCGTCTGGTCTACAGGGTGAAAAAGGGGGACACACTCGGACACATTGCTGAGTGGTACAGTGTGCGGGTGAGCGACATTCGGAATTGGAACAACATTCCTTACGGCAAGTTCATTCGCGTCAACCAAGAGCTTGCAATCTGGGTCGATTCATCGAGTGCACCCGTCCTTGCATTGATTGATGAGATGAATGACGCAGACAAGGAAAAAATTCGGAAGAGGAGGAGCGACGGTGGGCCTTCACCATCGGGTGGAGAGAAGTGGGCGAGATATACCGTCCGTTCCGGCGATTCGCTGGATAAGATTGCCCGACGCTTTGGGGTGGCTGTTACAGATTTGAAGAGGTGGAATAATTTGCGGTCGAATACAATTCTCGTTGGGCAACAATTGGACATCTATAGAGAATTTGGAGAATCGGTGAGTTCACTGCCTTCACGCAGTTTGGCGAGCAACACAAAGCCGTCGCTGCAAGGGCAGATCACGCATCGCGTTCGTCCGGGTGAATCACTTTCGGTCATCGCCAGCCGCTATGGTGTTACCGTTCGAATGCTTATGCAGCACAACAATCTTACCTCAACCACAATTGTTCCGGGACAAAAGCTCATCATCCCATAACAATCGAAACGGTGGTTCGGAAGCTCTCCTTGGCATCTTCGCCGAATAAATATGTCTCTTCGTTTGTCTGACCGGCGTTTGTCTGACCAGCGCGGACGTCAGACTGAGCATCTGGGTACATATACCGAATCAGCTCAACCTCCCGATGTCGTAGCGCCACCGGGACGAATCATCTCGAACACATCTCTCACTCTGCTGTACATCGATCCTCCCAACCGTCCAATTGCGTGCAAGCGTGTTGGGTCGACAATTCCATCCTGCAACAATCCTTCTCGAATGT
>JBGFRO010000031.1:0-25155 GCA_041695085.1 Bacteroidota bacterium | reverse complement strand
CAAAACCCAGAGATTTTACCGATGCAAAGTACATGAATGCTTTGAGCGATGCCCGTCTCTTGGAAACCATGAACGAGGGAGGGAGAGGAGTCAACCGCTCACCCCTGATGCCATCGTGGGGAGGGAGGTTAACCAAAGGCGAACAGGAATATCTTGTTGCATTTCTTCGGAGGCTTGCTACGAACTGATGCACCTCGTGTTGGTCCGCAACCCCAGTTTTTCTGCTCCTACCTGAAATCATAGAATTGCTCACTTGCCGTGAACGGACTCAACTGGCGGTTGCTTGCCTAAGCTTGAGCAAATTGCTGAAGTTCTTCGACGCGGCTAAACCATACAGGTTCTTGAGTTCTATGGAATGAAGACGTAACTTGTCACTCACTAATGCCTCACCACACTCGGATACGGCCTCGATACGTGATTTTCATCGCTCTGACGATGGCGGTTCTGATGTTTCTGACCGCATACATCGAAATTCAACAGAGTAAGAAGGAAACGCTCCAAGCGCTCACAGAAGAGGCTACCACCCTCATCGAGACGATCAGCCAGAGTGCCGCTACAACGATTCTGTCAAACATCGAAATCGAAAATCTCCTCGCGAACCAGCTGCTGAACCTTGGCCGGACGTTAGCAGAACTCGAGACAGTGCAAGGTCTTACACGGGAACGGCTTTCGCGCTTTGCAGAGCAAAACGATGTTACGCGTATCTCCCTCTATGACCGAAGAGGACGGTTTGATACCGGCAACACTCCGCAACCTGACAAGAGTCATCGACTTGATGAACCCCTGCTTGACGAAGTAGAACCGATTCTTGACGGCACTGCTGACCTGAAAGTTATCGGCTTGCTGTCCGATGCGGCGGGAACGAATTCTCGCTACGCCGTAGCTGTTGCCAGAGGCAACAAAACGGGTCTGATCCTTCTCGAGTTAGATTCGCGCTACCTGCTCGAGTTTCGTAAGCGCGTTGGAATCGGGAAATTGGTGCAGGACATCGGGGATAACAGGGAAATCGCCTACGTTATTCTCCAAGATCATCAAGGGATTCTCACCGCAAGCCGCACTATCTCAACGATCAACAGGATTGAAGCAGATCAGTTCCTGCAACAAGCGATTGCCGATGATACGTTGCTCACCAGAGTGTTTGAATTCGAGGGTGTGGAGGTGTTCGAAGCCGTACAGCCTTTCTATGTGGAGTCTGGATTCTATGGGATTTTCCGCGTTGGACTTTCGATGGAGCGCATTCGGTCGTTTAACGAACGAACAATTCAGCGGCTCGCCATTCTCTCTTTAGCGGTTATTGTGGTGGGAGTGATTGTCTTCGGATTTATCTCCTCGATGCAAAGTTACGCTTTGCTCAACGAAGAGTACCGGAAGGTTCAGACCTACACAGGCACTATTCTGGATAATATGGGAGAGGCGGTTGTTGCTGCCAATCGCGATGGGCGGATTACCGTTTTCAATAAGAGTGCGGAGAAGCTCTTTGGCCTGACGGCAGATTCCGTGTTGGGCAAACAGTGTGCAGCGGTTATTGACGAGCCTGTTTCCTGTGTTGACCGTACGCTGCAGACGGGAACACCGATTGAATTTGAAGAGACAGAGTTCCGCACGAGTCGTGGCCGGCGGATTATTGTCGGCGTCAGTACGTCGATCGTCAGGAACTCAGAGGGAGCCATTGACACTGTCGTCGCCGTTATCAAGAACCTCACCGAGCAGCGTACAGTAGAAGAGCAGTTGAGACGGCAGGAGAAACTCACGGCGATGGGGGAGCTGGCGAGCAGTGTCGCCCACGAGATACGCAATCCGCTGAATTCCATCAGCATGACGGTCCAGCGCTTTGCCAAGGATTTTCAGCCGAAGGAATACACGGAGGAGTACAACGCCCTCGTGAAGATGATGAACGAAGAGGTCAATCGCGTCAGCACCATCATCCAGCAGTTCCTCCAATTTGCGCGTCCCCCAAAACTGAATCCCTCAGATGTGAATGTCGGCGATTTCATACGTGATGTGGTTGCTGTGATCGAAAGTGAGGCACGTGCGAAGCAGATTTCTATCGTGTCCGAGCTTCAATTCTCAGGAACGATTCAAATGGACCGCGCACAGATGAAACAGGTCTTGCTCAATCTGGTTCAAAATGCCTTGCATGCAACGGGTGAACACGGAACAATACGTATTGCAACGAAACTCGATAACGGCCGGCTCCATCTGGTCGTCGCCGATACAGGCAGCGGTATTCCTCCGGAGCACCTACCAAAGATATTCAACCTCTACTTTACGACGAAGCCTGAGGGAACCGGAATGGGGCTGAGTATGGCTCATCAGATTGTCACTGAGCACGGCGGAAGAATCGAGGTGGAAAGCGAGGTTGGGAAAGGGACGACGTTCACCATTCAGATGCCGGCTCTTTGAGGAGAGAACAGAAACCACTTCCGGTCATTATGAAACCACTTGAACAGCTGATCGATACCTACGAACAGGATCAAGAGTCGGTCTATAACACCTGGTTTGCTATGCCCTCTGCAAATTCGGTGAAGATCATACCATAATGAAGAAAATGCCAAAGACGGTGAGTTGATGCCGGTGGCGTCCCTTCTCATTATCGATGACGAACAGCCGCAGCGCGAGAATCTGAAGGGATTCTTCGTCCGTCGGCACTATGAAGTCTTTACAGCCGACGGGGGAACTGGCGGAATCGAACTCGTTCAACGGCGGCGGGTTGATATTGTTCTTACCGACTTCAAAATGCCTGATATGATGGGGCTTGAGGTACTCAAGCGAGTGAGGGAGATCAACCCCGAAATTCCGGTTATCGTCATGACAGCGTTCGGAAGTATCGAATCGGCGGTGGAGGCGATGAAAGCGGGTGCGTTTGATTATCTCCAAAAGCCGGTCAATCTCGATGAAGTAGAACTTCTCGTCAAGCGAGCAGCTGAGCAGCGGCGGTTGATTTCAGAGAATCGAGAGCTGCGAAAACAACTCGAAGAACGCTTTAGCTTCTCCGAGATCGTTTCACAAAGTCGTGAAATGGAAGAAGTCCTGAACACCGCGGGAAGGGTTGCTAAGACGAATGCCACAGTGCTCCTGCGGGGAGAAAGCGGAACAGGAAAGGAGCTGTTTGCGCGCGCCATTCATTTCTCGAGTCTGAGGAAGGAGAAGCCGTTTGTTGTGGTCAACTGTGCTGCACTTCCGGAGACGCTCATCGAAAGCGAGCTGTTCGGGCACGAGAAAGGGGCATTTACGGGGGCGGACAGGCAACGTACAGGCCGTTTCGAAGAAGCCGATGGCGGCACGCTGTTCATCGACGAGATTGGCGACATCCCAACGCACATTCAGGTCAAACTTCTGCGTGTCTTTCAATCGGGCGAACTCCAGCGCGTCGGTGGAAACGAGACACTCCAGGTCGATGTTCGTATCATCGCTGCTACCAACCGCAATCTCGACGAGATGATGCAGGAGGGATCGTTTCGGGAAGATCTCTATTACCGGCTCAACGTCGTTACGGTTGTCATTCCACCGCTGCGAAGTCGAAAGTCCGACCTCCCTCTCCTGATTGATCATTTCCTGAGAAAACATGCTCAGCGCCACAACGCGGCCGTGAGAGAAGTCTCTCGAGAAGCCGTCGATCTGTTGATGAAGTATCATTTCCCCGGCAATGTGCGGGAGTTAGAGCATCTCATCGAGCGGGCGGTGATTCTCGGACACGACAATCTCATCACAACGGATGACCTTCCCGCCAACGTCCGTCACCTGCGAAGCGAACAGAATATTCCCCGCGAAATCAGAACCGAATTATTGAACGAACAGCTTGAATCATTCGAGCAAGCAATTATCCTCGCGACACTTCAGAAAACCGGTGGGAACCAGCGGCAGGCGGCAAAGCTCTTAGGCATATCGGAACGGAACCTTCGCTATAAGCTAGAGAAATTCAAGAGCGACAAGTCTACCTAAGGCCCACCCGCTGCAGGCGGGCAATTCCTGCCGCAACGGTCGGCAAGAACTGACGCAGCCGAACCGTTTCCCTCCATCCAATCTCCATTTTTCGTTTGAAATATAGGCCCACATTCTGGCACAGTCGTTGCAGGAACAACTCGCAGCACAATGCAGTGAAGTAATCCGACAAGATGCTTCAGAGCGATTCATCATCAACCAACATCATCACAAGGAGATCTACCAATGAAAACCTCAGCGGCATTTGGCTTCTTGCTGGCGATCGCTCTTGGCGTCTTGAGTGCCAATGATCTGTATGCGCAAGATGGAACTCCGCCCGTCAATCCCGGCAGGGGAGCGTTCTGCCCAAACTTCATCGATGAAGATGGAGACGGAATCAACGATAACATGCAGCGAATGCGTCAAGGGAAAGCATGGCAGAACGGCGAACCACGGCATGGACAAGGCCTGCACGGCCAGAACAGTACAGGGAACCGAGGCCAGGGTTCTGGGATGGGAAACCAGGGTGAGGGCCACGGAATGGGAAACAGGACATGCCCAAATAACGGAAGTGGCATCGGCCAGGGAACTGGACCAGGCAATGGTATAAGCCCCGGCACCGGAATGGGCAACGGTAATCCCGGCAATGGGCAGCATCGTGGTGGGAGACGATAACGGCATCTTTAGTAGGACGGGATAATCTCCCGTCCTACAATTTTGATAGCGCGCCAATGAAACAAACTCTGCACATACTTCTCTTACTCTTCTTTGCACTCTCGGTCGCAGTGGCGCAAGGGACCAATGCCGGCGATACAACCAGAACCAAGCAAAGAGTTTCCAAGGAATCGTCAAAGCAGATGCAAGGTGAGCAACAGGGCGGAATGATGCAGCGGAAACTCAAAGGTTTTATCGATGAAGATGGCGATGGCATCGACGACAGGCTGCAGCGCATGCAGGGAATGCATCAAGGTAAAGAGATGATGCACGACCGCTTTATTGACCTTGATGGCGATGGGATCAACGACAACCGGTGCGGTCCGATGGGACTTACGAAGCAAAAAGGGAAAACAAGTCGCGGCATGCATCGATAAATGGAGGATGGATAACGATGAAGCATAACCTCATAAACTCTCTGATTCTGTTTCTTCTGACACTTTTACCTCATGCAGCCTGGGGTCAATTTCGGACGAGCGTTTCGCTCTTTAGTTCGTATGACGACAACCCCTTCCGCAATTCTTTCCAGCGCTCGGACTACATCACGACCGGCGCGCTCTCCTTCGAGTACATCCCTGATGAATCATCGTTCAGGTTCTTTGCAACTGGCAACCTCAGTCTCTTCAGAGATTATTCCGAACGGCGATACTTTTCAAATTCCTTCGGCGTTTCCTACACAAAGCCGTTCGGAGAAGACGAAGAGAATGCTCTCTATGCGGGGACGAGCTACTTCATGCGGTTCAACAGGGCAGCCTATGACTACTATAACTTCTCGCAGCTCATTGGCTATGTTAATCTCAAGTACTATTTGGATTATTCCGAAGGGCTGATGAGCAGAGCTGGCTACCGCCTTCGTTACCGGGGCTACAGAAATTTAGAAGAGTTTAGCTATCTCGAACATTATGGCTTCGTTCAGATTTCAAAATTCTTTGAGTCCAAGACCACAGTGCTGGCCGAGCTGGACCTTGGCAATAAGAACTACGTTTCGACCCCAGCGTCCATGTTCACAGCGACAGGCAATATGCATGCGGGGGGAATGATGGGTGGCTGGATGAACGGTCGAATGAATCAGAACACCCGATACGTCTCCTACAGCCGGCCATCGACGACGCAATTGATCGGCATTCTTCGAGTGGCTCAATCGCTGAGTCAGATAACAGGCGTGAGTGTGCAATACCTTCGGCGGTGGGACGTTAGCGAGAGGACCCGCTTTCTCTCAGGCGGGGCGGTTGATTTCCAGGGGGATGAAGAGTTGTGGGACGACCCCTATGGATATCAAGGAAATGAATACAACATCACGCTGACGCAGCATTTACCCTGGGAGATGACCGCGCGCGTCAGCGCAGATTATCTTGTGAAAGATTACGCACGACGAACGTTCACGGCAACGGATACAGATATTCCCACGGGTCCACTGCGCAGCGATACACGGTTTGTCGTGGGAATGGACCTGAGGAAGAGTTTTGGTGAAGCCTGGGGATTCTTCGACGGACTCACGATCAGTCTGGGTTACTTCTACCAGCGCAACAAGTCAAACGACCCGTACTACGATTTCCGCAACAACAGTTTGAAAGTTGGCTTGGCAACACAGTTTTGAACACACGGGGAAATGCTGCCGGCAGTGTGCATTGTGCAAAGACGTTCGCTCCTGTCGGCAGTGATCCCTTTTCTATAATAAATAAAGTTGATCGAGGTTAATGCCGATTCTCACATTCCTACGTATACAGGAGACAGCAATGAACAAGAAATCTAGAATTTGGCTAACTGTTTTAGGAGGAGCATTCCTTCTATTTACTACTTACACAAACGCGCAGCATCATCACGGTGGCGGATGGCTGTCTTCAAAAGAAAAGAGTCCAGCCGTGGCCGCGGCGCTCTCACTTCAACCGCTGCCGGTTGCGCTGGGACAATTCTATGTTGGCGATTGGGAGAAGGGTATTCTCTTCACGACCGCTCAAGTGGCTCTCTTTGTGCCTGCGATGGTCTTGTTGTCAGAGAATTCCTCTTGGGGACATCGTTGGTATTACGATACTGATCCCTATCGCCGCTCATGGACGACGGCGGAGCGGGAGCGTTTCTACTATTTTATTGGTGGATATGTCATTGTCAAGATCATCAGCGCGTTCGATGCTGGGTATTCTGCTGAGCGACAGAACCAACACGTTTCCCTCCACTACAATGAGCAGACTCGAAGCATAAACCTATCTCTGGCAATGCCTTTGTCTGGAGGAAAATGAAATTGTGCTACAAAAACCGCTCGGATTAGCAGCTTGCTCCTCAATTTCGCGCGAGGCCATGCTCGAGCAAAATTTTGCAACTCTTTCTCCAAATTCTGTAACGCATATCAATAGGATTGCGTTATATTTGGCATCATGCAAAAATCCTTTCTAAGGCAGATCTCACAGAATATGCTCCTCTCATATTTGAGAAAGAAAAAGCAGTTTGTTTTCAACTGTGAGAAAAATCTACAGTCTCAATTGCTGAATTTTGCAACAAACGCCGGATCATGTTCTCCTCGAATGGAACGTCTCAGTTGGCACAATTGTTGACGAGTTTAACCAGATAATGCGTTACATCTCCAAACATATTCTCCTTGTCAGTCGGACACTCGCTCTTGCCACTTTTCTCGCAAGCTCTGGCTTCACCACCATTTTGCACAATTGCACGATGGAGGTAACAGCCTGCTGCGAAGCTCCGCGGGAAGTAAACCATAAGGATTGCGGTGGAAGTGTCCCCGCGAATACTGAACTTTTTATTCAATCAGACGCCGTTTGCCACATCAATACCGTTGTCGGCGGTATAACGACAAATCCGGCAGTTCTCGAAAAAGATGGCAAATCCGACATCAAGAAGTTTCAGATTGCAGAATCGATCTTAACAACGTCCATCGCAGGGTTCAATCACCTTCGTTCTCAATTCAACTCTTTCTCTTTCGACACCGCCGTCTTTCTCCCTTCGGTGGAGAAGTACGTCCTCAACGCTTCCTTCCTGATCTAAGTACGCTCCTTTTGTCTTAAGACCCGCATCAAGGGATCACTCTATCCCTTTGTTGGTCTCCTGGATAACTGTTTTCGTTTTACCGGACCGACCAGCCGTTCGGTCGCAGATGACAACAAAAGGAGCGTTTTTCATGCGATCAATCAAATATTTTCTGGCTATGTGGCTACTGATGTCCCCATTGGCATTGGGTCAGATAACCTCCGTCAGCGAGGAAAGGCCACTCAAGCTCGACGACCTTATAGCTGAGGCCCTCCAGAACAACCCCCAGCTTCGAGCAGCTCGAAACCAAACAGCCGCAGCGAGAACCCGCGTGGACCAGGTGACCTCCTGGGATGCTCCGCAGTTGGGCGTTGAGTTTTTCCAAAGTCCCATCCGGTCTTTCCCGAATCCGTTGAAGGATCAAATGGAAGTGGACTACTTCATCCAGCAGATGTTCCCCTTTCCAGGAAAGCTCTCCGCTATGGGACGCGCTGCCGAGGCCAATGCGAGCATGTTCGACCAGGGCTATAAGGCATTGGAACGAAAGATTCTCCGGGAACTCAAATCCGCTTACTACGAGCTCTACCTCGTCCAGCGGAAGATTCAGATCAACGCGGAGAATCAAGACCTGATGAGACGCTTTGTCGACATCGCCAACAAACAATATGAAGTCGGCATGGGCAAACAGCCGGACATTCTTCGCGCACAGACGGAACTCTCTACCCTGATTAACGACGGCCTCAACCTGCAAAAAGAAAAGCGTGCCATCGAAGCGATGATCAACACGATTCTCAGCCGGCCTACCAACGCCCCGCTCGGCTACGTGCCCGATATCGAGGTGAACATTCCCCAGTGGACATTTGAGCAGCTGCGTCCTCTCGCACTCGAAGCCCGTCCGGAACTCAAGGCAATGAATTTCAACATCGAGATGAATAAGGCGGAACTGTCTCTCTCAAAACGAGAGTACTTCCCCGATCTTATGGCTCGCGTCATGTACAAGGATATGGCAATGACGAACAATGATTTCTGGTCGGTGATGGTGGGGGTGAGTATCCCACTCAGCCCGTGGTCGAGCGGTAAATACACATCGAAAGTGGAAGAAAATCAATTGAACGTGAAGCGCGCTGAGGAAGAGTATTCGAACATGACCAATATGACCCTGTTCGAAGTGCAGGATGCCAACGTGAGAGTGCAGACGAACCAAAACCTCGTGCTGCTCTACAAGAACACGGTTATCCCTCAGGCTGAGCAAACATTGTATTCAACCATCGCCGCGTATCAGACCGGCAAGACGGAATTCTTGATGCTCATCGACGCCTACCGGATGGTCTTGATGTCGAAGCTCGACTATCACATGGCGGTGATGAACTACATGGCAAGCCAAGCGGCACTGGAGCAGGCTGTCGGATTGGATATCCGTGAAATCGCTGAACGGATTCGTTAATGAATTTCTAAGGAGCAAAATGAGATGAAAAAGATCG
This sequence comes from Bacteroidota bacterium, assembly GCA_041695085.1. Classification (GTDB taxonomy): domain Bacteria; phylum Bacteroidota; class Ignavibacteria; order UBA10030; family UBA10030; genus DYFT01. The sequence goes on along the minus strand of JBGFRO010000031.1, from coordinate 16,060 downwards.
TTATCACGGCAATAGCAAGTATCATCATCGGCGTCGCAGCCGGATGGCTCATCTTCGGTCCACCGACTGAGAACAGCCCATCCTCCGAGCGGAAAATCCTCTATTACCGCGACCCGATGAATCCACAAATCACGTCACCCACGCCGAAGAAATCTTCGGACGGCATGGACTTCGTTCCGGTCTACGACGAATCCTCGAGCGGCTCAGGCGAAAAGAAGATCGCCTACTACAAAGACCCCATGCATCCGTGGTTTACATCGGATAAGCCCGGCAAAGCCCCCGACTGCGGAATGGACCTCGTGCCTGTCTATGAAGGCGAGGGCGACACAAAGGGAATCAAGATCGACCCGGTTACAGTCCAAAACATTGGCGTGAAGACAGACGTTGTTGAGAAGCGGAAGCTCAACAAGGTCATTCGTGCAGTTGGCAAAATTGATTTTGACGAGACAAAACTCTACTCCGTCAACACGAAGATCATGGGCTGGGTGGAGAAGCTCTATGTCGACTACACCGGCAAAGTTGTCCGGAAAGGCGACCCGCTGATGGATCTCTACAGTCCCGAGCTTGTTTCGACGCAAGAAGAGTATCTGCAGGCCATTCGCTACCGTGATCAACTGCAAAAGAGCAGCCTCGAGGAAGCCCGCAGAGGTGCCGATGCATTGGTAGAAAGCGCAAAGCGTCGCTTGCTCTATTGGGACATCTCGGAAACGGAAATTCAGGAGCTCGAGAAACGAGGCGCGCCAAAGAAGACGATGACTTTCTATTCACCTGTGGATGGCATCGTCATGGATAAGATGGTCTTCAAAGGGAAGGCTGTGATGGCGGGAATGGATCTCTACAAGATTGCAGACCTGTCGACAGTCTGGATTCTTGCCGACATCTATCAGTTTGAACTTCCATGGGTGAGGGTCGGACAGTCTGCAGAGATCGAGCTCTCCTATCTGCCCGGTAAGACATACAGAGGAACCATCACGTACATCTATCCAATGCTGAGCATGGAAACGAAGACGGCGAAAGTACGCGTCGAAGTGCGTAATACGCCGACTCTCGACTTCAAGCCTGAGATGTACGCAACGGTGAAACTCATTTCGCCGGTAGTGGTGAATGCTGTTGCGGTACCTGACCAGGCTATCATCCGCTCAGGTGAACGCAACATCGTTGTGGTTGCACTCGGCGGCGGATATTTCGATCCGCGGGAGGTGAAGCTCGGAGTGATGGCCGATGGTTATGTGCAGATTCTCGAAGGCATTAAGGAAGGAGAAAAGATCGTCACGTCATCGCAATTCCTCATTGACTCCGAAAGTAATTTGAAAGCTGCAGTAGGATTGATGCTGGGTCATGCCGGACACGACATGTCTAAACCCCAACAACAGCCACAGGAACAACACAAGGAACATGACCCATCGGCCAGCTCACAGTCATCCCGAGCGAAGTCGAGGGATGAGGTGAAGCAAGAAAAGCCAAAACAGGAAGATCACAGCGGGCATCAAGCTGGTGAGAGCAAGCAAAGAAAGGATAAGACCGTTGTTTCTCCCGAGGAGAAGCAGGAGGAGGTAAAACAGTCCAAAGCGGCTCAAACGGTTGTCGACCCCGTGTGCGGGATGGAAATTGTTCCAGACGAGAAAAAATCCTACAGCTACAAAGGAAAGAAGTACTATTTCTGCAGCGACGAGAACATGGAGAAGTTCAAGCAGAATCCCGAAAAATTTCTCAAGTCAGAACACGAGCATTAAGAAATTGTAGGACGGGACGCCGTCCCGTCCAATCGGTCGGATCCAAAATCTGGCCCTAAGCAAAAACAAAAGGATGTAAGTCATGCTAGAAAAAATCATTGAAGGTTCTATCCGCAACAAGTTCATGGTGATTCTCGCCGTGCTCTTTCTCATCGGTTGGGGAACGTATTCGATGCTGAGCATCCCTATCGATGCCATTCCCGACTTGAGCGACGTGCAGGTCATCATCTACACAGAATACCCCGGCCAATCACCGCGCATCGTTGAAGACCAAGTAACCTACCCCCTCACCACTGCAATGGTGTCCGTACCGGGATCGAAAGTTGTGCGGGGGTATTCATTTTTCGGTTACTCGCTGGTCTATGTCATCTTCGAAGATGGCACCGACCTGTACTGGGCTCGCAGCCGCGTGCTCGAGTATCTCAATTACGCCCAGAAGCGGCTCCCTCCGAAAGTCGTTCCAACGCTCGGTCCGGATGCGACAGGCGTCGGCTGGGTCTTTATGTACACATTGTCCTCTGACCAACGCTCGCTGCAGGAGCTTCGTTCATATCAGGACTGGTATTTCAAGTATGAGCTGACTGCCGTTGAAGGCGTGGCCGAAGTTGCCAGTATCGGCGGATTTGTGAAGCAGTATCAGGTCACTGTGGATCCGACCAAGCTCCTCGCCTACAACATTCCGCTGATGATGGTCGAGAACGCCATCAAGAATTCGAACAACGACGTCGGCGGCGAAGTCATTGAAATGGCCGAGATGGAATTCATGGTGCGCGGCTTGGGCTACATCAAGTCGGTGGACGATGTGAAGAATATTCCGGTCATGGTCGACAAAAAGAGCGGCACACCGGTGTATGTGAAAGATATCGCGGATGTTACGCTCGGTCCGCTGATGCGTCGCGGCCTTACTGAAAGCAATGGCGATGGTGAAGTTGTCGGTGGTATCATCGTGATGCGCTACGGACAAAATGCACTCGAAGTCATCGAAAACGTGAAAAAGAAACTTGAGGTGCTGAAGCAAGGTCTTCCCGAGGACGTCAAGATCGAGATTGCTTATGACCGGTCAAGTCTGATTGAGCGCGCGATCGATACTCTGAAAGAAAAGCTGATCGAAGAGATCATCATTGTCGCGATTGTCTGTATCATCTTCCTTCTGCACGCCCGCAGCTCGCTTGTTGCTATTCTGACACTCCCCACGGCGATCCTCATTTCGTTCATCGTCATGAAAATGCAGGGGATCAACGCCAATATCATGTCGCTCGGAGGAATCGCTATTGCGATTGGAGCGATGGTGGACGCGGCAATCATTATGATCGAGAATGCCCACAAGCATATCGAACATGAAGCGCTGAAGCCACCAGAAGAGCGAAGGAATCACTGGCAGGTTATTCTCGACGCGTCAAAGGAGGTCGGGCCGGCGCTGTTTTACTCCTTGCTCGTCATTACCGTCTCCTTCATTCCGGTCTTTACGCTCGAAGCGCAAGAAGGGCGACTCTTCAAGCCCCTGGCCTACACCAAAACGTACTCGATGGCCGCAGCGGCAGCGCTCTCCATCACCATCGTCCCGATTTTGATGGGGTATTGGATTCGTGGAAAGATTCTTCCAGAAGAAAAGAATCCGATCAACCGCTTTCTCATCAAAATCTATCACCCGGTCGTGGACTTCGGTCTGAAGTACAACAAGTGGGTGATCGTTGCGGTACTCATCCTTCTCGCCGTTACCTACATTCCCTTCAGCAAGTTGGGTTCGGAGTTCATGCCGCCGCTGTATGAGGGCGATTTGCTCTACATGCCCACAACGCTTCCCGGCATGTCCATCACGAAAGCGCGGGAAGTGCTCCAGCAAACAGACAAGATCATCCGGCAATTCCCCGAAGTACACCACGTCTTCGGCAAAATCGGACGGGCTGAGACAGCCACAGACCCTGCCGGCCTCGATATGGTCGAGACGACCATTATGCTCAAACCGGAGAGCGAATGGCGTCCGGGCATGACTGTGCAGAAACTAATTGACGAATTGGACCGCGCTATCCAGTTCCCCGGCGTCACGAATGCATGGACGATGCCAATCAAAACTCGTACGGACATGCTCAGCACGGGAATCAAAACGCCCGTCGGAATAAAGATATCCGGTCCTGATCTGATGGTGCTCGAGCAGATCGGAAAAGAAGTCGAGGCCGTCGTCCGAACCGTTCCCGGTACGCTGAGTGCGTTTGCCGAGCGCGCAGTGGGCGGAAATTATCTCGACTTCGAGATCAATCGAAAAGAAGCAGCTCGATATGGCCTGACAGTTGGTGACGTTCAAAATGTCATTCAGACCGCGATGGGTGGCATGAGCATCACCAACACTGTCGAAGGACTGGAACGCTACACCGTGAATTTGCGGTACAGCCGTGAGCTGAGGGATAATCTTGAAGCGCTTCGACGGGTGCTCGTCCCGACTCCGACAGGAGAACAAATCCCGATTGGTCAGCTTGCGACAATCACACCACGTAAGGGACCTATGGTTGTGCGCAGCGAAGATACGCGTCCTAATGCCTGGGTCTTTGTCGATATCAAACACATCGATGTTGGAACGTACGTTCAAAATGCAAAACGAGTGGTAGCTGAGCAAGTCAAACTACCGGCTGGCTACAACATCATCTGGAGCGGACAGTACGAATACATGCAGCGCGCTGAGCAAAGGCTGATGCTCGTCATCCCGATGACGCTGTTTATCATCTTTGTCATCATCTACCTCAATACGCGGTCCGTCACTAAAGTGGGGATTGTGTTCCTCGCTGTTCCATTCTCACTCGTCGGAGCATTCTGGTTGCTCTACCTCCTCGGCTATAATCTGAGTATTGCTGTCTGGGTCGGCATCATTGCATTGGCGGGACTAGATGCTGAGACGGGGGTAGTGATGCTGCTTTACTTGGATGTCGCCTATGACGAATGGAAGAAGAAAGGAATGATGCGAGGTCTGAAGGATTTGAAAGACGCTATCCATCATGGTGCTGCCAAGCGTGTCCGGCCAAAGATCATGACCGCCTCTGTTATTATTGCCGGTCTGTTGCCGATTATGTGGAGCCACGGAACTGGCGCCGACGTGATGAAACGCATCGCTGCACCGATGGTGGGGGGCGTCGTAACGTCCGTCTTGCTGGAGCTTGCTGTGTATCCGGTGATCTATTTCCTGTGGAAACGCTGGACCCTGAAGCGCGAAGCAGCTGCAGAGGGAAGATTGTTGGAAAACTAATCAATCACAATCTCAAACAAGGAGAAACAAATGAAAACGACACTCTCACTCATCATCCTGACCGTTCTCGCATCGCTGTCGCTCAATGCGCAAACGCAGGACAAACACTCCACCATGGATCATCAAAAGCATATGCAGCTGATGGAAATGATGAAAGATTCAGCAACGATGGATATGATGATGTCTCTTATTGCGGCCGACCGGCAGATGCGTACGGCGATGATTCATAAAATCGCTGAACATACCGAAAGCGACCCGGCAGCAAAGCAAGAGGCGTGCATGACGATGATGAAGGGAAAAGGCGCGCACGCTTCGGAAGAAGGAATGGGTTGCGAAATGATGAAGAAGGATGAAGGGACGCAAGGGAAAGAAAAACAAGAGAAATCGCACAAACATTAGCTGTTTGTCAGGGTTGCTGCCTTAAATTTTTCTCGGGCCAAGCAACAGGGAGATCAGCCATGAAAAAAGTAACAGCAATCGTCCGAAGGGGTCTCGTGGGGGAGATCATTCACGCCGTCGAACGGGCCGGCTGCCGTTGTCTCTCTGCCATCGACATCGATGGGCTGGGAGAAATGGTAGACCCCGAACGAGAGCACATCTCGTTCGAGTATGAGGGGTACTACACCAAGCTATCGAGGCTGGAGGTGCTTTGCCGTGATGAGGATGTTGATACGCTGCTTGACATCATCAAACGGCTCGGCCATACGGATCATCCCGGCGACGGCGTTGTCTACGTCTCCCCTGTCGAACGTGCAGTAAAGATCCGGAGCGGCGAAGAGGGGGAGGTTCTTAAGTCGAGATGAATCGACCGTTCACGATGCATAATCAAGTACATGGCCACCAGAAAGGTCTGCTAATGATAATCAACTATGCAACTGTTGTTGCCGTTTTGCTTGTTGGCTGTTCGAACAGGTCGGAAGCCCCAATCTCATCAGAAGGCACAGTGAACGATTTCCTCGCAGTGTCTCCGCAAGATGGTCAGATATCCGTCAGGTTGGATGCACCAGTCATCCTCGCATTCGCAAAACCAGTGGATCGTACTACGGTTGAACGCGGCCTCCGTCTCATCAGTGAGAGATCAATGGTGGATTCCCTCTGCCCTGTTTCACAAATGATGGGTCACGGAACTATGATGGATTCTATGTCTGACTCCGCAAAGATGCGCCATCTCGATCAATACCATGCTAAACGGGGAAGATTTCTGTGGAACTCCGAGAATACTCGCTGCACGTTCCAACCCGACTCAATGATGACGCCACGAACGCAATACATGATCCATCTCGATCGCGAAATGACGCAAATGATCGAGCAACGAATGGGTAGTAATGGGAATGATGGGTGGACACGGAACCGGGATGATGAGCGGCGAGATGATGTTTCATTTCTTCACGTTGGATACGACGCGCGCTGGAAGCGGCCACAGCAGCCATCATTAGCGGTTAAACAGGAGGAGAATGTTGAGATGAAGTGTATGGCAGTAAAGGACTTCTGCGAGAACCTGTTCACGCAGTAGAACATAGCAGAAGCCTCAATTCAATTGAGAAGGAACAAGCCATGAAAACGCAATATGTCATCATCGCAAGCCTGCTTGTCCTGATCGTGCTTGCAGGCTGTGGGACCACCATCCCCGGTGGGTATCATGGCGTCTTTTGGCAGCGGTTCGAAGGGATTGACACCACCATCTACGCTGACGGATTCAAATGGCACTGGCCGTGGAGTGAGGTGGTACTCTATGACACCCGTTGGAAAACTGAGAGTGAGAAGGTGGACATTCTCTCGTTCGACGACCTGCATATGAACGTGGAAGTAGCACTTCGTCTTCGCCCCAAAGCCGATGAACTCTACCAGCTCCATCAAGAGGTGGGTCCCCAATATTACCGGGAGGTTGTGCAACAACAATTCCGTGCGGTATCACGGGACGTCTTTGGCAAGTACCGGTACAATGACATTGCCAAAAAGAGCATCGAAATCCAAAATGCAATTCTGCAACAGCTCAAAACGGCGATCAACGGCAAGCATCTCGAGCTACACACCGTGGAGATCAAACATGTCGAGTACCCCACGCTCGTTGCAAAAGCTGCAGATGAGAAACTGGCAACGGAACAACGGTTGAAGCAAAAGGAATTTGAGCAGCGGATTGCGGAGAAAGATGCCGAAATTCGGATCATCGAAGCGAAAGGACAGCAGGCGGCACAACGCATCATCGATAGCACTCTGACCCCGGCGTACCTGCAATACCGCGCGCTTGACGTCCAGAAAGCCCTCATCAATAGCAGCAACGCCTCGTTTTTCTTCATTCCGCTCGGCCAGAACGGCTTGCCGATTCTGCTGAACGCGGAGATGATGAACAGTAAGAAGCGATAACAGACAGAGAGAGGAGAATACCAAATGCCAAAAGACCCCGTCTGTGGAATGGAAGTCGACCAATCAACAGCTGCAGCGAAGCTCGACTATAACGGCACGATCTACTATTTCTGCGCGCCGGGTTGCCTTCAGGTCTTCACGCGGGACCCTAAACAATACCTGGATGCTCAGGAAGTCAAGTGGAATCGATCAACGGGCATGAGCGACAAGACAGGGAATCCTTACTAATCCTGTCGAAGAAGAGAGGGCGTTTCGGTGGGAGACGCCCTCTCCTGATAAACTGAAACCGGTATGAAGAAGATCACGGCATACGTCAACACACTTCGAGTTCACTGGCTGGTGGAAGAACTCGAAGCCCTAGGCATCAGCGAGATCATGGTCACCGAATACTTTTCACCCTCGTCCAAAATATCACGAATGGAGCTCATTCTTGAGGATGAAGCAATCGAAAAGGCTCGTGAGATCATTCACCGAGTGGGCACGACCGGTGAACCGGGTGACCATAGCATCTTTATCGAAGACTATGATCCAGACCTCCCCAGCCAGATTCCGTTGGGCAAACGAACCAGCAAGCTCGAAGAGTCACGCATCAAGCAACTGGTGAATTTCTTGCTCAACGGCACTCACCGTAAGATCCGTTCCGCGTTCCTGTTCATTGTGTTGAGCATTCTCAGTGTTGCCGTCTTCGTCTCTGTACAAATGCGCGCTATCGAGCAGGCCGCTCAAGAGACCAATTCATCCATTCAGCTTCTCTCGGAAACGACCAGCGCGGTAGAAAGCGCTCTGCTTGAAGAAATGTTAGCGGTCGAACGGTTTCATCGCGGAGAATCGACGCCCGCTCTGAACGACTTCCGAAAGGCCCGCGCGAAGTTGACGGGGGCGATTTCAAAAATCAAAGAGACAAACCTTACGCCGCGCATCATGGTGAATGCGCTCGCAGATCTTGAACACCAGTTCCATCTTCTTGGTGAGGGCATGTTTAACCTTCTGCGGAGTAGTTCGAAGGCGAAAGAGCCAGTCACCCGCCAGAGAAGAAATGCAGAATCGCCCGCTTCACACGATCTTGTTATGTCGTCACTTGACGAACTCAGGCTTCAATTGATGGTCCATGTGAACACGCTTCAGCAAGAGATGAAAGCGCTCATGGCGGCTAAACAGGACGAAACGCAGCAATCTACGCAGGAAGTGCGGTTTTCGCTCCTTGTTCTCGTGGGAGTCGCAATCGCCATCACCACCGTCATTTGGCTCCTGGTGGAACGAACCGTCGCGCGTCCCATTCAGAAACTCGTTGCGGAGTCACGTACCATCGATACCATGGAGTTGAAATGAACCGGGCGATGAAGAGAACAATGCGCTCAACAGGCTTCACATTCAGGAGGGCCATCGTATGAAATCGGTCACCGGCTATGTGAATCAAAGGAGGTTGCATGAGCTCCTTCGGGAGCTTCGCAATGCTGGAGTGCGCGAGATCGATGTAATCGAATATTTCTCACAGCCAGCAGGAATTTCACACCTACGACTTGTTTGCCAGGACGAGACAGTCGAGAAAGCCTGCTCGCTCATGGCTGGCATCGGAAGCACCGGAACCGCGTGCGACCATTGCCTCCGGGTTGTAGACGTTGAGACGAATGCCTATGACGGCAATCCGTTGCAGACTTCATACGGCTCGAGACAGACAGGAGGAAGCTATGCATAATTCAGGAATCAAATATTTCTTTGGCGTTCTTCTTCTCCCTGCAGTCCTTGTCATAGCGGGATGCCCCAGCAGCCACGAAACCATGCGCGGCTCTGTGCTCATGAAGCTCGATAACGAAGCCCACATTTGCATCGGGAGTGAGGATGGAATACAGGTTGGCGACATCCTTGTTGTCTACAGAGTCAAGGTTGAGGATCAGTGGTGGCTGCAAGAGTACCAGCAACGGTATCCCGCGGCAAGCCTGAAGAAGATCAACTACGAAAAGATAAAAGTGGGAGAAGTACGGGTCACGGAAATCTTCAACGAGCACTTTGCCGCCGTCAAGCTCGTCAGCGGCGAGTTACAGGGGAGCGACATCGTCGAAAAGCGGTGGTTACGTTAAGGAGGTCAAGATGAAAACAATCCTTTCCATAAGTGTTGCGGTTCTGGTTGCAGCATCACTCGTTGGCTGCGGAACCAGCGCTTCTTCAAAGAGACAGGTGCAGATCAATCCGTCCTTCATCATCAAACCGAATGAATCGATCGCCATCATGCCCTTTGAAACAGAAAGCGCGCTTTCAAACTTGGGCGGGCAGGTTTCCGATGAAGTTATCGTGAATCTGCTCGAACACGGCCCGAAGATGAAAATCATTCCGGCAACAGTTGTACGCAACTATTTACTTGCCAACAATCTGGGCGTCTCCGGCATCCCGGATATGCACACGATCCACAGCGTCAAAGAAGGTCTCAAGTGTCGCTACCTACTATAATAACAGGCAATCTCTTCACCTCAATCGGCGAAATCAAATACACAAACACCTATTCAAACCGTGTTGCTTCCGGGAGCGTCACCGTCCGTCTCGTGGATTGTGACTCACTGAATGTCGTATGGGCGAAGCATGTGGAATCAACCTATTCGACCACAACCTACTACTACAGCGGTGGCCAGCAACAAGCAACATACTATACCGATGGACAGTTATTGCAGGGACTCATCCGCAGGTTGGGTTATGAAATAGCAAGCTATTTCTACTTATACGAATGACGGAGGTCATCATGGTCCAAGACATTGTGTGCGGAATGGAAGTTGACGAGACGGACAGCCAGGCTATCCTGAAGGAGTTCGCCGGCCAAACATACTATTTTTGCAGCGTTGAATGCAAGCTCCTGTTTGGCCGCGATCCTTTGCTCTATATCAGCCAGAGTGTCGAATCTGGAGAAATGACGAAAGACATCGTGTGCGGACTGGAAATGGATAAACAACGAACCTTTTCCAGTCTCAAGTATCACGGCCGGTGGTACTATTTCTGTTCGGAGAGTTGCACGAGGGAATTTCAGAGACATCCAGAAAAATATATAGTGTCACAAACAAGACTCATCATTCCCGATAATCACGACAAACAATCAAAGGCATAACATCATGAAAGTACTCGCGCTAGTATTATCAACCGTGTTTCTCTCCTCCTGTATGCACTTAGGCATGATGGGAACACATGGAGGAGGCCGGTCAGGAGAACATCAAACGGCACAGGAAACAAGGCTCGAAAAAGAAGTTGTCAGGGATGATATCAATGCAACTGCAGTGTTCCCACCTCTCGCCCTTGGAAAAGAAACTCTGATAGAGCTGCGCCTCAGTAGTCTCCAAGGCAGCCAACCAGTCTCAAATGCCGCGGTCTCTTTCCACGCAACGTATGTGCATCAGGCCGGAGGTAGCGGGGAACATGATGCACATATGATGCATAGCAAAAAAGATTCCCTCCACGCACGGCCTAAAACCGACCGCGCCATAAGCTTCGATCAGGAAGTCCGGGAAAGTTCACAACGCGGTCTTTATTCGATTGCATTCACTCCATCACAATCAGGCGAGCATAGGCTTATGTTTCATGTCACCGCAATTGGGGACGAGAAGGTAGAACCCGAGCTCATCATTGAAGCAACGAGGAACGTCGCATCTCCTCAGCTAAGTCACGGCGGAATGATGCACGGCATTGACTCGACGTCGGAATATCTCATTATCGGTGGCGCTCTCATGGGAGCTATGATGATTGTCATGTGGGTAACACGGGGCAGCATTTTTTAGGAGGATGGAAACATGAACAAAAATCTTATCCTGAAGACCTTGCTCATCTTCGTAACGGTCATGCTTATCGGCTGCAGTTCCTCGTATACGCTCCGTGTTGTCGATGAGCAGGCGCAAGAGATTTATCTGGAATTCTCAAAAGGTGAGGATGTGAAGGTGGGGGACGTTTTCGCTTTGTACCACTATCGCCAGCCTCAATCAACAGGCGGCCATCAAGGGCATAGTGGAGGCGGGCAGCTCTCACTGAAAGAGTTGGTCGGCTATGTTCAGGTAACTCGACTTGTTGACGAACAGCTTGCAGAGGTGAAGGTGCTCTCCGGAAATGTCCATAGAGGTGCGGCGGTAGAAAAAGTGAAGCAGTAACTACGACATCGAGGTGATATTATGAAATGCAATAATTGCGGCATCGAAAACAAGGATGACGCGAAGTTCTGTGCCAATTGTGGCTCGGAACTTCAGAGACTAGAAGAGCCAAAGAATACAAAAACATGCTTCAACTGCGGCTTTGAGAACACAAGGGATGCGAAATTCTGTGCGAGTTGCGGCGTTGAGCTGCGGCGGCATCATCCGCAACAACCGCAGCATCCGCATCAGCACCAGAAGCAGCCCAAGAAAAAAGAAAAGCGGGTTGACACACGGCTCAAATGGCATCCTGCCAAAGTTGTCTTGTTGATTATTGGCGGTGTGATTCTCTTTCTCTCCATTCCTTACATCACTGGTAATCCTCCTGGCCGAAAGCAGCGTCCGGAGCCTCTGATCGAGCAACGAAGCAGCGATCCGAAGCTCGAAGCTAACGTCCAGGCTGTTGCTTCAAAGTTCATCTGTTCGTGTGGAACTTGTGGTGAGCAACCGCTTGATATCTGCACATGCAATACGGCAATCCAGGAGCGGCAGTTCATCCGCAATGCTCTTCAAGCCGGACAAACATCCGATCAGGTCATTGCCGCGGTCAACACAACCTTCGGATGGATGAAACCGGAGTTTGTGGCTCACTATGATTCGATGGCACGCAATTCTTCTTCTAGAGCGGTGAATAAAGGCAATGCCCAAAATTCACCAGGCAAGCCGACTATCTCGACAAAACTTAAAGTCCCAATGCAACCGGAATCGATCACCCTGAACTCTTCCCAGCTGAAAGCGCTTGGCAACCGGATCGCGACAGCATTCGACCGGGACGAAATCTTTTCGCGCTTCCGTTGCCCCTGCGGGCAGTGCGGCATTGATGACCTCGCAAAATGCACGTGCGATCACCCCCGCGGAGCAAAAGAAGTGAAGGCCTTCGTTGATCAGAAAATTTCCGAGCAAAAATACACCGTTGCTCAGTTGATCGATCAACTTGATAAGCAGTACGGTGGAAGGAAGTTCTGAGGTCATTGATGAAAGGCTCTACTCTCATAGCGTCTGCCGCGTTACTCATGGGCATCGCTTTTCAGTCTGCAGCTCAGCCATCCGGCTCCCTCAGCGGAACGGTTCTCGACAAACAGACGAGGCAACCTCTCGAACTCGTGAATGTATGGATCGAAGGCACAACCTTAGGTGCAGCAACGAACGAAAAGGGATATTATAGAATTCAGAATATTCCCGAAGGAAAGTACTCTGTGAAGTTCTCCATCATCGGCTATAAAGAAAAAGTTGTCTCCCATGTTCAGATCATCACGGGGGACTATACCCTCAATGTTCTGATGGAAGAGACAACACTCAATCTCGGTGAAATCCTTGTCATACCAAAAGCTGAACGCTACGATGCCAGCGGCATCACAGCCCGACTCGGCAAGGATATGGTCGCGTCTGCCCCGGGATCGGCGCAAGATATCTTCTGGGTGGTGCAGACGCTTCCGGGAATCAGTTCTGACGGCGACAACTCCAAGCTCTACGTTCGCGGAGGAAGTCCGGACGAGAACCTCGTTCTCTTCGACGGCGCTACCGTTACCAATCCGTTCCACTTTGACATGATGGGGGGCGGCTATTGGAGCATCTTCAACGCCCGTTTGGTCGATAAGGTCGAGTTTTACGCGGGAGGGTTCCCGGCCCGATACGGAGACCGGCTCTCCTCGGTGCTGGTGATTGAAAATCGAACCGCCTCGTTCGAAAAGATGAAGGGGGAAGCATCCATCAGTATGTCTGACGTAAGCGGAGTTCTCGAAGCACCGTTGTCGTTCGCAGGTGGCTCAGCGTTGCTCTCGGTACGCCGCAGCTATTTTGACGCCTTCTTGAAGTACACCGATCTTGCAGGAGAATACGATGTCCTTCCCTACTTCTTCGATGTCAACTCGAAACTCGATTTCAACATCTCCCAAACCCACAAGCTTACAATCTCCGGCTTGTTCTCCCGCGAACGGATGTACGGCTCGTTCGACAAAGCACACTACAAAGGCGACTTTGCGTGGGAAAGCAGAAATGGCGTTGTTGCCGCGCGGGTCAGGTCTATTCTAAGCGATTTCTTCCTTTCTGACGTTCTCGTTTCGTGGAGCAGAGTGAACCGCACCAATCGTCAACCCAGCGATGGTGTGGAAAATGTAACCGATCAGGCGCTGAGTCTGAAACAGGATTTCGCGGTAATCCTTCCCAGCCACGAACTCCATCTCGGCGCCTGGATTGTTTCCGAAGATCAGCGGGTAGAAATCAATCTCCCATTAGAGATCGCACCGAATTTTGACGAGTTGAAGCTTCAGGGCACGGGGGAGTCCTTCAAACCTTCACTCTATCTTGACGACCGCTGGACGATCAGCTCCACGCTGATCGCAAACGTCGGCGTCCGCTATGATTACATTGCCAGAAGCAAGGAAAGCACCATCGCGCCACGCATCAACCTTGCGTATGCATGGAATGATCATATGAGCCTGTCACTGGATTACGGCTGGTACTTCCAGTCCCCAAAGGCGTTTGAGCTCGATATCAACAACAAGCTGAGATCGAAAAAAGCTGAAAGCTACGGCATTGGCGTGAAACATCAGATTGGAGATGAGATTGTCGTGAGCCTGGAGCTGTATAACAAGATTCTTTCCCGTCTCGTCACGATTGATTCACTCTGGAATCTTTCGAGCGATGGCCAAGGGTACTCTCGAGGAGCCGAGTTCTACATCCAACTGAAATCGACATCTGGTCTCTCAGGCTGGCTCTCATACACGTACGCTGTTTCAAAACGCAAGGAAGGAAAAAGTCCGGCCCTTCATCCGTTTGATTTCGACCGACCGCATCTCATCAGTCTTGTGACAAACTACCGTTTTGGGGAACACTGGCAGGCAGGCGCTCGCTTCCGCTATGGCAGCGGCAAACCGTACACGCCGGTTGCATCGGCATACTACAATCCTGCGGCTGGACACTTTTTGCCGGTTCCCGGAGAACACAACTCGGATCGCTATCCTGATTATAGCCGTCTCGACATCCGCATCACGCGCCACTTTGATTTTGAGACGTTCGACCTCGACGTCTATCTCGAGCTGCTGAATGCTTACAACCGGCAGAACATCATCCACTATATGTGGGACGAAACGTATTCCGCAAAAGATCCTCTGACCATTTTCCCATTTCTACCCGTTCTGGGGATCAGTGCGCGATTTTGAAATAACCGATCAGTAACTGCTTCAAGGAGATACAACAATGGCAAACTTCTGTTCAGAGTGTGGAAAGGCGCTCGCACAAGGCGCAAACTTCTGCACGAGCTGCGGTGCCTCAATCACAGGCAAGCCACCCGCAAAAGCGCAGTGGCAGGACAAGCGTGAGAAAGTCCTAGGCAAACAACAAAATGGCGGAACAAACCGCACCAAGCTGTTCCTGTGGATTGCTGGAATTGCAATTATGGGCGGCTGGTTCTACGCAAACCTGCCGGAGGGCGGCAATCCTGTCATCAAAGCATCCCCCGTTGTTACGAATGCGATGTACTACAGTTCCACACCTCTTCAAATGACACCTGTTCTGGCGAAGGTGGAAAACGGAAAAATCATCATTCCAGTAGACTTGCTGAAGGACAAAAAGTTCATCCGCTTTACGTACGGCGATCCCTCCTATGGCACCCCACTCCTCGCGTACATCTCGGGAGAAGGGAAGATCGTCACGGCAGTGAGCGTGTGCGAACCGTGCAATTCAACGGCATTTCATATCAATGGGGATCTGATTGTCTGCAACTCCTGCGGTTCAACGTGGGAGCTGAATGATCTCGAAGCCGTGAGCGGCTCGTGTGGCAGGTATCCGCCGGACGCAGTACCAAACGCAGTCGTTGGAAACGAAATCCAGATCGACGAACAAATCGTCGCCCGTTGGCAGCGAAGAATTTGATCGAAACTGGACCTTTGAACCTTGAACATTGAACCTTTTCACTTATGAAACTCTACAACATCTCTCTCAACAACCTTCGCCGCCGCAAGACAAAGATGCTTTTTCTTGTGATCGGGCTGACGATCGCGGTGACCACCGTGGTAACACTGGTGACCGTCTCGGAAGTAATGAACGCCGACATCGCCAACAAGTTGGATGAATTCGGTGCGAACGTCCTCATCGTTCCCAAGTCAGACGAACTCTCTCTCAACTACGGCGGATTAGCAGTCTCCGGTGTTGCCCTGGATGTGCAGAAACTTTCACAAGGAGATGCGGCGAAAATCAAGACGATCAAGAACAGCGATAACATCAAGATCATTGCTCCAAAACTCCTCAACGTGGCTCCGGTTGTGCAGCGGAATGCGATGGTCGTTGGGGTTGACTTCCCACAAGAGCTCCAATTAAAGAAATGGTGGAAGCTCACCGGCGAGCCCCCTTCGAACTACCGGCAGGCAATTATCGGCTCAGAAATCAAAGACCAGCTCCAACTCGAAATCGGTCAATTACTCCAGATCAAAGGAGAAGATTTCACTGTCGTCGGCATTCTCGAACCGACCGGCTCGCAAGACGATGCGGTTGTCTTCATCGATCTGAAAACGGCTCAGCGACTCTTTGGCAAACCGGATGAAGTGAGTCTTATCGAGGTTGCCGCACTGTGT
>JBGFRO010000043.1:0-4825 GCA_041695085.1 Bacteroidota bacterium | reverse complement strand
TAACGCCTGCAATCAACAGCAACACCGCCACAGCAATGCTCAGTGCAGAGATGCGGACACTTCGTCTCCACCGCTTGCCATTGGCTTCGAGCAACATCGTCGGACTCTGTTTCCGAAGCCAAGCATTGATAATCGGGAGTTGAAACCAGACATGCGCTGCCATCAAAATCAGGACACAGTAGCCGAAAAGGTAGTGCAAGTCGAACACCGGCAAGTCCATACGAGCGACCCAGAACAGTCCGAGACTTGCCGTTATCAGAAGGTAGACAAAGAGGAAAAGTGAGACGACAACATTCAGATCATAACGCGGAATTGGACGGCGGAGTACGGCGCGCACAATGACCACCAGCGCAAGCACAACGAGCGGAAGCGTTATCAAGGTGACCTTTTCCATCGCACAGGGATTGTTCAGGATTGCGTGGACAGATAATTTTGTAATCCCATCTGTTCAATCTGTACTCGCTGCTGTTCCGCCCAATCCACATGGCCTTCTTCCATCTTGAGGATTTCGGTCAGCAAGTCGGCCGTGGCTTGATCATCCACATCGTGCGCGAGTTTGATAGCGCTGTTGTAGGCGCGCACGGCGGCTTGCTCGGCGTCCTGATCGTTGCCGATGATCTCCGGCACGGTCTTTCCAATGGTCATGGACTTGAGCTGCGAAACAACGGGCGTTCCTTCGAGAAAGAGAATTCGCCGGATAAGCCACTCGGCGTGGTGCATCTCGTCCTTCGCCTGTTTTTCGATGGCCTGGTGGAGTTTCTTATAGCCCCAGTTCTCACACATTTCGGAATGGACCATATACTGGTTGATGGCGGTCAGCTCATCCGCCAAAAGATCATTGAGCACGGCGATAATTTTGTCATTTCCTTTCATGGCACGTTCCTTTCGCTAGACGATGAATGGAATGAATCGGTTTGAGTTCTTTATCTAACGCCAATCAAAGCGTTCAGCGAATTATTGTTTGACGACCTTCAGCAATTCGCTCAGCGTTTGCTCAGCCAGTGGCTCATCGACTCCCAACCAGTAGAGGTGCGTGCCGACCGAAAAGAAGAAGTGCTCCTGCCCCATCCCGTAGCAGCGATGAACAACCTGATCGCCAATCGAACGCTCGCCGTACTCGCCAAAGATCGGATTGCCGGCACGAATCCGCTCTGCCATTCTCCGTTCAGCAGCGCCCGCGTCGGCTTCGTTTGCATACACCGAAACGTAGAGCGTTGCTTTGCCGCCCGGTGCGGAATAGAAACCTATTTCATTCTTCGCCGGCGTCACTCCTTTTGCATGGAGGTGGTCAATCATCTCTTGAGCGGCGGCACCCGAGAGCAGTTCGCCGAGTTGTAACTCTCCGAGCGTCTCCGGTACTAATCGCTCACCGGGGCGCTCGCCGCTTTGATAGGTAGCAACATAAACAACAACGGCCAGTAGGAGCAGCGCGAGGATCAAGACATAGGGGCGTTTCGATGGTTGCCTCTGTTCGCTTGTCCCTTGGGGGTTTGTCTGTGTGGTTTCTGTCATTGTGGCGCCCTTTCGTTATGCAAGAATGGTTATCAGCCTCTCCCGCTATGAACTCGTTGCGGCGGCGTTCCGTAGAACGGGAGGAAATTTCGCCTTTCGACAAAATGTCCGATGGCGGCGTGCTGTTCACATCCACGTCTGGCGTAAAACTGCTTATAGTTGAGTGTGTTGGCCTTATCCAAGGTGTGAGCGTCAGTTTTACGCCTGTTAGCTGCCGTTTGGCGAGCTGGTTGGGATCACATTTACTTTAGGGAAGCAACCAGAGGACGCAACTGCATGAGAAAGTCGCGACACCGAGCCAGCTGATTGAGAACATACTCGCGCTCAAAATCGATGAGGGCGACATAGTCTCCCTCTTGCCGGTCCTCGAACAGTTGGTCGTAGAACTTGCCCCAATTGGAATCGAGCATTCCGTTCTTGACAAATTCTCTGTGAAAAGCAGCACGAACGCCAGAGTGTTTCTTGAATGATGTCTGTCGGTCAAGTAATGCTGCGCTGACTGCATAGAACGCAGCGTAATAGATGCGATTCATTGCAAACGCAAATGCACCGGCGTCAAATTCCCGTTGAGCCGATGCGAGGCTTTCTTCAGCTTTTGACCACCAATAGCGAACGACATTGCTCCGAGGTTGTTCTTGGTTCATAGGGCGATGCCCTCACGGAGAATTTCCTCTTTCAGCGGGAGGATGGTGAAGACACCGTGTTCCCAAGCGTTGCGATCCACGACGAGCGAACTGAAATTTGTGTCATATTGAAGGTTGACTTCGCAGATGATGTCCGTAATCTGATGCCGCATTGGTCGCTTGAGGGCATGCTCGGTGACGATCAGTAAATCGATGTCCGACTCATCATCGGCTTCACCGCGGGCAACCGAACCATAGAGGCAAATTGATTGGATTCCGAAAGAACCGGAGAGCCTGCGTCGGAGCTCGGCAAGAGCACTCTGCTGGCTCGGTGTCAGTCGGGTTTGATCGAGAGTTTTCATGGCGGCCTCTCAGATAGTGTATTCGCCCCAATGTACAAAAAAAGCGAGCCAAATGGCAGCTAACACAAAAACGAGGTACGTCCTAAAATGTCACCATAGTCGAAAGATATCCCCACAGTCCCACATCTGCGCCGCCAAATCGTGTTCGCATCAGATGATCCGGCAGGAATGCGGAAACGCCAAACTCGAATGCGAGGTTCTTGTTATAACGATACAGCGCCACAACGTCGAGTTCCTGGCCCAAGATTGTTTCACCATTCTGCTCTTGGTGATAGCGGAAGTGATGAACCCAGATATTGGCTGTGAGATTCTCATGGAGTGCATACGTGGCACGCGCGAATAAATCAACAAGTCCACGATCATTCGTGTGTGCCGGTATGGCGATGAAATAATCCATAAAGCCGTAGAACTTGTGTCCCGTGTGGAAGGGGGAGTCAAATGATCTGTACGTGGTGCTCGTCTGCGGCGTTCCGGATAAAACTTCATAGCCAATCCCCAAGCGGGAGAGCGTAGAATTCTTCAATGAATATCCGACGCCGGCAGTCAGCATATACGCGGCAATATCAACCCCGCGTCGTTCACCTGTTTGATACGCTACTTCGGCTTCTACGTCGAACGCACCGCTCGCCCCCTTCACGTAGGAGCCGACGGTGTAACGCTTCAAATCCGGTTTGCCGACAACGGTCTGGTTTCGATCCCAATGATACAGCACATAGGCGTCGGTACGAAAGCCGGAAAACAGATTGAGGGTGGAATACGCGCCGAACAGATCTGCGCCTACATCTTGTGTGTACCGAACTGCCGGCGGTGTTGCTGCCGGCGCATAGCTCTGCACCTCAGCGAGTGTTGCCCAGAGTAGATCGAGCGTGTATGAGGGCTGAGTCAGTTTCACAACAGCGCCGTCAAACACGCGACCCACATTGTGCCAGCCAACCGCGCCGATTATTCTCTCGTTCGCGTATGAGAGTTCCATCCTCCCAAGTTTGAGCGTCAGCGCGTCGGTAAAGAGTTTTTTCACTTCCACAAACCCCTGGTGCAAGTCGAGATTGCGGGAGTCGGCCAATGTGCTGAAGACCGCGCCGTCTTTCTCTTGCCCGAACACTCGTGAATCGCGAACCTGCAGGACGACGCGGAGGTCTTCCAGAGGAAGCACTTCAACGCCGAG
The DNA here is from genome assembly GCA_041695085.1 of Bacteroidota bacterium. GTDB lineage: Bacteria > Bacteroidota > Ignavibacteria > UBA10030 > UBA10030 > DYFT01. The sequence goes on along the minus strand of JBGFRO010000043.1, from coordinate 1,163 downwards.
ACGCGAGCGCAAGAGCGTATAGGTGTTTGCCGGCGTCCGCAGATTAAAATCGCGCATATCAACCTCACCGCGCACTCGAACATCGCCAAACCAGCGAACATTGCTCGATTGTTGCCCGATCGCGCTTGTCGTGAAAAGAAGAACAATGAAAAAGAGAATCGTACACCGTCGAATCATATGCTTACCCTTTCTTTCGAACAAAGAGGATTATTTTTTCCGCGCTGCGATAGCTTGCTCCAAAAATTTGATTCCTTCCTGTGCCGTGTCGATCGATTTCGTCAAGGAAGCACGGGCTTGCTCCGGATTGTGGAAGCCGTCGGAGTTTTCCGCTGTCCACCATTCCCACAGCGTGTGAGCTTCATCGTGAAACTTTCGCGACTGTGCCAAAACTGAATCCGACACGCCGAGATCCCTCGCTCGCTGGTATGTGTCGATGAACTGACCAAGCCAGAACTCCGCCTTCCGCATCTTGCCGCGCGTGTAGTTCTGAATCGCGTCAATCTGATACTCTGCCTCCTTCTCCGTCCAGTAACTGTGGCAGGTGAGACAGGTTTCTTTCGTCATATAGCGAGCGCTTTTCTGGCCGTGCCAGGTGAAGGTCTTCGTTCCCTGCTTGACCTGCGGCATGTGACAGCTCTTGCACTCGACGCCGGCGCGCTCATGTTTGCTTCCCCAGAACACCTCCGTCTCGGGGTGCTGAATCTTTGAGAGCGACGCGCCGGTCACACCATGCTTGAAATCCTTAAACCCAAATTCTTCCATCTTCTTGTTGTAGTCGAAGACATTGACCCATTGAAAGATGTTGGTCCTCGGGTCAGCTTTGGTGATGGGTTGGCCTGTCTTCGGGTCGTGGCCGGGATTGCAGTTATATTCGACGTGGCATTGTGCGCACATGAGGTTTGAATCTTTCTTGTTCAGAATACCGATGGCGCGGAAATCGCGAAACGTCACTTTCTTCATCGTGACCTGTTTGCTCTTTTCCTTGTCGTACGGATACGTTCCCTCGCCGCGGTCGACTACGGCTTCGATCAACGCATCGCGGACGACGCGCGGCTGCGTTCCATGCGGGTCGTGGCAGTGAATGCATCCCATCGGCTGCTGCATCGCCCGCGCCATCTCAACGACCTTTGAGGTGCGCGACCATGTCGCCTCCGGTGCCGCCT
>JBGFRO010000004.1:0-126805 GCA_041695085.1 Bacteroidota bacterium | reverse complement strand
CCCGTACCGGTTGAAGCCAGTCCATTGCGCAAATTCCCAATAAAGTCCATTCCATGCTTGATCAATGGCTCCCACGGAGAGTCCTTTCTGTCGCAGAATTCGGACGTAGCGTGGCGCCTCTGTCACACTGCCCTTTGCGTAGATGGGGGTTGAATAGGGCTGCTCGCCCCAGAAGTCATTGGCGACAAGGGGATACAGAGCCTCGTCATATGTCGCAGTATAAACGTCGTTCTCGTTTACACTAATCACAATCCACGGAAGCGTGGAACTAGAACCTCCAGACCACTCAGTAAATTCCCACTCAATGTCCTGACTTTGGTCATACCAGATAGAAAGGGCGGTAAGTTCATGGGTCGACCCCTTCACCCAAGTGAAGGAAGCGCCGGAAGGATGCTCCACATTATCGACCCACACACTACGGGCACCAAAGGAATTGCGTACGATTATTTCGTGGTACTGAGTAAGTGTTACGGTTGTCGATGCGCTTGACACGTTTGACCAATTTCCCGATGCCGGTTGACTTTGAAGTACGACGCTCACCGTATGAGTGCCATGTCCTATGCTATAAGTGAAGTACCTATTGCTCTCATTCGTCCAAAAACCGACGGCTCCGGTGCCGAGGTCCTTGACAATCTCGTTTCCGCCGTTCAACCGGGCAACGTATCTGTACACTAAAGACCCTGAGCCTGAACCGCTCAATGTTACATCGAATCTGATAGTATTCGTGTTTCGTTCTGGCGGTATGTCGTAAGTATTTGTGGACGCGGGCGAAACACCGATCTGTTGGCGTGCTACCGTAACGTTATTGATCACAACACACGCCAAGAATAAAAAGACCAATCGCAGAGATGTGTGCGTATTCATGTCTTACTCCTTTTGTTTTCTCGTGAAGGGATTGAATTCAGGTAAATTGTTGGTTATGTTTCTTCCGCAAACAAAACGGCGCACTTCTGGTAATCAGAAGAATTCCCTGTGTCCGATGTTTGCCTCCCCGCCTGTTGGCGGGCGATGTGCCCAGGCATGGTGTTGCACGCACCGTGCTTGGGCTTTAATATACCTTCATACGAACCACCTCCTTTCCTATTTTCCGTGGAGGATTATGGATTTTGTTCCGTCGTTCAAAGAGCCTACCACGAACACCTCCTGTCCATCTGTCCAGACCGACGAGTAGGAGACGTTTGGAAGATGGAGCTCTTCGAATTCGTGCCAATCTATTCCATTGTAGTGCAAGACCTTTGAGAAAACACCCACCGCTAACATGTTGGTGTCACTGGTTCCAGCCATATCTCTCAGGGCATCGAATGTTTCGTAGATCATTTCCCACGACGAACCCCTCCGACGAAAAATATGCGGACCAAAAGAATACAGTGTTCCTTCGGGACTGATCCAAAGACCGTTGGAGCCAAAGGCTGACTCATATTGTCCGGGGGCCAGAACGAAACTATCCACCACGCTCCACCTGTCCTTCTGTCTTGCAAAAAAGTAATGGGTTGTTCGCGCGATGTTGTTCTCATGCACATAGCCGATCATATAGACTTCTGAAGGGCTCTTTGCCTGAACATCCTTCAAGTCAAACCACGTATTGCCGGGTGGCACCGGAACGGAAACCGATTCTTTCCTCCATCGTACACCGTCAAAGGCGATCAGCGTACCATCACGCCCACAAGTCCAGATGTTGTTGGGAGATGTGCCTGAAATTGAAAAGAGTTGTCGCCCTTCTGGAACCTGCAGTTGCCGCCATTCACGTCCGTCGAAGTGAATTGCCAAGCTGGGATCAAGATACTCCGGCGGCGGTGAAGGATTATACTCTATCCTGCCTCCTACAGCATAGATGTTATCCCGACCAAATCCGTAAATGGCCCGTAGCCGACCGATAATTTTGCCGCCAACAGAGGGGTGAATCTTTACATCCCTCCACTGCTCGCCATCGAAATGATACATCGATCCGGGCCCGCTGGAGCTGTGCCCAACCACGTAAACATCCCGTGGACTGCTTGCCCAGATGCTCATCATGAGCGTTTGGAAGTTGCCCGGATAGGCCAACGTATCGATTCGCCAGCTCAATTTGCGCAGGTCCTTCGGCGGAGGCACTGGACCAACGCTTGTCTCCTGACAGCCCAACTGGAACAGAAGCATTCCAATGACGGGGAGACTTGCAGCTTTTGTCAATTGTCTCATTGCGTGTACTCTCTTCGAGAACTTGGAATTAAACACCGTATTTGCGTAACGTCGGAGCATAGTGTTCGCGCACTATGCCTGGATTTCGTTTACCCTCATAACGCATCACCTCCTTCCCGTCTATTTCCCGTGCAGAATGAGTGTCTTCGAGCCGTCACTCATGAAACCAACCACGAAGACCTCTTTACCATCTGTCCAGACAGAAGAGTAAACTACGTTTGGATTCCGGAATTCTTTGAATTCATACCAGTCATTGCCGTTGTAATGAAGTATATGACCGAAGTCGCCGACGGCAAAGATGTTTCTGTCACTTGTCCCTGCCATCTTTCTTAAAGCATCAAACGTCTCATAGATAATGATCCACGACGAGCCCGTCCAGCGACGGATGTGGGGACCGAGCGAGTAAAGGGTGCCCTCGGGACTGATCCAGAGAGCATTTTGACCAAACTTTGTTTCATACTGACCGGGCTGGAGCACGAAGCTATCTGCAACGCTCCATTGACCTTGTCGTCTGGAGAAAAAATAGCGCGTTGTACGGGGTATGCTGTTGTTGTGCCTATTACCTATCATATACACTTCTAATGAATTTTTGGCTTTGATATCCCAAAGCAGAAATGTTTCATCAGTGGGCACAGTAACCGCGACGCTATCCTTTCTCCAAGCGCTACCGTCAAAGTGATACAATGTTCCACCGGTACCGCACGTCCAGATGTCATTTGGTGCACTTGCCGAAATTGACCAAAGTGCTCTCCCCCTCTCGATATTGACTTCTCGCCACTGTCGTCCATCAAAACGAATGATCAAACTCGAGTCTAAGAAGTTGGGCGGTGGCTTGGGATTGTCATAAATCCTCTTGCCGACCGCGTAAATGTTATTTGCGCTAAATCCGAAGATGGCACTCAGGCTAATGGCCGCATTGCCACGTTCATCGGGATGATATTGGTCAACCGCAGACCAACTCTTTCCATCAAAGTGAAACATTTTCCCAAACCCTCGGTCATTATGTCCCACCACATACACGTCTGTGGGAGAACTTCCCCAAATATCGCGCATCGCAGTCTGAAAACTGCCCGGATATGCCAGCGTGTCAATCGTCCACGTGTAGGTGCGCGGGTCTTTTCTGGGCGGTTCAACAGGATTGTCTTTGCAGGCAAGCTGCAAGAGCAACGCTGTTAGAACGGGGAGCGGTATGAGCCTCTTCATTTCTCCATCTCTCCTTTTGTATTTGAACTCAGGCAGGGGAGTTAATCTGAATCCATCTGTTTGAGTTGTACCACCCAAGCATGCTGTTGCACGCACCGTGCTTGGGCTTTAATATACCTTCATACGAACCACCTCCTTTCCTATTTTCCGTGGAGGATTATGGATTTTGTTCCGTCATACCCTACCACGAACACTTCCTGTCCATCTGTCCAAACGGAAGAATAAAGGACAGTTGGAAAACGGCGTTCCTCGAATTGGTAAAGGTCTCGCCCGTTATAATGCAGTACTGTTCCGAAGTGACCAACGATGATAATGTTGTCATCGCTTGTTCCTGCCATACCACTAAGTAGATTCGGATGGTCAAAGAGCATCTCCCACCTCGAGCCGTTCCAGCGATGCACTCCTCCACCGCATGAAAAGAGGGTGCCGGACGGGCTCATCCACAGATCTGCCTCACCAAACTTTATCTCATTGTGTCCGGGTCCGGTCCAGAAGCTGTCAGCAACAGTCCATCGTTCCTGTCGTTTCGCGAAAAAGTATCGTGTAGTTCGCGCGATGTTGTTCTCATGCACATAGCCGATCATATAGACTTCTGAAGGGCTCTTTGCCTGAACATCCTTCAAGTCAAACCACGTATTGCCGGGTGGCACCGGAACGGAAACCGATTCTTTCCTCCATCGTACACCGTCAAAGGCGATCAGCGTACCATCACGCCCACAAGTCCAGATGTTGTTGGGAGATGTGCCTGAAATTGAAAAGAGTTGTCGCCCTTCTGGAACCTGCAGTTGCCGCCATTCACGTCCGTCGAAGTGAATTGCCAAGCTGGGATCAAGATACTCCGGCGGCGGTGAAGGATTATACTCTATCCTGCCTCCTACAGCATAGATGTTATCCCGACCAAATCCGTAAATGGCCCGTAGCCGACCGATAATTTTGCCGCCAACAGAGGGGTGAATCTTTACATCCCTCCACTGCTCGCCATCGAAATGATACATCGATCCGGGCCCGCTGGAGCTGTGCCCAACCACGTAAACATCCCGTGGACTGCTTGCCCAGATGCTCATCATGAGCGTTTGGAAGTTGCCCGGATAGGCCAACGTATCGATTCGCCAGCTCAATTTGCGCAGGTCCTTCGGCGGAGGCACTGGACCAACGCTTGTCTCCTGACAGCCCAACTGGAACAGAAGCATTCCAATGACGGGGAGACTTGCAGCTTTTGTCAATTGTCTCATTGCGTGTACTCTCTTCGAGAACTTGGAATTAAACACCGTATTTGCGTAACGTCGGAGCATAGTGTTCGCGCACTATGCTTGGGTTTTTTGTACTCTCATAGGACATCACCTCCTTTGCATTTACTTTCCGTGAAAGATGAGTGTTTTCTGGGGATACGCCGCCGTGAAGCCAACGACAAATACTTCGGTACCGTCAGTCCACACGCCACCTAGCACCGCGTCAGGATTTGCAAATTGCTTGAACTGATACCAATCCCGACCGTTGAAATGCAGTACGGTCCCCAAATGTCCCACGACAAAGATATTGTTGTCACTTGTGCCCGCTATCCGATACAAAATATTGGGATGGTCAAACAGTTGAGTCCAAATGGTTCCATTCCACTTGTGAATTCCTCGACCACATGAGTAAAGCTCTCCTGACGGACTTGTCCAAAGGTCAACGTATCCCCACTTGTTTTCGATGTGACTTGGCTGAACGACAAAACTATCCACCATTGTCCATGTCTGCATCTTCTTCCGAAAAAAGTAAAAGACTGTCTTTGCAAGGTTGTTGTAATGGGTATTACCAGCTATAAATACTTCGCCTGTGTAATTGCCTTCGATTGCATTGATTTGAAAAAAACCGCCCGATTGAACAATCACGGGAAGCGAATCTGCCTGCCAGACTATTCCATTGTAATGAAACAACTTGTTTGTCCAGCCACCCGACCAGAGATTCGAAGACGATAATCCCCATATACTGTTTAGCGACCTTGCTTCGTGTAACGTTATTTCTCTCCATTGCCGTCCATCAAAACGAATGATCAGACTTGAATCTAGAAAATTAGGTGGTGGGGTAGGGTTATCATACAGGCGTTTCCCAACAGCCCAGATGTCATTTGATGCAAAACCGCTTATGGCAATTAAATCAATCGGTCCTTGCACATTCCCACCTTGTGTTGTGCTCAGTTTTACATCGGTCCATTTGGCACCATCAAAATGCCACATGAGGCCACGGTTTCGGTCATTGTGTCCCACCACATATACATCAGTTGGTGAGCTTCCCCAGATGTCCTGCATGTTTGTCTGAAAACTGCCCGGATACGCCAGCGTGTCAATCGTCCACGTGTAGGTGCGCGGGTCTTTTCTGGGCGGTTCAACAGGACTGTCTTTGCAGGAGGAGAATGCGGAGAAGAGTAATGCTCCGCTCAGGAGGATACGATGGAGAGTGCAGTGAGTCTTCATTCTTAGTCACCAGCTATTGCTTGCGAACATTATAAATCAAAAACTCAAGGTCAAGGGTATCGCCTGCTGGCGACTGGATTCGAAACTCCTGACGGAGGGACTCCACGTGCTCTTCCTTCCACGGAAGAATATTATCAGATCGGCGATACTTCCTATTCAGTCGACATCGAGCAAACACCACCTGAATGATGGAGAGGTGCTTGAGATTGGTGAAACGGAAACAATTCCCAGCTACTTTGTAAGAAGCAGCTTGCCTGAGCGACGGAAGAGTTCACCCGCTTCGGCTGACGAGACAGAGAATTGGAACAGATACATGCCGCTGGGGAGAGCGTTGCCTGACCGATCTCTTCCATCCCACACCACCGAGTGATACCCAGCCGGTTTGTGGTCATCGACGAGGAGTTTCACTTCGCGTCCCATCACATCGAAGAGTCTCCTCTCATTGAGATAGGTGTAATGAATACACTGCTTGTTGATGCAAACAGGTAGGAGGTATGGTTCCTCGAATTTGTCTTCCTCTCCTGATCTATCTTCCTCGCAGGATCAGGGTTTTTTGTGGAAAGGCTCCGAGCGTTCCACCAACAACGAATAGTTCTTTTCCGTCAGTCCAACCACTTACAAAACCAACTTGAGGAAATTTAATCTCATCGTACCTGTACCAGTCGACCCCGTTGTAGTGAAACAACGCAGAACGGAATCCGACGACGAACAGATTCTCTTTTGGTGTGCCGAAGATGTGGGTACACGGCTCGTCGACGGTCAATATCTTCTCCCAAGATGAACCATTCCATTGAAAAGCACCTGCACCAACCGAATAGAGTACTCCCCACGGTGATGTCCAAAATCTTGCAGTTCCCCACTTATTGCGGTTGACACCGGCTTGGTTCACAAAGGTGTCAATTACAGCCCAACCGGTTGCATTTCGCCGGAGGAAATAGTATGTGGTTCGTATCAAATGGTCTTCATGTGCAGAGGCAAGGAGATAGATATCGGTTGGCGATGTACCTCCAATCCCGTAGAGTTTGTAGTAGGAATTGGGAGGGGGTGAAAGGGGAACCACTTCCTTCGACCAGCGTTGGCCGTTGTAATAATAAAGTGTCCCTTCAACACCACAGACCCAGACGTCGGCCGGGGAACTTCCCCAGATGGCTTGAAGAAATCGTCCCACCACTCGATGTTCACGCCACTGATTACCGTCATAGTGAATGACCAAACTGCTGTCGAGGAAGTGAGGAGGAGGGTTTGGATTGTCGTAGATGCGTTCTCCTATGGCAAAAATACTGGAGGCATTGAAACCGAAGATAGCGTAAAGATCCATTGCCCCGGAAATGCTCCCCCCTTGGAGAGTGCTGAGTTTCACATCAGTCCATTTTCTTCCATCAAACCGCCACATCAAACCATGATTCTGGTCGTTGTGACCAACGACAAATACGTTCTCAGGTGAACTTCCCCAAATGTCCTGCATCATCGTCTGTGCGCTGCCGGGGTAGGCAAGTGTATCAATCGTCCACGTGTAGGTGCGTGGGTCTTTTCTGGGCGGTTCAACGGGACTGTCTTTGCAGGAGGAGAATGCGGAGAAGAGTAATGCTCCGCTCAGGAGGATACAATGGAGAGTGCAGTGAGCCTTCATTCTTAGTCACCAGCTATTGCTTGCGAACATTATAAATCAAAAACTCAATGTCAAGCGCATCTCCTGCTGGCGACTGGATTCAGATTCCTGATAGATAGACTCCATGTGCTCTTCAACTGATTGTCATCGCTCCAGTTGGCAGAAATTAAAACGCACGAGAGAGACCTGACGTCCACACCTGCCCGCGTGCCAAAGGCACTTCGGCAGACAGGCCACCGACGACCCTAACATATGAGTCCTCAGCGATGCTTTCTAACGTTCTCTTTGTGGAAGTCTCAGATGAGGAAGGGAACCATACAATGAGCAGCAGCCATGCAACCAACGTGATGCTTTCCGTATTCCGTTTGGTTGAACTTTTAGAAAGCCTCGTCCGCCACTTGATGGAAATAGACTACATTTTTCTTATTGCACGAGGGACATTTTCTTTGTCGCCACAATCCCTGCGACTTCGAGGCGGTAGAGATAGATTCCGCTCGCCAGTTCTGTTCCGTCAAACTCAACTTGATGCACACCGGCATGGCGGAGCGCATTCACCAGCGTGGCGCGTTCCCGGCCCAACACGTCATATACCCTCAACACCACATGCGACTCTGATGAAAGGGTGAATCGTATCACCGTTGTTGGGTTGAAGGGATTGGGATAGTTTTGTTCTAGCGTGAAATGAGAAGGTATGTTGTCTCTGATTTTTTCGACTGATGTAACTGTTGAGCGAACACTTTTATAGACTCCGTTACCCCCAGTTCCTGCAAAAAGAAAACCGTGATCGTCAATGCTCAGTGCAGAGACATCGAGATTTGATAACCCACCGTTCATTTCGGTCCACGTTTCACCGTTGTTGGAAGTGCGAAAAACACCTGCCCGTCCCCCTAAGAACAAATCTCCAAATGGACTACTTGCAAATGCGGATATTTGGCCGGCTCGTGGTCCGGTCAATTCTCTCCACGTGATACCCTTATCCGTTGAGCGGAGGAGGATTCCATAAGCCCCTGCAGCGAAAACTGTCCCCGTAGATGTAACACTCATTGCAGTGATATTTTGAATGTATGGATAAACTGATATCCATGTTCTACCACTGTCCGTCGAGCGATAGACTCCTCCGAATCCTCCACCGAAGAGAAACCCTTCACGATTGACTGCAAGAGCAAAAAAAACCGAAAATTTGTCGGAGGCATGCCATGTCTCCCCGTGATCCGTTGATCGAAACACACCTCGCGCAGCAGCATAGAGTACACCACTTGAATCACGGGCTATGGCATGGATAACGGTATCCTTAAGAGCAACTTGACTCCACGTTATTCCAGCATCACGTGAACGATAGATGCCGAAATCTGTCGCGGTGAGAAGATCCCCCCTGGCACTGAAAAGAAGACCTCGCACGAGGGAGTGTGGAAATGCAAGCTGGTTCCAAGTCTGACCTCTATCTGACGACCGAAAGAGGCCATTTTGAAATGTACCAGCGTACAAATGTTCGCTGCCCCGGGCAGCAATTGAAAGAACCAATGTATTTGAAAGGCCTGTGATTGTGCGCCTCCACGTCGCCCCTCCATCGTTTGATCGATAGATGCCTGTTCGGCTGGTTCCGGCAAAGATCTCGCCTTCGCTGTGCACGAGGATTGATCGAACACTGCTACCTCTCATCCCCAGAGCTTCCCAGGTGTCTCCCTTATCGGTTGAGCGATATATGCCATCCTCTGTTGCTGCATAGATGGAACCCGTCTGATCGACGGTCAAACTACGGGTGAACGCCTCAAGCTTCGTTACCCGCTGCCAACTTTCTCCGTTGTCTCTCGATCGCATGATATCTCTATTGCTCGTTGCTGCAAAGAGAGCATCATCAGAGCCTATCGTCAGAGTGAGGACTGTTGTATCGCCCAGGCCAATGGGACTCCATCCTAAACCGTTCGAGGTGGAGCGATGGATCCCCTGACCGGAAGTGCCTGCGAAGATATGTCCAAGTCGATTGATCACCACCGCATACACACGTGTTCTTTGCAACCCGATCAATTCCCATGTTTCACCATTATCAACAGAACGGTAGACTCCCGGATACTTATTTGAGGCAGTTGAAGATAGTATCTGTCCATCGGCTGTAACATACGACTCTCCAACGCCCGCGAAAATATCTCCCCGATTGTTAGCAGCAAGCGAGAACACCTCACTTGCCAGGAAAGCTTTCCGGGTCCATGTCTTACCATGGTCGGTGGATCGAAATACCCCTCGATCGAATACGGCAGCAAAGAGGGAACCGTTGGGTACTCGTGTCAGCGCCTGAATAATTCCCGTTGCGAGCGCCGTGGGCTGCCATAAATCCCCTTTGTTTGTTGACACATAGACCCCGCCGCGCAAAGTGCCGGCAAGGATACTACCGGATGAAGTAGTGGTCATAACATTGACCGTGCCCCCCTCAGGTCCTCCTGTGGGTCGCCAAAATGCTTCCTGTGCGATCCCTAAATACGGAAACGCGAAGACTATCAGCCACATTTTTATTTTCAAATCGCTCTCGTCCTCCTTTGCAAGAAATCTTACTTCAGCTCCTTTCCTGAAACATCAAAAACTTTCAGAACACATCTTCCCGCTTCCCTGATGGTGAACTCTATCGTGGTCTCGGGGTTAGACGCATTGGGGAAGTTCTGCCTGAGTTCGAAATTCAGTGTCGTGGGGGATGTCGTCTTCGAGTGAAGTGATCGGATACTTCACCCCGCTTATTTCCGCTATGTAAAGCCGAGTTGCTAACTGTGTACAGCGAACAACTAAGTTATTTATCTACGCATCAAGAAGCTCAGCGAATTTGCGACGAATGTCAAGAGTTGCGTATGATTTCTTAAGCGGTTTTTTCGTCTTCTGAAGTTGTGTGGTCGAACTTGATCTCTGCTCTCGGCAGCAAGTATGTATCCCAGATTATGCGCGGAAGATGCTCTCTTACTCCAAACAATGAACGGTCCTGATATCCCTTCTCATACTTCACCAATTTTTCATCCAACTTTCCCATTCTTGAGAATCGGAAGTCCGATTTCGTGGTGATTTGACGGATTCCGCATCGGTACAATAGTTGCGCCATCCTCTCAAAAACTCCCCCGCGAGGAAGGGGGAAGCGACGACCAGGGTATCACGTTACCGCAACCACCACACAAAGGAGGGTGTCTTATGCCAACGATGCTTGAGTACGAAGAAGCCATCCGAACCCGCGTCTGTGCGCATTGTATCGACCGGACGGGTCGCGGAATCTGCGGAACGCAACAATGGAACGACTGCGCTCTGAATCGTTATCTGCCGGAGATTGTACAGATCGTCAATACCGTGAAGAGCGATTCGCTCGACGAGCACATCCTTCAGCTCCGCAGCGTCATTTGCGTAACGTGCAAGGATAACGACCACGGCGACTGTCGCCTGCGCGAGGAGCTCGACTGTGCGCTCGATCGCTATTTTCCTCTCATCGTCCAAACAATTGAAGAGGTCAATGCGCGCTCCGCTGTTGCTTGATTGTCGCGGTCGCGCTCACGTTCAGGCTCTCATCTCTTTCGAGACGTCGTGTGTCACGGGGGAAGGAATCGATGCGTGGTGCGAATGGATTCGGGCAAGACTCATGTAGCCCGACCACCTTCGTGGAGATCAAGACTCGCACGTCTTTCGACTGAGCCCGATTATGAATCAACCCGTCAATTCTTCTACACCCCATTCGAGCGGAGATAATCGGTTCAAGCTCCTCGACCGCGCCATCACCAAACACCAAAGTCGGGGCGATGCACTCATCTGTGGAAGAGAACCGGAAATCTCTGGTGCGCACGAGAGGTCGTGGATTCATCACAGGCAATGTTGACTCTGTTCATATGCTGTTGATAGGAACGAGGCAGGAGATCCTAGACGATGCGCGGCGTCGGATAACGGTAGGAAAAGAAGTAGTTGAACATCTCAACAGCGCGCGTCGAAATCCTCAACACAAGGGATAAACCCCTCTCGCCTAATCAGTTATCAACCGTTCAGATTTTCATCACTCCCCTGTGTAGCGATTTTCAACACGCCACGGAAGTACTCTCCCCTCTCCCAAGACTGGCAATCGTAAGTGCTTGACACAAAAAGAGTTAGAAGCGTCCTGAACGAGGATCGCCGGCTTTTACTGGCACGAAGATTTCATAGTATTCTAACAAAGGAAATCCAGAAGCTCGGTGAGTGCGGAGGTTGCCATGGTCGTGTTACTCGTTCTTCTCACGGTTGCGATCGTCATCGCTCTTCAGATGTATGCGGAAGCTCAGCGCCGCACGCAATCGGCGTCTCGGATTCCAGAAGTCCGTCTGTCCGGCGAGCATCTTGTCTCCGAGCGATTTCTTCATCCCGGACATAGTTGGGTGGAAGTGAAGGAACCGAAACTTGTCACCGTCGGTGTCGACGATTTTGCTCAACGGTTCATCGGGCGGCTGACCTCGTTGATGCTTCCAAAAGAAGGCGCAACCGTTCGGCAGGGGGACAAACTCGCTGCTCTCGGTCACGGTAACCGGGTGGTGTGGACCGCGGCCCCCGTCTCCGGAACAATCGTCTCCGTCAATCACGATGCTGAAACCCGCCCCTCGCTTGTGAACGAGTCGCACTACGACAAAGGATGGATCGTTCGTATTGCCCCTACCAAATTGCGGCTGGAACTCCGGAATTTGTTACGCGGCATCACTGCTGGGCGCTGGCGGGATGCATTGAGAATGCACCTCATCCAATCCTTCGCTCCGCGCGTCGGAACCGTCCTGCAAGACGGCGGTACGTATGTCGAGAACATCAGCGACGCGTTGACGGACGAACAATGGCAGAAAGTGGCCTCAGAGTTTTTTACGCTCTGCTCCCTGATCGATGAACAATCACCAAGATCCTTACACACTCAAAACAATGAAGAAGAAGGAGTCTCATCATGACCGTTCTATTTCTCATTATCACCATCATCCTGTTTGTGGGAATCGACTGGATTGTCCGCCGCATAAGGGCGGGAAGGACCGTGCCTCTGGCGCCGATGATCCCTGTTGCGGATCAGCCTTCGCTGCAAACAACCACGCCCATTCGGACTCCGCAAGGTATTTTCTTCGCGCGTTCCCATACATGGCTCAATCTCTTCCCCTCCGGCAAAGTTCGTTTGGGACTTGATGACTTTGTTGGTAGGCTGTTGGATCGACCCGAGATAACATTCTTGAAACGGGAAGGGGAGCATGTGAAGCGGGGAGAACCGATCTTGGTATTGCTTGAAGGGTCTCGGTCGTTGACCGTCCGCGCGCCGCTGGATGGGGTCGTTCTCACACGTAACGAAGAGCTGGCACGCAATCCTTCATTGCTGAAGGAGCACCTGTTCTCGGATGGTTGGGTGTATGCGATCAAACCGGACCGGCCGTCGGATTTGCGAGAAATGTTGTTCGGGGAAGAGACCCGTGCGTGGATGCGCGACGAGTTTCTGCGTCTCCGTGACGTTTTTGCCGGTACTGGGGCCGATGAGAAGGTGATACCGGCGCTGCTGCAGGATGGCGGCGCCCCCATGGCAGGCGCACTGAAACAGATGGATGAGCAGGTGTGGAAGAGGTTCGAAGAATCCTTTCTCTCCATTCAGTAATCGGATCCGGAGGAACACATGATCAAGAAGAAAGCGATGTTGATCGATATTACGTTGTGCGTTGGATGTAACGCATGCCAGGTCGCGTGCAAAGAGGAGAACGGTTTAGCGGAGGGAGAGGAGCAGCGGCTGTCAGCCACCGCCTACACCGCGCTGAATGAATACGAGGGTACGTACGTTCGCCGGATGTGCTATCACTGCGATGATCCGACGTGCGTTTCCGTTTGCCCGGTAGGGGCGTTTACGAAAACTGCTGCGGGACCTGTCCTGTACGACGAAAACAAATGCATTGGTTGCCGGTACTGCATGCAAGCATGTCCCTTCCAGGTACCGCGCTATGAGTGGAATAGTACGTATCCTCGTGTGCAGAAATGCAAGTTTTGTGCTGACCGATTGGAGCGTGGTCTTCAACCCGCTTGCGCCGAGATATGCCCGACCGGCGCGACGAAGTTCGGCGACCGCGACGAGTTGATCAAGGAAGCATATGAGCGGATTCAGGCCGAACCGGAGAAATACGTGCAAAGAGTCTATGGTTTGGAAGAGGTGGGGGGTACGTCTCTTCTGTACATCAGCAGTGTGCCGTTTGAACAGCTCGGCTTCAAGACCACCATGTCCAAAGTGGCCCTTCCGACGCTCACATGGAACGCTCTCTCCAAGATCCCCAGCATTGTAGCGGTCGGCGGCGTGTTCCTGTATGGCGTGTGGTGGATTACCAACAGACGAATCGAGGTCCAGCAGTTGGAGCGGAAGCTCAAAAAGATGGAAGATGGCTCCAACGGTCACGGAACTTTGAACTAAATCACAGCGGCGATGGTCAACAACGAGGCGCCGTGTTGAAAGGATTGTACCAATGAAAAAGCCGATCGGAAAAATCACATTCTGGAAAGTCGCAGCAGGCCTCATCTTCGCCTCTGGTTTGTATGCGACGTATGTCCGTTTTCTGGACGGACTTGGGGCTTCGACCAACTTGAGCGATGAATTCCCCTGGGGTTTGTGGGTCGGATTTGACGTGATCACGGGGGTGGGATTGGCGGCTGGCGGCTTTACCATCGCGTCGATGGTGTACATCTTCAACCTCAAGCGATTTGAACCGATCGTGAGGCCGGCAATCCTCACCGCGTTCCTCGGATACCTGCTCGTGATCGTCGGGTTGATGTATGATCTCGGGAGACCGCTGCAAATCTGGCACGCGATCATCATGTGGAATCCGCGATCGGTGATGTTCGAAGTGGCATGGTGTGTTATGCTCTATACGACTGTCCTCGCGCTCGAATTCTCGCCCATCGTCTTTGAACGCCTTCAGTTCAACAAGGCATACAAAGCAATTAAACGCGTGACGATCCCCGTAGTCATCCTCGGCGTGTTGCTTTCGACGTTGCATCAATCGTCACTTGGCTCAATCTATCTCATCGTACCGGACAAGCTACATCCGCTCTGGTACTCGCCCTATCTTCCACTCTTCTTTTACATCTCGGCTATCGGTGTCGGATGTGCGATGGTGATCATCGAATCGTTCCTCAGCTCGCGAGCATTCCATCGCGGCCTCGAAATGGAACTGTTGACGCAACTCGGAAAGTTCAGCGTTGTAATGCTCGGTGTTTATTGGACGCTGAAAGTTGTGGATCTCCTCGAGCGTAACGCAATCTCGCACCTGTTTGCTTTTCAGTATGAGACCGGCTTGTATTGGCTGGAGATGGTAATCGGTGTGATCGTTCCGATTCTCCTTCTCTCTCGCAGGAAGATTCGGGAAAACTACGACGGTCTCTTTGCGGGAGCGTTCCTCATGGTGGTAGGATTTGTCTTAAACCGGATGAATACCACGATCACGGGTTTCGAAACATGGGCCGGAACGAAGTACTTTCCATCGTGGATGGAGATCTCCGTCACCCTCTCCATCGTTGCGTTCGGATTTGTGGCGTTTGCCCTCGCGGCGAAGTATCTCCCGATCTTCACGCACGCGGAACACGTCGTCAGCTCGCCCGCGGATGAATTCAAAAATGACCTCAAACTCGTTTCTCAAGTGCAGTAGAGACGACGAACTGGAAGGAAAGGAGAGGGGCGTATGAATTCTTCCTCTCAACATTCTGAACATCCTCTCGTGCCGCCTCACGAGAAATGCATTTGGATGACGGCCGGGTTGCTTTCGTATCAGTTGTGCGACCGCCAGTTCGATTGCGACAACTGTCCGTTGGACGCCGCGATGAGGAAACAATACCGGCCTGCAGAGTCTCAGCGGACAACCCGCGCTGCCGGTGAGGAGTCCGTAATCTCACGCAAAGATCTCTATTTCAGCACGCGTCATTGTTGGGTTCGCAGGCAAGCGGGCAACCTTTGCCGGGTTGGGATAGAGGCCGGATTGGCGCACGCGCTCTTAACGCCGAAAGCGATCGCATTTCCCGCTCTCGGTGAGCAAGTTCAGAAAGATCACGTCTGTCTCTGGATTGTGACGAGTGGAGGGACATTTCCCGTGATCTCGCCGCTCAGTGGGCGGGTGTCGACCGTGAACGCAAGGTTGACAGAGGAGCCACATTTGATTGAAAAGCAGCCGTACGATGGCGGCTGGGTGTTTGAGATGATGGTCGAGCCGAATGTGAATGTGGAGGAAGAGCTGATGTCTGCCGACGAAGCGGCGGGGAAGTTCGAGTTGAATCAGAGGACGTTTCGTGATCTCCTCGGTCGTTCCCTTCAAGCGATGCGTCCGATTGTCGGTCCAACGCTCGCGGATGGAGGAGCTCTGCTCCATCAAATCTCCGATATGCTCGGTGCCAAGAAGTACTTTGACATCGTTTGCGAGGTCTTCACGTAGGATCTTCAAAGAAGGCAGTTTCGTCGCCACGGTCATTCCGCTGCGCCAACAGTCCGAATGAGCAACCCGTTTTGTCCGTTTCTTAATTGTCATATCTGAGTCGAAAAATCCTTCCCAAAATTGCAACTCTCTCAGCAGGGATTCCAACAATCCCCGTTTTTTATTGCTCTTTCGTGGCACGATTTCTGAAGCCAAGTGGGAGGTGAGGTATTGACATGCGATTCATTCACACCTTACGATTTCGCCTTCTGGTCGGATCCCTCTCGCTGGTCTCGATCTTATTCGGAGCTTACTCCTACTTCACGATCCGGTTCCATTCCGATCAGATGATGAACTTCGTGTTGGGGAGTGCAACGCGCATTGGAGAGGTGATCAAGAACTCGACGCACTATTCCATGCTTCTCAACCGGAAAGAGGATGTGTATCACATCATCAGTATGATCGGACACCAGCCGGGGGTGGAGGGGATCCGCATCTACAACAAACGGGGGGAGATCACCTTTTCCACCGATTCCTCGGAACAGGGGACCGTTGTCGATCTCCACGCTGAAGCGTGCACGGCGTGTCACGATCAGGCCAAGCCACTTGAATCGCTTCCTTCGAGCAATCGTACGCGCATCTACGAAACCTCTCAGGGCTATCGTATCCTGGGGATGATCAATCCCATCCGGAACGAGCCGCAGTGCACCCAGTCCGGCTGTCACTTACAGCCCGCGGAACGGACCGTTTTGGGAGTCCTCGATGTCCGTATGTCGCTGGCGGAAGTCGATGCATCTCTGGCAGAGGAGAGAAAGCAGCTCGCCTTCGTCAGCCTCCTCGCTGTTGTCGTGACCGGAACGCTCTCCATCATCTTCCTCGGTGCGTTAGTTCTGAGGCCTGTCAGAATACTGAGGGAGGGGACGCAGCAAATCCGGCAGGGGAATCTCGATCTGAACATTTCGCTCGATTCCAAGACAGAAATTGGAGACCTAGCGCAGTCGTTCAATGAAATGGTCCTCTCGCTCAAACGCGAGCATGAACAGAACGAGCAATGGGCTCGAACGCTCGAAGATCGTGTCAAACAGAAATCGGAGGAACTGAAGCGCGTTCACGATCAGATTTTGCAGATTGAAAAAATGGCCTCTCTGGGGAAACTCTCGGCAACCGTCGCACACGAACTGAACAACCCGTTGGAAGCGATCTTGACGTACGCGAAAGTGTTGGCCAAACGACTTCGAAAGATCGAGATGAGGACGGATCTCCAGAATGAACTTCTCAACGATCTCGACCTTATCGCGGGCGAGGCCTCACGCTGCGGAACGATCGTCAAGAATCTCTTGCTGTTTTCGAAGAAGCAGGTGGGGGAATTGGCGATCTCGTCCGTTCGAGGGATTGTGGAGAAGGCGGAGCAATTGATGCGACACCACTTCGCCATCTCCAATGTGCGTTTCGAAATGAAACTACCCGAACAGGATGTGATGATTCTGTGTGATGAACAACAGATTCAGCAAGCTCTCGTTGCGTTGTTTGTAAACGCCGTAGAAGCGATGCCCGATGGTGGCACACTCACCGTTGAGGTCGTGCAGGAAAGTCCGGACGCTCCCGTTAAACTCAGCGTCACCGACACAGGTGTGGGGATTGCAGAGGAGGATCTTCGTCAGATTTTCGAACCGTTCTTCTCGACCAAGAAAACGGGAGTGGGTGTGGGTCTGGGTTTGTCGGTCGTCTACGGCATTGTGGAACGGCACGGGGGATCGATCAGCGTTCAATCTGCCCTCTCAAAGGGAACGACCTTCACGCTCTCTTTTCCATCACCGAGTTCGCATTCCCCTCTGGAGACGCAAACACAAGAACTGAGCACCCGGCATTGAATTGGGAGGTACGATTTATGAACAGCACGATCTCCATTCTCATCGTAGACGACGAAAAAGTGGTCCGCGACTCTCTCTCGAAATGGTTTCGGGAAGACGGCTATCATGTGGGTGTGGCGGAAAATGCTGCAGCAGCCTTAAAGCAGCTTCAGGCGAACAAGTGGGACATCATCTTGCTCGATATCAAGATGCCGGGAGTGGATGGGATGGAACTGCAGCAGCGTATCAAGGAGATCGATCCGAGTGCAACCATCATCTTCATTACGGCGCATGCTTCGGTCGATACGGCCGTCCAGGCACTGAAATCGGGCGCCTTTGATTACGTCACCAAGCCGGTCGATCCGGATTATTTGTCGCATCTTGTCAGCAACGCCGTCAAACAACGGTCTCTTGCGAACGAAAACCTGAAGCTCCGCGAGCAGATAACCGAGATATCGCGTGCCGATGAGATCATCGGCGATTCCCCTCAAATGCAGAAGGTGTTTGAGCTGATCAAGACCGTTGCCTCGACCGACACGACTGTGATGATCCGTGGTGAAAGTGGAACGGGCAAGGAGTTGATCGCGCGCGCGATCCACAGCAGCAGTTCGCGCAGGTACTTTCCCATTGTTCCGGTCAACTGCGGCGCGATGCCCGAAGGTTTGCTCGAAAGCGAACTTTTTGGCCATGAGCGGGGAGCGTTCACGGGGGCGCAATACCGGAGAAAGGGGAAAATCGAACTGGCTGATGGGGGAACGCTCTTTCTCGATGAGGTGGGGAATATCGATATGAAGACGCAGATGGATCTGCTGCGGGTCATCGAGACAAAACAATTCACGCGCCTCGGTGGCAACGATGTGATCAAGGTCGATTTCCGCATCATCTGCGCGACGAACAAAGATCTTGAACGAGCGGTTGCCGAAGGGACGTTTCGCGAAGACCTTTACTATCGTTTGAACGTGTTCTCGATCTTCATCCCGCCGCTGCGGGAGCGAAAGGGGGATATTCCGATTCTTGCCAACTACTTTGTGAAGAAATATGCTCGCATCATGGCAAAACACATTCATACCGTCGCTCCTGAGGCGATGGATGTGTTGATGCGGTACGACTGGCCGGGAAACGTCCGCGAGCTCGAGAATGCGATTGAACGAGCGATGGTGGTGGGGAAAGAGCCCGCCATTCGGCCGGAAGATCTCCCTTTCCAGCTGATGGAAAAGCGGTCGATGCCTGCCTCCGGATCGCTCGCCGCTATGGAACGGGCACACATTGCTTCAATACTTGATCAGAACAACTGGAACATCTCGAGATCGGCAGATATTCTGCAGATTGATCGGGTTACGCTGTACAACAAGATCGAAAAATATGGTCTGAAGAAACCGCAGTGAGCTCCACAATCCGGATTCTCAACGTTACGTCGTTACGGCAGGATCGTCTACTGAGGATCGGGAAGAGGGTAGGAGATCAATTCGGGGTGGAGACCACGATCCTGAAAGGGTCGCTGAACCTTTCGCGGGCGTTCGATTCTTCGCGGCGCCAATGGAATTCAACTATTCTCCTCGCCGAACTCATCCACCAACATCCTTTTCCTGAGAGTAAGACGATTGCGGTGGTGGAGGTCGATCTCTTCATCCCCGTTCTGACCTTTGTCTTTGGGGAGGCACAGCTGGAGGGGGGAGCCGCGGTGATCTCCACGGCGCGTCTGTTACAGCAGTTCTATGGACTGCCGCCGGACGATGAACAGACGCTCTGCCGGCTGGAAAAAGAGATCGTTCACGAACTTGGACATACGTTCGGTTTGTTCCATTGTCGGCACTTTGAATGCGTCATGCGTTCTTCGACGTACGTGGAGGAGATCGATCTGAAAAGCGCAGAGTTATGCGCCGACTGCAGGGCTTTGCTTTCTTTTCATTGATGCGAAAATCAACAGCGTTGTCAAAATCGAGAAAGTCCGCTCACTTGACTTCTCAAGAATCGTAAGAAATGGTGGAAAGCCCTTTGAAACCACTCCAGAGTAAACGCTTTTTGCTGCAGGTTGAGTCGGCACACAACTTGCACGCTTGCTGCAACAAATCCATCACCGGAAGGACTCCACATGATCCGTGGCACCATTAAAGTAGCAGTCGATCTCTGCAAGGGGTGCGAAATCTGTATCGGCAGTTGCCCCCAGGAGAGCATCGCTCTCGGTCAGTCGATCAACTCTAAAGGATATCGGTATATCGTCTTGGTGAGGGACAATTGCACGGGATGCACGAATTGTGCGCTGGTGTGTCCCGAGGCTGCAATAACCGTCTATCGTCAAAAAAGGGGCGCGGTGGTATCCGCTCCCGCCGCTGTCGAGGCATAACCCTTTCTTTCCCTCAATGGCTACGGAATTTTCCAGAGAACAACCTCGCTTAATGAAGGGGAATGAGGCGTTGGCGGAGTCGGCGCTTCGTGCAGGCGTTCAGGCATATTTCGGTTACCCCATTACGCCGCAATCGGAAATACTCGAATATCTCACCGAACACGCGCCGCAACGTGGAGTGGTGGTTCTGCAAGCCGAGAGTGAGCTGGCGGCCATCAATATGATCTATGGCGCGTCGGGAGCCGGCGCGAGGGTGATGACCTCATCATCCGGCCCGGGCATCAGCCTGATGCAAGAAGGCATCTCTTACATGGCCTCCGCACAGCTTCCGTGTTTGATCGTGAATGTAAGTCGTGGCGGACCGGGGTTGGGCACGATTCAACCGTCTCAAGGCGACTACTTTCAGGCGGTGAAAGGAGGAGGCCACGGCGATTATCACACGGTTGTCCTCGCTCCTTCGTCCGTGCAGGAGATGGCCGATTTTGTGTTTGAAGGATTTCGGGTGGCAGAGTTGTACCGGACGCCGGCTCTCATTCTTGCAGACGGTGCGCTCGGTCAGATGATGGAAAAAGTTGAACTGCCAAAGGAGGGATCTCTCCCCCGAACGAACAAGCCGTGGGCAACCGTCGGAAAGCCGGCTTGGCGTGAACGAAACATTATTACCTCTCTCCACATCGAGCCGGAGACAATGGAGCAGGTGAATCTCGAACTGCAGGCAAAGTATCGTGAAATGCAGAAAGAAGTACGCTTCGAGGAAATTGAAACGAAGGATGCGGAGATTTTGTTGGTGGCTTTCGGACTTGCCGCGCGCATCGCACAGAAGGCGGTCGAATTGGCCCGTGAACGAGATATCAAAGTAGGACTCCTTCGCCCTATCACCCTGTATCCGTTTCCCTCTCAGGCGCTCTCCAAGTTGAGTCGTAAGGTGACCGCAATTCTCGTTGTCGAAATGAACGCAGGTCAGATGGTGGAAGACGTGCAGCTTGCGGTCAGCGGACGTCGGCCGGTGCACTTCAAAGGACGGATGGGAGGGATGATCCCTTCCCCTGAGGAAGTTTTGGAGGAACTCGAGTCGATTGCCGAGTCGTATCGAATTCCGGCTTTAGAAAGGAGTACGTGATGGAACTCCGGACGACCATCAACGGGATGGAGTTGGTGTATCAGAAACCTTCCACGTTGACCGACACGCCGCTGCGTTATTGCCCAGGGTGCAGTCACGGAGTTGTGCACAAGTTGCTGATGGAGGTAGTGGATGAGATGAAGATCCAGGATCGGACGATTGGGGTTGCTCCGGTGGGATGTTCGGTCTTTGCATACGACTACATGAACATCGATATGCAAGAAGCCGCGCATGGGAGAGCCTCCGCCGTGGCGACCGGGATCAAACGTATCCTTCCCGATAGATATGTTTTTTCGTACCAAGGGGACGGCGATCTGGCTGCCATCGGTACAGCCGAAACGATCCACACGGTGAATCGGGGTGAGAACATCCTCATCGTGTTCATTAATAACGCCATTTACGGTATGACGGGAGGGCAAATGGCTCCCACCACGCTTTTGGGGATGGTGACGTCGACGACCCCATTCGGAAGAGAGCAGCAGGTAATGGGCTATCCACTAAAGATTACCGAACTCCTTGCGCAACTCCCCGGAGCTTATTATGTTACGCGTCAGGCGGTGCACACCGTCAACGCCGTACGAAAAGCAAAGAAGGCGATTCGCAATGCTTTCGTCTACCAGGCGCGTAGACAAGGCACTTGTTTCATTGAGGTGGTCTCCAACTGTCCTTCCGGCTGGAAGATGACGCCGGTCGAAGCGAACGATTGGTTGGAGAAGAACATGCTTCCGTTTTATCCGTTGGGAGATTTGAAAGTCCCGACGTCTTGATAATGGGCAACCATTTGCTCGTTTCCGTGGAGCGTATGTGGAGATCTGGCACGACACGATAGATGCATTTCGAAGTCCCTCCGAAGTCCGGGAAGGGATGCCGGTTGGCTTATGGATAGGCACGTGGCCGATTGAGATGGGGCAGTACGTTTTTGTGCGATGGAAGGTGACGCACTCGGACGAAAGCCTCGAAGAGGGAGAAGTTCAGGCATATTGGCAATACAACGATTACTCGCGGGGGAACAGTTACTGGTTGGCGACGATTGGACCATTCAGAGCGGGAGATCAAGTGGAATACATCGTGTTGGGGACATCAAAAGACGGTCCGGAAAACGGTCAGCGCTACGCCTTCACCGTTGCGGGACGTGAAGAAGATGCACCGGCCCAAGGAGACTCGCTATGATGCGTGCGCATGAAATCATCATTGCAGGATTTGGAGGACAAGGCGTTTTGTCGATGGGGCAACTGCTCGCTTACGGGGCGATGGTGGAAGGAAAAGAAGTAAGCTGGATGCCCTCGTACGGGCCGGAAATGCGGGGCGGGACGGCGAATTGCATTGTCATCATCTCGGAGGCGCGCATCAGTTCGCCCATCGTTTCACGTTTCGACTCAGCCATCATCTTAAACCAGCCGTCGCTCGAGAAGTTTGAAGGAAGAGTGAAGCCCGGGGGGTTGTTGATGTATGAGGAATCAGCCGTCATACAACCGCCGACGCGGGAGGACATTGAGATCGTTGCCTTGCCTGCACTGCATGAGGCGATGAAGCTGAATGCGAAACAAGTCACGAACGTTGTTATGCTTGGTGCATTCATCGAGCGGAGGCCTTTGGTCAGCGCAGAGGGGTTGTTGAAAGCACTCAAGAGCGTTTTGCCCGAGCGCCATCACCATCTTCTTCCGCTGAACCGGCAAGCGTTTCAGGTGGGTCGCGAATTCGCTCAGCGTAAGGAGGCGACGGTGTAAGTCAAGCGGCCGCTCTGTTATGTTGAATCGCAGCCACCTTTGAACGTTGGAAGAGTTGTTCTCAGATATTTTCAACTTGTGAGGATCCTATGAATCTTGAAGATCTCCGTTGTGCCCACGCATGCCGAACTTCATGCGGCTTGTTGAACGAAGCGATGCGGCGCGAGAATGAGATGGTGAAATTCTATGAACGTGTGGCGGAGATGTGCGATTATCCCGACGTGCACGACTTTGTCCAGGGTCTTATCGAACAGCGGAGTGCCAACGTTCTGAAGATCGTCCAAAAACTCAATGAGCTTCAGGTTCGAAGCCAGATGCTGGATGGGATCATCTCGAGTTACGATCCCGCAGGCTGTTGAGATAGAGCGGACCGATGACTGTTCCGGACACCACCCACGATTCCCACGCTCTGCGCCTTTGTTCCGGCAATCAGATGATGGCCGAAGGGGCGCTTCAAGCAGGCTGCACCTTCTTTGCAGGGTATCCCATCACACCCGCCACGGGTATCTTCAAGACGATGATCGACCAACTGCCTGCGCGCGGCGGCGTTGCGCTCAGCGCACCGGATGAAATCTCCGCAATCGCATACTGCATCGGAGCGTCGATGCGCGGGGCCAAAGCGATGACCGCCACCTCCGGGCCCGGCTGGGCCTTGATGACCGAATCGGTGCAATACGCCTTGATGACCGAGACCCCCCTGGTTGTTGCTCTTGTCCAACGATTGGGTCCCAGCACCGGCGGCGCGACACAGGGGGGACAAGGGGATGTGTTGCTGGCAGAGTACTGCACTTCCGGAGGTTACACGATTCCCATCCTCTGTCCAACGAAAGCCCGTGAGTGTTACGAGTTGACCATCCTCGCGTTCACGTGGGCCGAGCTGTTTCGCATGCCCGTTATTGTGTTGAGCGATAAGGAGACAGCTATGACGATCGAAAGCGTAGATGTCCGTTCACTTCCTTCGATCACTTCTCAGAATCGGCCTTCGAATTTCGCGTTTCGCGAACTTGGAGGCTTCAGGCAAGACGAGCGAAAGGGAACTTACTATTTCGACGCGATGCATGAGATTCCCGTTTTCGCTCCTGTCGGAGGGTCGAGAAAAGTGACCGTGACCGGTTCCGCCCACGACAAGCAAGGTCGCCTCCAGAAAAACTCTCCGGAAACTCTTGAAGTCTTGTTACATCTCGAGCAGAAGGTCCGCTGGCGGGTTGACGACTTTGCCGTCGTAACGGCAGACCTTCAACCTGCCGCCGATCTGCTCGTCATCAGCTATGGGATCACCGCTCGGGCCGCCAAAGACGCGGTCCTCGAAGCGCGTCGGTCGGGCGAGCGTGTTTCACACCTCATCGTTCACTCCCTCTTCCCCGTTCCTGTGAAGAAGATTTCGCAAGCAGCGCACACCGTGAAGGAGGTGATTGTGGCGGAGGAAAACATGAACGGCCTCTACCGCAGCATTATTGATCGTCATCTAGCCGGCAAAAGGGTGCGCGGCGTGAATAAGATCGGCGCGATGATCACTCCCCAGGAAATCATGGAAGCGATCATGTCGTGAAGACCCCGATGGGACAAGAAGGAACATCCACTTCAATCTCAAGCTATTTCGTCGACCAACTGAGGTTTCCGTTCTGCAAAGGGTGCGGTCATCAATCCGTTCTTCGCCGCCTCAACGATGCCCTCGTTTCACTTCAGCTTCCTCCCGAAAAGGTCGCTCTGGTGACCGATATCGGGTGTATCGGATTGGCGGATGCGTTGTTCAAGGATGTCCACACGGTTCACACCACTCACGGTCGTTCAACAGCATTTGCGACCGGCATCGCGTTGGCGGATTCACTGCTGGCTGACGGCAAATTGAAGACCATCGTTCTAATCGGCGACGGAGGCGCCATGATCGGTCTTCAACACCTCGTCCACGCGGCGATGCTGAATGTGGACGTGACGGTTCTTATCTGCAACAATTTTGTGTACGGGATGACCGGGGGACAAGGTTCCGGATTAACGCCGGAGTGTTTTGTCACGGCCAGCACGCCGAAGGGGAACATCGTACGGCCGGTCGATATCTGTGAAATCCTCAAAGCGAGCAACGCGCCGTTCGTAGCGCGGACGGTGGTGACCGATCGCTCCCTCCCGAATCTTCTTGCAAAAGCGATTGCCTACGACGGATTTGCGGCGGTAGAGATCCTTGAATTGTGCACTGAATTTGCCGTTCCACAAAACGAACTGGATGGACAACGCTTGAACCAAATTGCGGAGAAGAACGGGTGGGATGTGGGAATCCTTGCGGAGCGGATGGATCGTTCTCCGTACGCGGTTCGCTACAGGGAAGAAGTACTCGATAAGGTGGATGAAGGTTCGCGGGTCGATGCCATCCATCGCATCGGGTCGCGCTCCCCGACACTGAAGAAACCGGTGAACATTCTCCTTGCGGGGAGCGCCGGTGAGCGGGTGCAATCATCAGCGGGATTGCTGGCGGCGGCAGCGGTCGCGGCTGGACTGAACATCACTCAGAAGAACGACAATCCCGTCACCCAGGGTTCTGGATTCTCATTGGTGGAATTGTGGCTCAGTCCTCACCAGATCGGCTTCACCGGAATCGAGCGGCCTGATTTTCTTCTGGTGACATCAGCCGATGGATGGAGGGAAATGCAATCGCAACGCGTTTTTGCGCGGTTGGACCGATCTTCAGCCCTTTACCTCGACGAGACATTGCAGGTTCCGGAAAGCGACGGTATGGTGCACCGGCTGAAGGTACGTTCGGTCTTTGGAGGGAAGGATGCCGCCTTGGGGCTTCTCGTGTTCGTTATCCTGCGACACGAAATCCTCGCGCGCGATCTGGTTTTGAAAGTGATGCGAGAAAAGTATCGCGGCGATGTGGACGTCTTTCTTGCACGACTTCAACAGCTTGAAATGGAATCGCGTCAGGAAAGCGTTCAACAACTACGATAACGATTTACCACTCGGAGGTATTGTTTGGTTTCTCAGAGGTCTTTCTCCTTTTTCAAACTTGAGGAAAGTAACAAGCCGCTCGATGGGGAATTCTTTGAGAAATTGCCTGGAGCCGCTGGTATGATAATTGCGGAAAGCAAAAAAAACCGAGCGGAAGATAGCATGCAAACAACTGAACAGCAGGCCTCCCAAATTGCCGAAATGATGTACGAGCTTCTGATGAACTGTCAGGAAAAAGAGGAGCGGTTGTCGGTGGAGTTCCATGTTTCGGTGCTGGAGTTTCGCACTCTCCGCATGTTCCATCAAGACCGGCGTCTCACAATCAAGAAGCTCGTTGAGCGTGTTGGCCTCAGCGGTAGCCGGCTTTCCAGGATTCTAAAGAGTCTCGAAGAAAAGGGATACATCGAGCGGACGATCGATGCAGACGACCGGAGAAGCATCGACGTGTCGTTGACTCTGAAAGGAAGCGCATTTGTGCGCGCGTTAGAGGAACGATACGTGCAAATCCATCAAGAAATTCTTCGTGGGATACCTCAGGAAATGCAAGAACCGCTCATGCGGGGGATGCGCACGATGTTATGCTCGCTGCAAGGTTGGCTGAGGAATGCTTGAGGAGGGCCTGTGATAGCAATGATTCTCATTCTCAGAATGCGGAACTCATGGTCGTCCTTCCGAATCGTTGGCAAAGAATTTGTTAACCATAGTGAGGCTGAGAGAGGGGAGAGGTATGTTTACGAGAAGCTGAAGGACAAAGTGTGAAAATTCCCCCCATCCGCTTGCTTTCCCCTCCTACGCAAGCGGGTGTCCCCCAGGCTGCCGTGAGTGGTGCACGGCAGCCATTTTTTTCTTAAGAAATCTCCTTCTTGTATTTACTGAGATTGGGAAGAACCGTCGGCGAAGTTGCCGCGTTACAGCGATGCGAAATACGGGGCGAGATGGCACAGGACTTGCGCTGAGTGCAATAGACAGATGAAGTAACATCTTTCCGGAAAGGTCATACCCATGAAAGCGCCACGTACCATCCTCGTCCCTATCGATATGTCGGCCTACTCGCTTGTGGGCGTCCAGTACGCTCAAGAAATCGCTGTTCTCTTTAACGCCGAGATTATCGTCTTGTTGGTGGATGATCATCCTTCCAAGTCCCATCTTGCCGCCAACAAGGAGGCACGGCGCGCGTCTTGTGTCAAATCGATCCAGCATTTGTTGATCGACCACGATCTGGTTCAGCATTCGATGAAGATCGAGATACGGGAGGGATCGCCTGCCTCGGAAATCATACGGGCGGCGGACTCCCTTGGAGCCGATCTGATTGTCATGTCGACACACGGACGGAGCGGATTGCGACAAATCTTGATGGGAAGTGTCGCGGAAAAAGTGGTAAGAATGGCCCGTGTGCCGGTTCTGACGGTCAAGCCTGAGCAGGTCTGTGAACTGATCGAGATTACAGAAGAAGACGTTGCCCACGATCTACACGCACCGACGCCGTAAGCAGCTTCTCAAAGTAAAGAGTTCTTCTTCCCTCTCTGCGTCAATCGCCGAACGGTCACTTCGATGCTGCGATAAGCTGTCGCGGGACGACTATTTCTTTGAGTGTTCGCCGGAGGGAGAGGGATCGGGAAGCGCGAACAACTTCAATCCCCGCAGTTGTGTGTTGAGCGTTTCTTCGTGGAAGTAAGGAAGGCGCCGCAACACCTCACTCATCCGGTCGATGTTTTCCATGACCTGCTTCGTATGCTGGCGGTATTCCTCCTCGCTCAGCTCCTTCGGATTGGCGATCTTCGAAGCCGCGAGCTTCACGATGGCCATCGGATTATTCAGCTCGTGATGCACGGTTCGAATAATTGTGGTGATGGCGTCGAGTCGTTGGGCTGCAATCTCTTCCCGTTCGCGCTCGCGTTGATACTGCCGTTTCGCAAGACCGGCAAAGATCGCTTTCTCCAAGATGTAGTGGTTTGTCAGCTCAAGTTTTGAGATGAAGTCGTCGGCGCCAAGCTTGAAGACGTCGTGCACGACGCGGTAGTCCTGTGTACCAGAGATGCAGATGATGACGGCGCTTGAATCGATGGAGCGCACGACTTTCAGGAAATCGAGTCCGCTCTGACCCGGCAGATATATATCCAGCAACAGCACTTCATACGGTCCCGCCTGTTCCCACTTCTTGAACGCTTCCTCAGCACTTGTGACGCTCGTGATCTGATAGTTGTAGTCGACGGAATTTCTGAGGATGTGCTGGAAGGAGAGGGCAATGGAGGGTTCATCTTCCACAATGAGCACGGAGCAAGTGGTCATACGACCTCACGAAGAAGCCGGTGGTTTGGTAGAAGGGTGTATTTTCTCTTTGTTCTTTTGCCGCACTATCGGAGGACCTGTTCCCAGTAAACGGAGTTGGTGCGCATGTTAACGAGTTGAATACGCTGTGGAACGATGAGAAAACGCGCCCCTTTCGTCGCACCGGTTTGACTCAGGTCAAGCTTGAATCGGACGCGGAAGTAGAGTTGGGATTCATCGTTCTTGGCAACGCGGGCGGTATCCCGTGGAACCTGCCATCGAAGATGCGGTGAAAACTTGAGATAGACGGAGGAGGTCCGGTATCCTTTCTTGATCGAATCGGAAAGGGCTACAACGGGATTTGAGGCGATTTCAGTGACCACCGATGGGATGTTGTACGGCGCCTCGAGCAACGTCGGCGATGTCACGGCATATTCTTGGCGATCGGCATTGTACTCCCCAAGTCGAGCTTTGAACAACACTCCCATCACGCGGGTATCAAACTTTTTGTCTTTGATGTATTTGTTGATCTTGCTCAGGTACTGCTGTCGCGCATCAACGGTACGCTTCTCGAACTCAGCCGTCGTCTCAAACTCGTTCTTCGAGCCGACGATCGACGCCAGGCTATCTGTCTGCTCCTTGAGGAATGACCACGCCTCTTTCATGATAACAGTAAACTCTTCCGGCTTCAGATTATCTTCGGGGATCGCGGTGGTCCCCTGCGAGCGTAACTCACCGTTGAGGGGGAGCACGAAGAGGCAAATACACCACAACGAACGGCGGCTGAAGGATTTCATACAATCTCCCACATTGATTGAGAAGATGTGTGATCTACGACCGGGATGGTGGTGTGGAATGCGCTTGGAGAAGCACCGCGGCACGAAGTGCGACTTCCCGAGCATTCTTGACACAATCCCCCACCGATATCCCCCCTTTGTAGTTACTGCACAAAAACAGACCGGGATTGTTCTGTTCGAACCGCTGGAGCGAGTCGATGATCTGGAGATGGCCTAATTCGTATTGGGGGATGGCTCGTTTCCAGCGAATGACGCTCCAATATACAAGTTTTCCTGAAAGTTGCATACAGTTTTTTAACTCGCTGAGAACCAGATCACACAGACGTTCATCCGAAAGCTCGGTCAATTCGGGTTGCCTCGCACCTCCGACAAAGGTTGTTACTGCAACCATTCCTTCGGGCGCACGACCGGGGAATAAACTGGAGGACCAAAGACAGCCAAGAATGCGACGCTGTTCCTTCGACGGAACGAGCAATCCAAAACCATCGAGAGGGATGCCAACATCCTCTTTCCTGATACCGAGAAACAACGAAACCACCGGTGAGTAGGGGATGGAATCAAGATGGTGCGCTGTCTCGGTCGAGTACCGTCTTAAAATGCCCGAAGCAGCGAAGGCAGGTATGGAAAGGACAAGGACGCGTCCTCGCACCTCGGCAAGCGCGCCGTTTCTCGTCAGTTGAAGAGAGTAGAGCGAGTTGTCTGTGCGTTGAAGTGCGGTGACGGTTGTGTTGGTGAGAACGCTCCCCTGCAGCGCCGCGGCGAGCGCTCTCGGGAGTGTTTGCATTCCCTGGAGAAAGGAAAAGGATTCTGCTCTGTCTTTTGCTACCTCGCCTCGTTGTCTTCTCTCTCGTCGTCCCAATATCATTCCTTTCATCAGGCCGCCGTACTTTTCCTCCAATGCGTACAGCTTTGGGAATGCTGCCCGCACACTGAGACGCTCCGGGCGACCGGCGAAGACGCCGGCAACGAACGGATCGATTGCGTAGTCAAGAAACTCACGACCGACGCGTCTCGTCACAAATTCCGCGACGCTCTCTTCTTTCGAAGCGCGGCCGACAAACGGCTCCATCAACAACCGAAGCTTGCCGGCAGTGGAGAAGAGGTTCGAGCGGATGAACGCAAGAGGATTCAGGGGAAGGGGGTGAAGCGTTCCGTCCCGCAGGATGTAACGGTTCTTGCCGACGGGACTTGCATAGACGAACTGATCTTCGATTCCACACTCCCGCACCAGTTCGCGGAACAGCGGTGTGGTCTCGAGAGCGCTATTAGGACCTTTCTCGATGAGAAAGCCCTGATCGCGAATGCTCTTCATCGTTCCCCCCACCTCCGGTTCCCTTTCCAGGAGAAGGATATGGGCGCCGCTCTTCTTGAGCCAGTACGCAACACACAGGCCGGAGATACCTCCGCCCACAATGACGGCGTCCACCTCGTGAGGAACGGTCATTCCTGACTCCATTTGCGTTTGGCGCCGCGGCATTCGCAATGTCTCGCATCGCATCCATCCGAAAGGGATGAAACTTTTAAAACCTGATCCGCCAAGGCCTCGATGAATTTCGGATGATCGTTGAGTGCAGGCATCATGACGAATCGTTCGACCCCGAGCTTTTCTGCTTCCTCCCGTTCTTCAATGTTGATTTCGTGGAGCGTCTCGATATGCTCGGTGACGAAAGCGATAGGCACAACGAGCATATGCTTCACGCCCTGAGCGGCCAGAGTGTGGATCGTTCCATCGAGCGACGGTTCGAGCCATTGTGCAGTGCCGACCTTGCTCTGATAACAGAGCGTGGTGGGATGCGACCACCCTCCGCGCTGGAGGACAAGCTTCACGGTCTCTTCAACATGGCGCTGGTAAGGATCCCCCCGCTCAATGAGCGAAACAGGAACCCCGTGTGCGCTAAAGAGCAGATGCATCTGGCGGGGATCGATTCCATCAAACTCCTTTCGTGCAAGATTGATCTTGTCGACGATCGCATCAATGTAAGAAGGATGATCATAGTACCGGTGCACAAGCTTCTGAGGCACGCCATTCAACCCGACGCGTTCACACTGGCGGAACCATTCATTCAAACTTGACCCGCTTGTTGTAATCGAACACTGAGGATACAGCGGAAGGAGGATGATCTCATTAAAACCTCTTGTTTTGACTTCCTGAACGACGGCATCGGTCAACGGATGCCAGTAGCGCATGGCGACGAAGACCTCGGCATTCAGTGAGGGCCGGAGTTGCTCCTCGAGCGCACGCGCTTGGGCGTTGGTGAGGTCGAGAATAGGGGATTTCCCACCGATTTCTTCATAATGTTTTGCTACGTGAGCAGATCGTTTCTTGGAGATCCAGCGGGCAAGTGGTTTCCGTGCAAGAAACGCCAGTGGAAAGTCGATAATGTCTGGATCCATAAAGAGGTTGAAGAGGAATGGCTGGACCGCTTCGAGTGAGTCAGGTCCTCCAAGCTGAAATAAGACGACGGCAGTTTTCTTTGACTTCATAGTAATCGTTCCTGAGCAGATAGGGTCATTCGACGCCCGCTAACGTGCGATCCAATCGCGGGGTTCCTTCAGAACAGACAATAGTTTTTCTTCTCGCGTACCGGGGTGAGGAGTGTGGCTGTACTCCCACCGAACAAGCGGTGGCAGAGACATCAGAATCGATTCGATGCGACCCCCGGTCTCCAATCCGAACAGCGTGCCTCGATCGTACACGAGATTGAACTCGACGTATCTTCCGCGTCGAATCAGTTGCCACTGTCGTTCCCGCTCGCCCCACGGTTCGTTTTTTCGTCGTTCGACGATGGGAACGTAGGCGGAGAGGAACGCATCTCCGCACGAACGGACGAAGTCGAACAGCATCCCGAAATCGCCCCGCAGGTAATCGAAAAAAATTCCTCCGATGCCGCGTGCTTCCCGACGATGCTTAACGGAGAAGTACTCATCGCACGCCTTCTTAAATCTCGAATAAGAACTTGGCTCATGCTGGTCGCAGACCGACTTCCAGACATTATGGAACAAGCAGGCGTCTTCATCAAACAAATAATAGGGCGTAAGATCGGCACCGCCGCCAAACCAGAAATCGCCATTTTCCAATTCGAGATACCGGAAATTCGCGTGAACCGTTGGAACCATCGGGCTGCGGGGATGAAGGACCAAGGAGATACCGCAGGCGAAGATCGATTGCGAATCAACGCTCATCCGTTCGGCAAGGAGGGGGCTCAGACCGGTCGTTACGGCCGATGTATTGACTCCCCCTTTCTCGAAGATTCCCCCCTCCTGAATGATGCGCGTGATTCCTCCGCCGCCCTGTGCGTGCGGCCAGCGGTCTTCATGAAACCGCCCCTTTCCATCAACTTCTTCCAGCTTGGTACAGATGCGGTTCTGAAGATCCTCGAAGTATGTTTGTGTGATGTGACGTCGATCGTTCATCTGGTCAGTTTCCCGCCTCACGTTTCTCTTCCCCCTTCTCTTCTTTTTTTTCGTCCCCCTTGAGCGTGTTCAAGAGATCATTCCAGTCAAACCACGTCGGTTTGCCTTTGATCCATTTTTCCATCCAGTGAAACTCGGAGAACATCTTCACGAGCTGGTTCCGCGGCTCGGTGATACCGTGCGTGGAACCGGGATAGACGAAGAACTCCGTCGGCACGCCGAGCTTCACAAGCGCCATGTGCAGTTCTTCACTCTGTGGTCGCGGCACCCTTGGATCTCCGTCGACAACGTGAATGAGCGTCGGCGTTTTGGCATTCTTGATGTACTTGAGGGGGGAGACATCCCAATAATGGTCAAACCGATCGTACGGCTTGCCTCGGAAATAGAATTCGCGGTTGCGTTGCACATCGGTTTGAGCGTACATCGAAATCCAATTCATTGCACCTGCTCCGGACGAGATGGCCTTGAAACGATCTGTGTGCGTGAGGATCCAATTCGACCAATGTCCGCCTGCCGACCATCCCATGACGCCCATCTTTTCACCATCAACGAGTCCGATGCGAATGAGATGATCCACTCCGGACATGATGTCTTCATATCCCTTCCGGAAATAGTCTCCGCTGATCTCCATCTTGAATTTTTCGCCGTAGTTTGTCGAACCGCGATAGTTGGGAAGCAGAACGGCATAACCTGCTGCCGCGTAGATGTGGGAGTAGTATCCATGCGATGCATTAAAGTTCAGTAGAGACGCGGAGGCAGGTCCCCCGTGAATCTGAACGATGAGCGGATAGCGCTTTCCTTTCTCATATCCAAGAGGCTTCACCAACACACCACCTACCGGCGTTCCATCGTTTGACTTCCATTCGATCTCCTCGGTCTCGCCAAGCGCCATATCACGCACCTGAGGGTTCGAATCGGTCAATTGCTTCCAGCGCAACCGGTCGGGAATGTCGCTTATGGATGTTGCAAGGTGGATATTGGCTGGAGTGGTCGGATCGGAGTAGTTGAGGAGGAGTCGCTTTGAATGTTCGTCCTGGCTCACCGATAACACGCCCGTGACCTGGGAAATGCGAGTCACCTTTCCATCTGACAGAGATACGGCAAATAGTTGAGTTGTGGCTTTCCATCCGTCGTTGAAGTAGATCGTGGAACCGTCTTCGGACCAGAAGGTGATTCCCATGTCACCATCAAATCCCTCGCCGAGCTTTCGCCAGTTGCCGCCCCGCTCACTCACTTTCCGAACGTAGATCTTATCGTTGCGGAAATAGGTAAAATTGTTGGGCGCCGTGAAGGCAACGAGCGAGCCGTCGGGAGAAAAACTCGGCAGCCCCTCGCCAATGTCCTTGTTGTTGGTAAGGCGTTCAATGTTTCCGGTCGCCACTTCGAGGAGATAGAGATCGCCGTAGGTGGCGGTTTCCGTTATGTTGCGCATGTATCGGTTATTCGGAACGCCGCGAAATCCGATCCATTTTGCATCTTCCGAAATGCGAAAGTCGTGCACGCTGTAGTCGGGAGCGCTCGTGAGACGCGTTGCCTTTTTCGTCTCGATGTCGAACGACCAGAGATGAACCGGCGGCGTCTCTTCATTTCGGATGCGGACGTCGAACTTCTTCTCCTTCCGTTGCTTGTTGGCTTGGTCGACGCTATCGGGCGAGAGGAAATAGATGCGCTTACTGTCCGGTGTGATCTGCCAGATGGTGATTGGAGCAGCGTGCTTCGTCAATTGCGTCGGTTGGGCGGTCTGGAGACCCTCGACCGGCAGAATCCAGAGCTGGCGTTCGTCCTCTTTGCCGGCGGAGAAGACGATCCACTTCCCATCTTTGCTGATCGCATAGTGTCCTACGCCATCTTTGGCATCCGTGAGTCGCACAGCCTCGCCGCCGTCTGTTCGCATCGCGTACAGTTGATTGATCGATTTCCCCTCCGCCGCATCTCTGTTTGAAAGGAAAAGAAATGTGGTGCCGCCGGGCAGCCAACGCGGAGAGGTTTCGTTCTTGTCTTTGGTGAAGGTCAACTGCCGTGTGGAAGGGAGGCCGCGCTCTGTCGACACATAGTAAATGTCGGTGAAGCTCTTTGCCGCTTTCCAATCCGGTATGCTGTACGTGTAAAGCAGATGGTTGCCATCACGGCTGAGGGCGGGACTTCCAACGGATCGCATTTCCATAATATCCATGAATGTCATCGGCCGCTTGGCGCTTTGACCCACAAGAACGGCGGTGGCGAAGATCCAGAGCAGGGTGGCGATCAAGGTGCGTCGGACAGCGAGGGTTGTGGTGGTCATAAGATCACCTTGTTGATTGATGGATGAATACATGAACACGATACGAGGGGGATCGCTTGGTGGAAACATCACGATGGTACGAAAAACTTGTCTTGATTCATAACTGCTTGCCGGAAGAAAACCTCGAAGGCGCGAGGGACATACCGTAAGTGAACATGTTCAACTCCTGACGGAGTTGGATCGTGCATCTGGTTGCTTCTTCTACGAATGGCCGACCCCCTGACGGGCGCGAGATAAACGTCGGTCTCTCAAATCGGCTTTGACGTGACGATGTGCAGCTCCTAACGGAATGGGATTTCCGTTTCCCATCACAGCAAATGTCGATGTTGTGCAAGAAGTATGAGAAACAAAATCAATTCGCGATCGGTTTTTCTGAAACGTTTTGGGTTGAGAGAGGAGAAGCATGGGAACCAAACTTCGACTGCAGAATATCTCAAACGCCCTGACGCACGGTCGGGCGATTCGAATTTCAGCGATGATACTTCGGACTTTCTTCTTTGACTGCCTGGATAAATGCTTTTGCGTGCTCAACCGGAACGTCGGGTAAGATGCCGTGACCCAGGTTGAAGATGTGACCTGATCCCTTTCCGTATTTTTCGAGAATCTTCTTGACTCCTTCCCGAATCCGTTCGGGAGGAGCGTAAAGGAGGGTCGGATCGAGATTCCCCTGCAACGCAACCTGGCTACCGATCATCATCCGTGCTTTCCCGATGTCGACTGTCCAATCCAATCCGACAACGTCCGGTCCTGCATCGGCAATCTCCCCGAGTGAATGCCCGCAATCTTTGCAGAAGACAATAACCGGAGCTCCGTTGCCGCGAAGCAGATTCAAAACTTGTTCAATGTATCGGAGCGAGAATTCCTTGAACTCATCGGGGGGAAGGATGCCACCCCATGTATCAAAAATCTGGACTGCTTGAGCGCCCGCCTCAATCTGTCCGTTGAGGTAGGCCGCAACTGAACGCGCAAGCTTTTCGAGCAGCGCATGCGCGTCTTTCGGGTGGACGTAGATAAGCTCTTTGATGTGGCGAAAAGTCTTCGAGCCTTTTCCTTCCACCATGTACGTTGCAAGAGTCCAGGGCGATCCGGAAAAACCGATAAGGGGGACCCGTCCGTTCAATCGCCGGCGAACTAATCGCAACGCATCCATCACAAACCTGAGCTCTCGAGTCGGATCCGGAACGCGGAGGCGATCGATCTCCACACGATTGCGGATTGGCGAGGGGAATTGGGGACCGCCCGCTCCCTCTTCGACGATCAATTCCATCCCCATGGCCTCCGGGATCACGAGGATGTCGGAGAAGATGATGCACGCGTCGACGCCGAGTACGTCGACGGGCTGAAGAGATACCTCGGCAGCTAATTCTGGTGTCTTGCAGAGCGTGAGAAAATCGGTCTTGGCACGTACCGCGCGGTATTCCGGCAGATAACGCCCGGCCTGTCGCATCATCCAGACAGGTGTTCGCTGCACCTCTTCACGCCGACAGGCGCGTAGAAAGAGATCGTTGGTCATCGTCTTCTCCTATGGAAACGAAGAGGAGGTGTGTCATCTTCGTTCTGAAACGAAATACTCTTTGATCGCGGCAACGAGGGATTCCGACGTCGCGTGTTTGGAGATGATTCTCACGTTGAGTCCCAGGCTCCGCGCCGTGCTCTGTGTCGCCGGACCGATGACAGCAATCGTTGTGGTGTCGAGACATTTCGAACCCATCATCTGAACAAAGTTCCGAACGGCGGAAGGACTGTAAAAGGTCACGACATCGATGGACTGTTCCGCAAGTGCGATGCGAATTCGGTCGAGCTCCAATTGCCGGGGAGGGAGTGTCCTATACACGACAATTTCGTCGACCACCGCATCCATCGAGCGTAGCGCATTCGGCAGGACATCGCGCGCAATCTCGCTTTTCGGAAAAAGAAATCTCCGTCCTGCGACCTCCTCGCGCAGAAACAATTCTGCCAGATCTTCCGCCGAAGCAACGTCAGGAGTTGCCGTGACGCTCACCCCTGCGGTTTCCAGCGCTTCTTCGGTTTTCTCTCCCACCGCGTAGATCGGGCGCCGCTTCAAAACCTCGAAGGCGGAAGGATTGATCGCTTCGATCCTCCTCAAAAACCTTTCCACACCGTTTTTGCTGGTGAAGAAGATACCGTCATACATCCGCAGATTCACGATTGCCCGGTCGCAGGCTTCCCACGAGACGGGATCGGTGATCTCAATGGCGGGAAGGAGTAACGTCTTCGCTCCTTCTGCTTGAAGTAATCGAACCAACGGCTCGGCCGCATCCGGCGTCCGTGTGATAAGTACCGTTCTTCCCGCGAGATCAGCCATTAAACACCCGGTGTCGATGTATCCTGTGCGACGGATCGGATAGCATGCAATATCTCGCGTCCGCCACGTTCAAGCAGCTGTGCTGCCAACTCCTTCCCGAGTGACTCGGATTGCTCGGGATCGCCCGCAATGTGACCTTTGACCGTTTTTGTTCCATCCATACTACCAATCACCGCATCGAGGACGAACCGTCCGTTCTCAATCCTGCCATGCGTACCAATGGGAATTTGGCATCCGCCTTCGAGGTAGCGGAGGAAGGAACGTTCTCCTAACACGGCTTGTGCGGTTTCGAAATGATGGAGCGGGCTAACAGTATTCGAGACACGTTCATCGCCGAATCGGAGTTCGATACCGAGCGCACCTTGACCAACGGCAGGCAGCATCAGTTCAAATGGAAGGATTTGTGTAATGCGATCTTCCCATCCGAGTCGTTTGATCCCTGCGCGGGCGAGGATCATACCGTCCCAATTGGACTCTTCCAACTTTTTCAGACGTGTGTTCAGATTGCCGCGCAGATCAATGACGACGAGGTCAGAACGCCAGTGGAGGAGTTGTGACCTTCTCCGGAGACTTCCCGTGGCGATTTTGGCGCCTTGCGGAAGGTCCTCGATTTTTGTGTAGGATTTTTTGGGATGAGCGATGAAGATGTCGTGCACATCCTCACGTTCCGTAATGGCGCCGATCTGTAAGCCTTCAGGAATCTGTGTTGGGATATCTTTCATGCTGTGTACGGCGACGTCGATCGATCCCTCGAGCAGCGCCTTCTCCAATTCCTTCGTGAAGAGTCCTTTGCCGCCGATTTTCGCCAGCGGGGAATCGAGGATCTTATCACCCAACGTCTTGATGACGATGAGCTCGATATGGAGGGAGGGAAAAAATGAGGAGAGCCGGGATTGAACGAACCTGCTTTGCCACAACGCCAATTCGCTGCCGCGCGTCCCTACGATCAGCTTCCCTGTCCCGGGGAATCCAGGGCCAGGCCTAACGGGCATGCGACCGCTCCTTACTTGCATCGAGCCCGAAGAGCTTACGAATAATACTGATCTTGTTGATCCGCTCGCCATGTGACTCGTCGTGCCCGTTCTTCAGATTGACGATGGGGGTGTGGAGGATTTTGTTGACGATTCTCTTGGTAACGAGCTCGAGCAACTCACGATCTTTCGT
The DNA here is from genome assembly GCA_041695085.1 of Bacteroidota bacterium. Lineage (GTDB taxonomy): Bacteria > Bacteroidota > Ignavibacteria > UBA10030 > UBA10030 > DYFT01. Next base: position 88,744 of record JBGFRO010000004.1, on the reverse strand, counting down.
CTCAAAGCGGTTAATGTTTTTCTCCACCTCCTCTTTTCGAATCTGCTCGAGGAGTTGCGTGAGGGCGGCGATGGTGGGATGCGCCTGCAGGGATGAATGCCATTTGAAGAGTTCTTCCAATTCCTCTCCGATGATGGCTCGAATTTTCGGTACTTCCGATTCACGCTTCTCCACATTCTCATTCACCAATCCGTTCAAACTGTCGAGATCGTAGAGGAAGACGTTGTCTAAGTCCTTTGCAGTCGGATCAATGTTTCTCGGAACTCCGATGTCGATCAAAAAGAGTGCATGGTTGTGACGCATCTTGTTGATTCGCTCGATCTCGGGGCGGGTGAGAATAAAGTCGTCCGATTGCACAGAGGAGATGATAATGTCGATGTCCGCGAGGCGTGATGTGAACTCATCGAACGGGATGACAAAACCTCCTGCCATCTTTGCGAGCACTTCGGCTCGATCCAACGTCCGGTTGGTAATGAAAAGGTTTCCGATTCCTTTGCTGACCAGGTGCTTGGCGGTGAGCTGTGCCGTGTCTCCGGCTCCCACCACAAGCGCATTTTTTGTCCCCAAGTTGTCAAAGATGCGCTGCGCCAGCTCGACGGCGGCGTAACTGACGGAGACCGCACCTTCCGAGATGCGCGTTTCCGTGCGCGCTCGTTTGCCGACATGAAAAGCGGCAGGGAAGAGCTTGTTCATAAAAGAACCGACGGTGTTTGCATCAAGAGCAAGTTGGTAGCCTGTTTTGACCTGGGAGAGAATCTGAACATCTCCGATAACCATCGAATCGATGCCGGAGGCCACTTGGAAGAGGTGATCTGCCGCTCCGCTAGCGAAGTAAGAGAAGAGATGGTTGGGGCGGACAAACTCGCCCGCCTGTTTTCGGTTGATGAGAAAGTTCTTCAGGAACTCGACGCGGAACGCCGTCTCCGCCGTAAAGGCGTATAACTCCGTCCTGTTACAGGTAGAAAACAGAACGCACTCGAGGAATCCCTGTGCCTTCAGAGCTGGCAAAGCGGCGCGGATCTCTTCCTCAGAGAACCACAGCCGCTCCCTCACTTCAAGGGGTGCAGTATGATGCGATATGCCGATGCAGAGGAGATTCATCTCTGCTCATTCAATGGAACTTGTGAAATCCGCTGAAAAACATATTGACAACGGTCATCGAAAAAATGGTGATCGCAAAGCCGAGAATGGAGAGAAGCATAATCTTTCTTCCGGTCAGCACCCCGCGTCGCCGTGCGAAGACGCCAATCCCATATAATCCCCACACGATCAATGTGCCGATCAACTTCGGATCGAGGTACGAAAAATCATCAAACGCTTTTGGCAGCCAGATGAAACCGAAAACAATTGCTACGGTGAGGAGTCCAAATGCGAGAGCGATAGCGATAGAACTCATGCGTTCCAGTGTTTCGAGGTTCGGTAGTTTCTTGTAGATCACACCGAACTTGCTCGCTTTAATCTGGTGGTACAGCATAAGGTAGAGGAAGCCGTAGACGGCGGAGATGGTAATGGCGGCGTAGCCGAGCAATGCGGACGAGACGTGGAGACCGAAAAGGGGACTGCGAAGGACTTCCGGCACCTCGACAAGATCTTTGATGAAAAGAGAGGAAGCGAGTTGGAAAAAAAAGGCGATGTTGAGGATAAAATAGCCTGTTTCTTTTGCGTTCGAGCGTCGCTCGATGAAGGCATAGGCGACGGCGACGGAGAAGGCAAGAACAGTCAGAATCTCGAAAACAGTCGTCACCGGTGGATGATTGAATACGATTGTGCGATCAATCAGGTAGAGGAGGTGGATGACGATGATGGCGAGGAGGAGCTTGCTCTTGAGCTGCTTCGCCCAATCGAAGTCGGCAAAGAACGCCTTCCCGTAGACCCAAACGAGCGTAAAGTACAGCACGGGAAGTGCGATGTTCAGGATATCTATAATAAGCTGCCGTTCCAACTCTTGTCCGAAAATTTTCTTAAAATTTAGACAATTGTTGTGCCATTCACAAGACAAGCATGTTTGGCCTCTCAACTTCTCAGTGTTAGGAAATGGGGTAGATTCGCGGGGAAAATTTCTTGCCTTTCGGAAGGTCGGTCGGTATATTATGCGCGCATTTCTCGATCTCGATCACATCGAATCTACTCACTTGAGGAATGTCCTATGAACGAAGTCCTCAATCACGTCGAAACCCACAAAGAGCATTATCTCAGTCAGCTGAAAGAATTCCTGGCGATCCCCAGCGTCAGTTCTCAGAGCACCCACCATGCCGACACGCGTCGTTGTGCGGAGTGGGTTGCCAATGAGATGCGCGCCATCGGCATGCAAAACGTGCAAATCTTTGAAACGCCCGGTCACCCCATTGTGTACAGTGAATGGCTCGGAGCTCCCGGCAAACCGACGGTGCTCTTCTATGGTCATTACGACGTTCAACCAGTCGATCCGGTGAATCTCTGGACGTCGCCACCGTTTGAGGCGACGATCCGTAATGGGAATCTGTACGCGCGCGGGTCGGCGGACGACAAGGGACAGGTTTTCATTCACTTTAAAGCGATCGAAGCATACATGAAGAACGTCGGTCGCTTGCCGGTGAACATCAAGATGCTTATCGAAGGGGAAGAGGAAGTCGGTAGCGTGAATCTGGAAAACTTTGTGAAGGAGCACAAAGACCTCCTCAAAGCTGATCTGGTTCTGATCTCCGATAGCTCGATGTTCGCGAAGGGTATTCCGTCTGTGTGTTACGGTTTGCGGGGACTTGCCTATATGGAAGTGGAGGTGACCGGACCAAATACAGACCTTCATTCAGGATCCTTTGGCGGATCGATTCATAACCCGATTCAGGCATTGGCGGAAATCATCGCTTCGTTACACGACAAGAACGGTCGGGTGACGGTGAAGGGATTTTATGACGACGTCCGTCCGTTGACCAAAGCGGAGCGGGCTGCGTTTAAGAAACTCCCTTGGAATGATAAGAAGTACGCCAAACAATTGGGCGTCAAGCAACTGTATGGTGAGAAGGGGTACACAACACTCGAACGTCTTTGGGCTCGGCCGACGCTTGAATGCAACGGCATTTGGGGCGGCTACACGGGTGAAGGTGCAAAGACGGTGCTTCCGGCAAAGGCCTTTGCAAAAATTTCGATGCGGATTGTCCCCGATCAGTCATCGAAGAAGATTGCCCGACTCTTCGAGCGTCACATCAAGAGCATTGCTCCGAAGACCGTGCAAGTCATCGTGAGAGAGCTGCATGGCGGCGAGCCCGCAATTACTCCCATCGATAGTCCGGGTGTTCAGGCGGCAGTGGCGGCATTGCAGAAGGGTTTCGGTAAGAAGCCGTTGTATCAACGCGAGGGAGGATCGATTCCCATCGTGGTTCAATTCAAGAAGCTCTTGGGACTCGATACGGTGTTGCTGGGATTCGGACTGCCGGACGAGAACGCACACGCGCCGGATGAACATTTAAATCTCGATAATTTCTTTGGTGGCATCAAGACGTCGGTACACTTCTACAATGAGCTGCCGAACTACTGGAAGTAAACGCACTCATCGCGTCAGCCGACTTGCTCGCGGGTCGCCTGACGTTCTGTTTTGTCGCAAGGTAGAGCGGGGAAGCTCGATCTGATCGAGTGCTGTTCTCGATTCTCACATCCAATCATCCCCACAGGTGCGCGTGAGCAAACGACAACCGCATGCAGCAACGCTCGATCCCGTCGAGCGTCTGATTCCGCTCGGTCTGAAGATTCTTCTCTTTCTCTTTTGTCTGTGGATGCTCTTTCAGGCGGCAGAGGCGTTCGTGTATTTGACGCCGCGTCCGGTTCTTCCCGCTCCGCTCTCTTTTATTCGCATGTTCGTTTTTCTGCCACTTCACGAAGGTGGGCACATGCTGTTTTACCTTTTTGGCCGAACAATGATGAGTCTGGGTGGATCGTTCTGGCAGATCGCGTTCCCCTTCCTTTCGTTTCTGATCGCGCTGCGTCAACGAGCCACCGTGGTGGGACCGTTCGCGTTGTTCTGGACAGGTATCAACATGATGGATGTGAGTCTCTATATGCGAGACGCACCACATCGAATTCTTCCCTTGCTCGGTGGACACAAATCCGGGCACGATTGGTGGAATTTGTTTCGAACGTGGGATATGATGGAGTCGGCTGAATCGTGGGCAGACCTCTTCTACTTCGGAGGAATCTTCGTGTCGGGGCTCTCCATCGTCGCGGGTTTAGGATTTGCCAGTTGGTTCTATTTCCATCCTCCTCTTCGAAAGCAGAAGTTTTTGGATGAAGCAAGAACGCTGCACAATCTGAATTCCACACAGAGATCGGCTTCACTATGAAAATCTATACTAAGACGGGCGACACGGGAGAGACGTCCCTCTTTGGTGGAAGGCGAGTGACGAAGGACGCGTTACGGATAGAGGCCTACGGCACTGTCGACGAATTGAACTCACTTCTTGGCATCGTTCGATCCTTCAAGCCCGTAAAGGAGCTCGATGATGCGCTCGCTCAAAGGCAAGAGGAGTTGTTCGAGCTTGGTGCCGACCTTGCTACGCCGCTCGATGCTTCCAACGTGCAAGTGGCTCGGATCGAGCAACGTCACATAGAGGGATTGGAGCGTTTGATTGATGCAATGGAAAAGCGCTTTCCTCCCCTCAAGAGTTTCATCTTACCCGGCGGTTCAGCGGTCGGTGCCCACCTCCATTTTGCGCGCACCGTTTGCCGACGAGCAGAACGGAACGTGGTACGCCTCTCGAAACTCGAGCCGGTGAACCCGCACACCATCACCTATCTTAACCGACTCAGCGACTATCTCTTCGTTCTCGCGCGGTTGGCGAACAGTCTCGATCAGATCGCCGATCAACCTTGGCGAGGAAACCGCTGACGATCTCTTTTCATTCTCATTTTCGCGCAACACGCCGGAATGATAAGTTCTCCGCGCCATGAAACGACGCCGGGCACGGGAACAACGACGCAATACTTCGTAAGGGCATCAGCGGGATGTTGGGAGCATTTGCAGTAACCCTCCATGACACTCCTCATCAAAGGGAGAACAGAAGATTTTTTCCAAAATCTCATCTGTGAATCAGTGGTTTAAGTTTTTCACTGAAAGAGTGGTATCCTGTACAGCGGCACTTTTTCAAGACCCGGTTAGGAGTATAATCGTGCCATCAGTTTGCGCTTGGCAATGGGGAGGATTGTTTCGGCGTACGGGAAATCGAGCGTCGTCTCGCACAGAAAAGTAGCCGGATTGGGAAGGTCTTGATGTTGTTCGATGAGTTCTAGTTTGATCGATTCGGGTGAGCGGCGAATCCTCGATTGCTCGAGTGAGTCGAGCGTTGTTGTTTTCAGCGTGCGGTACTTTTCGTTTCCCGAGGTGAAGAGCGAGGTCTCGTAGCGAAGGAGGTGAAGAAGGGAGGCGCGATTGTCTGGAATGAAGTAATATCCCTCGTCCTTATACATCGGCATCAATCCTACTTCTTCAATAGATACGTTTTCCTCGACAAAGTCGTAAATCTCCATTCCCTCCGAAATCGTCTGCCGAATCCGCGGCAGGGCCCAGCGGATGAGTGTCAAGACGCGCTCCAGCCCCGGAAAATCGTGATGGGCTGGCTCGAACACGAGCCGCTTATTCTTGAGATCGATCTGCTTGAGTTCCTGAGGGAGGCGCTGGTTGAGTTGCTCCTGCTCCTGAAGAAGCGACTCCAGTGATTGGACGAGGTCAATCAACTCAGAAAGAGCCGGATAGAGTTTGTTGTGGGAGAAATCGTCGTGGTACGACCTGATGTGGGAGAGGATGTGATACTGATTGGCCTCGAAATCAGGTCCGGCGGCAAGAAAGGCTTGAAGACTGAGTCGTTCCATAACCCTCCTCTGATGATACGTTTCAATATGCCCCTGAAAGGTAAATATAATTTATTCTCGTCCCGGAAAAAACGCAAGAGGTCCAAAGGAATGTGTGATATGAGGTACGGGGGTGGGGGCGGGAATCTGCTTGCAATTTCACCACCGCTTCTCTATACTTGGGCTGTTCGAGTCTGCGGCCTTCTGTTCACCACCATCCGGCCAGTTCTTTACCACGGGCTCTGCCGAGACAGAAAGGAGTGAGGTATGAATAACGAGATCCTCGATGAAGAGCTCTCGCAGATGTATGAAGAGAGCGTGAAACCCTCGCGTGTACTCGATGCGACCACCTTCCAGACGCCGATCAAGAACCTTCGCGTCCGCAAGCCGATTACCGTCTCCCCCTCTCAATCCGTTGCAGAAGCGATAGCCCTGATGCAGGAGAAGCACCTCGGATGTGTGGCAGTCACCTTGGAAGGTAAGTTGGCAGGAATCTTTACTGAGCGCGACGTGTTGATGAAAATCGCGGGGAAGGCCGATCCTTCCAAACTGAAAGTTGCCGATGTCATGACGCCCAATCCCGAGGCGTTTCAGCCGGATGATAGCATCGCCTACATACTGAATGCGATGCACGTCGGTGGCTACCGGCACGTGCCGGTTGTCGATGAGGCCGGACGGCCGTTGGCGGTGGCGTCGGTGAAGGATATCATCGGATTCATTCTCGACCAGTTTCCAGAAGATGTGCTCAACCTTCCTCCATCGCCGATTCGGAAGACGGAACAGCGCGAAGGAGCGTAGAAGGTTGCAGATTGAACAGCGGTGGTTGTGTCTTGTATTGATCGTAAGGAGGAACTCCCATGCCCTGGGTCATCACACGTCTGTGTGCCGATTGTGTCGACACGGCTTGCGTTAAGGTTTGTCCGGTCGATTGCATCTATGGTTTGACCGTCGAAGATCCCAATTATCGGAAACAACTCTTCATCCATCCGGAGGAGTGCATCAATTGTGCAGCGTGCGAACCCGAATGTCCGTGGGGTGCTATCTTTGAAGATGCATCGGTGCCCGATCTTTTCAAAGAGGACATCGAGATCAACGCGCGGGTGTTTCAAGATCATCCCAAGGACGACTTCACCACCACACCCGACCCGATCAGGTCGCATCCGACACAAGCGGAGATCGAAGAGAATTATCGAAAATGGGGTTATCAAAAGTGAAGAAGGGGAAACTCGTTCAACTCGGTCTTCATCGGAACGCTGCTCGCGAAAGAGCAGCGTTCCGTTTTTGTGGAGATGATGCTGCACCAACAACGTGAAAGGAGGGCTATTCCTTGACAATCGGACATTTCCTGTTTATATTGGCACGTCATTTTGAGCACCTCAGCGCGGTGCTCCTCCCTGTCCGAGCCTTCGGAGAATTCCATGCTCACTGAATTCGGTAAAGTCCTCCTCTTCCTCATTGTAGGAGCGATGTTCGTTGTCGGTGGACTGGTTGCTTCGTGGCTGTTACGGCCGCATCGACCGTACCCTGGCAAACTTGCTCCGTATGAATGCGGTGAGGAACCTGTCGGCGAGGCTTGGATCCGCTTCAATGTTCGCTTCTATGTCATTGCCCTTATCTTCCTGATCTTCGAAGTCGAAGTCGTGTTCCTCTTCCCTTGGGCGCTGGTGTATCGCGAGCTGGGGATGTTCGCCTTCATCGAGATGGCGATCTTCCTAACGATCTTGCTCGTCGGACTCGCGTACGTATGGGTCAAAGGCGACCTCGACTGGGACAAACCGAAGCCTCACATTCCGAAGATCGAACGCTCGCACTCTCCGTTGCGAGCCAGTGAAACTGCCGAACGCGTCACTGCCTGACCGGCTGTTGACCACAAGGAATGCAACGTTATGGGCTTACTTGATCAACGGTTTGAGAAGAGCAACGTACTCGTCACCTCGCTCGAAGGCTTGCTGAACTGGGCGCGTCTCTCCTCACTCTGGCAGATGCAGTTCGGCCTTGCGTGTTGTGCCATTGAGATGATGGCCGCGTCTGCTTCCAACTTCGACATCATGCGCTTCGGTGTGATTCCTCGTGCAACTCCCCGGCAAGCAGACGTGATGATCGTTTCCGGAACGGTGACGCTCAAAATGGCCTCGCGCATCAAGCGTTTGTACGATCAAATGGCCGAGCCGCGCTACGTCATCTCCATGGGAAGTTGTTCCAATTGCGGTGGACCATACTGGGAACACGGCTATCACGTGTTAAAGGGGGTCGATCGGGTCATCCCCGTCGACGTCTATGTGCCCGGCTGTCCTCCTCGGCCCGAGGCGCTGCTGGAAGGGATCATGAAACTACAGGAAAAGGTAAGGAAGGAAAGCGTCGTCAAAAAGAAAAGTGCCTAACGCGTGCAACGTATGACGACAGAAGAAATCGTCCAACTATTGCAATCCCGCTGCGGCAACGCTATCGTCGAGGCGAAACTTGAGGTTCCCCAACCGTTTGTGGTTGTCGACTCGAGACGTATGAGGGAAGTTGCCTTCGTTCTCCGGGATGAGGAAGCGCTTCAATTTGACTACTGCTCGTGTGTCAGCGGCGTCGATTATAACGACGGCCGTCTCGGCGCCATATATCATCTCTATTCCACAATCCATCGTCACAAGATCGTCCTGAAGGCATTCTGCACGAAGGAAAATCCGCACATTCAGTCTGTGACTGCCGTGTGGGGTGGAGCCAACTGGCACGAGCGCGAAGCATACGATCTCCTCGGGATTATCTTCGACGCGCACCCCGACCTCCGACGCATCCTGCTCCCCTACGACTGGGAAGGCTATCCGCTCCGGAAGGACTACAAGGTCCCCGAATTCTACAACGGCATGAAAGTTCCCTATTGATTCCGCTATCGGCATGATCGAGACCCGCACGCTCCCTACCCGTTACGTTACGCATCCCGGCGAAATCAAGACTTCCAGCGGCAAAACCCTTCGCACCGATGAGATGATCATTAACATGGGACCCCAACACCCCTCGACGCATGGCGTCTTGCGGCTTGAGGTTGTGTTGGATGGTGAGATCGTCGTCGACGTCATCCCACACATCGGGTACCTCCATCGTTGCTTCGAAAAGCATGCGGAGCATATGACCAATTACCAGCAGGTCATTCCGTACTGCGATCGCATGGACTATCTTGCGTCGATGAATAACGATTGGGGCTATGCGCTTGCCATCGAGCGGCTGATGAAGATCGAGGTACCGCCACGGGTGGAATACATCCGTGTGATTATGGCGGAATTGCAGCGTATTGCAAGTCACCTGATCGCGATCGGCACCTACGGTATCGACATGGGGGCGTTTACTCCCTTCCTCTGGTGCTTCCGCGATCGCGAGCGAATTCTCGATTTGTTTGAGATGACGTGCGGAGCCCGTTTGCTCTATAACTACATTTGGGTTGGTGGACTTTCACACGACCTGCCGACGGGGTTCGTGGAAAAGGCGAAGGCCTTTTGCGCTTACTTCAAGCCCAACATCAAAGAGTTGAACGACGTCCTCTCCTACAACGAAATCTTTGTGAAGCGCACGGCAAACGTCGGTGTGCTTCCCGCCGATGTTGCGATCAACTACGCGTGCAGCGGTCCGATGCTCCGCGCCTCCGGAGTCAATTTCGATTTGCGGCGCGATGACCCGTATGGCGTGTACGATAAGTTTGAATGGGAGGTCGTCGTCGGGAAGGGAGAAATGGGCACGGTAGGCGATTGTTGGGATCGCTATATGGTGCGCGTGCGGGAAATGGAGCAGAGCGTCAGAATCATCGAGCAAGCCCTCGCGCAATTGCCGGAAGGCAACGTGCAAGCTGCAATTCCCAAACGCATTCGTCCCGACGCGGGTGAAATATACGTCCGAACAGAGAGCCCGCGGGGTGAGTTGGGATTTTACGTCGTAAGCGATGGAAGCGGCACCCCGTATCGGATCAAGGCGCGCTCGCCGGCGTTCGTCAACCTGAGTGTCTTGCCGGAAATCTCGCGGGGATGCATGTTGGCCGATCTTGTCGCGATCGTCGGTAGTATCGACATCGTTCTTGGGGAAGTCGACCGCTAACTCGGCTCTGCCCAATCACATCAAAGGTCTCTATGTACGAACTCTTGCAACAGTTGCTGGGCGATTCGCTCTTGGTATACGTCATCGGCGCGGCACTTCCTCTCCTGTTTATCCTGCCGTATGCCCTCATCACCGTCTTGTTGGAGATGAAAGTCTCGGCTCATATGCAGGACCGAGTCGCCTACATGTACACCGGATGGCATGGCGTGCTACAACCGGTGGCGGACATTGTCAAGCTTCTACAAAAAGAAGATACTATTCCGGGCGTGGCGGATAAGACCCTTTTCCGTCTCGCTCCCTATCTCGTGTTTATGGGATCGTATGCAGGATTCGCAGCGATTCCATTCAGCAGCGCCTATATCGGTTCCGATATCGATCTGGGCGTCTTCTATATTGTGGCCATCACTTCGCTCGCCGTTATCGGCATCTTGATGGCAGGGTGGGCTTCGAATAACAAATGGTCCTTGTTCGGCGCAATGCGATCCGCTGCACAGATCGTGAGTTATGAAATCCCAACCGCCCTCTCGATCCTGGTAGCAGTGATGATTACAGGCTCGCTGAATCTGCAGGATGTGGCGCACTTCCAGGATGGCGGCTTCTGGAACTGGGTTGTCTTCGGAGGTCCGCTACCGCTCACACAAAAGCTTCTCCTCCTTCCGTTTACCCTTGTCTCCTTCTTCATCCTCTTCATTGCCGGCATTGCCGAAGTGAACCGGACGCCGTTCGATCTGCCGGAGGCCGAATCCGAGTTGGTGCAAGGGTATAACACCGAGTATAGCGGAATGAAGTTCGCCATCTTCTATCTTGCTGAATATGCAAACGTCTTTCTCGTCTCCGCCATCGTGGTTTCCCTCTACCTCGGTGGATGGACGAGTCCCTTTGGCGAGTTTATGTCTGGGCCCATTTGGGGATTCTTCTGGTTCGTCACGAAGGGCATGTTCTTCGTTTTCATGCAAATCTGGATTCGATGGACGCTTCCCCGCCTTCGCGTCGATCAATTGATGTACACATCGTGGAAGGTGCTAACACCCTTTCTCTTCGTCTGCATCTTCGCGGTCGGTTTCATTTTGGTATGGTAAATGAGCTTACGTCTATCGGGTGGATGGAATGACTGAAGTGCGACAATATTTCGGCAACGTGTGGATGGCGATCTACACTGCTATGGTAGGGATGCGGCGGACGTTCCGACACCTCTTTACTCCGGCAGTGACAATTCAATATCCGGATGTGAAACTGAAACTTCCGGAGCGCGCGCGTAACCGCCTCTACGTCAACATCGACGATTGCATCGGTTGCGATCAGTGCGCGATGGCATGTCCGGTCGACTGCATTATCATCGAAACGATCAAGTCCACACCGGATCAGGATCTTGGAACGACCTCAACCGGCCAAAAGAAACGCCTCCATGTTCCGAGGTTCGATATCGACATCGCGAAGTGTTGTTATTGCGGGCTGTGCGTCTATCCGTGTCCGACCGAGTGTATTATGATGACGGATGTCTATGAGTTCTCGGAGTTCGACAGGAAGAACTTGATTTACCACTATAGCCGGATGACGCCTGAGGAGATTGACGTCGCAAAAGAGAAGTTGAAGAAAGCGGAAGAAGAAGCGGCAGCGAAGAAGGCCGCCGCAGCTGCGGCCAAAACCGCTCCTGTTGCGCCAGCCGGCAATCCCGTCCCCCCGAAGCAGGAGGGAGCTTCCTCGCAACAAGCAGATTCGACGAAACCTTCGTGATCAGCTGAACGCTCCATGGATCTCTACTCAGTTGTATTCTACGCATTTGCTCTTCTTACGCTCGTGGCGGGAGCCATTGTGGTGTTCTCGCGAAACATCGTTCACGCCGCGTTCGCTCTCCTTTTTGCCTTTTTCGGAGTGGCGGGTCTGTACGTTCTGCTGATGGCTGATTTCCTTGCCGTCACACAGCTCTTGATTTATGTTGGCGGAATCCTTGTTCTCGTTCTCTTTGGCGTGATGTTGACGAGCAATACGATCGATGTTCAGATGAGAACAAGCACCATTCAAACCTTTCCTGCGGTTCTCATCGTCGCTGCACTTGCAGGGACGCTGATAGGCATCTTCTGGTCGACCGACTGGAAGACAACCACCGCTCCCCCGGTTCAAGCGACCGCTCCCAAGATCGGGGAGTTGATGTTAACAAGCTATCTCTTGCCCTTTGAAATCGCTTCGGTGGTGCTGCTGGTGGCGCTCGTCGGAGCGGCGATGATCGCACGACGCGAAAAGAGAGTGTAAACGACTCAGTCAGTCTTCGCCCCCCGTAGGTGAAAGGACGCAACAGATTTTATGACGCAAGAATTGACACAGTGGTTGCAGCAACCGGGGCTCTCACATTTTCTCATCGTGAGCGGTCTCTTGTTCTCGTTCGGCATGTTCGCCGTCCTGACGCGCCGCAATGCGATCATGGTGTTGATGGGCATCGAACTGATTCTGAATTCGGCCAACATCAACTTCCTCGCGTTCTCGCGCTACACGACCGGTACGCTCGATGGCCACCTCGTCGCTATCTTTGTCATCATTCTCGCCGCCGCCGAAGCGGCTATCGCTCTGGCCATCGTGCTGAACATCTATCAGAACTTCAACACCGTCAATGTGGACGAACTGAATCACTTGAGAGATTGACGACCGAAAGGGAGCGAAACGAGCCTCTCCCTCTCACACGACCCCGACTATGTCACAAGAAACCATTCTCCAACTCAGCACCGTCGTTCTGTTCCTCCCGCTGCTTGGTTTTCTTCTCTTGATCTTTTTCAGCAAAAGGCTGCCACGGCAGGGAGACTGGCTTGAAACAGGGTTGCTCTTTCTCTCCCTCGTTCTTGCCATTGTCGTTTTTGCTGCCAAGCTGGGAGGGTATCACGACGAGGTGTTGCAGACGAAATTCACGTGGGTCGATTGGGGAAATGTCCCGGGAATCGGACCGCTGAAGCTCGAGCTCGGTATCATGGTCGATAACCTCGCGGCCATCATGATGCTCGTCGTGACGATCGTCAGTTCGTTGGTCCATCTTTTTTCCATCGGCTACATGCATGGCGACGTCCGATACGGCCGTTATTTTGCCTACCTCGGTATTTTTACCTTCTCCATGCTCGGTATCGTCATCACCAATAACTTCTTTTTGATGTACGTGTTCTGGGAGTTGGTCGGACTCAGCTCTTATCTCCTGATCGGACACTGGTTTGAGAAGAAATCGGCAAGCGATGCCGCGAAGAAAGCGTTCGTCGTTAATCGTGTTGGCGATATCGGCATGTTCATCGGCATTATGATTCTGTTTGCCAACTTCCAGACATTTACCTTCGACGATATCTTCGGGGCGATTCAGTCGGGTGCCATCCCCTTCGGAAGTGAGCCGTGGCTGACGGCGGCTGGCATCTTGATCTTTGCCGGCGCAGTTGGCAAATCGGCACAGTTTCCGCTGCATGTCTGGTTGCCCGATGCGATGGAAGGCCCGACGCCGGTCAGTGCTTTGATCCATGCCGCAACGATGGTGGCAGCAGGGGTCTATCTTGTTGCCCGCACCTTCGCGATGATGACCGCCGATGCCCTCATTTTCATCGCTTATATCGGTGCCTTCACGGCACTCATCGCCGCAACCATTGCGGTCGCTCAGAATGACATTAAGAAAGTGCTTGCCTATTCCACCGTGAGTCAACTCGGTTACATGGTGATGGGGCTCGGCGTGGGCGCATACACAGCGGGCTTCTTCCATCTCACGACGCACGCGATGTTCAAAGCGGGACTCTTTCTCGGTGCGGGCTCGGTTATTCACGCGATGCACCACGCGCTTCATCACGCCGGCGATCATCATACCGATCCACAAGACATCCGATCTATGGGCGGATTGAAGTCAAAAATGCCCGTTACATTTTGGACATTTCTCATCTACACGCTTGCGATCTCGGGTGTCCCGTTCACCTCCGGTTTCTTAAGTAAAGATGAGATTCTGGCAGGAACGCTTGCCTTCAGCAACCTGCAAGGGCACGCGCTCATCCCTCTTATAGCGTTCTTCGTTGCGGGATTGACGGCATTCTATATGTTCCGGCTGGTGATCATCGTCTTCCTTGGAGAACACCGCGATGCTCATCGGATCAACGATATCCATGAATCGCCGTGGACGATGACCGTACCGCTAATCATTTTCGCGATCCTGTCGTTCTTCGCATTCTATAGTTTCAATCCGTTCGGTGCTGCGAGTGGATGGTTTTATGAAGCAATCCAACGCCCCGTTTCCGTCGTTCCCGGTTCTGTGGCAGCTCCCAGCACATCCGTTTTCGAAGAAGCCCTTCATCGCTCCCATAGTACAGCTATGCTCCTCTCACTCACCGTGGCGGGACTCGGCATTCTGATTGCCTTTGCGACCTATTATTGGAAGAAGATCGATGCTGATCGCGTCGCGGAGAGGTTCAAGTGGCTCCATACGACGCTCTCGAACAAATGGTACATTGATGAGATGTATGAATTTGTTTTTGTGGGAGGGACCAAGGGAATTGCCCGACTCTACGCATGGTTCGACAATCGCATTATTGATGGTCTGGTGAATGGGACGGCAAGCTGGACGAGAGCGATTACGTTGGGCACGAGACAGAATTGGGAGGAAGGAAACCTCGGGGCTGTCTTTTATATCGTTGTCAGTGGTGCAATTTCGATCTACGCTGGCTGGCTTGTCGGCGCCGCGCTGATGCCTCTCGACCCAACACTGGCACAAATGATCTGGAACGGGTTGCTGGGACTTGGCACAGCCGGACTAACATTTTTCCTGTTCTACGTCGGCGTCGGTGGATTCGACAACAAGATTGTTGATGGATTGGTGAATGCCACTGCATACCTCGCTGGCTTTGTCGGATTGCTGACTCGCAGGGTGCAGACGGGAAAGGTGCAGACGTATCTGGCTTTCGTTCTTCTTGGTGTCATGATCTTCTACTTGTATTTCAATTGAGATTGATGAGGCATGCCATCTCTCCGACTTCATTTAACTGAGGCGCCGTCGGAAGCGAATAGTAAAGGAGCATCGGAATGGAATTCTTCGGTATCGGCATATTGACCTGGATTACGTTTCTCCCGATTGTGGGGATGATCGCGGTATTGATCGTTCCCAAGGAGAATCAAAACGGTCTGAAGTGGATTCCGCTTGTCATCACCGGCGTTCAAGTCGTTCTTGCGGGCATGATCTACGCCGGCTTTAACAAAGGCATGGCGGGCATCAACACGATCGAAGGGATGCAGTTTGTCGAAAAGGCGCGGTGGATCGACATTCAGGGCGTTCCCTGGTTCGGTCGGATCGTTGTAGAGTATTTTTTGGGTGTCGATGGCTTGAGCGTTTCGATGGTACTGCTCACCGCGCTCATCTGCTTCATTGCGGTCATCGCTTCCTGGAACATCGACAAGGCGCTGAAGGGCTATATGGCGATGCTGCTGTTGCTCGACACCGGCATGATGGGGGTGTTCGTTGCGCTTGATTTTTTCCTCTTCTATGTGTTCTGGGAAGTGATGTTGCTGCCGATGTACTTCCTCATCGGCATCTGGGGCGGTCCACGACGCGAATACGCTGCCATCAAGTTTTTCCTCTATACACTGTTGGGAAGCGTGTTGATGTTGCTGGCGATGATTGCGCTTTACTTCAGTGTGACCGTCGTTGATCCTGCGACGGGAGAGAAGATGTATACGTTCAACATGCTCGCGATGATGGATCCCGCGAACTACGAACCCGGATCCCTGCTTGCGGGAGTCGGAACGTATTGGCGGTATCTGGCCTACGTTGCACTCTTCATCGGCTTTGCGATCAAAGTACCGATCTTTCCGTTTCACACCTGGCTTCCGGACGCTCACGTCGAAGCCCCGACGGCAATCAGCGTCATCCTCGCAGGCGTACTGCTGAAAATGGGGACGTATGGACTTCTCCGCATCAGCTACCCGATGTTTCCCGATGCCGCAAACTACTTTGTTGTTCCCCTCGCTGTCCTCGCTTTGATCAATATCATCTACGGCGCGCTATGCGCGATGGCGCAAAAGGATTTCAAGAAACTGATCGCTTACTCGTCGGTGAGCCACATGGGCGTCGTGCTCCTTGGCATGTCCGCTATGAACACTCAGGGAATGGTGGGCGCGGTGTTCCAGATGTTCAACCACGGGACTATCACGGCAATGCTCTTCTTGATTGTGGGGGTGATTTATGACCGCGCACATACGCGCGACCTTGATGCCTTCGGTGGTCTGGCTCTGACAATGCCCAAGTATACCGGTGTCGTGACCGTGGCGTTCTTTGCCGCACTCGGATTGCCGGGATTGAGCGGCTTCATCTCAGAGGCCTTCTCCTTCCTCGGAGCGTTCCAAACACACCGGATCATCACCATCCTCTCCACCCTCGGCATCGTTCTGACCGCAGCGTATATGCTCTGGACTTTGCAACGTGTCTTTCTCGGACAGCCGAACGAGAAATGGGCTGGACTTCCCGATATCAACGGTCGTGAACTTTCTGCACTCGTTCCCTTGGCGGTGATCGTCATTGCCCTCGGCGTGTATCCCTCCCTGATGATCGACTTGATGACCACCTCGCTCAACCATCTTGTCGAACTGGTGAAGGCCGGTGGAACGATGGCGATGGTACCGTGAACCGCATGATTTGATGAATTCGAACCGCACGTTCTCAATGATTGAACAGATCCTTCAGAGCCTATCGCAGTTCATACCGGAGACGACGCTGACGGTGTCGTTCTGCGTTGCGATCATCGTCGGATTGATTGCCGGTCGAACCTCGCGCGCTCCACTGTTCGTCGCTTTGATCGGCATGGCTCTTGCTACGTGGTTCTCGATTCAGCAGACCGGTTCCTCGGAAGCGATCTTCACGGGTATGGTGGTGGTAGACCCGTTCGCGATTTTCTTCAAGCTTCTCGTCGGCATATCTGCCATTATCATCATTCTCTTCTCGCTTTACTCGGCAGAGGTGCAGTCGACGGCGCACCGTCATATCGAATACGGCTCCCTGTTGCTGGCGATGACGTTGGGCATGTTCCTGATGGCCGGATCGACGAACCTCTTAATGATGGTCCTCGCTATTGAGCTCACCAGCTTGAGTTCCTACGTGCTCGCCGGTTACACGCGCGAGGCAGCGGATTCAAGCGAGGCGTCTTTGAAGTACATCATCTACGGTGCCGTATCCACCGGGCTCATGCTGTACGGCATTAGCATTCTCTTCGGGTTGACGGGAGCGACCGATTTCTACACCATCAACCGCGCTCTCGCCACGGGGAGTGTCAATTCGACGGCGCTGCTCGTCGCAACCGTTATGATCGTCGCGGGATTCGGCTACAAAATCTCGGCGGTCCCGTTTCACTTCTGGACGCCCGACGTGTACGAAGGCGCGCCGGTAACGATTACCGCATTCCTCTCTGTCGCTTCGAAGGCTGCGGGATTTGCGCTGATGATGCGTTTCTTCAAAACGTGCTTCATTGACGCGAACGCCTTGGGTCTTCCCGCCGGCATGTGGGCGTCGCTTCAAGGATTCGAGTGGAACAAGTTGCTGGCGATTCTCTCCGTCCTCACGATGACGTTGGGCAATCTCGTCGCTGTCTGGCAAAATAACTTGAAGCGTCTGCTTGCCTACTCGAGCATCGCTCACGCGGGCTATATGCTGATGGGTGTGGTCGTTCTGAGCGATAAAGGACTTGCAGCGGTGTTGATTTACTTCATCGTCTATCTCTTCATGAATCTCGGCGCCTTTTATGTGGTGATGCTGGTGGCGAACAAGACTGGTAGTGAGGATATCGATACCTACAAAGGGCTGGGATATCGTTCTCCCTTGATCAGTGTAGCGATGGTTATCTTCTTCATATCGCTTGCCGGCATCCCACCGACGGCCGGATTCATCGGAAAGCTCTTCTTGTTTGCTGCACTGCTCGATGCGAAGTGGATCTGGCTTGCCGTTATTGGGGCTCTGAATAGTGTCATTTCGCTGTATTATTATGTCCGCGTTGTGCGCAATATGTTCCTGCGGGATCCGGAGGGAAATGCCGAGCCGGTTCTGTTCTCTGCGCCGCAAGTTGCGATTGTTCTCGTGCTGTTGATACCGACCATTCTCTTTGGTCTCTTCTATTCTCCCATCGTGGAACTGGCAAACGCGTCGGTCATCATGTTCGGCATAAAATAGCAGAAGGGAGGTATCAGTTTGAGAGAAATCGTTTTCCAGCCTCCCACGGAATGTGAGGGAGGCTGTTGCGTTTGTGGTTGGCAGTTCCTATACTTGCAGCAGTTCCTCCCCTCCAGCACCAGAGCAATTTCCTATGGACGGATCACCCATTCGCGTGTTATTGGTTGATGACGACGAATCGTTCGCCGGCGTCATTGCGGACGGTTTGCGCGAGGAATTTCAGTTTGATGTGACCGTGTGTTACAACGGGAGGGAGGCGGTCGAGCTGTTAAAATCAACACGCGGGGGATTTGACGTGATGGTTCTCGATTTCATGATGCCGGAGATGTCCGGTATCGAAGTGCTCCGCTGGATGCATGAGGATAAAAATGAAACGCCGACGGTGATGTTGACCGCAGCTGGTTCGGAAACGGTTGCCGTCGAGGCAATGAAGCTCGGTGCCTATGATTACGCCCGGAAAGAACTGACGGACCTCTATCATCTTGCCAACCTCATCCGGGCGACGCATGAACGCCATCTCTTCCGTGTGGCCAAAACGTTCGAAGAGGAATCCGCCCGCGAGATGGCGTTGAACCGGGAGGCGACGGACAAGGTGCGCGACGTCATCAATGCAATCACTCCATCGCTCAATTCCGCTTTTGCCAATATCTCCGCCGATCTGGAGACGAGGATAACTGATTTCCTCAAGAGCTTGCCCGTCGAACGACAACGCGAATTGCGAAGCATCATAGGCGATATACAGCGACAGGTGGGTGTCCTGGAAAGCGGCACGCGCGGGTTGCTCGCCCTCTACCAGCTCGTCTACGCACGTCATCCCGAAGTGCGAGAGATCGAACGGATCAAGCAATCATTCGAAGAGCAGATCAAGTCACCGAAATCATAACGCTCCTCCACCACTTCAGGCTCCGCGACTCCGAAGCACCGTTTCCCTCATTCCGGCAGCATTTTTCAGTTGTTTCTTTTGACGCTTCCGGATGCGTTCATAGATGATTCGTACCCCGTCAAGAACCAGTGACGGGACACAATGCTGGATGATGGAGGAGTGTTGAGCGAGGAGAATGGAGAAACCCCCCGTCGCCACAACGGTTGCAGTTCCTTCCCCCCGATGCTTTAATTCCTTCTGAAGTCGCTCAACCATTCCCTCGAGTGCATCGACGGCGCCGAACAAAATGCCGGCTTGCATGCTGGAGACGGTATCCTGTCCGATGAGTGTGGGAGGAAAGTGAAGTTCAACTTTCGGAAGCTTTGCGGCGCGGCGATGAAGATCGACCGCCGATGTCTCCACCCCCGGTGCGATCACACCCCCCAGATAATCTCCGTTCTTTGCAACAACGTCATACGTTGTCGCAGTGCCGAAATCGACCACGATCAACGGACCGCCAAAACGCTCATATCCCGCCACCGCGTTGCAGAGACGATCTGCCCCAACGGAATTTGGGTCGTCATAGTGGATCTTGAGTCCGAGCGGAAGGGAGGATGAGATGAGAAGCGGATCGATGTTGAAGTACTTTTTGGACATCATTGTGAAAATATCCGTGAGATTTGGGACAACCGACGAGATGCCGACCCCCTTCATCTCTCTGTGTGGTATGTTCGCCTCCTTTAGAAACGCCCGAACTTGCGTACCAACTTCGTCCTCGGTTCGCTGCAGCATACTGGTGACGCGCCAATCCGCGATGAGTTTTGAATTCCGATACACACCAAAAACCGTGTGGGTATTGCCTATGTCAATTGCAAGAAGCATAGACTCAGGATCGTTGTTCTTCTTTTGAATGGATTGAAATGGGCAGCGGTGTCGAGAGGTCCGTGCGACTTTTCAGGAGACAACGCTTACTTCCCCGGCGTAGACCGTTGCAGTACCGTTCGGAGTTTGAACGACGAGACCTCCATCGTCGTTCAGTCGCAGCGCTTTGCCGACGAGCAGTTGGTTGTGTTGTCGGATGGTGACGTCCCTCCCGAACATACGGCATCTCCTCAACCACTCATCCAGAATTCGTTCAAAGTCTCCCCGGAGCACACTTAGGTACAACGAGTCCATTTCGACAAGGATTTTTTGAAGAAGTTGTTTCCGGTCGTACTCCATGCCACTGACAAGCGCCAACGACGTGACGCGGTCACGAAGTTCTGACGGGAATGTTCGTTGATTGACGTTGACCCCGCAACCGATGACGGAATACGAAAGAACATTCTGCTGAAAGGAATTTTCCAGGAGGATGCCGCTGCACTTCTTCCCATCGATGAGGATGTCGTTCGGCCATTTGCATTCCACCGGCGCGCCGGTGGAAGCCTCGATCGCTTTTGCGATCGCTACTGCAGCATAGAAGGTGAGGAGTCCCGCCATCTCGACGCTCGTGGCAGGTCGCAGAAGGGCGGAAAAGAGAATATTTCTTCCCGGTTCTGCCAGCCACAATCTGCCAAGGCGTCCCTTTCCTTCGGTTTGGTAGTCGGCGACGACGACCGCTCCCTCCTCGGTCCCCGCATCACCTAATGTTTTGGCACACGTGTTTGTAGAATCGATGGAGTCGAAGACAAAGAGTTTTCGACCGAGAATGCGTGTCGTTAAGCCACGCTGGAGTTCTTCTTTTGACCAGCTCATTGTGAGGCTGCAGCGCCCGCGTTTTTCCGCAGCGACCTCGAAAAGTTTGCTACCTTCCAGCCGGTCAGGTACATCAGTCGGGTTATTTTTGCGGTGCGATCGAACAATATCTTGTCGACGGTATCGGTGGGACGATGGTAGTCCTCGTGCAGGCCGGTAAAGAAGAAGATCACAGGGATTCCGTTTCGTGCGAAATTGTAATGATCGCTGCGGCGATAGAATTGGTTGGGATCATTCTCGTCGTTGTACGTGTAGTCGAGCAGGAGGTTTTCGGACGCGCTGTTCGCAACTCGAAGCAGGCTGTCCAGTTCGGTGCTGATCTTGTCTGAGCCGATGACGTAGACGTAGTTTGGATTGTTGAGGGTCTGATACTTGCGATCGACCCTCCCGATCATGTCAGTGTTCAGGTTGGCGACTGTCTTCTCAAGCGGGACGATAGGGTTTTGTGTGTAATACGCGGAACCGAGAAGCCCTTTTTCTTCGCCGGTGACAGCTAAGAAAATAAGACTTCGTTTCGGTTTAACGGGATTCGTCGCAAAAGCTTCCGCAAGCTCCAACACGGCGGAGGTCCCCGAGCCATCGTCGTCCGCGCCGTAATAGATGGCGCCGTCGGAACCGATCCCAATGTGATCGTAGTGGGCAGTGAAGACCACCACCTCGTTCTTCAAAATCGGATCGTCGCCTTCAATCATTCCCACCACATTCTCCGTAGGCTTCATTTCTCTGATCACTTTAGCATCGAGTTGCACGGTCAGTCCATCAAGGACAAGTGGGGAGAACGATGTCTCTTCTTTTGCGCGTTGCCTCTCAAAATCAAAATTCTTGCCCGCTGCAGCAAATGCCTCGACGGCCAATTCTGGAGAAACGTAATAGGTATGATTCGTCCTTGAGCCGCGTCGATCCTCCGTTCCGGGCAACCTCATCATCCCTTTGTCTAAAGCGGAGCTGAAGCTGTGTTCAAGACTCGCAAGAGAGAGCGGTCCGGATTCCTCCAGCACCACAAAGGTCGCCACGCTTCCTTCGAACGCTCGAGAGGGAAGGAGACGACGGAGCTGAGTGGGAGTCCCCTCTCCCGTCTCCTGACGTGAGCCTGGAAGTGTGATGACGATGCTTCCGCGAATCATCTCTTCCGCTTTCTTATCAATCTGTCCGTCCGTGGATCCAACAAAGACGACCCGTGTAGAAATGCTTGTGTCACGAATGCTGTTGGTGAGGAAATCCTTTCTCACGGAAAATTTCTTCTGGCCCTTCGCGCTCCGCAAGACGATCTGAGTTTGTTCGCTGATGCGCGTCACCTCAAGATCGAACTTCTGAAAGTATGTGCCATTGTCTCCAATGGGTTTCAGGCCCGATTTTTGGAACATCGAAGCAATGTAGCGGGCGGCGACTTTTTGGCCGCGGAAGGTTGTTTCACGTCCCTCAAGTTCGGGTGATGCGAGAAAGTGGAGATGCGAGCTGAGATCGTTGGCAGTAATGGACTCGTACCCCCTACGGGCTGGTTCATCGAAAGTGGGTTGCGCAATGACCGATACGAGGGGGAAAAGGAGAACAAAGAAGCGCTTCATACCGCTCTTGGTTAGTTCAAGTGATGAGTTGTTGTCACTGCTTAGCGAAGAATACCAACCGATTCACAAATGAGCTGCGATGACACAAGATCAAAAAATATGACAAGACAAATCTTGGCGCATCTGCGGAAGGAGGTGATGGACGTGACACGGGAGTGCGCCAAGAATGGAACGCACGCCATCGCTTTCCAACCCGCGTGCCGTGATTTCGACCTCCTCCCGCTTGCTCTACTTCAGTTGTAACGACTCTCTAAATCGGATTTAAGGTCCCGTCTCTCCATATCATGCTTCTCCAATCTGTGAATCAGTGGTTGATTTCAGGTGGTTTTGGTTCTGATGCTGAGCAATTACGAGTTGTTCAAAAAAAATGCTTCAAAGAATAGTGAAATTGGGTTGGAAAGTCAAGAAATCAAGAAACCTGAAAAAAATGCAGAACATGTGTCACTATCCTTTTAGGATAGTGTCAGGATTGCACTTGTTAAGATGACAAGTTGTCTTGCATATGGTTGGATGGCTGTATGGTACGCGATAAAAACTCCAGTATTTCACCATTTTGTGATGATCCCTTGCCTTGGCACAAGGATTGAGGGAAGAGAGACAGTTCCAGAGAATCAAAGTCACTAAACCAAGGAGGTGTGCCATGTTGGTCCGATTCGATTACCCGGGTACGTTGGAGGGTCTTCTCGACGAATTCTTCGCCCCGGAAGTCCAAACACCGTTCCGTGTTTATCCGGCTGTTGACGTTGCTGAGCACGAAAATGAATGGACGGTCGTCGCGGAGCTGCCGGGTGTAAAGAAGGAAGATTTGAAGATTACGTTCGAGAACGGCGTTCTGACGATCAGCGGTGAGCGAAAACCGTATGAGATTCCGCAAGATGCCCGTATCTGGTTGAATGAAATGCGGGTGCGTCAATTCAGCCGCTCCGTTTCACTCGGTGCTGAGGTCGATGCAGAACGGATTTCGGCTGAACTCCAGAACGGGATGCTAAAAGTCGTGGTCCCGAAGGCCGAGTACGCGCGCCCTCGGACAATCGAAGTGAAATGAGAGGAGGCTGCTATGGGGAACAACAACGCTGCGCTGACGCGCTCAGGATCGCGGGCCTTGATGAGGCAACCTGAGGTTCATGAAATCGTTGTCACTCCCGTAGCGGATGTCTACGAAACGAGCGATGCGTTCATTGCGAAGCTCGACATGCCGGGAGTGGATCGTGATCAGATTTCGGTGAGCGTTGAACCGGGTCGGTTGTTAGTGAAAGGTGTGATGGCCGTAATGCATCAAGTGCCGGCGAATATCATCTTTTGTGAAATTGGTACCCGTTCGTATGTGCGTGAAATCAATCTAGGGGACGGGATTCGCTACGATCAAATCCAAGCGGTGTTTGAAGATGGAGTGCTAACGATCACGTTGCCGAAGACCGATGAGGTTAAGGCACGCCATATCCCTATAAAGTAACATCTGTTTTGTGGAAAGGAGGTCTGAATTATGTCACTCATTCGATGGAACCCCACTCGCGAATTAACAGGTTGGACGAACGACCTGTTCAATATGCAGCGAGAAATTAACCGCGTGTTTGATAACTTTTTCCGCGGCGGTGTGCAGGCCGACGAAAGCTTCGGATTGAGCTATTGGACGCCGGCGGTCGACATTGCAGAGTTGGAGAACGAGTATGTGGTGAAGGTGGAGTTGCCCGGCGTTTCGAAGGACGATGTAAAGATCACGCTCGAGTCGAACGTTCTCACCATCCGCGGCGAGAAAAAGCAGGAGAAGGAGGCAAAGGATGGCAATTATCATCGAGTCGAGCGATCCTATGGTTCCTTCCAGCGTTCCTTCACGCTTCCGACCACGGTGAAGAATGACAAGATCGACGCCGTGTACAAAGATGGTATCCTGACCATCACGCTCCCGAAAGCGGAGGAAGCCAAGCCGAAGCAGATCGAAGTAAAAGTGAAGTAACATAGACGTTCATAGAGGAACCTTCAAGAAAACGGTGGTCGAGTCCGCGGTGGGCGGACTCGACCTTTCCTCTTCTTGATGGGGACCAGTGATGTGGAAGAGTAAGACTACAGCCCGGCTACAAGCCAGCCACTACAACCCAATAAGGAGTGAATGATCATGTCAGGAAAAGCAGGCAAAATCATCGGTATCGACCTTGGGACGACGAACTCCGTCGTTGCCGTGATGGAGGGGAACGATCCCGTCGTTATCGCCAACTCGGAAGGTTCGCGAACAACTCCTTCCGTTGTCGGGTTCGCCAAGTCGGGCGAACGGCTCGTAGGCGCGGCTGCAAAACGTCAGGCGGTTACGAACGCGCAGAATACGGTCTTCTCCATCAAACGCTTCATGGGTCGATTCTATGACGAAGTGACGGAAGAGATGAAACTCGTACCCTATAAAGTGGTGCGAGGAGAAAATAATACTGCCCGTGTTCAGATCGGAGATCGGATCTATTCGCCCCCCGAAATCTCGGCAATGATCCTGCAGAAAATGAAACAGACGGCCGAGGATTATCTGGGCACGAAAGTTACAGATGCTGTTATCACCGTACCTGCCTACTTCAACGATGCCCAACGGCAGGCGACGAAGGAGGCAGGGGAGATTGCCGGACTCAACGTGCGGCGTATCATCAATGAGCCGACCGCGGCTGCGCTGGCATATGGATTGGACAAAAAAGCGAAGGATTTGAAAGTCGCGGTGTTCGATCTTGGCGGTGGTACATTCGACATCTCGATTCTCGAGTTGGGTGATGGCGTGTTCGAGGTGAAGTCCACAAACGGCGACACGCATCTCGGCGGTGACAACTTTGACCAACGTATTTTGGATTACATCGCCGACGAGTTTAAGAAGCAAGAAGGGATCGATCTCCGCAAAGATCCGATGGCGCTGCAGCGTCTGCGTGAGGCGGCCGAGAAGGCGAAGATGGAGCTTTCGCAGTTGATGCAGACAGAGATTAATCTTCCCTTTATCACGGCGACCGCAGAGGGTCCGAAGCATCTCAATATGACGCTCACACGCGCCAAATTCGAACAGCTTGTACAGGACCTGATTGATCGATGCATTCCGCCGGTCGAGAAGGCACTCAAAGACGCAGGCTTGCGACCGAATCAGATTGATGAAGTGATCCTTGTGGGGGGCATGACGCGCGTGCCGAGGATTCAGCAGTTGGTGAAAGACATCTTCGGCAAAGAGGGACACAAAGGAGTGAATCCGGATGAAGTGGTTGCTGTCGGCGCCGCGATCCAGGGTGGTGTCCTGTCGGGCGATGTGACCGACGTTCTGTTGCTCGATGTCACTCCGCTGACACTCGGCATCGAGACGTTGGGCGGCGTGATGACGCCGATGATCCCGGCGAACACGACCATCCCGACTCGTAAGAGCGAGATTTTCTCGACGGCGTCAGACAACCAGCCTTCGGTCGAAATCCACGTCTTGCAAGGCGAGCGCCCAATGGCGGTAGATAACCGGACGCTCGGTCGGTTCCATCTCGACGGTATCCCTCCCGCGCCGCGTGGGGTGCCGCAAATTGAAGTGACCTTCGATATCGACGCAAACGGTATCTTGCACGTCTCGGCAAAGGATAAGGCCACCAATAAAGAACAGAGCATTCGAATCACGTCTTCCAGCGGCTTGAGCAAGGAGGAAGTCGAGAAGATGAAAGCCGATGCCCAAGCACACGCTGCCGAAGACAAGAAGCGGAAAGAAGAGATCGAGACCAAGAACCAGGCCGATCACCTTGTCTTCCAGACAAGAAAGCAAATGAAGGACCTTGGAGACAAGATGCCGGCCGATGTCAAGTCGAAGGTCGAGAGCGCGGCCAACGCGTTGGAAGAGGCAATCAAAGGAGGAAATATCAACGACATCAA
Organism: Bacteroidota bacterium; assembly: GCA_041695085.1. Taxonomy (GTDB): domain Bacteria; phylum Bacteroidota; class Ignavibacteria; order UBA10030; family UBA10030; genus DYFT01. Next base: position 62,679 of record JBGFRO010000004.1, on the reverse strand, counting down.
ATCGAAGATGGAAGCCCTGAACAATGCTTGGAACGAGGCCTCGACGAAGATGTACGAGTATGCCCGTGCTGCAGGGGGGACTCAGCAGCAGGCGGGACCGCAGGCAGGGGCGACCGGCGCGCAGCAGCAAGCCGCCGGCGATCAAGGGAAGAAGGTCGAGGATGCCGACTTCGAGGTCGTTGACGACAAGTAAGTCACCCTCGTTCCATTCGGAATGGACGGCGGGTAGAGCTCTGCCGTCATCTCAAAAGGCGAGGCAAACACCTCGCCTTTTGTGTCCCATTTCGAGGGCAAGCTTCGTGGGTTGAATCGAGAGAAGCCAATTCACCTTCAACACCATCATCAAAAACCTAAACAAGAATGAACAAATCGTCTTCATCTTGTTAGGTGAAAGATATGGTAGTGTTGAGGTGGTTCTGTAGGAGGTCGGAGATTTCGGAAGTGGAGCAATTTCCGCGTCGAGTCCAAATGACGCGTGGCGGAAAACCCCAAAGATAAGACAGTGAGGCCTTATGAATTTCAACAAATTCACCATTAAATCTCAAGAAGCTGTTCAAAATGCACAAGAGATCGCCTCGAGTTATAGCAATCAGGCGATTGAACCCGAGCATCTGCTTGCGGCGCTTGTGCAGGATAGCGAAGGTATTGTCCTCCCCCTTCTTCAGAAAGTGGGGGTCAACGTCAACTTCCTGAAGATCAAGATCAATGAAGCGCTGGAGAAGCTTCCGAAGTTGCAGGGTGCGGCGGTGGGGAATCAGTACATTTCCCAATCACTTGCTCAGGTGTTCGAATTCGCACAGAAAGAAGCGGCACAGCTGAAGGACGAATACATCAGCACGGAACATCTCTTGCTCGGATTGCTGCAGGGGAAAACGAGCGCTGCGCGTCTGTTGCTCGATCAGGGTGTCACGAAAGATGCTCTCTATCGAGCTCTAAAGGATGTCCGCGGCACCCAACGTGTCACAGACCAGACACCGGAGGAAAAGTACCAAGCTCTCCAACGGTTTGGTCGGGATTTAAACGATCTGGCACGGAAAGGGAAGCTCGATCCGGTGATCGGCCGTGAAGATGAGATCCGGCGTGTCCTTCAAGTTCTTTCCCGTCGGACAAAGAATAATCCGGTTTTGATTGGAGACCCCGGAGTCGGTAAGACCGCTATTGCAGAAGGCATCGCTCATCGCATTGTGCAAGGGGATGTGCCGGAGAATCTGAAAACGAAGCGGATTATTGCTCTCGACATGGGGGCGCTGGTAGCAGGTACAAGTTTTCGCGGCCAATTCGAGGAGCGCCTCAAAGCCGTTTTGAAGGAGGTCACTGAGTCAAACGGCGAAATTATTCTCTTCATTGACGAACTTCACACCTTGGTGGGAGCGGGCGCTGCTCAGGGTGCAGTGGACGCCGCGAACATGCTGAAACCCGCCTTGGCCCGTGGGGATTTGCGTGCCATCGGTGCGACCACCATCGATGAATACCGTAAACATATCGAGAAAGACCCGGCCCTCGAGCGACGATTCCAGCCTGTCTTGGTCGATGAGCCCAGTGTGGAAGATACGATTTCGATTTTACGCGGTTTGAAAGAGCGCTACGAGGTTCATCATGGTGTGCGCATCACCGATGGAGCCATTGTTGCCGCAGCGCAGCTCAGCCATCGCTACATAACGGATCGTTTCTTGCCCGATAAGGCTATCGATTTGGTCGATGAAGCTGCATCGAAACTTCGCATCGAAATCGATTCGATGCCGGAGGAGTTGGATAGTGTGGAGCGGCGGATCAAACAACTCGAAATCGAACGGGAGGCCGTGAAACGCGAGAAGGACGAAGATTCCCGCTCGAGGCTTGAGGACATCGAACGGGAATTGTCCGAATTGAATCAGACTCGATCCGAATTGAAAGCGCACTGGCAGCTGGAGAAGGAGTTGATCCAAGCGATTCGAAAAATGAAAGAAGAAATTGAACAGGCCAAAATCGAGGCCGAACAAAAAGAACGGCAAGGAGATCTTGCACGCGTTGCCGAGCTGCGGTACGGCGTGATTGCCAATCTTGAAAAGAGAGTCAGAGACGCCTCTGCCAAGCTTGCCGAAGTGCAACGCGAGCGAAAGATGCTCAAGGAGGAAGTGGATGCGGAGGACATTGCCGAGATTGTGGCGAAGTGGACCGGTATTCCCGTCCATCGCATGCTCGAAAGCGAACGGTCCAAATTGCTGCATCTCGAAGAGCGTATTCACCAGCGTCTGGTGGATCAGGAGGATGCCGTGAAGGCCGTTGCAGATGCCATCCGACGCAGTCGCGCAGGCCTGCAGGACGAAAAGCGCCCTATCGGATCATTCATCTTTCTGGGTAGCACCGGTGTCGGCAAAACGGAGCTGGCACGGGCGTTGGCTGAGTTCTTATTCAACGATGAGAATGCGATGGTGCGCATCGATATGAGCGAGTACATGGAAAAGTTCTCGGTTTCCCGACTCATCGGTGCGCCCCCGGGCTACGTTGGATATGAAGAGGGAGGTCAATTGACAGAGGCCGTACGCCGAAAACCGTACTCGGTGGTGCTGCTCGATGAGATCGAAAAAGCGCATCCGGAGGTGTTCAACGTCTTGCTTCAGGTCTTGGATGAAGGGAGACTGACGGATAGCAAAGGTCGAACGGTCAATTTCAAGAACACCATTATCATTATGACCTCCAACCTTGGATCTCATTTGATCCAGGAGAAGTTGCAGTATATGAGCGAGGCGAACCGCGACGATTTGATGGGCGACCTCCGTGTAAAGCTGTTCGACTTGCTGCGGCAGACGATTCGTCCCGAATTCTTGAATCGCATTGATGAAATCATTCTCTTCAAGCCGCTGACCATGACGGAGATCAAAGAGATCGTCAACCTCCAGCTCAAGCAGGTAGAACAGATGGTTGCGGCGAAGAATATTCAATTGGATTTTACGGAAGAGGTAAAAGAGTGGCTTGGCAAGATCGGTTATGATCCCACCTTCGGAGCGCGGCCGCTGAAACGGGTTATTCAGAAGTACATCATCAACAAGCTCTCCGAACAACTGCTCGCGGGGGCATTGAACGAAGGGGATGTTGTTGAGGTTGGCCTTGATCAGCGCGGCGTGGTTGAATTCGTCACGCGGGTGCGCGCGGATGTCGTCCAGTAAACCTCCAACAGTCTACAGAAGTTGACAGAGGGAGGGAAGTAAGTGCCATGAAGCCGATGAAGAAAGAAACAAAGTTTTCTATCGCCTACTATGCAACGATTCTTGCCCTGTTGCTGTTGTTGCAGTTCCTCTTTTTTTCCGGAACGGGAGAACGGCAAGAGATCACGTATAAGGCGTTTCGCGATAAGTTAGCCGCGGGAGAAATTGAAACGGTCGTCATCACGCAGGAAAAGATCATCGGGCGATTAAAAACGAGAAACGATACGACGAACGCCGCCGGCTCGATCCAGATCACGGAGGGCCCTTCCACGCCGTGGCGGTTGCGACTCGAAGAGATCGAGCGGGAAATGGAACGTCAGTTCGAGGTCATTCGCCTTCCCGATGAGAAGTTAATCGACGATCTCCAGAAAGCAGGCGTTGAATACTCGGGCAAGATCGAATCCAATTTCCTGCAAAACTTTTTCCTGAACTGGATTCTCCCACTCATCCTGCTTGTGGCATTCTGGGGATTCATCTTTCGGCGAATGGGGAGCGCTGGCCATCAAGTTTTGAGTCTTGGCAAAAGCAAGGCCCGCATTTATGCGCAAGACCAAAAGAAGCAAGTGACGTTTGCCGATGTCGCTGGCGTCGACGAGGCCGTACAAGAAGTTCAAGAGATCGTTGACTTCCTCAAGAATCCAAAAAAGTACACCGCTCTGGGAGGCAAGTTGCCGAAAGGGATTCTCCTGGTCGGCCCGCCTGGAACGGGCAAGACGCTTCTTGCGCGAGCCCTTGCCGGGGAAGCGGGGGTCCCCTTCTTCAGTATGAGTGGCTCGGATTTTGTCGAGATGTTCGTCGGAGTGGGAGCCGCCCGTGTACGCGATCTCTTTGAGGAGGCAAAACAAAAGGCTCCATGCATCATCTTCATTGATGAGATTGATGCGATCGGCAAGAACCGCGGTCGGGTGGCTGTCGTTGGAGGCAATGATGAGCGCGAAAACACCCTCAACCAACTGCTTGTGGAGATGGACGGCTTTGACTCCGGAACCGGTGTAGTCATTATGGCTGCGACCAACCGACCCGACGTGCTGGATCCCGCGCTTCTCCGTCCGGGTCGCTTCGACCGGCAGGTACTTGTCGACAAGCCCGATCTCAACGGCCGCGTGGCGATTTTCCGCGTCCACACAAAAAACCTCAAGCTTGCTTCGGACGTCGACCTGCGGCTTCTCGCGTCCCGAACGCCCGGTTTCGCAGGCGCAGAAATTGCCAACGTCTGTAACGAAGCGGCCTTGCTTGCTTCACGCAAAGGCCAACAGGAGATCACCGCTCGTGATTTTGAAGAGGCGATTGAACGTGTGATTGCGGGCTTAGAGAAAAAGAACAAGGTCATTAATCCGCGCGAGCGAACGATCGTGGCATACCACGAATCGGGTCATGCGATTGTGGGCCACTTCACTCCGGGGGCCGATGCTGTTCAGAAAGTCTCCATCGTCCCGCGAGGCTTTGGTGCGCTCGGATACACACTCCAGACGCCGTTAGAGGACCGCTATCTGATGAGCAAGTCGGAGCTGATCGGGAAGATCAAAGGTCTGTTGGGTGGTCGTGCGGCAGAGGAGATTGTTTTTGGTGAGGTTTCAACCGGTGCCTCAAATGATCTTGAAAAAGCCGCTCACATTGCACGACTGATGGTTACTGTCTACGGTATGGGGAAACGGCTTCCGAATCTCTCATTGACACAGCACGGACAGGCAAACTACCTGACTGATGGTCCGTTTCTCTCGCGCCGGTCGGAAAAACTGGAACAAATGATCGACGAAGAAGTATCAGAAATCATCGCAGAGTGCTATGCGGAGAGCAAGCAGCTCTTGTTGGAGAAGCGTGAATTGCTCGATCGTATGGCAACACTTCTCCTCCAGAAGGAAGTGCTCGACCAGAAAGAAATCTATGAATTGTTGGGGGAGCGAGTGGAGGCCAATCGCAAGCAAACTATCTTGGCCGAAAGCGTCGCCTGAGGAGGACCAATGCTCATCGGCTTTCGAGAGCGATGTGATGCATGGTGATGTCGATCGTCGGCAAAGGAACCAACCAAGGAGACGACCAAACACTGTCATACTCCAGTAACGTGACAAAGGAAAGCGGGACTTGCAGCTCGTGGAGTCCCGCTTTTCTGTTTTTAGAAAAAATCTCACTATCATGTGTTGCCATGCAACTCTCATCGCTCCTCGGACATGCCCAAGAATTGCTCGCGTTGATTCGCGAATCTGGGCGTCCGGCTGATGGGGTGATCGACTCGTTCTTTCGCTCCCGAAAATATCTCGGTTCAAACGACCGCAGGTTCATAGCCGAATCCGTTTATGGTACACTTCGGCATCTTCGGAGGTCGGAACTTCTTCTCTGGAAGTCGCTTGGAGAACAGAATCAACGGATTGGAAGGGAAGATGGGCTTCTTTTGCTCATCGTTACGTATCTGATTTCGAATGTAAGGGATGAGCGACTGTCGCCCGCGGATATCCGCGCGCGACTCAAGTCAGGTCCCCTCAAAGATTCAATACCCGGCCTCTTGCAGCGCCTCCAGAAAACCGAACTTGACTCCTTCGAGGATACCGTGGAGAGAATTGCAGTTACGCATTCATTTCCTGATTGGCTCGTGAGGAAACTTGTCGATCAATATGGTGAAGCAGAGGCAGAGCGGTTGTGCGGAAGTCTCAACGAACAGGCAACGACAACGCTGCGCGTCAATACACTCAAAGGCTCGATGGAGGAGTGTCAGGAAGCATTGCGACGGGAAGGCGTTGAGACGGTGAGAACTTCTCTTTCTCCTTTTGGGCTTGCTGTAGCAAAGCGGATCAACATGTTTCAGCTTGCATCGTTTCGGGAGGGACTGTTTGAGGTGCAAGACGAAGGGAGTCAACTCTTGCCGCTCTTTGTCGACCCAAAACCGACCGTCCGTATCCTCGACGCATGTGCGGGAGCAGGCGGAAAGACGCTTCTGTTTTCTGCGTTGATGAAGAAGAGAGGAGAGATTGTGGCTACCGATGTGCACAACAGGCGATTAGAGGAGCTGCGCAAACGCGCGCGACGGGCTGGGGCATTCAATATCCGTCCGCGGTTGGTGAAGCAGATCAGCGATCTTTGGAAGGATTCATCGTCTTCATTCGATACGGTCTTTATTGATGCTCCGTGCAGTGGTCTCGGCACGATTCGGAGAAATCCCGGCCTCAAGTGGACCGTTACGGAGGAATCGATTCGGGAACTGAGCAAAAAGCAGAAGCGGCTCCTGGATGAGAGCGCGCCACTGGTCAAGGTGGGAGGCCGGCTCGTGTATGCAACCTGCACCTTGTTGCACGAGGAGAACGAGGAGGTCATCGAGGAATTTCTCGTTTCTCATCCTCGATTTCAGATTGTGGATCCGTCTGAATATCTTCAGAAGTGGAACCTCGTACGGCTCGCATCTGGAAAGTACGTGAAGTTGATGCCGCATCGGGATGGAACCGATGGATTTTTTTTTGCAATGTTGCAGCGAGTACGATAGTGAATTTGGAGGCAAGACCGTTGAGAGAGAGTGCTGGGAGAAGAGGACGCTGAACGAGTCGGATTGATTTGATACACGCGGATCGATTGTTCAAATCTGAAGAGGCTATTCGTTTGAATTGAGTAATCTGACACAATTGCATGCAGGATGCACTTAAATATCTTCAACCGGAAATCGTTGCACAGCTTGCCAACATGGAATTGCGGGCACGGTTGGTGGTCGAGGGATTCATCACCGGTCTCCATAAAAGTCCCTACCATGGCTTCAGCGTCGAGTTTACGGAGCATCGTCAATACATGCCGGGGGACGAAATCCGGCATATCGACTGGAAAGCGTACGGGAAAACCGACCGATACTACATCAAGCAGTTCGAGGAGGAGACAAACCTGAAGTCGTACCTCATTCTGGACGCGAGCAAGTCCATGGCATATACCTCCGGAGCCTACCTCCGCAAAGTGGTATATGCATCGTACATCGCGGCGGCGCTGGCATATCTGATGGTGGAACAGCGCGATGCCGTCGGTTTGACCATCTTCGACGAACGGGTTCGCACGTTTCTTCCCCCGCGAGGAACCAAGTTGTACCTCAAACAACTCTTGCGTGAACTTGAAGTGCTGCAGCCGGGCGAAAGGACCCTGACGGGCGAGGCGTTGCATCAGGTGGCCGAGCGGATCAAGCGACGAGGACTTGTCATTGTGCTCAGCGATCTGTTCGACGATCCGCGTCAGGTGATGACGGCGCTGAAGCATTTTCGCCACAAAGGCAACGAAGTGATCGTTCTGCAGGTGCTGGATCCCTTGGAACGGTCGTTTGCATTCGCTCACGACGCCGTTTTCCGAGATATGGAAACGAAGGAAGAGATGATGACACAACCGAGTCACATTCAGAAAGCATATCAGGAATCGATGCGTGAGTTTCTCGAAACTTACAAGAGGGAATGCCGTGAAAACGCGATCGATTACGTTTTGCTCGATACGAGCACCCCGTTCGACCGCGCGTTGTTTGAGTATCTGAACAAGAGGAAGAGGATACATTGAGGGGGGAGGAGTGAAGGAGTAAGTAAGGGAGTATGTAAGTAAGAAGACTTTCGTCAGGAGGCAGAGAGCAGATTGCAGACAGCAGATGACAGACATCTGCGACGCGCCAGCCCTCATCGGGTTTCCTATGTCAATCGTCGGATTCATCCGACGGCGAAGGCCGACGAATCTTCCGAAGGTGTGGGTTATGCTGAGAAAGCCTTCGGAAGGTGAGGTTGTGCAAAATGTAGGGGGAGAAACCTTCTCGCCCACGTTGGTGTTGCGAAAACAACCTGAATTCTTCAAACCTCGAACTCGCCCATCACGTTGATTGAACTTTTTGCACAACCACGTGTAAGACTCTGTTCAGTGTACATTTGAAGTGTCAGAGAGACTCAAAGCAATACGATGCCAGAAGATAAGCTCATTATCAAAGGCGCGCGCGTTCATAATTTGAAAAACATCGACGTCGAGATGCCGCGTGATCAGTTTATCGTGATCACCGGACTCTCCGGCTCCGGCAAGTCGAGCCTTGCGTTCGATACGATCTATGCTGAAGGCCAAAGAAGATATGTCGAGAGTCTCTCCGCCTACGCGCGTCAATTTTTGGGATTGATGGAACGTCCTGACGTCGATTACATCGAAGGACTGAGCCCCTCCATCTCCATTGAACAGAAAACCGTCAGCACCAATCCGCGCTCGACGGTCGGCACCGTTACGGAGATCTACGATTATCTCCGACTTCTTTTCGCGCGCGTTGGCACGCAATTCTGCTACAACTGCGGTCGGAAAGTTGAGCGGCAAGGGATCGATCAGATCATCGATTCCATTCTCAAATATCCTGCCGGCTCGAAGCTCCAGATTTTGGCTCCTGTTGTGAAGGGGCGCAAGGGACACTATCGGGAGCTGTTTGAGCAAATCCAAAAGGACGGCTTCGTCCGTGTGCGTGTTGATGGAGAAGTGCGGGAGCTCCGCGAGGGAATGAAGGTCGATCGATACAAAATTCACAACATCGAGATTGTGGTCGACCGCATCGCGGTAAAGAAGGAACTCCGCCCACGAGTGGCGGAATCGGTGGAGGTGGCCCTCAAATACGGCAACGGAACGTTGATCGTCCACGACGGCGTCAATGACCAGCTGTTCAGCAAGCATTACGCGTGTCACATCTGCGGCATCAGTTATGACGAGCCTGCCCCCAATTCATTTTCCTTCAATTCCCCTTCCGGTTCCTGTCCAGAATGCGAAGGTCTTGGCGAGAAAAAAGCGTTTGATGTTCGACTCATCATCCCGGATGAAAACCTGTCCATCAACGAGGAAGCTATTGCTCCTCTGGGGAAACCGCGACAGACGTGGATGTTCAGCCAGTTGCGTGCCGTGGCGAAGCGGTACGGCTTCGATTTTGACACCCCCTTGAAGAGGCTTTCTCCGACAGTCCGCGAGATACTGCTGAACGGTGCCGGTGACGAGAAGTTCGATATCGAATACGTCCACGACGGCGGGAGGCGTGTCACCTATCGCCATCGTTTCGGCGGGATCATGGAGATGATGAAGAGATATTACGAGGAGTCTTCATCGAACAACATTCGCGAGTGGGTTGAATCGTTTATGACGACAACGCCTTGCGATTCGTGCAAGGGGGGAAGACTGCGCAAGGAAAGTCTTGCCATCAAGCTTATGGATGACAGAACGGGACGCCACACGAACATCCACGAGCTAGTGTCATTATCGATCAAACAAGCTCATCAATTCTTCGAGGAGCTTTCCCTTCCGCCGCGGCAAATGGAAATCGCTCGTCAGATACTCAAAGAAATCCTTCAAAGAATTGGGTTTCTGCTGAATGTCGGCCTCGATTACCTCTCGCTTGATCGTCCGGCCCGAACCCTCTCCGGCGGTGAAGGGCAACGCATCCGTCTCGCCACACAGATCGGAACACAGCTCGTTGGAGTACTGTACATCCTCGATGAACCGAGCATCGGTCTCCATCAGCGCGATAATAGAAAGCTCATCCATTCGCTCAAAGCACTTCGCGATCTGGGAAACACGGTCATCGTCGTCGAGCACGATAAGGAAACGATCGAAAGCGCGGATTTCGTTGTCGATTTAGGACCGGGGGCGGGAGAGCACGGCGGGTATGTCGTAACGCACGGCCATCCGTCTGAATTACAGACACTCAACAAGCACTTGCGAATCAACGGCAACGGTGTCGGTGCGGAATCACACACGGCTCTCTATCTGAAAGGCAAGAAAACAATTGGGGTGCCGAAGTCTCGCCGCAAGGGGACCGGCAAACAGTTAATCCTCACCGGTGCGACCGGAAACAATCTCAAGAATGTAACGCTGAAAGTCCCACTCGGATGCTTCGTCTGCGTAACGGGCGTAAGTGGATCGGGGAAATCAACGCTGATTAACGAAACCTTATATCCGATCCTTTCGCACAAGTTCTACGGTACCCGCGTTGTGCCGCTTCCCTACAAGTCGATCCAAGGTTTGGAACAGATCGACAAAGTTATCGACATCGATCAATCCCCCATTGGTCGAACCCCGCGCTCCAATCCGGCTACCTATACGGGGCTCTTCACGTTGATTCGCGATCTCTTCACACAACTTCCGGAGTCGAAAATTCGAGGGTACAAAGCAGGTCGTTTTAGCTTCAACGTGAAGGGAGGACGTTGTGAGGGGTGTGAGGGGGACGGTGTGAAGCGCATTGAGATGAATTTCCTGCCCGATGTGTATGTCCTCTGCGATGTCTGCAACGGCAAAAGATACAACCGTGAGACGTTGGAGGTGCGCTACAAAGGGAGGTCGATTTCGGATGTGCTGGAAATGACGGTGGATGATGCGCGCGAACTGTTCAGCGAATTCCCGCGCATCCAGCGACATCTCGAGACCCTGCACGACGTGGGTTTGGGGTACATCCGGTTGGGCCAACAAGCGACGACGCTTTCCGGTGGCGAAGCGCAGCGCGTGAAATTGTCGACGGAGCTTTCGAAGATCGGAACAGGCAAAACGCTCTATATTCTCGATGAACCAACGACGGGACTTCATTTTGAAGATATTCGCATGCTCCTTTCCGTCTTGAACAAACTGGTTGACAAAGGGAACACCGTGATCGTCATCGAGCACAACCTCGATGTCATCAAGACCGCCGACTGGATCATCGATCTCGGACCCGAAGGGGGGGATGGGGGGGGACAGATCATCGCCGAGGGGACACCCGAGGAGGTGGGAGAAGCGGAAGGGTCGTTCACGGGGATGTTTTTGCGAAAGGAGCTTGATCGGCACTGATGCCCTGATTCTCGAGGAGAGAAAGGATATTACCTCGACACCCACTTATTCCCCTTCACATAAAACCTCCATCGCTTCTCTCGACCATTCCGGATACCGATTCTCGTCGACTGCAAGATCTTCGAGGGGGGAATTCTTTCCCCTCGCGTGATCGAGATATAGTCTTCCAACAAATCGCTTCCATTTTCCTCTCGCCCAATTCCAAACGCTTCACAAAATTTTGCAGGACCGTTGGTAAGATTCTTCTCAGTAATGTGGGGAGAGTTCTTCCTTCCTGATCGATTCCTTCTCATTATCTCCAAACCTTCGACCGGTTCGATCGCACGGATGAGCACCGCTTCACCGCGGCCTTCCGGACCTGTAACGACATTTGCACAAAAATGCATGCCATACGTGAAGTACACATACAAATGACCCCCCTTCCAAAACATCACATCGTTGCGGCGGGTGCGGCCGCGATAAGAATGCGACGCTGGATCGGATTCATCATACGCCTCTACCTCGACGATCTTTCCAACGAGTCGGGTATCCCCCACGCGACGAATGAAATACGTTCCCAACAAATCTTTCGCGACCCGAAGTGCGGGCCGGAGATAGAAGCTACGCGGTAACTTACGATAGGAAGAAGACAAGGCAGGTTTTGAACTGGCACTCTTCTGCGCGGGCTTCACTTCAGCTTCGATTCAAACTCCCTCACGATGCGCTCCACATCTGATTCGGTCAAGTCCGTGCCGTATTTTTCGGTTTTCTTCTCCGAAACCTTCGAAGGAGCGCCACCGGCTGCAACCTCTCCGTTGCGCGGTTTCATCTCGTTCGAACGCGTTTCAACGACATTACTCGCCTTCAACCGAATCCGCCGCTCGATCTCCTCCATCCACGAGTGCTCCGGCGGCAGCACGTGATGGATCGTCGCGCCGGGCAATTCGGTCTTCGTCGGAGCCGGTGACTGCGGCGAAACATACTTCTCTGGCGGATTGATCGGCCGGGTCTCAAACGCAAGCCGCTTGATGTTGATCAGATGCTTTGCCGAGAGGTTGTCGGAGATGATCGATCCGCCGAACGTGCCCGGACCCAGCGTCATCGAAGGAAGAAGCTCGTTTGTGTAGCCCACCGCCCCGAGAGCTGCCTGCGTGTTCACGAGCACCCGGAACGCCGGTTTCTCCAATCCAAACTTCAGCACCACTTCGGAGTCGGTGGAATGGATGACCATGGAGTGTCCCATCCCTCCAAACTCTAACATCTCGATGCACTTCTCGCACCCCTTTTGCCAGCCGTTAACGGTAAAGAACGAAAGCACAGGCGAGAGTTTTTCACGGGAGAGTGGATACTCGCGTCCCACCCCCGGCAATTCTGCAATCAGGCACGTAGTATCGTTTGGCACCTCAAATCCGGCTTTCTTGGCGATGAAGGTTGGAGACTTGCCGACGATCTCTGGATTGATCGCTCCACGCGGATCGAACATCGTCGCGCTCAGCCGGGCAATTTCCTCCGGCGAGCAGAAGTATGCCCCTTGCTTTTTGAACTCCTCCATCGCCATCCGCTTCACCGGTTCATCGACGATTGCGCCCGACTCCGTCGAACACAACACCCCCCAATCGAACATCTTGCCGGAGACGATATCTGCAACCGCTTTCTTCACATTGGCAGTGCGTTCGATGAACGCCGGAACGTTGCCCGAGCCGACGCCATAAGCCGGCTTTCCAGCGCTGTAAGCTGCCTTGACCATCGGATTGGAGCCTGTGGCCAGAATGACGGCGGTCTTCTTATGTCGCATCAACTCATTTGTTCCTTCGATCGTCGGGATCGACATACATGCGATCAGTTCCTTCGGCGCGCCGGCGTTCTCCGCCGCCTCCGCCACAATGCGCGTTGCCTCAAGTGTACAGTGCACAGCCCGCGGATGCGGACTCGCAACGAATCCGTTGCGGCCTTTGACGGAGATGATCGCTTTGAACATCACCGTCGAAGTAGGATTCGTAGATGGAATGAGCGCAGCAACGACTCCCATCGGCTCGGCGATCTCGATAATGCGCTTCTCCCTGTCATCGTTGATGACTCCGACGGTCTTGAGGTCTTTGATCGATTCCCATACCCGCTTTGTCGCGAACTCGTTTTTCTTCTTTTTGTCCTCCGGTTTCCCAAAGCCGGTTTCCTCGTGAGCCATTTTGCCGAGCTTTCCAGCCGCGGCATAGCCGGCCTCAACCATCGCTTTGACAATTGCATCAACCTGTTTCTGTGTGGAGGAGCGAAAAGCGAGCTGAGCGGATTTGGCCCGTTCTACAAGGTCACGTGCTTCTTGAATCGACTGAAGGTCTTTGTCGAAGGACATAGAGGATGTTTCTCCTTTGAGGGTGCCCCATGATAGAGCATCATCGGAAAAGAAGCAAACGAACTCACATGCACTCAGTGCATCTCGACGCCGTGGGCGGGGATCAAATCAAAGTTGAAGTAGCGCCGCGAGAAACCATTGCAGAGCGTGGAGATGGTCAATGTGGTCGGGAGCTGCGTTGCCTGCGAAGCCGAGAACCGCAAATCGGCCTCGCTTTGTCTCGCTCAATTGCTGCATACCGAGCGGACCCCATTTCAAAACCGGCTCGCGCTTCAAGCCTAAGGCATTCAGCAGATAATCGGTAGCTTCCGTCGTGCTGACGAATGTTCCCGGAAAGATTTCAGAATGCGTGATGAGATTGGTTTTGCGAGGCAATCGACTCGTTCGCGCTCTGACGATCAAGCTTGTATCTGAAGCAATCCCGCTCTATTTTCGGCTCGACTTATGAGACACATCAGCGATTGGCTTCGTCGGAAACTCAAAGTGGAGCTCGTGCACGAGGATCCGAGCATCCTCGTCCTGAACAAACCCGCCGGCATGTTGGTCGTGCCCGACCGATTTCGTCCGGACCTGCCGAATCTCTTTTCTTTTCTGAAGGAACAGCTTGGATCGATTTATGTTGTTCACCGGATTGACAAAGAAACAAGCGGGCTTGTCGTGTTTGCGAAAACTCCAGATGCACACGCTCACCTGAACAGGCAGTTTGAAGGACGACATGTTGAGAAGAAATATCTCGCGTTGGTGAAGGGGGTGTCATCTGTCTCATCTGGAACCATCTCGCACCCTCTGTCTGAAGGGTGGGATGGAAGGAGAATGAAGATCGATGAGAAGAAGGGGAAGGAGGCGGTGACGGACTTTTCAATCCTTGAGTCCTTTCAGGGTTACGCTTTCGTAGAGGTGCGACCGAAAACCGGCCGCATGCACCAAATTCGCGTTCATCTCCGCTCTCTTGGACTACCGATTGTGGGGGACGACCTGTACCGCGATGGCAAGGGGCTCTTTCTATCCGAATTCAAAAAGAAATACAAATCAGATGGTGTTGAGAAGCCGCTGATCGACCGATTAGCGCTTCATGCGAGCGAATTGAAGCTCGCCCATCCTCTGACCGATGACCGTCTCCAATTCGAAGCCCCGCTACCGAAAGACCTCACCATCGCGTTACAAGCTCTTCGCAAGTATGCGAGGACAAGGGGGAACGCGCAAATAAGATTTAGAACAACCCTTCCTGAGGTCCGGAGCGTTTGGTGAGACCGAAGTGTTTGAAGGCGAGCGCCGTGGCTTCCCGTCCCCGTGGCGTGCGTTGGAGGAATCCTTCCTGAATCAAATACGGCTCGTACACTTCTTCGATTGTCCCCGGCTCCTCACCCACAGCGACAGCGAGCGTGTTGAGTCCCACCGGTCCGCCGTGATACTTCTCCAGCACAATCTTCAGAATCCGTTTGTCCATTTCATCCAATCCGTGCTCATCCACTTCGAGCGCGGTGAGGGAGTGTTGAGCCACTGCTTTTGTTACGATACCGTGATGGTGAGCGAGTTTTGCGTCTGCCTGAGCAAAGTCGCGGCAGCGTCGAAGCAGACGGTTGGCGATACGAGGGGTCCCGCGTGAGCGTTTGGCGATCTCTTCTGCCGCATCAGCCGCAACTTCCATTTGAAGAAGATCGGCAGAACGCCGGACGATGCGCGTGAGCAAGTCGGCGGTGTAGTAATCAAGCCGATTCGAAATGCCAAACCGCGATCGCAAAGGTGAGCTCAACAATCCCGCCCTCGTCGTAGCTCCGACAAGTGTAAAAGGTTCCAGACTGAGCGGTATGGTCTTCGCACCCGGACCGCTGTCGATGATGATATCGACGCGAAATTCCTCCATTGCTGAGTAGAGGTATTCTTCGATCTTTACTGGTACACGATGGATTTCATCGATAAAGAGGACCTCTCCTCGTTCCAACGAAGTTAAAATCCCGGCCAAATCCCCCGGCTTTTCGAGGGCAGGACCGGAGGTCACCTTAACCCCCACCCCCATTTCATTAGCTATGATGTAGGCAAGAGTTGTTTTGCCCAATCCCGGTGGGCCGGTCAGCAGAACGTGGTCGAGCGCCTCGCCTCGTTGCCTTGCTGCGGCGATGAAGACCTTGAGATTCTCAACAATTTTCTGTTGACCGACGAATTCTGAGAGGTTGGCGGGGCGGAGCGAGCGGTCAAGCTCAACGTCGTTTTCGTATCGCTCGGGATCGGTGAGGTTCGATTTGCGTTGCTGACTCATACGGCTTCAATAGTAGAGAGCGATTAGATGAATAGCAAGGAAACAGAGCGTCGTCCCTTCTTCCATTCCGTCAACGGCTACGGACAATTTGAAATGCCTTGTGGATCGTCCGGGAGGATCACTTCGGGCAATTTCCAGCAGATGGAATCAACGGCAATGCTTGCAAACAGTCCGGCTCCTCCGCGGATGTTGGTGAAATCGGGCTCATCCAGTCTGATGGAGAATCGATCACGGAACGTTCGTGCGGCGGTGTAGTGGCGATACCAGCTTTCGTCGAGTTAGAAGGGCAAGAAGTTTCGGCTTGAATAGGAGCCGCTTGCTCAGTGCAGTCAGGAGCCGGTCATATTTCTCAGTGCTTTCTTTATCAACTCTTCTAATGTGGGAGGACCGTCCTGATCGGCAAGTGCTTGGCGCAGCGCTTTCTCAGCAGTGGAACGTTGATACCCGAGCGTGGTGAGAGCCAGCAGGGCCTCCGCCCGGATTTCTTCGTGTTTGTTCTGTTGAATCGGGACGACGGGCACCAGCTTAGCAATCTTCTCGCGTAGTTCGACGATCATGCGTTCGGCGGTTTTTCGTCCTACGCCGGGGATGGAAGTCAGGGCAGCGATGTTGCCGGAGGTGAGGTAGGTATGCAATTGATCGGGCGCGATGCCTGAGAGAATCCCTTGCGCAATTTTGGGTCCGATTCCGTTCACCGTCAACAGGAGTTTAAAGAGCAATCGCTCATACTCTGTGGCAAATCCATACAGCACCAGCGCATCTTCCCGGACGTGAAGGTAGGTGAAGAGGTGGACGCGACTACCGACATCCCCCACTTTCTCAAACGTCGAGAGTGGAATATGAACGGCATAGCCCACCCCATCGACCTCGATCAGCACTTCCGTCGGAGATTTCGTAGTGAGAACGCCGTGCAGGGACGCGATCAAGGGAGTCTCGCCAGCCTTTCGGGGTGAGCTTCGACGTAGGCTTTCCAGCTTGTCGGACGCGATGTCAGTGATGATCCGGTGCCCTTCGACGAATTCCGACGTCGATGATAATGGCAGATGGCAACGGCAAGGGCATCGGTTGCGTCGTAGAATTTTGGACTTTGCCGAAGCCTCAGAAGCGATTTGATCATATAACTGACTTGTTCTTTCGAGGCGGAGCCATTTCCCACAACGGCACGTTTGACCTCACGCGGTGAATACTCAGCCGTCGGGATTTCGTGATTCACGGCGGCGAGGATGGAGACACCGCGCGCGTGGCCGATCTTCATGGCAGATTGTGCATTCTTACCATAGAAAGCCGTCTCGATGGCAAACTCGTCGGGATGAAACCTCTCGATGACGTCGCAAAGCTTCGAATAGATGGATTTGAGCCGAATCGGCATCGAGCGGTCGCTCCGACTTCTTACCACGTCGTATTCGAGTACCTGGAACCGGCCGCGTTCCACTTCAACGACGCCGTAACCGGTCACAAGCGTACCGGGATCGACACCAAGAATGATCATACGTATCCGATAAGTTACCGCAACAAGCTCAAGGCCGATCCGTTTGCCTGACAGGTATGTATCTACGATCAGCTGAGACTGGACAACACACTTTCCTCGATGTCAAAATTGCCGAAGATATGCTGAACATCGTCTTGTTCTTCTAACGCTTCGAGCAACTTAACCAGTTGTTCGGCTTCTTTCCCCTCGACGCGCACGGTTGTCTCGGGAATTCGCTGAAGTTCCGCGTGTTCAACGGCAATTCCTCGCTCCTCAATCGCCTTCTTCACATCTTCAAACGATTCAGGAGAACACAGAATTGTGTACTGCTCAGCGTCGGTCTTCATGTCGTCCGCACCGGCGCTGAGGATCACTTCAAGCAATGTATCCTCGTCGGCAGCCGATTTCGGGATGATGATCTGTCCTTTCCGATGGAAGAGATACGACACGGCCCCCGTCGCGGCGAGCTTCCCTCCATTCCGTTCCAAGATGTGGCGCAGCTCATTGACGGTGCGGGTCTTGTTATCGGTCACTGTTTCAATCAAGAGGCCGACGCCTCCAGGCCCATAGGCCTCATAGAGGGCATCTTCGTAAGCCGTGCCCGGAAGCTCACCTGTTCCTTTTTGAATGGCTCGTTTGATGTTGTCGGCCGGCATGTTGTTTGCCTTGGCTTTTTCAATTGCAAGCCGTAGACGCGGATTTCCTGCCGGATCACCTCCTCCGAGCCGGGCCGCGATAGTGATTTCCCGAATGATCTGATTGAAGATCTTTCCGCGACGGGCGTCGGTGACTGCCTTCTTACGCCGTATCTGATGCCATTTCGAATGTCCGGACATAGGTCTCGTCACTCACTTTTGATGAAACGGGGTTTGGTGGTGGCCGTAAGATACGCCTCAAAGAAGTGTGGAACAAGCCACCGCCCGTATTTGTCACTTTACGTCCCGTATCTTCAATTGCGGGAACGTTTCTCCCGTGTAGTCGCTTTCATCGATGGAAAAAGCAAGTGCCATGTCTCTTCTCCCGGGGACAAGGTTGCCGATGAGATGACCGAGATTGAATCCGATGGCGTCGAACACCTGACCATTTGTTCGGACTTTAAACTTAAGATGTTTTTCTCCCACGATGCGAGGAGTTCCGTAGAGCTCAACGTTGCGCGCCACAAATACCGGTCGCATATTTCCCGGACCGAAGGGAGCGAATTGATGGAGGATGCGAACGAATTTCGGTGTCAGCTCCGTTAACTGAATTTCGGCGTCGATCTTGATTTCGGGTATGCGGAGCTCGTCGGTAAGCAGTTCGTTGACGACGGCGTTGAACGCTTCTTTGAATTCCTCGATGCGTTCGACTTCCACCGCAAGTCCGGCGGCATACTTATGTCCGCCGAATTGAATTAACTTATCCTCACACCTTTTCAGGGCTTCGTAAATGTCGAATCCCGCAACACTGCGGGCCGAACCCTTCGCTACCCCGTCGATGGTGGTCATCATGATCGTCGGTCGATAGTACTTCTCAACCAATCGCGATGCGACGATGCCGATTACTCCGGGATGCCACGTCTCCTGATGCAGCACAATCGCTCCTTCGCGCTCGATATCGAGGTACTGCTCCACGAGTTCTTGTGCTTCGAGGAACGTATCCTCATCGATCTTGCGCCGGTTGCGATTCTCCTCCTCAGCGATCTGCGCGAGCTGCAACGCTTGTTCGTACGAAGTCGAAGTCAACAATTCCACGGCCCGCATCGCGTTGCCCAGGCGGCCCACCGCGTTGATGCGTGGCGCGAGGACGAAAACAATCTGACTGGCCGTGATTTTGCCGAGCTTCAAACCTGACGTCTCGATCAAAGCCCGGATACCGGGTCTTGGGTTGGCATTGAGAAGATCCAATCCGAGCTTGGTGAGCGTTCGGTTTTCGCCCGTCAATCGCACGATATCTGCCGTCGTTGCGAGAGCGACGAAATCAAGATAGGATGCGAGTACTTCGTAGGGATCGTCGGCGATCCGCTCCGCAATTTCTGCACGGGAAGAAAGCGCCTGGATGAGTTTGAACCCGACACCGCATCCGGAAAGATGCTTGAAAGGGTAGGGGCATGAAGGCTTCAAAGGATCGAGTGTTGCCAAGGCTCTCGCGAACTGCGCGCCCGGCTCGTGGTGATCGCAGATGATCACATCAATGCCGCTCGCTTGGGCCTGATCGACGTAGGTAGAGGCCGTAATACCGCAGTCGACAGTGATGAGGAGTGTTGCGCCCACCTCTCGCGCCCGGTCGATCCCAATTTGGGAAAGACCGTAACCGTCTTTAATTCGATCCGGAATGAAGTATGCGACATCGCCCCCTGCGCTTTTCAGGAACGTCCAAAGAAGCGCCGTGCCGTTCGTTCCATCCACATCATAATCGCCGTAGACGAGAATCTTTTCCTTCTTTGCGAGGGCCGTGCTGATCCGATCGACTGCCGTTTCCATCCCCTCCATCAGAAACGGGTCGAGAAGGTCGGAGAGCGATGGGCGAAAAAACGCGCGCGCCTCATCGAACGTCCGCACGCCGCGCCGGCTCAGGATCTCGGCAAGAATGGGGGAGATGCCCAGTTCATCGGTCAAGCGCTTGACCGTCTCGAGATTGGCCAGGGACTCTTCACCGGCATCCTGCGTGAGAAATGTCCAACGATATTCACGTACTGGCGACATCAGGTCTGAAGGGATTGAGGACGGAAGGTGGATTCGTACTTCAACAGATCAAAAAGGCAGGTGGCGACCTGTAAGCCGAATTCTGTCTGTCCGTTCCGTCAAGCGAAACAGAGAGGCAGTCATTTCTCTGATGCGACCTACCCGCCACGGTGTTCTCCGCCTCAGGCGGAGCGAACAGGAGCGGGCCACTCCGGCCGTGGTTTACTTGGTCTTGCACCGGGTGGGGTTTATCGTGCCGCACCCATTGCTGAGTGCGCGGTGGTCTCTTACACCACCTTTTCACCGTTTCTCCTCCGCCTTCGCGAAGGGGATGTGTGTTTTCTGTGACACTATCCGTTCCTGCGGGATGTTGCCCGCAAGACCCCCGATTGACTCGGGGCACCCTGCCCTGTGGTGTTCGGACTTTCCTCCCCTCACGCTCGCCGCGCTCCAAAAAGCGGGCGAGGTGAGGAGCGACTGCCCGGTCGACACCTGCTTACAACAACTTTGATGAAATAGCTTTTCTTACTGAAACGGACCGTGCTCCCTGAAATCGTCTGGGAGCGATCACGTCACGATCCGATGGAGTTTTCTCTTCGAATCGATCCCCACGTTAGCTAACTGATCTGCTTCGCGGTTGAGTTCCCGCGGCACATATTTAATTTCGAATTTGAAGGGGGCGTTCTCCAATAGCGTGTGGACCGTTTGAACATACCTTTTGAGCGTCGGATCTTTCACGCGATACTCCCCCTTCAATTGCCGTACCAACAACTCACTGTCTGAATGCACAATTAAATGCGTGCACGGGGTAGATGCCGCGGCCTTGAGGCACTCGATCAACGCAGTGTATTCCGCTACGTTGTTGGTCGATTTGCCGATGTATCCACACAGGCGGGTAATCGTTGAGCCGCCATCATCTTTCAGAATGATCCCAATGCCACCTTCGCCGGGATTGCCGCGGGATGCACCGTCGGTAAAAGCGAGGATCTTCATAGAGCAGAGGAGTACGTCTCAACGATTTCATCGGAGACGAGGAGTCGTCCGCAGTGTTCGCACGTCATGACCCTTGTATTCTTCCTGAGCTCCACCATCGCTTGCGGTGTGATGCGCTTGAAGCAGCCTCCGCACGCATTGCGGCGGACGGCGACCACCGCCTTCCCACCGAAGGCCTTCCGAATACGTTCGTAGGTTCGCAGATCCGCCTTCTCGAGTCGAACCACGAGTTTCTCTCTCTCGTGCTTCAATCGCAACTCCTCCTCCTCATGATCCTTGTTCACCTGCTCCAACTCCGCCTGACGCTCTGCGAGCTCTTTTTGGATTTCCTCGATTTCGGACCCGAGTTGATCGAGGTCGCTTTTCGCAAGCGAGGCTTTTCCTTCGACAAGATCGATCTCCTTGGCGAGTTGGGTAATACGTTCCTGTGCCGCGTCGATCTCTCGAGTCAGGGCATCATATTGCTTATTGGTCTTGATTTGAAACTGCTGTTCTTTGTACCTCTCGATCTTCTCTTTTGTAGCGACGATTTCGAGATCGATTTCATCGCGGCGAAGGATCGATTCCTTCATCGTTCGCTGCAGCTCTTCTTTGCGTTGTTGGGCATTTGCAAGCCGTTCCCGCAATCCGGCTACGACGCGAGGAAGATCTCCCTTGAGTTCCTGTAACTCGTCGAGGCCGGAATCAACCTGCTGCAAAGCGTACAAAAGACGTAATCTGTTTTCCAAATACCGCTCCTCACGTTAAGACAAGAAGATGTGTGTTGGATTTGTATTCTTTTGAGTGATGAAAACCTGGATACGATCGCGCCTCGACGACACAAAATGCCGTAGTCGTTCGGCTATGACCGGCAGAACAACTTGTTCCGTTTCCCAATGACCGGCATCCACGAGAGCGATTCGATCTATGGCGGAATGGAACGTATGGTAGCGAACGTCTGCCGTTACGAATACATCAGCCCCAGCATCGACGGCTGCGGAGAGGAGATCAGATCCACTTCCTCCGCACACGGCAACACGCCGTACCCGGCGCTTCAAGTCGCCCGAGTAACGAATTCCTTCGGCGCGCAGAGCACGGCACGTTTTCTGAAGGAACGATCGCAGTGAAAGCGGCCGTGGAAGCGCCCCAATGACCCCCAAACCGTAGTTCGGGTTTGTATTAAGAAGAGGGTACAGGTCATAGGCGACCTCCTCGTAGGGATGTACTTTCTTCATTGACTCGACGATTGCGGAAATCCGCGCCCGAGGGGCAAGCATCTCTAAGCGTACCTCCTCAACGGATTCAAGCCTTCCTCTTTCACCCACAAAGGGCGTGGCAGCGGATGATCCTCGAAATGTTCCTTTTCCCTCGAGACGAAACGAACAGGAATCATACTCGCCGATCATCCCTGCCCCTGCATCGGACATAGCGGAAGCGACGGAGTCGACGTGGTCGCGGGGGACGAAGACGACGATCTTTGCCAATGTCTCTTTCAATGGCTGGAGGAACCTCGGTTGCGCGAGTCCCAGAGCGCGAGCGAGCGCAAAACTTACACCATCTTTTGTCGAGTCGAGATTCGTGTGGCTGGCATACAGTGCAATCCGGTGTTCGGTGAGACGGAGTACGAGATTCCCAACCGGATCCGACGCGACGATGGCTGACGGAGGTCGAAAGAGAAGCGGATGATGAGCTATGATAAGATCGATCTTCTTACCGATGGCTTCGTGGATAACTTCACCTGTCGCGTCGAGGCAAACGAGGATGCGGCGTACCGGACGCTTCCGGTCGCCAACCTGCAGCCCTACGTTGTCGCGCTCCCACGCTGTCCAACGCGGTGCCCAGGAGTCCATGTACTGTTCGACTTCGGCGATCGTCATGCTCGTTCGGAAAGGACATAAAAAAAGTGTCCCGCTTCTTGGGCGGGACACTTTGGGGGATTCTGGGAAACGAGAAACTTGATGAAAGTGTGTTGAGACCTTATGCTGAACGACATCGTTAATCAATGAACTCTGGAAACTCTCTCGGGCGACCGGCGCGCGGACAAAAACTGTAGCAAATAATAGAGATTTTTCGACTGAGAAGCAACCCGCCAGCAGTGTGAATTTTGAGCGCCATCCGGACGTTTTGCTATTCCGATGTCTGTGGCTTCACGCTTGTTCCGTGAAAATCAATCTTCTCGAAATTGATGTCACGCAAGCGCTTGATTTCAGATTCGATCTTGTGGAAGTTTTCATCGAACTTCTTCAATCGTTCTTTATCCGATTCTGAGAGGAACTGGCGGCGCAATAGATCGGCGCTGATTTTAATGGCAGCGAGAGGGTTGTTGAATTCGTGGCAGACCGTGACGACAAGCTCGCGGATCGCTTCGGCCCGCTTTTCGGCGATGAGCATCCGCTTTTCGACCGCCTTGATTTGCTTGTGCATGTGGACCCGGTCGAGCACGTTGATGATTGTTCGAGGGAGGATCGATTCGGCGAGATCCTCTTTGATCAGGAAGTCCTCTACCCCGAGCTTCATTGCTTCGATAGCGAGTTTGAAGTCCCTCGTCGCCGTAACGAAAACGATGGGAATCTCGCAATTCATCTGGTTCAGTTGCAAGCAGAATTCCAGTCCGTTGGAACCTTGGAGGACGTAGTCCGTAAGGATGAGATCGATGGTGGGGTTCTGCTGCACTTCGGTGAGCGCCTCCTCCACGTTCTCTTTCCAGATCAGCTTGAACTCGCGATTCTGGAATTTCTGGAGATGGTGTTGAACGAGTTTCGCAAAGCTGATATCATCGTCCACCAGTAAGACGGTGATCGGCTTTTGTTGTTGAGGGAACGCGGTTGCCATCATGCTGACGACGAAGGTAAGGGAAGTTTGTGTCAGTTGCAATGCGCTGATCGAGGTGTGCGAGAGCGATGTGGTTGGTTGCATTTCAGAGGGAAATTATCTATACTGCGCCAACTCTGGCCGCACCGTTACACTCAGACTTCTTCGTTCGTCCGGAGCGCGGATTGTAAGGAGATTGAGCTATGCCTCAAAAGAACAGAATCCTCGTTGTCGATGATGAAGATGCACTTCGTATGGTCCTCAGTTCCGAACTGGAGGGAGAGGGATACAAAGTCGCATCCGCATCGGATGGAGCTGAGGCGATCGACATTTTAAAAAAGGATGAGTTTGATCTGATTCTCCTCGATATCAAAATGCCGAACGTGGATGGATTTGAAGTGTTGAAGTTTGTCAAGGAAACCCACCCGAACACCAAAGTCATTATGCTGACAGGATTTGCCGACCTGAAGAACGCCATTGAGTCGAAGAAACTGGGAGCCGAGGATTTTGTCAGCAAACCGTATGATCTCGTCGATCTATTGACCACCGTCGAGCGCGTGCTCAGCGGCGTCTGATGCCGCCGCTCAGGGAGCGCTATGGCCAAGAAGTTTCAGATTCTTGTTGTCGACGACGAAGAGTCCATCACCTTCCTCTTGAAAACCGAGCTTGAAGAGCTCGGTGGCTACGAAGTCGATGCCGCCCTCAACGGTACCGAAGCGATCAATCTCCTGCAGTCCAAAATCTACGACGTCGCTCTCCTTGATATCAAGATGCCGCGTGTAAGCGGCATCGACGTTTTGAAGTTCATGCACGAACACTCTCCCACGACCCAGGTGATCATGCTGACGAACGTGGTCGACTATAAGACTGCAATCGAGACGATCAAACTCGGCGCGTATGATTTCGTCAGCAAACCGTACGACACGGATCAACTTCTCGCGACCATCGGTCGCGCTCTTGAGCGTCGACAGCTCGTTATTGACAAGGAGGTGATGCGGAACGAGTTGAACCGCATTACCGGAGCGAGCGGCATCATCGGTGAAAGTCCGGCACTGAGGAGTGTCGTGGAGAATGCCCGAAAGGTTGCGGGGAGCGAAGCGTTCGTTCTCATACAGGGCGCGAGCGGAACGGGGAAGGAGCTCCTCGCCCACTTGATTCACAACGAAAGCGCTCGAAAAGATCGTCCGTTTGTAGCGGTCAATTGTGCTTCCATCCCAGATCAACTGCTCGAGAGTGAACTCTTCGGGCATGAAAAGGGATCCTTCACGAGCGCTTACTCTGCAAAGCAGGGGCTTGTGGAAGTTGCGGATGGGGGTACGCTTTTCCTCGATGAGGTAGGAGATATCAGTCCGCCGACGCAGGCCAAGCTCTTGCGCTTCCTCGAGACAGGCGAATTCAGACGGGTGGGTGGAACGGCCTCCATGCGCGTGGATGTGAGGGTGGTTTCGGCCACGAACAAGGACCTTCAGCGGGAAGTGCAGGAGGGAAGATTCCGTGAAGATCTTCTGTATCGCCTCAACGTTGTGAGCATCCAACTTCCACCCCTGAAGGATCGAATGGAAGATATCCCTCTGCTTGTGGAGTATTTCATTCGAAAGAAGTCGAAATCAAAGATAAAACGGATCGACCCGGAGGCTCTTGCCATGCTTTCGCGCTATCACTGGCCGGGAAACGTGCGCGAGCTGGAGCATGTGATCGAGGGGGCTGTTGCGCTCTCGCAAGGTGATACGATCGGCCCCGAGGATCTGTGGATCAATCCGGCACTGGCACGTCATCCTTCGGCATCGACAACGACAGGTGCGGACAACGGTTCCTCCGAGCTACTTTCGCTCGAGGAGCTTGAAAGAGTCCACATCGAACGTGCATTAAAGAGATTCTCCTGGAACAGAGCGAAGACAGCACAAGCACTCGGTATCACGACGAAGACTCTCTACCTCAAGATCAAGCGTTATAATCTGAAATCGGGCAATTCAGCCGGTAACAATTGATCACACCTCGTAGTTCTCCGCGCCAACCTCCCTCCCTGTTCAATCATTTACTGATGTTACACAAAAGAAAGTAACATCCAAAAGGAACCCTGAAAACATCGAAAAAGGTTGTTTGCGTGACATGAGTTATTAAGAAATATTCTTGTTGGGGAGTGCAACCTTTCTTTGTTCGTGCCGTCTAACACACAGGGAGCAAAAAACAGCTACCCTCCTTCTTGATGAGCCAGTCATCGGACGCCTATGGTGGGACGGCCGAGAAACTGGCTCTTCTATTTTTGGTGTGAATCGGGCGTTTTCTTGACTTTCGCGGCATTATTGCCTAATATCTACCACGTTCGACGGGCATTTTCCCTCCTGTCGTTTAAAATAGACACGCCTCATCCCCTCCAAGGATTTTTCATGTCGAAGTTCCAAGGTGTCGATTACTATACCATTGACGAACATTTCTCCGAAGAAGAACTCCTCATCCGCACGACCGTCCGGGAGTTCGTTGACCACGATGTGCTGCCCATCATTGAGAAGCACTACGAAGCCGGAACCTTCCCGATGGATTTGATTCCCAAAATGGCCGAGCTCGGTCTGTTCGGTTCAACGCTTCCACAAAAGTACGGTTGTGCCGAGGTGAATAATGTCGCGTACGGACTGATGATGCAGGAATTGGAGCGTGGTGACAGCGGCGTGCGCAGTTTCGCCTCAGTCCAGAGCGGATTGGTGATGTATCCGATTTATACCTTCGGATCCGAAGAACAGAAAGACTACTGGCTCCCGAAACTAGCCTCGGGAGCTAAGATCGGCTGTTTCGGGTTGACGGAGCCGGACTATGGCTCGAACCCCGGTGGCATGATCACGCGCGCTGAGAGGCGAGGAGGTACATTCGTTCTGAACGGAGCAAAGATGTGGATTACGAACGGATCGATTGCCGATGTTGCTGTTGTGTGGGCGAAACTCGATGGTGAGATCCGCGGATTTCTTGTGGAGAAAGGTACCAAAGGTTTCGAAGCCCCCGAGATGAAGGGGAAGCACTCCTTGCGAGCTTCGGTCACTTCCGAGTTGGTTTTCCAGGACTGCGAAATTCCCGAATCCAACCTTCTGCCAAAGTCCGGCGGCCTCAAATCTCCGCTGATGTGCCTAACGCAAGCCCGTTACGGCATTGCGTGGGGAGCGGTCGGCTCATCCATGGCGTGTTATGACACGGCTCTCAGGTATTCAAAGTCGCGCATCCAATTTGGCAAACCGATCGCCTCGTTTCAGATGATTCAAGAGAAGTTGGTGCATATGCTCACGGAAATCACCAAGGCACAGTTAATGTGCCTCCAGCTGGGACGACTGAAAGATCAAGGCAAGGCGAAATTCACGCAGGTCTCGATGGCGAAGCGGAATAATGTCTACCATGCTCTGGAAATTGCCCGGATGGCTCGTGAAATCCTCGGCGCGAATGGAATCCTGAATGAGTACCCCATCATGCGGCATTCGGCAAATCTTGAGTCGGTCAAGACGTATGAAGGAACCCACGAAATGCACACGCTGATCATCGGTGAGGACATTACCGGTATTGGCGCGTTCGCATAACCAAGCCACTTAGTTGAAAGAACGATATGTCCCCGAAGAAAATCCTCGGCGAAGCGATCACGTACGATGATGTTCTACTCGTCCCATCGAAATCTGCGGTTTTGCCTCGCGAGACCGACGTCAGGACGCGTTTGACGAGGCACATCGACCTGAACATTCCGCTCATCAGCGCGGCAATGGACACGGTGACCGAGTCGGCTATGGCAATCGCGTTGGCGCGGGAAGGGGGGATCGGCATTCTTCACAAGAATATGTCGATCAAAAAGCAGGCAGATGAAGTAGACAAGGTCAAGAGATCGGAAAGCGGCATGATTCGTCAGCCGATCACACTTGCACCGCATCAAACCGTGCGTGAAGCGCTGGAGGTGATGAAGAAATACTCCATTTCGGGTATCCCCATCGTCGAGCATGAGAACCTTGTCGGTATTTTGACCAACCGCGATCTTCGGTTCGAGCCGAATCTCGATCTTGAAGTCGCGAAGGTGATGACGAACGGAAACATGATCACCGTGCCCGTCGGCACAACGCTTGAAGAAGCGGAGGTCATTCTCCAGAAACACCGCATCGAAAAACTCCCCGTAGTGGACAAGAACGGCAGGCTGAAGGGACTCATCACGTTCAAAGACATTCAGAAGAAGAAGCGATATCCTCACGCATGTAAAGACAAACACGGACGGCTGCGGGTGGGTGCGGCTGTTGGTGTTACGAGTGACACGCTCGACCGCGTGGCGCAGCTGATTCAAGCCGGTGTCGATGTTGTGGTGGTCGATACCGCCCACGGTCACTCTCGCGGGGTGCTGGAGATGGTGAAAAAGATTAAGGCGAAATTTGATGTTGAGCTTATCGCGGGCAACGTGGGGACGACGGAAGGAACGCGAGATTTGATCAAAGCCGGAGCCGACGCGGTGAAGGTAGGAATCGGTCCCGGCTCCATCTGTACGACGCGGGTGGTGGCGGGTGTTGGTGTGCCGCAGGTGACGGCGATCATCGAATGTGCGAAGGCTGCTGCACGTGCCAACGTTCCAATTATCGCGGATGGTGGCATCAAGCAAACCGGAGACATTGCCAAAGCAATTGCCGCGGGAGCCGACTCGGTGATGATCGGCAGTCTCTTCGCGGGTGTGGATGAGAGTCCGGGCGAAAAAGTTCTGTACGAGGGACGCAGTTATAAGATCTACCGAGGCATGGGCTCGATCGAAGCGATGAAACAGGGGGGTAAGGACCGCTACTTTCAAGATGTGGAAGACGATATCCAGAAGCTCGTTCCAGAGGGTATTGAAGGACGAGTTCCGTACAAAGGAACGTTGAGCGAGACGGTCTATCAGATGGTGGGGGGACTCCGTGCAGCCATGGGGTATTGCGGCGTTCGAACGATTGCGGAGATGAAGAAGAAGGCGCGATTCGTCCGTATGACGGACGCTGGTTTGCGCGAGAGCCATCCGCACGATATCTCCATCACCAAGGAAGCCCCCAACTATCATCTCTAAGAATTCCTTCCACCTTGCCCGAAGCACAGCGTGATGAGCCACAGAGGCACTCAAGCACGACGGGTTGAAGAGCTCCGGCACCGGCTCCACGCTGTCCAGCTCGATGCACTTATCGTTACATTCCTCCCTCACGTTCGCTATCTCACGGGCTTCACCGGATCGAACGGCGTCTGTGTCGTAACGACAGATGAGTGCTGGTTGGTGACCGACGGACGCTATGCCGATCAGGTGCGGAAGGAAGTGACGATGGCGCGCATTCTCATCTCCAAAGGAGGATTATTCGAGAGGATCGCTCAGCGCGGCATATTGAAGAAGGCAAAACGAATCGGCGTTCAATCCCAACATCTTTCCCTCGCGGCCTTTGCGAATTTAAAGCGACATCTCCCCGGCAAAAGGTGGCATCACGGTCGCCAATTGGTTGAGGAAGAAATAATGGTGAAAGATCGGGGGGAAATCGAGCAGATCCGTAAGGCGGTGGAAATTACCGATAAGGTGTTCACGAAGCTTCTCTCCATCATCAAACCCGGTATGCGCGAAAGAGACATCGCTGCGGAGATCTCTTATTGGCACCGCCGTTTTGGAGCAGATGCAGATGCGTTTGAGCCAATAGTTGCAAGTGGTGCGCGCGGAGCATTTCCCCATGCGCGTGCATCCCTGAAGAAGATCAAGAAGGGTGAGTTGGTCACGATCGACCTTGGCTGTCGCGTGAACGGTTATCACAGCGACATGACGCGCACGGTGGCGGTGGGACGACCGCGTCCGCGTGCCGAGAGGATTTACGAAGCGGTACGTGATGCTCAGGCGAAAGCGGTTGAAACCATCCGAAGCGGATTACAGGCAAAAGATGTCGACGCCGTTGCGAGGGAGTCACTCCGGTGTTTCGGTCTTGCAAAACACTTTACGCATTCGCTCGGGCATGGAATTGGGCTTCAGGTTCATGAGCCTCCGCGCCTTTCTGCGCTGAGCAATGAAACATTGCGCGCAGGAATGGTTGTGACCGTTGAACCCGGTGTGTACATTTCCGGCTTCGGAGGTGTCCGTATCGAGGATGACGTGTTGATTCGGAACGGATTTGGGGAACCGCTCAACCGATCGTCCAAAGAACTAATTGTCGTATGAGTTCGGAATTTCGAAAAGTTCTGGTCATCGCGTACTACTTTCCGCCGATGGGATTGAGCGGCGTTCAACGGACGGCGAAGTTCGTCAAGTATCTTCCCCACTTCGGTTGG
This sequence comes from Bacteroidota bacterium, assembly GCA_041695085.1. Lineage (GTDB taxonomy): Bacteria > Bacteroidota > Ignavibacteria > UBA10030 > UBA10030 > DYFT01. The sequence continues at coordinate 32,951 of JBGFRO010000004.1, read as the reverse complement.
AAACCTACCGTGTTGACGGTAAGTCCGACGGGATATTATGCCATAGACGAGTCGCTCCTGAGGGAGGTGGAACAGGCAGGTGTCGAAATCGTTCGTTCAAGTTCGCTCGATGCGAATAGGCTCTTCAAGAATCAGAAAGTGGTAAAAATGCCGTCGGAGCGGATGAGGAAGTTTTTGCAATTTTGCGGGGATCTGGTGTTCTTTCCCGACACGAAAATCGGTTGGAAGGCGAAAGCGGTGAAGGTGGGGGAGGATCTTCTCCGGCGCGAACATTTTGATTTGATCTTTGCAACAGCCCCGCCCCAGACCGATTTCCTTGTAGCAGAGGATCTCAAGAAAAAGTTTAAGCTTCCACTCGTGCTTGACTATCGCGACGCGTGGTTGGATTATCCGTTCAAATACTATCCCACACCACTCCATCGATACATCCATTACAGAATGGAAAAGCGGGTCCTCCGTTCGGCAGATAAAGTGGTGGTGACGCTTCGCAGTGTCAAGGAGAGTCTGCTCAAACACTATCTCGCCCTTGATTTTCACGATGTTGTCATCATCCCTCAGGGATATGATCCGGACGATCTGAAAGTCGACAAACAGGTCCGGGCTACGCAAAAACGGAAACTACGGATTGTCCATGCAGGAACTTTTTATGCCGGTCGGTCACCCGCAACGCTTCTGCAGGCACTGCACAACATCTTCCACACGTCTCCCTATCTTCGGGGTCGCATCGAACTTGTCTTCATCGGCAATAAGCGCTTGGAAGACGAGCTCTTGGTGAGCAAATTAGGACTTCAGAATGACGTGACGTTTACAGGCTATCTTGAACACGCGGCCTGTGTGCGCGAGCTTATGGAAGCGGATGTGCTCTGGTTCGTTCTGGACAATCCCTATCAGTCTCCCGGTAAGCTGTACGAGTATATCGGTACCCGGAAGCCGATGTTTGCGTCGATTGTTGAGGGTCACATCAAACAACTGATTGAGGAAAGCGAAGCCGGGGTGTGTGTGGCGCTCAACGACGTCCGCGCTCACGAAGAGGCGCTCCTCAAGTTTTTTTCTGAATATGAAAGGAACGAGTTGAAGCAGATCCCTGAAGCCTTTGCGCGTCGGTTCAACCGATTCCAGCTCACCGGTGAATTGGCAAAGCACTTTGAGACACTCATGGATATCGACAAGAATGCGTTGATCAAGATGGAGGAGCAGGTCGCGTGAATATTCTCGTTGTCGGCTCCGGTGGGCGTGAGCATGCCATCGTCTGGAAATTGAGGCAGAGTCCGAACGTCAGAAAAATCTTCTGTGCACCTGGGAATGCAGGGATTGCCGAAGGAGCAGAACTTGTGCCGCTCAAGGTCACAGACCTCGATGGTTTGCTTCGGTTCGCGAAGGAGAATGAAGTGGATTTGACCGTCGTGGGACCTGAGCAGCCGTTGGTGGAGGGGATTGTGGATCTCTTTGCAGAGCGTGGTCTGAAGATTTTCGGTCCAAAAAGGGGTGCGGCGATGCTGGAAGGGAGCAAGGCGTTCGCGAAGGACTTCATGGCTCGACACGGCATCCCGACGGCGCGATATCGGACATTCACGAAAGACCAGCGCTTTGAAGCGGAGCGATTCATTCACGAGCTTGCTCCCCCCATCGTGGTGAAAGCCGACGGACTTGCGGCCGGCAAAGGAGTGCTCATTTGCGACACAAAGGAGACGGCCCTCACCGCTCTGACCGACGTGATCGTGCACAAGACTTTTGGTCGTGCAGGGGAGAAGGTTGTGATTGAGGAGTATCTTGTCGGTGAGGAAGCTTCGATCTTTGCGTTGACAGACGGTGAGCGCTTCGTAACGCTCCCCCCCGCGCAGGATCACAAGCGCATTCTCGATGGCGACGCGGGGAAGAACACAGGCGGCATGGGGGCGTATGCTCCGGCGCCGGCTGTGACGCCGGCGCTCCAACAACGAATAGAACAGGAGATCATCCTTCCTACGCTCCGCGGTCTGAAACAGGAGGGGACACCCTACACAGGTTGCTTGTACTGTGGTCTGATGCTGACGGATACTGGACCCAAGGTGATCGAGTACAATTGTCGTTTCGGCGATCCGGAAGCGCAGGTGGTGATACCGCTGATCGAGTCGGACTTTGCGAGTTTGCTTTCGTCGGTGGCTGAAGGTCATCTCGATCCGACAGAGGTACGGTTCCATGCTGCCTCTGCCGTTTGCGTGGTGATGGCTTCGCGAGGCTACCCCGAGGATTATGAAACGGGGAAAGTCATTCATGGTCTCGACTCATTCGCTCCGGAAGACGGAGTGGTGGTTTTTCATGCGGGCACGAAGCGGGAAGGCGATGCCATCCTCACCTCCGGTGGGCGCGTTCTCGGCGTTACCGCTATTGGATACGCCCACAAATTGGAAGAGACCATCCGCAATGCCTACACGGCTGTTCATCGCATTGCCTTCGATGGGGCGTATTATCGAAGCGATATCGGACAGAAAGCGTTGAGACGAAGTAGATAAGATGATCCAGTACAAATCCATAGAAACGACACTCCTTCACGTTCGAGAACAGCTCTCTTTGTTCAAGACGACCGAACTTGACAAGGCAAGTATCGGTAGAAAGATTTCAGTCGAGAATTGGGACTTTGCGGATGCAAACACGAAGATTGAAACGCATGGATTCCATAGCTATCCTGCGATGATGATTTCGCAGATCGCTCGGGCATTGATCCTCCAATACGGGAAAGAGCATCAGACGTTGCTAGACCCTTTCTGTGGGTCTGGGACGGCTCTCGTCGAAGCGCGAATCCATGGACTCAACTCTTACGGTGTCGACATCAATCCTCTTGCATTGTTGCTGGCAAGAGTGAAGAGTACACCTCTCAACGTTCAAGGTCTCAAGAAAATGAGTGTTCAGCTTTGTGATGACTATTTGAAGATGCACAAGAAATTAAAGGATTTTGATGACGACTCCCTCATTCCAAAATTCTTCAACATCGAGTATTGGTTTCATCCCAAGATCAGTCGTGAGTTGTCGATTCTTCGCTCCGTCATCTTGAAGATCAAAGAGAGAAGGATCAGGGAGTTCTTCCTCGTTGCGTTTTCTCAGACAGTACGGGATGCTTCCTACACTCGCAACGGGGAATTTAAGCTCTTTAGGATACCCGAGAAGGAGATGAGCTCATTTCGCGCGAATGTTCCCAAAATTTTTTTTGGAATTGTTGAAAGAAATCTCCGCGGCATGGCTGATTTTGCGCGAAAAGCTCGCAAAGACGTGTTTGCAAAAGTGCTAGATGAGGACACGCGCCGACCCACATCAATTCTTTCACGTTCTGTTGATCTCGTCGTTACCTCACCGCCGTATGGGGATTCTCGAACAACGGTCGCTTACGGGCAGTTTTCTCGGCTCTCTCTTCAGTGGCTAGGGCTTCCTTGGGAGCGCGTAAGGTCTATTGACAGTATATCGTTGGGAGGAAAAGACGTTGTCGATCGTCAAGATCTCTCAAGATTTCCGCTCTTGAGAAAGACCATTCGCGCGGTGTCAGAAGAGGACAGAAGGAGGGGGCAGGATGTCTCTAACTTCTTTTTTGATATGATGCTTTGTTTGGCTGAGATCAATCGGGTCTGCAAGAGAAATGCTCTTGGATGTTTCGTCGTAGGTAATAGGACGGTGAAGGGAGTGCTGATCCCTACGGATGAAATTCTTGCTGAGATGGGAGAGATGTACGGATTTAAGTTGCTTGATGTTATTCAACGAAATATTCCGAACAAGAGGATGCCTCTTAAGAATAGTCCGAGCAACATTCAAGGTAAGCTTGGGGAAACGATGACCAAAGAACACATCGTTGTTGTCAAAAAAGTAAAGGATATCGATGGCGACCGACTCGACTAGCTTGAATCGGCTGAAAACGGAATTACAGGGTTCGAGAGGATTGATTCATAAAGTGCGGAAGGAATTTATTCCGAGCGGGAGCAAGCTTGCGGCTCTAGCGTGGGAGAAGAGTTCATTTCAAAGTCAACGGCTCACCGAAGAGACGGTGCGCAGGCGATTTAATGAGCTGCTCTGTGAATTGATCGATTTAGAGTACAAGCTTTACCTACAATATGAAGAGAAATGTAAATCGGAAGGCGTGATAGAGTCTGTGGTGCAAAGGAGTGAAAAAAGACGGTACCCCAACGTCAGCCGTCTTGTGGCACAATCCCTCAAAATCATCCGAGATGACAAATTGGGCGATATCGATAAACTCCTTGCACTCGGTTCCACACTGAGGCCGTTTTATAAACTGGTCGAGCAAAGTTTCGCCCAAGGCCGGATGTCGCGCGCGGGAGGAAGTTCGCAATTTCACCTTGAGAAACTTCTCACTTTGGCAGGTTACAAAGGACAGTTCGAAATGCAACAAGTCCTCAACGGGACGGTCGACTTCCTTTTCCCTGGCAAATACGCTTGGGAGAAAGACAGACAAAAATGCGTTATCCTCTCCATCAAACGCACTCTCCGTGAACGATATAAGCAAGTTTTTGAAGAGCTTGAAACGACGAAAGGAATGACAATCTATCTCCTTGTCACCGAGACGTACGAGGAAGCTGAAAGCGATATCACTGAAAGCAAAATTGACAAGCTCAAAGAGCAGAATGTGTATCTGGTTGTACGAGACGAAATCAGGGAAAAGCGTTTCCCACGTAAGGCAAATGTTCTCGGTTTTACAGAGTTCATAAATGCAGAGCTCCCCAAACGGCGCGCCTTATGGAAGTCTTTGTCGAATCCGAGGAGAAGGCACCGATGACTATCCTCGTAACCGGCGGCGCGGGGTTTATCGGCTCGCACGTTGTCGACGCATACATCGCACAAGGACATGACGTCATTGTCGTGGACGACCTCTCAAGCGGCTCGAAACAGAATCTCCATCCCAAAGCCAAGTTTTACCAGATGGATATTCTCGACGAGAATGTGGAGCGAGTCTTTCGTGAGCATTCAATCGATGTGATGAATCATCACGCTGCACAGATGGATGTCCGAAGATCGGTTGCGGATCCGAAGTTCGATGCCCGCGTGAATATTCTCGGTGGACTGAACCTTCTTGAAACGGCGCGGAAGCACAGCGTAAAGAAGGTGATCTTTGCCTCCACTGGGGGTGCAATCTACGGCGAGCAGGATTATTTTCCTGCCGACGAAGAGCATCCGACAAGGCCCCTTTCACCGTACGGCATCACAAAGCTTGCCACGGAGAAATATCTTTACTTCTACAAGGAAGTCCACGGCATCGACTACGTCGTGCTTCGATATGCAAATGTGTACGGCCCGCGTCAGAATCCACACGGCGAAGCAGGCGTGGTCGCGATCTTTGCACAGAAGATGCTGAAGGGGGAACAACCCATTATCAACGGCGACGGACGCCAAACCCGAGACTACACATATGTGGCCGATGTCGTTCGTGCGAACGTCCTTGCGCTCTCTTACTCATCCTCAAACACGTTCAATGTCGGAACAGGAATCGAAACGGATGTGAACACGCTCTTCCATCAACTCAAATCGTATCTGAATCCCCATTGCGCGGAACGTCACGGACCGGCAAAACCGGGTGAGCAGCTCCGGAGTGTCATCAGTTATGCCAAAATTCACCAACATCTTGGTTGGCGACCGGAAGTGTCGTTAGCAGAAGGACTCAGGCAAACTGCAGAGTATTTTCGCCAAACCGTCCGGTAAGCGATGGCTCAGATGAACCATATTGTCGAAGGGGTGTTGGCTGGGAACCGGCGCGCGATTGCACGTGCTATTTCTCTCGTCGAAAACAGCTCGGTGACTCCAAAAGAGCTCTTGAACGGAATTCACGCAGCAACCGGCGAAGCCTATCGTATCGGCATCACCGGCCCGCCCGGCGCGGGAAAGAGCACGCTCACAAATAAACTCGCGAAGCTCTATCGACAGCGAAATCGCCGTGTTGGGATCATTGCCGTCGATCCTACCAGCCCTTTCACGGGTGGAGCGCTGTTGGGGGATCGCGTGCGCATGTCCGATGTCGAAATGGATGAGGCTGTCTTTATCCGCAGCATGGCATCGCGCGGAAGTCTGGGCGGACTGAGCAAGAAGGCGAATGAAGCTGCCGATATCTTGGACGCTGCGGGACACGACATCATCCTCCTTGAAACGGTCGGTGTGGGCCAATCGGAGTTGGACATTGCCGCTGCGGCAGACACGACCATCGTCGTCTTGGTGCCGGAATCGGGAGATGGCATCCAGGCGATGAAGGCCGGATTGATGGAGATCGGCGATTTCTTTGTTCTGAATAAAGCCGACCGACCCGGCGCGGATCAGGCGGTAATGTCGATCAAAATGATCTTAGGATTCAGACCTCACTCCGAAACAACATGGATGCCGGATGTTCTCAAAACGCAGGCGAGTGAGGGGAGAGGTATTGAGGAGGTTGCAGAGTATATTCAGAGACATCGCGAGCATCTTGAGAAATCAGGAGCACTTGCTCAACGCCGCATGGAGCGGCTTGAACGGCGCATCCGAGAGATCGTCGAAAGCCAACTTCAAGTCGATTTCTGGAATCCGGATCGCTCGTTCCTCCTTCGATCACAAATCGGAAAAGTGTACGAAAAGCAAATGACTCCCTACGATCTTGCCGGCTCCCTCATCGAAAGTTTCAAGATCACACAATCCTTCGCTACGTAAGTTGTATCTTTGGAGAGGCAAACGATGGCAAACGGTACCATGATTGAGACCTCAATTGATTTCTCGTTGAACGAAGAGATGAAACTTCTCCAGCAATCCGTCCGTGATTTTGCGGAAACCGAAATCAGGCCGCGCGTTCCGGAATATGACGAGGCTCAAATGTTTCCTCTCGAGATCGTCAAGAAAATGGGGGAGTTGGGATTCCTCGGGGCGACCATACCGACGGACTTAGGTGGGGCGGGCATGTCCGCTGTGGAATTTGTCATCATCATGGAAGAAATCGCTCGGGTTGATCCTTCCGTCGGACTTACTCTTGCAGCTCATAGCGGACTTTGTCTCCAGCACATCTCTCTCTTTGCAGATGAAGCTCAGAAGAAGCGTTTTGTCCCCGACTTGGCGACCGGCGCCAAAATCGGATCGTGGTGCCTGACAGAGCCGGGCTCAGGAAGCGACGCATCGGGATTGAAAACGTTGGCGGCGAAGGAGGCGGAAGCGTACCGTCTTCATGGCTCGAAGTGTTTCATCACCAACGGCTCGTATGCCTCCACATACGTTGTGATGGCAAAGACCGATCCGTCACAAGGCACCAAGGGAATTTCTGCCTTTGTGGTGGAGCGCGACCGGGAAGGTGTGAGCGTAGGGAAGAAGGAGAACAAGCTCGGAATGCGCGCAAGCGATACGGTGACGATGTCCTTCGACAATGTTCTGATCCCCCGTGAAAATCTCCTCGGGCGTGAAGGAGATGGTTTCCATCAAGCGTTGGCTGTTCTGGACAGCGGTCGCATCGGAATTGCTGCTTTGTCCGTGGGGCTCGCGCAGGGGGCATTGGAGGCGGCTATCAGGTATTCGAAGGAACGGCAAGCGTTCGGTAAGCCGATTGCAGAGTTCCAAGCCATCCAGTTCAAGCTTGCGGACCTCGCAACGCAAATCCAGGCTGCACGTCTTCTTACCTATCGGGCTGCCATCGCAAAAACGAAAGGGGAACCCATCAACAAGGCTGCAGCCCATGCAAAACTGTTCGCAAGCGAGGTGGCCCAACGTGCTGCCACTGAGGCGGTGCAGATCTTTGGAGGATACGGTTTCATCAAAGACTTTCCTGTGGAAAAATTCTATCGCGATGCGAAGCTTCTCACCATCGGTGAGGGAACGTCGGAAGTCCAGCGGATGGTCATTGCAAAGAATCTCCTTCGCTTATAACCTGCTGAGGTCCGCATGAATCGACAAACCGTTTACGGTTTCATTGCCCTTCTTTTCATCGTTTCCGGCGCAGCGGCGTTGATGTACCAAATTGTGTGGTTCAAGTATCTCTCGCTCTTCGTCGGCAACACGACGTATGCACAGACGATCGTTCTGGCGACGTTCATGGGGGGACTTGCTATCGGTGCGTCTTTGTGGGGGGCGAGGGCTGATCGAACTGAGCGACCGTTGCTTCTCTACGCCGTTCTCGAATTCGGCATCGGCATCTACTGCTTTTTCTATCCTTTTCTTCTCGAATCGCTCCAATCGCTTTTTGTCCGCCTGGTGCATGCCTGGGGGTTGGCCAGTGACAGCTCAGAAGTACTTCTCCTCAAGTTTGTGTTCAGCGTCCTCACGCTTCTGCTCCCGACGATCTTGATGGGAGGAACGCTTCCCGTTCTCGTCCGGTTTATCTCGCAACGGATCGAAGAGGCAGGGCGAAATGTGGCAACTCTCTATTTCTTGAATAGTTTCGGTGCAGTCGTTGGGACGTTTCTGTGCGGATTCTTCTTCATTCCTCTCGTCGGTCTTTCGGTCACCATCACGACCGCGGCGAGTCTGAATGTTCTCGTCGGACTTGCAGCGCTTCTCCTGACGCGCTACAGACCTATGTTGGTTGGAACGACGACGTCCGCTCAATCGATCGCGGTCCCTGCTGAGGAGGGGGGGGAGGTTTCGAGTCATCGGTATTCAAAGCGTGATGTTCATGTGGCGATCGGTGTGGCGGGATTGTCGGGCCTCACGGCGATGATCTATGAGGTGACGTGGGTTCGATTGCTTATTCCGGTTGTGGGGTCATCGACCTATTCCTATACTTTGATGCTTGTTGCCTTCATCACGGGCATTACGCTGGGAAGCTGGTTTGTGACGACATTCGTCGACCGAATCAGAAACCTCTTCGGATTCCTCGCGTTGTGTCAACTCGGAGTCGGATTGTCGATGGCCGTTATGCTTCCGCTGTATGGAATGATTCCGTACGCCTACTGGAAGATCGGAGCACTTCTTAGTCGAACAGCCGGTGCATACACGGTCTTTCTCACTCTTCAGTTTCTCTTTAGCATTTCCTTGATGATTGTGCCGACGATTTTCTTGGGGATGACGCTTCCGATTGCGAGTAAGATCGCTGCGCGTTCGCTGGACGTGCTTGGACGATCGGTCGGGCTGGTGTTCTCGGTGAACACCATGGGTACCGTCATTGGATCGGTGGCTGCCGGTTTGGTGATGATTCCCGCCGTCGGCATTCGTCACACGATGGAAGTGGCGATGATTCTGAATGTAGCTCTCGCTCTTGCTCTCGCAGTGGTGGCCCCCGCGACGGGACGTCGACTGCGGATAGCCTATGCGGGATTATCTGTCCTGATCGTTGCCGGATACTTCACGTTCAGTTCCGATTGGAATAAAACCGTCATGCTCTCCGGCACTTTTCGGAGCATTGCGCGGGGTGTCGAGCCACCGAAAACGTATCGTGCATTCCAGGAACGGGACATCTATTCCACGATCTACTACTACAAGGAAGGGGTGAGCGGGACGATCGGTGTGGTCGAAGGGCGCAGCACTTACGGAACGCAGCGAGTGCTCATCGTCAACGGAAAGGCCGATGCATCGTCGTCCGTAGATCTCCCCACGCAGGTGTTGTTGGGCCAGGTGCCGATGATGTTGCATCCGCAGGCAGATACTGCACTGGTAATTGGATTCGGGAGTGGTGTGACGGTGGGGAGCATGCTCACGCATCCCGTGCAGCACGTGCAATGCGTCGAGATCGCTCCCGAAGTGATTGAGGCCTCTCTTTTCTTCGACGATGTGAACCATCGTCCTCTCTCCGATCGCCGATCGAAACTCGCCATCGATGATGCACTTTCATTCCTGAAGCTCTCGGCGACGAGGTATGATGTTATCGTGAGCGAACCCTCCAATCCTTGGATTGCGGGTATCGGTAATCTCTACACGGCGGAATTCTGGCAACTTTGTCGTCAGCGGATGCGTCCCGGAGGGTTGATGGTCCAGTGGGTGCAGTTGTATGAAACGAATGATGAAATCGTCCAGATGATCATCCGAACATTCCAGTCCGTCTTTCCCCACATATCCATGTGGCAATCGCTCGTGGGGGATGTGCTGCTGGTCGGTTCGCTTCAAGAAGTGCCCCTTGATCAACAACGGCTTGCACAGCGATTAGAGCAGCCTGCAGTGCAGTCGGACTTGGCACGCATCGAAATTCGCGATGTTGCGACTTTTCTGTCTCTGCATATGATTGGAAACGAGCGACTCCGGGAGTATGCGTTGGCCGGCCCGCTTAATACAGAGAAGCTTCCTCTTCTTGAATACGCGGCCCCTCGCGCGCTGTTCATGAACCAGGGTGTCGGTACGCTTGCCCGGTTCGACGAGCGGTTTCTTCCTGCCGTTTCGAGCGCCTGGCTGACGCAGCGGTCGGCTCATCAACCGTTGACGGCGCAGGAGCGGCTGAACATTGCGCGCTACCATTCAAGCTCTTCGCGCGGTCATCGCATCCTCGCTTATGGCATGTTGAAAGAATATGTCAATGCAAGACCCCAGGATGTCGACGCGCTCGTGCAGTTGGCGGCAATCTGCGAGCAACTCGGTCGCAGAGAGGAGCAGGTCGAACTTCTGAAACGCGCCGCTGGTCTTCGGCCGCGTGATCCAGATGTGCTCGGTGCGTATGCAAGAGCAAAATTCTTATCCGACCGGGCAGTAGCGAGCAATTATGCGGCGACGGACAATGAAGACATCAAGGAAATTCTCCGGAGATGCATCAGACTGACGAACGATACCGACCATTATTATCGGGTGTTGCTCGGCGATGTTCATTACGCGAAGGGGGAGTATGCAGATGCCGCCGCCGAGTACCGAGCGGCGATCGAATTGATGACTTCAGATGAGGATGACCCGCGTATACGAATGGATGGCTTGCTGTATCAACTCGCGCGCTCGCTCGTGTACACCGGCGAACGCGATCGAGCGCTCGGCTACGCTCTCCAAGCAACGATGATCAATCCGGAACACGAAGAGGCAAAAGATCTCGTGTACAGTCTGTGGTTGAGCGGCAACCGTCACACACCATAACGGCATACTTTCATGGCTCGGATCGGATCGGAAGTCAAAAAAGACGCTGGGTTTGAGAAGAACGCAAGCGCTTTGCGCGAGCAGCTCCTTCAACTCGCGCAACAAGCCGAAGCAGTGAGGCTGGGGGGAGGAACGGCGGCAATTGAGAAGCATACGAAGAAGGGAAAGCTCTTCGTGAGGGAGCGGATCGAGAGATTGATCGATCCAGGAAGCCGATTTCTGGAGATCGGGCTGCTCACTGCTTTTGGTATGTACGAGGAGTACGGTGGAGCTCCTTCTTCCGGAACTGTCTTCGGTATAGGGAAGATTCACGGCAGGGATGTTGTGATTGTGGCGAACGACGCGACGGTCAAGGCCGGCGCGTGGTTTCCGCTGACGTGCAAGAAGAATCTTCGAGCACAGGAGATAGCGATGGAGAATCGGCTTCCCATCATTTATCTTGTCGACTCAGCGGGTGTCTTTCTTCCACTTCAGTCAGAGATCTTTCCGGATAAAGAGCACTTCGGTCGCATTTTCCGTAATAACGCTGTGATGTCGTCGATAGGGATTCCTCAAATCGCCGCGATCATGGGACCGTGCGTTGCAGGCGGCGCCTATCTCCCTATTATGAGTGATGAGGCTCTCATTGTCGATAAGACGGGAAGCGTGTTTCTTGCAGGCTCGCATCTGGTCAAAGCCGCGATCGGGGAAGAGATCGACAACGAAGCGCTCGGAGGGGCGACGGTGCACTGCGAAATCAGCGGTGTCACCGATCACAAGATGAAGGACGACATCGAGTGCTTGAACAAGATCAGAAGTATCGTTTCGAAACTCGGCGAGCGTCCAACGGCAGGCTTTGACCGCTCCGAGTCGCGCCCCCCCTTGTTCGATCCGGGTGAGATCTACGGCCTCATTCCTGCTGAGCGGTCGAAGCCGTACGATACCTACCAGATTCTGGCGCGTGTTTTGGATGAGAGTGAGTTCGACGAGTACAAAGCCGGCTACGGGAAGACCATTATCACGGGGTACGGACGTGTGGACGGCTGGGCCGTTGGTGTGGTGGCAAACCAGCGCGCCGTGGTCAAGAACGCAAAAGGCGAGATGCAGGTAGGGGGCGTTATCTATAGCGACAGCGCCGATAAGGCTGCTCGCTTCATCATGAATTGCAATCAGAAGCGCATCCCGCTTGTGTTTTTTCAGGATGTGACCGGATTTATGGTGGGCAGTCGTGCCGAACATGGCGGCATCATTAAGGATGGTGCGAAGATGGTGAATGCAGTTGCCAACAGTACTGTTCCGAAACTCACCTTTATCATCGGCAACAGTTATGGGGCCGGTAATTACGCTATGTGCGGCAAGGCGTATGATCCTCGTCTGATCTTCGCGTGGCCTACCGCGCAAATTGCCGTCATGGGTGGCAAACAAGCCAGCGAGACGCTTCTGAGCATCAAACTGCAAGCGATGGAAAAGGGAGGCGAACACATCTCCAAAGAACAACAGGAACAACTCCTGCGGGACATTCAGCAACGGTATGAGTCAGAACTTGACCCTACGTTTGCAGCCGCTCGCCTCTGGGTAGATGGCATCATCGATCCGATTGAAACTCGCGGCGTGATTTCACGTGGAATAGAGGTGTCGAACCGGAACCCCGATGTCCCCCATTTTAATCCGGGCGTCATTCAAACGTAGAAGCGATGGCAAGTTCCGTACCCGTTCAGCCAATATTCGTCGCGTGTGCCGGATTGAGGAAAGCGAAGAACGCGGTACGTCGGATATCGTTCTTCGTTCTTTCGTACTCCGTGGTATGCATACTGTTCGTTCAAAGTAGTGTGGTGGCGCAGTGTGATGACGCAAGGAGTCCGGATGGATTGACATGGAGCTATGATGAGAGCGAAGGGGAAGGATTTTCGCTTTTCGGTGCGGTAGCGGATCTCTTTACGCCGGAGATCATCAAGGAAACGCGACGGATCAGAAAATATGTGAGGGACAGACGCTTTCGTGTGTTGTTGGAGCGGTGTGGTGACATGCGGGCAGTGGATGCCATCTATCAAAAGGCGCTGCGGATCTCGAATTATAACATTCCACGGGCGCTGTTTCTGTCCATCATGGCGGTGCTGGAACACCGGAACGTCGATATCAAAGTGCCCATCGTCGGCTCGATCGGTTTGCCGTTGACATTCGAAGAAGATAGCCTCTTCCACGCCCGTCGTCGCAACCTTCCTGCGCGGCTCTATCCCGACTCACCGAGATCGGAGGAGGGGGATAAGGATAAGCTTCAGCATTTCTTTGCTTCCGCCTATATCGCGTATGTTTCCGGTTCGCGCGATCTGGCGAGAGCTTCCGGAAATTTTGTCGAGTGGGGAGAGGCACAATTCATCGTCGGAGGTGTCGACGATCCTCGTGATAAGCGCGCAAACAAACAAGGGGAACGGTTTGGCCACGATCTGATCACCGTCAAGAACTTGCTCCCGTCGGATTATTTTGGGCTCAGTGTTGATGAGGATTGAGGCGACCCCGATGCGGATGAACAATGGATGAATGATATGCCGAACATTTTAGTCGTTGATGATGAACGAAGCGTTCGCGACTCGTTAAAAATGATTCTGGAGTACGAACGGTACGAGGTTTTGTTTGCCGATCACGGTGAAGCGGCGTTGCGGCTTCTTGCCGCCGCTCCGGTCGACCTCGTCTTATTGGATGTGAAGATGGCCGGGATGGATGGGTTGGAGGTGCTGCAGAAAATTCGCGAGAAGAACACCGAACTACCGGTAATCATGATCTCCGGTCACGGCACGATTGAAACAGCTGTCGAAGCGACAAAACTTGGAGCCTTCGACTTCCTTCCTAAGCCGCTCGACCGCGACAAACTCCTGGTCACCGTCCGGAACGCTCTGAACCAGGCAAAACTGACGGCGGAATACCGCCGGTTGCGCGAGTCGGTCGAAGGTCGGTGGCAGATTCTCGGAGAGAGTCAAAAGATCAAAGAGATCCTCTCCCTCATCGAACGCGTCGCTCCAACCGATGCCCGTGTGCTCATCACGGGCGAAAACGGGACGGGGAAGGAATTGGTGGCTCGTGCGATTCACCGTGCGAGCAAGCGATCAGCCGGGCCATTCATCGAAGTCAACTGTGCAGCGATTCCTGCCGAATTGATCGAATCCGAGCTCTTCGGTCATGAAAAAGGATCATTCACGGGCGCAACGGCTCAACGAATCGGCAAGTTCGAGCAGGCCGACGGAGGGACCCTTTTCCTCGATGAAATCGGGGATATGAGTTTGCAGGCACAGGCGAAAGTTCTTCGAGCCTTGGAGGAGGGGCGTATTGAACGTGTGGGGGGTACGAAAATGATCCCGGTTGATGTGCGTGTCATTGCCGCGACGAACAAAAAGCTCGAGGAGGAAATCCGGAAGGGAAATTTCCGGGACGATCTCTATCATCGCCTGAAAGTCATTCCCATTCATGTCCCCCCGTTACGTGAGCGCAGGGAGGATATTCCGCTGCTTGTACGTGCGTTCCTGGAGGATGTCTGCACACGGAACGGCATGCCGCGAAAAGATATCTCTGACGAAACAATGAGAAAACTCGCCTCCTTCGATTGGCCGGGCAACGTTCGGGAGCTTCGCAATACGGTGGAGCGGCTTGTCATTCTTTCTCCCGGTACAACCGTTGATCTGACGATGTTGGAGGGAGGGATGGGTCAGGCGAAGAGCGAATTCGATTCCATTCTGCAGGTGGGGGGGACGTTTCAAGAGTTCAAAGAACGCGCCGAGGCGGCATTTATCAAGCGCCAGCTTGAACTTCACAAGTGGAATATTTCAAAGACCGCCGAGGCGCTTGATATCCAGCGGAGTCATCTCTACACAAAAATGAAACGCTATGGATTGATGAAGGAGGGAGAGAACGATAAAGGGGATCAATAATCGGCAGAAAATGACCGTCAGGCCGCGCGAAGATGTCGGGAAATACCTTTCGCGGCCCAAAGCGGGCAAGAAAACTACACGCCGCTTCGACAGATCGAAGCAATCGCGCTTCCCCTCTTTGTCAAGACGCCCGAACTAAGTATTCGAAGATGTTTGGCGAGAAGAGGCATCGTTCCGATGCCGCACGCGAGCGATGTGGAAGAGAACGAGAGCTCCGGCGACGGACGCGTTCAGTGAGCCGATCTTTCCATACATAGGAATCCGTACGAGAAAGTCGCACCGTTCCTTAACGAGTCGACGAATACCTTTCCCTTCATTTCCCACCACGACTGCCACCGGTCCGGACGAATCAACTTCGTCGTACGCTCGGTCTCCCTGCACGTCCAATCCAACCGTCCACACCCCACTCTCTTTAAGAGTCTCGATGGTCTGAACGATGTTGGTAACACGAGCAAGGGGAAGATGCAGCATCGCTCCTGCCGATGTTTTTATCACCGTCTGCGTGATGCTTGCGGAGTGGTGTTTTGGAAGCACGACGCCGTGAGCGCCGGCGCCTTCCGCGGACCGTATCAACGCTCCGAGATTGTGTGGGTCTTCGATTTCATCTAACACGACAAGAAATGGTGGTTCCCTTCGGTCGCGCGCAACGCGCAGGAGGTATTCGATATCCACATACTGCGCGCTTGATGCCAAGGCGATGACTCCTTGTGCGTTCGCGTCTCCGCCCACTTCAGCAAAGCGGGATTTATCAAGTTCAACGAGAGGAACCGAACGCTGCTTGGCGAGTAGGCGAAGCTGTCGAATTGCCGTTCCGTGCGCACCGTAGAGAAGATAGATTTTTTCAATGGGAGCTTGCGATTTCAACGCTTCGAGGACCGGCTGACGACCGGCGATGAGCGTACTCATGTGCTTCTACGCAGTAAGAGAAGTGGCGTTTGAAGATTGGGCGAGCGCGTTGCGCAGGCGTTCCAGTCGCTTCTGATCGCGCTTTTCAAGGACGCGTCCAAGGACAAAGATTCCGATACCGGCAAGGAAAAAGTACAAATCCATCCACATATCCCCGAGTAGACCGTACACAAATCCAAATGCGACCGTTACCATGCCGAGTGCTTCGAGAAACTTCCCCGTGTAGAAGGAGGCAGAGGGTTTCGGCACTTCCGCAATTGCCCCGGACAGATCCCCCTCGGCTGTGACTGCGCGCAGTTCATGCGTTCCGTCCACCACGACGACCGGCACCGAAAGGAAATACTCGTTGTATTTCGGGTGATCGGGATGGAGGAGGATCTCCTTCAGTTCAAAAGGCGTGGTTCGTTGTTTTTCCTTCAACAGCTTTTTGACCTCTTTGCAGAGTCCGCACCCTTCCGTAACATAAAGCTCAACCACTTGCATCATGCCGCCTCGTGTGGTGAACGTGAGTATCGAAACCATCCTACTGCACCGATGATCATGAGCAGCAATGCGATCAACTGCGCCTCCGAGAGGCCGAACACGATGCGGGGATTGATTCTGAGAAACTCTATTGCGAAGCGCTCAAGTCCCGCGAGCATGAGATACAACATAAACAGTTTTCCATCAGGCCGGAGCGCGGCTCGCCAACGCCACAGCACCCAGAAGAAGGCGGCGCAGACGATGAGTTCGTACACGGGCGTGGGGTGCAGGGGTGTTGTGTCTGGCACCACGCCGCCCGGATATCTGCTCGCGATTTCGGGAAATCCTTTGAATGCGAGGGAGGGCGGATACGTACCTTTCGAGTAGTCCGTTCCCCAGGGCAAGTCGGTAGGGAAGCCATAGTCCCCATCACCTGCGAAGTGACAGCCGAGGCGCGCAACGCCGTAGCCAAGCATCAGACCGGGGGCGACAGCGTCGGCGATGGTGAGAAACCGAACTCCCTTCCAGCGCGCATACAAGTAGATGGCAATGGTGGCGAGGAAGAAACCGCCGTAAAAGGTCAAACCGCTCGGGGAGAAGGCCATACCGAGAGGGTCGTCGAGGAACGCTCCCCAATTTTCAAGTAAGAAGAGAATTTTGGAGCCGCTGATGCCGGCGACGACCGCAAGCAGCGTGATGGTATTGCCGAGCTTGGGGTCGAGGTGACGGCGACGGAGTTCGAGCGAAAGCAGATAGCTCGCCAACAAAAAGCCCGTTGCAAGCATCAAGCCGTAGCTGTAGATAGTGAAGGGACCAATCTCGAAAAGTTTGGGACACATAGTGTGTGGCTTTTAATTTAATGGAAGCGGAGTCGTCAATACTTTGATAAACGATCGTTGATTCCGGTCTTCAATCTGGATTCCGTTTTCAGTGACTGTGATCGTGAAGTGATTCTTTTCATTATTCAACTTGATGACGGAAAGCGTATAGGTGCCGTGGAGGTCGAAATACTCCCTCACTCCTCGCGCGGGTCCGGTATTCGGCATCAACAGGGGGGTTGTACGCAATCCGAGGATCTTGAAGCTGATCTCCCTCCCCTTTACACCGCTCTCGAGGAGGATTTCGTAATTGAAATTTGTAAACTCTTTCACAGTTTGTACGACAAACATCGTGCTGGTTTTGCGTGTCCGCTCATCGTAATGAGGAAAGATGTGCAGGGTGTACTCGACTTCCTTCTGTTTCTTTTTTCCCATGCTTATGCGAGTTTCGAAGTGAGGTCGGTGAGGAGCACCTCTTCTTCTTGACCGCTTTCCATATTCTTGAGTTTTGCTTTGCCGGTCGCAAGCTCCTCATTACCGAGGACGATGACGTACCGGGCACGTTGTCGGTTTGCTTCGCGCATCTGTGCCTTGAGGCTTCGTCCCAGGTAGTCTAGGTCCGCGGCAACACCTTTCTGCCGCAGTTGATGGGCGAATCCGAATGCCCGGCGTCGAGCCGCATCGTCCGCCGCGGCGATATAAAGATCCGGGCGAATGTGGGGATCTGGACCTCGCTTGAGCTTTTCAAGAATGATCATCAACCGCTCCATGCCCGCTGCGAAACCGACGCCGGGAGTCGGTTTGCCGCCAAGTTCGTGGACGAGCAGATCGTATCGTCCGCCCCCCGCCAACGCGTCCTGCGAACCGAGAGCGCTACTGGTGATTTCGAAGGCTGTCTTTGTGTAGTAATCAAGTCCGCGCACCAGCCGTCCATCGATTTCGTAGGGTGTCCTTGTCTCGTTCAAAAGTCGTTCCACCTCCGCGAAGTGCGTCTGGCATTCGTCACAAAGAAAGTCCTTCATCAGCGGAGCATTTAGCGTCGCAGCGCGGTCCCTCTCGTCTTTCGAATCCAACACTCGTAAAGGATTTTGTTTGACGCGCGTCCGGCTCTCCTCCGACAGCTCGTGGTAGAGCGCCATCAGCTCTTGAACAAGTCGTTCACGATAAGCCGGCCGGCATTTCTCACAACCAACCGAATTAACCTTCAACGTAACCGAGCCGATGCCGAGACGTCTGCATACCTCAAGTGGAATCAACATCATTTCGACATCCAGTTGAGGCGAAGAGCTTCCGAGAGCCTCGGCCCCGAATTGATGGAACTGCCGAAGCCTCCCAGCCTGCGGCCGCTCCTGGCGAAACATCGGTCCGATATAATACAGCTTTGTGAGAGGGGACTGTTCACCGAGGTTGTGTTGGATGTATGCGCGTAGAACAGATGCCGTTCCTTCCGGCTTCAGGGTCACACTCTCATCGCTGCGATCCCGAAACGTGTACATCTCTTTGCTCACGATATCGGTCAACTCGCCGATACTTCGCTGAAACAGGGCTGTCTCCTCGAAGACCGGCGTACGGATTTCCCGGTAATTGGCTCTGTGCAGTACGTCACGAATCAACGCTTCGACGGCTTGCCACTTCTCCGATTCCCCGGGAAGAATGTCCTTCGTACCTTTGATCGATCGAAATTTCACAATGGGCGTTTGGGACTGAGAGCTCTCAGAGAAAACTTAGCGAAGATACAAAAGTATCGGACGAAATCCGAGCCGGGTTTGTGGACCTTGATTCCGACGCTGTGCAAAAAGTTCAATCGACGTGATGTGCGAGTTCGAGCTTTGAGGAATTCAGACAGTCTTCGCAACACCACTGTGGGCGAGAAGCCTTCTCGCCCTCCATTTTGCATAGCCTCACAAAAGAAAACGTACCGAAATCAAACGCACGCGATGGCTCTTCCTCCACACCACCCACAATTCTTGGCGCATCTGCGGAAGGAGGTGATGGACGTGACACGGGAGTGCGCCAAGAATTGAACGCACGCCATCGCTTTCCAACCCGCGCGCCGTGATTTCGACATCCTCCCGCTTGCTCCACCTAAGTTGTAACGACTCTCTAAAAATCGGATTGAAGGTGTGGAAGGGAGGCAGGAGAGAGCCTGACAAGCGTTACACCTCGAAGTGGGACTCTTCTTCTTGCCGGAAGATTTCAAGTACCTCGGCGGGTGTATGTGCTTCGAGGAGTCGTTTGCGGAATTCCTCACGGTTCATCAGTCGCGAGATCCGACTGAGCAGTTTTATGTGCGGCCCGACCATATTATCGCGTCCGACCAGCAGGAAGACGATACGTACTGGTTGTTCGTCGAGCGATTGATAGTCGATCGGTTGTTCGGTGATGGCGAACGCCGCGACGATATCCCGCACCGCATCCGTTTTTCCATGAGGGATGGCGAAGCCCGATCCGACGCCGGTCGACATGATCTTTTCCCGCTCAAAGATCGCTTCCCGCATCTTCTCTTTGTCGAGCACCCGATCTTGCGTCGCCGCGAGTTCGATCATCGCATTGATGATTTCCGTCTTGGTTGTGCCGGGAAGGTTGGTACGGACGACCTGTTCGTTCAGGATTTCAACAATCTTCATTCATTCTCCAAGCTCGATGCACGGTGTTGTTTCTATTCATTTGCGATCCATTGGATCAACTTCTGTTCGTACTCCCCGGCGAGGGACTGGGCAAGTGCCATGTCTTCCGATTCCGCGTTAATGTGAAAGAGAGGACGTGTGCGATCCGGATTCAGCAGGACGGAGGTACGCCGGTCTTTCTTCGGGAAGATCTTTACTCCGTCGATCAGCTCGCGCGTCATTCGCTCGGACTCCTTCATAACGTAACGCATGACCCTCCCCTTCACGTTCCAGGAGCAGGGAACGGCCTTCTTGACGAGATGCAGCCTCGGGGTCTCGCGGTCTAACTCACCTAACCGTTTCTTTGTCAGGGCAAGACACTCGAGCAACTTAGCGACCGAATACATGCCGTCCGAAGCGAAGAGAAAATCGTTATAGATGAACCCTCCCTTGGTGCCGCCGACGAATCGGTTCTGCTTGTCGGAGGCCGCCTCCATCAAGGCCAGATGATTATCCCGTGTCTTCACGACAGTGAACCCGAACTGCTCCGCCAGAAGATCGATTTCCCCGGAAGCCGAGACTGGGATGGCGACGCGCCGGATATCCGGATACGCCAGAATAACCAACTTCGTCATCAACGTCAAGAGTCGATCGTTATTGATGTGACGACCATGCTCATCCACCACAAGGATTTTTTCTGCACCCGGGTCGAGCATGCAACCGACGTCGTACTGCAGGGACGTGACGACGTGAGAAAGTTCTTTGAGGGATTGCTCGATTTCCTCCCGTGTACGCGTCAGCTTTTTACTATCAAGATACGCGTGAAGGGAGACCACCTGTACATTCAAATTGCCCAGAATATTCGGAAAGATCGTCGAAGCGATCCCGTTCGAATAGTCGATAACGAGCTTCAATCCTGCCGTCCGGATGGCTTGTGTGTTCAGGGTTCCGAGGAAACGTTCGATATAACTCTCCGTCGCACGTTCCGGGAAGTGGATAGAGCCAACGGCGTCGTAACTTGACCTCGTGAAATCTTCCCCGAAAAAAAGTCGCTCCACCGCTTTCGACTTGTTCGTTGGAAGATCTTTTCCATCCGAGTCGAAAAAGATGATATCGGTGACCTGCTTGTTGTAGGGGGATTTTCGGACGTGGATGCCGCCGCGCTGTTTTCCTCCGCGCAACTCGTGACGGACAATAGGAATCGAGGTAGCCCTCAGGTCGTCGCAGTGGACGCCGGCGGACATGAGACCGCACATAAATGCTCGATTGATCATGCGGGACACGTTATCCGAATCGCGGCTCGTGATCACGGTGGAACCCGCCCCCACAAATGCTCCGAACGCTGCACCCAATTTGGCTGCAAACTCAGGATTCATTTCAATGTTCGAAATTCCGCTCACTCTCGCCTCGCTGAACAACTCACGAAGCCAGCGATCCTCCCACACCAAACTGCGCGTCACGATCGCCCCTTCTTCCACAACCTTCTCGGGCCACAGTTTGATGTTGGCCATCAATCGGCTGCGTTTGCCGATCACGCATTGATCGCTGATGAAGACGTTCTCGGCAATGATGGCATCGTCACCGATGATACACTTGGATCCCACCACGTCCATGGAAAGCTCAGCCCGCGCGCCAATCTGCGTGCCTCCCCAAATTACGCAATTGCGGACGATGCTTCCCGGCAGTATCTCGCAATCGTTGCCGATGACGGAATTCGAGATAATGACCTTCGGATGAATGCGGGAGTTGCGCCCGATAACGACCGTGCCGCTCAGGTTTTTCCGCTCGGTTTCGACCTTCGTCTGTTCACCCACATACACACCTCCGTCTGCCGAGCCGGGGATATTTACCTTTACCACGCCGCGCAACGCGTCGAAATGAGCATCCTGATATTCATTCAAATTGCCGATATCGCGCCAATACCCTTCGGCTACGTAACCGTACAAGCCTAGGTCCCTCTCGAGCATCAGGGGGAAAAGGTTTTTGCTGAAGTCGAATTCCTCTTTTGGTGGTATCAGATCGAGTACTTCCGGTTCGAGGATGTAAATGCCGGTGTTGATGGTGTCGCTGAAGACCTCGCCCCAGGACGGCTTCTCGAGAAACCGCGAGATCTTGCCATCATCGTGCGTCAGCACAACGCCGAATTGTAAGGGGTTAGAGGAGTGCGTAAGAACGATCGTTGCCTTCGCCTTTTTTTCTTCATGATAGCGGATGGCAGCAGAAAGGTCGAAATCCGTAAACACGTCACCACTGATGATGAGGAAACGCTGGTCAAGAAATTCTTTGGCGTTGCGAACGCTTCCTGCCGTTCCGTAGTCCGCCTCGGCTTTGAGATATTGGAGGGAAACGCCGAGCGCCCGACCATCCCCAAAATAGTTGGTAATGACCTCGGGCTGGTAGTACAGGGTTGCCACAAGATCGGTCATCCCGTGTTTTTTTAACAGTTCAACGATATGCTCCATCATTGGTCGATTGAGCATCGGAACCATCGGTTTTGGGATGTTGCACGTTAGAGGGCGCAGGCGGGTTCCGAACCCTCCCGCCATAATCACGGCTTTCATCGGCGAGAAATCTTGGAGTGTAGATCGTGCTGCGTT
The DNA here is from genome assembly GCA_041695085.1 of Bacteroidota bacterium. Classification (GTDB taxonomy): domain Bacteria; phylum Bacteroidota; class Ignavibacteria; order UBA10030; family UBA10030; genus DYFT01. The sequence continues at coordinate 10,701 of JBGFRO010000004.1, read as the reverse complement.
GTTGCGCGCAAAAAGTAGGGAAATTTGCCAATTCTCGCAAGCTCAATCTCTTGCGTCACATGCGCTCTTGCAATGTGCGAACCGAACGAAAAGAAGTGTGTGCTGAATGGTTTCTTTATGACATGCGGCTGAGTTCTACCTTGACTTTCTTTGCCTAAAAGCCTAAATTTGTGCAACTTTTGTGGGTCAGATGCATCTTCAATCCGATAAGGACTGACGCCCGAATGTTCAGAACAATACGTTCCTGGATTAATGATCTCACATTAATACAGGAATTGATTGTCGTTGCGGGCGTCATTTTATTTTTTGTTGGATGGTTCGTCAGCGGTCCAATTGTGCGGGTGCTCGCCTTCGGCCTGAGCGGCTCAGCGTTCGCCTACATTTTCGTGACAGCCAAACGAGGGAGCACACACGGCTGGGAAGGAGAGAAGACAAGCGACAATTCGACAACAACAGAGGAGCAAGATCCCGATATGAAAAAACTCGTCTTCGACGATTTGCAGCCGATCGGCAAACAGTATCGGGTCGACGTCGTAGAGGAGGGAAGACATCCGGGAACGGCACCATCGAGCAAACAGGGTGCGCCGCAGCACGTTGCTCTCTCAAGCGAATATGAATTCCAACTTTCTGATTTTGTCGACGTGAACGACGACCTCTTCGTGCGCGAAGGAGGACCGAAATCCGAGTTCGGCTTCCTGATGAAAAAAGTGCTTACGGTTGTGAAGGAAGTGCACTTCGCGCACTCGGTCGCGTTTTTCTGGGTCAATCGTGAAAAGAAGCAGACCGTTCTCGAAAGTTTCATCTCGGACAGCGAGAAATTTATGACCCATCGTCGACGCGAGCTGGGGACGGATGTGATCAGTCAGGTCGCGCTCACCGGACAGCCGAAAATTCTCAATCACGTCAACGCAGCCGGACAACTGGAGCTCCTGGGCTACTACGAGGGCATCGAACCGGTCAAGACCTTCATCGCCGTACCTATTTTCTACACGAAATCGCAGCTCGCCCCGCAGGAGCCCGTTGCCGTCTTAACCATCGATTGTATCGACGAGGACGCGTACGGTCCGGAGACCCTTGCTTCGCTGGGACAATTCACGAAGTTGATCTCCGCGTTGATCAAGAGCTATACCGACAAGTATGATTTGTTGCTCGATTCGGAAGTGCTCCGCTCGATTACGCGCATTCGCGAGCAACTGAAGATTGAGTTCAGTCTACATAATGCCATTCGCGCACTATGCGAGGAAACGTCCAAACTCCTGGCGTGGGATTATATCACTGTCGTACTGTTCGATGAGGCACGAAAGTCGTGGGTTGTGCAGTTTGTGATGAATCGTATGAACGACCCGTACGTCGCGCCGACCCATGAGATCGACCCAAACCACAGCCTCGTTGGTGGGGCAATTCAGATGGCCGTACCTCGAATTGTTGACGACCTTGCCGCGGCTGATCTCCCTCGCTTCTACAAGGCGGAGCGCGTGGATGCGCAGGGGAGTATGATCGTTCTCCCTATGACTTCTATGAAACGCTGTTATGGGGCGTTGGCGGTTGAAAGCAAAGGCAAGCGCGTTTACTCCGAATCGGAGGTCAAACTTCTCCAAAAATTGGTCGATATGACATCCCTTGCTCTGGAGATTTTCTCGCTGACGGATGTGGTGAATAACTACGTGCTCATGGACGAGGCGACCGGCGTTGCGACCAGAAAATACTTCATAACGCGGGTGCAAGAAGAGGTGCAGCGCGCAAATGATTTCGGTGCCGACCTCACCGTCGTCATGCTTTCCATCGATGCCATGAATGATCATCTGCAGCGATACGGACGGGACGGGTTCGATTTTGTGCTTCAGAACGTTGCCCGTATGATTCGGGCTTCCGTTCGTCCCTATGATGTCGTGGGACGATACGATTTCAACCGATTTGCGGTCTTGCTCATTGCAACCGACAAGCATGAAGCAAACCTGTGGGCGGAGAAACTTCGCAAAAACATCGCAAGTAACATAATGAACGTTGAACAAAAGAGTTTTTCGGTGACGGTCAGCATCGGTGTGTGTGGAGCGGTAAGTCAGACAAGCGACATCGAGCTGTTGGAAAATGCCAGCCAGACCTTGAAGAAGGCGGTCGAGGCGGGCGGCAATGTTGTACGAGTGTTCTGATCATTTTGATGTTCGGAGGATACAATGGCGAAGCAATCGGATTTTGCAGAGAAAGTTAAGAAGGGCATGCAGGAAAAAGGGGTGAAGTGTCCTAAATGCGGCACCGTCAAGGTTCCGACCCTGTATGTCCAGTCTGTCCGCACCCTCCACGGCACGTACCGATTTAATCGAACCCGCGTGCAGGTGTGCAAGTGCAATGAGAAGATGATTTTCGCATAACATCGTCGCTTCATTTTCCCTCATCTCGACCACTGTCCGCCGCTTGAATTCTGGCAAAGTTGTGTTGGTAGTTCTGGACGGCGTTGGTGTCGGTGAGCTCCCAGACGCGGATGCGTATGGAGATCGCGGCGCCAACACCTTGGGCAATACCGCTCGCGCCGTCGGCGGGTTGCGCGTACCTAATCTCGAACGGCTCGGACTTGGGAACATTGGTGCGATGGAGGGAGTGTGGGCGGTAAGCGATGCAGCGGGGTGTTACGGCAAAATGGCCGAACGCTCCGCGGGAAAAGACAGCACGACAGGGCATTGGGAGTTGGCGGGGCTCATCACCGAGCGTGCGTTCCCGGTTTATCCTGATGGTTTTCCAAAAGAGGTGCTGGAGAAGTTCAGGGCCGTGACAGGCTGCGAGGGCGTTTTGGGGAATAAGCCCGCGTCAGGGACGGAGATCATCAAAGAGCTGGGGGATGAACACCTCCGAACGGGATTTCCGATCGTGTACACATCGGGCGATTCCGTGCTTCAGATTGCCGCGCATGAAGAGGTTATTCCTCTCCCGCGTTTGTATGAGATATGCCGGAGAACACGGGAAGAAGTAGTTGTCGGTCCCCATGCCGTCGGACGAGTGATCGCGCGCCCGTTTGTTGGAAGCTCTGGAACGTACACGCGCACCGCCGGACGGAAAGACTTCGCACTCGAACCGCCTTCCACAACCGTGTTGGATATGTTGCTTGAAGAAGGATATGAAACGGTTGGAATAGGAAAGATCGACGATCTCTTCGCGGGTCGCGGACTGACCGAGAAAATTCACACGTCGTCTAATGCAGAGGGAATACGAGAGACTCTACGCGCTGCTCGTAGAGTGAAAAGCGGTTTCGTGATGACGAATCTTGTCGACTTCGATACGCAGTACGGCCATCGGCAGAATCCGCACGGACTGGCCGAGGCGCTGACGGAATTCGATGCTTCGGTCCCGGAACTGCTGGAAACTATGAAAGCAGGAGATCTCCTCATGATCACCGCCGATCACGGCAATGATCCGACCGACAACAGCACGGATCATTCGAGAGAATATGTTCCCATGCTCTGCTATTCCCCCCGCGGACGACGAAATGTGAACTTAGGGACGCGTTCTACGTATGCAGATGCAGGCAAAACTGTGGCAGAATATTTTCGACTTCGGGGCGCAGGGAAGCTGGCCGGGTCCAGTTTCTTGACGCAGGTGTTCTGATGGAGAAAACGAGACAGAGTATTGAGTTCTCCACCACGCTCCGCTCGGACGGCACGCTAACGCTTCCACAGGAAGCGCTGCGAAAGTTCCAGGCGGAGGGAAACACAAAAGTGCATGTTCGTTTAACGGCGCATCGCGTTACGAGTGAACTTCGCACGCGGTCTGTTACTGAAGAAGAGATCGAACGTATCAGCGCACTGCAATTGGAGCCGAGGGAAAACGTTGTACGTTTTCTCAGGGCGGAAGGTGCGCTGGCGGGTCGTCCGGCGTTTCGCCGACGCGCAAAGGATGTCGTCGGTTGAATCCGAAGAAGATCGTCATCGATACTGATGTGTTCATCGACCATTTAACGCACCGTGGTGCATCCAACGATGAAAGGGGGCGTTCCGCGTTGCGAAAGGCGATGTCGATGTTTTTCTGTTACACCACCGTCTTTAATGCAATCGAGCTTTTTTCTTTTTGTTCGACGGAGGAGGAACGCGAGGCCGTCGAGAGCTCTCTTCAGACGGTGAAGGTTCTCGGATTGAACGGAAAGAGCGGCAAGAAGATAGGGATCCTGCGCGGACACACGAGGCGGTCGAAGGAGGACGATTTACGGCTTTTGATTGCAGGTGTGTGCCTGGAAAGTCGGTTACCGCTGCTGACCGGTCGCGGAACGGTCATGAGAAAGTACCGGCCGTTAATCGTTGTTCCGTCGAAACTGCTTCATCACATCGACAACGCAGATGAGATTTTTCGACGGGCCCGCGTGGTTTAGAATGACGATCGCCGGTAAAGGGAGATGAGTCCATGATTCTTGGAAAGGTCGTTGGAACGGTGTGGGCAACCCGAAAAGATGAGGAACTGACCGGCATGAAGTTCCTCATCGTGAAGCACGTCGATCTCGATTACAAACTGAAGGATACGTTCGTTGTCGCCGTCGACACAGTGCAGGCGGGGGTGGGGGATGTTGTGCTGATTACGACGGGGAGCTCGGCACGACAAACGACGCTGACTAAGAACAAACCGGTGGATGCCGTGATTATGGCGGTGGTGGACAAACTCGATATCGCGGACTGACGAGGTCAACAGGAGAGAGCCCATGTTTCTCGCAAGAGTCATCGGCACGATTTGGGCGACGCGAAAGGATGAGCATCTGCATGGTTTCAAATTGCAGTTTATCCAACCGCTGAACGCAGAGCAACGGAGCGTCGGTTCGCCGATTGTGGCTGTCGATACCGTCGGTGCCGGACCCGGTGAAACGGTGATGTACATCACGGCGCGCGAAGCCGTCATACCCTTGCCGGTGGACATGGCTCCCGTCGATGCAAGCATCGTCGGCATTATCGATAGGATCGACCGTCAGGAACAATGAACTTCTCAGACACCCTGCGTGTTTTACAGGTGTGTTGAGTTTCGGACATTGAAGGTGATAGGACCGTATGGTGAAAATCAGCAAGCAATATACCAATCGCGAAAGCCAGTCATTAGATAAGTATCTTCAGGAAATCGGCAAGGTCGATCTTCTGACGCCCCAGGAGGAGATCGAGCTGGCACGGAGGATCAAGAAAGGGGATCAGAAAGCTCTTGAGAAGCTGACGAAGGCAAATCTCCGTTTCGTCGTCAGCGTGGCAAAACAGTATCAGAATCAAGGGCTCTCGCTGGGCGACCTGATTAACGAAGGGAACCTCGGGCTGATCAAAGCGGCAAAAAGGTTCGACGAGACGCGGGGTTTCAAGTTCATTTCGTACGCCGTTTGGTGGATCCGTCAATCGATTTTGCAGGCCCTTGCAGAGCAATCCCGTATTGTTCGCCTTCCGCTCAATCGCGTGGGTGCCTTGAACAAAATCGGAAAGGCGTTCAGCACACTCGAGCAGGAGTTCGAACGGGAGCCGAGTGCAAGCGAGCTGGCGGAAGAGCTTGACATGTCGCTGTTTGAGGTCTCCGACACACTGAAGATTTCCGGTCGGCATCTCTCGATGGACGCTCCCTTCGCGCAGGGGGAGGACAATCGGCTGCTGGATGTTATCCAAGATCAACGTCAGCCCGCTCCCGATTCCGAATTGATGTCTGAATCGCTGAAGGAGGAGGTGCGTCGGGCCTTGGCAACCCTGAGCGAACGGGAGGCACAGGTCATTCGACTCTATTTCGGATTGGATCAAGAGCACTCGCTGACGTTGGAAGAGATCGGCGAAAAGTTCAACCTGACGCGCGAGCGTGTTCGCCAAATCAAAGAAAAGGCGATCAGACGGTTACGTCACGCTTCGCGCAGCAAAGCGCTTCGTGCGTACTTAGGCTAATGAAGCACATCGGCAAATCTGTTTGCACTGAGCCTCGGCAAGCGTCGGGGCTTTTTTGCAAGGGGCCGGAACGCGGTTCTGGGTGGCTGATAACTCTTCTCTTGGTTCTCTTTGCCGTCCCACTCCTCAACGTGGGGTGCGGTCCAACGTCGCCGCGATTCAAAAGCAAAAGCGATCGGCCGGCTTCCCAACAAGACACCACGCCAAGGGCGGAATCAAAGGAACAAGAGGGAGAGACCGAAGCTGAGGAGGCAGAGGCGGTCCGTTCGGGAACAAGAAGCTTTCGAACCGAGAAGAACGAGTCGATTTCCAATCTGGATCAGGCGCGGATGATGCGTCAGATTTCTCGGTGGATGGGGGTTCCCTATAAGCTCGGTGGAGAGACGGACGAGGGACTCGACTGCTCTGCGTATACGATGCTTGTTTACAAAAACTCGATCGGCAAGCTCTTACCGCGCTCGAGCGCAGAACAATTCAAAGTGGGGACCCCCGTCGACTTCGAAGATCTGAAGTTCGGAGATCTTGTCTTCTTCAACACGACAGGCGAGTCGGCATCGCATGTTGGAATCTATCTCGGCGACGATCTGTTCGCACACGCGAGCATCTCGTTGGGCGTAACGATTTCCTCCCTTGAGAGTTTCTACTACAAGAAACGATATGAAGGAGCACGGCGGATCGTCGATTGAGCCAAACCCTCATGCGGTCCGGAGCTTCTCCCCTTACTCATCGCCCTTTGGGTGCAGCCTCCCCGAGAAATGGGGACCTTTTTCAGGTTTGTGAAGCACGATCATTTTAGACGATATGGCAATTCTTCCTATCTATTTATTCGGCAGCAGCGTCTTACGGAAGAAGGCGAAGCCGGTTGACCAGCTCACTAACGCTCTGATCAAGCTGGTGTACGATATGACGGAGACGATGCACCAAGCACACGGCATCGGTCTCGCGGCTAATCAGGTGGGGGAGCTCCGGCAGGTGATTGTTGTCGATATGACCGCCGTGGAGGAATCTGAACGAGAAGAAGATGACCACAAAGAATCCGAAACTGAAGTCAAACAAAGGAAAACGCTGGTCCTGATCAATCCGGAGATTCTTTCGAGTGGAGGCGCTTTCACGATGGAAGAGGGCTGTCTGAGCATTCCGGAGGTCCGAGCGGAGGTCACGCGGCCAGAGTCGATTCGGCTGAAGTTTAAGGATATGAACTTCAACGAGGTGGAGCTTGAGACGGGAGGTTTGTTGGCGCGTGTGATTCAGCACGAAGTTGATCATCTTAAAGGTGTTCTGTTCATCGATTATCTCAGCAGACTCAAGCGGGCCTCGTTGAAATCGGCCCTTCGTGCCATCGAAAAAGGCGAGGTGGACGCCAGTTACCCCATCGTTGTTGGTTCCGAGGTTTGAGTCTTCGCGATGCGTATCGTCTATATGGGCACGCCGGAGTTTGCTGTCCCAAGCTTGCACCTACTTCGTACGAACGAGTACGAAATCGTGGGTGTCGTGACAGCACCCGACAAGCCTCAAGGACGTGGTCAACGCATGACGCCGAGCCCCGTTAAGCAATACGCCCTCCAGCATCATCTGCCTCTCTATCAACCCGAACGTCTTCGTGATGCAGAGTTTCAAACCGCTCTCGCTTCGCTTCAGCCGGATCTCATCGTCGTCGCCGCGTTTCGGATTTTACCGAAAGAGGTATTTCTGATCCCGCGCCTCGGCTCTATCAATCTTCACGCGTCTTTGCTCCCCAAATATCGTGGGGCCGCGCCCATCCATTGGGCAATTATCAATGGGGAAAAAGAGACAGGTGTGACCACCTTCTTCCTGCAGGAAAAGGTTGATACAGGTTCCATCATCTTGCAGGCGCGTGTTGCCATCGGTCCCGATACGACGGCCGGGGAGCTGCACGACACGCTTTCCGAAGTTGGCGCGGAGATCGTGTTGCAGACAGTGCGACTCATTGAACGCGGGAAGGTTATTACGAGGCCTCAAGACGAAACGCTCGCCACGCCGGCCCCGAAAATTTTCAAAGAAGACTGCAGAATACGATGGGATCGGCCGCCACAAGATGTGCACAACTTCATTCGCGGCCTGTCGCCGCTGCCGTGCGCGTGGACGAAGCACAACGGGAAAACAGTGCGCATCTATCGCTCGTCGCTTGCTACGCTTACCTTGAACGAAGAATTCCCACCGGGGACGGTTGCGCGAGTTGAGTCAGACCGACTTGAAGTGAGCGTTCGCGGCGGAACGATCTCATTACGGGAAGTCCAATTAGAAGGGAGAAAACGTATGGGGATTGAAGAATTCCTGCGCGGCTACCAATTGAACGTTGGTGATATCTTTCGTTGAGTGCTTTCCGTTGGTTGCGTGCGGATTGAAAAAGGAGTATATTCGACCAACGTTGTTCAACCAGATACCGGTCCGGATCGCGGAATGGATTTTGTTCTTTGGGTGAGCAGGGTTATGCACATCATCTCTGTCGTGGCATGGTTGGGTGGATTGATCTTTCTCAACACCCTTCTTCTTCCAATCGCTGCGCACCATAAAGAAACGCGCAGCACGACAGTGATCGAAGTCCAACGCCGATTTCTACCGTTCGTATGGTCCAGCGTCTGGACGATTCTCATTACGGGGATTTTGTTGATGTTGCTGAGTCCCCGTTTTCTCTGGTTCGATCTCTCCACTCTGTGGTACCAACTTCTGGTCGCAAAGCAGGTTGCGTTTCTCCTGCTTCTCTTTTTTTCGTGGCAAACGGGTAAGGTCTTGGAGCGGCTCGAGGAGACTCGCGGTTCCGACGACGAGATCTTCGAAGGGTGGAGGTTAACGTTCCAGAAGCTTGTGCGCCGATCCATCTTTTGGGGGATTGTGGCGCTTCTTTGTGCTGCAGGCATGGCCGTTGTCTAACGGCAAAAACAGGAACAACAAAGAGCCCTCCGTGGCAAAGATGATCGTCATAGCGAATCAAAAAGGGGGTGTCGGCAAAACCACTACCGCCGTGAATTTAGCTGCTTCCCTTGCCGTAGCGGAGAAGAAGACCCTTTTGGTTGATATTGACCCCCAATCGAATGCCACAAGCGGCATCGGTGTCACACCCATTGAAGGAAGATCGATTTACGAAGTATTACTGGGTAACCTCCCTATTTCTTCCGCCGTCGTTGATACGCAGATGCCGTACCTCTGGTGTGTTCCTTCACACATTAATCTTGTGGGCGCTGAGATTGAGCTGGTCGAAGTGGAACATCGGGAACGTCAACTGACGGAAGCGTTGCAGGAGATTCGCGGCAACTACGATTTCATTGTGATTGATTGCCCTCCGTCGCTTGGCCTCCTCACGTTGAACGCGCTGACCGCTGCCGACTCTGTGTTAATCCCGGTTCAGTGCGAGTATTTCGCGCTGGAGGGACTTGGCCAGCTCTTCAACACGATCAACATGGTCAAGAAGAATTTGAATCCGAATCTCGACATCGAAGGAGTGTTGTTGACGATGTTCGATTCGCGCCTGCGTCTTTCGAATCAGATCCTCGATGAGGTAAAGCGGTACTTCGGCGATAAGGTGTTCAAAACGATCGTCTCGCGTAATATTCGGCTGAGCGAGGCACCAAGTTTCGGCAAGCCCATTATTCTGTACGACGTTGTGTGTTCCGGGACGCGCAATTATATGGAGCTCGCAAAAGAGGTGATGGCCAACAACGACGCGTTACCGGTGGAATCGATTCCGCAACACATTGCCCAACAAGGATGACGACGCAGAGAAAATCGGTATTGGGACGCGGACTGAGCGCGCTGATTCCGAAGACCCCCGTGAAAGAGGTAAGCGTCCGGAGTGATGAGATCGGACGCGACGCGGGAGGGGAGGGGATCATTGCCCGGATTGATATCGCGCGAATACGGCCGAATCCTTTTCAGCCGAGAGAGGAGTTTGATCCCGAAACGTTGGCTGAGTTGACTCGCTCCATTATCGAGAAAGGGGTGATCCAACCGATCACAGTGCGGCGCGTGACGGAGGGATATCAACTCATTTCGGGTGAGCGTCGACTCCGTGCAGCGCAAAGCGCCGGACTGGAACAGATTCCCGCGTACATCATCTCTGTCGAATCAGACGAAGAGATGCTGGAGCTCGCGCTCGTCGAAAACATTCAGCGCGAAACGCTGAATCCAATCGAGATCGCTACGGCGTACAAACGACTCATCGAGGAATGCCATCTGACGCAGGAAGATGTTGCGGAGAAGGTTGGAAAAGATCGCACGACCGTCACAAATTTCCTCCGGCTTCTGAAGTTGCCGGAAGAAATCCAGAATGGATTGAAGAAGAACCTGATCTCGATGGGTCACGCGCGTGCACTCGTGAATCTTCCATCGGAAGCGCTGCAGATCAGGATTTATCAGAAAACGGTCGATGGTGGACTCTCCGTACGGAAGGTCGAGCAGCTCGTCAAAGCGGCGAGCAAACCTCCGAAGCAAGTGACGCGATCGGCAACACCGATACCGGAACCGGTGGCGAGCATTCAAAGCGTAGAAGAAAAGCTCCGTCAAGCATTGGGTACGAAAGTGTCTGTGCGAGCGAAAGAAGACGGGCGCGGCGAGATCGTGATAGAATACTATTCACTCGACGATCTTGACCGCCTGCTGGATCTCTTTACGGCCATCGAGAAGTTGCATTCGACGTAAACGAACGCTTTCGGCTCTCAACCGCAGCCGTACGTTCTCTTTGTAAATTCAGTAGTGTCCAACTATAAGTCAAAGAGATTCAATTGGTTGCTGGGATAGAGACTGACATTTTGCGGTTCGATAGGTGTAAATGCTTGATCTATCGGGGTTTTTTCGAATAGTGAAACAC
>JBGFRO010000015.1:0-4892 GCA_041695085.1 Bacteroidota bacterium | reverse complement strand
AGTTTCTTGAAGTGCATGAACACTACGCGCAGAATCTTGTTGTCGGCTTTGCCCGTATGGATGGCCGGTCGGTCGGGATCGTAGCCAATCAGCCCGCCGTTCTGGCGGGCGTGCTTGATATTGATTCGTCGTTGAAAGGGGCTCGATTTGTGCGGTTCTGCGACGCGTTTAATATCCCGCTCATCGTGTTTGAGGATGTTCCGGGCTTTCTTCCGGGAACCGATCAGGAATGGCGGGGTATTATCAAGCACGGAGCGAAGCTGCTGTACGCGTTTTGTGAGGCGACTGTTCCGCGCATCACGGTCATTACGCGAAAAGCGTACGGCGGCGCATACGATGTGATGAATTCCAAGCACATCCGCGGCGACCTCAACTATGCGTGGCCGTCTGCTGAAATTGCGGTGATGGGATCGGAAGGTGCCGTGGAAATCATCTTCCGGAAAGAGATTGCTCAAGCCGAAGACCCGGCGAAGGCTCTTCAGGAAAAAGTCGAAGAGTATCGTAAGAAATTCTCCAACCCCTACATCGCGGCCGAACGCGGGTATATCGACGAAGTTATCCTCCCCAGCGAAACGCGCGGAAAGATCATTCGCGCGCTTCGCTTCCTTGACAACAAAGTCGACTCCAATCCCAAAAAGAAACACGGGAACATCCCGCTGTAAGACTCATCATCAAAACCGATCAGGATACATGTGCCGGTGAAATGTGTTGCGCTGGAACCATTTGCATAATTTGTGCAGAGTATCTATATTCTCTACTACAGAAACAACCGGAGAAACTCATTCATGAGCCTCGAAGAAATTGAGAATGCAATCCTCCGACTCGATCAGCAGTCGCAACAAAAACTTCTGAACGACCTTCCTCGACTTCTTCACCTGAAACGAGAGAACGTATTACTTCTCAAGGTTGCCGAGCACTCATTTGAGTTTTGGGACAACTCCGAAGACGCCGTCTATGACAACCTATGAGCCGGGCCAGGTTGTTCTTATTCCTTTCCCCTTCACCGACCTCACAACTGTAAAACAGCGTCCAGCATTGGTCATTTCCACACCGTCATTCAACCGGCGACAAGAGGATATCATCATCGTTGCTATGACCTCTCAGAACCCCTTCAATCTGCAACCCGATGAACATGCGCTGACGCAGGTTGATCAAGCTTCCGCTGGGCTTCCAAAACCTAGCGGTGGAATTTCTTGAAAATTGAATCTCTGCCCCGACTCGTCGGGGTCAGGACGTAAGTCCTGACAACACTCCGTTTCCTTTTTCAACATCCTTGCTCGCATGCAAGGACGTGATCAAAACTTTTCGGAGGAAGTGCTGCTGAGGAAGCTTAAAGAGTTCGGCGCCGAATTTTCTTGCCGGTGATCGTGATGAAGCAGTGCGTCGGCTCATCAGTCCAACGCTCCAACGTCTTGGTCAGACTTTTGAATACTGTAGAACGCTCGCTTTTCTCATATCGGAGGAAGATGATATCGATATCCTTAACCCCGTGCGCGAACACCCATTCTCCAAAGTCTTTGTCCTCAGTGAGAAGAATAGCCTTGTGACGCCTGACGATGTCCAAGATGTCTCGATCTTGATGACTGCGGTAGGACTCACGAATGGAGAGAACGTCGAAGCCGATGGTGCGGAGAGAGGTGATAAACTCAGTGGGGATGTTTTCGTCAGCAACGAGGGTCACGTGCGAATCATCTCCTCATGCGCAATAACCTCTGAGGCATATTCCATTGCCGCAAGAATATCTTCTTTCGTGAGATGCGGATAATCGGCAAGCAGCTCATCCATGGTATATCCCTCTGCAAGCTTTCGCAGCAGCAACTCGACGGTGATCCGCGTTCCCTTGATGATTGGTTTGCCCAACATAATGTTGGGATCAGCAGTAATCCGTTCTTTGTACATACATCATCTCCTGTTTGTGGGCTTCAATATACATCTCATCTCCTGAAAAATCAAAGCGCTCTAACTGTCGATAGCGCTTGCATCTCCGCTCGAGGTCTCGTATCTTGTTCCCCAACGTTATCGCTTATTCACTGCAAGGACTCATGCACCGCCTGCTTACGCTGTTGATCATCTTCATTGTTTTCGGTTGCTCGACTCGCGAAACCGCTCGGGTTTCTACTTCTACCGACCAATCATCTGTATCCATCGTTCCACCCCACGATCCCGATCCATCGTCTTCAAGTTCACGAATTGACGCAGAGCCATCGCTTACGCATCCTGAGCTGCTTGCGGAAACACCGCTCGATACGATACCCGACCAGTCCGTCTTTATAACCAGTCAGCTCGAGCTTGCGCGGCAGCATTACCTCGCGGCATTAGCGGCGCAGGATGACGGGGATACAATGCGTTCAGCAGAGGAGTTTGAGCATGCCATTCAAATTCTCAACGAACTCAGTTACTTCCCGGACGTCGAAAGCAACAAGGAATTCATTGACCTGAGTCAAAGTATCGTTGACGATTATGAGAAGTATATAGCTGTGATTGACGACCTCGGCCCCGAGGCGTCTATCTTTGCTTTACGGGAAAAGCTTTCTTTGGAAGTCGAGAAGCTCAACGGAGCTGATGGAGTGATTCCCGCTGAGGCTCCGGAGGGTCTTTCCGTTCCGCTCCCATTCAACGAGTATGTCGAGCGGACCGTTCGCTTCTTCATGAACAAGGGACGTCCGCACCTTGAGCGCTGGCTGCATCTTTCCGGCAAGTACTTTCCGATGATGAAACGAGTGTTTGAGGAAGAAGGCGTACCGCAAGAGTTGATCTATCTCTCCATGGTGGAGAGCGGACTTCGTCCCGATGCGCGGTCGTGGGCAAAGGCAGTCGGGCTGTGGCAGTTCATGAAAGGAACAGGCCACCTCTACGGTTTGCGCGGAAACTGGTGGTACGATGAACGCCGGGACTTTGAGAAATCGACGCGCGCTGCAGCTCGACATCTTAAAGATTTGTATGCGGAGTTTGGGGACTGGCACGTGAGTTTAGCGGCGTATAATGCAGGAGCCGGAAGGATTTTCCAGGCAATTCGTCGAAGTGGATCGACAGACTATTGGGAGATGCGACCCTATCTGCCACGCGAGACGCGGAACTATGTCCCCCAATACATCGCCGTCACGCGCATGGCGATGAATCCAGAACGCTACGGCTTCAACGACGTTCTACCCGCCGATGAGTTGGTGTATGACGTCGTCGTGATCGACGATTGCGTTGACCTTCGCATTCTTGCAGAGTGTGCAGAAACGGACGTTGCCACGCTGAGGGAGTTGAACCCAGAGCTGTTACAATGGTGCACGCCGCCGGGCATCACGGGGTATCGCCTCCGCATTCCCGCTGGCAAGGCTGACCGGTTTGCCGAGAAGTATGCCGCGGTGCCGTCCGAATTGAAACGAGATTGGGCTACGCACGTCGTTAAGAGAGGAGAAACGCTGTCAACGATTGCGCGTCATTATGGATTGTCGACTGCCCTCCTCAAAGATCTCAATAAGATCAGAGACGAGCGAAGAGTGAGAATCGGGCAGGTGCTCTCGCTGCCGATCCCGCGCAGCGCTACACAGAAGACCGCTTTTGTCTATGAGAAACCCCACCTGCCCGTCTCGTTTGATGCTGCTCGAAGGATGGCGGAACGATCAGTCAGGGCTACCTCCTCTCCTTCTACGCGACGGCCTGCTGCGAGCATCAAGCCACCCGCCGGGAAGAAGCGTCTGGTCTACAGGGTGAAAAAGGGGGACACACTCGGACACATTGCTGAGTGGTACAGTGTGCGGGTGAGCGACATTCGGAATTGGAACAACATTCCTTACGGCAAGTTCATTCGCGTCAACCAAGAGCTTGCAATCTGGGTCGATTCATCGAGTGCACCCGTCCTTGCATTGATTGATGAGATGAATGACGCGGACAAGGAAAAGATTCGGAAGAGGAGGGACGACGGTGGGCCTTCATCATCGGGTGGAGAGAAGTGGGCGAGATATACCGTCCGCTCCGGCGATTCGCTGGATAAGATTGCCCGACGTTTTGGGGTGACTGTTACAGATTTGAAGAGGTGGAACAATTTGCGGTCGAATACAATCCTCGTTGGGCAACAATTGGACATCTATGGAGAATTTGGAGAATCGGTGAGTTCACCGCCTTCACGCAGTTTGGCGAGCAACGCAAAGCCGTCGGTGCAAGGGCAGATCACGCATCGCGTCCGTCCGGGTGAATCGCTTTCGGCCATCGCTAGACGTTATGGCGTTACCGTTCGAATGCTCGTGCAGCACAACAATCTTACCTCGACCACGATCGTTCCGGGACAGAAGCTCATCATCCCATAACAATCGAAACGGTGGTTCGGAAGCCCTCCTTGGCATCTTCGCCGAATAAATATGTCTCTTCGTTTGTCTGGCCGGCGCGGGCGTCAGATTGAGCATCTAGAGAGTCGGCCGAAAACCCCGACTTTCACCACAAAGTCACCAGGGCACGAAGTCCCGCTTTACGGTTCCGCTTTCCAGAATCCCGCTTAAGGGGCCGCGAACACTTCTCAAGAGCGGAATCCACAAAGCGGGAGATCCCGCCTTTCGTAGTTTTGAAAGCGGGAAGGCACAAAGGTAAGGCTTTGGTTTTTATATTTCTTCGTGCCTGCACGCCGAAGTGCGGCGTTTCGGCACGCAGGCGTGTCGCTTTGAGTCTTTGCCCGCCCTCGGCCACGCCTCAGGCGAGGCCGGGGTGTCTTGGTGGTTCAGCTTTTCGGCCGGTTCTCTAGCGTACATACACCGAATCAGCTCAACCTCCCGATGTCGCAGGGCCGCCGGGACGAATCATCTCGAACACATCTCTCACTCTGCTGTACATCGATCCTCCCAACCGTCCAATTGCGTGCAAGCGTGTTGGGTCGACAATTCCATCCTGCAACAATCCTTCTCGAATGT
>JBGFRO010000047.1:0-129005 GCA_041695085.1 Bacteroidota bacterium | reverse complement strand
GAAAGAAATCATGGTTACAGAATTCCTTTTCCTGCTGATGTCCATACTGACCCCGCAATGAAAGCGCGGTATGACAAATACGAGGCAAACATACAGTATGCGTTCCCTTACGACCCTCTGATTGAGAGAGTTACTAAAACATATCTTGACAATATGAAGGCATTCAACCCTGTTTATGGCTCATGGCTTGAGAAAAACCTTGAGGCGATGAAACAAGATGAAGATTATCATACAAAGGAGAATGTGCCGAAGGGTTGGTATGCAAGCTTCTATAATTCAAATGCCTTTATTCACGGTATGGTCGACCTTCCCGATGGGAGAAAAGTTCCGGGCTGGGACGGCAGGGCCATCATATGGGTCAATCCATGGTGGGCGTGCAAGTTTGACGGCAAGGAGTTTGTCAAATACAAGACCGTGGATATAATCGAAAGAAAGTTCGTTCCGGCTAAGGTTGATGCAGACAGCACGTTTCCTTTTGAGCAAACCGCTAAATATACAGTCAGCGTCATAGGAGACCCTGAGAAGGATAGACGGGCATTAAAGTCCATCGCATTGAGCCCGGCAGACATACAGAACCACAGAGAGGAGTTCACGAAGGCTGATGGAACGAAAATGTTGATCTATGATACAACCGACTACATCTATGGAGCCTGCACAGGCAGAGTTGTTGAGCACTGGCATTCAGGAAGTATGACAACAAGGGTGCGAGAGCTTCACCGTGCAGTACCCGGCGCTTATGTAGAGCTGAACGTTGAACTTGCAGACAAGCTTGGCATCAAAGAAGGCGACAGGGTTATTGTTGAATCGCGGAGAGGCAAAATCGAGCTGCCTGCTAAAGTGCTTGATGTGACAAAGCCGATAGGAGGTCCGAGAGCTGACTATGTGTTTATTCCGTGGTTTGATGAATACAAGCTCGTCAATATGATCATGAACGAGTATTTCGACCCATTCAGCTTCCAGATGGACTACAAGGTGTTCTCTGCGAAGATTTATAAGGGGAGAACCCGAGGGAGACAGGCAGAGCCTGCGCCAATGATAGTTCCATAGACAGTTGCTACGGAAAGGATACTTCATGTATATCGCAAGCATGGTCGTCAAGGTTCTCCCCGAGAAATCCGAGGAGGTCGTTCTCCAGTTGAACCGTCTTCCCAATGTAACAACATACGGGATTCACCGTGAGAGCAACATTATCGTCCTTGCCGAAGCGCGAAGGTTGGAGGACCTGGAGAACCTCACCCGCTACATCCTGAATGAATTCGACGGCGTCGTGGGTGTTTTTCCGACGTATGTCGCATCGGACGAGGTTGCTGTGGGGGAGAACGATTCAACGCGGACATACCACTGAACAGCCCACTGATCAACGATGAGGTTGGGTGGTTGGGTCATAGCGTTCTTGCGCGGTCTCAGCGGCGAGCGTTCTCCGCTAAGACCGCCAGGTGCTGTCAGCGAGCCGGACTTCATTCAGCGATGTATCAAATGCAATAAGTGCGCTCAGGTATGCGTGTACAAGAGCATCAAGATGACCGACTTGAGCTGGGGAACAAAGTACGGTACACCGATCATCGTTCCGCGCGAAATTCCCTGCTACGTCTGCATGAAGTGCCCGCCCGTTTGTCCAACAGGCGCGTTGAACAACAAGGTGTTGGAAAAAGAGCAAGTGCGGATGGGAGTGGCTGTCATCGATGAGACACGATGCCTTCCCTTCCTCGGTATTATCTGCCGCGAATGCTTCGAGCACTGCCCGATCTACCGCGAAGCCATTGTGTTGAAAGATGGGCTCTCTCCACAGGTCGTTGCGAGCAAGTGTATTGGCTGTGGGATTTGCGAGCATGTCTGTCCTATGGAAGATGCCGCAATCACCGTCAGAAGCGCGCACCACGTGTGACGCCCTGGTACCGTACGAACAATGCAGCGTCGAATCTCATATCAACGTCTCAATCAACTGCGAAAAGGAATGCAGGTCTTTGCAATACTTTTTCTCGTCGCTGTTCCGGTGCTGAACTGGCACGGCGTGCATTGGATTCTTGGGACCCTCTACGCCGTATCCATTGGTGAGCTTGACATCGCCGACCCCGCCGTAGCCTTGCAGACGATTCTTTTGACGAAAGAGGTGTATGTTCCGCTCCTGTTGGCGATGATCATTCCCATCATCGTGGCGCTCATCTTCGGGCGCGTCTTTTGCAGCTGGGTATGTCCGCACAATACGTTTTCGGAGTGGATTGAGGGACTTCAGCGGCGGCTCTTCAAGAACCGCTGGCGACAAGTCCATGCGAGAACCGTACCGAGCAACCCACATCCTGCGCTGACGTGGGGAATTCTGGCGGGGCTGGTCGTTACGGCCCTCATTCTCGGACTGCCGCTTCTCAGCTATCTCTCGACGCCGGGGATCATATCGAGCGAGCTCTCGCAGGCAATTCTTGGGATGGGCGTTGGGCTGGAGATCATGCTCGTTGTGCTGATCCTTGCCGTCGAAGCCGTTCTGTTTCGCCGATACTGGTGCAAGTTCTTGTGTCCCGTTGGAGCGACGCTTTCGTTGTTCCGCACCAAAACCACACTCCACGTCCATCACAACGCGGCGCAGTGCGATTGCCCAACGGGCCTTGAGCCGTGTCGCTTTGCATGTCCCCTCAACCTCTCACCGCGCAGGCTTCATCTCTACCCAAATTGCTTTAACTGCGGGGTGTGTGTGGCGATGTGCGAAAAGATTGGCAAACGAGCGCTCACACTCGAATTCGGCGGCCCACCGAAGGACGCGCATGCTCCCGAGGTCCGGGGGCCGGTGTTGAAGTTGACACAAACACGATGATCCATATACAGACCGAATTGCCCATGCGACGTTGGTTATTCACCTTGAGATTCTACCCAGATTTCTTTAACCTATGCCAGCACACTTTCCCCACCCTCCCTTGAGGCACCCATGACGATCACCCGGAAACAATGGTTCCTTCTCGCTGCCAGCATCGTCGTTACGGTCGTTGTTGTCGCACTGCTCATCTCCATCTTTGAACGCCAGCAGGAGGCGCGCCTGATGTATCTGAAGATCACCGATATCCCGGAAGGCGAACCCGACCCCGCTGTGTGGAAGGTCAACTTCCCGCGCCAGTACGAAGCCTACCTGAAAACCATGCGGACATCAGAGATGATCCAGTACAGCAGATGGGGGCGCTACGGCGGCTCCGAAGCGTTCTCCAAACTGGACAAGCATCCCAACTACGTACGACTCTTTGCCGGCCATCCGTTTTCCGTCGACTACCGCGAGGAGACGGGCCACATGTTTACGCTCAGAGACATGTTGGCCTCGCAGCGTCTTGGCGATCAGAAACCCGGCGCGTGCATGGCGTGCAAAAGCTCGCACGTGCCCAACTTCGTCCGTCAATACGGAGCGGAAACGCTCTATAAAACCCCTGTCAAGGAGTTAGTGGAACAGCATGGCTTCAAGCACCCCGTCAGCTGCGCCGATTGCCACAACGCCCAGACGATGGAACTACAGATCACACGCGTGACCTTCGCCGAAGCGATGAGCCGACGGGGGATCGACCTCTCCACGGCAACACGGCAGGAGATGCGGTCATACGTGTGCGCCCAGTGCCATTCGGAATACTACTTCAAAGGTAAGGACCGGTATCTGACCTTCCCGTGGGACAAGGGGTTGTCGGTCGATAGCATTGCGGCGTACTACGATGCGTATGGATTTTCAGATTGGACGCATGCTGAATCGAAAGCGCCGATGGTCAAAATTCAGCATCCGGAATTCGAACTTTGGTCAACCGGCCTCCATGCGCGCGCAAACGTCAGCTGCGCCGATTGCCACATGCCGTATCGCAGCGAGGGAGGCATCAAAGTAACCGACCATTGGATACGCACGCCGCTGGCCAACTTGACCAATGCCTGCCTGACCTGCCATCGCCAGAGCGAACAGGAGATGCGCGAGCGCGTGCTGCAGATGCAGGACAGGACATATTCACTGCTGACGCGCGCCGAGCACGCCATCATCTCCGCCATCGACGGCGTCAAAGCCGCCCTGGCTGCGGGGGCCACGGACGCCGACCTGAAGGAAGCCCGCAGGCTCCATCGGCAAGCGCAGGTGCGGTGGGACTTCATCAGCGCGGAGAACAGCATGGGGTTCCATAGCTCACAGGAGGCCGCCCGCATGTTAGGCGATGCGATCGATTACGCACGGCAGGCAGAGTTAGAAGCGTATAAAGTGCTTACTCGTCGAGGCATGCGTACGCAGCGGTCTTCCTATCCTATCAACGACCGGAACAACCCATGACACTCCGCTCCCTCTTTGGCGCGCTGCTGATTGTCTTGCCGGGCATTGTGGTGGGCCTGAGCGGCTACACGTTTTACTATGCGCGCGGGTATTCGTATTTGCTGGATGATCCTCAAGCGTGCATCAACTGCCACGTGATGCGAGATAACCATATTGCATGGGGAGTCTCCAGCCACCGCAACGTGACGTGTAACGGATGTCATGTGCCCCACCATCCGATAACACAATGGTACGCGAAGGCAGAAAGCGGCATCCGACACTCGTACGTTTTCACGTTCGATAACCCACAGGTGTTACGCTTATCGCCGAGCGGTGAAAGAACGGTGGAGGCGAACTGTATTCGCTGCCACGCCTCGACGCTCAGCGCTGTCTTCCATCGTGAAGGTGTCCGTTGTTTCGATTGTCACCGCGGAGTTGGACACGCGTTTTGAGGCAGCTTGGAAAAGCGAAGCATTTCGTTGGGTTGCAGTAACACAGAACACCGATTGAAGCCGATTCTCGACTCAGTCTTTCCACTTGAACAGGTACCCAAAGCTCATCAGCCCAAGAGATTGCGGGGACGAAGTTATTCAGCACTGCCTGAGAGAAACCGAATGATTCTGAAGTGATGAAAACTCTCGATGAAATTCTGAAACAATCTGCCGCGCTTCATTGCCACCTCTGTCCGCGCCAGGTCTTGGGAGCACGGATGGGGTTGCTTGCAGGCGCCCTTCTCGGTCTCGACCTGCCACAGTCGGAGAAGCGTTTGTTGGTCATTGCCGAAACCGATGGCTGCGCAGTGGATGGTATCTCAGCCGCAACCAATTGTACAGTCGGTCACCGGACACTGCGTGTCGAAGACTACGGCAAAGTGGCCGCCACATTTGTTGATTCGAAAACTGGTAAAGCCATCCGCATCGTACCGAGAGCATCTGCGCGGGAAACCGCCCGCGCTTTTGCACCGGATGCCAGATCGAAGTGGGATGCTTACCTTCTCGGCTACCAGCGCATGCCCAACGATGAACTCTTTGAAGTGCAGCACGTTGAACTTCTTGATCCCATTGAGCGGATTGTAAGCCATGCGGGTAAAAAGACGACGTGCACGCGTTGCGGAGAGGAGATTATCAATGAAAGAGAGATTCGAGAGAATGGAACGACGCTCTGTGTCACTTGTGCCGGTGGAGGGTATTATCGGTCAAAAAGCACAAAAGAGCTAAAAGGGTAGTTTTGCTCGATGTCCCTTCGTACTCCGACGGCAGAACTCTCTCGAACAATCCATCTTCCCACCCTCCACGCTCCCGCTTCACGCCTGCTTCAATGCTTTCGCCAGGTCCTGGATAATGTCCTCCGCCTTCTCAAGGCCGATAGAAAGCCGAATCCCTCCCGGATCGATTCCTCGCTTGAGTTGCTCTTCCGGCGGAATGCTTGAATGCGTCATCGAGGCCGGATGTTCAATAAGCGTCCGAATATTTCCCAAACTCACCGCCAGCGTCATGGTGTACGAGTTCTTCGCAATGAAATTGACAATCCGGTCGGCTCGACGGTGACGCTCCTGTGGCGTCTTTCCTTTCGGAATGAAATAGAGGAGACTCCCCGGCGCGAATTCGCCCTCAAAGTTCAGCATCTGACTTCGAGCGATGGCGCGCTGGGGAAACGTATCGAGCCCCGGATACGACACGTGCCCAATGCGTCTGTCCTCCGCCAAAAACTGTGCCACCGCCTGCGCCGTTTCGATCATTTGCCGGAACCGCACCGCGAGCGAGGGGAGGCCATACACCAGAATCGGCCATGCGCTTTTAGCGGAAAGCACACCGCCAAAATCCTTTCGATACATCAGAAGCGGATCATAACTCCACGCCGGTCCCACAACAACTCCACCCATGTCGGTCCCAAATCCACACAATCCCTTCGTCAGCGATTCCACGACGAAATCGACACCCAACTCTTTGGGGCGCTGGCAGAACGGCGAGGCAAAGGTGTTGTCGACCGCCGTGGAGATATGGTTGGTCTTCGATCGCCCTTTGTTGTGCTTCTTCGCCAACTTAACGACTCGGCGGATGTCGATAAGTTCCATCGTCGGATTGACGGGCGTCTCGAAATACAGCAATCTCGTCTGTGGTGTGATCGCTTTCTCCAACGCTTTCTCGTTGTTGAAATCGACCCACGTTACTTTGATCCTGTACCGGCGCAGCCAGTTCTTGAAGAGTGAAAACGTACAGCCGTAAAGCATCTTGTGCGCCACCACCTCGCTGCCGCTGCCGAGCAAGATGCCGCAGAGCGCCGAAACCGCCGCCATACCCGTGGCAAACGTCACCGCACATTCACCCCGTTCAGCCATGGCAAGCCCTTCTTCGAGCAGATCTTTATTCGGCTCACCGAGGCGGTCATAGATGTAAATCGGTGCTTTCGACTCGACGACGAAATCATCACTATGGTGTGCAAACTCCACGAATCCCTGTGCCCCTCGGCGCGTGGAATCCATACGAAAGGTGGAAGAGGAGGAAAGTGGCGGGACAACGTGGTGACTATAATCCCAGTGTGGCGTGAAGGATTTTCCCCAGATGAGCTTCGTTTCCGGAGAATACGAGGCGGCGTCGGTGACGCGGCGCCTCGGTGCGCGATGTTTCTTCATAGCGGGCCTCCGTCAGATGGAAATAGCGGAGAGAGTTTGCCAAACAAATTCGCGGGAAGCAAGGAGAAAGAGAATTGTATCCGTTCTCATCTTTGAGAATGAAAAACGCGCGGCCGTCCATCTTGCCGCGCGTTGTCACGCGAGCCGGAAATGATATGATCGAGCTTAAGATTCAATCCTTTCCCCAACTCTGCGAGTGTCTTCTTCTGTAGCATCGTCAGGATCATCTCCTTTGCCTTTTTCCACTGTGGATGGACAGGACAGGGATTTTCATCTCCACAGCCGGGAAAGCCCACGACACAGCCATCCAGAAACGAGTCTCCATCCACTGCACGGACGATATCGAGGAGATGAATCTCTTTCGGCGAACGGGCGAGGGCGAATCCGCCGTTCGATCCTTTGTGCGAAACGACGATGTGATCGCGCGTCAAGGTCTGCAGCACTTTGTTGAGAAAATGATAGGGGATGTTCAAATCCTGTGCAATGTCGCGCAAGAAGGCCGGTGAATCGTCCGGACGATGCGACAGATAGAGCACCGCCTGCAATCCATATTCACACGATTTGCTGAAGATGATCGACATGCTCACCTGGTGATGTTCGGAGAATTTTTTCTGAAAAATAGCCGGACAATGAATCGGATGCAAGCCTCACCGCGTTCACCTCCGATCGCGACCATTGCGCGATCACCTTTCTCGACAAGCTCGTTCAGCTCCGGTCTTAACTACCTTCCTCCGGCATGCAGTACGTGCAACGAAGATTGCAGCGTTCTGTGACAGAAAGCCGCAAGTACGTGTGTCGGCGACCGAAAGCATCTGTGAGGATGGAACGGTCGGTCCTCTGCACTTCCGTCATTTCCCTGTTGCTCCCCCTCTCTCCAGGATTTCCGCTCAGCCGGTTCATCACGTATGAAGATGAAGACTTTCCGAGAGGAACGGATCTCGGAGAGGAACAAGGTTGTAACGTGCCAGAGTCCGGAATGTGAGGACAATAAGAGCGGAGGCCATCCCGATCATGGGAATGAATTCCCATATCCCGACCGCCGGATCATTCGGCATGAAGGGGGGCATGATCATCCAAAACAGATCGATCCAATGACCGATCATCACAATCACGCAAACGCGCAACAGCACGCTTTCATTGCGCTTCGTCCAGATCGGCAGGAGTGCAATGAACGGTATGGCCCAGTTGAACAGCACGTTCACAACGGTCAAGATCCCCCAACTTCCTTTCTCCCGACGCAGAAAGTACACTACCTCTTCGGGGATATTTGCGTACCAAATCAGGATGTACTGACTGAACCAGATGTACATCCAGAAGGTGCTGAAGGCAAACACCAGTTTGCCGAGATCGTGCAAGTGCGATTCATTGACGATGCGTTGGAGAGGTCCCATTCTTCGCAACACGATCACGAGAACCGTCATCGTCGCGAGGCCGTTCAGCAAGAGACCGGAGAAATTGTAGATACCGAAGATAGTGCTGTACCAATGCGGTTCGAGCGACATAATCCAGTCCATGCTCGCCAGCGTGAATGTGAGTGAGAAAACCACGAGAAACGCTGCAGCCGTCTTCTTATTGCGGCGCGTCAGGTCGGGGTCTCCCGTTTCGTCTTGCCGGAGTGAACGCTTCACCAGCACGTACGCAAACACACTCCAAATCATCATATACAAAAGTGATCGGACGATGAAGAACGGTTCGTTCAACCAACCGGATTTGGCCTGCAGCAAACGATCGTTCGCTACAACTTCAGTATGGCTCCATTCATACAGCGAGTGAATGCCGAAAAAAAGGAGGATGAGGACGAGAGCCGAGAGAGGTAGAACACTCGTCATAGCCTCAGGAACGCGACGGAAGGAGACCGCCCACCCTGCATTCGAAACAGACATCAGCGCCAGGAAGACGACGGCAGCCAATCCTACACCCATTCCATAATAATTTGCAAGAAGCAGATTGGGCCAGACGCGGGCCGGTTCGAACAGTAACCCGAACAAGGTCAGGACTGCAGCAATCGCGGCAACAGACGTGAGCGTGCGCAGGAGTCCGGCCCGTGAGGCGAGGGTAAAGCGAGGGGAAATTGAGATACTGTTCATGGTTTTCTCGATGCTAACGACTTTTGTTGGAGTGAACGGATGTGACGTATAACGTTCCAGCGGTCCTCCCGCTTCACTTCCGATGCGAGTGCAGGCATGTTCTTTTGTCCATAGGTGATGATGTGGAACATCTGGCCATCCTTCATCTTCATCGCGTTCTCGGCATACAGTGAAGGGGGCGGAGGAAAGCCGTGTTGAGAGACAAGACCGTCTCCTTGTCCCGTCGGGCCGTGACAGGGTTGACACATCCGGGCATAAACGGCCGCTCCGCGTTCAAGAGCGGCGAGATTTGTGTCTGCAACCGGATTTACCAATTCTCTGCCGGCTCGCTGCGCGTCTTCCGGTGTGGATTTGTAATCGAGCGGCATGAAACCGCGTGCGACGGTCCCCTCCACCTTCGGAGCGACGAGTCGCTTTACGTCACGCACGGGAAGGTCCGCTTGCGGTTTGTATGCAACGTAGGAGACCATTCCCGGCATGAAATCAAAGTTCCTCTGCGTGAAGTCGCGTTGAACAAAAAAAATCAAGCCGATGACAACGAGAAAGACAACCAGCAACAACCCGTTGAGGAGAACACGACGGTTCATGATTCCTGCTCCATCCTTTCTTCAAGATTTACAAGATGAAACGGAGCAAAGAGTTGCCGCACTTCAGAGACATCGAAGTCGGCACGGTCCTCGACCAAGACCAACACAAAGCGATCGTTGGTCGTCCGCTCATAGACGAATCGCGGCTTCTTTCCCGGCCACAACTTGCGTCGAAACAGGAAGAACAGCACGGAGCCCACACCGGCAAAGAGCACCATCACTTCAAAGGTCACAGGGACAAACGCCGGCACGGATTTGAGCGGTTTGCCGCCGACATTGACAGGCCAACTGGTCGCCGAGGTCCAAATTTGAAACCACAGCTTTGCTATGGCGCCGGAGATGCCGAGAAAGAACGTTACCCACGCCAATCGTGTCGGTCGCATCCCCATGGCTTTATCAAGCCCGTGCACAGCAAACGGGGTAAACGAATCGAGGATAGTGTAGCCCTTCTCCCGAGCTGTGTTGGTCGCGTCGAGGAGATCCTGTTCGTGCGCGAACGTACTAACCAACAGGCGCCGGCTCATGGGCAACCTCCTTTCGTTTCTCAACCGCGCCGGGGGGCGTTGCCCGCTTCACACCTGCGACTCCTTTCACCTCCCCGATGGCGATCATTGGCAGGAAGCGTGCAAAAAGAAGGAACAGAGTAAAGAACAATCCGAAGCTCCCCAACAACGTCGTGATGTCGAGAATGGTCGGCGTGAATCCTGACCAACTCCCCGGCAGGAAATCACGAGTGAGCGATGTCATGATGATCACAAACCGCTCAAACCACATGCCGACGTTGATGAAGATCGACAGAATGAACACCATACCCACGTGACGCCTGATCTTCTTCCACCAAAAGAACTGCGGCACCACGACGTTGCACGTCACCATGAGCCAGTATGCCCATCCGTATGGACCCAACGCCCGATTGATGAACGCAAACCGTTCATAAGGATTGCCGGAATAATACGCGACGAAGAGTTCGGTGATATACGCCAATCCAACCATTCCACTCGTTGCGATGATGACCTTCGTCATATTTTCGATGTGGTGGAGGGTGATGTAATCTTCGAGGTTCATCACCTTGCGGACGATGAGCATCAGCATCAACACCATCGCGAATCCCGAGAAGACGGCGCCCGCAACGAAGTACGGCGGAAAGATCGTCGTATGCCACCCCGGGATGATAGAAGTGGCAAAATCCCAACTCACGATCGTGTGCACCGACACGACGAGAGGCGTTGCCAGTCCGGCCAGCAACAAGTAGAGCTTCTCGTAGCGCTGCCACGTTCGGTTCGATCCGTCCCAGCCAAAACTGAAGAAGCCGAAGATCTTTTTCCGCCACATCGTCTTCGCCCGATCGCGGATGGTAGCCAGATCCGGAAGAAGACCGACGTACCAAAAAAGAGCTGAGATGGTGAGGTAGCAGCCGATGGCGAACATATCCCACACGAGCGGTGAGCGGAAGTTCACCCAAAGCGGTCCGCGAAAGTTCGGATAGGGAATGAACCAATAAGCAAACCACGGTCTGCCGGTGTGGATAATGGGGAAGATTCCTGCGCAGATGACCGCGAACAGGGTCATGGCCTCTGCCGAGCGGTTGATGGAGGTCCGCCACCGCTGTCGGAACAAGAAGAGGATGGCGGAGATGAGCGTGCCCGCATGTCCGATACCGATCCAAAAGACGAAGTTGGTAATATCGAACGCCCAACCGACGGTATTGTTCAACCCCCACACTCCCACGCCGGTCACCAGCTGATATCCAACGGAAATCGCGCCAAGGATCAAAACCCCGACGGCGATGATGAAGGACGTCCACCAGCCGGTAGACGATTTCCGTTCAAGTGCCGAGCAGACGTCGTCGGTAATGTCGGCGTACGACTTGTTACCGAGAACAAGCGGCGGTCGGAGCGTTGAGAGAATCTCAGCCATTCTTCATACCTCCTTCCGCAACGGCAATTCCGTCGCTGTTTCGTACCAACGTCATATAACCTATCGACGGACGAACACCAAGCTCCTCCAAGACCCGGTACGTTCGCGGATCTTTCATTTTGCGTGACACTTCGCTGTTCGGATCGTTCACATCTCCAAAGATGATCGCATCGGCAGGACAAGATTGCTGGCAAGCCGACTTCACATCTCCATCCCTCAACGCTCTTCCTTCGTTTTTGGCTTCAATCTTGGCAAGTTGAATACGTTGAACGCAGAAGGTGCATTTCTCCATCACTCCCCGATCCCGCACCGTCACATCCGGATTCAATACCATCCTGGCAATCTCATCGCCTCGGGGATACTGAAACCAATTGAAATGCCTCACCTTGTAGGGACAGTTGTTGGCACAATACCGAGTACCGACGCACCGGTTGTAAACCTGTTGATTCAATCCCTCTGAATTGTGCACCGTGGCAAGCACGGGACATACCGTCTCGCACGGTGCGTTGCCGCAATGCTGACACAGCATCGGCTGATGCGCAACGCGGAGAGTCTCTCCCTCTTCCTCATAGTAGCGATCGATCCGCAACCACTGAAGTTCACGATTCCGGGCAACTTCATCCTTTCCCACCACCGGTATGTTGTTCTCCACCTGACAGCTGATGACGCATGCTGAACAGCCCGTGCAGGCGGTCAAGTCGATGACCATGCCCCATCGATGACCGGGATAGGTGTGTTCCTCAGGCCACAAAGAATCGAGCGGCGGTTTGGGAAAACTGCCCGCGGAAGGATTCGCGACGAATGTTGCGAGTGAGGCCTGCTGAATGATATTGCGCTTTTCGCCCGAAGATTCGCCCAACAGATTCGGATTGGTGAGAAAGTCGTACTCTTGCGTAACGGCGATCTGTCGATTCGTTCCTGTCCTCTCCACTTCGATACCAGAAACGAAGTAGCTGAGCGTCTTCCCCTTCCATTCAAGCAGTGGTGCTGCATTGGTTCCGACCGTCCCGCCTTTCTCCACTGTCGGCTTTGCCTGCAACCATTTTGGGTTGACATGATGAAATCGGTCTGTTCCCTTTCTTCCGTATCCTAAAGAAACCGAGATCACATCATCTTGGTGTCCCTGCTGAATGTGAATGGGCAACTCGATAACCCTTCCTCCTTCCCTGTTCAATCTCACGACGTCGCCTTCATGGAGATTTAGAGATTCTGCGCGTTTGCGTGAGAGGGACGCGACGTTGTCCCACACAATTTTCGTGACGGGATCGGGGAGCTCCTGAAGCCACGCGTTGTGAGCGTGGCGACCATCCAATATTGTTGAAGAGGCATGGAGCTCGACGAACAACTTCTGCTGGAGCGATTGAGTGGATAACTGCCGCAGCGATTCTGCAACAGCTGCGGGATTGAATGACGAAACCGCTTGCCGCTTCGGCTCGACAATGGCAAATCCATCATGGAGCGTTTTGTTCCAGAACTGTGTGAATGATTGTTCGCGGGTCTGGCGTTTGAAGATCGATCTTTCCCATTCGGCGCGTATCAGGTTGTATGCACTTTCCTTCGTCCCCATCCAGATGCTGATCGTCTCCATGAGCGGTCGGGCAGGCCGGAGCGGTTGGATCGTTGGTTGTGTGAGGGAGACGATGCCAGCAATCGCTTCCGAGTCGTTCCACCGTTCCAACTCGTGCGGCTGTGGCAAGACGTAGTGCATGTGCTCGGCGGTTTCATCATTCCGCTCGCCGAAGCTCACGGGCAAAGGGATGGTTTCACACGCCGCTGCAAGCTCCTGTGCGCCGGGAAGATCGTAGAATGGATTCACTCCATCGACGAAGAGCGCGGAGACGTTTCCGCTTCTTATCTCATCGAGCAGTTTCGCCAGGTCCGTATCATTGCCCTGTGCTTGATAGGATGAACGATTCAAATCGATCGTACTACCGTAGTTGCCGAGCACCTCGTTGATTGCGTTGACGACAACCTGAATTGCAACATCATTCACACCGCACACAACGAGACTTTTACCTTTCGTTCTCCAGAGCCGTTCAACGCACTCTGTTGTGCAGCGTTCGAGTCGTTCGTCGAGTAAAGGGACAGCCACGGGCAGCCTCCTCCCAGCTCGTTCAGTGAGGAGGGAGAGGAGCCGGGAGGCAACATGGGCGAGCTCCACAGGGGAGACAGAGACTCGCTCGTCCGCATTGCTGCCCGTGATGGAGAGTCGTGATTCAAACTGAGTGTGATAGGAAAAGACCGGTGGTGTTCCTTGCAATGACCTGCCTTGTCGGTACGCCTTCGTAAACTCAACAGGAGAGAGCCACGTACCCAAGAAGTCTGCATTCAAACTGACGATCGTTGTCGCCTTCTCCAACCGGAACTGAGGCAACGCACGAACTCCGTGGGTGCGTTCGTGCGCGTCGAGGAGCGCGGAAGATGAAACCGGATCATACACAACGTGGCGCGCATCCTTAAACGTTGAGAGGAACCGGCGAACGAGCTCGTTTGTGGTGGGACTGGTGATCGTTCCTGTCAGGAACCGCACGGCGCCATTGCGCTTGCGGATCCCTTCTAACTCCGCCTTTATCGCAGCATCTACTTGTTCCCAGGTTGACTCCTTTCCGTGCGCGAGCGGGGCGCCAAGCCGCTGGGAGTCGTAAAGTCCGAGCAACGAAGCTTGTCCCACAGCGCACAACCCACCGCGGGAGATGGGATGCTCGGGATTCCCTTCGAGTTTGATCGGTCTTCCATCTCGCGTCTTCACAAGAACGCCACACCCTGCCGAGCAACCCGCACACGTCGAGGCATACCACAGAGGAACTCCGGGCACCAACTCCTCCGGCTTGATTAGGTGGGGAATTGCTTTCTCGAGGTTCGATTGTTGACATCCCGCAAGAACTCCGCCTGCGAACGTAAATCCTGCGAGCTTCAGAAACGAGCGACGGCTGAATTCTTCCGGCAGGTTAAGTTGATCTTCACTTGTATGAAGGTGATCTTTCATGGGATCTCCCTAAGTCCCTGTTCAAACATCCGAGCGAGGAACTGTCATCAAGTTCAATGGTGGCAAGCATCACAATCAATCGAGGCGTTCACGGGTTTGGCGTTGATGCCGTTGGCGTTGGCGTCGCGATGACAGTTCACACACCACCCCATGGAGAGATCGGATACCTGACGCACTCTCTCCATCGTTTCAACGTTACCATGACAGGTTTGGCATGCGACGCCCGAGTTCACGTGCGCGCTGTGGTTGAAGTACACAAAGCTCGGCAAGCTGTGAACGCGAATCCATTCAATCCCCTCGGCGGTTAAAGAAATATCCCGTTCTCCCATCTCGTTCAAACCGACCGCCCGATAGAGTTTTTGAAGATCGGGCGAAACGATTTTCCGCGGCGGCCTCGATTCCTTCGCTGCGAGCTTGTCCTCTTCACGGACGGAGAGGATGGAGGCTGTGACGAACTGATGACAATTCATACAGGTGCTCGCCGGCGGAATGCCGGCTGTCCGGCTCTGCTCTGCACCACCATGACAGTGCAAACAATCGATCCCCAGCTCTCCGGCGTGCAGCCGATGAGAGTACGCAATGGGTTGAACGGGCTCAAAGCCCTGATGATTATCCGGCAGCCGCATGTTGGAAGTAAAAGAGGTGAAGAAGACGCTCATGGTCAACACCACAGCTACCAGGAGCACGACGGTTGTCATTCTGTTGTTCAGTAGCTTCATCGAAGGTTTTTCCCTAACACGAATCTTGATCTATTAGCTCAGGCTCTGTGGTTGTCGGAAACACTTGTTCAAGAATTCAGCAGCCATCGCTCAACTCGGTTTCTCACAACCCTTGCGTGTGTAGTACCACCAATTGATGCCTGTTGCTGCGACATAGTAGAGGGCAATTCCATAGAAAAAGGGAGCTGCCGATCCAAATTCCGTGATCACGAGACCGATCAGTGTCGCGAACACGAAGGGGCCGTAGGCCGCCACCGCCGCTGTCCATCCGATCACACCTGCTCCTTGCCGCGGTGAATGTGAAAAGATGATGGGATACTGACGGAACGTCGAGGCATTGCCGACTCCTGTCAGAAGAAAGATCACCAACATCAGGCCCACAAACGCCGGAAAAGAATCAAGTGAGGTTGGCGACAACAACCCTCCCACCGCCATCACCACAATAGAGATGATCAAACCAATACCGACGAAGTGAGTGAGGATCGCTCCACCCACTTTGTCGGAAATCGGTCCCGCTGCCACACGTGCTACGGAACCGATGAGCGGACCGAGAAATGCATACGCAAGAGGGTCCGGCGCATTCGGAAATTGGCCATAGACCGTTTTGATCAATAACGGAAAGGCGGCAGAAAATCCCGAAAAGGAGCCGAACGTCATTACGTAGGTGATGGTGCAAAACCACGTATGCTTGTTGCGGAAGATATCGAGCTGTTCGCGGAACGATGCGCGGACCGGAACGCTGCGCAAGTAAATCCAAGCGAGAACTGTCATCAGCACGAGAAACGGGACGTAAATGAACGCTGCATTTTGAAGCCACATATAGCTTGTTACACCCCCTCGCGTCATGACTTGTGGCTCGCCTCCCACAACACCGAACGCTGCAAATCCGATCATCCACGGTGTCAAAAATTGCGCCAAACTCACACCGAAATTTCCGATCCCCGCCTGAATACCGAGCGCGGTTCCCTGCAATCGTTTTGGAAAGAAGATGCTTGTGCTCGGCATAAACGAAGAAAAATCCCCCCCACCGAAACCGGCAGAAAACGCGAGGAGGAGGAAAGCCCAGTACGGTGTTTCCGGATGCATGACAGCGAAGCCGATGCCGAGACACGGAAGAAGCTTCAGCAGAGTCGAGTAGGTGATCACGTGTCTCGTTCCGAAGATGGGGATGAGAAACGTATGCATAATTCGGAACGTCCCCCCTGCAAGTCCCGGCATGGCAGCAAGCCAGAACAACTGCATCGTATCGAACTGAAATCCGACCTGCGGAAGACGCACGACGATCGCGCTCATCATAAACCAGGTAGCAAAGGAAAGTACAAGGGCCACCGTGGTGATGAACAGCGTTCGCCAGGCGATCCTCTTGGCCTTTTCATTCCAGAATTGTTCGTTCTCCGGTTCCCAGCGTTGCAGGTAGGACATACGTCGTATTCCTTATTGAGGGCTCTTCGATGAGTCGCGGAACGAGCCTTTGCTCTCTACGATCGTCACCGGTTGAACGGCGGGTTGGGCCAACACAGCCGTTTGATGTGCCGGAGGGATCATCTCAATGGAAGTCTGTTCATCCGTTTCTGCAAACGAGCCTTTCGGTTCTACTAAGAAGATTAGACAGTAGAGAAAACTGAACGCCGCACCGCCGGCAAGAACGAAGAAGAACGTTTGTGGATCGACGAGCGAGTAGAGAATGAGGTAGAGAACTGCTCCGACGTTCCCGTATGCGCCGGCCATTCCCGCGATCTGGCCGGTAAGCGGTTTCTTGATCAGCGGGATGATGGCAAACGTTGCCCCCTCCGCTCCCTGCACGAACACCGAGCAGGCGATCGTGATGGCGACGGCCACCCAAATAGGCCACGCCTCGTTGATAAATGCCATTCCGAAAAAGCCCAACGCAATGCCGAACATATAAATACTCATCACAACCTTCCGGTTTCTCATCGTATCGGAAAGCAGGCCGCCGAGCGGGCGAGCAAACAGGTTGACGAATGCGAACGAAGAGGCAACGAGTCCGGCAAACTCCGGGCCGACTGAAAACGTGCTCTCAAAAAAAGCAGGCAGCATTGACACAACAGCCAATTCGGCCCCGAAGTTGGCGATGTACGTGGTGTTGAGCGCTGCAACGCTGTTGAACGGATATTTCTCGTGCTCGGGAACACCTTTCTTCAGTACAGGTAAGTTGACGTGGAGTGTTTTAATGCAATGCGCGATGTACATCAGCGCCAGCAGGCCATAGACAGCGTATAGGTAGGAATCGGGAATGAGGGTGATGGTTGTACCGTCATCGAGCGTCAGCGGGATCTTACTGATGCGCCACGCAAGAAGGCCGAGCGCCCCGACAAGTGGAAAGGACCACAACAAGTATTGAACGAGGTCACCGTACGACGTCACCACGAGCGGTTGAGTCTTTTTCACACCTACGAATGCCTTTCCGTGTGGTGTATCGCGAACAGCAAAGTAATAAAAGATACCGTATGCAAACGACACAACGCCGTTGATAAACAAAGCCCAACGCCACCCGTCTTCTTCCACACCAAACATCTGAGGCATCACGGTCAGTGCTATCCAAGGCAGGGTGATTGCCGCCCACGCCGAACCGAAGTTCCCCCACCCTGCATAAAATCCCTCTGCGCGGCCAATCATTTTCGGCGGAAACCACTGAGAGACCATCCGAATGCCAATCACGAAACTCGCACCCACCGACCCCAAAACGAAACGTGCTACGAGCAACTGCAGAAAGGAATCGCCAAATGCAAACACGAACGTGGGAAGAGACATCGTGATGAGCAGTCCCGAGAACACGACGCGTGGTCCGTATTTGTCGATCAGCGCCCCGACAAGAATACGCGCTGGAATGGTTAGCGCAACGTTGACGATAGCTAGAATCTTAACATGCTCTGGAGTGAGCCAGTTCAATTCTCGCAACATTGTCGTTGCGAGCGGAGCCATATTGAACCAGATGTAGAAGCTGATGAAGAAAGCAATCCACGTGAAGTGGAGAACGCGGATGCGTTCCTGCGAGAAATCGATCAGTTCGGGCTTTTTGAGTGACATGGAGCGCGTCTTGGAATGAGTGATCTAACGACTCCTGTGGGCAAGCTTCCCGATCCGATACCACCGCACGACCTGTGGTTTGCGCCAGAGATAGGGATTTGGAACAACCAGGATGTGAACGAGACGAGTAAACGGCGCGAACGCGATCATCGTGTAAGCGCTGACGATGTGGAGCTTCACCATCCACGGCATGGCAGTGACGTATGCAATGTCCGGCGTCAGTGTGACAAGAGACCAGAGATACGGTGCCGCGAGCGATGCGAACCACGATGATCCCCAACTATGGAAGATCGCCACATACAATCCACTGAGAATCTGCACGACGAAGTTGCCGAAGATCACCCAGTCGGCAACGCTGGTCACTTTCTTGAGCTTCGGATCGGACAGCCTCCGGATGATGATGCTGACCAATCCGACCATGCAGAGAAGGGCTGCAACAAACGCGGACGCCTCGAGGATGTACAGCCGAGCCGGATGGCTATTCCACCACAAGATCTCTCGCGGGAACAGGAACGCGACAACGTGTCCGACGAGAACGACAATAATGCCGTAGTGAAACGGCACAAGTCCCCAAAAATGTTGCTTGTTTTCGAGGAACTGAGAAGAAAGGCTCGAAAATGTGAACGCTTCGGAACGATAGCGCCGGATGGAAACAAGCAAGAAGAGGACGATGGAAACGTACGGGAAGACAACGAACAGCACGGTATCGAGAACAAATGGACCGAAGTTGATCATTCGCTATGCTCCTTCATTGAGGGAACGGCGCCGCAGGTAACGCACCGAACCACACAAAGCAGATCTGAGTATGGATTGTCGTGAACAGCAAACGCCTCGTCGATCTTGTCCAGCCCCTTTTCCAACCGCATCGTCACAAAGTCGGAAAGCTCCTTCTCCTCCAACCGTCCGAGCGCTAAGAGAACATGCGTGATGTGATCGGGCAATTCTGTCGATTCCTCGACCCCGGTACGACGCAGCAGATCGCGCATCTGAACGAGGAACGCACCCCGCTCATACGTCTCCCCGAACAAATGCCATCCGACTTCCAGACTGCTTACGGGATTGATGTCAAACGTGCGTGTATAGAACTCCTCCCACTCTTCAGGAGAAAGTTGATCGGTGCTGGTTTTGAATCGCTCGAAACAAGCGAGAGCTTCCGCTCGCGCTTCCTGAGGCAGCCACTCGGAACGCACGAGCATATCAAAGCATGAATCGATGTGATGGCGATATTCTGCTTGCGGATACGCCAGGAGCCGAGCGAGTGCGTCAAACAGCAGCGTGCGATTCGTCGTCATAGACCCCTCTTCGGTGGTTCCATAAAGCCGAATCCAACGGCCGTTCTATGTTCGTGTGGATCTTTCATCATCTCAATGGCTTCTTCTCTGTGCATGGGGGGGATGACGAAACGGTCTTCGAACGTGCAGAGCGAGGTGAGCGCGTAGATCTTCTCTGCCTCCTCCACGCTTGTGTCCGCTTCGAGCAGCATCTTCTCGGCGACAGCAAGCTCCATGTCCCCAACTGTCTTCGCACGCCGATAGATGCGGACGGCCTTCTGCTTCTTGAGCGCGTACACCAGTTTCCCTTGATGTCCGGCCCCGAAGAGATTGGCCAGAAACTGGAGTGGTACACGCGCCTCTTGGATGTCGTGGAAGAACTCGGAAGAAACGGAGGTCACGGTATCGTCGTCACGATTTGCCATCACGGGCGAAAGGGGAGGCACATAGAACAACATCGGCATTGTACGATATTCGATGTGGGGCGGGAGGGCAATCTTCCATTCCTTCACGAACTTGTAGACGGGGGAGTTTTGCGCCGACTCGATGACGGAGTCGTGGATTCCGTTCCCCCGCGCAGCAGCAATCACGGCCTGATCGTGAGGATTCAAGATGAGGGAACGTTGGGCGTCGATGAGTTGATCTTCAGGAAGTTTGGCTACCTCTTCGATTCGGTCGGCATCGTACAGAAGAACTCCGAGGTACCGAATGCGTCCGACACACGAATGAAAGCACGCCGGCGCCTGCCCCGTTTCAAGACGTGGGTAACACAACACGCACTTTTCCGACTTTCCGGTCGACCAGTTGTAGAACGTCTTTTTATAGGGGCAGGCCGCCACACACGCCCGCCAACCGCGACATCGTTTTTGATCGATCAAAACGATCCCGTCTTCACCACGCTTATACAGCGCTCCGGAAGGACACGATGCTACGCAACTTGGATTCAAACAGTGGTTACAGATGCGAGGGAAATAGAAGAACACGAGCCGTTCAACAGCGAACAGCTGCTGACGTTGCTGCTCGTTCAGACCTTTCAAATTCGGATCGCTCTCTGCGTAGATGGGTGAACCGCCCAGATCGTCGTCCCAATTTGGCCCTGCCTCCACGTTCATATATTCACCGGTTACCATCGAGATGGGTCGCGCCGTCGGTTGGTCGACCCCCTCCGGAGCGTTGAAGAGCTCATCGTATTTGTAGGTCCACGGCTCGTAGTAATCATCCATGCTCGGCATGAAGGGATGGTGAAAGATGTTCGTGACCGTCTTCAGCTTACTCGTGGATTTCAGGACGAGTTTCCCCTCACGCAATTCCCAACCGCCTCGATATTCTTCCTGGTCTTCCCATTTCGTGGGGAAGCCGGTGCCGGGCTTTGTCTCCACGTTGTTCCACCACATGTATTCCGTCCCTTTTCGGTCGGTCCAGATGTTCTTACACGCGATACTGCACGTGTGACAACCGATGCATTTGTCGAGATGAAACACCATCGAGATTTGAGATCGGACGTTCATAGCGTGTCTCCTGTGCGGCTGTCCAAAAAGTATGAATGATCATTGTACCTTCTTCGATATTTGAAGAATTCAAACGTTTTTGCAACACCGATGTGGGCGAGAAGGCTTCTCGCCCTACATGTTGGACAGCCACTCTGTTCAACCTCTGAAGAAAGTCACCTTCTACTTCTACCAGATGAGTTCGGGACACTTTCGCACCAACACGTGCGTGTCGCGGTTGCAGCCGATCGGTCCCCAATAATTAAAATGATAAGTGAATTGCCCGTACCCACCCACCATGAGGTTCGGTTTGAGACGGGTACGGGTGAGACTGTTGTGGCCTCCGGCGCGACGATTATTCCGGAGCGGCGATTTCGGAACAGAATAGGTTCGTTCAGGCGAGTGATAGATGATGCAGATGCCCCGCGGAATGCGGGCACTGACCGCGGCGCGCGTCACGACGACACCGTGGTCATTATACACTTCCACCCAGTCGTTGTCGTTGATTCCGAGCTCCGCCGCATCTTTGTCATTCATCCAAAACGGCTCCACACCGCGCGAGAGTGTGGTCATCCGGTGGTTGTCGCCGTACGTGGAATGAATGTGCCACTTGCCGTGGGGCGTCAGGTAGTTCAACATCTTCGATTTACCTGCGGAGGAAGTGAAACGAAGGTCAGCATATTGCGTCGGCAACGGTTTTGGCTTGTACGTTGGAAGATGTTCGCCGAAGTGAAGATAACCGGGATGATCAAGATAAAAATGCTGCCTACCTGTCAGTGTGCGCCACGGGACGAGAGCTTCAACGTTGTAGGTGAAGGGGGAATAGGCCCGACCATTCTCCGTCAATCCCGACCACATCGGACTGTTGAGGAGACGCATCGGTCTTCCCTGAAGCTCACGGTAATGTATCCGCACGCTCCGGTTCTTTTCTGCCAGATGAACGAGAGGCAGCCCGACTTTCTCCTCCATATTTTTGTACGATCGGTAAGCCAGCTCGCCGTTCGTCACCGTTGCAAGATGGAGAATGGCGTCACAAACCTCCGTATCGCTGCTCAGCGAGGGATATGACTTACCTTCAAACGTGACGGTGGGACGGGTGATCAACATCTCATCGTAGAAATCGTCGATCGCATACTTCGTCCCATGCGCACCGAGTCCATTCTGTCTCACCAACGGACCAAACGAAATATATTGGTTGTAAACGTTCTTGTAGTCACGGGTCACAACCGTCAGCTGAGGCATCGTTTTGCCGGGAATAGCTTCTCCCTCACCGTTGATCCAATCCTTTATGTCCGGTTGAGCGATTTCAGCGGCTGAGTCGTGAGCAAGAGGTGTTGCAACCACCTCCTTGATCGGCTCCGGGAAATGCCGTACGGCAAGTTCTGAGAATTTCCGCGCGATCGCTTTGAAGATCTCCCAATCACTCTTCGATTCCCAGCACGGCGGTACCGCGGCAGATAAAGGGTGGATGAAGCTGTGCATATCGGTTGAGTTGAGATCGGCTTTCTCGTACCACGTCGCAGCGGGAAGTACGATATCCGAATACAACGCCGATGTGTCCATCCGGAAATTGAGATCGACAACGAGGTCCATCTTGCCATGCGGCGCGATTTCGTGCCAGACAACTTCCTTCACGGAATCTTGCGCCATATCTTGGGCAACGGCATTATCGTGCGTGCCAAGATAATGCCGGAGAAAGTACTCGTGTCCTTTACTGCTCGCCATCAGCGCATTGCCGCGCCAGATGTACCACACACGCGGCCAGCTTTCTTTGGCATCGGGATCTTCGACGGCGAATGTGAGTGCTCTCGACTTGAGCTTTTCGACGATGTTCTTTACCACCTCTTCTGAAGTCTTCGCTCCTTCCGCTTCCGCCTCGCGGACCACGTCGATGCTGTTCTTGGTGAATTGGGGATAAAAGGGAAGCCAACCGTTGCGCACCGCCTTTACCTGCACATCCATCGTGTGGCCGTGTGCAAGCGAACCTTTGGGCTGGCGCATGGGAACTGTATGATAATCGGTGAACTCCTTTTCGTACCGCCACTGATCTGTGTGAACATAGTGCCAGCTCGGGGCATTCTGCTGGCGCGACGCAGCGTACCAATCTTTGGCAAAAGCAATCGCGCCCCACGGCTCACCGGGAGCGAGTTTCTCTTGTCCTACATAATGTGCGAGTCCTCCTCCATTCACCCCGATACAGCCGCAGAACATCAGTGCATGGATGCCGGCACGGTACATCAGGTTCGCGTGATACCAGTGGTTGATTCCGGCACCTATGATAATGGTGCACTTCCCGTTCGTATGCTGGGCGGTGGTCCCCCATTCGCGCGCAAACTGCAGCAGGTCTTTCCGACCGATTCCCGTATATTTTTCGGACCACGCTGGTGTATAGGGCGCTTGTTCGTCGTCATAGTCGGCGGGATAATCTCCTTCGAGGCCGCGAGGAACGCCATACTGCGCCATCAACAGGTCATAGACCGTCGCCACCGTAATCTGCTTCCCATCTGCCGTTTGCAGGATCGTCACCGGCACGTGGCGGACGAGACTCGATGCCTCGGCGAAGTTGTCGAATCGGACCGGCACTGTTCGCACGCCTTTTCCAAGAAACGTCAGTTGCGGTGTGATATCGGAACCGTCGAGACCGTCTTTCAGCAACAGGTTCCACTTCCCCTTTTCTTTCCCCCACCGATCTCCCACACTCCCCATGGGCATTTTGGGAGATTTCGTTTCTTCATCCCACATCAAAAATTTCCAGGCGCCGTTTTCAACACCTTGATACTTCTGCAAGCGATGAGCGCGCAACAACTGTCCCGCTTCAAATACTTCGTTTTCTTCGGTGAGCTCCACAAGATAGGGAGCATCGGTGTACTTCTTCGTGTAGTCGATGAAGTAAGGGACTTGCTTCTCGTGGTGGAATTCTTTTAAGAGAACATGATTCACCGCCATCCACCACGCGCCATCCTGACCGGCGTTGATGGAAACCCAGTGATCGGCGTACTTGGCGACTTGATTGAAGTCGGGGGCGAAGACGTACATCTTTGTCCCGTTGTGCCTCGCCTCCGCCGCAAAGTGCACGTCCGGCGTACGGGTCATGTTGAGATTCGAACCCATCACGGCGAGAAGTTTGGCGTTATACCAGTCGGCAGATTCTTGCACATCGGTTTGCTCTCCCCACGTCTCCGGCGAAGCAGAGGGGAGATCGCAATACCAGTCATAAAACGAAAGCGAAACGCCGCCGAGCAGTTGCATCAGCCGCGCGCCCGACGCGTAACTCACCATCGACATAGCCGGGATTGGCGAGAAGCCCGCGATGCGATCGGGACCGTGTGCTTTGATGGTGTGGATGTTCACTGCTGCCATGATTTCCAGTACTTCGTCCCACGATGCCCGACGAAATCCCCCTTTTCCACGTGCTCTCTGCCATCGGCGTCGATACTCGGGAGTGGTGACGAGCGATTTCCATGCTTCAACGGGATCTTCGTGCTCGACTCGCGCTTTGCGCCAGAGGTCGAGCAGCGCCCCCCGGATATAAGGGTACTTGACGCGCAAAGGGCTGTAGAGATACCACGAAAAGGAAATGCCTCGTTGGCAACCGCGCGGCTCATATGGCGGCAAGCCATGTTCGAGGGAAGGATAATCCAGTCCCTGCATTTCCCACGTCACAATTCCATCCTTCACATGAATCATCCAGGTGCAACTGCCTGTGCAGTTCACACCGTGCGTACTGCGCACCACCTTATCGTGCTGCCAGCGGTTACGATAAAACTCCTCCCAGCCGCGGAGCTGTGGATTCGCTTCGTCTTTGATCCAGTGAATGCTCTTGGTGTCGCTCATGATGGATTCTCCAGTTGGCGTTCTTGTACCAGCCGGCGACGCACGCTGCGCAACCGTTTGTTCCAGACCACATCGAAAAGTCCCAGCACGACCAGCGTTCCCGCGAGCCCGATGAGGATAAAATTCAGCCGCGTCGTCGAAACATCTTGTGGATTACGCTGAAGCGTGTGTTGGAAATAGGCGACGAGGGATAAGATTTCCTCGGCTTCGAGAGGATGTTGCTTGAAGAGAGATTGCATCGTGGGAGTAGCGGGAGCAGAAAGCCAGGCGGAGAGCGTCTTCCGGCCTT
This sequence comes from Bacteroidota bacterium, assembly GCA_041695085.1. GTDB lineage: Bacteria > Bacteroidota > Ignavibacteria > UBA10030 > UBA10030 > DYFT01. The sequence continues at coordinate 103,896 of JBGFRO010000047.1, read as the reverse complement.
GGTAGCGCTCGAACACAGTGGTGAGATCCGGTGCTAAGGTCCCGCCTCCGAAACCCCCAAGGCCCTGTACGGTGTGGCACGAAATGCAGGACGGTCCGCCGTGCTTGAGGGCTCTCGTTCCGATGAACATCGTGTGCCCGGTCTGGACATCGGCGTCGGTGAACGGCCTGTCGCTTAATTGCACACCGGCGAAGACAGATTTTTCCTTTTTCGATTCCTCTTCGATGAGATCGAGCAGTGCTTCGGCACGCGCCTTAGTCATCCCGGGTAAGGTGGGCATAGGAATATTTCGCGATTCTTGAAGAATCTTCAGCGCATATGGATCGCCCGCATCGAACATCGCCTTTGGGTCTATGATAAACTTCGTCAACCACGCGCGATCTTTGCGCTTCGTGACGTCTTTCAGATCGGGACCCGTCAGCCTGCCGCCGCCGATCGTGTGGCAGCTGATGCAGTTCTGCCTGTAGTCGTCGGCAGGCTGCTGCGCGGCAAGGGGAGTGAGACAACAGAGAAGCAACAGAAGGAGGAGAGAAAGCCGCATGAAAGAAAGTCCTCTCGTCGACGGTGCGCTGGTCTGGCTTGAGTTTAAGACTTCGAGCTTCCGGGGAAGAAATGGAACAGGATAATCAGACCTGTTTATCCGAATATAAAATGCGAAAAGCCTGTTGTCAAGTACTTTTCGATCCCAAGATCATTCTTCTTTTTCTGGTTCGTCAAAGGAAAGAGGAACAAAACACGGCGGGGAGTTACGGCAAACGCCGCACCACAACCCGGAAGCCGGTTTCATGACTGCTATGTTCCGGCTGAAAGGCGTCCCGATACGGAATGTACAGATAGGACGTGGCGGCGCTGTACCACGAACCACCACGCGCGACCCGCGAGCCCGGCGTGTCGTCGTGATTGCGTTCGTCGTCTCGATACGGGCGATTTCTATTGTGCGGGATAAACACACCTTGCGTCCATTCGGCCACGTTGCCGGTGACGTGATACAGCCCGAACCGATTCGGCTGAAAGCTTGAGAGCGTCGCGTTCCATCCCACTACAGTCACAGGAGCGTCGGGATTTTTCTTCCAGTTGTAGAGCGGAACCTCAGCATCGCTGATCACGGTGCTGAGACCGTAGTCGAAACTGTCAGGACCGCGTGCCGCTTTCTCCCACTCCGCCTCCGTTGGCAATGCGTACCACCACCTTCCCTTCCCCCGAGACCTCGAAAGCCATCGGCAATAGGCGTTTGCCTCAAACCAGTTCACCCACGCAACGGGTTGGTCGGGTTGACCGAAACGCTTGTACTTCACGTCGGACGGCTTGAGCAGAGCGCTCGCTTGAGAGTTGCCGGAAGCTCTCCAGCGCAATCCAACAGCGGTCCAGTTGGAACCATTTCCATAACCGTCGGAGGCGGAGAGGAACGTGCGGAATTCTTCGTTGGTGACCTCGAATGAAGCAATGAAGTATCCGGTCAACCAAACATAATGAGGTTGGCCAGGATTAAGCCGATCTCCCAGCAGAAATGTTCCGCTGGGAATGAAGACGTAATCCGGTTGATGAGAAAACAGTTTCGGTGGAAACTCCGCCGGAAACGGCCGCACAGTGATGACAAACGGCTCATCCGATTCGCGCGGACTGCCTGCGAGCGGAACCGGATAGAATAAGACTCCAGCTTGCGACTCCACTCTCAAAAAATAGCTACCACCGGTAAGCCATTGCTTCTCCGAAACTTCTGCAATCAGAGATGCGTCCGAAAGTCTTCTCCCCGCTTTGAAGAGTGTGAGCTTGACATCCGGCACGGAGGAGACGACAAGCTCCGTCTCGCCTCGCTGCCATCGGATTTGTCGCTCATCGTCCGCACGCCAGAGCAGGATAAGCCCCAATCCGACGACCAGCAGGACTGCCAACACAAAGAGCCACGCATATCGAGTTGCCGGCGGAGGTTCCATGGACGTCAGATGTCTTGCCGCTGGATGAGTCGATGAGAGAGAAGAAGCGGAGCGCCGACCCAAAGCGCGAGCGTGAAGAGCAGGAGCGCGATACTGGAGAAAGTACCGCCGAGGAATCGCACCAACGCTGCCCCCGACGCGCCGAAGATCGTGACATTATCCAGAGAGATGAGGGAGGCGACGCGTACCATATCGACCGGATTGCCAAAAAGAGAGAGGAACAGGAATGTGTTTGCGGACCGTCCCTCCAACACGAGTGTGCCGCCGATGGCGAAAAGGTCGTAGAACAACACAAAGAAGAACCAGAGAAAAAGGGCGAGTCCGAACGCTTTTGATTTCCGCCGACTGAGGGTTGCCGTCACCACGGAAAGGCTCAAGAACACGAGAGAGAGCAAAAGCGACAGTCCCACGAACGCCACATAGCGGCTCATGCCATCGGTGCCGCTGCCCGCAATGATGACGAATCCCGCCAGAATGAATCCAACCAAGGTCGACAGGATGATCGAGAAAAACACGCCCAGGAGCTTGCCCAGAAGAACCTCGGCACGCGAGACCGGCTGAGAAAAGAGAAGCTCGGTGGAACCTTTGTCGCCCGTGAAGCTCAGCGTGCCCATGACGAGCGCAACGAGAGGCACAATATACAGAACAAGATTGAGAATGCTTGCCGACGTTCTCGTGAAGTTCTGCATTCCAGCAAAGCCCTCAGCCATCATCCCGAAATACGAGATGCCGACCACCAGCAGGCTAAAGACACCTGCATAGATCAGTGTCCATTTGTTGCGGATGTTGATCGTCAGTTCTTCGCGGGCGATTTCTGTGATGATTCTCAGTTCCATAGACGTTGTACGGTAAACACCATCATACAATTCGATTGATGGTATCCATTCTACTCACTATCGAGGTGCACTCCATCTTTACTTTCTTCCATCGACGCTGCAGCAGGAGCAGCTTTCCGATTCTGTAAGGTTGGTTGGGGGATATTTCTCAACTAATTGCTTCGCCTGAACCGAATCAGCGACGGCAACTTTGCCCGAACCCATCGGCGTTTTCAAGCTCGTCTGCACGATCACACTTTTGTCTTTCGACAGCCACGCGCGGGTCTGGTAATCCTTCACGTACATCGCCGCGACCGCAAGACCCGATTTCTCCTTCAAGAATTTCTCCAGGCATCCGAGGTCGTCAAACTTGAACACCTCTCCATTCTGTGCAATGATCTCCGAGGCAAAGGCTTCATTCGAGACCGCCATGCGGCACTGCGCACACTGGTCTTCGGGATACAAGTCGACCGGCTTGATCTCCGTCGCCGCACATCCCACAAATCCCAACGCTACGAATAACCAATAACGAAGTACCAAATTACTGTTTTTCATGCTGGTAGCTCTCCACATAATGCAAGTACATGTCTTCGATTGTTCCTGTTTCTAAAAATGAGCGGCGCAGATTCTCCACGGATTCCTGCGCGACAAGTTTTCCCCCGACGAAAATCCCGACACGGTCTGCAAGCTGCTCGACTTCCGGCAGCAGGTGCGTCGAGAACACAATCGTTTTCCCACGCTGTTTCTGTTCGAGGATGAAGTCTCGAAATCGTTTCACGCCTTGCGGGTCGAGATTCGCCGTCGGTTCATCTAACAGCAGAATCGGCGCATCGGGCATAGACACTACGGCAAGCCCAAGCCGCTGCACCATGCCACCCGAGAACTCACTCACGAGCTTGTCGGAGAACCCATTGAAACGTGCGTTCGCCAACGCCTGATCGGCAGCTTCTTTGGAGAGCTTTCGCATCGAGCCATAGAAGCGCATCACTTCCCGCGCCGTCAGATTTTCCGGAAACACCACTCGCTGCGGCAGGTAGCTGATGAATCGCTTTGCCTCCTTCGGCCGCTTGTTGACGTCAATGTCGTTGATGAAAATTGTTCCGGCCGTCGGGATGTTCAATCCCACCATAGCTTTCATCGTTGTCGTTTTGCCGCTTCCGTTCGGCCCGAGAAATGCAAAGACCTCCCCCTCGCGTATCTCGAACGAGACATTGTCCACCGCCGTGAAATGGCCGTAACGTTTCGTGAATCGATCAACCCGTATCATACTCATCGTCCACCCCGTCGTACTAATCGTCCCAGGAAAATGCCGATCACCCCACACCCGATCCCGAATCCAACCCACGCTAAATTGACTTTGTTCGCTCGCGGCGTACCCTCGCTCATAGTCACTGCGGGCAATCTGGAAAGGTCAGCCGGCCGGATGAGTGGCGCCGTGTCAAGCTCTTCATTGATCTTGATGATCGGAAACGCCCGCGTCGCTGCGGCGAGTGCCTGAGATGCCGGGCTGTACAAATAGAGCCGGAGGTTTGGCGACCGTCCTTCCAAATAATGGAAAACATTTTGAATTTTCATCGGCACATCGCCGATGCCGTCGCCATCCACGTCGTACCCGTCGTACGAGCTCCAGTAATTGCCGCGGCCTTGCCAGCTCCAATGCGATTCCGTCCGCTTGCCGACGATGCTCAAGGGACTCAGGTTGTCAATAAAGTTATTCTCAAAGAAGATGTTGCCCGTAGAATTCTGAAAGATCTGCAGCGCCACGTCGTTTCGTGCGATGATGTTGTGCGCAAAACGGTTTCCGGAGGATGCTTCAAAGAAGAGGCCAACCGCATTGTCGACGATGATGTTGGAATCGGCGATAATTCCTTTGCAGTCCTGGAACAGAATCCCGTAGGAAGCAAAGCCACGATTGTGGGCGAAGATGTTGTGCCGGAAGGTAATTTCCTTCGAATACATAATCGCCGCGCCCGCGATGTTCTCCGTAAACGTGTTGAAACGAAACGCATTGGAGTCTGCGTACATATAGTGGAGGCCGTAACGCGTACCGGTGACCTTGCTGCGTTCAATCAGTGTATGATTGGCATATTGAATGTAGAAGCCATCGCGGGCATGCTCGATGCTGTTGCCGCGAACGACATTCCGATGCGAGTTCCAGATATGGATGCCGCTGCCGCGCGAGCCATAGTCGATCTCCTTTCTCCCGACAATGGCATTGCCGATGATTTCGTTCTCGTCCGCCTCAAGCAGGTAAACACCGAAAAGGATATCGCGAAGCTCGTTGTGCGCGATGCGGTTCCGGTCGGACTTGACAAGAATCCCCGCGTCTTCGGCCATTAAATCATTCCCACTTCGTTCGATCACAAAACCGGAGACGACACAGGAGTCCGCAAGGATCGACACACAGCTTCCTTTCCCTTCACCGCGAATCACGGGCTTGTCCAAGCCAAGAAGGACAAGCCGCTTTTCCAGAACAAGATTCCCCGCGTACACCCCCGTCGCAACCACGAGCGTGTCACCCGGTTGGGCGCGCTGAATGCGCGCTTGGAGATCGTTCGTCTGACTGAACGCGGCAACAACCATGAGCACCAGAAATGACAATATGGTAAGCCATCGATTCATGACAAGGATGCCGTACTGACGACAATCGCGAAGAGAATGGCGTGACCAAGAAGAAGCATGCCCAATCGTTTGAATTGCACGCGGGCTGAAAGTTTGAGCGTCCCGTAGAGAGCGTGAACTGTCATCGGAACGAATGCCATAGCCAAGAGAGTTGGCGAGCACTCAAACACCACAAGCAACAGCACGATTCCGAGCACAACAAGATGATAGACAACATTTAGAATGCCCAGCGACAGTCGTTGCTTCAACGACAGGGAGGCGCCTTTGAAGCCGGTAGCGGCGATTTTCATGTGCACATACACGACGCTGCTTCCGAAAAAGAGCACGTTGAGAACCCAGACAAAGAACGTCGTTCCGGAAAACTCTCCGGTCGCGACATACAAGACGGCTGGGGCGCCCGTGGTGAGGCCGGCAACGGCGACCAGATCGCTCAGGACCGTTTTCGACCGGACACGGGTGAGAACGAAATTCAAGGCAAAGCAGATGACCGCGAACATTCCGAGAGGAAGGAGCTTCCAATACCCTTTTGCCGCAAGTGGCACAACGGCTGTTGATCCGACAAGAGCATACACGATAAGCCAGAACGTTGCCGCCCGCAGCTTCGACGAATCGAGCTTCGTTCTAAACCGATCACGGAGGATCATCTGAGCAGGCACATACGTCATAAACGCAGAGAGTGCTGCTATGATGACGAGGGCAATATCCCACGTTATGCCGTCGGCGATGACCACAGCGATGGCTATGGGAACGAACAGTACTGCCCAGGAGCCGTGTTCACGTGTCACGATGGGTTGGGGGAGGCGCATGGTCATTTTGCATTGCGTTCTTTGAGCCACGCCTTTCGCGACAACCACATTGCCGCAATGAAAAAGAGCGGTACGATGGCCATGAAATATGAGCCGATGTCGGGATAGCTGTAGACCTCAAAATTTGCCATCGTCCGATGGCCGAACATCGGCGGTGTGAAGGGGGGAACCTTCACCGCAGCAGTCGGATCCAGATCGTGACCGTACAAATAGAGCTTGCGGTAGAAACTCCAGAGCGAAAAAAGTCCGAAGTAAGTAAAGAGCACGAAGAGGTCGACAAGCTTCGACATCTTCCCGAGCACCACCACGCGCAGCGCGAGTAAGATGACGCCGCCGATAACGAACGGAATCCACTTAAACTCCGTAAAGTCATCTTCCACCAATGGTTTCATGCCGATGTAGCGGTTGAGGGTGTTGATTTCTTTCAGGTCGTCGCGGTACGGAGATTTTCCGCCCTCCAGTTTGTAGGAATAGATGTTCAACACCAACCCTTCCGGGAACTGGTTGGAGTAGAGCGTCATGTTCCAGAGTGGAAAGAAGTAGGTCGGGATCAACATCAACGCGGCGACAAGAATCAGCACACGGCTACGAAGGTCGATCGGCGTATCAAAAAAAGAATTGGCTTTCTGAATCATCCGTTGCATAGATCCTCTTCTTCGTGTCACCCCCACCCCTTGCGAGGTTGTGCAAAAAGTTCAATCGACGTGATGTGCGAGTTCGAGACTTGAGGAATTCAGATTGTTTTCTCAACACCAACGTGGGCGAAAAGGCTTCTCGCCCTACATTTTGCACAACCTCACAAAAGGATAACGGGATGGGAAAGTGTTACGGTTTCACCAACAAGTATCCTTGCATCTCTTGATGGAGCGCCGAGCAGAAGTTCGTGCAGTAGAACGGGAAGACGCCCGCCTTGTCCGCCGTAAACTCGATCACTTTCGTCTCACCCGGATCGGCGACGACGTTGATGTTGTATTCGTTCAACCCAAAGCCGTGCAGTTCGTCGGTCGTTTGTTCGATGTTCGTCATGTAGATAGTCACTTTGTCGCCTTTATTGACTTCGATCTTCCACGGGTCGAAGCTGGAACGAACGGCGACCATGGAGACCTCCACATTCCGGCCGTTTCGCACGATCTTGGCGTCTTTAATATCCCAGATCGCTTTTGGATGTTTGTTTTCCTCCTTAGGATACACCTCGATCGGTTTCAATTTGTCTGCTTTGATCATCTGTGCATAGTGCGGCTCCGGCTCGGTGAAGGCATCATAGAGCAGCGACATCTTTTCACCGCTGATGTCGATCAACTGGGACGCTTCCGGCTGCGACGGACCGACGCTCAGATGGCGGCCGTGCGACAGCTTGTTGAGCGCGACCAAATAATTGCCGTCGGGGCTCTTGGTATCCCCCTCCGCTGCAGTGAGGTGGCCGATGTTGTAGGAAACGGGAATCTTATCGACAACTTCCCACGTTCCCAACTTCCACTTCGCCACCGCGCTTTCAACAAACAGGGATGTATACGCATTGCCTTTGTCGTCAAACTGCGTGTGCAGCGGGCCGAGGCCGACGTTGACTTCCGCGTCCTTGACGTTGTCGTAGTTCAGAACGGGAATGCCATCTTCGTTCCCCGTGAAGTCTCTTTTCTGAATCGCTGTGAGCATCTTCTCAATGTTGAAGACCGTGGTAATGCTGGCCAGTTTGCCACTCGCAACGATGTATTTGCCGTCTGGGCTGACATCGACTCCGTGTGGGGATTTTCCCGCCGGCAACAGATACACGACGCCTTCGACGTCTTTCGGGTCGATGACTTTGACACCACCGATCATTTTGAACTTGCCGTCCCTAATGGCTTTCTCTGCATTCTTCCAGTTGACTGCCGCAACGTAATCGCGGTCCTTTTGTGAGGCGGTGACTTCCAGCTTCCCGATCGCGCGCTCTGCATTATAGCAGGTCCAGAATCCCCATTCGGCGCTTGGACCCTTGCCTGCGTCGCCGAGGTCGTAGTTGAACGGCGGCATCAACACCTGCCAGCCAAGGGACATATGGCCTGTCTTGGGATCGACAGCGATGCCTGCAACAACACCCTTGAACTTCGTGGCGTAGTCTTCGATCTTCTCAACAGTTCCTTTGGGCAGAGGAATCGAGAAGCGCGAACCGGCAAGGACGTATTCCGTATTCTCGGTCACAAATGCCGAACAGTGATTGCCGGAGACGTTGGGAATGGGACCCAAAATCTGTTTCGTCTTAAAGTCGCGCAGGTCGATGCGCGCCATCCGGTTGTTCGCGTTGTCGGAGATGAACAGCCAGCGCCCATCGTAATCGCCGTTGGTTTCGCTGATGGAAGGATGGTGTGCATCGCCCCAGGTAAATCCGCCTAACATCTCTTTCGATTCTTTATCGAATCCATACCCGGTCGCGGGATACGGCGTGAAAACGGGGATCGTCGAAATGTGGCGCATCGAGGGAACGCCATAGACGTAGACCTGACCCGAGTGACCGCCCGACTTGAAAATGTAGTACTCGTCCAAATCGCCCGGCTGCACGTATGTCTTCAGCGCTGCTTCCTGTACATCGGATCGGGCGCGCCCCCTCTCGGGTTCACCGCAGCCCACCATCAGCACAGAAAACACCGCTGTCAGGACGATGGCGAGACCGAGCAGCATAAGTTGTTTCTTCATAGTGGTGCTCCTTCTTGTTTTGATTTGCGATTCCGAGGAAAACTTCTCGGTTTGTTGAGAATGGATTCTTTACTTCTTCGCCTTCAGTTCTTTCTGTTTCAATTCGTACGCATAACGCAGCTTCTCGATCGCCTCTTTGCGTTCCTCCTCCGTCAGCGTAATCATCGTCGAGAGCACGACTTCCATCGTGCCGGTCGGACGTGCAAGAAAGTCATCCAGCGTGCGACCGAACCGTGATTGTACATCTTCAACAGCCAGTGCTAGATCCGGCCCGATCTGCGCAGCTGCCTCGATGCCTAACGTTGAGATCGAGTGGCAGACGAAGCAGTTTTTCTTCACGAAAAAGGCGCCCGGGCCTTTCAGCATTCGCTCTTCCTTCTCTTTTTCCTCCGGAGTGGGAATGTCCCGGAAGTTATGGCCGGGGATGTAGTCGATGGGGATATTCGCCTTCTTCCAGCTCATCACGAGCATCGCCAGAGCCTGGGCATCGGCGCTGGAGAAGTTGAAATTGGGCATCACCGATTCCGGCACCAGCTCTTTTGGATTCTTGAGATGCGCCACTTGCCAGGAGAACTCCGATTTGAAGCCCTTAAACCGCTCGTAGTTGAATTGCTCCGGCGATTTCTCTCCCTCGAACGTAAGATCTGGACCCACTGTCCCACCCCGTCCGTTGATCACGTGGCACGCACGGCAACCTTTCTCCGTCACCAATTGCTTTGCCCGGTTGATATAGTCGGCTCCCTTCGTCTGCTTGTCATAGCGGTGACAGGTATTGCAGTTCATCTGCATCAACGCTTTCTTGTCGCTCATCACGTAAAACTCGCCCAACTCCCGACCGAGCAACGGTTCCTCCCAGTGCTCGACGAAGCCGTGCGCCGCTTGCATCTCCGTCGCATAACCCTGACCGCCATGACACGTCGTGCAGCCGTATTTGGAGATCGGATGCTTTTCTAAAATCTCTTTCGGATGCGTGCGGAATGGGTGCGGGGCGTTCTCCAGTCCCTTCCATTCAACACCTTGGTGACAGGTAATGCATCGATCTATGACGTTGAGCTCTTTCACAAACGTCTGCTGAAGTCCCGCTGGAACCGACGCCGCCCGCTCAGGCCCAAATTTTTCCTCGACGAGATCACGAAACTCCCACTGGTAACTTTGCCATTCCGGCGTGTAGTAATCGTAAAACCCAAACGCCGTCACGAGCAGAAACAGAATGCCGCTGACACTCAGGAAAAGTTGATCCTTCTTCACGAACGCGAGCTTCTCCTTAATAGTCTTGTGGTTCATCTTAAGCTTCCAATGGTGCGATGTTTACCTTTTCAGATTGCAGATTACAGATAGCAGATTGCAGGCAAGTTTTGAGGCTACTTGCTGTCATCTGCTCTCTGCCATCTGGTGAATCTTTAGAACTTCACTGGCATCGTCGGCCAGCTTTCCCAAGGCCAGTAGAAATTCCAGTACGGCCCGCGCAAGAACGTGCCGATAATCGTAAAGAGAATGATCAGCAGACAAATTCCGATGAAAACCCAATTCTGTCGCTTGCGTTCCGGCGCAAACCAAACTCCGACGCTCTCGATGCCCGAACGGTCACGATACGGCCACCAGATCGCAAGGGCCATCAACAATCCCGGTAGCAGAATACCGCCAATGAGAGCGCCGTTGACGGTAAACGAGCCGATTTGAACAGTGGTGATCGTAACGATTTCCTGCAGCCACAGAAAGTACCACGGCGCCTTGGCAGGATTCGGCGTCACGGAAGGATTGGCCGGAGCCTCAAGTGGCGCACGGAACACGAACGACAGCGCAACGACCACAACAAACGTGACCACGGTAACGAGCCAAATTCGTCGAATAAGATGGGGAGTAGAGGGAACGGAGTTCCTTTCCTCATCGATCATCTTGTTCTGAACGTGGACGGTGGTGCCATTCGTGATACCAAGGAGCGAATAGGTTTTAGATTTGACTGGAGCGACGACTTCGGGTTTTTGCTGAAGTGCTTCGCGATCGACAACCGCCAACCCACCATCCTTCCGCACACGCCACATATGCCAGGAGAAAAGAAACAGAGCAACGAGCGGGAGGAAGAAGACGTGCAGAACGTAAAATCGAATGAGCGCGTTTTGATCGATCGTCGTGCCGCCGAGCAGGAAGTTGCGGATCGGCTCGCCCACCAACGGCGCAGAGCTGGCAATGTTCGTGCCGACCGTGATGGCCCAATATGCGAGCTGATCCCACGGGAGGAGATAGCCTGTGAACGACAGAAGAAGCGTCACAACGAGAAGTGCAAGGCCGATGATCCAGTTCAGAGGGCGATTGGCTCCAACCGCCCCGCCGTTTTTGTACGCGCCGGTCAGAAACACTCGAATCATGTGCAAACAAACCACGGCGACCATCAGGTGCGCGGCGATGCGATGCATCGCGCGCAGGAGCCAACCAAACGAAACGACGTACTCGATATCCTTCACCGACGAATAGGCCCGCTCAACCGACGGCACATAGAGAAACATCAACACGAGACCCGTTCCGACAAGAATCATAAAGAGCACGAAGGAGATGGTGCCGAGGTAGAACGAGTAGTTCCACGAGAGGCTTCCCTTGGTAACTTTATTCGGGAACCAGTGCAGGAGCAGATTCTTGACGATCGCATCACCCGACTCTTTCTCACTGCCGGGCTTCCACGTCCAGATGAGTTTATCGTAGACTTTTCGTGTGGATTCTAAAACGTTCATTAGCTTTCCCATCTCACATTGCAGATTTGAAGATGAACTATGGCATTATTGGAGTGCTGGATCGATGTTTCTCTCTCGGTTCTCCATCTCATTCATCCATGTGTCCATCAATCCATTCATTCTGTTTGCTATACTGTCAGTCTGAAATTCTGTTCTACTTCTTCACTGAGGTCGACCATCAGCTGCCCGTCATCGGGCGAAACATCGAGCTTGTACCAGTGTAGCGGTCGTGGAGCCGGGCCGGAGTAGTTTGCCCCATCCGCGTAGAACTTCGAGCCGTGGCACGGACAGTGAAACTCGAAGTTGACCGTCTTCTTTCCTTCGTTTGACTCGATCTGTTTCGGCTGATTGAGCTTTGTGTACTTCACGGTACAGCCGAGATGCGTGCATACACCCGAAATGGCATAGAACGACTTACCCTCTTTGAAGACGTACAGGCGCTTCTCTTCAAGAAAGGTTACGCCGTCAGCCAAACTTGCGGGCTGACCGATCTTGAATCGCTTTGGCGGCTCATACAGGACGTTCGGTATAAGCGAGCGGAACGACTGAAACGCGACACCCGCAATGCCAACGAGAATTCCTCCAAGTCCAATCTCCTCCAAAAAGGATCGTCTGGCCTGCACCTCTGGTTTTCCTTCGAGTTGCTCTTGCTTTGATCCGTTTCGTTTGAAAAGCTGCATGATCATCTTTCCTTATGCGTTTTCTGTCTACTGCTTTCTGCCTACTCCAGACTGCTAACTGCCATCTCACTCTTCACACCGCTTCCTTCTGCTCATAGTAAAAGACCTCCATCGTCATTGCGTCGGTCGGACATCGAACTGCGCACAAGCCGCAGCGGATACAGGTCTCATCGTCCTTCAGCATAGCCGTCGCGGGTTGGAAGGGATCAAGGTTGTATTGTCCAATCAGCTTCGCCTTGGTCGACTCATCAATATCTAACTGATCTAGCGGGACGAGCTTGAGACAGTACTCCGGGCAGACATCGACGCAGCGGTTGCACATCACACACTTTTCGGCATCGTAGATCGTTTGGATGTGGCACGATAAACAGCGCTCGGCTTGCCGAATCGCCTGCTCCTCCGAATAGCCTACTTCGACTTCTGAAATGCCTGTCCGCCTGCCAAGGTCAATCGTAGGAGGAGCTTCACGAGGATATTGCTCAAAATCTTCAGGCCGCGTGAATTTGCGAGTCGGGATTTTTTCAATAGAGAGATTGTAGTACGTCTCCGGCTTTTTCTTCCGGAGGAATTCGTCAATAGACAACGCCGCTTTCTTTCCGTTCGCGACAGCATCGATGATGTTGCGTGGCCCGAACGCAACATCGCCGCCGGCAAAAATACCGGGTGCCGTCGTTGCCAATGTCTCCGGATCAATCTTAATGAACCGCGCGGGTGTGAGTTCAATGCCGTCTGTCGGCTTGATGAATGAGAGATCCGCCTGCTGCCCAATGGCGAGGATCACCGAATCTGCCTCAAACCGCTCGGTAAACTGCTCGTCGTAAACGGGATGAAATCGGCCGTTCTCGTCGTATGTCCTCTTCACACCGATGAACTCGACTGCCTTGAGCTTTCCGTTTTCGCCAATGAATCGTCTCGGTCCTCGTTGCGGATGGAACACCACGCCTTCACGCTTTGCCTCTTCAAACTCCTCATGCCCCTGAGCGGTCCGCAACACCGGCATCTCTTCGAACGATTCGAGGCTGGCGATATGCACCTCTTCCGCACCAGCACGGCGTGCTGTTCGGGCTACGTCGACCGCTTCGTGAATATTCCCTTGCTCTTCCGGGCCACCGCGCAACGCCGTTCGAGCTGCATCGAACGCCACAAAGCCGCCACCAATCACTAGTACTTTTTTCCCAAGGTTTACCCGATAGCCGTTGTTGATGTTGATGAGGTAATCAATTGCCTTCACCACTCCGTCCAGATTTGAGCCTTCGATGTTGAGGTCGCGCCCTTTCTGGGTTCCCACTGAGAGGAATACCGCTTCGCATCCTTGCTTCTTGAGGTCTGAGATTCCAAACGATTCGGTGAGTGGCGTGTTGAACTTGATTTCTGCACCAAGTGATTTGATCTTATCGATTTCCTTGTCGATAAGGGAACGGGAGAGTCGATACTCCGGAATGCCGTGGCGCAACATTCCGCCCGCGACATTCGTCGCCTCGAACACCGTCACTTGATACCCCATCAGGGCAAGGTCGTGAGCGCAGGAGAGTCCCGCCGGACCCGAGCCAACGACGGCGACTTTTTTGTTCTTGACGATGTTTTTTCGCGACTCATTTTGTACCGGCAAGTGCCAGAGCCATTTATTGCCAGGGTCGCTCGCCCCCTCCAACAGCACGTCCTGCGTATCCGGCTCAATCGATTCGACGCCGTACTTCTCCGTCACGTAGCGCTTGAGCGCGCGGATGCTCACCGGCGCGTCGATCTTGCCGCGGCGGCACCAATCTTCGCACGGGGCAGCACAGACGCGTCCGCACACGCTCGCAAATGGATTGGGGGAGCGTGCCGTCAGGTAGGCCTCCTTGTACTTCTGTTCGGCAATCAGCTGGACATAACGCCCCGCGTCTGTGTGGATCGGACAGCCGATCTGGCACGGGACGAGGTTCTCCCAGAATTCAATGTCGGGCAGCTTTATGGTGTATTGATCGGGCATAGATGCCTGAAAGAGGTATTGCTGCAATCACAAGTTTTGTACCGCTATTCAGAGTATTGTCTCTTATTTTTGGGGAATTCAAATGCTCATATTTCCTTTCCTTAACCCCAGGCTCCTCACGCCTTCCTTTGCACTTTTGCTATGAGATATCCCTCATTTTCTCACATCTCGGAACCGTGCCAACCGAGCATCTGCTTTGCCGCTGGAGTAAGCCGTTCAGGGGTCCATGGTGGTTCCCATACGAGCTGAACATCGACAGTCTTCGTCAAGTCGGTCATTTGTACGACTTGCCGCACCGCCTCCACCATGCTCTCGTGCAACGGACATCCGGCGGTCGTCAACGTCATTGTAACGTGGATCGCGTCCTCCTCCACATCAATGTCATAGATCAAACCAAGGTCAACAACACTGATGCCAAGCTCCGGATCGATCACCATTTTCAACGATTCAAGCACTTGCTTTCTTGTTACCATAACGTACCTTCAGATAGAAAATGGAAGACATATTGAAAAGAAAGAGGAGGGATGAAACAAAGACGAGATCAAAACTGATTTGCAGCATCGTGCCCTGAGAGAATATGAGGGAGAGCAGAACACCAAACACGCCAACTGTAAACAGGTAGAATTGGATCTCCCCTAATCGTTCGTTCACCATGTCTTTCAACATCGGCACCTGTTCCTTTCCGACGCGATCGCTGAAGGTATGAAACCAGACGAGGAACGGAACGATCTTGTACATTTGACCGATGATAAGTGTCGAGAAAAAACCCAGCATGATCATAGCACCATAGGTGAGCACCAACGCATCCTTCAACTCACCCTCCTCCACATCTCCAAACGCGAGGATGGCCCCAAAACAGATCGATGCGAAGAAATAGGCAAACGCCACAATGGAGAACTTCATGCCAAGATCGAACAATCGGCGCATGCGGTGAGAAATCACAAGACCGAGTTGAACAAGGAACGAGAGAAGTCCTGCGACAAGGATTGCCACATACGTTCCAAGGAGCCATCGCTCACCTGTCAAGAGCCACTCGATCGAGACCCCCATTAATCCGATGTTTACCAGTACGAAAGCGATCTTCGCAGGAAGCATGGAGTATCCGTGTGACAGACTGAACATCGGAATCAGCTTCAATCCTACCCCCATAATCACCATCACCACCCAGCCGATAAAACCGATGTGCGCGTGGATCTTCAGATAGTCGAGATGAATCCGGCTGATGAACGGATAGCCGAGGTTGATCGTCAACAGCAGACCGGCTACCGCCGTCGCCGCGAGATACACTAACGCAGCAAGGAGATAGAGTCCTGTGAGATTCCATTGAGACACTTTGGCCATCGTTGCCAAGATGTTCCCAATGAAGAGAAGCATCGCGCCGGTGACGAGGAGAGCAGAGGCCGTCATATGGATCCCCACATTGAACGTCCAGAAACCGACCACAAGCCCGATGCTTCCGACAAGATACATCCAGAACTGAATTTCCCCCAGCCTGTGGCTGAACAACTTCACTTCCAATACCACCGGCACAAGCTGGAACATAGCCCCAAAGATGATCATGGTGATCCATCCGAGCGTTGCGATATGTGTAAACGCGAGGAGCTTCGGTTGGAAATGATGTCCCTGAACCGCATCTCCAAAGACGACGAGCATTCCGGCGAGAATCACAAACGAGAGAATCGACGCAACAAAGTATTTGATCACCATTCCGAACGGAGGGGCCATCCTCGACGCGATATTTGTTGGTCCCATCATCTTTTCACGAGATGAATCATCTTCCTTCAGAATTGTCTTGGTCATCATGACTCCTCCCGCAAGAACGCCGGTGTTTCGATCTGCGGCTTTCTCCGTATCACAACCTCATAGTAGTTTTCTTCAATCTTGGTGGTCGTGGCTGTGTAACCACGTTCTTCCAGTTTCTCGTACAGCATCATCGGCTCACGATGGTGAAGCACCAGGAGAACTGCGTGCTCGTCCACTTCGGAGAGCTTCTCGAGAACGCGCATCATCGGCTCCGGCGGAGGAAGTCCGCGCACATCAAGCTTTATGATTTTCTCTTCCGTCTCGACCGATTCCGTTGATGGTTGGTTGCCGCTCTCTGTTTGCTGTAATCTGCTTGCTCCATCTCTTGACCGAAAGAACCAGACGTGCCACACGCCCATCATGTTGCGCGTGAAATGCTCAAATCCCTTACCACCGAGAACTGAATACAGAGGGATCGGCTCGAACGAGTTGATCAGATGCAACGCTTGACCTTCCTGAAGCCCCCGCACGTTTTGCAGGATGATCTTTAAAGGGTCGGAGCCCGATGAAATGATGGGACGGACATCGAGCACCACTTCCTCAGTGGCAACGGTTTCGATAATGGCCTGATTGATGTCCTCAAATTCCTCCAACTGCTGTTGAGTCTTGTTCACCGGTGTGCCGTTCTGAGGGACATACTCAAGGCTAATGGACGCGTTCAGGTTTTTGAGCAGCTCATCGACTTCCACGCCGCCAATCCTCGCTGCCTGCAACACCGTCACGCGCGGTGCAAGCGCCTTTCGCAATAGGGGGTTTCGCAGCTTCTTGAAGTGCGGCGTTGCAGCCACAAACACCTCTAGCGTTTGCGGGTATTCTTCTAACACTTTCGAGACTTTCCAGTCTTCTGTAATCATTTTTGGTGTCATCATCGCTGTACCTTCACGGAGTCTTTGGTTTCGAGATAGCCGATAATTTTCAGAATGGCTTCATCGGTGAGGTTGTATTGCGGCATCCTCGTCCCCGGCTTCACAGACCAGGGAGATTTGATCCAGTGATAAAGCTCTTCCCTGCTCTTTCGTTTCGTCGCGCCGTTCAATGCCGGACCAATCTGTCCGCCAAAGCCGTCCACGGCGTGACACGCAAAGCAGCCGTTACGTTCCATAATCGTCTTCCCCTCATGAATATCCGCGGCGGTTGGATTGAACGTCCGCCACGGCGTCATCTCCTCGTTCGAAGCCCGTCCGACAAGACTGTTGATCAGAATCATCATGAAGAGAAGAGCGAGAAATGCGGTCACGAACTTCGCAAAGACGAGCGCACTTTCACGCGTCATGCTGCCACCTTTGTAATGTTGACGCGCCAGACCTCCGGACCCTCTTCAACATATTGCCATTGAAACTGGCCCGTGCGCTCGAACTGGAATTGGTACAAGAGCGGTCGCGGTTCGTGGTCGTTGATCAGTTCAAAGCTCTCGCCCGGTGCAAGCGCATCGAACGTTCGAAAGATCGTCGGGTGCTTCTGCGGGGGAGGAATGACACGTACGTCGAGTTGATGGTTCTTTGACATGGGTCTCTCCTTTCAACGAAGTATGGTTAGAAGTGTTCGCCTTGAGCTTCGCGGAGTGCACTTCCAACGGCTCGAATACGTCCCCACATCGAGTAGAAGAACAGACCAAAGGCGATGACTTGAAACGCCGAGGCTGCAGCAATTGTCCAACTGAGTTCCGGCAATTCAACTACTCTGGCTTTCGCGCTAGTATGACAAGGTCTTTGGCCTCGAGCGGTCGGAACTCCTCCATCGTGATGCCGCCGTATGTTTTGATGTCGACAAATCCCGACTCGGTAAGGAGCGGAAGAAGTTCCGCGCTCACAATCGGCCTCAGTCGAATCGTCCTCAATTGCTCCACTGAATCGCCCCCGTGTCGACGGATGGTGAGGATGTTGAACGACAGAAAGGGTCGTTCGTAATCATAAAACCGGACAAAGGTTGTATCACCCGCCTCCTTCACACTCTGGACGCGTTCTTGCCTGGAAAGAATACGCTCGTAGTTCAGGTTTTGCAGAAAGAGAACGCCTCCGGGCTTCAATATCGCCGCGAAATTCACAATGGCACTTCGCAGATCATCCAGCGAAAGCAGGTGGGGGAGAGAATTGCCCAAACTTACAACGGCATCATACGAGCCGATCGTGTTCGACCTCAGCGTCTGAAAGCTTGAACGAAGCGTCGAAATCGACAACTCCATTTCCTTTGCGTGACGCTGGACGCGCTCTAACATCTCGGTAGAAATATCCACCGCAGTCATCTTCACACCCAGTTGCGCAAGGAGGAGCGAGTGAAATCCTGTCCCACAACCCGCGTCAAGTGCAGTCCGGATCTTGTATTTCTCAACCAGGACGCGAAAGAACGGCTTCTCGTGCACAAAGCGGCGTTCGAACGACGTCATGGCATCGTACTCAGACGCGAGCGCGTCGTAAAATTCTGAAATAGAATCAAGTTGCTTCACGTCTTCCTCAGTCGTTGGGACCATAGGGAGCTACCTCACCGCGAAAGTGTTGATAGACAGGTGCATCGAGTTCCTTGAATCGTTTTGCATACTCTTCTTTGGAGATGCCATTCTGCCAGTTGCCGGTCAGCATCGCAAGTCCCGTCACCGCCACAAAGACGCCTAAAACGAGCGTTCCGAATACCCATCCGGGAATCGGTTTGGCCTCTTGCTTCGTCTTCATCTGCAAGGTGTTGATGACCGGACAAGCCTCGACACAGCGCAAACAGCTCATACACTCGTCGCTCCAGACTCTCTGGACGGTGTGCACCTTGATGCTGGAGGGGCATGCCCTCGTGCAGAGCTTGCAGTTGATGCATGTCGACTTGTTGCGCGTGATTTTCAAGGGACTCAACCAACTCAAAGCACCGAGGAGAGCGCCGTACGGGCAGAGATAACGACACCAGAAATTTTTCACCACCACTGAGAGCGCAACAAGAATCAGTATCGTCCACAACGCAAAGGAGGAGATGTCGGCGAAGAAGAGATACATCTTGATATCCGCCACCTTGTTGTACGGGCTGTAGATGAAGGTCTTCAAGGCATCCACGTCCATCTGCATCACAGAGTAAACAAAGTAGCCCATCAGAAGATATTTGAGAGATCGGAGCGGATAGTCGAGCCATTTCGTGATCTTGAGGTTTCGGCCGAAGAGCTTTTCCCCCGCCATCCAGAGTGACTCGCTCAACGTTCCGATCGGACAGAGCCAACCGCAGAATGCCTTCTTGAGAAACAACCCGATAGCCAATATGGCGAGCAGAATGAAGAGTCCGGATGGATGAACGTGATTGATAATTCCCGTCACCATCCAATACTTCAAACTCATCAAAGCGCTGATGGGGAGGAAACCTTCGACCCCCGGCGGCCGGGGAAAGAACGGAACGCTCCCATCCGACATTCCCCACTGGACGAAAAGATAGAATTCATATCCGATCCAGATGCAAAGGAGGGCAAACGTTAATTGCACCGTACTTCGCAGGAACTGCGAATCCTCCTTCAACCGCCAGAGAAGTCGACGATACCACACCGGTTCGAGCGAGAAGTTGATCTCTCTGCGGCGCAATTCAGGTGGAAGCTTTTTGATCCTGCGTCGTTTGGCTTCCTTGCTCTGAGCCTCCGCCCTCCTCTGAATGGAGGTTCTCGCCGTTTCGATGTACTGCGTTACAGGTGCTGACGCGGCGACAAGGCTGTCATCTTCACGACTCATACGAGTTGAACAGGTTTTTTATTTCGGAGTTATTTATCTGATTATTCTACAAAAAAAGTTAGCGAGCTACTGCCCGGTATTCGGGCTTTCGCATCTCCTTGGCCACCTCCGCGATGTTGCGGCTCACGAGCATCTGATAGATTCCGTCGCGCAACCCTGCCCACTGTTCGTGCACAGCACAGGGATTTTTGTCTGAGCACTCGGGAAAACCAAGGACACATCTGTTCGTAAAATTAACACCGTCGATCGCTTCGACAATGTGAAAGAGCGTGATATCCTTGGCAGGCATTCCCAAAGCAAACCCGCCGCTCGGTCCTTTCTGCGACGTCAACAACCCCTTGTAGACAAGATCCTGCAAGATTTTTGCGAGAAAGTGGTAGGGAATATCCAGCTTCTTCGCGAGTTCCTTGATGGAGGTCATTTCACCAACAGGTTTTAATGCAATATAGGTGACCGCTTGGAGAGCGTATTCACATTGCCGGCTGAAAATAATACTCATAATTTCGGACTGTTTTATCCTATATTACACTTCTTGTCCGAAAATGTCAAGAGAAAAAAATCAGACAGTTCTTGAAAAGAGCTGTTTGTCCTTGAATTGAGCCACATGCGCATCGAAGCACATCGCGATATTCCGCAGCACGAGCCTCCCCATGCCTTCTATTGTGATCTTGTTCAATGTGTGCTTTACCATCCCCAACCTCACAACGTCAAAGAGCTGGTTGATGGAGGCGTCGAAGTACTCGTCAAAGGAAATGTCGAAGAAGTCCTCCACCTCCGCTTTGTCCACCTCCAGATCACACATCAATCGCATGATGACGAATTTCCTGATTTGATCATCCTTCGTCATCTTGTAGCCAACGCTTGTCGGAAAGCGCTGCGTCTCTACTGCACGGTAGTAATCCGGAAGTGTCTTCGCATTTTGTGCATACACGTCCCCGAAATGAGATATTGACGACATCCCGAATGCGTAGAGATCGGCCCCCGCCTTCGTCGAGTATCCCTGAAAGTTTCTGTGAAGCTCCTTCTTCTTTTGCGCTACTGCCAATTCATCATCGGGCCTTGCGAAATGATCCATACCGATGTATTCATACCCTGCCGCACCCAACATCTCAATCGATGTTGCAAGCAGTCGCAATTTTGTATCCGGATCGGGAAGGTCTTCCGCGTGTATGAGGCGTTGATGGGGTTTCATCCACGGCACGTAAGCAAAATTGAAAACGGCAACCCGGTTCGGAGACAGGTCGATAACGCGGCGAAGCGTCTCTTCGAATGAATCAACCGTTTGAAGAGGTAGACCATAGATCAGGTCGAGATTGATGCTGTCGATCCCGAGCTGTCTCGACCAATTGAGAACGTCGCGTGTCATCTTCTCAGGCTGAATGCGGTTGACCGCTCGCTGCACGCGCTCCTCAAAGTCCTGCACTCCAACGCTGATACGATTCACGCCTATCTCCCGAAACGCTCGCATGTGTTCGTACGTCAACTCCCGAGGATCGATCTCAACGCTGATCTCGGCGTCTTCTGCAAACCGGAAATGACGACGCAGAAGATCCGAAAGCGCTGCGATTTGCTGCGGGTCAAGATAGGAGGGTGTTCCCCCTCCCCAGTGCATCTGCACCACCTTGCGGTCTTTGTCGATGTACGCGGCCATGCGCGTGACTTCCGTCTCGAGCGCCTTCAGGTATGTGTCGATCTGTGTCCGGTTGCGCGTGACGACGGTGGTGCATCCACAGAAGTAGCAGAGCGTGTCGCAGAACGGAATGTGAACGTACAAGGAGAGCGGAGCGGGATTCTCGTGGTTGTTCCGAATGACGTCGATCTCAAACCGCTTATCGGTGTAATCGGACGAGAAGATGGGGGCTGTGGGATAGCTCGTATAGCGCGGCCCCGGTTTGTCAAACATCTTCAACGTATTCAGCAATTCGTGGTCAACAGTAACCATTCGCCCCTTCTTTGCTTATGTGGTGGTGTAAAATGTCGTTGATGCTTCAACCTTGCACAAGACGCGTGCCACGCGGTCCCTGTCTCAAATTCCTCAAAAAACTCCTCTTTGAGCCACGTCTCCGCCGGTGCGATTCTCAAAACCGAGAATCCAAGATAGGCCAAGAGTTTTCACATGATGCTTCCCCTCTGAAGAACTAAACGTACCGCTGGAGCGCCTTCATGTAATTCGCGCGCTCGAACGCGGAAGGGTCGGCCACCGAGCGCTGGCTCATACTACCCTTCATCTGCTCGATCGATACATATTCATGTTCTTGCATCCACCGGTCGAGATCTTCGAGCACCTCCGTCACCCGTTTCGGGCCGTGCTTTAAAAGGGCCGAACACATCATCGTCACATCCGCACCTACCATAACGAGTTTCAATACGTCTGCTGCGGTATGTACGCCGCTGGTGGCCGCGAGACTCGCGCGAAGATGTCCCCTCAAAATCGCGATCCAACGAAGGGGCAACCGAATCGCCTCCGACGTGCTGAGCACAACGCCGGGCACGACTTCCAGCTGATCGATATCGATATCCGGTTGGTAGAAGCGATTGAAAAGGACTAACCCATCCGCCCCTGCTTCTTCAAGTCGCACAGCGATGTTGGGAATCGAGCTGAAGAAGGGGCTCAGTTTTACCGCAACGGGGATGGTGATTGCCTTCTTTACTTCGCGCAAAATTGTGAGGTACCGATCTTCTACTTCCCGACCTGTCATGTTCGGATCGGTAGGGATGTAGTAGATGTTAAGCTCGAGAGCGTCGGCTCCTGCCTCCTGTATCTTCTTCGCATACTCGATCCATCCACCGACCGTCACGCCGTTGAGGCTGGCAATAACGGGAATCGCGAGCGATTGTTTCGCGTGTCGGATGAGCCCAAGATACTGATCCGGTCCAAGGTTGTATTCAGCCGGCTCGGGAAAATAGTCGGGCGCTTCGGCATGGATTTCCGCCGTTGAGGAAAGGAAATGATCAAGCGCAAGAGCCTCGTGCTCGATTTGTTCCTCAAAGAGCGAATACATCACCACCGCTGCCGCTCCTGCATCCTCCAATCGTTTCATGCTATCGAGAGTGTGGGAGAAGGGGGAAGCAGACGGAACGATGGGATTCTTTAGTTTCAATCCAAGATATGTCGTCGTTAAATCCATCACACGGTCTCCGGAATCCAATGGATGTACAAACCAGTGCGGGCGTTGCGCTACGGAACGCCGGCACTCCGGTTATGAAGTTGCAGCCGCATCGTGTTTCTTTGCTTGTCCGTTGCATGCATTCGCAAGGCTCTCGTAGATGCCCCAACGGGTGTTGACATCTTCCTGAGCGAGCGCAAGAAGTTCTTTTGCTCGTTCGGGATAGGTCTTGTCTAACATGTTGAACCGCACCTCCAATCCCATGAACTCTCTGAGAGGGAGTTTGGGAGGTTTGGAGTCGAGTTTAAAAGGATGTTTCCCTTCCTTCTCCAGCATTGGATTATAGCGGAAGAGAGGCCAATAGCCTGTGTCGACGGCGAGCTTTTGGTTCGCCATTCCCTTCGCCATGTTGATACCGTGGGCGATGCAGTGGCTATAGGCAATGATCAGCGACGGCCCATCAAAGGCCTCCGCTTCGAGAATGGCGCGTACTGTTTGCGCATCGTTGGCACCCATCGCCACGCGAGCAACGTACACGTTGCCGTACGTCATGGCGATGAGACCCAAATCCTTCTTCTGCGTTGGTTTGCCCGCTGCCGCAAATTTTGCAATCGCACCGCGAGGGGTCGATTTCGACATCTGACCGCCGGTGTTTGAATACACCTCCGTGTCAAGCACAAGAATGTTCACGTTGCGGCCCGAAGCAAGAACGTGATCCAATCCGCCATAGCCGATGTCATACGCCCATCCATCTCCCCCCATGATCCAAATGCTCCGTTTCACGAGATGGTCGGCAATGTCCAGCAGTCGCTTTGCTCTGGAATCATTCACCCCCTCCAGCTTTTGTCTCAAGACGCGTACGCGTTCGCGTTGTTCATAGATTCCCGCCTCGTCGGATTGATCGGCTTCGACAAGTCCCTTCGCTAACTCGTCCCCGATTGAGCTGCTCAGTTCAAGGACAAGCGCTTTTGCCATTTCGTTCAGCTTATCGACGGTCAACCGCATGCCCAAACCAAACTCCGCGTTGTCTTCAAACAAGGAGTTGGACCAGGCCGGACCCCGACCATCTTGATTCTTCGTCCACGGCGTTGTGGGCAAATTGCCACCGTAGATGGAGGAACAACCGGTGGCGTTGGCCACAATCATCCGGTCGCCAAACAACTGACTCACCAATTTGACATACGGTGTTTCGCCGCACCCGGCACATGCACCGGAGAATTCAAACAGCGGTTGGAGAAACTGCGATCCCTTCACTGTTTCAACGTTGACGTTACGACGATCGGCCTCGGGCAGCTGCAAGAAGAAGTCGAAGTTGACCTTTTCTTGTTCCCGAATGGGAGGTTGCGGCTTCATGTTGATCGCTTTCACTTTCACCTCCGACTTGCTCTTCGCCGGGCATACCTCGACGCAGATTTCGCAGCCGGTGCAGTCTTCCGGCGCGACCTGGACGGTGTATCTCATTCCTTTGAATTCCGTTCCTTTGTAAGGCATCGATTTGAAGGTCGGAGGTGCGTTGACCAATTCTTTCTCGTCATAGACCTTAACGCGAATGGCGGCGTGCGGGCAAACGATCGCGCACTTGTTGCATTGAATGCACAGCTCCGACTCCCAGACCGGAATCTCCAGCGCGATGTTGCGCTTCTCCCATTGAGCCGTACCCGTCGGAAATGTCCCATCTACAGGAAATGCACTGACCGGAAGGGAATCACCTTCACCCTCGATGATCTTCGCGATCACGTTCTTGACGAAGGCTGGCGCCTGTTCCGAAACCGGCGGTAACAACTCCATGCTGCTCGTCACCTCCTTGGGCACCTTCACCTCAAAGAGATTTGCCAGCGTTTGATCCACAGCATCGAAGTTCTTCCGAACAACCGCCTCACCTTTCTTGCCGTACGTCTTTTGGATCGAGTTCTTAATGGCCGCAATCGCCTCCTCCTTCGGCAACACTCCAGAAATAGCGAAGAAGCAAGTCTGCATGATCGTATTGATCCGCCCCCCCATGCCGGTCTTCTGTGCCACCTTGTAGGCATCGATCACGTAGAATTTGAGCTTCTTGTCGATGATCTGATGCTGGATTTGCCTTGGGAGTTTTCCCCACACTTCGTCCGGACCATAGATGCTGTTGAGAAGGAACCTTCCGCCGGGAATAGCCGCTTTCAGCACGTCGTACTTTTCGAGGAAGAACCATTGATGACACGCAACAAAGTTTGCGCGGTCGATGAGGTACGGGGCACGAATGGGGCGAGGGCCGAACCGTAGGTGCGAAGTTGTGGTCGTACCCGATTTTTTCGAATCGTAAACAAAGTACCCTTGCGCAAAGTTGTCGGTATCTTCGCCGATGATCTTGATCGAGTTCTTGTTGGCACCGACGGTGCCGTCCGCGCCCAGTCCGTAGAAGATCGCTCGGACGACGTCGTCAGGTTCAATGGTGAATGCCGGATCGTAGTCGAGGTTCGTGTGCATCACGTCGTCGTTGATCCCTACAGTGAAATGGTTCTTCGGATTTGCTTTCGCGAGTTCATCGAAGACCGCCTTCACCATCGCCGGCGTAAATTCTTTCGAAGAGAGACCGTAGCGTCCACCGACAGTCTTCGGGAGAGACCGGAAGGGGAGCGTCTCGTTCATCACCGATTCCATCAGAGCAGTGATAACATCTTGATAGAGCGGCTCCCCTGAGGCCCCCGGCTCCTTTGTCCGATCAAGCACGGCGATGGCCTTCGTCGTGGTCGGAAGCGCCTTGAGTAAATGCTCAACCGAGAAAGGTCGATACAGGCGCACCTTCAGGACTCCCACGCGCTCGCCGTACGTATTCAGATGTTCCACGGTATTGTGCACTGTTTCGCATCCGGACCCCATCAGCACGATGACGCGTTCGGCGTCCGGCGCTCCCACATAATCAAAGAGATGGTACTGTCGCCCAACGATGGAGGCAAACTTGTCCATGGTTTTTTGTACCACCGAGGCACAGGCGGCATAGAAAGGATTGCTGGCCTCACGCGCCTGGAAGAAGACATCGGGATTTTGTGCCGAACCGCGCAGAACCGGATGATCCGGCGAAAGGGCGCGCGCGCGATGTGCAGCGATCAGATCCTCGTTGATCATCGCCCGCAGATCCTCGTCCGTGAGTTGTTCTATCTTCATCACTTCGGCCGATGTTCTGAATCCGTCGAAGAAGTGGAGAAAGGGAACGCGTGCCTCAAGCGTCGCCGCATGCGCGATGAGCGCAAGGTCCATGACCTCCTGCACAGATGAGGAGGCCAGCATGGCCCAACCGGTTGATCGGGTCGACATCACGTCGCTCTGGTCACCGAAAATCGAAAGCGCATGCGTTGCAACCGTACGTGCAGCGATGTGAAAGACGGTCGGCGTTAATTCCCCAGCGATCTTGAACATATTCGGGATCATCAGCAAAAGGCCTTGCGAGGCCGTAAAGGTGGTGGAAAGAGCACCTGTTTGGAGCGCACCGTGCACCGCTCCGGCCGCCCCTCCTTCGCTTTGCATCTCAATGACAAGAGGAACGGTACCCCACAGGTTCTTGCGGCCGTTGGCGGACCACTCGTCTGCCCATTCCCCCATCGTCGAGGAAGGAGTAATGGGATAGATGGCGATGACCTCATTGAGCTTATGTGCAACGTACGCGGCCGCCTCGTTGCCGTCGATGGTCACCATCGGGCGCGAACGGCCGGTCGATTTCTCGGTAGGAAGAGACATGTCAAACCTCATTGTGTGCAAAAAAGGGAGTATTCAGGTATTCAAATCGCTGAGTTCAAGGCAAGTAGTGTTCCAAGCGGCGGTGGTGGTGATTTTGGCAAGAAATGACATCATCGGAGCAGGCGAAATTCCCACTTTTTAGAAAATGGGGTTCGTTTTCGCAGACTTAAAAACGATCGCTTTCCGTCGCCATCGAGACATCTGTGACAGGTGCGGGACTGCAAAAGCTGCCAGAGAGGGTTCACCATCGTGTGAGTCCTTGCGATCTGGACATCCATCGCGGGATCATTCAAAGCCAGATTTCGAACTCCTCCGATTCCTCCGGCGAACGATTCACCTCCTTCTTGCAGCTCACAACGAACTCCTGCACTCCCTCCAGACGCGTATGAACCTCGCTCAACTCCTCTTTCATCGTAAGAAATGTATCACGGTCCGAGCATTTGACGTGGAGTTCGTCAAGTTGCTGCTCCACGCGGCAGATAATCGTGCGAATCCGCTCCATGTCGCGCAAGAGCGTTTCCATCTTTTCGGCCACTCGTTGTTGTCCATCCATAGATGTGTTTCACTTTCTGGAGTCAATCATTCAGATACAGTTCGGGCAGACGGTCGTCGTTGGATCATCACTCAGAACGGACGCCGGGATCGGCTTGCCGCACTTCGAACAGAGACCATACGAGCCCCGGACGAACCGCTCCATAGCGCCTCGAATTGATTTTACGGAGGGCGAGGATCCATATCCCAAGATGTTTGTATGCAGGAACACCTTGAAGATATTTTCGGCGGTCGGCTCGTACTCAGTCAACACATTCCGCATGCGGAGTTCCGCCAATACCTCTGCAAGCGATTGATGATACTGTTCCTGCAATGTCCGGTCCAATCGACGCAACATCGCCAATTGAATGCGGTCGGGTTGATGAGCTTGCGTCATTCCATCACCCCCTTTCCGCCCTCGAAGGAAAGATGAGTCTATGCGTCCATCACCTTGTGGATCGCCTCTCCCAACAACACGCTATCGAACGGTTTGTAGATCGTCAGATCGGCCAATTCACCGATGACACGCTCGACTTCGACATTCAGCAATCGTTTCACACGAAGAACGATGGTAGGAATGCGCGTGCCGATCGTTCGAAGCACCTCGATTTCCCGTTCGACGTCTGAAGGAAACGCGTAGAGATCAAGCAAGATCACATCGGGCCGTACGGCTTCGATTCGTTGCCGGAGCTGCTCAAGCCGCGTTTCACAGACGATCTCGAACTCCCGTTCCAACAAGAGGGAAAGGCTCTTGGCGAGATCGTGATCGGGGCTGAACAGAAGCACGCACCTCCGGTTTTGACGAGGCAGGGATTGGAGCGGTTGGCGTCCGGGCGACATAGCGTATGAATTCATCTTTCTCACTCCCATACTTCTCCGCTCAAGTTGTATGCCACGAGGATTGCTTGCTGCTTCTGTTGAGGGAATCGGAAGGCCGCGAGAATTATCCTGTTTTGCCGTTGAATTTGGCAACACTCATGGACGATTTCCGAAAATGCGCGAGTTGAGAATCTTCACTTCGCAAAAGAAAGAAACCCGCGCGTCGCTCTCGCCACACGCGGGTTTCCTCTTGAGTCTTCGTGTTCTCAACACATCCGAGTGTTGAGAAATTCGACGCGGAGTTATTTCAACAACAGCATCTTCTTCGTAGCAACATAGCCTTCTGTCTTGAGTCTGTAGAAGTAGAGACCACTCGCCGTCAAGCGGCCATCCGATGTTCTTCCGTTCCAGACAGCGGTGTGTCTGCCGGCAGGGAGAACCTCATCGACCAGCGTAGCGACCGTCCGACCCAAAATATCGAGTACGTGCAGTTGTACGCGAGATTCCCTCGGGACGGCAAAGGAGATTTTCGTCATCGGGTTGAAAGGGTTCGGATAATTCTGACCTAACTCAAATTCCCTGGGCAGATTCGGATCGACAAGGTCAGCACCCGTCAGGCTATACCCCAGTAGCTTCAGCGACTGTTGCAAGACATTAACAACGTGTGTAGGATTATGAATACCGTAGCTGCCGTCGTTCTTCACGTAGAGGTAGTTCCAGAACGCCGTCTTCAGCCTAACGGAATCCCTACTCGTTGCGATGGCAGTCCGGTCAATATCTGTTGTCCTCACTTTTTCAACGCCGTACGGGGGCAGCGCTCTTCCCAGGCGGCTCAGAAGATTCTTCACTTCCGTCGTAAATGCTTCCTTTCTGCCGTTCCCGTCATAGTCCAAGGAGGAAATGATGTCGTCGTACGTTGTGATGTTGCCGTGACACGACCTGCACCCCTCGACGGTATCGTACTTCTTTCCGTCCGGAGCAACATACCGAATGTTCCATGTGTGCATGCCGATTTTATCGCGAGCAACCGAGCTTGTATCCGGCGTTGGCTGCATGTGACAACTCACGCAGGTATTGTCCACGAGACGGTGTCCACTCACAAACCCGGAGACACCAGCCGCGCTTTGACCGAGGAACACATCGGCAGCGCCGCCGTAGTGTGGACCCCAGAAAGCAGACATGTTCCTGAAGATCTGATCGTCGCCGTAACGACGGTACTTGTGGCAATCGATGCAAAGACTTCCCTTGCCGAAGTTGACGCCCCCGTATCGATATCCTGTACTCAACGTATCCGATGCCGCGGGGGCCTTTCGTAACGCGGCGCTGTGCGGCTCGTGGCAGGTAACACAAGTAATCGGGGTCCGAGCAAGCCTGCTGTACCCTGAGGCAGCTCGATTGTCAAACGAGCGCCCTTCTGTAAAATTCACGTACGCCTGTCCATCGTGGCAACGGACGCAGTCGTTGAGTGAATAGGCTGTCACAACAGCAGCGCCTGTATAGCCTCGTCGGTTGGCTGGACTCGATACTTTGCCGCTCTTCGTCGTGTTCTCCCACTGAGCTACGAGGTTGTATCGCGGCGGATTGTCATGGCACTGGGCGCATGTCCCCGCATCCCTGGGTATGGGTTGCGTGCCCTTGCCAAGGTGTTGAGGATTGTATGGACCATGACAACTTTCACATCCGATCGTGGCGTACAGACTGAGGCCTCTCTTGTCAGTGGTCAAGAGGGAATCATACAGTCCGGTACGCCAGGGTTTCCATTCGCTCTCGACGAACCGCAGTGACGTCGCTACGTCATCAAATCCGTCATTCAGCGCGAGCGCGTTCTTGTTGTAGCCGGTCGTATGACACCTGAAGCAGCTCTCCCCCCACTGTACTCCGAGCCGGCCACTCATCCCACGCTCGAACATGGTGGCGTGTCCGGATTCCCTCCAGTTACGAAGAGCTTCAGGTGCAGCGGTAGTGTGGCACGAAGCACAATTCATGGCAGCCCCGGAGAGGTTCTTCCAGTTCACGCCGGTATGCTTTGCAGCAGTAATAGTAACCGTTGTATCCTTGGCTCCGATGGTGAGCCGGATAACGTAGTCCCCTTCTTTGTCGGGTCGGAACGAAGTCCATTGCTTCGTTGTGCTATCCAATGCCGCCGTGGATCCTGTCGGTCGCGACGTCATACTCCACAGATAGTTCGTACCGGCTTTGTACGTCGAGTCGCCCGTGATGTCCCAACCGGATAACCACACCATCGTCCCTGTTCCAACTTTCGTGAGACCGCTCGAGACGTTATCCCAGTTGTTGGGATGAGGAAGTCGCATCGTGTTCAATCGATGGATGGACATCCCTTCAACCCTGATGGCGATCTTTTGAGCCACTGCAGAGTTGACCAGAAAAAAGAGAGCCGCGACACAAAGAAGTTTACCTTTTATCATATGAGCCTCCTAATGTGAGGATTTAAACAGCACCCACAACGATTTCGGGGCAGATGTAGAAATACTCAACAACACTCCAACCTCGACTTCGGAGGAGTGTTGAAAAACACAATTGCGGTTGCACTGAACGCTGAGATGCAAGTTATATGCCGCATCGGAGACCGTGACAATGCGAAGAGAGGCTCAGATTGTGAGGAAATTTTGAGGTTGTTGCGTGAGTAAAATATTTCGCTGCGGGACGATTCGCATATTTTCGAGAAGAAAACATTGCCGATTCTTGGAAACAAAAATCCCACAGGAGAGTGATCTGACGTTGTGCCGATCATTCATCCTGTGGGATAGACTTGTTGCCAAAACGAGTTGGCGAGGTCAATAGAGGAAGTTCACACCGTCGAATTCCGTTTCGGGGATATCGGGAGGAAAAGCTCCGAAGTTCTTGAGCTGTTCCTCCTCTTCTACAAATTGAAATCGTTCGGATGTCGGACGTACCCGGCGCCACAGGAGCAACGTACCACCGACCGCTGCCGCTATGAGGCCCACCGTCCACCAACGGAGTCTCATAGGATCTCTCCTTTCTCGGTCCGCACTGCTGCCAGACACGTTCGACGAGTCCTTTGCGTGCGTGCCGTGTTAGTTCAACCTTTCTATTACCTCAACTTCCGACCCACGCTCTTGAGTTCCCACTTCTTCAAAACCTTCGACGGAAAGTTCACGCAACTTCCGATATAACGAAGAGAGACTAATTCCTAACAGCTTTGCCACTTTCCGCTTGTCGTTCTCGTTCACGCGCAAGGCGTCGACGATGACGGATCGTTCGTAGGCGCGAACGGAATCCTTCAAATTGCCCGCAACGAGAGGGAATTGTTCATTTGTCTTTTGTATGCCAGGTCGGAACATATGATCTTTCTCCTATATTATAAATGTCACTTTTGAAACTGCAAGGAATGTGCCAATTCCGAAAGGGAAAGAAATCGACCATTTTCGAAGAATTCGTGAGATGGCGCGCGTATGCCCCTCTTCCTTCGCTCAAAAATGAGAAGCAACGGCGAGGGGCATTCCCACTCTTTAGAAGAGTAAATGGTAGGAAATTGGAGACGGACGCGACGAAAATCCTTCGTGTCCTGTCCGAAGGTGGTTTGGAGCGACGTTAGCGAGTCGGGATGTTAAGCTCCTCCATTTTTCGATACAGAGAGGAAAGACTGACGCCGAGGGCCTGGGCGGCGCTTTCCTTATTGCGGTTGTAGTTGAGGAGCACTTGCTCGATGTACGATCGCTCGAACATTTTCACTGCCTCTTTCAAGGTCTTCTGTCCTTTGTGCATTTCGAGCGGATGTTCCAGGGCAACCCGGCGAAACGATTCGGGTAGATGCTCCAGACCGATGAACTCTCCGTCACAAAAGATTACCGCTCGTTCGATGACGTTCTGCAGCTCACGCACCTCTCCTTTCCACTGATAGTGAATGAGCGCGTTCATCGCTTCATTGGTGAAGCCCTGAATGGGTCTCCCCATCTGCTTCTTGTACGCGTCGAGAAAATGCCGGCTGAGGAGCGGGATATCTTCTGGCCGTTCGGAGAGCGACGGAAGATCGATTTCCACGACGTTTAATCGGTAGTACAAATCTTCCCGGAATTTCCCCTCCTCCACCTCCTTCTTGAGATTTCTGTTCGTCGCCGCAATGATGCGCACATCGATTTTGATCGGATCGGTCATGCCCACCGGAGTGATCTCCTTCTGCTCGATGGCTCGCAAGAGCTTAACCTGAAGATGGAGAGGAATCTCACTCACTTCATCTAAGAACACCGAGCCTCCTTCGGCTACTTTCAGCAGACCCTCCTTGTCGGTTGTCGCACCCGTAAACGAACCCTTCTTGTGACCGAAGAGCTCGCTCTCAAACAGCGTCTCGACGATGGCACCGCAGTTGATCGCAACGAACCGTTTGCCGCGCCGGTGACTATTATAGTGGATCGCGCGTGCAACCAGTTCTTTGCCGGTGCCGCTCTTGCCCGTAATCAACACCGTGCCGTCGCTCGATGCAACGCGTTTAATCACCTCAAACACGCGCTTCATGCTTTCACTTTGCCCGATGATGTTCTCAAAGTCGTACGTCCGGTTGAGTTCCTGACGCAGAAGGGAATTCTCCAACTTCAGTCGACGATGGTCAAGAAGTTTTTGAATGCGCAGGAGGAGGTCGTCGAAATCGATCGGCTTCAGAATGTAATCATAGGCGCCTTTGCGTAGCGCCGCTACGGCCGTTTCGATCGAACCATAGGCGGTGACGATCACCACGAGTGTCTGAGGGGTTCGTTGCGTGATCCGTTCGAGGAGTTCCGTGCCGCGCATCTCCGGCATTTCGATGTCGGTGATCACGAGATCATACGGAGCTGCCTCATGCTTTGCCAAGGCTTCTTTCCCGTTTCCCGATTCGTCGACGTGATACCCTTCTTTGCGTAGGACAAAACTCAACGACTCACGAATAATTTGTTCATCATCCACAACTAAGATACGCTCTGCCATGCTCATCCTTTCACTGGAAAGACAACGGTAAACACACTCCCTTTACCCACTTCGCTCTGAACCAAAATATCGCCTCCAAAATTCTTGACGATCCCATAGCTGACCCACAAACCGAGCCCCGTTCCCTCACCTACCTCTTTCGTTGTGAAAAACGGCTCGAACACTTTTTCCCGATCGTCCTTTGATATCCCCTTACCGGTGTCTTCAACAATAACTTCCACCACATCCTTCTCCCAACGGCTCTTTACCGTGATCGTTCCGGGCTTACCTTCAAGTGCATCGACGGCGTTGATCAGGATATTGATGAACACCTGCGTCAACTGGTCGGCTACCACGGTCAACGGAGGGAGCGATTCTTCGAGATCGACGATGAAGGTGATTTCTTTATTCTTCTTGCCGTACTGTACGATGTTCAACGCATCGCGCACCACCCGGTTCACGTCGGTCGGCCGTGCGATGTTCGTCGAAGGGCGGGAAAAGTCAACTAAGTCCCGTATAATCCTCGCGATCCGGTTGATTTGGTTCTTGATCAACTCGAGCTTGTCTTTTGCCGACTCGTCGTGCGTCGTCCGCTGGATCACCTGTACGAGCGATGAAATAGACGTGAGCGGGTTGCCGACTTCGTGGGCGATGCCGGCGGCAAGTGTGCCGATGCTTTCCATTTTTTGCGACCGGACAAGTTGCTGCTCGAGCATCTTCTGCTCCGTGATATCCCGGTGGGCACCGAGGAACCCCACCACCTTTCCTTGCGAATCGACGATGGGTGAGATTAACAACTCGGTATGGAACGGCGTGCCGTCCTTCCTCCGATTCTCCACCTGCCCCACCCACGCCCTACCGCTCAGAATGTACTTCCAGACCTTCGCCCAAAATTCCCGACTGTGCTTGCCGCTGCTGAGCACTCTTGGGTTCTTACCGATGAGTTCTTCGCGCGTGTAGCCGCTGGCTTTCTCAAAAGCAGGATTCACATACACCATCAGGCCGCTGGCATCGGTAATCTGGATGGGATTGATGGTATGCTCGATGACGTTGGAGAATCGGAGAAAATCGAGATCGCGCTGCTTCCGTTCCGTTACATCTTTCGCGATGATCACCTGATAACGCTTTCCCCTGCCGGCATCAAGCACCTTCACGTCGGCCTCGATCTCCATCACCTCACCGTTTGACTTCACGAACTGTGTTTCGAAGTGCCGGACTTCTGCATCGCTCTCGAGATATCTTGCTACCACCTCCCACTTGGCAAACGGCACAAGCGAGCGGACCTCCTTCCCTATCCATCCATCCGCACTCATGCGCAGTTTATCCTGCGCCGCGATATTATAGTCGACGACGCGATGCTGCCCGTCAAGCACAAGGATGATCTCGGGAAGAAGATCGAAGATGCGACCGTATCGTGAATAGAATTCCTGCATAGTGCGGACGCTCCAAAGTACGGTACGTTTGGTCGTAGGGCAAGGTACGTGCCAGAATTCGCAAACATAGGAATCCCTCAAACGAATTGAAATAGCGTAACTTACGGGATCAAAGGATTCCGGCATTCCCATAAGTGATAACGTAAGAAGGAGCAATTTCCAGAATTGGGAAAAAAAATCCCGTTGCGGCACACGCAACGGGATGTGATTGGTAACGGTTGAGATATGTGGGTCTTCGTGCTGCTACATTAGCGACAGATTGTGGGGAGTGATTAGATTCGGGTTTCGCGACGAAGCTGGATTCTCGGCTTCACTTCACGTTCGATTTCTTCCCTTAACTTGCGACTTTGTTCGCGGAGCTCATCCTTCATGCGGTCAAGCTCTAGCCGGATTTCATCCCCTCTCACTCCAAGATCTTCTAAATCCCAATGTGGTGTCGATATTCCGAAAGAGGGAAGATGGTTGAAATGATACCAATCGAATCGCGGAATGCATGGCACGCCATATCGGTAGTGATAACCCCATCCGTCATCCTCTTCGACCTCCAGCGAAAGCGTTTGACGCGAACCGTTACGAAGGACCTCGCATTCCACTTTCTCTCCTTCATCGTACGCTCTCAGCGCCCGCGCGACATCGCGAACTTTGCCAATACGCTTTTTCCCCACGGCGAGGATGACATCGCCTGCTTTGAATCCGGCCTTCTCCGCCGCACTCCCTCCCTCCACTTCCTCAACCAGCACCCCTTTTTTATCCGGCGCCCCAAAGTATTCAGCCAATTGCTCATTCAGTTCGCGCAGTCGCAATCCCTGAAGGCTCCCGTGTGTGAAGATTTCAATTCGTCCGGCGCGCGGTGCAACGAATGCGAGAGAGCGACTCCGCGGAGCCTTCCCCACAGTGACCTGAATTGTCATCGTTTCCCCCTCTCGTTCCACAAGAACATCTACCTTCGTCCCCGGTTTCGTTCGGCGGACAGCGCGCTGGAGATCAGATGTATCTTCAATTTTAGCCGAGCCAAATTGAAGAATGACATCTCCTTCTTTGATGCCGGCTTCTGCCGCAGGGCTTTTGCGCTCGACGTCGCACACGAACGCTCCGTCACGCGCCTTCAGGTCCATCGACTTCCGTAGCGCCGATGTGATATCCTGGATGGCAACCCCTAACCAGCCCCGTCCCTTCTGCTCTTCGTCTTGAGCCGCAGCAAAATGATCGGTCCACCCCACCATCATCATGGAGCTCAGAACGAGCACCCCAAAGAGTAACTTCCGTTTCACGACCTACCCTCCTATGATTGGCCTATGATTGGCCTATGATTGGATTGAAGAGGAACTATGCTCAGGATGGAGATAAACCTCGCGGTTTCTCCATGCGCATTTTGTTGGACTGTCCTATAGACGAGCAAGAGGGAGGGATGTTCCATCGATGAGGCTGAGGCGGAACATGCGGGACGAATCGTCACACCTCGGCAGGCAAACCAGAAGAGGTGGTGAAAGCTGGCTAAACTGTCCTTGATCGAATATCGGAAGCAGCGTGTTTCTCCCGAACAGTTCGCGTCCCATCAAGGACTCTCCGCACGATGGCGTGGACGGTTTCCGGCACATAGGGCTTCGAAATATAAGCGCTCGCTCCAGCTTCCAGGCTCCGTTCTTCTGCCTCCGCCCCAAGGTAACCTGACGCAAGAATGATCGGGATGTTTGGATCGCGTTCCCGCATACTCTGCAATGCTTCCCAGCCGCTCACTTTGGGAAGGCCCACGTCCATCAGCACAAGGTCGATCTGTCGGTGCTTCTCTGCGAACAACTGCAGTGCCTCATCGCCCTCCTCTGCCGTGAGCACGGTGTATCCTTTTCGTTCGAGGAGCGACCGGAGAAGATCAACCAACATATGTTCGTCTTCGACGACGAGGATCGTTTCCTCTCCACCTCGAGCCTCCGGGATTGTTCCGTCCGTCCCGACGGAAACTCCATCGCGCTCTTTTGCCGCGGGAAGATAAACGGTGAATGTCGTCCCTCTGCCGACCGTGCTCGTAAGGTCGATCAATCCTTTGTGGCTCTCCACAATTCCATACACGACGGAAAGACCCAATCCCGTCCCCTTTCCCACTTCTTTCGTCGTGAAGAACGGTTCGAAGATTTTCTGCTTGATCGACTCGTCGATTCCCACCCCCGTATCGGCCACCGCCACGGAAACATACTCTCCCGATTCGGCCAAAGGAAAGCGACGAAGGAAATCGGACGAGTCCACCTTGGCTGTTCGGAGCGTAAGAATCCCCTCCCCCATCATCGCGTCGCGCGCGTTCACGCAGAGATTCAAGAGGACCTGGTGAAACTGATTGGGATCGATCTGGACCGGCGGAAGCTCTTCCTCAAGGTCCAATTTGAACGAGACCGTTTTCGGGAAGGTTTCATTGACCATCGAAACCAATTCGCGCACGGTGGTGTTGACATCTACTACCTGCAGGTTGACGTCGGTTCTCCGGGCGAAGGTGAGAAGTTGACGGACGAGCGCGGCGCCGCGCTCAACCGTCTTGTGAATCGCCTCCAGTCCGTCTTGAAACCTCGTCACGTTTGCACGTTCCCGTCGTAACATCGACGCATAGGCCAAAATGATACCGAGGATATTGTTGAAGTTGTGAGCGATCCCACCCGCAAGCACACCGATACTCTGCAGCTTGGAGGCCTGGCGCAGTTGCTCTTCCAACCGCTTCCGATCCGTAATATCCGTTAAGGCGCCGACGATGGCAACCGTCTTTCCGTACCGCACCACGGGGGCTTCGTGCACTTCGACGAGAATCTTTCGACCATCCTTGCGACGAAGTTCAAGCTCGTATTTCGGTTGTCGTTGACCTGTCGCAATTGCGCGTTCCGTTCGCTCGATACCAATGCTATTCATCGGATGATCCGTCAAGAACTCCGTCCACCGAACCAATGCCTCTCCCGGTGAGTAACCGAGGAAGTCGATCGATTGTGGACTCACATACGTGAGGACATGGTTGGTGTCGTGGACATAGAACAGATTTGTACTATGTTCGACGATATCCCGAAAACGCTGTTCACTGGCCCGAAGTGCCTCTTCTACTTTGCGGCGTTCTTGGATCTCTAACTCGAGATCCTTTGTCCGTTCGCGCACGAGCTTCCTCAACTCTTGCTCTCGCCCACGCAACCGCATCGTCCGAAGACGATATCCGGCATAACCTAGCAGAAGAAACGCGCAGACGACTCCGCCGATAAAATACCACGTCTGATAAAAGAAGGGTCGAATAGTGAGGTACACGCGGGCCTCGTTCGCTGCCCACCGGCCATCGGCGTGTTCAGCCTGAACGGCAAACACATACGAGCCGGGTCCGAGATTGGTGTAAAAGGCAGAACGACGCATCCCTGCTTCTATCCATCGTTCCTCAACTCCCTCAAGCCGGTAGCGAAACCTCACTTTCTCCGGCGCTCGAAATGTGAGAGCGGTGTATCGAATCTCTAGCCGGTCCACACCTGGGGCCAACGTCACATCG
Source organism: Bacteroidota bacterium (assembly GCA_041695085.1). Lineage (GTDB taxonomy): Bacteria > Bacteroidota > Ignavibacteria > UBA10030 > UBA10030 > DYFT01. The sequence goes on along the minus strand of JBGFRO010000047.1, from coordinate 66,156 downwards.
CGCGATGTCGATACCGGTCCATTTTCAGCAATCACGGCTTCAATGACAAGCGGAATAGGCGAGGTCCTCAAACCGAGGTGAGTGGGATCGACCATCACGACTCCTTTGGTGGTCGAGAACCACAGCGTGCCATCCGATTTCCTCCATGCAACGGGTTGCCGCCTTCCCGTACACTCGTTGCTTTCCATGCCATCGCCTCGACCATAGGATATCGACGTGATGCGCTCAAGTTCTCCGTCGGCATATTTATTCAGAGCCTGCCGATTCACCCGAAAGATTCCCTTGTTGGAACTCATCCAGAGATTTCCATGACCGTCGTCCAAGACACAGAACACGACGTCATCCCCCAGACCTGCACGGCTGTCAATCGTAACAAACCGATTGTTGCGATAGCGCACCAGTCCACCACCGTCGGTGCCGATCCAGAGTGTCCCCTCTTCATCCTCAAAGAGAGCCGTGATCAGGTCGGTGGGTAATCCCTGGGCCGAGGTAAAGAACGCAAGTCCGGCGGGCGCGAATTGGCCGAGGCCACCCCCCTCCGTCGCGAACCAGATGATTCCGTCCTTCGTTTCGCATAACGCAACAACTGGATATTGATTGGCGCGATCGGTGAGACGGATCGTTTTGACGTCTTGTCCGGAAATTCGCGCCAGTCCGTTTGTCGTTCCCACCCACAGCGTCCCGCGGGAGTCCTTCATTAACGAGAGGATGAAATTTGTAGGAAGTCCGCGCCGGACGGTATAAGAAAACATCCGTCCATCCTTCGTCCGCTTGACGAGGCCTCCGCCATACGTTCCGATCCACATCCCACCATCGTCGTCAAGGAGAAGGGAAGAAACGATATCGATGGGGAGAGGAACCTTAAGCGGGGTGATTGGTATCGCTTTGGAACGGAGCGTGTTGACTCCCCCGCCATAGGTGCCGAACCACATCGTTCCGGAAGCATCTTCACAAACAGAAAGAATGAAATCGTTAGACAGCCCCTCTTTCCGAGTGAAGCGATGGAACAGGCCATCTGTGAGAAGGTTCAGGCCTCCACTATACGTCCCGATCCAGAGATTCCCTTCACGGTCTTCAAACAACGATTTGACGAAACCGTCCGAAAGTCCTTGGTCGGGACCGAAGGATTCCGACCGGTTGTTCGAGACGCGAATCAGCCCTTTTCCTGCCGTGCCGATCCAGAGCGATCCGGAGTGATCGCGATGAAACGATAGCGCCGTTTCGCGTAGCACAGTTCCATCGACCTCAAACGGAACGATGCTGTCACCTCGCACGACGCGTACACCGAGACTCGTCCCAACCAGCATCCCTCCCTTCCCATCGACGTGAAGTGCAACAATAACATCTGCCGGCAACCCATCACGTGCGGTGAAACGACGGAGTGTCCCATGTTGCATCTTGAAGAGTCCGCCGCCATTCGTTCCGATCCACAACGCTCCTTCACCGTCACTGGTGATGACCTGAACTTCGTAGTGCAAGAACGCCTCACCGCGGAGATGCACGATGAACGAATCACCGACTGCCTCCGCTAATCCATCGTGCGTACCAATCCACAATCGTCCGTGCCGATCGACATGGAGCGCCTCCACGTGATTTGACGGGAGTCCATGTGCGACGGAGTACTCTTTCAAAGAAGAGTTCTTGAGACGGTAGAGACCGCCGCCTTGCAGCGCGAACCAGAGCGAACTGTCAGGCGTTGCGATCAACGTCCAGACATAATTGGTCTTGAGCGAGGAGAGATGTTTCTTATCGACAACGTACAGATCGATCCCATCGAACCGTACCAACCCTTCTTGCGTTGCGAGCCAGAGATACCCTGCCGCATCCTGTGTGATGGCGTTGACGGAGTTCTGAGGAAGACCTTGTTCCGATTGCCAAACCCTGTGCGTGTACTGCGTAATCTTCTTTTGGGGATCCAGACCGGGAATATGGTCAATGTAAAAGGAATGGGCACTTTGCACCGCCATCATCGCGCAGACGAGAAGTGTCACTCCGCGTGTGGGAAAAGTAGAGGGGAGGGTTTTCACGAGTCTCTGTAAGTACTTCGAGATCTTATCTCGAACATCGAAGACAATATACAGATTTTTGGCAGAATTCTGTTCAACTCGAATAAAGAAAGTATGGAACGGGAAGATTCGCCCGATCTCTCCAATGATAGAAGAAGGAAGCACGATTATCAATGATTCAACAGGAGTATCAGTTGAACCCTTCTTCAATCCAACAGGGTCAGAGCTTCTTCAAACTCGTGGGCAAGGAGCGAGATGGTGGTCAAGTTGTCGTACTGCTACTTCAATAACAACAAGCGCCTTGTCGCTGTATAGTCCGTGGTATGGAGGCGAGAGAAGTACACGCCGGAGGGCATGCCCGACGCGTTCCAGACTATGCTATACGTTCCGGCGTGCAATCGGCGATCAATCAACGTGCTGACGAGGTTACCCAACACGTCATAGATTTCGAGCCGGACATCCGACTCGAAGGAAAGCGAGAACTGAACCGTCGTCGCGGGGTTGAACGGATTGGGATAATTCTGGTGAAGCAGAAAGGCGACCGGTATTTCACCGGATATTACTCCCACGGATGTCACGGTCGACAAAGCGGTAAAAGTCCAGTTCTCCGACCAATCGCTCTCCTCCCGTGCGTTTACCGCTTTCACGCGCCACGTGTACCGCTTGCGGTTCTCCAGACCGGTTACGGTAAAGCTTGTGGCCGTTACACCGGAAGCATCCACAATCAGATCATTTTGACTGGAGACTTGGAGCTTGTACGACGTAGCGCCCTGTGAGGGGAGCCAGCTCAACGTCGGATTGAGTGAAGCGTCGCGTCCATTCGCGGGAGCGAGCAGAGTAGGAACGCCTAACGGTCCGTTCCCTGTGGTGAACTTCCAAACCTGCGACCAGTCGCTCGAGTCTTTGCCGTTGGTTGCTCGAACGCGCCAGTAGTACGTCTCTTGCTTTGCAAGTTCACTCAGCGTGTACGACGATCTCGATATTCCTGTCACTTCTATGAGTTCTCTTCTGAAATTGCTATCCCTTGCAACGTGGAGGGTATAGCTTGTGGCGCCGGTAACGTTTGTCCACGAGAGCGTTGGGACGATGGATTCTCCCTTCTTCTCATCAGCGGGCTCGATGAGTTGCGGCGTGGCGAGAATACCGGAGCCGGTGGTAAAACTCCAAGCATCCGACCAGGCACTCGAGCCGATCGTATCCTTTGCCATCACGCGCCAGTAATACGTCGTCTTTGGTTTCAAATTCTTCAACTCCACCGTCGATGAGCGGATAAGGGATTCATCGAGCACCTTGTCGCGACGGAAGTTCTTATCCTCCGCAACTTGAACAGCATAGCCCGTCGCCCCCGGAGTCAATTTCCAGCTGAGTGTGATCTCTGTGGAGATTCCCGTCGCTTCGTTCGGCGGCAAATACAGAATTGGCACAAGGAGTGTTGCCGTGCCTGTTCGAAACTCAAAGACATCTGACCATTCACTTACATCCGACACCCCTTTTGCCTGAACGCGCCAAAAGTAAGTTGTGTTGACAAGGAGATTCGTTATACCATAACTGGTAGAGCGAATACTATCGACGTGCACAACACCGCTTCTAAGTTGTCGATCGGTTGATATCTGCAACTGATACCATACCGCCCCATGCACTGAGCTCCATTCGAGGGTCGGATTGAGCACAATGTCTCGTTGTTTATCCGGGGGCGAAAGGAGTGAAACCCTCGCCAACTGCCCAGAGCCGGTAGTGAATTCTGCCCACCCTGACCAAAGGCTCGCGTTGGCAGAGTCCTTCGCCTGAACGCTCCAGAAGTACGTTGTATTGCGTGACAAACCCTTGAGCTCAAGTTGAGTCTTTTCAACCGGTTCGACGATGATGATGCTATCCCGTTTTTGCCTGTCGGCTGTATATCGGATCGAATACCAAAGGGCACCTGCCACCCTCGACCATTGAAGGGTCACGTTGGTTGGCACATCCCTTGCTCGGTCACTCGGCGAAACAAGCGCGGGTGCGACAAGTTGACTCGCTCCTGTCGTGAAATGATACTCCTCCGACCATTCGCTTACCCCGAGGCTGTCTTGTGACTGAACTCTCCAGTAGTAGCGCTGACGAGGCAACAAGCCGTTGATCCGATAGAACGCAACGGAGAGTCCTCGTACAATAACCGCCGAACCGAATCTCTGGTCGGTATCATATTGAAGCGTAAACGTCACGTTGGGAACGGGCATCCACTCGAGCGAGACGTTGGTGGGAACATCGCGCGCGCCCTTCTCTGGCGCAACAAGACGAGGTCGCAATAAATGTGATTCGGCTGTTGTAAACAAAAAATCGTTTGACCACTCGCCTGTCTCTACCGCTGATCTTGCTCGTACGCGCCAAAAGTACCTTGTCTTCGGTGACAATCCCGAAATGATGAGCGCTGCACTCGTATCCGCCTTTGCCTCATGCAGATTATCGGCGAATCGATTGTCGGTCGACCATTGAACATCATATTGCGTCGCTCCGGCAACGCGTCTCCATACCAAGTTTATTGTCAAGGGAACGGACGACGCCCCGTTCGAAGGAAAGACGAGCACTGGTCTCGCAAGTGTGCTCGAGGCCGTTTTGAACGACCACTCCGCCGACCAGGGACTCGTGCCTTGGGCATTGGAAGCGTTCACCCGCCAATAGTAGTTCGCATTTGGAGAGAGCCTCGAAAGAGGATACGAGAAAACACGTATGCCTGACGTATCAATAAGGATTTGTCGAAACTGTCGATCGCTCGCCACCTGAACGCCGTATGAATCAGCACCCGTCACTTGCTTCCAATTGAGAGAGAGTGTGACGGGCTGATGAACAGAATTATTAGCTGGAGAAGTAAGCTCCGGTGCCGCTAGCGATTTCAGAGTTCGAAACGTTTGAGGCTGAGAGTAGTCGCCAACAACGCTGGCGGTCTTTGCACGCACGCGCCAGTAATACAGCCGGTCCGCTTCAAGTCCGGTCATAACGGCAGTGGTTCCGGCCACCGAAGTCTCACCCTTCACCCTGCTATGGGTGAATCTCTCATCTTCTGCAACCTGCACATCGTAACCGACGGAGCCGATCACTGGATTCCAATAGAGCGTCACCTTCGTCGACCCCGGATCAGCTAACAATCCCGTTGGGGCTGGCGGTTTGCCTGACGTTGTGGTGAAATTGAAGATCGGAGACCAATCGCTCACGCCTCCGCTCGTACGAACATTCACGCGCCAGAAGTATTTCGTACCATTCGCCAAGCCACTTACTTCGATATACGCGGTCGCTGCACTGAGAGTCGTGACCTCTCTCTTCAACTCTCTCTCTGTCGAATACTCCACCGTGTAGCTGATGCGATCCACAACGGGTCGCCATTCAAATCTTACAGTAGTCGGTACATCGATCGCTCCATCTGTTGGACTCACAAGCTCAGGGGCAGATGGCTTCGTCGAAGCCGTTGTAAAATTCGCGACAGATGACCAAGGGCCAGCTCCCCCCTCGTTCTCAGCACGCACCCTCCAATAGTATTTGGTTTCTCCAGCAAGTCCTCCAACACCGTGAGACGTCGCCGTGATATCGGTAGCTGAGAATAACACCGAATTCATGTTTTGCCTGTCAGAGAGCTCGACGGAATAGGACTTTGCTCCGGTCACGGCAGTCCACATTAACGTAGCATTGATCGGAACATTGGTCGAGCCACTTGCCGGAGAGACAATCGAAGGCGCAGCAGTTGGAGCTGCACTCACCGTCGTGAAGTGAAAGACTGATGACCAATCGCTCGTCCCTCCAGCGGTCCTCGCGTTCACACGCCAGTAGTAAACCGTGTTGTTATTTAACCCTCTCAGCGCTACGCGCGCTCGCGTCACGTTCTCACTCGTAACATTCTGCCTGAATTGCTGATCCGTTGTGTATTCAAGAGCGTAAGACTGGGCACCAGCAATCTCTTGCCACTCAAGCGTGGGACTGGTCGAGACACCCGTGGCGCCGTTCGAGGGCGAGACCAGGGAGGGAGCCGGAGGTTTCGTGGAGACGGTCTTGAAGTTCGCAGTGGCGGACCAAGGACCGGCTCCCGCCTCATTCTCTGCACGTACTCTCCAATAATACGTCGTCTCACCAAGCAGTCCACTGACACCGTGTGAGGTTTCGGTAATTCGGCTCGCCGTGAAAAGGATGGGCCTCACGTTTTCCTTTTCCGATACTTCGAGCGTGTACGTCTTTGCGCCCGCAACCGCACTCCATTGCAGCGTCGGTTCGATCGGGACATTCGACGCACCGTTCGCAGGAGAGACGATGGCCGGAGCTGAGCTTGGCGGAGCAACGAGGGTGGTGAAACTTGAAGAGGCTGGGGCGCTCTCACCCGCGTTGTTCTTTGCAGAAACCTGCCAGTTATAGGTGGTGCCCGGCGTTAAACCGGAGACGGAGACGGATGTAGCCGTTGGATTTGCCGAGAAGCTGAAGCTTGAAGGTCCCGTCACCAACACAGTGTAGGAAGTCGCACCCGTTACGGAGTTCCAGCTAAGTGTTGCACTCGTTGTCGAGGGTGTAGCCGTAAGCCCTGTCGGTATCGCAGGCGCTTGCGGTGGTGGAGGTGGAGCTGCAAGTGTCTTGAACGGAGGTCCATCTTCCCAGTTGCTCTCTCGTCCTCCAGCGACCGAACGTACTCTCCAAGAGTACTGCTTGTTGGATGTCAACCCCCTCACCTCGATGGAAGTCGATGATGTGGAATCTGCAAATTCAGCATTGTTGAAATTCGTACTGCTCGACACCTGAATTTCATATTGACTGACCCCACTCACTGAGGTCCAGGAAAGAGTCGCACCACTCGTTGTCACGTTCGAGACCGAAAGTCCAGTCGGCGGATCGGGTCGCCTCTGACCAAGGAGGAGTGTCGGAATGAGCAGCAACAAAACCCCCATCATCCCCCGCTGCCGGACGCAGAGAGAGAAACTAGGACGGGTCATCCCGTATGGGGAGGTCGGGTTCATCTTGAAGTATGTGAGAATCAAGCTCGGAAGGATACCGGTACTACCCATTCAATCGTCCACAGGATGGCTGGACGGAAGAGCGAATGGGCAGTAAAAACTGTTTCAAAATTAGAAAAGCCCGTTTCGAATGTCAAGCCACGCCGACCGATGGAGGTTTGTTTGTGCTCCCAGTCACAATCGATTTCTACCGACAAAAAAGCCGGAGGAATTCTTTTCCCTAGCTTCTCAATGATAGTGCGCCTTCAAATCCACAAACGGCCTCCTTTCTGGTCAATCCCCTCTCGTTTCTTCTCGAGAAACCACTCAATACGTGCTGCCTGCTATCTTCTGCCCTGCCGGAGTTGCTGTGGCAATTCAAAACCGGCAGGCAATCGATAGCCTATCATTCGGGAGCCGATGTGGAGAAGGATGCTATCTGCGGCAACGCGAACCAGCGTCGCACGATCAAACACCTCCTCTGGTACAGGCGTTTCAAAGAACAGCACCATCTGAACAAGGGAATCGGTCTGCTCGATCAGCGTGGGGATGTGACTTCCTTCCTTTTCGGCCTGTTTGGCACGCTCCGAAGGGGGGAGTTCACCGAGGAGGCGCTGGGTCAATTCAAGTACGCCGCCGGACTCTTCCTTCGTCATCCCTCGAACGGACTTCTGTGCCGGTGCAATGCCGCGCTGTTTCAACAGGAGAGCATTTTGACGTCTCGCCTCATCGACTTCGGCGGGAACGACTTCATCCCTCCCTTCGACCTCCCGCTGAGGGATGATCGTTCCTTGAATCCACACGGTGCGTCCTTGAATAGAAGCAGCGAATTGCTCCGTCCGTGGTGAAGCCGTGTGGCCGTACAACATCTCAGCCGGTTGTTGCGACTTAGACTCAGGTTGAACGATCTCCAGTCGCATGCGCGGCTCCTCGCCTTGAGATTGGAAAGGAGGAATACCCTGTGCTGTCCCAGCTCGAGTATCTCGGATTTCGGGACTTACGCTAAGCTCCGCGGCTTTGCCGGGAGTGACTGATGTCTCTTTAACGCCTTCTTCAGCAGAAAGCGTCTGCCGATCATGAGCATCGGTCGTTTCAAGCTCAACCCGATCCTCTTCCTGGACAAACCAATTCGTGTAAATCGCGATCGTGATGAGAAAGACAACAGCTGCGGCCAACCCGGCAACACGCGCGAGCGGGATATCACGATAGGTACGTGTTTTCAATCGGTCTTTCAGACGTTTCTTCAGTGCCTGTCGACCCGCGGCCTTGATGCCGGCAATGAGCCTCATCTCGTCCCCTACCCGCTGCGCACACTCCGCACAAAATGCGAGATGGCTCTCAAGCTCAATACGTTGTTCTGCTTCGAGCTTGTTCAACACGTAATGCTCGAGCAAATCGGAATCCGTTGTCCAGTGAGATGTTGACATCTTCTGTCCTTATCGTGCATGATGCCGCCGAACATCGCCCGTAAGCTTCTGAAGAGCCTGCTCCAGCCCCTTTTTGCACTGATATTTCTTTGATTTCACCGTTTCTGCGTTCGCAAATCCCATCTCGGCAGCGATTTCCTCCATTGAGCGCTCCTCCCAATAAAAGAGAAGCAGGAGCCGCCTGCACTGTTCTCCGATCATTGCAAGACCCCTGGTGATCCATTCGAGTTCGTCCCGCTCGATCAACTTCTCAAGCGGGCTGTCTTCCGTATTCGGCACGTTTTCGCTGTCCGGCCCGGGATTCGTTTCGCGTCTTCTACGCGCAAGCCTTCGAAGCCAGAGGTTCTTGACCGTCCCATAGATGAAAGTGCTCAACTTCGCTTCGTGCCTGTAGCGGCCGGCACGCACGCGCTCCCAGAGGATAATCACCGCCTCCTGCAGCAGGTCTTCTGCATCGTCAGAAGTTCCGTGATTGTGAAGAATAAAATTGAAGATCGGTTTTCGGTTCACTTCGTACAATCTCACAAGCGCCTCCTCATCACCCTGACGCACCAAATCCAGTATCTTCGCATCGTCGGTCAAAAAAAAGAGCGACGCCTTCATTTACCTTTCAACAGTTCATGACATAAAGAGACAAAAGGTGAACGATATTCCAAAGTACAAAGAACCGAATCTTTCTCCAAATAACTCTTCCAGGAGGCGATATGAAGCGCACGACATCCACCGCTATTCTACTGATCCTCTCAAGTATGACCCTCCGTGCCCAACCACGAGAGGCCACACTCTCGGAAAGGCCGGTCAACGTCGATCTCACGATCTACAATCAAAACCTCTCCCTCGTTCGGGAAGAACGCATCATCCGGTTGGCAAAAGAATTGAGCCGCGTCGCGTTGGCGGATATCCCTTCAACTCTTGACGCGACTTCCGTGCATTTCAGAAGCGTCACCGATCCGCGCGGAGTCGGTATCCTCGAACAGAACTATCAATACGATCTTGTGCATCAGGCTAAGGTGCTGGAGAAGTATCTAGGAACAGAGATCGAGTTTGCGCGCCTCGATCCTTCGACCAACAAAGAATTCCTCGTGCGAGGAAAACTCCTCGCCACCGGCTATCAGCTCCAGCCAGCGTACGGGGCAGCGCATCTCTCCTATCATCCCTCCGGCGGCATGATTGTGGAGATCGATGGAAAGATCGAGATCAATCCAACGGGCCGGCTCGTTCTCCCTCAACTGCCGGAAGGGGTCATCCTCAAGCCCCAACTTGAATGGCTGGTCAGGAGCGAACGAGGCGGCGATCATCGGGCGGAAGTAAGTTATCTCGCCGGAGGGCTTTCTTGGAAGGCAGATTATGTTGCCCTTCTTCATCCCAACGGGACCGCAATCGATCTGACCGGTTGGGTGACACTGACCAATCACTCAGGTACAACGTTCCGCAATGCGGGGCTGAAGCTCGTGGCAGGAGACATTAACGTGGTGAAAGAAGCGATAGAGTACGATAGAAAGGCATTGCGCGTCCAGACATCAGGCGATGTTGCTGAACCGCAGTTCCGTCAAAGTGATCTCTTTGAATACAAGCTCTACACGCTTCAACGAAGGACCGACGTCAGGAACAACGAAACAAAACAGATCACGCTTGTAACGGGAAGAAGTGCTCGAGCGAAAAAGATCTTTATGTACGACGGCCTCTCCGATTCTTGGCGCGCATGGTCAAGGAACTACTCCTATCGATCCCAGGGAAGTTTCGGACAACAATCCAACACCAAAGTTGGAGTCTTCGTGACGTTCAAGAATAGCGAGGCGTCCGGACTCGGGATTCCCCTGCCGAAAGGAAAAGTGCGTGTGTACCAGCGCGATGAGGATGGAAAGGAACAGTTTATCGGCGAATACCAGATCGATCACACAGCGAAGGATGAGGGAGTGCGTCTTTACCTCGGTAACGCCTTCGACATCGTGGGACAACGCGTTCAAAAAGACTTCAGGAACCTGGCTGGCGGACGCCTCGTGGAGGAAACGATCGAAATCAAAGTGAGAAATCATAAGAAGGAGGAGGTGGAGGTACAGGTGTATGAACATCCGTGGAGATGGAGCCAATGGGAAATCGTCAAGTCAAGTCACGATTGGTCGAAGGTTGATCAATCTACGCTTTCCTTCCCTCTGAAGATTACAAGGGATGGTGAAGGCGTTGTGACCTATACCATCCGGTATAGTTGGTAATGCTGGGAACGATCCATAGAGTCGTTCTCCTCTCCTTGCGTTTCTTGGTCCACGGCTGACGGTCTTCCTCGTGGGCGTAGGTCAACTCCCGCAGGAGGCGCGCATTACAAAAACGAACAGTTCCGCCGTCAAGATCAAGGAGGTGGGAGAACGCGTGAAGAAAAAAGAACATAAAGAGAAGAAGACTCAGACTAAATGTCCCTTTCTCCACGTCTCTCCAACTTCTTCGAGAGCAATGCGCTCGGGCTGTGATGCAAGCGCTCGCTTGAAGCGTTCGATCGGCTCAAAGGTGGGCTCGTTGCTTTGCACAAACGTGCGCCAGTGGATCGGCATAATCGCCTTCGCGGTCATCTGATCAGCCATGTGAACGGCCTGTTCGGGGCTGCAGTGATTGGAGATCCAAGGATCATATGCGCCGATCGGCATGATCGCAAGCTCGACGTCGATGCCGCGCTCACCGAGTCGATGGAAGTACTTCTGATACGCTGTGTCACCTCCGAATACGATGTGATGTCCGTTCTTGGAGACAAGATAGGCATTGTAACTTCGACCGTGCCAATTACCTCGCGACCGATCCTCTTCCCAAGGATATCTCCAACCGAAGTGCTTCACCTCAAGTGCTTCTATCTCGACATCTCCTACCTGCACTTTTTCTCCCCAATCGAGCTCGTAGACATGTTTCCACGCCATGTTCTCAACAACATCGGAAGTGTTTTTGGCCATGACCAGCGGAATATCGCGCTTGAACCGTGCCAGAGTGGCGATGTCGAGATGATCCATATGCGCGTGAGAAAGAAGGATCAGATCGATCTTCGGAAGCTCCTCGAACTTCAGCGCCGGCTGGATGAGTCGACGGGGACCAATCGTAAAGAGACGAAGGATATTCAGACCGATCCGCTCGGCAAAGACCGGATCGGTGAGGATCCATGCACCAAAGAAATTGATAAGCACCGTCGCGTGACCGAGCCAAGCAGCTGTGATGGTCTCGTTGCTCCAGGTCGAGGGATCAGGTTTCACGGTGGGATCCACGCTCTCCTCACCCGCAAAGATCTTACTGAACCACGACTGCCTTGCCCGATCCTCATCTTGGGCAAGAACAAAGCGAGGAGTGAGTACGCCTAATCCGAGTGCCGTGAGGAATTTTCTACGCGTGGTCATCGTTCGTGCTGCTCTGAACTTTCCATGAACGGACGATACAGAATCAAGTTGCACCTTTCAACCATCATCACCCAACAAAGGTTCCGGGGAATTCATCACGTTATTCAGACCCGTGCATCGTAAGAAGCTCTTTAATCTCGCTTCAAGAGAAAAATAAAGACAGGTGCTCCAAGAACAGCCGTCACGACTCCTACGGGAATCTCCGCCGGTGCCAGGAGAAGGCGCGACACCAGATCACAGAGGACCAAATAGGAAGCCCCGACCAGGAACGAAGCCGGCAAGAGTAGTCGGTGATCCGGACCGAAGACCATTCGGCATACATGAGGAACGACGAGTCCCACAAAACCGATCACCCCACTCACCGAAACGGAGAGGCCTGTGATAAACGACGCGAGAAGATACGAGAATTTCTTAACCCGTTCTACCTCGATCCCGAGATGCATTGCCGTTTCATCTCCCGTAGCAATAAGGTTGAACGAGCGCGCGTTCAAAAGAAGTCCAACCGAAGCGAGTGTTATGAACGGAACGAGGAATGCTACCGAACGCGGCTCCGCCGATGCAAGATTACCGACGAGCCACAGATAGGTGGTGCGGATGTCTTGATTCATGACTGCCGTGAAGAGCAGTACCAGAGCACTGAACAGTGCCCCCACCATCACGCCTGAGAGCAAGAGAGCGTTCGCATCGAGAAACCCTCGACGGTAACCAAGAGCAAAGACCAATATCATCACAGAGACCGAACCAAGAAACGAGAAAAGGGGAGTTACCAGATGGGCGGAACTGAAACCGATCATCATCGCAAGAAGGGCGCCGACGGTGCCGCCGCTTGAGATGCCGAGGATGTACGGCTCGGCAAGCGGATTCCTCAGAAGCGCTTGAAACGTGGCTCCTGCAACAGAGAGTCCGGCTCCGACGATCATAGCCAACAGAACGCGCGGTAAGCGGATTTCAAGAAGGATGGTGCGCGTTGCGGCATCCAACTCGTTACGCACCCCCGCAAGAGCTTCGATGACCGTCCGCAATGATACGGCGGTCGTACCCAAAGAGAGGGAAAAAAGGGCCACTCCGAACGCAACAGTTGAGAGACCGAGAACTGAAACGACGACGCGGGATCGAGTGAGAACAGGAGTACCCATGAGCAAGGCGAGTCGTCAATCGGCGTTTTGAAGCGTCCGCCACAGATCGTCCAGCAGCTCCTGAATGCCGCTCCCTGCAACGGCCGAGATGAAGTGCACGCGGATGCCGCGACCAAACGAGAGCTTCTTCAACGATCTCGCCGACGGATCATCGAACAGATCCATTTTTGTGACGGCGACAATCTTCGGCTTCTTGGCTAACTCCGGATTGTGGAGCGAGAGTTCGTTCAAGAGGATTTTGTAATCGTGCTTCGGATCGCTGCTGACCGATTCGATGAGGAACACGAGCACCCGCGTTCGTTCGATATGACGAAGGAACTGCGTACCGAGCCCTTTTCCTTGATGCGCCCCCTCGATCAACCCCGGAATGTCTGCCACGGTGAAGCTCTTCCCTTCCGCGTAGCGAACGATGCCGAGGTTTGGGACGAGGGTGGTGAAGGGATAATCGGCAATCTTCGGTCGTGCGGCTGAGATGACGGAGATGAGAGTCGATTTTCCTGCATTGGGGAAGCCAACGAGTCCCACATCCGCGAGAAGCTTTAATTCGAACTGAAGCTCTCGTTCCTCCCCCGGCTCCCCCGGTTCGGCTGTTCGGGGAGCCTGGTTGGTTGGTGTCGCAAACGCCGCATTCCCTTTTCCTCCGCGCCCTCCGCGTGCCACAACAATCTCATCGCCGTGCGAAACCAAATCACCCAGCAATTCATTCGATGAGATGTCACGTACCAACGTTCCGCACGGCACTTTCAAAACAAGGTCTCTGCCGCTCCTGCCGGTTTGATTCTTGCCTCGACCATGCTCACCCCTTTCCGCTTTGTAGTGACGTTTGTATGTGAAATCGAGAAGCGTGCTCAGGTGTTTGTCCGCCCGAACGATGACGTTGCCGCCGTCACCTCCCTTGCCGCCGTCTGGTCCCCCTTTCGGCACAAACTTCTCGCGTCGGAAGCTGACAACGCCGTTCCCGCCGTTTCCCGCTTTGACGGAGATAATCGCTTGATCAATGAATTTCATACGCTGCCCTTCGACCAATCACGGGATGAAGAACTGTGTCAGAAGAACCTACGAGGCGGAGTCAAGAGGCAAATACCGGCTCTGGATCTTATCCGTGAAGAGAATTGCTTCTTCGGAGAAGGGATCGACATCGTTGGCGATAAAGAGTTCTTTCAAATACGCGGAAGCGTCCTTCCAATCCTTCATCGCATTGAGCTTATCGAGTGCATCCCGAAACTCCACTTCATCCCGACGAAATATCTTCCGCGCAAACACTTTCTGCTCGTTCGGAGTGAAGAGGAGATGAAGATCTTCCAATCCGTCCGAGTTTTGAACGGCAGCGCTCCTCGGAACGAATTGCCGAGTCGTTGTTCCTTCCGTGTGCAATTCTTCCTCAGAAAAGTCAGAATAGATTTTTACAGGAGCTTTCTTTGCCGTTGCATCCCTGGAGTTTTGCGCTGTTTCTTCAACCCGTGGCGTCGCCGACCTTTCGCCGGCTGGTGGGGCAGGCGTCTCCTTCTCGAGGCGAGGAAACTGTACCTCGGCCCCTTCATTTCCCGTGCGGACTCTTTCAATGAGCGTAGCAAGTTCAGGGAGTGTGATATCGATTCGCTGGGCAGAGTCCCGTTCGCGTTCAAGCCGCTCTTTAATCTCAACGAGGCTCTTGTCTTCAAAGAAGACGATTGCGGCGTTGATGGGGATGCGTGCTTCGGTAACGGTGGGGGCCGGTACGGGTTGCCCCGCCTCGATAAACCTGAGCATCGGTCGTGCCATTAAAGCGAGTTCGACGCTCGTATGCGCGGCAAGTATCTCCCGGTCGATCTTCTCGAGCAACTCGCTGAACTCTTCGTACGACATTTCCGCTACCCCGTGTTCTTCCATGTAGCGTTGCACGATTTCGGTGTAGTAGGAATAATCGACACAATAGCGAAGCTTGCGCTCGATTTCCGAGGCGGTGCGCCGACGCTGATGTTCAAAAATGAAATTGAGCATCGTCCAGCGCGGCCGACAGAGATAGTTGAATTGAAAGTGGACCGCGTGGTCGAGCATTGTCTCAAACTCAAGACGGCCAAATTGATAGTTGTAGACGAGAAGAAGGTCGATCTGTTTGTAGAGGCGCGAAATCTCTGGCAACGTGTAGGGGAATTTCTTGGACCGAACCTCCAGCGCACGCTCTTGCTGTAACAACCACTCCACTTCGTTTTTGAAGTACGACTTGATGGCCGGATGGATATCGGACGCGAGAAGGTCGCGAAGGCGAATGGTCTCCTCCTCGCCGATGGTCTTCCCCCGGACGGTGTTGGTAATGATCTCGATCTCTGTTTCGAAGATGTAGCCCATACCTCTCTCTGAAGTTCTGGCTTATTTCGTTTTCACCAAAGCGTTTACGCGATCGATCTCTTTTTGCGCTGCTGCCTTGAACGCCGCATCGATGCCCGGCCGGTTGATGATTTGTTGATACATGGTGAGCGCCTGATCGTACCGGGCCATTTTTTCATACGACTGTCCGGCCATATAGTACGACGTGGCCGTCCAGTCCATCTTCGTTTTCCTCGTCACCAAATAGGGAACCTTCAGGAATTCGAGGATTGCTTGTTGATAATCTCCTTTGGAGAAATACGCCTCGCCGATGTAGTAACGAACCTCGGCTTCCGTGTCGGCGTCGGCGTTCTCCAACAGACTTTGAAGGTGCACAACCGATTGATCGTAGTAACCGAGCCGTTGGTATAAGACGCCGATATCGATCCGCTTGTTGATCAGCTCCGGATCGTCCGGAAAGCGTTCGATGTATTTGCGCGTTAATTCCAGAGCGCCGTCGAACAAGGAGAGTTCCTTGTAGGCGAGGATCAGATTGTTCATGGCGAACTGTACCAGCTCGGGCGCGCGTGATTCGTCGTCCAGAATCGCCTTGAATGCGCGCGCGGCTTTATCCCACTTTTCCTGGTTGTAGTACAGATTGCCCAAAGCGAGTTGAGCGCGGTACGATGCGGGATCCTGAGAAAAGCGTTGGATCAAAGACTCATAAAGCTTTTGGGCATCCTCTGTCCGCCCCGCCAGCTCTGCAACGCGAGCCTGCCCATACATTGCCTGTGGAACAATGGGTGCATTGCTGTAGCGCTGCACCACGTTATCAAAATGGCGTTTCGCATTCTCCAGCTCTCCTCTCCGAAGGGAGAACATTCCTCGCTCGTACTCAAACTCCGCCGCATACCGCGAGAGACCCGGATACTGGCGAAGGAACGCGGCAGCTCGGGCATCCGCCTCAGTCGCATTGTTCATCCGAAAATACACGACAACGATTCGCGATTGGATGTACTGTCGTAGTGAGTCTTCCTTCGCGTTTCGGAGCGCTTCGTTGTAAGGAGTGAGAGCGTTGGCATAGTCCTCTTTCTTGAAGAACAGCTCTGCGGCCTCAAAGGCGGCAATGTCGAACTCATCCTTTGCAGCCGGCCGCAGCTTGCTTGCCTGCTGCAGGTACTTCGTGGCAAGGAGCACGTTCTTCTCGGCTCGAGCGAGTCCTGCAAGGGCATAGAACGCCCGACTTGCCTGCTCGCTCTTTGCGTCTCGTTGAAGGTAGCTGGTGTAGGAGCGTTTTGCATCTTCACGCAAGCCGAGGCGTTCCTGACACACCGCAAGGTCGAACCAGACGGCAGGCTCGATGTCGAGTTGCGAGGTGAATTCCTCTTTTCCTCTGAGGTATTCGCGGAACAAATCCAGGGCGGATTGGTAATCACCGGCTGCCATCAACGATCGGGCTTCGTCAAGCAGGAGCTCATCACGGGAATGCACGTATGGATATCGATTACGTAGTTGAGTGAAGGAGGCAATGGCGTCTTTCACCCGGCCTCTTGCTGCGAGGAGTTTTGCTTCCTTCCAAAGGGCCGAGGCAACGAGATGGTGGCGGGGTTCGTTCTTGATCGCCGCGCGCAGAACAACAAGGGCCGAATCGACTTGACCACTGTTGGCAAGCGCTTCGCCGAGACGAAACTGCACCTCGACCATCACCCGAGCGGCGTTTTGTCCGCGCAGAATCGTGCGATACACCCGAGCCGACTCTTCATAAGCATTCAGCTCGTCAAATCGGCGAGCAACCTCAAACAAAAGAACAGCGAAGTTGCGGAAGTTCGACAACTGCCGCACGGCGTCTGCTTCGATTGCCGACACTTCCGACGACGACGTGGCTTCGGAGAGTCGCAGCTTGACGTACGCCAGGGCGGCCTGTTGGCCTAACTCACCTTCCAGGTAATCGACGAGCATCTTGCCGTACAAGTCAAGCGCGTGGCGAGTGGCCTCTCTGGCCTGCACTTCGTTCAACGATTGTTGTCGTAACGAGACATATTCCAGTGATTTTGCCTGATAGTACAAAGCAGTTGGACGCTTCGATGGTTCTATACCCAGTTCGAGAGCGGATGCGAACTGCCGTGCGGCCTTTTCATAGTCTTTCAAATCGCGGAAATAGATCTCAGCCAACCGATAGGCTAACTCAGCCTTCGATTGCTGCGCAATGACGTCTCCAATGAGGAGGGCGAGGTTTTCCAGTCCAGCCTCCATGTTTCTCGCGTGGAAAACTTCTATGCGTTCAACGGCAATCTCCGCCTTCTCTACGAACGGGCTGCCGTTGTACCGATTGATGAAAGATCGGTAGTGCTCGAGCGCCTTATCGGTGGAACCGGAAAGAAACAGAGCTTCGCAGATGTAGTACGCAGCGTCGTCTGCGTATTCGCCGTTCGGGTCATCCGCAAGCACGTCCTCAAGAAGTTGTATCGCCTGGTGAAGCTCCTTCCGTTCCCTGAGCAGAAACTCTGCCGCCGCAATGAACAACCGGCGTGTCTCTGCCGCCTCGCCAAACCGGTGACGGAGAATGGTAGCTATCCGAATCGTCTCGGATGCATTTTTAAGATCGATCGCAGTACGCAGAGCAACGGAGAGGGCGGCGTATTCAATGGTACGGTTGCTGCTGTCACGCAAGATTTGTCGCGCGTACTGCTGAGCTTTGGACGGATCCTTCGCCCGTTCTGCCGCCACCGCTGCCCGCAGGAGCAACACGTCGTCGGGCTCGGATTGAAGTGCCAGTGCGCGCTCAAAGTAGGCAAGAGCCTCCCGGGCCTCCCCCGCCGTTAACGACATTTCGCCTAATTCGAGCAACGCTCGTTCTCTGGCGTTCCGGGGCGCGCGGACCGAGTCGGAAGCAATGCGCAGCCACGCTTCGCGCGCGTCCACGAAACTCCCCGTCTCCCTGCGCAGGGCTCCAACCAAGAGAAGTGCATCGTAATAGCTTGGCGTCGTCGGATATGCTTTGATGACTTCATCGAGCCGGCTCTGTGCCTCGTCGTAGCGACCGAGTGCAGCAAGCGCTCTGGCCATCACCACTAGTGCCTGTGCTTTTTGGGGAGGATCTTTCGAGATGTCGACCACGCGTTTGGCTTCGACGCGTGCAAGTTCAAACTGGCGTTGGATGATATACAGCTCGGCCAACCGAATGCGCGCTGGAGTAACGACCGAAGATGAACCGTACTCCTGCACCAGTGTTCTCAGGACTTTCGTCGAGTTCTCCGGCTCACCGGCCCGGTCGAACATTTCAGCCGCCTTCAAGAGCGCATCCGGCGCGATGCGGCTGCGAGGATGAAATGTTTTGACGCGCTCATACGCGAGCGCCGCCTCGCGATAGTTCCTGAGCGCAACATACGATTCGGCAACGTTCCACCAGGCCTCCGGCGCCTTAGGATGGTCGGGGAAAGCGAGAGCGAAGTTCTGAAACGTCAGCCGCGCCTCGTCATGCCTCTGTATTTTCGACTGCGAGAGTCCGAGATAAAATCGCGCTTCGATCCCTTGCTGCGTGTTGGGATAGGTTGCAACGAATTGTCGAAATTGCTCTAAAGCAAGGTCGTACAGCTTGTCGTTGTAGAGGTTGACTGCGAGCTTGAAATCGGCATTCTCCTTCGTGTCCTGCCCCTTGAGGGAAGGACCGAGCAGAAGCAAGCAGCCGAAAAAGATGGGGACAACCTTTTTCATACGAGCGAGAAGGTACCACATAATCGAGGGAGTTTCAAGGAAAAGTCCCTGTCGTGATGAAGCTAAGAGCGATATCACAACAGGTCTACGCGGAGACCCTCTCAACTAGAATCGAATGAGGACATCTGAAGAAATGAAGGGACTCAATCAAAAAAGGCAACTTGCGTCTGCCTTTAGTATGAGCGAGGAGGGGCACCGACCTGGTCTGTTCTCACTCCACAAGGTACTCCTCGCAGGAAGCTGTGAGGGGTTGTTCGGCTGCAAGGATGTGGGGAGTCAAGTGAATGACACGTTGGAACAACTGACAACTCCTTCTTCGGAAAAATCTTATAGCACACCTCATATGAATCTCTCAACGCTACAACAGCTTTGGAGGAAGGCGCAATTTGTCTTCTCAGGTGATTCTGCAAGAGGACTTGTTCGTTCCATCTTCAGAATTTGATTGCCCCTCCGCTAACCACTTCTCGTATGATGCAAGCTTCCTCTTGCGACAAGCGCACTTTCGACATCCTCCTCTACAACACCTTGGCCTTGATGAATTCTCGGTTTAATCGAGCGATATGGAGGACGGAGATCTCCTTCGGGCACTCCGCCTCGCATGCATAGTTGTTCGAGCAGTTGCCGAAACCCTCCTTGTCCATCTGCTCCACCATCCGCTGCACGCGCGTCAACGCTTCGACCTTCCCCTGAGGGAGCAACGCGAGATGCGATACCTTGGCGGCGACAAACAGCATCGCGGACGAATTCGGACACGCCGCTACACACGCCCCGCAGCCGATACATGCCGCGGCATCCATCGCCTCTTCTGTAGTCGGTTTCGGTACAGGAATCGTATTTGCCTCTGGAACACCCCCTGTTTTGGCAGAGATGTACCCCCCCGCCACCATGATCCGATCAAGACCCCTTCGGTCGACGACAAGGTCCTTGATCACGGGAAACGCCCTCGCCCTCCACGGCTCGGCAACAATCATCTCTCCATCGCGGAACACCCGCATGCGGAGCTCACACGTTGCAATGCCGCGTCCGGGACCATGCGCCCGGCCATTGATGACAATGCCGCAACTGCCGCAGATACCTTCGCGGCAATCGTGATCGAACGCGATCGGCTCCTCCCCCTTCTTCACCAGATCGATATTCAACACATCCAGCATTTCCAAAAAGGAGGCGTCGGGGGAAATATCCTGTACCTCATAGATCACAAATCGTCCGGCGTCGTCTCTCTTCTTCTGTCTCCAGACTTTCAACGTAACATTCATGCTGCTGATGCTCCTTTAGTGGCATCCGCTCTGCTCGGAACCGCGCAGATGTTATTTGTAGCTTCGTTGCGAGGGCTTCACATACTCAAACGTTAATGCTTCTTTGTTCAGAACGGGCCCTTTGTCCTGACCCGCATACTCCCACGCGGCAACGTAACAGAACCGCTCGTCGTCCCGTTTTGCCTCCCCATCTTCCGTTTGATATTCGACGCGGAAATGACCTCCGCACGATTCTTCCCGATGAAGCGCATCCCGCGCCATCAGCTCCCCGAGTTCGAGGAAGTCCGCAACTCGTCCCGCCCGCTCAAGATCAGCATTCAGATCATTCGACTCCCCCACGACTTTCACGTTCTTCCAGAATTCCTCCCGCAGTTTGGGAATCTCCTCGAGGGCCTTCTTTAAGCTCTCTTTGGTTCGTGCCATCCCGACGTTATCCCACATAATCTTTCCTAACTGGCGATGAAATTCTTCCACGCTCTTCTTTCCATTGATCGACATCAACTTATTGATCATCGCAGAGATCTCCTCCTTCACGCCTCGGAACTCAGCGTCATCTTCCGTTACCGCTTTGAATTTCGTGGTCGCCAGGTAATCGCCGATGGTGTAAGGGATGATAAAGTATCCATCGGCAAGACCTTGCATCAACGCGCTGGCGCCGAGCCGGTTGGCTCCATGATCCGAGAAGTTCGCCTCGCCGATGACGTACAGGCCGGGGATGGTGCTCATCAGATTGTAATCCACCCACAACCCTCCCATCGTGTAATGCACGGCGGGATAAATGCGCATGGGAGTCTTGTACGGATCCTCCCCGGTGATCTCGTGATACATATCGAACAGGTTTCCGTACTTTTCTTCGATCACCCTCCGTCCGAGTCGTTTGATCGCATCACTGAAGTCAAGATACACCGCCAGACCTGTGGGCCCGACACCGTACCCGTTGTCGCACATCTCTTTTGCGCGGCGCGAGGCAACGTCTCGCGGCACGAGGTTTCCAAAGGATGGATACAGACGCTCGAGGTAGTAGTCGCGATCCGATTCGGGAATGTCCTCCGGCTTGCGTGTATCCCCTTTCTGTTTCGGTACCCAGATGCGCCCGTCGTTCCGCAAGCTCTCACTCATCAATGTAAGCTTCGATTGATAATCACCGCTCTGGGGGATGCACGTGGGATGAATTTGAGTGAAGCAAGGATTGCCGAACGCTGCGCCTCTTTTGTAGGCACGCCAGATCGCCGTTGCGTTGCTCGCTTTCGCGTTCGTCGAAAGGTAAAAGACATTCCCGTAGCCTCCTGTTGCAAGAACTACGGCATGGGCGGCATATGACTCGATTTCACCTGTCACCAAATTGCGCGCCACAATGCCGCGCGCCTGTCCATCCACGAGCACAACATCGAGCATTTCGCGCCGAGGGAAGAAGTTCATACTCCCGACATCGATTTGCCGGCAGAGCGCGGAATAGGCACCGAGCAGCAGCTGCTGTCCCGTCTGCCCCCTCGCATAGAACGTACGCGAGACCTGCGCACCTCCGAAGGAACGATTATCGAGATACCCTGCATAATCCCTTGCAAAGGGGACTCCCTGGGCAACGCATTGATCAATAATGTTATTGCTCACCTGCGCGAGACGATAGACGTTGGCCTCACGTGCGCGGTAGTCGCCCCCTTTGACCGTATCATAGAACAAGCGATAGATACTATCGCCGTCGTTCGCGTAATTCTTCGGCGCGTTGATGCCCCCTTGTGCGGCGATGCTGTGGGCGCGGCGGGGTGATTCGTGGTACGAAAACGCGAGCACATTGTATCCCAACTCCCCGAAGCTCGCTGCCGCGGATGCGCCGGCAAGTCCCGTCCCAACCACAATGATGGTGTACTTCCGTTTGTTTGCGGGATTGACGAGTTTGAGATTGAAGCGATGGATATCCCATTTTTTTTCGATGGGTCCCGCGGGGATCTTTGAGTCGAGCTTCATGTTCAATTCACTCCCATAGCCGTGGCGGCAGTCGATGCAGGATTGAAGAAGTAGAAATACACCGGCAGGGTTGCAAAACCGAGCGGAATGAGGAACCAGAAGATAAAGGCGATCGCATCGAGTAATCCGACATATTTCTTCGAACGAAGTCCAAGCGTCTGAAACGCCGCCTGAAACCCGTGGCGCAGATGGAATCCCAGAAAGATCAATGCGACAATGTAGAAGGCGGAGTAGAGTCCGTTGGAAAATGCCTCTTGCACCAGTCGATAGGCCGATGGATGGACGTCGCCAAAGCGAAGCGGCGCGAAGAAGGTGCGCAGATGCACAACGAGAAACACAAAGATGAATCCTCCCGTCAACATCGTCATGCGCGAGGCCAGCGGGGCGTTCTCCTTCAGTTTGTAGACTTCATACTTGTTGGGTCGTGCCCGCTTGTTCGCAATCCACAGGAGCAATCCGACAAGCGGATGAAACAAGAGCGAGGCGAAGAGCAGAATCTCGACGGCGCGAATGATCGGATTCGAAACCATAAATTCGGTGTACGAGTTGTAGGCCTCCTCGCCAACGAATAAGATCAGATTGCCGACGAGGTGCTCGACAAGAAAGGTGCAGAGAAAGAGTCCCGTAAGACTCATCGTAATCTTCTTGCCGATGGAGGAATGATAGAAGGCAATGAGCTGATTCATGAGAATCTCATGCGGTAGTCGTACACTCGGATGGAAGAAAAGCCGGTGGAAATGGTAGAAACAAATTGGCGAAAAAGCAACGCGAGCGCTACTGCGGGACGACACTCTCGCCGATGAATCGACGGATGGAAATCATGCTTCCGAATAAACCCAAGAGGCAGCCGACCGCGACAACGAGGCCGTAGGTGATCATCTCGACTTTGAGAAAATCGGAGAGCTCCGAGGCAAACCATTGTCCAACATATTCGAATAAGAGATAGAGCAGCCCCGCCGCTAACCCGCCCCCCAGCAAACCCTGCACAAGTCCTTCCAAGAGAAACGGCAAGCGAATGAACGACTTTGTTGCTCCGATCAATTTCATGGTCTGCACGATCTTTCGTTTTGCATAAATGGCAAGACGAATGGTATTCGCAACGAGAAACACAGAAGAGATGGTAATAAACACGCCGATCCCCAGAACGATCCGCAACAAAGTAGTTGCACGGCGGTCGAGCATCTCAAGCAGGGTCTTCCGATAAATCACATCCTCGACCCCTCTCATCGTTCGGATGCGCTCCGCAATCTCCTCTGCCTTCTGAGCAGTCCTATATCCGTCCTTCAGGTAGATCTTTATAGACGCGGGAAGTGGATTGAAATCGAGGACACGCTTGATGTCTTCACCGAACTCCGCTTTAAAGATCTCCGCTGCCTCTTCTTTCGAAACGTACCGCACTTCCCGCACCCCTTGCAGGAAGGCGAGCGAGTCGCGGAGCGCGTTCGTCTCGGCAGGGTTCAAAAAGTCGGCAAGGAACGCCTCCATCTCGACCTTTTCGCGAAGGCTTTCCACAACGCGATTGGCATTGACCGCGAGGAGAGTAAACGTGCTCAGCAACAAGAGGGAGATGCAAATCGTCAACACGGCGGCGAACATCGAGAGCTTCGCACGTTTGAAACCGGAAAACCCTTCCCGGACGATGTAGCCGAGGTGCATGCGTTATCCTTTGATAGTCTTACCGACGGGATAGGAGCCGAGCACGCGGACAAATGAGGCAAGCTCGCTCAAATGCTCCAGCGCCTGTCGAACATGGGGGGCCGTAGGCTTCCCTTCAATATCGAGATAAAACAGATACTCCCACGGCCTGCCAACGAGAGGACGCGATTCGATTTTGAGCAGGTTGATCTCGCGCAACGCAAAGACGGCAAGCGCTTTGAACAAAGCTCCCGGAATGTTCTTTACCGAGAAGACAAGAGACATTTTGCCGTTGACCCGCGCCGACGTTGCACGTCGCGAGAGAACGATAAAGCGCGTATAATTGTGGTGATTGCTCTCCACGTTTCGTTTCAGGATGTGCAGACCGTACGTCTTGGCAGCACGAGCGCTGGCCAAAGCCGCCGCATCACGCCGCAGTTCCTCTTTGATCATTTTTGCGGAACCTGCCGTGTCGTAGTAGGCAACAACATTAACCCCGTGCATGGTGCGAAGGAAATCCTCGCACTGACCCAACGCCTGCGGATGTGAGTAGACGAACCGGATCCCTTCCATCTTCACACCGGGAAGTGCCATCAAATGCAATTGAATGCGCAACTTCAATTCGCCGACAATATGGAGGCGATGCCGCAATAACAGATCATAATTCTGATGAACGCTGCCGAAGACGGAGTTTTCGATCGGGATGATACCGAAAGCTGCCGGATGCTTCGTGGCAAACTGGAACACATCTTTGAAGGTGCCCAGAGGAAGAAGTCGAGCCCGAGGGAAAAGACTCCTTGCCGCCTGCTCGCTAAATGCTCCCGGTTCTCCTTGATACGCTACTGTTGCCATTCGATTCGTTCTTGTTTGTATCCCGTCTTCGCGGTGCGGAGATGAAACGTGATGAGATGCATGGAACAGACCTTGTGCTAAAAATTCGATTCATCTCGCCAGCGAATGATGTGCCACGGCTGATTCGGCTCTCTGCGCGCCAAAACAAAATTCGCGTACCCATCTGCCCGCTCCACGTTGCTGGGATTGAAGGTGACAGTGAGGTTGAAATTACGACTCACTTGCACCCGAGTATGGGCGGAATCGGTCGAGAGCGAGATGATGTTATTCCAAACGAGATCCAATCTTTGCACGTTGGTGAACAGCCCGTTCGTAGCACGCATCTCTTCGTCCCTCCCCCACGAAACGTCAACACCCCGATCGTAGTCACGGTAAATAAACGTGTATTCCGAACTGAGCAGCTGACCGTAGATGCTCGTATCGCGGAAGGTGTACGCATATTTGATGTTCTGAAACACACCTTCCACTGTCTTGGGATCTCCAAGGATCGAATCTCCGGCATCCTCGCTGGTTTCTAATCCCGGCGCAAAGGGGTTGCACGAAAAAAGCATAACCAACGAAACGAGCAGCAGCCGGATGTTCATCGGTGAAGTAGGGGCTTGATGGTTTGCAAGGCAGACTTCCGTTTATTGACCGAATTCCCCTTTGACGTCACTCCATGTGAAGGTCGTCGCGCTCTCCGTCACATCTACCCACCGCCAGATGACCCAGTTGCCGAAACGATCTGGAACAAAAAAGAACTGTGTCCGACCCCTCGCCTCGGTGGGAATCGTTGCAAGGGAGTGCGGAAGCATCAGTCGATACGTCACCTCGTACTGAGCCATGTCGGCTTGCCGACTCAGCACCGTGACGGACTCGAACGCGAGTGTCGGTGTGGAACCGGATGGGATCTTCGATTTGATATTCTCGAAGTACCGTTGTTCGGACTCCCTCGCCCAATTCAGGAACACGCCGCCGTACTTCGATCGAGCGTGAGAGGTGGGTTCGAAGACGAACGATCTCCCCGCCGTCCCCGAATCGGCGAAAGAGCGCAGATAGTTGACCGTATTCATATCCCGAAAGGAATTGGCCATGTTCGAGAGAACGAACGAGGGCTCTGTTGGCGGCACATAATTGGAGCTCGTTTGCGAGGGGAATTCTGGCTCCCGCGTCTCAAAAATTCCGCACTTCGAAAGCAAGCCCATTGCAGCCACCACCAACCACGGAAAGGCACGATGAGCTTTCCAACGCATCTTACACCGCAATCCTTCCTTCGAGGGCACGGCTCAAGGTTGCTTCGTCTGCAAACTCGAGGCTTGTTCCCACAGGCAAGCCGCGGGCGATGCGCGTGACTTTTACCCCTAACGGCTTCAGGAGCTTTGAGAGGTAGAGTGTCGTTGCCTCCCCTTCCACGTTGGGATTGAGGGCGAGAATCACTTCTTCAATCTGAGCTCCCTCGAGTCGCCGGAGAAGCTCTGACACGCGGAGATCGTCTGGCCCGATCCCATCGAGGGGCGAGAGGGCCCCGCCCAGGACGTGATACAGCCCTTTGAATTCATTCGTCTTCTCAAGCGCGAGAACATCGGTTGGCTCTTCGACAACGCAGATAGAATGACGGTCACGGCGGGAATCGGAGCAGATAAGGCAAGGATCGTTCTCGGTGATGTTTGAGCAGATGGAGCAGTAGCGAACTTTGTCCTTGACGTTCACAAGCGCTTTGGCCAGAGTAACGACCTCCTCCCGTTCCATCTTCACCACATACAGCGCCAGTCGATGCGCCGTTTTTCGACCGATGCCGGGGAGTTGGGCAAACTGTTCTGCCAACTGCTCAACCGATTCGGCAGTATAAACCATCTTCCCTCACATCCCCGGGATATTAAGTCCTGGTATGTTCGGCAGCATGCCGTTGGTGGCTTTCTGCATTTCCTGTTGGGCCAGGGCTGCGGAGCTCTCGAGGGCTTTGTTCACAGCTGCCACGACGAGGTCTTCCAGCATCTCCTTTTCTTCGGGATTCACGACTTCTTTCTCGATCTCGATCTTAACGATCTGTTGTTTGCCGTTTGCAGTGACCCGCACCATACCGCCGCCGGCATCGGCGGAGACGGTTTTTTGTTCCAATTCCGCCTGAACCTGGGCGATCCGTTCCTGCATCTTTTGAATCTGTTTCATCATGCTTTGCATGTTGGGCATGCCACCCTTAAACATCGAGCGCTCCTTCCTGATCTTGATCAGTGTGGTCAATAATGTGAGCCAATATAGAGCGAATTGGAGGGAATGTCAACGCGGGAAATCAATAGAAGAAGACGGCTTCACATACCTACACTACTTGCGGCAAGATTGAATGTCAGAAGTGGATAGAGAAGAGAAAAAGCTCAGATGAAGCGAACTGAAGTGCAGACGGGTGATGAAGCCGAGAGGCGAAAGAGGAAAGAGATTTCTTCGTTTGTGGACGACAAGAGGGATCTCTCGACAAAAGCTTGAGATGATGTTTCACTTCAAGCTCTAAAGCTCCGCGAGCAGGACTCGAACCTGCAACCCTGCGGTTAACAGCCGCATGCTCTACCATTGAGCTATCGCGGAATCGATGTAAAGAACAGAACAACCCGGAAAAGCTGATCCGGGTCGGCGCAATATATCCGAATTTGGCGCGAATGTCAAATTCTTTCGCAAATCGCTCGTGAAAGCACACTCAATGCGGCTGCGCTAAAACTCCGCAATTCTACTCCGCACCATCTTGAGTGCTGTTGATCATCGGATTCTGACATCCTACAATGACCTCGGGATAAGGCTTGCCGGATTTCGGAAGAATAGCTATTTTCAATTTCGAAAATTTGAGAACGCCCATGACAACGAAACCACACATTTCTTCCCACTTCATATTGCTCGCATTGGTCATCTTCTTTGTGGGGAAAGCGATTTCCCAGAACTCGGTTCAGGAACATCTGGAAAAAGGTGATCGATTTTTTGAGAAACTTAATAATGAGCGTGCGTTGACAGAATATCAAAAGGCGTACGATGCGGCTCCGACGCACTTTGAGCCCCTCTTGCGCATGAGCCGCCTCTACAACGATTTAGGAAGACTCGCCCTGCAAACGTCCGATCTATCCGAATCATATTATCGCAAAGCGATCGGCTTTGCGGAACAGCTTCACCGGTACCATCCGGATCGTGCCGAGTCATACTTCATGCTGGCGCTGTGTCACGGCAGCCTTGTGCCGTTCAAGACGCTGCGGGAGAAATTGGAGCTCGGTCGGGACGTCGAACACAATGCACGGAAAGCCCTTACAATTGATTCGACGTTCTCGATGGCGTATGTCGTGTTAGGGATCTTTTACCGCAGCGTGTCGAGACTCGGTTGGATGGAGAAACTGATAGCGAACACGATCTTCGGCAAGAATCTGTACGGGACGCTCGAAGATTCGGAATCGATGCTCAAGAAGGCTCTCCATTTCGATCCCGCCAATTCATTTGCCTACTTTGAACTTGCTTCAACATACCGGGCGATGGGACGAGAAGAAGCTGCAGTGGAAGCTTTGCGGAAAGTACTCGCTCTTGAGCCGAAGAGCTTGCGCGAGCATCAACAGCTTGAAGTGGCGCGACGGCGTTTAGATCAAATCCTCGCGAAGAAGTAGCATACGGTTGTCTATAGCTTCTCTACGAAATGAACTGCCTTCCATCCCGCCCGGACAATACTCTCTGACTCTGTCACCGATCGCGGTGATCAGAAAGGAACGCACGCCATTTCAGGTCTCCTCTTCCAGCTCCCTTTCCACCTTCTGCAATTGTTCCGTCAATGCTCCCCAACGATTGTATAGGTTTTCTAATTTGATGTTGATCTCCTTGTGCTCTGCGGACACTTGTTTGGCCTCATCGCCGCGCTTATACAGCTCGGGATCGGCAAGCATCATCTCTAATTCAAGCTTCCTCTGCTCTCCCGCCTCGATCTCTCGCTCCAATTGCTCCACTTCCGATCGGAGCGGCCTCAGCTTCTGCGAACGTCTTTGACGATGTTCCGCCTCCCTCCGTTTCCGCTCTTTCTCGCTCAGAACAGATCTATTCGCCTGCTTCCAGTGTTCTGATCCCGTTTCGACTTCGAGCCGCTCCTCTTTCTTTTTCGCAAGATAATCAGAAACGCTGCCGAGATAAGTCCGGATCCCGCAGGTGGAAACTTCGAGCACTTTGTTCACGATAGGGTCCAAAAAAGACCGGTCGTGCGACACGATCAGAAACGTCCCTTCAAACTTGCTGAGGGCGTTTTGCAGGACGGCCTTCGACCTCATGTCGAGATGGTTGGTCGGCTCGTCCATGATCAGAAAGTTAGCCGGTTGAAGAAGCATCTTCGCCAATGCCAGCCGGCTCTTCTCTCCGCCGGACAGGAGGGCGACCTTCTTGAAGACATCGTCATCGTGAAAGAGAAATGATCCAAGAATCGAACGGAGTTTCTTTCTGATTTCTCCACTCGCAACCTCATCCACGATCTCCAGTGCCTCTTTGGAACGATCTAACTCCTCCGCCTGGTGTTGCGCGAAGTATGAAAGCACCACGTTGTACCCAACGATCCGTTCGCCACCCCCAAATTCCTCCACGCCGGCGATGATGCGGGAGAGGGTCGACTTCCCGGCTCCATTCGGACCGACGACCGCTATGCGATCTTCGCGTTCGATTGTGTAGTCAAGATTCTCAAACACCTTTTTCGCTCCATAGCTCTTCGAAATCCCTCTCAACTCCATTACGACCTTGCCACTTGCCGGTGGAGGGGGGAACTCAAAATGGATCTGCTCCTCTTCCGGCTCGATCTCGACTAATTCCATTTTCTCCAATTGCTTGATCCGGCTCTGCACCTGTCGGGCCTTCGTTGCCTTGTAACGAAATCGATCGATAAACTCTTGCGTTTTTTTGATCCGCTCTTGCTGGTTTTTGTACGCATTCACCATCAGTTCCTTGCGCGTTTCTTTTTCCCGCTCATAGAACGAGTAGTTTCCGCTGTAGACCTCGAGATGTCCCATGCTCAGCGCCAGTGTCTTTGTGGTGAGACTATCGAGGAATGCCCGATCGTGTGAAACGAGCATGATAGCGCCGTTGTAGGAATGAAGATATTCCTCCAACCATTGGAGTGAGTCGATATCGAGATGGTTGGTCGGCTCGTCAAGAAGCAGCAAGGAGGGCTCCTGTAACAGCAGCTTGGCGAGCGCGATCCGCATCTGCCAACCGCCGCTGAACTCCTCCGTCAGACGCTCAAAGTCGTTTACCCCAAAACCGAGTCCCATCAGCACACGCTCGATCTTTGATTTCATCCGGAACGCGTCAAGGTCTTCCAATTTGTGCTGAAGTTCACCGAAGACGTCGAGCACGTCCCGGTATTCCGGACTGTTCGGATCGAGCCTGTTCAGGGAGTCTTGAGCTTCCTGAAGTTCTTGCTGGATGGTGATGACGCTTTCGAATGCCGACTCCACTTCCCTGTAGAGCGTGCGACCCGAAGCAGTGATGCCATCCTGTGGGAGGTACCCCACCGTTACGTACCCCGCTTTGCTCACGCGGCCCGCGTCCGGTTGAACCGAACTGAGAAGAACCTTCAGAAGCGTCGTTTTGCCTGTGCCGTTTGAACCGACCAATCCGATCCGATCGTGAGGCTTGATCAGAAAGGAAACGTCGTCAAACAGCACGCGTCCTCCGAACTGGAGGGAGAGATGTTCTACAGAGATCATAAGTGGGGAATATTGAAATGCCCGATACCATTCGGACGGCGACCAATATACAAAATGGACACCGGAAAATGTAGAACACCGGCCAGGTTTGCTCTGAAGCAATGAAAGCGTACATTTGCACCAGCTTCATTCATAACCGACACAGACACCATGCCCATCCGAATTTTCGTCACCGGCGGCACCTTCGATAAAGAATACAACGAGTTGACGGGACAGCTCTTTTTCAAAGATACGCATCTAAAAGAGATGCTCGAACTCGGGCGATGCAAGGTCGACGTAGAAATTACAACGCTGATGATGATCGACAGTTTAGAAATGACCGACGCCGATCGGCAGTTGATTCTTGAACAGTGCCAACGCGCGGATGAAGAGCAGATACTCATCACCCACGGCACCGATACGATGGAGGAGACGGCAAAGGTGTTGGGAAGGGCGATTCACAACAAGACGGTGGTTCTGACAGGGGCGATGGTGCCGTACAAATTCGGGAGCTCCGATGGGCTCTTTAATTTGGGTAGTGCACTCGCCTTCGTCCAGACGCTTCCCAACGGCGTCTACATCGCGATGAACGGTCGCTACTTTCATTGGGACAATGTGCGCAAGAACAAACAGACGGGGCAGTTTGAAGAGCTGCACCCCGTCGGTACGACTGGACGCTGTTGAGCGTGGAATGAGTTGGCTTGGTCGCTGACAGTCGCACTTCTCGCGACTACTCGGCAAGAACATTGCCGCCAAAGATGTCGAGCACGCCATCGACCTTTCGTTGACGAAGTACTGTTCCGTTCACGCGATGTTGCAAGCTCGTGTCAAGATCACACACTCCTCCTCCATCCATCCTTCCACATAGCTCACGAGATTTTACGAAGTGAGGCGAGGAGCTCACGAATGAGCGAGTGATTCACTCTGAATCACTTCGTGAAGATTCACGCGCTCCTGTGCCGCTTCGCTCTTGCGAACGCGCGACCGAATTTGTATTATCTTGCCGTCAGCGAAGCGAGTGGAAGTCGCGTTTGGATCTGACAGAGTCATTCGAACAAGACCATCTCTCACAACCCCATGCCGTGGCTTCGCAGGCACGTCGATAAGGTGTTGACGCTGCTCTTCGCCGCCATCATCATCGGCGTCCCGCTTCTTCTTCAACCTCACCCGCACGAAACCTGGAAAAGCACCTTGATCAGCTCGGTGCTCGTTATCCTTCTCTATCTCCTCTTCGCGTCCCAGATCAAGAGATGGGAGCGGGATGTCCGACGACAGGCTATTGCGGAGATGCGGCAGATGCTTCGCGATGTGGTGAATAATAAACTCTCCGTCATCATGATCAATGCGTCGCTCGCTCAACCTCTCTCCGACGACGATGCAAAGAAACTCCAATCGGTGATGGAAACTGTCCAGAAGATTTCTGAAGACCTGGAAAATCTCTCTGAAGATACGCTGACGAATTGGCGTACAAAGTACGCCGACATCACGTCCGACAAATCCCATCCATAGTCGTCACTCCGTTTTTCTCTCTGCTGCATTGGATTTTTCCCAATCGTTGTCTATCTTTTCGCCACTTGAATTTCGCACACAACGCCGCGATCTTTCATAACCGTCATTCAGCGAAACAACTTCCCGCATGCCACTCTCCCAATCGGAACTTGACCAGCAGTGTATCAACACCATCCGCACACTTTCCATCGACGCCGTCCAGAAAGCAAAGTCGGGACACCCCGGCCTTCCACTCGGAGCTGCACCAATGGCGTACGTGCTCTGGACGCGTCATCTCAAACACAATCCAACAAATCCGAAGTGGTATAATAGAGATCGCTTCATTCTCTCAGCGGGCCACGGTTGTATGTTGCTCTACAGCCTGCTCCATCTCACCGGCTACGATCTCTCACTGGACGAGATTAAAAGGTTTCGACAATGGGGAAGTAAAACACCCGGACATCCCGAGTACGGCCATACACCCGGGGTTGAAACGACCACCGGCCCCCTCGGTCAGGGCTTTGGCAACGGCATCGGTATGGCAATTGCCGAACGCTACCTTGCCGCGCGCTACAATCGGCCTCATTACGAAGTGGTCAAGTACCGCATCTACGCCGTCGTGAGCGACGGCGATTTGATGGAAGGGGTCGCCTCGGAAGCCGCATCACTGGCGGGGCACCTGAAATTAGGGAACGTGATCTATTTATATGACGACAATAAGATCAGCATCGACGGCAGTACGGGACTTGCGTTCACGGAGGACGTCGCCGCGAGATTCGAGGCGTACGGCTGGCACGTGCAGACGGTGGAAGATGGAAATGACATCGAGGCCATCCACACGGCAATCAAGAATGGGGAGTCGGAAACCGAACGGCCATCGTTAATCAAAGTGCGAACGCACATCGGCTACGGAAGTCCCAACAAACAGGACACGGCCGAAGCGCACGGCTCCCCGTTGGGTGAAGAGGAAGTCAGGCTGACGAAAAAGAATCTCGGTTGGGATCCGGATCATTTCTTTCACGTCCCATCCGACGTTGCTGCGCATTTTCGTAAGGCGGTCGAGTTAGGAAAGAAATGGGAATCGCTCTGGCATACGATGCTGGAAAGTTACGCGCGCACACATCCGGATCTTGCGGAAGAATTTGCACGCGTGCGCACGCATGAGCACGGAGACGCATGGAAGAACGCGCTCCCCTCCTTCAGCGCGGAACAGGGTGCCATGGCAACGCGCGAGGCATCGGGCAAGGTGCTGAATGCGATTGCTCCTCATCTGCCCACACTCATCGGCGGTTCAGCTGACTTGACGCCGTCGAACAACACATACCTGAAAGGCATGCCGGAATTTCAACCGGGGCAACCGACCGGCCGAAACCTCCGGTTCGGTGTGAGAGAGCACGCGATGGGCTCCATCCTGAACGGCATCGCTCTTACCGACGGGATGATTCCTTACGGCGGAACATTTTTGATTTTCTCCGAGTACATGCGTCCCCCCATTCGCCTCGCGGCAATTATGGGAATTCGACCTATCTATGTCTTCACCCACGATAGCATCGGATTGGGCGAAGATGGACCGACGCATCAACCGATTGAGCAGCTTTCAGCGTTGCGTGCTATTCCGA
Source organism: Bacteroidota bacterium (assembly GCA_041695085.1). GTDB lineage: Bacteria > Bacteroidota > Ignavibacteria > UBA10030 > UBA10030 > DYFT01. The sequence goes on along the minus strand of JBGFRO010000047.1, from coordinate 32,795 downwards.
ATATGACCATCATCCGCCCCGCCGACGCGGCCGAAACGGTGGAAGCGTGGAGGATCGCCATCGAACACACGCGTGGCCCGGTTGCCCTCGCGCTCACACGGCAAAAGGTCCCTGCCATCGACCGGAGAACATACGCAGCTGCATCGAACGTGTCTCGCGGCGCATATATCCTGGCTGAGACCTCTCCCCATCCATCACTCATTCTCATTGGGACAGGATCGGAGGTACAATATGCGATCGGCGCGTATGAACAACTTGCAAAGGAAGGGATCGCTGTACGGGTCGTGAATATGCCTTCGTGGGAGCTGTTCGAAGCGCAACCGGAAAAGTATCGGGACTCGGTGCTCCCTTCCAGCGTCAAGAAGCGACTAGCCGTTGAAGCAGGCGTGCCTCACGGTTGGCACAAGTACGTTGGATGTGAAGGGGAGGTCATCGGGATCACGAAATTCGGCGCTTCGGCTCCCTATGAGATCGTGTTCAAAGAGTATGGATTCAGTGTGGAGAACGTTGTAGCGAAGGCGAGGGAGCTTTTGAAGCGTTAACGCAGCAAACGGTTCGATCAGAAAGCAAAATATTCTTCGAGAGGTTTTCCTATGACGCGCTTCAGCCCAAGAAGATCCATCCCACTCATCCTCGTCATCTCATCACTCCTCCCCCTCGGCTGGTCTCTTCTTCCGAGCGAGCCGCACCAAGATACAAATCGAACCGAGCACACAGTTCTCGCTATCAACTGGTATCAGACCGCGGCTGAGTTCCGCGCTCTCAGCTATCAGGCCTACAATGTCGGTCGAATAATGCTGGACCAGGAACTCAAAAAACGCTCGACGAAGAAACGCGCCGTCGTGGTGGATGTCGACGAAACAGTGTTGGATAACAGTCCGCATGCGGCCAGACTCGTTTTCGAGAATCGAGGTTATCCTCATTTGTGGGATGAGTGGGTCAACGCGGCAAAAGCAGAGGCGCTTCCTGGCGCGGTTGAGTTCTTGCGTTATGCCGTATCGAATGGGGTGGACGTCTTCTACGTTTCGAACCGCCGCGTGGATCAAATAAAGGTAACAGCCAAAAATCTTGCCGCATGCGGGTTCCCTCAGGCCGTGCCATCGCACATGCTCTTTAAAGAAAGAGAGTCGACGAAAGAGCCGCGACGTCAGACCATTCTCAAAACTCACAACATCATCCTTCTTTTGGGGGACAATTTGAATGATTTTGCCGATGTGTTCGAGGGAAAGAACGTGCAAGAGAGAGCCGAGGCAGTCGATAAGTTGAAGGAAGAATTCGGGAGACGATTCATCGTCCTTCCCAATCCGATCTACGGCGATTGGGAGGGGGCACTGTACGATTATAACTACCGTCTTTCCGCCGTCGAAAAAGACCAACGACGAAAACAGGCGTTAAGGAGCTTTCAATGAAACGGTTACTACACCCTCTTCTCCTCGTTCTCCTCATTGGCTGCACTTCGATTGTTGCCGGGCAACAGCGACCGAAGCTCGTCGTTCTTCTCTCCATCGATCAGATGCGCGGTGACTATCTCGACCGTTTCGGATCGGACTTCACGGGGGGATTCAAGCGGCTTGCGAGCGAAGGCGTCGTCTTCACCAACGCACATTTAGATTACGCTGCATCCGAAACCGGTCCCGGTCACGCGACGATCTCTACAGGTTCATATCCGAGGACGAACGGCATTGTGGGCAACGAATGGATCGATCCGATCACAAGAAAGGAGGTCTACTGCGTTGCCGACTCGACCGCGCTTCCAGTTGAAGGACTTGGGGGCGGCTCCTCTCCCAAGAATCTTCTCGTTACCGGCGTCGGAGATTGGCTCAAGAGTGCCTCCCCCGCATCCCGAGTTTTCTCCACCTCGATTAAAGACCGTGCAGCTATCCTCATGGGAGGTAAACAACCCGATGCTGCGTACTGGTTCGATGCGGAGGGGCGAGTGGTGACATCGTCATACTATACGAAATCACTACCTCCTTCTGTGAAGAATTTTAACGCGTCGGCTTGGATTGAACGAAACGTGCCGAATGCGTGGACGAAGCTTCTGCACGATTCGGTGTATAACCGCTTTGGCCCGGACGAGTTTGAAGGGGAAGGTCTCTGGAACGGCAAGACGACCTTTCCTCACGAGTTCCATCCTGCACGAAAGGCATCACACATGCGCACCAGCCCCTACGGCGATCTTATGACGCTTGCCTTTGCTGAGGAACTGATTAAAGGCGAAGAGCTTGGGAAACGTGAAGCAACCGATGTTCTCGCTGTAAGTCTTTCCTGCACGGATTACGTCGGACACCACTACGGACCAAACAGCCACGAGATCCATGATCATCTCATTCGTTTGGATCGAGCGTTGGGAACGTTTTTCGAATTCCTTGAATCATACGTGGGCAAGAAGAATGTGCTGGTCGCTTTCTCTGCCGACCATGGAGTCTGTCCGCTGCCGGAGTGGAGTGCGCGTATGGATGGAAAGAAGGCGCGCCGACTCAATACTACAACGGTGGTACGACCAGCCTTCGAACGGGAACTCGATAAGGTGAAGCAGGAATGGGGAATTGGCGAACCGCTGGTGGAGCACAACGCGTTTTTCAATTACCGTGCTGCGTCAAAGACGAACATCGACAGCACAACATTGGAACAGCGCGTTCGCCAGGCGCTGCTCCAGGTTGATGGCATCGCTGACGTGTATCTCCGGCGAGAACTTCTTGATCCTTCCACTCCCGACCGTCCCTACCTTGCGCGATTCCGAAAAAGCTACCTTCCCAGTCGCGGTGAGGACTTCCAAATCCGAGCGGAAGAGTTTTCGCTTCTCACTTCGCGCAACGCCGGCTCGACTCACGGTTCATGCTATGCGTACGATAGCCATGTTCCGTTAGTTTTCTGGAGAAGCGGCTTGAAGCCCTCACGGGTTAACGAAGAAGCTCGCGTAATTGATCTTGCACCTACCATTGCAAAACTGCTCGGCATCCCCACTCCAAAAACGGTCGATGGAAGGGTCTTGCCGGATGTAAGGTGAATCGGGCGGCGTATGACCTTCCCCTTCAACAAGCCACCGCGACCTCTCCGAGGCTTAAGCAGCTGACAGGTTGCGCTGCATCTTAAAGGCCATAAATGCACAGCTCATATCCACAACGTATCGTTTGCCTGACAGAGGAAACAACGGAAATACTCTATTTACTTGGCTGTGGGGATCGGGTTGTGGGTATATCCGGCTTCACAATGCGCCCGCCCGAGGCAAGATTAGAAAAGCCAAAGGTCTCAACGTTTCTTGATGCAAAGTATGACGAAATTGTTGCTCTCGAGCCCGACCTGGTGCTCACCTTCTCCGATCTTCAGGCGGAGATTGCAAAGGAGCTGATCCTTCGTGGCCTGCAGGTGGTAGCGTTCAATCAGAGAAGTCTTGAGGAAATTCTTCAAAACATTCTGATAGTGGGAGGAATGGTGGGGAGGTCAAGAGAAGCCGAGGAGCTCGTTGGTCGATACGAAAAACGACTCGAGACGATTGCTGCCAGAGCACATCGAATGCCGAGGCCAAAGATCTATTTTGAAGAATGGGGTGATCCGCCGATCTCATGTATCAGATGGGTGAGTGAGCTAATTGAGATCGCGGGTGGTCAGGATGTTTTTGTTGAACTCAGAAATTTTCATGATGCGAAGGGCCGAATCATCCAGCCGGACGAGGTCATCCGACGGAATCCGGACATCATTATTGGATCGTGGTGTGGGAAGCCCTTCAAAAAGGAGCAGGTGGTAAAGAGAAAAGGATGGGATGAGATCACCGCCGTGAAAAAGAATCGGCTGTACGAGATTCAATCAACCATCATCCTTCAACCGGGTCCGGCAGCACTGACGGATGGATTGGATGAGTTAGTGAGGATCATACAGGGATGAGTAGTATTCTGCAATCTACCTTCTGCTCTCTCGCGTCTTCCTCCTCACATACTTCCGACTTCCATACTTTCCTTTTTCACCCCCTTTTTCTACATTCAAACGTCGTTCACACACATAAGGAATGCGCGTATGCCTGCCACTTCATTCATCGTGAATGGAAAGAAACACACTGTTGACCTCCCGTCCGAGATGCCTCTCCTGTGGGTGTTGCGAGATGTTCTGGGACTGACCGGCACGAAGTTCGGTTGCGGAATAGCTCAATGCGGCGCCTGCACAGTGCATATGAACGGCGAGGCGATCAGGTCCTGCATCACCGTAGTCGCGAGCTGCGAAGGAAAGAGCGTCACCACCATCGAGGGCCTTTCAGCGAACAGCTCTCATCCGCTCCAAAGAGCCTGGATCGAACTCGATGTCCCTCAGTGCGGTTATTGCCAGTCGGGACAACTGATGTCCGCCGCCGCGCTCCTTAACGAGAAGCCAAAACCGACGGATCGCGACATCGACGATTACATGTCCGGCCACTTCTGCCGTTGCGGAACCTATAGCCGCATCCGGAGCGCCATCCATCTCGCCGCGGCGCGTGCGAAACCATAACCGTTTGTCATCGTTATGGCACTCATGACTCATCGAGAGTTTGAAGGAGCACATCATGAATACGCAAGTGACTGAAGCAACGCTGAATCGACGCGAGTTCTTGAAAGTCTCGTCGGCAGCGGGCACGGGACTGCTGCTCGGTTTTTATCTTCCCGCCTCCACGTTTTTCCCGACGTTGGAACCGGCGACCGCGCCTTTTGAGCCAAACGCGTGGCTGCGGATCGATCCGACCGGCGCTATTACCGTCACCGTCGGAAAATCAGAAATGGGGCAAGGTGTCGCTACCTCATTACCGATGATCGTTGCAGAAGAACTCGAAGCAGATTGGAAAGAGATACGGTTCGAATTCGCGCAGGCGCATCCCAATAAATATGGAAGTCAGGGAACGGGGGGAAGCTCCAGCGTTCGTGGATCGTACGAGCGGCTGCGGAAAGCCGGCGCAGCAGCAAAGGAAATGCTTGTTGCCGCGGCAGCAAAGAAATGGAGTGTGGATGCCAATGAATGCTACGCAGAAAAGAGTACCGTCATTCATCGACAGAGCGGACGGAAGTTGACGTACGGCGAGTTGGCGGAAGCAGCATCGAAACTGCCAGTGCCGGAGAGTCCAACGCTTAAGGATCCAAAGAACTTCAAGATCATCGGCACCAGGGTCAAGAAACTCGATACGCCGTCCAAAGTAAACGGCACCGCCGTTTATGGTATCGACGTACGGGTACCGGGGATGCTGTTTGCCACGATTGCGCGATGTCCTGTCTTTGGAGGGAAGGTGAAAAGCTACGACGCAACGAAAGCAAAGCAGGTAAGCGGCGTGAAAGAGGTCGTGCAGATCGATGAAGGCATCGCCGTCATTGCAACCAACACATGGGCGGCGATTCAGGGGCGAGAGGTGCTCAACATAACCTGGGATGAGGGGCCGCATGCAAATCAGAACAGCGACTCAATATGGAAATTGTTTGAGGAGACCGCGGCTAAGCCCGGAACAATCGAGAAATCCGTGGGTGATCCGGTTTCTGCTCTTGCCTCTGCGGCTGTCACACTCGAAGCAAGGTACTACGCTCCACTCGTTGCTCACGCCACGATGGAACCGATGAACTGCACAGCCCACGTGAAGACCGACGAGTGCATCATTTGGGTTCCGTCTCAAACGCCTCAACGTGCACAGACGGAGGCGGCTCGCATTACCGGACTTCCCGTTGAAAAAGTGACCGTGCACCTGACACAGCTTGGCGGAGGATTCGGCAGACGTCTTCAAGCGGACTACGTGATGGAGGCGGTGAAAGTCTCGAAAGCGGTCAACGCTCCCGTGCAGGTGGTGTGGACGCGAGATGATGATATGATGCACGACTTCTATCGTCCCTGCACCTTCAGCGTCTTCAAGGCGGGTCTCGATAAGGTGGGAAATCTCATTGCGTGGACGCATCGCGTTGTTGGACCGAGCTCGAAAGGTCTTGTTGTCTCGGCAGCTGTACCGGAGTATGAAATTCCTCATTACACGCTCGATTATCATATCTTGGAAACGGGCGTCCCGATCGGCGCTTGGAGGTCGGTAGGTCCCTCGCAGAACATCTGGCTCCTCGAGAGTTTCGTTGACGAGTGTGCAGCTGCAGCCGGGAAAGATCCGCTTGAGTTCCGCCTGAACCTCCTGAAGGAGAATCCCCGCATGCAGGGAGTTCTAAGGATGGCGGCAGAAAAAGCCGGTTGGGGCAAGCCGTTACCAAAGGGAATGGCACGCGGGATCGCGTGCGGCGAAGACTTTGGCACCGCCGTGGCGGAGGTCGCGGAAGTCTCACTCGATGACCGGGGTTATCCTCAAGTGCATCGCATCGTTGCCGCAGTCGATTGTGGGCAATATATCAATCCCGATACGATTGAAGCTCAGATGGAAGGTGCGATTGTCTACGGACTCACGGCCGCTCTCTATGGAGAGATAACCATAGAGAAAGGACGAGTCCAACAGACGAATTTCGACACTTATCCACTCATGCGAATCGACGAGATGCCGAAGGTGGAGGTGCACCTGATGAAGAGCACGGCGCCGATGGGTGGAATTGGCGAACCGGGACTTCCACCAGCGGCACCGGCGGTTTGCAATGCGCTCTTTGCGCTCACCGGCAAACGGGTGCGTCGCTTGCCGATTCGGCTCGAGGATTTGGCGAATGGCGGTTAGCTGGAGAGGTTTCGAATGAAAAAAATCGATGACATTCGACAGTTGCAAGTATACCTCAAATTCGATTTAGAGAGTCGTTACAACTTAAGTGGAGCAAGCGGGAGGATGTCGAAATCACGGCACGCGGGTTGGAAAGCGATGGCGTGCGTTCAATTCTTGGCGCAAACCCATATCACGTCTATGACCTTCTTCCGCAGATGCGCCAAGAATTGTGGGTGGTGTGGAGGAAGAGCCATCGCGTGCGTTTGATTTCGGCACGTTTTCTTTTGTGCCACTTTTCTTTTCCGAGTAGTTCTGCGAACCTACGACAGAACGCGCCTCTCTGTCGGAATTAAGGAGTATATGTCACGTCGCTGAAGTCTGCATAGCAGTGCCTAAGCAAAAACAAGCACCGAGTTTCACCTATGCCCACTCAAACACTTCAACTTCACGCACCCGCGCCCGAGTTTTCGGACTTGCCGGGGACGGATGGCAGATCGTACTCGCTCAAAGACTTCGCAAGTTCTCCGATCCTCGTCGTTGTCTTCTCGTGTAACCACTGTCCAACGGTGCAGACGTATGAAGACCGGATGATCGCATTTCAACGGGAGTATGGGCCACGAGGAGTGCAGCTCGTCGCCATCAATTCCAACGATCCCGTCAGCTACCCCGAAGACAGTTATGAGGAGATGGTGAAGCGCGCGAAAACTCGGGGATTCAACTTCCCCTATCTTTGGGACAAGGATCAGAGTGTCGCTCACGCCTACGGCGCGACACACACGCCGGAGTTCTTCGTGTTCGACAAGGAGAGACGGTTGCGGTACCATGGACGATTTGACGATAACCGCGATCAGCCCGATCAAGTGCGCGAGCGCTATGTGCAGGATGCCGTCGAGGCTCTGCTCGCGGGCCGGGAGGTTGCTCAACCGGAAACGTATTCCATCGGCTGTACGATTAAATGGAAACGATAACGGAAGAGGGTTTCTTGAGCGGCGACGCTCGGTGCGTCGAACATCCAAACCTTCCTCGCCTTTCTCCATCTGCAAAGCATCGAGATCGCCCAACGCAGCAGCGACGGGCTTCCCGCGTGGCTGACGGGAGCGTTTCTCATCTGCGTCTTTGCAACGATCGCCATCTATCTGTGACGTACAACGAGAGTGTCCGGCACCTGACGAAACAGATTTAACAAGAGAGATCGTCATCTCAACTCACATACAACAGGGAGGTTTTCCATGGCATCAGTGGAGCTCAATTACACTGCTGTGTTGGTCTGTGCGGTCGTAATGTTTGTGTTGGGGGGAGTCTGGTATTCGCCCCTCCTTTTTGCAAAGAAGTGGATGTCTCTCATCAACAAAACGGAAGAAGAATTGAAGAGGGGTTCACATCCGATGATGTATGTAAAAGCCTTCATCCTTGGCTTGATGTCCACATACGTGTTGGCGAACGTCATAAATTTCGCCGGAGCAAATACGCTCGAAACCGGTGTGATGGTCGGATTCATCTGCTGGCTGGGGTTCACCGGCGCACCAACGTACAACAATCAGGTCAACTTTCTGAAACAACCTGTTGCCCTCTGGGGAATTGATACGGGATACACACTCGCGTCTTTCCTCATCAGCGGTGCAATCCTGGCTATATGGAAGTGAGAAACGAGAAGAGGGTCGTCCTTTGAGGAATGCTCATCCGTGAATCAGTGGTTCATCTTTCGTTGAGCAGTTACAGAAAACGTTAGGTAGGTCGGGAAGACCATGAAAGAGCTCCAACACATCCTCTCCACGTACGAAGCGCTGCAGCACGCACCGGTGAAATTGGCGCTGGCAACGGTGGTGAAGGTAAAAGGCTCGACGTACCGTCGGCCCGGGGCGCGTATGCTCATCGGCGACGACGGAACGATGATCGGCTCGTTGAGCGGAGGGTGCCTCGAAGCCGACGTGGCAGAGAAGGCGCGGCTTCACGCCTTCGACGGCGCGCCGCAGGTCATTGTCTACGATATGATTTCGGACGCCGACGTGTGGGGACTGAATCAGGGCTGTAACGGCATCGCCCACATCCTCCTTGAACCGGTCAACTCACCGCAGAGTGCCATCCAATTCAGGTTCTATCACGATTGTCTTCATCATCAGCGTGCGGGGGTCATGGCAACGATTTTCCGTGTCGACGGTGAAATCAAAACTCCGGTGGGTTCGCGCGTAATGCTGACCGAAGACGACACTGTCACGGAGGATGTCAAGAATCCCTTTCTGACCTCTGCATTGCTCGAAGAGTGTCGCCGAGCTCTCAAAACCGAGCAATCGACCGTGGAAGAATTCCGCTTTACCAGCGGCGACGTGGAAGCACTGATCGAATTCATCTCGCCGCCGATTCCACTGGTGATCATCGGCGGGGGATATGACACCATCCCGCTTGCTCGTCTTGCTCACGAACTTGGGTGGGACGTCACCGTCGTGGACCATCGACCGGCGTTCGCATCACGAGAAGCTTTTGCGTCGGCTCGCCAAGTCCTTGTGACGCGACCGGAAGAATTTTCCGTGCGTGTCTCACTGCCGGATCGCGCAGTCGTCGTCATCATGACTCACAACTTTTCCTTCGATCTCGAATACCTTAAGCTTCTTCTCCCTCTCGACCTTCGCTATCTCGGACTGCTCGGGCCGAAGCAACGATCGAAGCTTCTTTTCTCGAAGCTGAAGGAGAGCGGAGTCCAAGCTGCAGAATCACACATGCAGCGTATTCACACACCTGTCGGATTGGATATTGGAGCCGAATCGCCGGAGGAGATCGCTCTCTCCATCCTCTCCGAAATCCGCGCCGTCCTCTCCAAACGCTCCGGCGGCTTCCTCAAAAATCAGACAGGTCCGATTCATTCGTAGCCCCCTTTAGCCCTCCGGCCTGAGAGGACATACTGAGATGATCTCGGCGGCAGCCGCGATGAATTTGCAGCTGGGGCTTGCCGTTTCTCTCTTCTTCAAGTACATTAAGCGCCACGTCACAATGCTCACCCTCGGAGCTTCTTAATCATCTGAAGGAGTTTTAATGCACGCGAAAGGAGATCCTATGCATCCTGTTGCTAAAGTCACGCTTTCCGTCGTTGGGATCTCGTTAGCCACCTCGGCCGCGGCGTTCGCGCAGGAGCGGGACCGAAGTAAAATTGATAAGAAATACACCTGGGATTTGACTCACATCTACGCATCGGATGAAGCGTGGAAGAAGGCAAAAGAGGAGTTTGTCTCGCGTTTGCCGAAGATCGAAACCTTCCGAGGCAAGCTTGCACGCTCTCCGCAGATGCTTCTCGAGTGCCTCGAATACACAACCGAACTTTCAAAAGAATACCACCGCCTCTCCAGCTACGCAAGCATGAGCTCGGATCAGGATACGCGCGTCTCGACCTATCTCGCCATGCAGCAGGAGATGAGCACTATTGGCTCCGACTTCAGCGCGAGGGCATCGTTCATCGAGCCAGAGATCCTCAAGATGGACAAGGCGACAGTGGAGAAGTTCTTGCAGCAGGAAAAGGGGCTTGCCACCTTTCGTCATTACTTGTTCGATATCCTGCGCCGCCAGGCACACACCGGCACAGAAGGGGAAGAGAAGATCATTGCCGATGCCGGCTTGATGGCGGATGGTCCGCAGAGTATCTACGGCATCTTCTCCGACGCCGATTTCCCCTACCCTGAGCTGACGTTGAGCGATGGCAGCACGATCAAACTCGACAAGTCCAACTTTGCCGTTTCGCGCACCTTACCAAACCGCGAAGATCGGAAGAACGTCTTCGCCACCTTCTTTGGAAAAATGAACGATTTCCGCCGCACCTACGGCACGCAGCTGTATGCCGAGATCAAAAAGAACATGTTCTACACACGAGCCCGCAAGTACGGCTCGGCACTCGAACGCGCTTTAGACGAAAACAACATCCCCCTCGAGGTCTACAAACAGCTCATCGAGAACGCCAATAAGCACCTCGATACCTTCCATCGCTACCTCAAGCTCCGCAAGCGCATGATGGGATTGGAAGAGCTTCATTATTACGATCTCTATGCTCCGCTGGTCAAAGGAGTCGATCTGAAGTATACCGTCGAGGAGGCCCAGCAAAACATCCTTGCCTCCCTCAAACCGTTGGGGGACGACTACATCAACGTCACACGCAAAGCATTCAATGAGCGGTGGATCGATATGTATCCCACCGAAGGGAAGCGGTCCGGTGCCTACTCAAACGGCTCCGTGTACGACGTGCACCCCTACATCCTGATGAATTACAACGGCAAGTACGACGATATGAGCACGTTGACGCACGAACTTGGCCATACGATGCATAGTTACTATTCCAACAAGATGCAGCCGTACGCGACCGCCAATTATTCTATTTTCGTCGCCGAAGTGGCCTCGACCTTCAATGAGGCACTCCTCATCGACCATTTGCTGAAGCAGATTAAAGATGACGCCATTCGACTCTCACTCCTGGGCAACTACCTTGAAGGGATCAAAGGCACGGTGTTTCGACAAACGCAATTCGCGGAATTCGAACTCCGCATTCACGAACTGGCCGAGAAAGGAGAGGCGCTTACGGGGGACCGCTTCAACGAAATCTATATGGAAATGACGAAACGTTACTACGGCCATGATAAAGGTGTGTGTCTTGTCGACGACGAGATCAAAATCGAATGGGCATACATCCCGCACTTCTATTACAATTTCTACGTCTATCAGTACGCTACGTCTTTTACCGCCTCGGCCGCTCTTTCCGAAAAGGTGTTGAACGGAGAGAAAGAAGCCACCAGGAGGTTTCTCGACTTCCTCGGCTCCGGCGGTTCCGATTATCCCATCAACTTGCTCAGGAAGGCGGGAGTCGACATGACCACTTCCGAACCATTTGAACTGACCATGCAAAAAATGAATCGCGTCATCGATGACATGGAACGGATTCTGGATCGAATGAAAAACTAATTCACCACTCACCATCCCCCTACGGACACGCCGGAGGGGACCCTTCACGACACATAAGGAGGATGCAACATGCCAGCACGAAGTGCCCATGCAGTATGGGAAGGAGATTTGCGCGGAGGAAAAGGTACGATGAAGTTCGCCAATTATTCGGGCCCGTATACTTTCGCTTCGCGGTTTGAAACAGGTGAAGGCACGAATCCCGAAGAGTTGATTGCCGCAGCACATGCCGGATGCTTCTCGATGGCCTTCTCGAACGGATTGGCCAAAGCAGGCTTCACACCGACGCGCGTCGCAACGACGGCGACTGTTCATCTCGAGAACGTGGGGGAAGGATTCGGTATCACACGCATCGAGTTGAATTGCGAGGCCCAGGTCCCCGGAATTGACGAAGCAAAATTCCAGGAGCTGGCCAACGGGGCAAAGCAAAACTGTCCCGTCTCGAAACTCCTGACGGGAGCCCAAATCTCTCTCTCTGCACAACTCGTCAAATAACTCGAGACCACGCAAAGGCGGCTCCCAATGCCGCCTTTGCTTTCTCACGCAAGATGGCACCCCTTCCCCTCACTGTGGTGCTTCTCGCCGCCGGACCGTCGTCACGTCTCGGCACACCAAAACAGCTTCTCCTCTTTCGAGGCCTCCCGCTCATTCGGCATCTTGCACTCGAAGCGTGTGCCTCCCAAGCGACCCGCATTGTGATTGTCCTCGGTTCACAGTCGGATACTATTCGTCCTCTCCTTCACGACCTGCGCGTCGAAGTCGTCATCAATGAGCAGTGGAACGAGGGAATGGCAAGCTCTCTCCGTGCCGGCGTGGAGGCTGCAACCCGAGATGCTTCGGCTGTTCTTCTGCTTGTCTGTGACCAACCGTTCGTAACTACTGGGCTGATCGATAAATATATCCACCTCCACCGGACCGATCCAAACACCCTCATCGCTGCAGCGTATTCTGGGACGATCGGAGTTCCCGCCCTCTTTCCGAAACGGTGGATGGCTGAGTTGCTTCAACTCCACGGCGATCGGGGGGCGAAAACCATTCTTGAAACGTACCGCAACGAACTCGCGACGATTCCCTTTGAGGATGGTGCGATTGATATTGACACGGTAGATGATCTGAAAAAGTTGATACGAAAGGAGAGGCACACGTGACCACCGACGCATCTTTCCACCATTCACCGACAGCATCTCTCCGTCTACCGAATTCCGGGCAACTTCCTTTTTGAAACATAGTATCTTCAAGCAAACCTTTTGCAGGAGACCACAATGACGACGAAGCAACAACTACAAACTGGAACGCAAATCTTCTTCTCTCTTCTGCTTATCGGAGGAGGTTTGCTTCTGCTCCTTCACAACTTCGACCTGCTCGATCTCGGACCCGTCTGGCGGTTGTGGCCCTTCATCCTTGTGGCTCTCGGCATCCATAAAGTTCTGCAGGTCAATCGCTGGACGAAAATTGGTGAAGGAGTTTGGTGGATTTTTCTCGGACTGTGGCTGCATGTCTCGTTCAATCAAGTTTGGGACTTGGGTTTTCGGGACACCTGGCCGTTGTTAATCGTTGCCTGGGGGATCAGTATTCTCTGGAACAGCTTCGTCAAGGAATCGCATCACCGTCTCGCACAGGAGAAGGGCAATGGAAACTAGAATTCAATTTGGGCCGCAATTCGTTTTGGGAATCCTGGTCATTATCGTCGGCGTGCTGTTCACGCTGGATAATCTGGATCTCATCGAAGCTCGTGACCTGTTTCGCTATTGGCCTGCCCTTCTCATCATCTACGGCGTGGCCAAGATCGTCCAATCTGAGCACACACCCGGCCGCGCTTGGGGAGTGGTCGTGCTGGTCATCGGCGTCCTCTTTATGCTTGAGAAATTGCACATCCTCGATTTCCGCGTGTGGGATCTCTGGCCCGTTTTTCTCATCCTGCTTGGCATGAGCATGATGTGGAGATCGCTCGATCAACAGAAGCGAACGGCGGAGGTCAAGACCTCCGGAGCTGCCGAGCCGCGTCCGGAGATTAAGGATTTCGTGATGATGAGCGGCTTGAAACGCTCCAACACATCTTCAGATTTTCGCGGCGGTGAGGTGACAGCAATCATGGGAGGCGTAGAACTCGACCTCCGCGGTGCATCCATGAAGAACAGCGAAGCTGTGTTGGAGATTTTTGCTTTCTGGGGGGGGATTGAGATCCGCGTTCCACAAGACTGGAACGTCAACGTCCAGGCCATCCCGCTTCTCGGCGGCATCGAAGACCGCACGTCTCGCGCTAACCCAAACAGCGGTAAGACCCTCATCATTCGAGGGTACGCGATTATGGGTGGAGCAGATATCAGCAATTAGCTGATAGAAATTTTACCCCTTGCATCTTTGCATCATTTGTTTCGAATCCTTGAACAATGAACGTAGACGTTGTTCGCGCGAAACCCCGTTCTGATATGATGATCTCCACACCGCACCGCCGTCGGATGATCTTGCAACTTGCGTTGGAATCGATTCCATGCACCCAATCTTAGCGGACACACAAAAACTCCTCGTCTACCTTGTCGCCTGGCTGTTGATCGCTCTCCTCCTCTCGGCGCTCATCGTCGTTCCGGGGGAGCAAGCGTGGCCGCTGGGCTTCGCGTTCTCGCTCCCGATCTCTTTCGTCTATGCCTTTATCTGTCTTTCAGGGTGGTATCTCTGCCGCGCATTCCCGTTGCAGAAAACCGACACGATGCGTCTCCTCACAGTCTTCCTTCTCTCCGCAGCCATCTCCAGCTCCATTTGGGTACTCCTGAGCAGTATTTGGAGCTGGGTGTTGATACAGAGCGGAGTGTTCAACGTCCCGTCTTCACGTCCCATCGTCGAGACACGCCTGTTGTTCGGAATCGGCATGCTGCTTTATTTGCTTGCTGTTGCAATCGATTATTTGATTGTCGCTTTCGAGGAGTCGCGCGATGCAGAGCGCCGATCGTTCCAAATGAAAGTTCTCGCTCAAGACGCCGAACTCCGTGCCCTCCGCGCACAGATCGATCCCCACTTTCTGTTCAATAGTCTGAACTCCATCAGCGCCCTCACGATGCAAAATCCGAAGGCGGCGCGTGATATGACGATTAAGCTCGCGGATTTCTTTCGCACCAGCTTGAAATTGGGCGCGCAGGAGTTCATCACGCTCGAGGAAGAACTCACCCTCATCCGGATGTTTCTCGACATCGAAAAGGTACGGTTTGGGGCACGACTCAAGTTTGAAGAGCATATTTCTGACACTGCGCTCCAGACCCGCATCCCTCCCCTTCTTCTGCAACCGCTCGTGGAAAACGCCATCCGGCACGGCGTTGCACACCTTCTGGAGGGAGGAACGATAAAGCTTTCGACCGATGCGAACGGCAGACTATTGAATGTCGTTGTTGAGAATCCGGTCGATCCCGATACGCCGCTGAGCAGAGGTACCGGCGTCGGACTTGAGAACGTCCGAAAGCGGCTTCACACGCTCTACGGCACCGACGGCGTCCTCTCCGCAAATTCCGATGGAACTCGATTCAAGGTTTCTGTAACTTTCCCCGTCCGCAAGTAAAGCAACGTTCCTTTCTCCCTCACAATGACGACGATTCAAGCGATCCTTGTTGACGACGAAGAACTTGCACGAACACTTCTGCGCGAGTACCTCGCGGAGTATCCGGATGTGGAGATCGCTGCAGAGTGTGCGAACGGGTTCGATGCTGTAAGAAACATCATAGAACTCAAGCCCGATCTCGTCTTCCTCGATATCCAGATGCCGAAGCTGAGCGGGTTTGAGGTGTTGGAACTGATCCCGCACGATCTCGCCGTCGTCTTCGTCACGGCATACGATCAGTATGCGCTGCAGGCATTCAACGTGCATGCCGTCGATTACTTGCTCAAACCATTCACGAAGGAGCGCTTTGCCGAGACGATGCGGTTGGTGCGACAACGACTCCAGGGCCGTGACTCGAAGGTGCTCGATCAGCTTGTTCACTCTGTGCGACAACGGGAGAAACCGCTTCAGCGCGTTCTGATTCGGAACGGTTCCCAAGTGCACGTGATCCCGGTCGATCAAATCGAATACGTTGAAGCGCAAGACGATTACGTCGCTTTTGTCACCAAAGGCAAGAAGCATCTCAAACAACAGCGGCTTTCGGAAGTGGAGGAGCAACTGGACAATGCACGCTTCGTGCGCATCCACCGCTCCTACATTCTCAACCTCGATTACCTCGCCCGCATCGAGCTGTACGCCAAGGACAGCAGGATGGCCATCTTGAAAGACGGCACACAACTTCAGGTAAGCCGGAGCGGATACGAAAAACTGAAAGCTCGTCTATGACTCCTTCGCGGGTCTCCGGGCTTCTGTTTCCGTGGGATCCATCAAAGAAGAAATTTGAAGGGGAGCGAGTGTGGTTCGACATGAGGAAAAAAACATCATACAACCAAAGAACGGGAGAAGATCACCTATGCTGACCACCACCACAGCACTCATCGACGGCAAGAAGATTGTTACGTACGCCGGTCTCGTTACCGGCGAAGCGATCCTCGGAGCCAATATCTTCCGCGATGTCTTTGCACGCATCACCGATATCGTCGGCGGACGATCGGGAGCGTATGAGAAAGAACTGCGTCGAGCGAAAGAAATCGCCCTCGAAGAAATGCGCAACGAAGCACGTTTGCTCGGCGCCAACGCCATCATCGGCATCGATCTGGATTATGAAACGATCGGATCAAGCATGTTGATGGTGAGCGCCAGCGGAACGGCGGTCGTCGTCGAGTAAACGTCTTGCAGACCTGAAAGGATCGGGCCATGGGAAAAGAAGAAAGGCTTGTTGTCGTGTTCAGAGGGAATCCGGTTGAGGCACATCTCGCCAAAAATGCCCTTCACGCCGGCGGAGTGGAAGCAATGTTGACAGATGAGCTGATGGGAACAATCGCCCCGTTCCAGACGTCTCCGGGCGGCGTCGGTGCAACGAAAGTCCTCGTCAACAAAAGTGATGCAGAGCGTGCGCGGGAAATACTCGGAACCGATTTCGGAGAAGAGCCAAACGATGAAGGCTGAACGCGTTCCGTACGGTGGGTGGCCCAACTGTCTCCGATTTCACTCAGCGCCCTCCCCCCTTGGCGTCCCTTGGGAGTCGATACCTCAGCCATACGGGCTCATAGCATAAAGACGAGCGATAAATGGGCTTGACTTTGTGATCTGTTAAACGTAAGCTTTGGCGCCCTTTCGCTACACCCCCATCGTAACCCATCACACACACAACGGAGGAGACATGTCGGCCCAACGTCCGAACATTCAACCTTTGGGACCTTAACGATGTCTCATCGGAGATCCACCGTCCTTCAGAATCTGATCGTCCACCATGCACGCCTTAAGACCAGCCTGAGGGGCCGAAGAAGGAGTTTTACCCCACCAACTAACAAATTTCATCCATTCAAGAAGGAGTGTGAGTTATGGAAATCTCAGTGCGAACTGTACGTCGATTTGGAGTTGCAGCGATCGCGCTTATCCTGGCCTCTTCCACATTTTATTGGACAGGGTGCGTCCAGGAAACCACTACGGAAACAACTGTGTCGACCGAAACGGCCTCTCTGCAATCGCTCGGTAAGGTTGTGCCGGGACAGTACATTGTCGTGTTCAAAGAGGGCGTTACAAATGTTCCGGCTGTCGCATCGCAGATGGCGGGAGCACATGGGCTTGGAATTCTGCACGTGTATGAACACGCATTAAAAGGCTTTGCAGCGACTGTCCCCCCCGCGAGGCTTGCCGCCCTACAAACCGATCCACGAGTTCAATACATCGAACAAGACCAGGTCTATACTACATTTACTCAGTCCATGCCCACTGGTGTTAATCGTATCGATGCCGATTTGAATGCCAAAGCAAAGATCGATGGGAATGACGAGCGGGTAAATGCCGATGTCGCGATCATCGACACAGGCATTGATCTCGATCATCCCGATCTCTATGTCTACAAAAACGTGACGTTTGTGCGAGGTACACGATCAGGAGATGACGATCATGGACACGGAACGCACGTTGCCGGTACTGTCGCCGCATTGGACAACGGCGTTGGCGTTGTCGGCGTTGCGCCGGGTGCTCGTCTCTGGGCAGTCAAAGTATTGAACAGGAACGGATCGGGTTTTATCTCAGATATTATCAAGGGCGTCGACTATGTAACGGCCAACGCAAGTGAGATCGAAGTGGCAAACATGAGTCTGGGAGGCGGTAACTCAACTTCTCTCAACGATGCCATCAAGAACTCCGCAAACAAAGGAGTGGTCTATGCCGTCGCAGCCGGCAACAGCGCCACGGACGCTGCCAACACGAGTCCCGCCAACAGTCCAGACGTGCTGTGTGTTTCAGCCATTGCCGATTTCAACGGTCTATGCGGAGGTGGCGCGGCAGCGACATGCCGTAATGATGTGGACGACACGTTTGCCGATTTTAGCAATTATGGCTCGGTCGTCGATATCGCAGCGCCGGGTGTGTGCATTCTTTCGACATGGAAAGATGGTACCTACAGCACCATCAGCGGAACGAGCATGGCCTCGCCGCATGTCGCCGGAGCGGCAGCGCTGTATCTCGTTGGTCGTACAAAACCGACCGATGGCGCCGGTGCAAAAGCCGTACGTGACGCAATCATCCAAGCAGGCATCCCTCAAACACAATCTTGCCAGGGAGATGGAAATGGAGGCTTCACCGGAGATCCGGATAGCTCACCCGAACCTCTGGTGTACGCCAAAAACCTCTAAAGAGACCCTTCATTCCTCTCATCCATCGCTTTGTCGAGAGGATGAATGAAAGGGAAGAGCGTCGAGTTGTGTGATGCTCTTCCCTTTTCTATTTGCTCCCTCCAACATTTTTTGCCCCTCATTTGCTACCCAATGAGATTTCTTTTACCTTCAACCACGTCATGCTGTCTCGTGCATCAGCAGGATCGCACGAGTCACTCAAGGTTATATCTCGACTCGACCGAAAGAATGAACGATGAGCCCACCCCGCCCCTACATCCTGTCTGAAACCAATTACAAGACGGTCAAATCAACACATTACGACATCGCACTTCTCCCTTGGGGCGCGACAGAAGCGCACAACTATCATCTCCCCTACGGGACGGACATCTATGAATCGGAATACATTGCCGCGGAATCGGCGCGGCTGGCATGGGAATCGGGAGCGCGGGTGGCCGTTCTTCCCACCGTTCCCTTCGGCGTCAACACTGGCCAGCTTGATATCCCTCTTACCATCAACATGAACCCAAGCACGCAGGCTGTGCTCTTGCGCGATATCTGCGACTCTCTTCACAGGCAGGGCCTCTCCAAACTGGTCATCCTGAACAGCCATGGCGGCAACGATTTCAAACAGATGATTCGTGAGCTCCAGCCGGCATTTCCGACGATGTTTCTTGGAACGATCAACTGGTGGCAGATCATCGATCAGAAGCAGTTCTTTGAAGAACGCGACGATCACGCGGGTGAAATGGAAACGAGTCTGATGTTAAACATCGCCCCGTCGCTCGTCCTCCCCCTTACCGAAGCAGGCGAAGGGAGAGCGCGGCAGTTCACCATCGCGGGTTTGCGCGAACGATGGGTGTGGACTCCCCGCATCTGGTCACACGTCACCGGCGACACCGGCGTAGGAAATCCCAGGATGGCAACAAAGGAAAAAGGAAGCGCCTATCTCGAAGCTGTCACAAAGAAGGTCGCCGGATTCCTGACGGAGCTTGCCTCTGCGAAACCCGAAGAACTTTACGCTTCTTGAAGAGTAATAGAACACCATGTCCCAACTCGTTTCGTTCAATGCCGAGGAGATGGAACCCCGCGATGCCTACCGTCTCTTCGTAAGCATCGTTGCACCGCGACCGATCGCTTGGGTATCGACTATCAGTAAGGATGGTCGACTCAATCTTGCGCCGTTTTCGTTTTACACCGGTGTGTCCAGTAAACCCCTTACCGCGTTGATTTCCGTCGGCGCCCGCAGGGGAAAACTCAAGGACACGCTTCAGAACGCGCAGGAGACCGGGGAGTTCGTCATCAACGTCGTGAACGAAGAACTGGCGCCCGCCATGAACCTCACTTCCGGCGAGTGGCCGTCCGACGTTGACGAATTTGCCATCGCACATCTGACTCCACAAGCATCGGTTGACGTGAAGCCTCCTCGTGTTGCAGAATCGCCCATCGCCCTTGAAGCAAAAGTGTCCCAGATCATTCCTGTCGAGGGGACTTCCTCCACGCTCATCATCGGCAGAATCCTCCGCTTTCATCTTCGAAACGATCTGCTCAGAGAAAATGGCCTCGTCGATCCGCTGCTCCTGAAACCGGTCACAAGGCTTGGAGGGGATGAGTATGGAACCATCGGCCGGATATTCTCTATGCCCCGTCCGTCGCTTTAGTTTCGCGCATTCGAACCATTTCCCGTTGAGCGGAATCTCATCGTGTGAGCGCTTTCTCTGTCAACATACACAAAAGGAGTTCCCCCCATGATCGCTTTTTTTCTCCTGTCGTCTTTCGCTCTCGTTCGCCAGGACTTTCCGGTCCTCCCTGAACGCCCGCCGAACATCTCCTCAGTGGTCGTCATGACGGATGCAAACGAGCTTGGGGAACAGCTTGTCATAACAGGAACCGTATACGGCAGCGACGGGAAAACGCCGCGGGAAGGGGTTCTCTTCTACGTTTATCAAACCGATGCGTTGGGGTCGTACAACAAGGCGGATGGAAGCTGGCGTCATCCGCGCATCAAAGGTTGGTTTCGCTCCGGCAAAGACGGAACGTATAAGTTGCGGACCATTAAGCCGGGTTCGTACCCCGGATCGCGCACTCCAGCTCACATCCACGTCGTTTACGTTCCGGAGAAAGGGAGAGCACGGTGGTTCGACGATTTTCTCTTCGATGGTGATCCGCACTTGCGCGAGGAGGATTATGCTCGCTACAGAAAGAACGGGAACTTCTCATCCATCCTGAAGCTTTCCAAAGGAAACGACGGAGTATGGCGCGGCGAGAGGAATATCAAAGTAGAATGAGCGACACTTCCCTGAGCGTCAGAACAACATTGAGTAATCCTTCTTAGCGGAGCGCGCGTGGGCGCTTAGCTTAGCCACCCCCAATTCCTTTGCTCGAGCGTGCACCGCGGCCGTCGTCGAAGAAAGCTGCTCCACGATCCATCCGATCGGCTTTTTCCTATACCACTTTCGAATGAAATCGTCGTCCTCCTTTGTCCACTTCTTCCGTCGAGGAAATCGAAGTCCGAGGAGGCGTGCATTATTGCGGACGGCTTGTTCCGATCGGCGGAGTTTCTTGGAGATCCACGCCGTAGGTTTCTTCGTGTACCATTCCTTCAGAAACTGATGCTCTTCGTCCGTCCACCTTGGAGACTTCCCATCGTTGGTCTTTTTCACCTTGTGGCTTCTACGTTTCCGTCGCTCCTTTGCAAGAAACGCATCCCAAATTGACATCGTTTTTCACCTCGCTCTGGATATCTTCAAACTAAGAGCTTGACTGAAGTTTCTTCTTCCCACCAGAAAATCGTTCCCCAACATTCCCAACTTCAAAATACAGGTTCGTTCTAGAGTCTCTCATACCTGCCGCTCTACCCCTCGACATCATCCTCCCGTGTTCGAAGGCAGAAGGCTCCTGACTACAGAGAGCATTTCCTCGGGACCGAACGGCTTTCGGAGAAAGTGTGTCACGCCAAGATGACGCAGTCTCTCCGCGGTCTCGAAATCGAAACGTCCGCTCATAAAAACTCCCCGAACCGTCGGATCGACGGCGTGGATTTTAATAAACAATTCTATTCCATTCAAGACCGGCATATCGACGTCGGAAATGAGAAGCGCTATCCGGTTCTTGTGGCGGCAGTAGAGCTCGAACGCCTCTGCGCCGGTTCGGGCAACGATCAGGCGGAAGCCCTGCGATTCAAGGAATAATTGAAAAAGCCCCCGTGCAGCGTCGTCGTCCTCTGCCAAGAGAATGACGGGCGCTTCAGACACCGACATGCCAGCCTCACTTGCGTTCAATTTCTGCATCAATCTCTCCTTTCCCCTTCGGCGTGCCGGCCGCGCGAGATCGGACAAATTGTGCAACGCGTTCAAGGGCCGTCTTCCGCTTTCCTTTCAAGGCTTTGCTCAAAAGGCTTTTGGAAATGCCAAGGGATTCGATGATTTCTTTCCGTTCGATCCCCTTTTGCAGCATCATGATTTGGACCTGGATGTGGAGCGGCGGGCGAGCTTGTCTCTGGGGCGAGTTTTTCATATCATCGTCCACAAGTTGACGCTGCCAAATTAAACAAAAAAGTTTCATTAGTCAAGTTCGCCTAAAACAAATTTGTTTATGGCAAGGAATACTGGCATCGCAGACCGACTTCGGGAGTTCGGGCAGTCGAAATTCGGTTCGTCGCATGGTTGGAAAAAACAATTCGCCGACGCGCTCGGTATCACTACGCAGCATCTCGACCGGTACCTCTCCGCAGCATCGGAGCCGGGGAACAAGATGTATTTGCGCCTCATCAATCTTGGATGCGACATTCAATGGTTACTGACGGGTGATCCGAGTCCCTCCGCTCCTGCACTTAGTCACCAAGACCAAGAAATTCTGCGCACACTCAGAGCGGCCGGCATCGACACGGTTGATAAAGTGAAGTATCTGCTCGAACCGGAACACCTGGCCGCCGACATTGCGGCTGCTGCGGTGAAAGAGATCGCCTCCCGCTACAAAGCCCCGAAACGCAAAGCTCGCACACGGTTGAAGTAAACTCGACCTCCAAGAAAGAAAACCTTCCTTCGTTTCCATTCCTTCCGTTTCATCAAGAAAGTGGAGAGCATCACTCCGGTAATCTTTCCTCTGGCGAATGTCTCAAGAATTCCACATGTTGCGGTTGCCTCGAGGTTCCCGCCAACTATCCGGAGTTCCGTATGAAGAAGATTCTTAAGTGGATCGGTATCGGCTTGCTCATTGTCTTTCTTGGGATGCAAGCTGTTCAACCCGAACGCACCAACCCGCCGGTGGATGAATCGAGAACCCTCTTCGCACTCGTCAAGACACCCCCCGAAGTTCGCGCTATTATCGAGCGCTCCTGTTACGACTGCCACTCGCATCAAACGCGATGGCCCTGGTACAGTTACATCGCCCCCGCCTCATGGCTTGTGGCGGCGGATGTGAAAGAAGCCCGCGAACATCTGAATCTCTCCGAGTGGGATCGCTACAAAGAACTCCGCGCCATCGCCAAGCTCGATCAAATCTGTCAGGAAGTGCTGGACGACAAAATGCCTTTGCCAGACTATCTGTTGATGCATCCCAGCGCGAAACTCTCTGAAGCGGATATCGATGTGCTGTGTGACTGGGTGGAGACGGCACGGGATAACTTGATGGAACCCGATACGAGCGCAACCTCTCAATGGGAAAAGAAGAACGAATACTAACGAGCGGGAAGAGATGGAGCTCACCGGCAAGTCATCAGGTCTCTTCCTCCTTTCTCATCCCTGAAGGGAAGTCATACCATCTCCCGCCTCCACAGTGAGATCTACAATGATCATCCGTCCATTGGGATTTGTCGTACTCTTTACTTCCATGCTCTTCGCCTCCTCGTGCTCAGCGTTGTACCACGGCAGGGGAGAATTCACTTCTGCGAGCGAACGTCGGTCGGACCTTGTAAGAACGGAGCTCTTCTTCGGTCTGCAAAAAATCTCGGGCCAACTCGTCTCAAACGAAGAATGGAAGGATTTCCTGGAAAAAGAGGTTTCCTCCCGATTCCCCGAAGGATTGACGGTGTATGAAGCGTTCGGTCAGTATCGAGGGAAGGAGGGACGAATCTATCGCGAGCCAACCCGCATCGTTCTGGTGCTTCACCCGCCGGGTGATCACTTTGACGCTCTCATCGATACCATCCGCGCCCTGTACAAGCGACAGTTCAATCAGGAATCGGTCCTGCGCGTGACGACGCGAGCACGCGCTTCTTTTTGAGGACAGAAATAATGAAAGCCGACTGGCGCAGCTCAATGAATTATACACCATTTGGTTGTCCTTTGGATCAAGCGTTTCACAATACCACCCCGAAAAGCCACCGAGTCCCATTGGAGCGATCCTGAAAAACCCCACTTCTCAAATCTGATACGTCTTGAATTTCTCAAAACCTCAAAACACGCGGTGCAGATGACCTGCCGCGCCAGTGGATTGCGAAGATGAAGTCGTCGATGCGGGCGATTGGACCCGAGTTCAATACAAACCGGATGGTGCGGGAGTATGCGGAGCGGACGTACTTGCCCGCGATCGACCACTACGCGACGATAACCACCGACAAGTTGAAGAGCGCGAAAGGGCTTGCATCATGGAATTCGTTCGTGCGATCAAACTGGATGCACGTTCGTGTGATGGAGGCGGCGACTCCTGCAGCCGAGAGATTGAAGGTCGGCGATTCGCTTACCGTCAATGCCTCCGTGGAATTAGGAGAGCTCTCTCCGTCGGATGTATCACTCGAGCTCTGCTACGGCACACTGAATGCACGATGAATCTCTCTGCTTCCTCGCCGCCGGATGAGTCCGACGGCTGGTAGAGGAAACCTCGATGGTTAGGGAACACCACGCTTCACTGTTCGATCAGAGACCCCGGTTACTTAAGCACCAAGTGGGCGACTTGGGTGAGGTGCCCCGACTTGTCGGGGCGCCTCGCGGAGTGTCTTCACCTTCGGGTGCAGGATGTAGACTTTTCGCGTAACGAAATTCTTGTCCGCGACGGTAAGAGGCCGAAGGATCGAATAACGATGCTTCCCGAATCCTTCAAGACGCCGTTACAGCAGCATCTGATGCAGGTCAAAGCAATTCACGAGCGCGATATCTTGGATGGCTGGGGGCGCGTGCAGTTGCCGATGGCCCTCGACCGCAAATATCCCAATGCATCAGCTGATTGGCGATGGGTGTTTCCACAAGAGAACCGTTAGACAAAGAGGAATCCTGAGCGAGTAACCTATTGCTGTACAGACGGTTTTGGATTTCTCAAGCGCGGTCGCTATATTGCCGCAAGTTGAAGGAAGTATATTATACAGAAACCAATCTAATCACTAGTTATGCACCTGTTATCTCGCACAGCCGCGCCATTAGCCAAGGAGGTATCGAATGACCCTTCAAAATGCGCCCATTGTGAAGGCGCAAATGCTCATTCGTAAGCCGGTCGCGGAGGTGTTCGAGGCTTTTGTAGATCCCGCGATTACGACGAAATTCTGGTTCACGAGAAGCAGTGGGAGATTGGAGCCAGGCAAGGAAGTTCGGTGGGATTGGGAAATGTTCGGGCTTTCCACACAAGTCAGGGTGAAGGCAGTCGAACCAGACAAGCGAATACTCATTGAATGGGGTGACCCGCCTTGCCCCGTGGAGTGGTTGTTTATTCCCCGCGGAGACCAAGCAACTCTTGTGCGCATTTCCAATTGGGGCTTTCGGGGGAGTGATGATGAAGTGGTGGTTCAAGCCATTGATTCGAAGGGCGGGTTTACCATGGTGCTTGCCGGCCTGAAGGCTTTGCTTGAGCAGGGCGTACACCTGAATCTGATCTCCGATCAATTCCCAGACGGCGTCCACAGCAAACTGGGTGCATAACAACGGCATGCAGCGGACGGCGCTACGCGCGCCGCTGGTGAACGCCGAGGCGTTAGGCGGGCGACACAAAATGAGGTGAGCTACGTATGCTTAACCCGAAGATCACGAAGTGGGGCTTCACACTCGCTGGTCTACTGTTCGCCGTGGCAGCGCTAGTTCCTCTCTTGCGAGGGGGCACTTTGGACGTGGTTTTTCTTGCGCTTTCAATCGTGTTTTTCACCTTGGGCCCTGCCATTGCGAAGAAAACTCAGCCAACCGATAAACCTCCCGCCGCCTAACGGGCAGTTGGAGCTGTCGGCGCTTTCCAAGCCATTCGGTGGCTTGGCTGGCGAGAGCGCGACCATTGAATGCAGCACAACGCTTGGCTGCGGCGCCGCAGCTCAACTGCAATGGCGTTAGGCAGCCACGTACGATGACCACAGACACCGAAGAACTCCTCGCGATCCTTCGCATCGGACACGAGACCTCCATGAGAGGTGCAGGTCTCTCGCTGCGCGATGCCCTTCGACGGGCGCACTACAGGGAACGTCGGGCAAGCTTTGGGCCCGCCGACTTGCGTCCGCTGATCATCGCTCACCCGGAGCTCGTGGAGGTATGGCTCGCTTACTCGGAAGACAAGCGAACCAGTGGAGGCTGGTACCTCTTGCGATCGGGAGAGATCGGACAAGTCGGAGATGAAGAATCCCATGCGCGCTTTGAGTCCCTGGAGGAGGCTGTTGCTGAGTATGTCGTCCGGGAATTGGATTTCTGGGCTGGCCTCGGTTAGGCGTCACCATGGTTGAGCTCAAAGTTGAGACGGCAGGTGAAGCTGGTGGCGTTTGCGAGTGCTGTGGGAACGAAACGCGCACCGTCTGGGGATACGTTCACAGCGGCGATCACACCGTGGCGGCCTACTTCGTCCAATGGACGAGAGGCAAGTCGGACCATGCTCCAAACTTTGATCTCCTAATCGGCACCTGGGGCAATCCTGAGGTGAAGGACAAGAAGCTGGCATCCTGGGTGTTCAACCCAGATCAGGCCGGAGGGAGCTTCATGGCCGTTGACGGTTCAAACCGCCCAGTAGCCCGATCTGAGCTATGCTCTATCGTGCTTACCCGTGAGCAGATCATTGGTGACGCGGAACTGAAGGACCTGTGCACGTCGCTCATCGATGCGGTCTGGCTCGGAGATTCCCGCATCAAGGAGGTCACCGGGTTCACACGTGCCAGCTAACAGGGCGTTCCACGCGACGGTCCTCGCCCTGCGGGCTCAGGCCGCGCGTGAACACCGAGGCGTTATGTCGCACCAAGGCAAAGCACAAGATAGGAGGTGAGTATGGAAAGAATGTTGGCCGCCTTGCTTGCGCTTCTTGCGCTACCCGTTGTAGCGCTTGGACAGGGGCAGGATGCGAGGACATTTATTGTCGAGGTGGAAGGCAACGGGCCCCCGATGATCCTGCTGCCTGGCCTCACGTCCCCAGGCGCCGTGTGGCGGCATACTTATAGACCACTACCGGTCGGATTACTCAGTTCACGTTATCACGCTTGCCGGGTTCGCTGGCGTTCCTCCGGTGGCCGAGCCGTCGTTGGCCCGTGTGCGGGATGATCTGGTCGAATACATTCGAACTCAAGACTTGGAGCGGGTGGTGTTGGTAGGGCACAGCCTGGGAGGCCACGTTGCCTACGCGGTCGCTGCCACGGCGCCTGACCTCGTCGGTGCTGTGATCTCTTTGGAGGGTGCCACATACCTCCCGGCGCTATTCGATCCCGAAGCTACGGCTGAGGTCTGGGCGCCAAGAGCCGAGGCCATGAGATAAGCCATCGCCGCCTCCGATTCGGTGACATTCCGACGGCAGAGTGACGTACAACTTGTGAGGCAAGTGGGAGACGACGCTGCTCGTGCCTGGCTAGCACCGATCGCGGCGCAGTCTGACCCGGTCACTACGGCCCAGTACCTGTATGACCTGTATACGACGGATCTTCGCGAGGAGGTGTCGCGGATCACCGCTCCCGTGCTGCTTCTTGTGGGGACGGCAGCTATCCCGCCGGAGGGACGACCTGGGTATGTCGCGGCGGCACGCCGGCAGGTGACGAGAGTTCCTCAGGCAGAGGTTGTCGAGATACCCACGGCGCGCCACTTCATTCAACTTGACGATCCGGTAGCCCTCCACCATGCAATGGATGCCTTCTTGGACCGCGTGCGCTAAGCCAGGAGCGACATAACGAGGGGGTGAAGCTGACACCTGCTAGCGCGGGCTCAGCTTACGCCCGAGGCGTTATGCAGCCCCGATGCAGGGCAGCTTTGTCCGCAGATATGCTCAGCCATGTTGGAAGCGGGACTCGTCGGTGGGCTGAGGACTGTGGCCATGTTGGAGGGCGTCACAATGATTGAGCAACGAAGATGGCTATTTGGTCCTGTGACGTTCTGGACTGTGCTGACCACCGTGTTTGCGTGGCTGCCGCTCGTTCGAATCATGGGTCGCCCGGAGGGCTACCGGTGGAGCATTCTTGGACTATCCGGCGCAGGCACCGAAGGCCCGTATTGGGTGTTCATCCTTCTAACGCTCTACGCGTTGACCTTGTTGTTCAGCGCGTACCGTGGACCACGCGCCCTGTTCTATCCAATGCTGATCCTGTGGCATCTGGCCGTAACCACGGTCGTCATCACGAGTACGGTCGTCGGGGGGTCGGGAGCGGTATGGCAGGGGCAAGGCCTGCACTGGTCTATTCCGATGTGGCTGCTGGTTGTGCCATGTGCCACAATATTGGTACTCTCTGTGCTCTGGACGGTTCTCGATTCCCGGGCTGGTGGCTTCTATGCACCGACGGCATGGACGCGCGCAAATTCTGGACGGCTAGCGATGTCGCTGTTGCTGCTGATCCTCGCGCTGCTATTGTTTAGGGCAGGAACCAACTACGACTGGGTGACCGCCGCAGCGATCATTACGACGATCTTGCACTGGATTCTGTTGGCCGAGTCGTTCCAGCCTGTAGGTGACACTGTGCGCAAGGTTTGAACTCGTCGGCTTGGCCGCATAACAACGCGTTGCTGACAACGAACGCGGATCTGTCGGTAGCGGCGGCTGCACCGCCGCATTTCATCAGAGCGTTCGCAGCAGAACGCAATCGTTGGGCGGCTCATTAAACCTCGTACTAGGTAGCTTCCGTAACTATGCTCCCTGAACTCCGTTCTGACCGTCTTCTCCTGCGACCTGCAACCGCAGACGACCTGGATGCACTCTGGGTTATCTGGGCCGATCCCGACGTGCGCCGTTTCTTGTTCGATGACGTGCCTGTCACGCGCCAACGCGCCAGCGACATCTTAGACCACTGCCTATCGCTTACTGGCGTTGGCCTAGGGCTCTGGACCGTTCAGCTCGGCGATACCCCAGCGACCGTGGGATGCGTAGGGCTGTTGCCTACCACGGTAGCCTCCGAGTACGATCCAAGTTTGGTTGGTATGGTGGAACCGCTCGCGGCGTTTGCGCCAGCGACGTGGCACCGGGGTTACGCTACGGAGGCGTTGGAAGTCGTGATCGCGCATGCATTCGATTCGCTGGGCCTGCAGGTCCTCGCAGCGGTGATTGACGCGCCAAATGCAGCGTCCGATCGACTCGTCCGGCGCTTGGGGTTCCAAGTCACCGGGGAGACGGACGGGCCGCGGTACCGACTTCGCACATACCGGCTGAACCCGGCTTCCTTCACGCTGCGCTCATCCGCCGCCTGAGAAAGTGGAACAAGGAGAGCTGTACCCGAGCCATGCCGCCGCTTCGCCACCTCGTGTCCAACAGCCTTGGAGCAGTGCTCGCGGTGGTGGCACTTCTGATCGTGCCGAGGTGGTTCGGGATCTCGCTCGAAACCCTGCTTCGCCTGCAACCCGACCTCGGCGGCGCTCTCGTGCTCGGCGCAGCGGTCGCCATCGCCGACGCCGCGCTGAAGATCTGGCTCGGCCAAGTGGCGGATGGAAGCGGGCAGAAACGTAGCAAGGGCACAGCCTCTCTGCCGCAGCCGTCGGTCTAACGAACGGATGAATGCGACAGAGGGCTGGGCATGCTTTCGGAGAATTCTGAAAGTGCTATGCACTGCCCCTCTGCATCTTATCTTAAACGTTAGGGAACTCAATGGGCTTCGCGGCAATCGTCATAGGACTCTTCATTTTGTTCGCCGTGGCTTTCGTCGGCGGCTTGGGTTCGGCGCTCTATTCATATTCGGCCTGTGCGTCAGCCGTCAGTCTGATTCTGGCTGGCGCAGCATCATTGAAGGTCGAGAGGCGCGTGGGCGTATTTTGGCTGCTGGTTCTGGCAGCCATCACCTATGTCCCGGTGATCTTTCACCGATTCGGTTTCAGGTGGGGAATCGATTGGGGCGGAATCGTTTTTGACGTGCTCTATGTCGCGTTCCTATTGTGGTTCTCCTCCAAGCAATGGCCCGGTAGGACTCGACGGCGACGGCCAGATGTCGGCGACACCTAACCATTCATTCAAGCCGAAGCCGCTTCGCGATTCGGCTTAATCTAGGCGTTGGACAACACGAGAGACGCGGATCAAAGCTACCCCCTAGAGAGTGACTGCGCATGAAGGCTATCGTGTACGAAAAATATGGTCCACCGGATGTTCTCCAATTGAAGGAGGTGGAAAAGCCCATCCCCAGGGACAACGAAGTCCTGATAAGAATACATGCGACAACGGTGACATCGGGGGACTGCAGAGTGCGCAGTCTCAATGTACCGGTGGGCTTCGGGCTCATCTCGCGCCTGGTTTTCGGCGTCATGAAACCAAGGCAACCCATCTTGGGCACAGAGCTTGCTGGTGAAGTGGAATCGGTAGGCAAAGATGTCGGCAGATTTAAGGTCGGTGACCAGGTTTTCGCTTTTGGCGGTGCGGGGATGGGTTGTTATGCGGAGTACAAATGCGTGCCAGAAGACGGTCCGCTGGCCATGAAACCATCCAATCTGACCTACGATGAAGCCGCAGCCATATCGTTTGGCGGCACGACGGCGTTAGATTTTTTCCGAAGAGGCAAGCTCCGGAAAGGGGAAAGAGTCCTCATCAACGGTGCTTCCGGCGGAGTAGGCACAGCCGCGGTGCAGCTGGCCAGGCATTTCGGGGCAGAGGTGACTGGGGTGTGCAGTGCGGCTAACTTAGATCTGGTCCGCTCCCTGGGGGCAACTCATGTCATCGACTACACCAAAGATGACTTCACGCGGAGTGGTGAAACCTATGACGTCATTCTCGATGCAGTCGGCACGGCGCCGTACTCCTGTAGCAAAGATTCGTTAAAGGAAGGAGGACGTCTTCTTCTGGTCTTGGCTGGACTGCCAGACATGCTTCCGATCCCGTGGGTGTCGTTGACGAGCAGCAAGAAAATCATTGCTGGGCCAGCAGCCGAGCGGGCAGAGGACTTGCGTTTCCTCGCGGAACTGGCTCAGAGGGGCGAATTCACACCGGTCATTGATCGGCGGTATCCGTTCGAGCAGATGGCGGAGGCTCACCGCTACGTCGACACCGGACGGAAGAAGGGAAATGTCATCATAACTCTAACAGCATAGCGACTGAACGGAGGAGCACCAGGCACGTAGACGACGATCTGAGGAGGGGCGTTGTCCAACAGCTGGTTGAAACGGGCGACGCTCCGTGCCACCACTGAACCGGGACCTTGGGCGTCACCTATCGGGGCACCGTATGAAGGTACGCAACGTTCATGAACGCAGCTTCCGCGCGACTGACCGAGTCGGTAGCCTGATCGATTCCCTCGCGTCGCCGACCGACGCTCTGTGGCCAATCCACTCATGGCCTCCCATGGTGTTCGACCGCCCGCTGCAAGGAGGAGCGGTTGGAGGCCACGGGCCGATTCGATACACGGTTGAAGCGTACCAGCCGGGAGAATCAATTCGGTTCCGCTTCACCGGGCCGAAGGGATTCAATGGCTGGCATGGCTACGAGGTTGTAACGGCAGGACCAGAAACCGTCAAGCTGCGACACATACTTGAGATGACAACAAGCGGGCTGGCCACGCTGTCATGGCCATTCATCTACCGTCCCTTGCACGATGCCTTGATCGAGGATTCCTTAGCAACCGCTCAGGCATCGCTTGGCTATACTCCAACCGTTCAACCGTGGTCGAGCTGGGTGAAATTTCTTCGCTGGCTTGTTTCACGTGGCAAGGCGAGGCCACAGGTGACGCCCAACAAGCCGATGCAGCGGACGGCCTTGGGCCGCCGCTGATGCTGAGCGTTAGACGGCGCAATCCGGTGCATCGTTAGCATGCCGAAGGAGATAAGACATGACTCAAAGTAAGGAGAAGCTGATTGCGGAAGATGCGATCGAAATCAATGCATCCCCATCGAAGGTATGGGATATTTTGGTTATCCCACGATGTATAAAAGAGTGGGATGATGTTCCTGACAGTTTTACGTCGGATTCCCTCTCACTCGGTGCTGTCCTCGAATGGGAGGGTCAAGCGCGTCTCACCGTGACTGAGTTCGCTCCCCAAAGCCGTTTGTATATGGCTTATCACAGTCCGAACTGGAATGCCCAAGTCCCAGGAATCGGTTACGAGTACATACTCCGGTCATCTGACGATTCATGCGGCCTTACTATTCGAGTCGGTGACTGGGCGCTGGCGCCAGATGGGAAAGGTAGGGATTACTTTGAGGCATCACTTGATTTCGTCGTTGCCGCAACTGCCAAGATCAAAGAGATGGCTGAACGTTCGTGAAGCGGTCCAACTATTCACTCAAGCGGACCGCGGCCGCTTACTTAGTTGAGGCGTTGGGCATCTCGAAGACGATAGCAATGCCTACCCCATTTGCTTGTGACATGTCGGCATTATCGCCGGAGCAAAGAGAGCGTCATCGCGCCCTTGCAGGGCAACTACGTTCTGCCGTTATCGAATTCAAGGAAATTCCCCATGGCTATGCCGCTCGGCTTCCCTCGGATCCCGCGACCGTTGTTCTCGCCGCAGAATTCATGACACTGGAGCGGCTCTGTTGTCCATTCTTCTGTCTTGCTGTGGAGATCGCGAGCGAAAATGGGCCGTTATGGCTGAAGGTCACTGGACCCGATGGCATTAAGCCGTTCATACGCGCTGAATTCTCTATTCCACCGGAAACGTGAAGCCTAGTGCCGTTTCTACTAAGTAATCTTCTCAAGTTGAGCGCTTGTTTGAAGGGGTTGAACCCCCCGTACTTGTTGATTAAAATTGATGACCCCGTCCTGAAGGACGCGGCTATTGCCCCGACCTTTGCCACAACCAAACATGTTTCAAAAGAGCGGCATCCCGTACTGCGGGACAGGTCGGGGACTAAAGAATCCCTTAACCTGAATCATGCATGATCATGTGACTTACACATGTTGGAAAGAGAGTATTCATTGGTGTTACAAGGTATTTGCCGTTCTGGACAAGATACACACCTCCGGTGAGGGTTTTGTCCAATAGGTTTCCGGGCCTGAAAATGTCGGTTTTTCCTTCAAGGGCAAGAACCTTACGTCATTTTGCAGGGCTCTTTCTCGTTCAACTTCACGCAGGATTCAGGTTAAAACACCAAGGGCTTCAGCCCATGCAAAAAAGCCGGGCGCTCAACTTGAGGCTTCAACAAAGGCGTTGCCTCTCTTGTTCATTGTGATGACATTGAGCTCCGCACTTTTACAAGCAGTGTAGCAGTCAGTTACTTGATGCTGTTGCTCGTACTTGAGGCTT
>JBGFRO010000029.1:0-27482 GCA_041695085.1 Bacteroidota bacterium | reverse complement strand
CGCCGTCGGATAAATCCGACGGCTGATACAGAAAACCCTTCCGGTTGCGGAAAAGCCCATTGTTGAAACCTTTACGGTTTCCCCTCCCAGCCGGTGGTTTCGA
This sequence comes from Bacteroidota bacterium, assembly GCA_041695085.1. Taxonomy (GTDB): domain Bacteria; phylum Bacteroidota; class Ignavibacteria; order UBA10030; family UBA10030; genus DYFT01. The sequence continues at coordinate 27,379 of JBGFRO010000029.1, read as the reverse complement.
ACCACCGGCGAGGGGTGCCGCGAGGATTAGATTCCGAAACAAGTTCGGAATGACGAGGGGTGGGGGTGTGCATCGCGCTCTGTCGATCTGCAACACCCCGCTGATCCAACCCAAGCCGCTCCGTCATCCTGAAATGTTTTTATTCAGGATCAAAACCTGCCGTCAGGCAAGGCCGCATCGTAAGCATACACGGTTTAGGTTCCGAAACAAGTTCGGAGTGACGCGTTGAGCGAAACGCCATCGGCTTGGCCTCGCCGTCGGATAAATCCGACGGCTGATACAGAAAACCCTATGGGTTGCGGCAAAACCCTTCGGGTTTATCCGATTGCACTTGTCTGCTAACTGCCATCTGCAATCTGCCAAATGCCATCTCGCGTCTTACTACTTTCATACTTACTACTTTGATACTTTCCCGCTGTCATCTGTCAACTCTCATCTCGCGTCAGATACTTCCTACTTCAATACCCTTCTTAACTACCGTCCCTACTCTCGCTGCAACGATTCCTCTTGCAAGTCCGGGTCAAATTTGTTACCCTATTTGTGCTCGTATGAACAGACTTCTCTCATGCTCAATGATCCTGCGATTCCCTTTCTTTTTGTTCGTCGGTGTGTGTGCATTTATCTCACCCCGAGCAAAAGGAGCCGGAGTGACCATGGAACGGGGCGATGTCGCCCTCTTGCCTCAAGCGTTGCCCATCCAGCTCCCTCCGGCCGACATCCCGCTCATTGCGCAAGCCTCTCAGTTTCTCCGTTCCCAACGCATTGTTCCTCGCCAGGTGGCGGGTGTGGTGCAACCGCGTTTTGTTGAGGCAATACCCGTCTTCCGCCGGAACCCGTGTGAACCGATTCTCCAGCTACTTGATCCTCTCCTCCTTCCTTATTCTTCCCGTGATCCTCCCAACGCATAGCCGAACGCTTTTTCTGAATGTTTGAACCGTCGTCCTTGCGACGACTGCTGCTTTCTTCTTGAATCAGAAAGGAGTCGTGCTATGCCCGAACAGGAAATCAAGAAATCGGACGATCAATCTCCCGCTTCGTTGAAAATCCTCATTTCCATCATTTCTCTCGGCGTTGTGCTGGTGATCTTGAAGTTGTTCGAGATCGTATGACCGTTGAAATCGTTGTCGTCCTTGCTCTTGCCATCGCGGCCGTTGTTCTCTTTGCATCCGAAAGATTTCCCGTCGATCTTGTCGCCCTGATGCTGATGGCGACGTTGTTGTTAACGGGAATCGTGACGGCGGAGGAGGGTATTTCCGGTTTCAGCAATACGGCAACGGTGACGGTAGGGGCGATGTTCATTCTGAGTGCCGGATTGTTCAAGACTGGGGTCGTGAACTATCTCGGCTCGCACGTCATTCAGCTCTACCGTTTTAATTTCTGGATTGCAATGACCGCGACGATGATCGTGGCGGCCACTCTCTCGGCGTTTATCAACAACACGCCGGTCGTTGCCATCTTCATTCCCATTATGCTCGGGGTTGCTTCGAAGATCAACGTGAGCGTCTCAAAGCTTCTGATGCCGCTTTCGTTTGCGGCCATGTTTGGGGGAGTCTGCACCCTTATCGGCACATCGACCAACATTTTGGTGAGTACCATTGCTGAGCGGTACGGTCAGCCTCCGATGACGATGTTCGAGTTCACTCCACTCGGTGCGATCTTTTTGGCCGCCGGAATCCTGTATATGTTGCTTATCGGCATCCGTTTGATTCCGGACCGACGGAGGGAGAAGGATTTGACCAAGGACTTTGGGATGGGAGACTACATTACGGAAATCGTTCTCCTTCCTACGGCAAAATCGGTCGGCCAGCGCTTACGCGAGTCGGCACTCGTGCGTGAAGTCGATATCGAGGTGCTCGAAGTGACACGGGATGGAAAGAAACTCCGCCTGCCCCCTTCGCGGATCGTTCTTCAGTCAGGTGACGTGTTGCGCGTAGTGGGGGATGTGGAGAAGATCAAGAAACTACAGGATCGAGAGGGAGTGAAACTGAAGCCGCTTGCCCGCCTTCAGGACCGGGACTTGATGGACGACGAGACCACGTTGGTGGAGGCCATCGTTGCACCAAATTCTTTTCTGGAAGGAAAGACGCTGAAGCAGGTACGGTTTCGCGACGTCTATGAAGCAACTGCGCTCGCGCTGCGTCACCGCGGCACCGTGCTTCATACGAAACTCGGCACCACGAAGTTAAAAGCCGGTGACGTGCTGTTGGTGGAAGCACCGAAAGATCGATTACAGCGGTTGAAAGAAGACGAAGCCTTCGTGTTTGTCTCGGAGGTGGGGCTTCCACAGTTTCGTCGTGAAAAGGTGCTTCCCGCGTTGGCGATCGTTGGTGGCGTGATTGCTGTTGCAGCATCCGGCATGTTACCGATCGTTGTCAGTGCGATCTGCGGTTGCGTGCTGCTCGTCCTCAGCCGGTGCTTGACGCTGGAGGAGGCCTACAAAGCTATTGATTGGAAGGTCATTTTCTTGCTTGCCGGAGCGCTCACGTTGGGTGTGGCACTGGAGAAAACGGGTACCGCGTTGTTCCTCTCAAACCTATTGATCACAACGGTGGGGTCGTTCGGACCGCTTGCGCTTGTTGCGGCATTTTATCTTCTTACATCGCTTCTGACGGAGACGATGTCGAACAACGCCACGGCGGTGCTGCTGGCCCCGATCGCGATCGCGGCGGCGGACTCGCTCCAGGTCGATGCGCGTCCCTTTCTGATGGCCATTGCTTTCGCCGCTTCTGCAAGTTTCATGACGCCCGTGGGATACCAAACCAACACGATGATCTATGGCGTGGGGCAATACAAGTATGTCGACTTCCTCAAAGTCGGCACGCCGCTCAACATTCTTTTCTGGATCATCGCGACGCTGCTCATTCCCTATTTCTGGCCTCTCAACTAACGGCACGATGGAGGAGACATGTCGGACCAGGTTCATAGCATCCTTACCTCACTTCAATCGTTTTGGGACGCCTTCCTTGGCTACCTGCCGAAAGTGTTTGGCGCGTTGCTGTTGCTGCTTCTCGGCTGGATCATTGCGAAGATGTTTCGCAAAGCCACCGCGAAGCTCCTGACCCTCCTTCGAATCGACGAAGTGGCGGAGCGGTCGGGCATCGAGGATTTCCTGCTGCAAGGGGGTGTTCGGTACACAACTGTGACGCTGCTTGCCAACCTTGTGTACTGGCTCGTCATGTTCACTTCGATTCTGGCGATTCTCAACATGCTGGGGATGCAGGTAGCCGCGGAGTTGTTCAACCGGATCATCCTTTACATTCCGAACGTCATCGTTGCGCTCATCGTGTTGATCTTTGGAACGCTCTTCGCGAAGGTGATTCAGGGAATCGCGTTCACCTATCTCAACAACATTGGCATCTCCGGCGCACAAGTGATGAGCACTGTCGCTCAATACGCCGTGCTCATCTTCGTCGTGTCGCTCGCGTTGGAGCAATTGTCCATTGGAGGACAAATCCTTGTTTCCGCGTTTCAAATTGCGTTCGGAGCGTTTTGTTTTGCACTAGCACTGGCATTCGGATTGGGAGGAAAGGAATGGGCGGCACACGTGTTGGAGAAATTGTGGAAGAAATGAGGAAGTAGAAATCACGAAGCCGTTGCGTTACAGCGATCACTTGAGATTATCGGAATGGTGACACAGAGCTGAAATTGTTCTCCGTGAAACTCTGTGTCTCTCAGTGAAATAAAGCATCGAACTCCTGAGAACATTGAAACAAACTCCATTATGATTATCGATTGTCACACACACATCAACTACTATGAAGATGAAACCGTCCCCGCGTTGCCGCAGATGCTCGAGCAGCTTCAACGCGAGATGCGGCGCAATCGAGTCGATATCGCCCTCGTTCTCACTTCCTACAAGGTAAACCCGGGTCGGCCCTCAACGCGCGACGCCGTTGTCGCAACAAGAGATTTGAAAAATATCTTCATTGTTGCGGGCATGAGCTACCTGAATTTCCGTGAGGAGGATGTGGAAGAACTTCGCGGCTATCTACGTGAAGGATTCGTGCGCGGTCTCAAACTGTATCCCGGCTATGAGCCGTTCTATCCGTACGATGAACGACTCCATCCCCTCTATGCCTTGGCAGAGGAATTCGATGTACCGGTGATGATTCATTCAGGTGATACATATGACCCGAAGGGCAAGATTAAATTCTCCCACCCCCTTCACGTCGACGACGTTGCGGTGGACCATCCCAACGTCAAACTTATCATCTGCCACATCGGCAATCCGTGGGTGCGGGATACGATGGAAGTGGTGTACAAAAACAAAAATGTCTATACCGACATATCGGGACTCGTACTGGGAGATTTTTCGGATCGGTTCGAAGTGTATATGCGGAAGCAGATTCAGGAAATGCTTCTTTATGGCGTGGAACCGGAGAAGGTGCTCTACGGCACCGACTGGCCGATCTCTTCGATGCAGTCGTATCTTGAGTTCATCGACGAGCTTAAAATTCCGGAACGGGACCGGAACAAGATCATGTGGGAGAACGCTGCCCGGCTCTTCAAACTGAGCATCGAACATTCGACGCTCCCCTCTCGATCTCTCCTCCACTTTTTTAAATAGCGCGCCCAAAGGTTTCATATGGATGAATTCCTCCACCAGATCAAGGACTTCCTCGAAGTTCCCATCTTCAAGTTGGGGGAGACGCACATCACACTCTGGACCCTGCTCTACTTTGTCATTCTCCTTGTTTTGCTCGTTTGGCTGACGGGAATTTTCCAGCGATGGCTGCTGCGGACATGGAGTGCAAAGACAAAGTCGGAAGAAGGAACACGGCAAGCCGTTCTTTCTATCGTCCGCTACTCGATGATTACGCTGGGTCTTCTCGTCATCATCCAGACCGCCGGCATCGATCTTACAACGCTCAATGTGCTCGCCGGAGCAGTTGGGATCGGAGTCGGCTTTGGCCTGCAAAACATTGCCAACAACTTCATCAGCGGAGTGATCATCCTCTTTGAACGGCCTATCAAGATCGGCGACCGGATCGAGGTGGGAGAGGTGGAAGGTGATGTTGTACGCATCGGAGCGCGCAGCACCACGGTTGTTACAAACGATAACATCACGATTATCATCCCGAATTCTCGTTTCGTGTCGGAAGACGTCATCAACTGGAGTCACAATGATGATAAGGTCCGCTTCAAAATACCTGTTTCTGTCGCGTATGGAACGGACGCGCGTCTTGTGGAGCGATTGTTGATCGAAGTCGCCAAGAATAATCCAGACGTGCTCGACGATCCACCACCGAGTGTTCGACTGATGGAGTTCGGAGATAACGGACTCCAATTCGAGTTGCGGGCATGGACCAACACCATGACCCACCGTAAAGGATTGTTGATCAGCGCCTTGAATTTCGCGATCTACGACAGCTTCAACAAACACAAGATCGAAATTCCGTACCCCCAGCGCGATCTGCACCTGCGCAGCGGGACGTTTCCTCCGTCACCTTCATCCTCATAGAGCAGCTCAACAGGAGCCAAAATCAGATCAAGGGATATCTCATTGACGGGTCACTGCTGTGGGTCGCTCCTCGAACAAGAAGCACTTTCGAACGTGAATCAAGGAGATTTGTTTAGAACAAAGGAACGGTAGAGGTATGATCGGATTCCCGCTACGCTCACATCGACATTTGAAGCTGTTGTTTTCTGGCTTCGTGATCTCGCTTTTCGTTGCAACATCGTCCTTTGCGGCAGCGCAGCAAAGCGAGGGGGCAAGCATCGTTCTGAAGGCCGAGACCCTCTTCGTTATTCAGACAAATCTCGGTCCGTTGAGCCCTTCTGAGCGCGCTGCGCGTGCTCAACAAGTCATCTCTCAGTTGTTGGCGCTTCGCGATCTCGACTCTGCAAAATTTCAAACGGTCGAAATGCCAGAATGGACGGTGTTGCGGTACGACACCCTCTCAATCCTTGCAATTAGTGAAGAAGATGCACGACTCGCCGGCATCGAACGAAAAGCCTTGGCGGAGCAAAGGCTCTCGACCATTCGAACCGCGCTTCTCGAATCGTATCGCGCCATATCCTGGCAGCGAACGCTGCTCGACCTGTTACTTGCCCTCGGCATCGTTGCGCTTGCCCTGATCGCGTTGATGGTCATGTCGTGGATCTTTCCGAAGATCTATGACTATCTCGGTCGGTGGGAAGGCACATTCCTCCGGCCAGTTCGGATCAGTCAACTCGAAATCATCTCCTCACGCGGTTTGCTGACAACCGTGTTGTTGGTGCCGCAGGCCCTCCGCTTAGTGTTGACCATCGGTGTTCTGTACTATGCACTGACGGCACTCCTCTCCCTCATCCCCGGGGCAACGAGATGGGGAATTGACGAGATTCTGGTCGGGTTGGCGAAGACGGTTGTCGTTGTTATCGCTACCCTTACTGCACTGAAGGCTCTTCGCGCGCTGGAACAATTGGCGAAAAGAAGCTTCGACGCCTGGCAGCAGACGCGCATGAGGAGCATCCGAATTCAGACCGTGGAGGTGATTTCACGGGAACGACTGACACAATTTGTGAACGGCATCCTGAAGCTGCTTTACATCGGATCAATCGCAGGACTGTTGTACGGCTCCCTCACGCTGGTGTTCAGTTTCTTTGAGTTTACCTCCACGTGGGCCTCAACGCTGGTGCGCTATGTGACCGAACCTCTGCTCTCTGTTCTTAGTGGGTTTGTGGATTTTCTGCCGAGCCTGTTCTTCATGATCGTTGTCGTCTTTCTCACGCGCTTTGTCATCAAAGTTGTGAAGGCTATCTTTGTGGAGATTGGAAAAGGAGCCATCACCTTTACGGGATTCCACCGAGAGTGGGCGATTCCGACTTACAAGATTGCACGCTTTCTCATCATCGCATTTGCCGCGGTCATCATCTTTCCCTATCTCCCCGGCTCCGATTCCGACGCTTTCAAAGGAATCTCCGTCTTTCTCGGCATCTTGTTCTCGTTAGGCTCCGCCGGTGCCATCAGCAACATCATGGCAGGGTTGGTCTTGACGTATATGCGACCATTTCGCATCGGCGATCGTGTGAAAATCGGTGATACGATGGGGGACGTCATCGAAAAGACGCTTCTCATCACGCGTGTGAGGACTACGAAGAACGTCGATATTACCATTCCGAACGCGCAGGTGTTGAGCAGTCACATTCTCAACTATAGCACGATGGCGCGGGAAGAAGGGCTCATTCTCCACACCACCGTTACCATCGGCTACGATGCTCCGTGGCGAACCGTTCATCAATTGCTCATCGACGCGGCGTTGGCAACAGAAGGGATCCGTCGCGAGCCGCCTCCCTTCGTCCTGCAGAAAAGTCTCGACGACTTCTACGTGAGTTATGAGCTGAACGCTTACACTTCCGAGGCAGAAAGCATGGCGCGCACGTACTCTGTCCTGCATCAAAACATTCAGGACAAATTCAACGAGGCGGGAATCGAGATCATGTCTCCTCATTACCGTGCTGAACGCGACGGCAACGAATCGACAATCCCTCGTCCCTACCGCATAAGCTCCGCAGCGAGTGTCGCGTCGGGAAAGACAGGATCAGATGTACAAGGAAAAGCGGAGGGGTGACCGGATTCAAGGAGCGAGGCCTTTTCTCCCTCGACGATAGTTTGGCAAGTTCTCACGACCGCTCAACCGATCCTCGCCGAAGAGCCGATAGCAACGAAAGCGACAGCAAAGAGAAACCGTTGTCGTGCCGGTGAGGTGAAGAGGTGCACGTTCCCAACCCCGGGCTAAGAGCGGTGTGCATCATTCTGTTTGGCAACAACCTCGTACAGATCGATGCGACGATCCTTCCAGTTCAGTACGCTGCCCGTCTGATGATGGCGTTTGAGCAATTCCAGGTCAACGTCAGTGACGATTACCGTTTCGATATTGGGTGTGCACTCTGCGGCGATCGCATCCCACATGAATGGAATGTCCGAGGGGGTGAAAATACCGGATTGCGCGTACTGAATGTCCATGTTATCGACGAATGGAAGATTACCCACCGTTCCGGCGATGGCAACGTACACATGGTTTTCGATGCAGCGCGCCTGCGCACAGTAACGGACACGTAAATATCCGAACCGTTCATCGGTGCAGAAGGGAACGAAGATGATCTGCGCCCCCTTTTCGACTGCGATGCGGCTGACTTCCGGAAACTCAATATCATAACAGACCTGAATGGAAATCTTTCCCTTGTCGGTTTCGAACACATCGATCTTGTTCCCCGGTTTAACTCCCCACCAGTGTCGCTCGTTCGGCGTGATGTGAAGTTTGTACTGTTTACCGATGCCGCCGTTTCGCTTGAAGAGATAGGAGATGTTGTAAAGACTATCATCTTCAATCGTGAAATGTGAGCCACCAATGATATTGACGTCGTACTTGATCGCGAGTTTGGTGAAGAGATCGAGGTATTGCGGAGTGAATTCGGCCAGTTTTCGGACCGCGAGACCGGGGCGTTGCGCTTTCGTGAAGGAGAGGAGTTGCATGGTGAAGAGCTCGGGAAAGAGGACGAAATCGCTCTTGTAATCGGAGGCTACATCCACAAAATACTCGCACTGATGGGCAAAATCTTCAAACCCCTTGATCTCCCGCATTTGATACTGTACGGCAAAGATGCGCACCGGTTTGGTGGTGATGTATTTTTTGTGGGGATCGGGAGTGAAATCGAGGTTCGTCCATTCCAATAACGTTGCGTAGCCTTTCGATTCTTTGTCGGAATCCATATACGATTCGATGAGCCGCTTGAGAACAAATCCGTTGGAGAGTTGTGTCGTCAGGACGGGATCGATCAACTCCTTATTGATCACCCGTTCCACGTACTCGCGGGCGCTCATCTTGTCTTGATAGCCGGCGTATCCGGGAATTCTGCCCCCGAGGACGATACGCATCAGGTTCTTTTCGCGTGCGAGCCGTTTGCGCGCGTCGTAGAGCCGGCGGGCAAGTTTCATGCCGCGGTAGTCCGGATGCACCATGATCTCGATGCCATAGAGCGTATCGCCTTCGGGATTGTGGTTGCGGATGAAGCCCTCGTCTGCAATCTCATGCCAGCTGTGTTTTTCGCCATACAGATCGAAATCGATAATCAGACTACTCGATGAAGCAACGATCTTGCCTTCGTATTCCACACAGATCTGTCCCTCCGGAAAGATGGCGAGCTGGCTCTCAAGTTGTTCACGTCTCCATGGTTTCATGCCGGGGAAGCACTTCAACTGGAGCTGCACGAGGCTGTCGTAGTCTTCAAGCCGAATTGGTCGTACAACGATGTTCTTTTCAAACGATTTGAGGTCGATTTGAGTCATACGATGTCTCCTATTAAAAGAGGTTGCGCCGAGTGGAGCCGGAGTTCAATATAGGTTCTCCCTCAACGAGTCGCAATCAAAAGCGTTCACCATGCAAGGATCACCCCGTCAGTCGACATGAGAGACTTTTCTTCCGTACGTTGACAGTTCGAAAGTGAGGTCATCGTACCGGTTTTGCTTGAATCTTTTGCACTTTTTGCTTTCTTAATACCCGTCGTTTGCTCGTGTAGAACCGTTACGATTGCCAACAAACATGAACGCGACAGAACATCATCAACAAGACCGAAAGAGCAGCAGGCGTGGACAATTCGTCCACGCGACCCTTTTGATGGCGCTCTGGTTAGTGTTGAGCGGCCAGTATGATCTCTTTCATATCTCGATGGGACTGCTCTCCGTGGCCGTGGTGCTGTGGTTCAATGGCAGCATTCAACGTGTACATCTGAGTGCCGACGATCACTCGATGACGTACAAGATGAGGCCAATTGCCTTCCTCCGCTACTGTGGTTGGTTGCTGAAAGAAATCGTCCTCAGCAGTCTGCAGGTCGCCCATATACTGATGCGCAGGAAACTTCGCATTGAACCACATTTAATCAAAGTCCGCGTGAAGCTTCCGAACCTTGCCGCAAAAGTGTTGTTGGGGAATTCCATTACACTGACACCCGGCACTGTGACGATTGAGATGCAGGGTGATCAGTTCTATGTGCACGCTCTCACCGAAAAGACCTCCGCCAGTTTGGTGGATGGAACGATGGCCTCAAAGGTTGCAGAAATCTTCGGAGCGCGTGCAGCGTCTCTTCACACCGATATCCAGATCATCAAATCGGAGGAGGACATGTAAATGGAACAAGTGTTCATGAACGTCACAGCACTCGTGACGGCCATTCTCATCATCCCGTTCTATCGCGTTTTAAAGGGTCCTACGGTCTTCGATCGTTTGCTGGGAGCTGGAGCGATCGGCTCAAAGACGCTCGTGATCATTTGTTTGATCGGATTCGTCTATGGCCGCATCGATATGTTTGTCGATATCGCTGTTGCGTATGCCATTCTCAATTTTATCGGCACCATCGCCGTTGCAAAATATTTTGAGTCTGTTCGCTCGTAATCGATGAATCTTCAGGACCTAATAGCCTTTTTCTTCATCCTCTGTGGTGCTTTTTTTATGCTGATGGGAAGTTTCGGCCTTCTCCGTCTCCCCGATTTTTACTCGCGCACACACGCTACCGGCAAAGTCGATACCCTCGGCATTATGCTGACGCTGCTGGGCTTGGCGATCTATGAAGGACTGACACTCAACAGTCTGAAACTTCTTGTCGTGATGATCTTTGTGCTTGCCGTCAATCCCGTGGGCACGCACGCTCTTGCAAAGGCGGCTATGGAGTATGGTCTCCGACCCTGGTTTAAGGACGATACGCCGCCGGGCAGGGAAGAAACGGAGGGGGCTTAAATGTTTTTTCAACTCGAGGTTACGCTGTTCATTCTTCTCATTGCTGCATCGATTGTGGCGTTGCAGGTGCGTGATCTCCTCGCGGCCGTTGCGTCGCTCAGCGTCTTCAGCTTCGTTGCAGCCTCGCTTGTCATTGCAATGGGAGCCGTCGACGTCGGCTTCACCGAGGCGGTCGTTGGGGCCGGTATCAGCGCCGTGTTGCTCATGGTGGCGCTCTATCATACGCCGCGGAGGAGCAAAGATTGAAAGCACTCGGCGTCATCCTGCTTTTCTCCTTCGGCGCGTTAATGGTGTATGCGTCACTTGGTCTTCCCGCGCATGGAGACGCCTCCGCACCGCATCATCGTGACGTGAGCGTGACCGGTTCGCCGGGTGCGGCGGCGTACTACATTCGAAACGCCTATCGCGACGCCAAGACTATCAACATGGTAACCGTCACCCTTGGAGACTATCGAGGAATCGATACGTTGGGTGAAACTGTCGTTGTGTTCACCGCGGGCATGGCCTGTTATCTCATCCTCCGGAGGAAGAAAGGATGATCCAGCCTTCCAAAAGCCTTATCGTTGCTGTGGTGAGTCGTACCATGATTCCGTACCTCCAGGTCTTCGCGCTGTACGTTATTTTCCATGGTCATTACGGGCCCGGGGGAGGGTTTCAGGGAGGGGCCATGTTGGCTGCGAGTCTGATTCTCGGCAGGATGGCCCTGGGAGGTGAACGGGCGGAGGCACAGTTCAGAAGCGTGTGGGGATCACCGCTGGGAGCGTTCGGTGCCCTTGTCTTCGCGACTGTCGGACTCGTTGCTGTGTTCTTTGGAGGAGAATATCTGAACTACTCTTATCTTCCGTTGCCGCTTGACGATCTGGCCCTCGTTCGATCGTACGGCATCCTTTTCATCGAAATCGGCGTTGCCCTCGCGCTCACCGGTACGCTCGTAGCGATCTTTGACGACCTCGTGGAAGGACATGAAGAATATGATTGAATTCATTCAAGGATACTACGCATATTGGGCAATCGTCATGTTGATGTTAATCGGCCTCTACGGCATGCTGTTGAAACGGAATCTGGTGAAGAAGTTGATTGGGATGACCATTCTTCAAGCTTCCGTCATTCTTCTGTTCGTTGCAAGCGGAACGAAATGGAATGGAACCGTCCCGATTCTCGACGCCAGTCGATCGGTTGACGATCCCGCTCTCTATATCAATCCTCTCCCGCATACGCTGATGCTCACCGCCATTGTCGTAGGGGTTGCCACGCTCGGCGTTGCGTTTGCTCTACTCATCAGTGTGTATCGACGCTATCGGACGCTTGACGAAGAAACTTTGCTCAAACAGATGCAATGATCGAGCAGCACCTTCCTCTCCTCGTTCCGTTCACGTACCTGTTCTCGGCTCTCATGATTCCGCTCGTCGGCATCGGGGGACGCCGCTACGCGTACCCCGTGGCGCTGATTGCCTCGCTCCTCGCTACGCTTGTTTCGGTACACGGACTGACCGTTGTTCTCCGGGAGGGCGCAATGCGATACGCGTTCGGGGGATGGGCGCCACCTATCGGCATCGAGTTTGTGCTCGATCCGCTTTCCTCGTTTCTGAGTGTTCTCCTTACATGTGTAACGTCGTTGGTATTGATTCATGCGCGAAGGTCGGTGGAGTCGGATGTAGGGGAGAAAGAGATTCCGTTCTACAGCGTAACGATGTTGCTGATGACCGGCCTCACCGGCATCGTGTTGACGGGAGACCTCTTCAATCTGTTTGTGTTTCTGGAGATCAGTTCTCTTGCGGGATATGCGATCATCGCGGTAGGGGAAAAACCTGCACCGGTGGCCGCATTTCGCTATTTGATTCTCGGTACCATCGGAGCAACGATGTATCTGATCGGCCTGGCATTTCTTTATATGCTGACGGGATCTCTCAACATGGCAGATCTTGCGTCGATCATCCCGCAACTCCCGCTCACGCCTCCGCTCGTTGTCAGCTTTTCGATGATGGTGGTTGGGGTGGCTCTGAAAATGGCGCTGTTTCCAATGCACGGTTGGTTGCCTGATGCCTACACCTACGCACCCTCCACCGCCTCTGCATTGCTTGCCCCCATTGGAACGAAGGTGGCAGCGTATGTGCTTCTACGTCTCATGTTCTTCGTCTTTCAACCGTCGTTCGGAAGGGACATGCTTCCGGTGGGCGATGTGCTCACGTATCTCGCCGCAGGGGGTATTCTCTTCGGTTCCATCTTTGCAATAGCGCAGAAGGAATTGAAAAGAATGTTGGCGTTCAGCAGCGTTTCGCAGATCGGCTACATTGCGCTCGGCATCGGTCTCGGCTCACAGCTTGCACTCACGGGGGCGGTACTTCACATCGTGAATCATGCCTTTATGAAAGCCGCACTTTTTCTTGTGGCGGGGAACACACGCCTTGTCGTCGGTCATTCACGTATCGACCAATTCGACGGTTCCCTCCGTCGCTTCATGCCATGGTCTATGGCGGCGTTCACCGTCGCAGCTCTCTCGATGATCGGGATCCCTCCCCTTGCAGGATTCTTCAGCAAGTGGTACCTCGTGTTGGCCGGCATCGAACAGTCGGCATGGTGGATTGTCGTGGTCATTCTTCTGAGCAGCTTGTTATCGGCAGTCTACTTCTTCCGTGTGCTGGAACGCATCTATCTGCGGGAACCCTCCACAGCCGGGGCGGTAGAGTACGAAGCGCTCGACCGGAAAGAAGTCAGGATGTCTATGCTTGTGCCGACGTTAACGCTGAGCGGTGCGCTCTTTATCCTCGGTCTCTTTAATTCTATCATCGTTACGAAAGTGATCCACTCCATGCTGCCGTTGGGTTTGTAAAAGACGGAATGCGTTCTCTTTTCTTGCTCGTGTATGTCATCGTCTGAACTCTATTCATCAACTCTTCCGCTCCTTGCGGTGATGGTGTCGCTCGCCGCGGTACCTCTCATCCTCTTGAGCTCGAAGGAACCGAACCTTCGCGAGGCATGGACCATCTCGGCAGCCGTACTGAAGTTTGTGTTGGTTTGCGCACTTGTGCCCGGGGCGTTGGAAAACAAAAGCGCTGTCATGTCGCTGATCGATCTCTCCCCCGGCGTGTCGCTTGCGTTCCGAGCGGATCCGCTCGGTGTGTTTTTCGCCACGATCGCCTCCGGGCTCTGGATCTTCACCTCTTTTTATTCCATCGGATACGTACGGGGACTTCAGGAGGAGAAGCAGACAAGGTACTTCGCGAGCTTTGCCGTCTGCCTTTCGGCAACCATCGGCATTGCGTTCTCCGCAAACCTGCTGACGTTCTTGCTCTTCTATGAAATCCTCACCGTCGCGACCTATCCCTTGGTGATTCATAAGGAGACGCCGGTTGCGATCAGCGCCGGAAGAAAATATCTTGCCTACACGCTAACGGCCGGCGTGGTGTTGATTGCGGCAACTGCGTGGACGTATCACGTAGCCGGAAGTCTTGATTTTCAACCCGGCGGGTTGTTGGCAGGAGTCGATCTTGCACCCCGAGATGCGAGTGTCCTCTTTCTCTTGTTTCTGGCGGGAGTGGGCGTCAAGGCAGGCATCATGCCACTCCACAGCTGGCTTCCGACCGCTATGGCGGCGCCGACGCCGGTGAGCGCGCTGCTCCATGCCGTTGCCGTGGTGAAATCAGGCGTGTTTGGTGTCATTCGCGTCGTCGGATTCGTGTTTGGACCTGACGTCATGCAGCGCTTCGGCTTCGATACGCTCGTCCTCGTTCTGGCCGCTGCAACGATCATTCTCGCATCTCTTCTGGCATTGACGCAGGATAATTTGAAGAAGCGGCTGGCCTATTCAACGGTCGGTCACCTCTCTTACATTGTGCTCGGCGCCGCGCTCCTTTCTCCCTCCGGATTCACGGGAGGCATCTATCACATCGCAACACACGCGACGATGAAGATCACGCTCTTCTTTTGTGCGGGAGCGATCTATGTTCAGCATCATAAAGAAAACATCAGTGAATTAAACGGCATCGCACGGGAGATGCCTTGGACGATGGGGGCGTTTACAGTAGGGGCGCTTGGTCTTGCCGGCATTCCGCCCATCAACGGCTTCTTCAGCAAATGGTATCTCGCCACGGGAGCTCTGGAAGCCAACCAATTTGTAGCCTTGCTCGTGCTTCTCCTGAGCGGCTTGCTGAACGCAGCATACTTCTTCCCGATCGTTTATCGAGCATACTTCCGGATGCCGGAACAGAACCACGGCCATGGTGAAGCATCACTCCTGATGGTCGTACCGCTCGTCTGCACCGCAATTCTTTCGGTTGTATTCGGACTCGCTCCCAATCTTTTCTTTGGGTTCTTCCATCTCGCTGTGTCCATTACGCAAAGTGTATTGAGTGGAGGTGGAATGTGAAGCGTTGGCACTGGATCGCACTCGGTCTGCTTGCGGTCGCGTCGTTCGTCACGGAGCTGTTGACTCCCCACGATCCGGCACACGCTGCACATTGGTGGAATACCATCCCAGGGTTTTATGCTCTCTTTGGATTTATCGGATGCGTTGCGATCATTGTACTTTCGAAATGGATCGGAATGTTACTCCTCCAGCGGCGGGAGGAGTATTATGACTGAGCTCCTCCTGCTACCCCCTGCCATTCCGATGATCGTCGGCGGATTTCTTCTTCCGTTCTTCCCGAAGCGAATGCGGAGCGGAGCGTTTCTGTTTTTTCCGCTGTACTCGCTCTTCATCGTCTGGACACTCCCCGCGGGAATACATACCATCATTCCATTTCTCCAGTATGATCTTGTTCTCGCTTCTGTCGATAAGCTGAGTCGCCTCTTCGGCGTCATCTTCTGTCTCACGGCACTCACCGGCGGCATCTATGCATTCCACCTTAACGATCGTGGCCAGCAAGGGGCCGCGCTGGTGTACGGTGGAAGTGCGTTAGGGGTGACATTTGCCGGCGACCTCCTTACGCTCTTCATCTTCTGGGAAATCATGGCAATCTCTTCCACCTACCTCGTTTGGGCGCGACGCACGGTGGAATCTGAAAAGAGCGGTATGCGATATCTCCTTGTTCACCTTTTTGGTGGGAGCGCATTACTTGCAGGAATTCTTCTCCATCTTCAGACAACTGGCAACCTGGTCATCAGCCGGTTGGAGTATAACACCGGACTCTCCTCGATCCTGATACTGGTGGGAGTCGGACTCAATGCAGCTATTCCACCGCTCCATGCCTGGCTCTCCGACGCGTATCCTCGTGCCACAGTGACGGGTGCCGTGTTCATGAGTGCCTTTACGACAAAATCGGCTGTGTACCTTCTCGCGCGCTTATTTCCCGGTTGGGAGATTCTCACTCTCCTGGGAGTCATCATGGCGCTGTACGGAGTCGTCTACGCCGTGTTGGCGAACGATATTCGGGAAATTCTCGCGTATCACATCATCAGTCAGGTTGGCTACATGGTGGCAGGCGTGGGAATCGGGACGGAGCTTGCCTTGAACGGCACAGCGGCACATGCCTATAGCCACATTCTCTACAAATCGCTTCTTTTTATGGGGGCGGGAGCGGTCCTTCACACGACGGGTAAAAGCAAACTGACCGAATTGGGTGGATTGGCTCAAGCTATGCCGCTCACACTCTGGCTTTACATGATCGGGGCGTTTTCTATTTCGGGCTTTCCTCTGTTCAACGGCTTCATCAGTAAATCGATGGTCGTAAGCGCGGCCGGTAAGGCGCACATCGAATGGGCGTATTTGTTGTTGACACTTGCATCCGTCGGTACCTTTCTTCATACCGGGTTGAAACTTCCCTATTTCACCTGGTTTGGGGAATCGCGAGGACTGCAACCTTCAGCTGTACCAATCAACATGCACATAGGAATGGCCGTCGTTGCATTTTTCTGTACGATGTACGGAGTCGCTCCGGGACTTTTGTATGGATTCTTGCCGTTCGACGTTACCTACGAACCGTACACCATCCCCCATCTCGTCGAGGCAACTCAGATTCTGTTGTTCACGTTTGTCGCGTTTTGGATGCTGCGAGGAAAACTTGCCGGTGAGCCCCTGATTGCGCTCGATACCGATTGGTTTTACCGACGACCGGCCCCATGGAGCCGGCGGTTGATTGTCGCCACCACAGATCGCCTCTTCTCATTTGTGGAAGAGAAGGCGATGGAAGTTGCGCTCTCTCTCTCTCGCTTGGCGCGCAACCCCTTCAATCTCTTTCGCTCTTCGGCTTCCGGTCCTTTGGAAGACTATGATCCCGACAAAGAGCGTTGGCCCCTCGGATTTTTCGTAGGAGCGGTCCTTGCCTGTATCGTCGTGATCGCGGGATCGAGTCTTTTCCGCTAACATCTGCCGATCTTGTCGCTCATCCCTTTGAAGGACGGATGGAGAGCCTCCTCATCCCATGCACACCGAGGAGGCGTAACTTGCTCACGCCTCTTTTTTTTGGCATCTTAAGTCCGCGCCGTTTACCCTTTGGGACTTATCCAAATGAAAACCCTTTCGCTGCGTGTACAGGTGGTGGTCATCGTGATTATCCTCCTCGTCTGCATGGTGAGTGCCACAATGTTCATAGCGAACGCGATTGAAGGAGCTCGTGAAAGCATTGTGCGGTTGAGTCGTGAACGACTCTCCTCTCTTACCGAAGATCTCGCCCGGCGCTACGGATCCGTCCTGGGCTTTATCGCGGAAGAACAAATTGGAGATACGACTCTCGCTATGCGACAAGAATTGACTTCGCAGCTTGTCCGCATCACTCTGGAAGAGCTTGCGAAAGCTCCCGATGCGGAAGCGGGCTTCTTCCACTCACTCTGGAACCGGGAGGTGGGATACGCGACGATCAATTTGCCGTCGCATCTTTCATATGCTCGCCTGCTTGGCGCGCTGCAACAAACGACGATTGAGGAACAGCGGGAACAGTGGGGGCATCACGAATCGGAGCAGGCCAACTATCTCATTGTGACAAAGCCGGTGACTGCCCGCGGACGTGTTGTGGGAGTTGCTTGGGCATTCGATGATCTGGAGGATGAGCTGGCCGGGTCGTGGACGCGCGATGTAACACCGCTGCTCCAGGTAGTGGTTCTCCTCGGCATTTTTCTTGCAGCCTTCTTTCTCCTTTCCCTGCGGCGAGAAGTACAGATCATTCAAACCGGCTTGCAGCGGATGAAGGGGGATCTTTCTGCACGACTTGGCACGTCGCCATCCGAGCTGGGGGGGATCGCCGCCTCCATCAACGAGCTGGCAAACACAATCCAGACCCAGCAACGGGAGAAGGAGGAGCTTCTCCATACCGTCCAGCAGAAAGAGAAGCTTGCATCGCTCGGCCAGTTAATTGCTGGCGTGGCGCATGAAATTCGAACCCCGCTCGCCGCAATCAAGACTCGCGTGCAACTTTGGCAACGGGGGGTAAAAACCAAGAAAGGACGCTCCCGCACTTCGACAAGTGTGACACCTGAATCCATGAATCTTGTCGTCAGAGAGCTTGATAGAATGGAAAAGATCGTCCGCAAATTGTTGTACTTCTCAAAGGAACGAAAGCTCCGTCTTCAAATGGTGGACCTGAATAGCGTCGTGGACGAGGTGCTCGATACGCTTCAGAGCGAGTTGAACGCGCGTCACATCGTCGTCGCAAAGCGATCGCTCGGAGATCGGTTGTCTGTTCAGATGGATCGAACGGAAATGAGCGAGGTCTTCCTGAACCTGATCCTGAATTCCATTGAGTCGATGCCGCGCGGTGGGACGATCCGGCTTTCCCTCGACCGGCAGGACGATTCTGCAACAGTGGTTGTAGAAGACACCGGCGGCGGTATCGCTCAGGACGTTGCTGCGAGAATGTTCGACCCCTTTTTCACAACGAAAGAAACCGGAACGGGGCTCGGGCTTTCGATCGCGTACGAAATCGTGCGGGCACATCGCGGTTCGTTAGAGTACGTTCCGACGAACAGTCGCGGAGCCCGCTTTCGGCTCACCATCCCACTCACGCAAGACGCCATCTCTCATCAACAGAAACCCTGAACACCATGCCTTCCCAAGCACGCGCCCTTGTCGTGGACGATGAAGCGTCCAGCCGGATGAACATTCGTGATCTTCTTACGCTTGAGCGGTTCGTGGTGGATGAGGCGGCGGATGGCCTTGCCGGAGTCGAGTTGGTCAAGCACAACCCGTACGATGTGGTTCTTCTTGATATTCGAATGCCGAGGATGGACGGCATCGCCGCGCTCAAGTCGATAAAATCCCTCCAACCGAATTTGCCTGTGATCGTTTTCACGGCGTTCGGAACAAGCGAACGCGCCATCGAAGCAATGAAGTGCGGCGCCTTCGACTATCTGACGAAGCCGTTCGACCTCGATGAATTGGTCGAGGTGGTGCGGCGTGCTCTGGAACACCGCAACCTTGCAACAGAGGTTCAGGTTCTCCGGCAACGCCTGGCGGAAGCGGAGGAGTATCAGCCGGATCAGTTCGTCAGCAGAACACCAGCGATGCAGAGAATTTTCAAAATGATCGGCAAAGTGGCACCTTCACAGGCAACGGTGCTGATTGAAGGAGAGACAGGAACGGGAAAAGAACTGGTGGCGAATGCGATTTGGTACCACTCGCCGCGCAAAGACAAACCGATTGTCAAGATCAATTGTGCCGCGATTCCGGAAGGGTTGTTGGAAAGCGAATTGTTCGGGCACGAGCGTGGTGCCTTTACAGGAGCGCACGCGCAAAGGCAAGGGCGATTCGAATTAGCACATGGCGGAACACTCTTCCTTGATGAAATCGGAGAATTAAGTCTCTCACTTCAACCAAAAATCCTTCGCGTGCTGGAACAGGGTGAGTTCCAGCGGGTCGGCGGCAAAACCACTCTGCGTGTGGATGTGCGCGTCATTGCAGCGACCAACCGCAATCTCCAGGAAGAGGCGCGCGCCGGACGATTCCGTAAAGACTTGTTGTACCGCCTGCATGTTGTGCATCTTGTCGTTCCTCCGCTCCGCGAGCGCGTGGAGGATATCCCCTTGCTCGTCCAACACTTCTTAAAAAAGTACGGCGGGAAGCGAGACCTTGTTGTTTCAAAAGACGTGATGACCATCTTGAAGGAGTACCCTTGGCCCGGCAACGTGCGGGAGCTGGAGAACGTGATCGAACGGGCAGTGGTGCTCGCTCCCGGTAAGTTCATCACACACGATCATCTCTCACTCCCCGCCGGCTCTGCAGCCGATATTGTCAAGAGATACGCTTCAAGCGACCACAGCTCACTGGTTCTTCGGGAGATTCTGGAGAACGTTGAGCGCGACGTGATTTTCACCGCCCTGCAACGTGCGAAATGGAACAAGACGAAAGCGGCAAAGCTGCTCAAGATCAGCCGGCGACTTCTTTTCACCAAGATTAAAGAGTACGACTTGAAGCCTTAACGCGGGGGCAAGCCATAGACAAAAGGAGAACGCTGAAACATCCGGCTTGAGCAGATGAACGCTGAGGAAAATTCGAACGAAGTGCTTCTTCCAGCTTGAACAAACTATCCGCGTTTATCAAATCCATCCGATTTTTTCAGCCTTCTATTTGTTCAGAAGACGTTCCTTCGTGTTCCCCATCACAAGTGTGTTGAAAAACCCCGCTGTGCTGTTTCTTCACACCTCTTCCTCTCCTTTTTCTTAGAATTTCTTCAAGAAAGCAGAGAAGCTGATCTGGTACGGCGCTTGCCGTGGAAAAGCTGAACCCATCCACTTTAACCACGAGCGCTATGAATACAGGTCAAACCATCCTCACCATCGGTGCACTTGTTTTGCTTGGAAGCACCATCGTTACCGTTAACCGCAGCTCGCTCAGTCACGGCGTCATTCTTCAGCAGACGGAGATCGGCGTTTATGCCATCTCGTTGGCGATGGGCATGATTGAAGAAGCCACTGGGAAAGCGTTCGATGAATTTACCGCGCCCGATGCTACTGGCGAGACAGATGTAGCAACCAGCACAACTCAGCTTACCGCCGTGACGTCGCTCGGCAAAGAGGGGAGCGAAACGTATCCCGACTTTGACGACTTCGACGATTATAATTCGTTCAATGTGAACCCACGCATCGTGTACGTGCCGGGCGTCGACACGATGAAAATACGATGCGAAGTTGGATATGTGAAGGAGACGAATCCCGATGTGATCGTCAATGAAAAGACGTGGCACAAGAAAATGACGGTGTATGTGACCGGCACCGTTACTCAAGATACGGTCAAAGTCTCCACAATCTTTAGTTACTGGTGGTTCAGGTGACCTATGGGAACGAGCACAATCTTCGACATCATTTCTTCAACGGTGGTCGCCGGCCTGCTCTTCATTATGGCATTGCGGCTGAATATGCAGGCGAACGAGACCTCCGCTGTCTATCACTCTAATCTCATTCTCCAACAAAACATGACGGCGCTGGTTGGTATGGTGGAGCACGACTTTCGCAGGATCGGCTATTGTGCGGATTACACCAAAATCCCGGAGCCGAGTCTTGCTATTCGGAAAGCCGATACGAGCGAGATTCTCTTTTGGACCGACCTCGATTCCGATGGGAATCTCGATTCGGTGCGCTACTTTCTGGGAGAATTGGATACAACTACTCTCAATCCGGACGACCGGATCTTGTATCGTCAAATCAATAACAATTCACCACAGCCCCTGAAACTAGGCGTTGTCTCATTCCGGATGCGCTACTTAAATGTAGAGGGGGATACCTTAGCTTGTCCCGTTCCCGATCCGCGTGAGGTCTATTCTATGGAAATCACCCTTTCCGTTCAATCGGCGGCGCCGTTCCAAACGGAGTATATGCAAGAGGGCGCGGCACGGGCAGATTTTCAACAATTCTGGCGACAGCTGCGGTTGGCTGCACGTAACCTTCGAAACCGGTAGGAAAGGAATCGGATCATGGGTCGCACATCGCTTATTATGGTTATGGGTTTCAGCACCTTCTTGCTGATGATTGGGATAGATTTATCGAAAGTTTCCACGGCGGCATATGAAAACTACGTCAACTACTACAATGAAATCGCTGCACATAACATTGCGATAAGCGTTGCAAACATCTACTGCAACGATCTCTATCGGAATCCGAACTCCCGGCCGAATGTCACCGGCATCGCGTTTGCAGGAGGTGTTGCCAACGTGAAAACCGACACGCTCTCGGGTGGAAGAGTGAGGCTGCGCGTGACGAGCGAGTATCAGGGGGTGAAAGATACGGTCATCATCGTTTGGGGACAGAGCAAGTTTTCAAAATTCGCGTACTACAGCGCGATCGAAGGTGCCATTTACTGGATTACCGGCGACACCGTGTGGGGACCGTTTCATACACAACAGAGACTTAATGTGTCGGGCAATCCTGTGTTCTATGGGAAGGTAACCACCAAGAACGGACTGTTCAAAAGTCCCTCTTCTTCGAAGCCGAAATTCTTCGGCGGGTATCAATCCCCTGTGAGTCTCACACTCCCGATGGATATGAACCCACTGAAAATTGCTGCGCAAACCGGAGGAAGATACATCTCCGGTAAAGACGTGGAGATCACTTTCAACGCGGATGGGACACTCACCGTGAAGGAAGGAAGTTCATCTCCGCAAACAATGGCCCTCTCCACTTATACTCCCAATGGGACGATCTATGTGGACCACGGAAATCTCCGAATCAAAGGGACCGTCTCGGGCAAAGTGACGGTGGCTGCGACGGGGAGCTCAGGTGCCGCGAAAGGGAATGTGCGCATCGACGACGACATCGTCTACAAGAACGATCCGCGGCTCGGTCCATCGAGTGACATGCTCGGCATCTGTGCGCAGAACGACGTCATCATCACAGACAATGCCGCCAACAATAACAATGTGAGAATCGATGCATCGGTCTTCAGCCTCTCGGGTGGATTTAAGGCGGAGAATTACAATACACGACCGGTGAGCGGTACCATTCATCTTCTCGGCGGAATCATCCAGCATCAACGCGGTCCGGTGGGCACCTTCTCCGGCAGCCCGCCGACCATCTCTACGGGTTTTTTGAAGAACTATCGCTATGACAGCCGTTTCATGGTAGAATCGCCCCCCTTTTTCCCGACGACAGGGAGTTATGAGATATTGTCGTGGTATGAGAAGTGAAAAAGGAATGATGAAGCCTGGCGAAGATCAACTGTTTTTCCAATAACACAACTCCCACCGACCACTGCAAGAGCACAGGTAGAGAATGAAACGTTGTCTTTTCGTCGTGTGTCTGATGCTTGCGACGGTGACACACCTTGATGGACAAGTGATCATTCGCGAGCGCGTCGAACTTAAAGCGCCGCTTTCCCAGACACAGCTTTCCTTATTGCCGAGCAGTACGCGGTCGCTTCGCATAGAAGCATTCTGGGGTGGCTCGACAGAAGGGACGTTGGAGATTATCCATACCGTTGTGATTGGGGGAGGGACACAGTTTGGATGCACCATCCCCCGCTCACGCGGCGTGGGAAGCATCAGCTACACCATCCCCTCGGCTCCAGCAGGAAGATATGAGATTCATCTGAACCTCACCGGACTCGCTCAGCCGACACAGGCAACGGTGAAGGTGTTCTTGGATGATCTTCTTGTTGCGGAGCGAACGGCAACACACCAACCGGGTCCACTCGGAGACCCACCTCCCCTTTCCTATCAGCCGCCGTATTCCTCTCGGTTTGAATTCAGGCTTGGGAAAAGTGCCTTTTTTGAGGAGAGCATTCCATTGGGAGTTCAAGAGAGAAATGAATCGTGTGCACCGACTCAGTGGGATGCCGCTCTTCACCCTGTTACGGTGAGAATTCTCTCCGGAGAGGAATATGCAACATTTCGACAAGTTTTCACACGAGAGAGGCTTGGAACGAGCATTACGAGTCTTGCGCGGGATTTAGGTTCTATTGCTCTCGCAGCAGACGGGGCGCTGCCGGATTCTGGTGGGGCGATGGTTGTGGTGCAAGCAGAGAGTAATGGTTTGGTAGTGGTCGATTCTCTCTTGATCAAGCCGTATTACTTCGAGGTGCGTGCAGAGCCTCCGGTGATCAGACACGGGGAAGAGGCTCTGCTCCGAATCAGAACTGTCGATGCACAAGGGAATTCATATGAGCGACCATTCAACCTGAGTCCGGTGGCAGAGGTGCGTCTTCCACAGGGGAGTGAGTATGGTAGATTGGTGTATGAATATTCAAGCGGCGCAGAGCGGGCGCGTGGGGATACCGTGAGGGATGTTGAGACGGTGTTTACCACGTTCGAGTCTGGTCTCCGGTTGAAGTTTGTTGCCAATGAGCAACTGCCGATTGATTCAGCGATGGTACACGTGCTGGTAAACAAGACGGGTGAGGGTTCGAGCGAGTTTCCCATTCCGCCGGAGTTGTATCCCTTTGACGCGCGCGATACAGTGAGAGGCAGAGGCAGAGTTGTGGTGGTGAAGAAGAAAGAGCTCTTGCATCATTTTGCACTTCGTGTTGAACGAGACACGGTAGAGTTTGGAGAGACAGCCAAGGTTTTTGTGCAAGCGAAAGATGCGGCCAATAACGACACTGAACCGCCCGCAGATACCAGGGTGAACATTGCTTTGCGTGCGGATGAGCGGTTTGGTAACTTAGCCTATGCCGGCAGGGTTGGCAAAGCGATCACCGATGTTCCCTATACTGATGCAAAGAATGGACAAGTGGTGTTTGCGGCCACAGGGGAAAACCCGATAGGGTTATCGCCGCAGGAGGTGGTGATTGGTGTAACCAAAGTTGGTGAGGAGAGCAAACAGGGAGTTGGTACGGTGTGGGTGAAGACAAACTTTGTGAAGTATTGCCAGTCGGATTCGATTTGGGGAAATGAGCCGTATGATTCGTACAAGGAACTTGATGAGAAGGGAAATATCAAACAGCCGGAGAGGCAGTATACGATACGAGAAAAAGGTTGTGCATTAACCGCGATGGCGATGGTGCTGAGGGCCGTAGGGCTCGATTTTACACCGGAATCGCTTAATGAGAAAATGACCCAAGATGGGCGTTTCACCAAGAATGTTAAAGGCAACTGGAGTGGCGGGGTGAACTGGAACGCAGTCAGTAAATATGGCTCGGCTAAGCTAAAACCTGATCCAGTCCCCATTGGAACTCAACAGAACTGGAACTCTAAAACAACTATTGCACTTTCATCACTGGACAGCTACTTGAGCTCAGGAGCTTTCGTGATAGTATTGGTTGGGAACCCAGACCGAAGGGACCCCACGCAGCTTCGTAACCATTGGGTGCTTGTAGCAGGTAAAGAAGGTGGAAAGTATAGGATTCTGGATCCCGGGTGTTACCAGGGAAGAACAACATTAAACAGCTATGGGAACGTTATTTACAGAGCGATCATCTACGAAAGGAAGTGATCATGAGAAGGACGAGCGTTATTCATTTCTTAGCGTTTCGTTGGGGGCTTGCTCTCCTGAGCATCCAGAGTTTTGTTGTTTCAGATATAGAGGCCCAGTTTCGATATCTTACGATCTACGCGAACGGTGATGTATGGTTACTCGTCACCGATCCAGAGGGTCGAAGGCTTGGGTACGATCCAAGGTCAAATCAACACTTCGAGGAAATTCCTAGGGGGAATGTCGGGGCGGCAGGCATTGACATTGTCACCGATAAAGGCGGGGAAGCAGACTCTTCACAAGTGAATCCAGTTGAAGCAATGATTCCTGAGCCGCTGGATGGTGACTACGTGATTAGAGCCTTTGGCAACTCTTTGCGTTTTTTTGACATGAGTATCATGGCCGAACATTCTACTGATCCTATCACCAACATCGCTAATGGTGGAATCATTGATTCCGGGCAAACGGCAACATTTGTCTTCACCTATGATTTCAATGATCGCAGCAAGAGCAGAATTCGGAGAGTGATTGTTATGTCCACCCTTCGTCAGGACCTTGACAACTGTTTCAAACTCAAGCTGCTTGGGAACAAACCGCTCTATACCAACTGGAGCCATCGGGTTGACAAGTTTGAGAAAGAGCTTTCCGAGGGAGACTCTCTCAAGGCTCGTCACGAATTGGAGAAGTTCGAAAGGGAGATTAAGAGAGTTCGCGAGCAGACGATTAAACGTGAAGAAAGGAAGCAGAAACTGCCGCCGCGCTTTATTACTGCCGATGCATTTCAGATCTTGCGCGAAGATGTGCAGGCTCTCTTGAACCAACTCCCACTGAAGAAGAAAGGAGAAAAAGATGATGATGAAGAGGATCGTTAGAATCAGCATGCTGCTTGGACTGGGATGTGTTGTTCCCCTCAGCCCTTTCCTCAGAGCGCAAACCGTGCATCAGCTTCCCTTTGCCTCCTCCCAGAATACCGTTGAGCTGACAGTCGCCAACGAGTCCACTGTTCCTCTCACCAGGCTTGCGATCCATCTCTCCAGCGCACCGTCGTGGGTTCTCGTTGCACAACCGAAGCAGAGTCTTGCGTTGCTCAAGCCGAGGCAGGAACTTCCCGTGCTGTTTTCTTTCTCTGTGGACAAATCTGCTCCCGTGAACAAGGAAGAGAGGCTTGTGTTCACGATCAGCACCGAAGAAGGAGAACAGCGGATAAAAGAGATCAGGATTGTTGTTACGCCTCCTGAGCGCATCGAGTTGTTCCCCAACTACCCCAATCCCTTTAATCCGACTACGACTCTCTCCTATCAATTACCGATGCCTGCAAAGGTGACGTTGAAGGTGTTCAACCTGCTGGGTCAAGAGGTTGCCACGTTGATCGATGAGGAACAAAGAGCGGGATATCATCAAAGCACGTGGTCAGCGGCGCATGCTGCAAGTGGTGTGTATGTGGCTCAACTCGTTGCGACAACCGTTGACGGCGCACATTGGACGATGCGTCGGGCAATGGTGTTGTTAAGGTGAAGTGGGAGACACAGTGGGTGGTTTTCCCGACGACAGGGAGTTATGAGATATTGTCGTGGTATGAGAAGTGAAAAAGGAATGATGAAGCCTGGCGAAGATCAACTGTTTTTCCAATAACACAACTCCCACCGACCACTGCAAGAGCACAGGTAGAGAATGAAACGTTGTCTTTTCGTCGTGTGTCTGATGCTTGCGACGGTGACACACCTTGATGGACAAGTGATCATTCGCGAGCGCGTCGAACTTAAAGCGCCGCTTTCCCAGACACAGCTTTCCTTATTGCCGAGCAGTACGCGGTCGCTTCGCATAGAAGCATTCTGGGGTGGCTCGACAGAAGGGACGTTGGAGATTATCCATACCGTTGTGATTGGGGGAGGGACACAGTTTGGATGCACCATCCCCCGCTCACGCGGCGTGGGAAGCATCAGCTACACCATCCCCTCGGCTCCAGCAGGAAGATATGAGATTCATCTGAACCTCACCGGACTCGCTCAGCCGACACAGGCAACGGTGAAGGTGTTCTTGGATGATCTTCTTGTTGCGGAGCGAACGGCAACACACCAAGCGGGTCCACTCGGAGACCCACCTCCCCTTTCCTATCAGCCGCCGTATTCCTCTCGTTTTCACACGAGAGAGGCTTGGAACGAGCATTACGAGTCTTGCGCGGGATTTAGGTTCTATTGCTCTCGCAGCGGACGGGGCGCTGCCGGATTCTGGTGGGGCGATGGTTGTGGTGGAAGCAGAGAGTAATGGTCTGGTCGTGGTCGATTCTCTCTTGATCAAGCCGTATTACTTCGAGGTGCGTGCAGAGCCTCCGGTGATCAGACACGGGGAAGAGGCTCTGCTCCGAATCAGAACTGTCGATGCACAAGGGAATTCAT
>JBGFRO010000009.1:0-130924 GCA_041695085.1 Bacteroidota bacterium | reverse complement strand
GCATATCGTTTGCGGGGGAACGCAGCTCTTGCTCGCGCATCACTGCAGCAACTGCTCAGCCGCTATCCCCGGAGCAGTCTCAAGGCAGCAGCGGAAAAGCTGCTGCGAGGTTGATTCCTGTGAGTCGGGTTGAAGGTTTCTTTCGATGAGGAAGGAAACCTTCGTCTTGCTGAAACGGTGGAAGTGCCTACCACGACGGTTCCGGGGATAGTGACTTTTGCGCTCTTTGCCGAACCAGAAGGGAATGTGGTTGGACTTGTAAAGTCGGAGCCGCAGGCGTAGGTACGCAATCGTCTCTTCGGTTCATGGAGAAACAGCGGAGGATTGACCACGCAGCGGTTACGTGGTCTTTGAGTGCTCATCCAGCTGGAAGAGATGCCAGCGCATCCCTTCCAGTTGGATCATGTTTCTTCGTCTCCTGCACTCCATCACACCATATGTTTCCGCAGTTCGCGCTTCAGGTTGTGGATCTGCCTGCGAATTGTCTGTAGCTCCGCGGTCTCCTTCCGTTGTATAGCTGCATCCCGTTTTGCCTTGAGGGCTCGGATCTGTTGTTTGATGCCGGTCTTATCAATCCCTTCCACGTGATGGTGTGGCACTTCGATGTGGAGCGCCTTACAAAGAAGAGGCAAAAGCTTCTCCTTGTGCATGGTGCTGAAACCTTTCAGCTCCTCGCTCTCAACGCCTTGGGCAATCTCCCTCAATTGTGCCACCGTCATCTTGCTGAGTTGATAGTAGGTATAGTTCATGCTGGAGCTCCTTTCAAGATGCCATTGTGTGATGGGGCAGCCGCTGCCCTTGCACGGTCTGGACTATGATTTCTTCGACGTCTGAACGTTCACACTGGTAAAAAGCTGATGAACGTTCCTGCTATTGCAGTTCGGACAGGCCGGCGCAGGGGTTTTGTCGTGTTCCGTGATGGTGGTGACGACTGTGAATTCTTTGTGGCAATCCATGCAGCGATACTCATACGTCGGCATAACAGAACCTCCTTTCGGCAGAACGATGGTTTCGAGGAAAAAGTGAAATTGGAACTATTCTATTTTATGCGCATTCGGTCACACTGTCAAGTGCCGCTTAGCGTTCAAGAGTTCCACCTACGAATCGTTCCCTCCTCGCCGTAGCACCCTTCAATCTTAGCCGGTCGATTGATTTTGGGAGGAATTCCTATAGTTTTGGCCTTAAGTGAAGTGCAGAACGTAGGGGGAAGGACGGGCATTCGTACCAAGATGCCCTCCGGAACGTGCCACCGCCCCGCTGTGTTCTCATACACGCCTTCCTAACACCACTGGAGGAGAAAAACATGTCTATTCGACCCGTCAAGCGTATCGTTCAATCAAGGCCAACTATCGAAGGAGCCGGTGTGCGTCTGCGAAGAGCTTTTGGTTTCGGCGATACGGCGGACTACGACCCGTTCTTGTTGTTAGATGACTTCCGTAATGAGAATCCAGAAGACTATCTGCGTGGTTTCCCGTGGCATCCACACAGAGGGATCGAGACGATAACCTACGTGTTGGCCGGCACGGTGCATCATCAAGACAGTCTCGGAAATTCTGGCTTGCTCGGTGATGGAGATGTGCAGTGGATGACCGCCGGCAGCGGCATACTTCATCAGGAAATGCCACGGGGGAATCCACAGGGTAAGATGCATGGCTTTCAATTGTGGGCGAATTTGCCGTCGTCCCTCAAAATGACTAAACCGCGTTATCAGGATATCCCCAGCACAGAAATTCCGGAAGTGATCGATGACGATGGGACCCGCGTGCGGGTAATCTGTGGCTCGTTCTGGGGGAAGCAGGGTCCGGTCGACGGCATCGCCGCCGACCCGAGATATCTCGACGTGTGGATTCCGCCCCACAAGAAGAAACGCATCCCTGTTGAATCGTCGAGACACGCGTTCGCCTACGTCTTTGAAGGGAGCGGCATTTTCCGTGATGCTTCACAGCCATTCGGAGTTCTTACTGAACGGGTGGGGGCCGAGGGCGACACGCTGGTTCGAGAAATGACGGGAAACCGATCTCTCGTTCTGTTCGACAGCGGTGATGAGATCGTTGTGCAGGCGGGAGAGGAGGGGATCAGGTTCTTGCTTGTCTCAGGGACACCGATCAAAGAACCGGTCGCTTGGTACGGTCCTATCGTGATGAACACGCGAGAAGAACTTCATCAGGCCATCACTGAATTGCAGGATGGGACATTCATCAAGCACGGTTGAAAGAAGGCATGGCTTCTGCACGGCACAGAGCCCCCCTCAAAAGGAAATCGCTTGCCGGCGGTGAGGTGAATTCCTTTTACTTTTTCCGCAAGCATCTTCCTCCACCCGCACTGCAACACAGAACCTCGACATCTGATCCGAAATAGGAAGATAGAAAACGTCGCTTAGGGAAAAATAACTCCCGGTCTGGCTCGCACCGGCCGGGAGTTTTTCTTTTTGGGACCCTGTAGTTCTCAATGAATGACCCCCCAGCACACGTTCCACGAAAGGGGACACGGCGGGTCGAGAAGAGAGAAACCTGCGATGGTGGAAGCTGGTGCGTCTCGAGTCCTACAATCCAAATAATATCGTCGCTTTGATTTCCAGTGTGTGGATATTTCGTGCTGACGACACGACGTGCCGATCGCTCGACGGTGCGTATGCGGGATCCTTCTCGTCGTTCAGTGCGAGGTACGTGTCGATTCGTTGATCCTGTGTCGGGTTCATATCTTTCCATTCCTTGCCGCTCAAGTTGACCAAGTTGTAGCCCACATTGATATCGAGGGAAGTCAGCGGTCTGAAGCTGACGAGTAATCCCCCAGTTAATCCCAAGCCAAGTCTCGTTGCAGACTCCATCGAGTAGGTAGCGCTGGAGACTCTCGAAACACCCTGAAACGTTGTCTCCCCACCAATTCTGTTCAGTGCTACGTTCGCTCCGAGGTAAGGCGTGAAGGGCATCAGGGGGACGGCCAGGTGGAATTCGGGACCGACTTTGACGGAAAGATGGCTATGACTCACCTCTACCTTTCCCTGTCCAGGTTCCGAGTTGCCGTCGTTTGAGAGGGAGGAGTAAGAGATTTTCCCCGCAAGCCGGAAGCCGACGACTACGATCCGCCCCTTGGCGTGCACATTGAAGCCGCTCCCAAGTCCGTATTTCGTTCCGTTGTAATAGTCGATTGTCGAGCCGCCGTAATCCGCTTGGGGAAACACAAGCCCGATTCCTCCGCCTGCCTGAAGCGTTACCTGCGCAGCCGTCGGAATCGTAAAGGCGGTCAACGCAATCACCAAAGCTACGATGAATGTTACCGCGATGCGCGTCTTCATTTCATACTCCTTTCTAAAAGGGTGAGAAATGTGCCGGATTACTGTTCCATGAAGAAGACTTCCAAACGAACTATCGCAGCAACAACAGCCGTTGTGTCAGCTGCTTTTCTCCCGCCTGCAAACGACAAAAATAGACACCACTTGCAAAGCGCGATGCATCGAACAAAAAAGAATGAATGCCGGCAGAAAGAACGTCATTGAAGAGAAGACGAAGCTCTTCTCCGAGTACAGAATGAACACTCAACCGCACATTCATAGGGTGCGCAATCTTCAATCGAATGGTCGTGTGTGGATTGAACGGTTGAGGGTAATTGGGAAAGAGGGTAACGTCAGTGGAGACGTCGGGCTGCGCCTGAATGGATGTCGCTGTGCTCGGTTGAAATCGATAGATCTTTCCGTCGAATGAGCAGAGGTACAGCTCATTATTCTGATCCACACCGAACGAGCTGAGACGATTTGTTCCCAGTTGTGCAATCTGAACATTAACGGGAGGATTCATCCCGTCGTATCGCAACGACCAGATGCGGCCTGTCCCGTAATCTCCATAAACGTAGAGACCGGTGAGTTCCGGGTTACGCGTACCTCGATACACAAATCCTCCTGTCACGGAATAACCTTCGCTTCTTCCGTATTGCCAAACGGGCAATTCCAATCCGGTTGTGTTGCAGCCCGATGAGGGATTGTAACAAAGCGTCCCTTCCATAATTCTCCAGCCATAATTCTTTCCTTTTTCGACGATGTTGATCTCTTCGAGTCGGTTCTGACCAACGTCACCGGTCCAGAGCCGTCCTGTGGATGCGTCGAAGCTGAACCGCCACGGATTGCGGAGGCCGTACGCGTAGATTTCCTCACGAGCTCCGGTCGTGTTTCCCGCGAACGGATTGTCGGGAGGGATCCCATATGCGCGTCCGCCCGAGGAATTGTTGACGTTGATGCGAAGAATTTTGCCGAGGAGGTTTGTGAGATTTTGAGCGTTGTTTTGAGGGTCGCCCGCCGAGCCGCCATCACCCGAGGCGATGTAGAGATAACCATCGGGACCAAAAGAGATCTGTCCACCATTGTGATTCGAATAGGGCTGATTGTATGTAAGCAGGACAACCTCGGAATTCTTGTCCGCGGAAGAAGGATTAATAGGAGAGACGGTGTAGCGGGCGATGACCGTCCGGAGAGGATGAGAAGCGGTGTAGTTGAGATAGAAATAACCGTTGGACGCATAGCGCGGATGAAACGCCAGACCCAGCAATCCAAGCTCCCCTCCGCTGGTGACACGATCGCGGATATCGAGAAAAACCGAACTGGAGGAGGCGCTCGGCAAGTTCGTGAAGACGCGGATGATTCCCGCCTGTTCCACAACGAAGACGCGCGGTGAACCATCTCGTGGAGATTGAAAATCGACGGGATTTGCAAATGTGAGGTTGGGAAAAGCCTGCTCGAGCGCGACCTGGGCACGCAAGCGGAGAGAACAAAACAAGAGAAGCAGGAGCAAAAGTTTGAATAACGTCATCACCGGTTCGTCGCTGTGTGCGAGCCAATCTAACAAAGGAGAGAGCTAAAATCAATCGTTTCAAAGGGTTAGCTGGGTCGCGCGTGAGCTAATGCACACAAAGTTTCCTCTGCAACTTTTCGCCTCGATTTAGCATCTTTCAAGTAGTCTATAACTCCGGGGACAGGGTGTCGGCTGATCTAAGTGCTCACCACCAACAAACTGATCACGTGGTAACTCCATTCGAGCTCGATCTTCTCACGCGTGCGCAGGCGGGCGATCAACGCGCGCAAGGAGCTTTGTACACTCTCCATTGGCGAAGTATCTATCTGTACGCGCTTCGCCTGCTTGTTGATCCGGATCTTGCGAAGGACGCCGCTCAGAATGCATTACTAAAAGGCCTTGTCTCTCTCAACACGCTCGATCATCCAACGGCACTTCGTTCATGGCTTCTGATGATCGTTCGTAACGAGGTCTTTACCATCCTCAGGGCCAAACGGCGCAATGGTCTCGAGCCACTCGAACACCACACGGATGTTCTTGTGGAAAACCAAACGCCCCTGGAGGATGTGATGAACGTCGAGCGAAGCGAGATCATCCGGCGCGCCATCGAGAATCTCAAGCCAGCGTTTCGCGAAGTTATACTGCTCCGGGAATATGAACAGCTTTCATACATGGAAATTGCAGCGGTGACGCAAAGTACGGAGAGCGCGGTGAAGTCACGCCTTTTCCACGCGCGCAAAGCCCTGCTGGAACAACTGCGACCTCTTTTTCGTGAAAGGAGTACGTCATGACGTGCCTCGAACAAGAAGAACGAATCAGTCGATACATTGACAACGAATTGAATGAGAGGGGCGCCGGATTGATGTTTGCGCATCTCGCTGCGTGTAGCCGCTGCCGGAGTTTCATGAGCGAGCTCTTATGGTTAAGAGCAGAGCTGATGAACGATAAAGAGAGGCAATCTTCCCTCTTGGCGATGCAAGACGCCGAGACTCAACGTCCTGTAAGCGTACCGTCGACGGCGCCTGTCCCGCGAGCAGGATGGAGGTCGCGGCGCGTGAGTCTCTCTTTACCCATTGCCGCCGTCATCGCTATTCTGCTTGCGCTCACCTCGGCACTTCTCACGAGGGCCTCCGTGGAGACTCCTCCGCCGAAAGAGGTGATCCTGATCTCTCTGCCGACGGTGGAGGTGCAGGGGTATCGATTGGAAACAACATCCGGTGTCCGACAATAAAAAGGAGGTAGTATGCAACACGCGTTCAATTTAATTCCGGTTTGGATTGTTTGCATCTCATTAGCGTTGCCGGCGTATCTCGCCGCTCAAAATGAAGAGATGTACTTTGTGTCGGTAGAAAACCTGCCGGAGCCGATTGGGGGCATGATGGCGATACAGAAAAAGGTTGTCTATCCGGAAATTGCGCGCCGGGCCGGTATACAAGGCACTGTGTACGTTGAAGCGTTCATCAATGAGAGAGGTGAGGTCGATCGAGCCGTTGTGCGAAAGGGAATTGGTTCAGGTTGTGATGAAGCCGCGGTTGCAGCCGTGAAGCAATCGAAGTTCCGGCCGGGGACACAGCAAGGGGTCCCGGTGAAGGTGAGACTCGCGATCCCGATACGGTTTCGACTGGCAGATAAATCCGGCGCCGTTTCTTCACGCCCGCCGCTTCGGTTCACAGACAAGGAGTATGCAGACCTCCTCGCGCTGCTCGGTATCCATGTGGGAAAATTCCGATATACGGTTCCTCATCCACACCAACTTCACGTTGAAGTGGAACTTTATGAGAAGGGAAAGAAGGCGCGAACGCAATCATTTCTGCAGTACTATCAATCGGCAGGCGAGCACGTCATCCCCGTGGTGCTTTGGGAGGAACGAGGGGTGATGAGACTGGGACTCCAGTTCGACAAACAGTTGGTAAAAGGGGAGGTTCCGTTCAAAATAATCGGGCCGGTTCACCATCAATTCTTCGAACCAACACAGATTCCGGAAAAGGAAGTCAAACCGGTCTATGTTTTTGCGTCCCATCCTACCGTTGTTCCCGACATCGTTGGGAATGAATCACTCTCTGAACTGATTGAGTCTTTCGAGCATCTGCTTGTGATAAAGCTGCTGTACGAACGATGAGATGCAGTAGGAAAACAACAGGATCTCATACCATACAGACTCCACAGTGGCGCGTCCGCGCGAAATTCCTCCCGCGTATCCGGCGGGGAGAATAACTTGAATCTCGTGGAAATCATGAAACATCTGCACAACCTCTCTCGCTCTTGGTCGGAGTTATGAATCGTTCGGACTCACGCGTCAGGCTGAGATGGTATATCTCCTCAAATCCGATTTAGAGAGTCGTTACAACTTAAGTAGGGCAAGCGAGAGGATTCTCGCGTTGCGGGTTCTGACGTTCACCTCTGCGGTGAAGAAGAGTGTGTCCATTTCGAACGGATGTAGTTCTGCGAACCTACGACAGAACACGCCTCTATATCGGAATCAAGAAATCTTCAAGCTCTTGCGCTCGGTTCGTCTTCCCGGCACATCCGGCTGAATCTCGGCCGCTTGTATGCCGAGGGAAAACGGTGGGAGAAAGCACGGGAGGTCTATCAGCGGCTCCACGAAGTGGAATCCTGCGCAGCCGACGTTATTGAAGAGGAGAGGTGACATCGCCTTCCGCGAAGGTACGTATTCATTGGCCGTTACCCCTTCCTGCAACATTAAAATTTGTCAACAAACAAATTTGGACTTGACATTCTCAACATTGCCTTTATATTCTAAGGCGGTTTACACATTATGCCTTACTTAATAAGGAGAAACAGTGATAATTCATAAATCTATAAAGGAGGCGATTCGATGAAGAGAATTGAAGCCGTCATTCGACCCCATAAACTCGACGAGGTACGCGAAGCGCTGATGGAGGAGGGATTCCGAGGGATGACGATCGTCGAGGTAAAGGGGGTCGGACGACAAAAAGGACATACGGAAGTCTATCGCGGGTCCGAATACAAGATTGACTTCCTGCCAAAGATCAAATTGGAGATGGTCGTTCCCGATGACCGCCTCGACCAAGCCATCTCCGTCATCGTACGAACGGCACGAACAGGTCAGGTCGGCGATGGCAAAATCTTCGTCCTGCCCGTGGAGGAGGTTATCCGTGTCAGGACGGAAGAGGTGGGGGCTGAGGCGCTGTAACGTACTGCTACGAGATCATTCAAGAAAGGATAAGATCGTATGGATCAGAAAGTTGTGTTGGACACACTCTGGGTCATG
The DNA here is from genome assembly GCA_041695085.1 of Bacteroidota bacterium. GTDB lineage: Bacteria > Bacteroidota > Ignavibacteria > UBA10030 > UBA10030 > DYFT01. Next base: position 122,890 of record JBGFRO010000009.1, on the reverse strand, counting down.
ATTGCGGGGATGCTCGTCTTCTTTATGAATGCCGGCTTCGCGATGGTTGAATCAGGTTTCGGTCGCGCAAAGAATACCGTGAATATCCTCTCCAAGAATTTCATCGTCTTTGCCATCTCGTCGCTCGCTTTCTGGGCCATCGGTTGGGGATTGATGTTCGGAAACGGCAACGGGTTTATTGGACTCGAGGGACTATGGGGTCTTGGAGGCGCTGATAACAGTCCCGCAACGGGCGATGCGTATGAGGGAGCATATGCCGCCATTTCGTGGGCGACGGTACCGCTGCTGGCTAAGTTTTTCTTTCAACTTGTCTTTGCGGGAACGGCTGCAACGATCGTCTCTGGCGCCGTCGCAGAACGAATCAAGTATCTCACCTTCATTTTGTTCTCGTTCATACTCGTAGCGTTTCTGTATCCAATCACGGGGCACTGGATTTGGGGGGGTGGGTGGCTCGCACAGCTTGGCTTCTGGGATTTCGCCGGTTCGACAACCGTCCATTCCGTGGGTGGCTGGGCGGCGCTTGCAGGCGTACTCATGCTCGGTTCGCGCCTCGGGAAGTTCAAAGGTGGCAAAATTTATCCGATTCCCGGTCACAGTATGCCGCTCGCAACGCTCGGTGCATTTATCCTCTGGCTTGGATGGTTCGGCTTCAATCCCGGTAGCACGATGGCGGCCGATCCCTCCGCACTTGCCCACATTGCCCTTACAACAAACAGCGCAGCTGCAGCGGGGATTCTCAGTTCCACTATCGTTGCCTGGCTGATCATCGGCAAACCGGACTTGAGCATGACGATCAATGGATGCCTCGGCGGATTGGTTGCGATTACGGCCGGTTGCGCCTACGTCAGTGTGGGAAGTGCCATCATCATCGGTCTCATTGCCGGAGTGCTTGTCGTCCTCGCCGTGCTCGGATTCGACAGGGTGCGAATCGATGATCCGGTTGGCGCGCTCTCGGTGCATCTCGTCAACGGTGTCTTTGGGACGCTCGCAGTAGGACTCTTCGCCCAAAGTCACTTCACTCCCAACACAACGGGGGATGGACTCTTCTTTGGGGGTGGAGGGGAACTCTTGATGAATCAGATTATCGGGGTTGCGACGGTCGGACTCTTCACCTTTGGGGCATCGTTGGGCGTCTGGTTTGCATTAAAGGCGATCGTAGGTCTTCGGGTGTCGCCGGAGGAGGAAATGGAGGGGCTCGACATTGGCGAGCATGGAATGTCCGCCTACCCGGAATTCGCCATCGCCGCGGAGCATTCATACGAAGTTGTTCAATCACAACGTCCGCCTGCACCGAAACCCGGTTCGTTGCCCGGCTCGCAAGTTGCGATGGATGTGGAAGGATAGTCTTCTCCCCGTGGGCCGATTGACGCCGGCCCGCGAACTTGATTTCCAACTATCCTTCGACGAAAAATGGTCCCCATCAAATACTTTCATCTACCACCCAAAAAAGGAGATTGTTATGGGGACTCGGGAAAAACTCTTCCGGTATTCACTTGTTAGCCTCATCCTCATCTTTCCTGTGCCAATGTCGGCGCAGGTGAGCGTCGGTGTGGAAATATTGAGTCGATATGTGTGGCGAGGGACCGACTATGGGAATTCACCAAGCTTTCAGCCTTCCGTGACGCTGACGGTGGGGAATTTCAAGATAGGGACGTGGGGGGCGTACAGCTTCGCCGGCTCAGGAATTCCGTTTGCCGAGCACGACCTGTGGGCTTCCTTTGAAGTGACGTCGCCGGTGGGAACGATCGGCGTTATTGCCACCGATTACTACTATCCGAGCGCGGGGATTGAATATTTCAATTATCAAGGAGAGGGGAAAGGAGCTCACACCTTTGAGGTGGGCGGGACGTACAGTGGAACGGAATCGTTTCCGATTGCATTCAAGGCACTGGTCAATGTTCATAATGATCCCGACCGTTCGGCCTATCTCGAAGTCGGCTATCCGGTGAGCGTGGAAGGAGTGCGGGCTCTGTTTTTTGCGGGATCTGCGTTGAAGAAATCGGCATGGTATGGCACGGACCGGGGTGCCTTCGTCAATGTGGGAGTGACTCTTTCCCGACAGGTGAAGGTGACAGAATCATTCTCCCTTCCGCTTTCCGCTTCCTTTATTCTTAACCCGGAAGCTGAACAATCGTATCTGATTGTTGGTGTGGGGCTCTGAAGGAGAGTGGGTTTGATACGCAATCTTCAGCCGGGGCGGAGTTCAGCGCCACTTCGTCGGTGGATTGGGGACCATGCTGAACTCCGCAATCCGGTTGGAGATGATTTTGCCGGAAATGGCTCGAAACCGGTTTACCGCTTCACTTCCGCTTTCTGTAACGCTTCGAAGTACTTGCGAATCAACTCCTGGTAATCCCGCGCATATCCCTGTTCCATCGCCTTCAGCAGGTCTTCACGTAATCTACTGCGTCCTTCAAGCGTCGATGGATCAAGCTCAGCAGGCGATTGGCGTGCAATCTGACGGCCGGTCTCCGCACGGCGTCGTTTCTCGAAGTCACGTTCACGCATCGATCGCGAGGCATCGAGCAGGCGTGAAAGAATCCGTTCTTGTTTTCGTATCGTTTCCGGATTGACATTGTTCTGCTCGAGGTTGCGAACAACTTCCTGCATTTCCCGGGCGATCTCGTCTAAATCGCCTAAAATTCGTCTTCCCTCCACACTGGCCTGTGCTTCGCGATTCAATTGCTCAAGCGACTTGCGCACGGCCTCTTGCTCCACCGCTAGTCGCGCGGCTTCAGCTGCTGCCCGCATCTGCTGCGTTTGCATATTGATCGATTGTTGCTGGCCAGCCATCGCCTGGAGTTGCTGCATCAAGCCTCCGGCTCCTCCACCGCCGCCCCCCTTCATGAGATTCTGCATCGCTTGTTGCATTTCCATCGCGGCCTTGTTAAGCGAACTCATCGCCGCCCCCTGCTCCTGAGAGGCCATGAATCCATTCCGTGCTTCCAGATTATTCATCGCGCCTTGCATTTTCTGAAATGCCTCACCGATCGCTTTGCCCATCTCCGGCGTGACGGCGAATGAGCGTTTCGCAAGCTCAGTTAAGCCGCGGACCACGTTTCCCAAATCCTGCATCGTCCGCAGTTGATCCTGTGCATTTTGTCGGAGCTGCGGAGAATTGGGGGGAGCGGATTGCGACTGATGCTTCAACGACTCCTGCCGCTTCGAAAGCTCCAGCAGGTTGTTGGTAGCTTTGCGCATTTCATTGAGAACATACTGGAGCTGCTGTTGCATCATCTGTTGCTGCAATGAAGACAGACCCTGTTGGGCCTCTTTCAGGCTCTGGGCGGCTTGTTCTTGATTCTCCATCGCTTGCTGCGGCTGACCCCCCGCCATCATCTCGCTCGCTTGCTGCATCTTCTGCGGCACGGCCTGTTGTTGAAGCTGCTGCCGCGTCTGCTGAAATTGATCCACCGGCATCTCTAAGGGAAACTGCTCCATCCGGCTTTCCAGATCGGTCATCGCCTCTTCCAACTTCTTCTCTTGTTCGGCCAGTTCGCGCTGCTGGTGTGCCAATTCGTCAAGCTGTTTCTGATCTCCTTGTGCACGCTCGGTTTGATCGAGAAGCTCCTCCTGCTGCTGCAGCAATGTTTCGGCTCGTTTCCTGACCTCATCGAGCTTCTGCTCGATCTGAATGCGTTTCAACAGTTCGATGGTCCGCTCGATACTCTGCCGGAACCGTTCCTCGGAAAATGTCATCGACTGAAGTGCCTGCTGCAATTGTTCGCGGTTGACGTTCTGCATCGCCTGCTGCATCTGCTTCAAAATCTGTTGAAGCTCGCCGGAGTCAAGTTGCTCGAACAGTTGCTGCAGTTCGAGATACTTCTCCATCGTTTCCTGTGAGAGGATGTTCTGTTGATCCATCTTCTGCACCACTTCATCGAGCGTCTGTTGTGCCTCAGCAAGCCTTTGTTGGAGCTCGTTGTACTTCTTTGACATCTCCTCCAACTTCTTCTGTTGCTGCCAGTCCATCGGCTTGTTCGTTTTGAAATCTTGGCTGATCGATTCCAATTTCTCCTTCAACTGTTTCGCTTCATCGAGGGATTGTTTCAGCTGTTCGAGCGATTGTTCCTGACCCTGCTCGGCTTCGGCAAACACCTCCTCCAGCGAAGGGAGTCGAAGCAGATACGTCTGACTTCGCCCACTTTTGGGACCCCGCACCGCGTCGTTGTCGAACACTTCGACGTAATACTCCACAACGTCTTCAGGTACGAGACTGAGGGGGGAGAGATCCCATGCGAACGCAACTTCCATCGCTCCTTCTCGACGCGGAGCAAACGGAATTGGAATGAAGCGGTAGGTCTGTTGCGGCGGCTCGTAACGGGAGTGGATCAATCGATGCGCCAGCCGGATGACCGTAATTCCGAAATCGTCCTTTGCCTGAATCAGCAATGGCAGCGATTGTGTTCCCGCGATGTCGAGATTTCTTCCCGGCTCGAGAATCGTGACCGTAGGATGTTCGTCCGGAACGACGCGAACCTGGTACCGGATCGGATTCGGGTTGGTAAGCGATAACTCATCCCGCACTTCGATGTGATACTGTCCATCCGATTCGACGATGAAGCCTCCCGAAAAGAGATCGTCACGAACTCCCAACGGAATTGTTCTTGTTGAGTCGAAGATGATCTTTCCTTCAACGATCTCTTTACTGACGGTTCCCGAAAGTGAGACGCGCGTGCCGGCGAGTGCGGTCACATCACCAACAAACTCATCTTGCATGCGCGGAGGAAGTTGAGTGTAGGAAGGATAATCGAGTCGAACCTGAAAAGATCGCAGGACCGGAAGATCAACCACCGTCAATGTGTAGCGATCGCTTTCGACACCATCGAGCTTCACATAATACTCCGTCGTACTGCGGAGGTTTGTAAGTGTTGTTGTGAAAACGCCTGTCGAATCCGCACGCACCTGCTTATGCTCGGCCATCGCTTGTCCTTCAGGTTGATAGAATAGTTCCAATCCTGACGTCGGCAGGGGAGCCGTTGTATTGGAATGCACGCGAATACGCACTTCAACGTGTTCCCCTTTCACAACGTCGGCATTACCGGGATGGACCTCGAAGTCATAAGCGGTGGGGGCTGTAAATTCCTGCCGGAATGCAAGCAAGCGACCGTAGGCTTCGAGCAGTCCTGTCGGAGACGAGAGGACAAGGAGGAAGACACCGGTGACCACCATGCCGAAGTGGCGGAGGGATTTCCTGACCGATGAGGAGTCGACCGTGGTTTGGAAATCGAGGGGTCGAACTACTGAGGCGAGGTCCTGGAATGACGCGTCGATCAGCTCCGGTGAGTAAAGCGATCGGCCGGAACGAAGCTCTTCGTGCAGCTGGAGCAGATTGAGCAACCGGTCTTTGATAGCAGGAAAGTGGGAACCAATCTTCTCAGCGAGCTCGAAGTTGTCAGGTACGCTTAACCATCCAAGTGAGCGAAGAACTGGGATGATAACGTTGCGCACCAGGAGCGTTGCCAGAAGGAGCAGAGCAGAGAAGAAAAGAACGGTACGGCCGGCGGCGTTAAAACGGAAGATGAGTTCAAGAAAGCCCGCTGCAGTCAGGCTAAGAAGAGTAGCGGTGCTGAAGGTGAGAATGTGCGACTTCAGTTCGGTGCGCATTTGAAGTGAACGCACCGCCGAGAGACGCTCTTCAATCTCATGCAATATGTTGGTGGAGCCAGTCACGACGTTTTCTGCAAGCACTTCATCTCGATTTCTCGGAAGCGATCAAATGATGAGGGCAACGTTGAAACCTATTCCATCGTGTTAAAGATGTGTCGTCATCGGCTCAACGCCCAGACGACGATATTTGTTCCGAACCGCAAAGCCTCCTGCCGTGTCGATTCAGGATTTCCGTGAATTTCGGCATCAGCCCAGCCGTCGCTCGGGTTCGATTCGTAAGTGTAGTAGACAACGAGTCGTCCCTCTACAAAGAGGCCGAATCCTTGTGGGGGCTTATTGTCATGCTGATGCGTTTTGGGGACGCCGTTGGGGAAGGCGAAATGACAGGAGTACAGACCGTACGAAAAGGGAAGTTCGATCAATTCTTGATCCGGAAAAATCTTCTTCATTTCCCTGCGAAAGGATTTGTCCATGCCGTAATCGTCGTCGGCGTACAGGAAGCCGCCATTGAGCAGATAGGTGCGCAGGCGTTGCACTTCAGAGTCGCTAAAAACGATGTTCCCGTGGCCTGTGAGGAAGAGCATCGGATACGAAAAGAGCTTGTCGCTGGAAACCTCAACGAACTCGTACCGTGGATCGACGTCGATGTTCGTATGCTCGGCAACGAAGCGGAGGAGGTTCACCTCGGCGGACGGATCGTTGTACCAATCTCCTCCGCCACTGTACTTCAGCCGTGCGATGCGGAACTGGCTTTCGATACGTGTCTGCGCTTCTGTGAGAGGTGTCGCTGTCAGGAAAGCAAAGAGGAGCAAAAGCTGAAATGACCGATGAAACATGTGCGGTTGAGTGTCCTTTTGATGCGTCTGTCTTCTTCACATGGAGCGCGATTGGTGAAAAAATGTAGGGAAAGGGGAGGTGAGAAGCAATCGCTGCCGGATGAACGACACGCAGCTCACGCTAAAAAAGAGAACTGTTTCCCTCACAAAAAGAAAACTCCGGTTCCGGAGTGCGCAAGATCCGGAACCGGAATCAAAGGAGACATAGGGGGAGGAACGCGGGATCTGTTCATCGCTGTACCACAAACGGAGAAGCAAAACGTCCCGATCAATCCATGATCTTTCGCAAGAAGGCCGGCTTATCCGGATCGACCTTATCGATTTTCTCATCTTCGCTGCGATGCAGATCGCGTTGTGCGTTGATAGAGATGTCGATGCCGCGACGAAGGAAGGTCGGTTCATCCAGTTTCTGCAGATCGGCGGGGCCCGACGGGATGCGATCGATCAATTTGGCTGCCGGCTTCGGTGGAGCCTTCACGGCTGCCGCTTTTTTATTGAAGCCCGTTGCGATGACGGTGACCATGATTTCATCCGTCAGATTTTCGTCAATGACGGTTCCGAGGATGACGTTCGCTTCGTCGCCTGCAGCATCGTGGATGATGCCGGTGGCTTCGTCGACCTCCACCAGCGTCATATTGCGCCCGCCGGTGATGTTGACCAGAATGCCCTGTGCGCCGGCGATGGAGACGCCGTCGAGCAGCGGGCTGCTGATCGCCATGTTCGCAGCTTCCACCGCGCGGTTGTCGCCTTTGGCAACGCCGCTTCCCATCAACGCGTCTCCCATCTCGCGCATAATCGTTCGCACATCCGCAAAGTCGACGTTGATGAGTCCGGGCACAACGATCAGCTCGGAAATGCCGCGGGTAGCATTGTAGAGAACTTGGTTGGCCAGCTCAAATGCTTCGAGCAACGGTGTACTGCGGTCGATGATATCGAGCAGCTTTTGATTGGGGATGACGATGAGAGTATCCACCTGCTTCTTCATCTCTTCGATTCCCTCTTCGGCCTGCAGCATCCGTTTCTTGCCTTCGCTGTTGAACGGTTTGGTGACGATGCCGACCACGAGAGCGCCGAGGCTCTTCGCGATGTTTGCCACCATCGGTGCGCCTCCTGTGCCGGTGCCGCCTCCCATGCCGGCGGTGACGAAGACCATATCGCTGCCGGTGAGCATGCGGGCGATTTCCTCGCGGTCCTCTTCGACGGCGCGGTGTCCGATAGAGGGATCGGCACCGGCACCGAGTCCGCGCGTTAAATTTTTGCCCACCTGAATCTTGTGGGGTGCCTGGCTGCGCTCCAGGGCTTGTAGATCGGTATTGATGGCGATGAAATCAACGCCGACCAATCCTTTGTCGATCATGCTGTTGACAGCGTTCGTACCGCCGCCGCCAACGCCGACCACTCGAATTTTCGCCCCGCGGTTCGCCATGGTGTCGAGTTCTATCACGGTGCAGTCTCCTTTTGTTGTTGGTGAGAGGGGTGGTTGGTTGTGAAATCTCTCAGTTTGCAGATAACAGTTTGCAGAGTGCAGACGATTCGTCTTCGAAAAAAGTGACTGAGCGGCAACTCTCTGTAAAACATGCATACGACGTAAGGGAAACCGCCATCCGTTTTACAGACATCAGATTTCCGATAGCTCCTATTTTTGTAATGACCTCTGGAAACCAATGAGCATCGCGATCAATTCATCTGCCTGCTTGAAAAGACCGTCTTGCGTTTTTGCGTCGAGGTATTTGTTGACTACTGCAATATCGATACATCCAATGCACTCATGTCCGGACCGAATGGAGTAATCTAAGAATTTGGCGAACTCCCTGTCAGATCGATTCCCGGCCCCCTCGGCAATGTTCAACACGATGGAATCAGCGGCCCTCCGAAATTGTGCCGTGAGCGCGAACATTTCATGTTTCGGAAACGATTCAGTTGCGAGGCGAACCGATCTCGTGAATTCCAATGCGTGCTGGTACACTTTTAGCTTGCGGAAATTGTGCATCGTTTGTCGCTCATCTTTTTTGCTGTTTACAGGCTGCTCGCTGCTTCTTATGCTATTTCTACAGTCTGTCCTCAAGCGCGTATTGTCTGCTATCTGCCGTCTGCTATCCGCATTCTGCCAGCTCGACTACAACTCATCAAACCATGTTTTCATCCGATTGAAAATGCTTTTCACGGAGCCTTTCCCTTTTTCGGGGGTGACGGCGGCAGTGATGGCGGAGCGATCACGATGACGCAATTCATGCATCACCAACCCAACTCCGGTTGCATAGATCGGATTTTCGATCTCGCGGACGAGGCCCGCACTAAAGCCGCTGGGGATGCCGATCTTCACCGGCATGCCGAGCACTTCACGGGCCAGATCGGCCGTCCCTTTGATGAGCGAACCGCCGCCGGTGAGCACCACGCCCGCTGAGAGATGTTTCGAGTAGCCCGACCGCTTGATCTCCATTGCCGCAATCTCCAAAATCTCCTCCATACGCGGTTGGATCACCTGACAGAGCAATCGCTTGTCGATTTCAATTGGCGCCCTGCCGCCGATTCCCGGCAAAATGATCGGTTCGTTGTTCACGATGGCAGGCATAAAAGCGTAGCCATGTTCCATTTTGATTTTCTCCGCCTGCTCCGTCAGGATACCGAGTCCTTTGCGGATATCATCTGTCACTTTCTTGCCGGCGACGCCAATGACCGCCGTGTGCCGGATCGTTCGCTCTTCGAACACGGCGAGATCGGTCGTTCCTCCCCCGATGTCTAGCAGGGCAACGCCGACTTCCTTTTCCTCATCATCCAACACAGCATAGCTCGATGCGAGCGGTTCGAGAACCATGTCGTTCACATGTAATCCGGCTCGTTGAACGCACTTGTAAATGTTCTGCGCGGCAGTAACAAGTCCCGTAATGATGTGCACAACCGCTTCCATCCGCACGCCCGACATGCCCACCGGGTCATAAATGCTATCTTGTCCATCCACGATGAACTGTTGGGGAATGACATGGATGATCTTTCGATCGGACGGCAATGCGACGCGCTTCGTATCTTCAATGAGCCGCTCGACGTCCTCCTGTGAAATCTCGTTGTCCGGCCGACTGATCGCTACGACGCCGCGGCTTTGGAAGCTCTGGATGTGATCACCCGCAATACCGACGGTAACGGAACTGATTTTGACTCCCGACTGAGCTTGTGCTTCAGCAACGGCCATCTGGATGGAACGGACGGTCTTTTCAATGTTTGTGACGACGCCGCGCGTCAATCCGTCAGAGGGACTACGGCCAATACCCAAAATGTTCAGCTTCCCCGGATTGTTCTCATCCGGCGAAGCGACGATGGCACACACTTTTGTTGTTCCAATATCGAGACCAACGGCAATATCATTGCTCATGGAAAACATTCTCCTTGGGATCGTTGACGTATCGACCGCCGCGCCCGATCCGGAAGACGGCGACGGTTTTATCCTTTTTTCTGATTCCAGCGAACGACAACCTGATCCTCGAAACGAAGATCGACATACTGCAGCAACTCGGATCCGTGCCGACGAACAACTTCATTCCAAAACACTTCAAGGCGAACAAGTTTGCTCGCAATTTCCCCCCTCCCAAATATGATCGGCACACCCCCTTCAGCGGCGTAGAGAACGATATCACCGCCGTTGCGCAACCGGACTTCGGAGATGAAATGGTACAATTCGTTGTTCACAAGCTTCGAGGCGGCAAGAATCTGCAACGCTTCCCGGATATCGTGATTCTGAAGTGTCGTTCCCGGTTTGGGTAAAGACCCGGCGGGAAGTCCGCTGAGCACCGGCAGGTCGAACAGTTCTTTCGAGATGGAATGGGGAAGGACCACACCATCCTCATCCACATACAGCATCTGTTCCGCATGCACGATCGCAAGCGGCAATCGTTCCGTGACGGCGATTCGCACGGTTGCAGGCGGATCTCGTTCAACCACTGCCTCTTTGATGAAGTAATGATTCAATACATTTTTCCGCACTTCCATCAGGTCGACTGCGTGGAGTTGAGTCTCTTTGGGAATCTTGACGAGCTGGAGAATCTCCCCCGCCTCTACGATCCGATTACCTTCGACGACAACACGCCGCACTTTGAGACTCGATTTCCAGAGATTAGAAGCAATCACGAGACCCACGGCAAACACGAGGAGCGAGGCGAAGCCGTACTTCAGCTTTGGTGATGTGCTCACGCCACTCGTCTCCGGATATCTTCGGGAAAACCAACCAGTTTCACTTCCAGCTCCAAAAGGATACCGGTGTTTTGGTGTACCGTGCGTCGCGCAAGATCGATCAGCGTCAGCACATCGGTTGCTTTCGCACCTCCGAGGTTGACGATGAAGTTGGCGTGCTTCTCCGAAATTTGCGCGTTCCCGACGCGCTTTCCTTTGAGTCCGGCTTGTTCGATCAGTCGTGCCGCGAAGTGGCCCGGCGGATTCTTGAACATGCTTCCGGAGTTGGGCAGTTGGAGGGGCTGCGTCGCATTCCGTTTCAAAATGAGTTCCCGACGTTTGTTGAGGAGCTCCTCTTTGTTCCCTTTCGGTAGGCGGAACGAAGCGCTCAACACAATGTCACCTCCCAACGCAGACTTTCTATAGGCGAATCCCCCTTCCGACTTTGGAATTTTCTGTACGCTGCCGTCGCGGAATACTTCGACTTCAATGAGATGATCGGAGATTTCCCCGCCGTGGGCTCCTGCATTCATGACAATCGCCCCTCCGATGCTGCCCGGGATGCCGGCCAGCATCTCAACGCCCGCGAGTCCTTGCTGCACACAGAAATCGACAAACTTGGCCAGCGTGATGCCCGCCTCCGCCACCACCAAATCTCCTTCCATTCGCACATGCGGCAGTGCAGCCTCGATGTTGATGACGGCGCCGCGGATGCCTTCGTCACTGACCAGCAGATTGCTCCCGCGTCCCACCATCATGTAGGGAAACTTGTTTGACTGACAGTACTTCACGATCTCCACCAGATCCGCCTTGTCCGCCGGTTCGAGATAATAATCGGCAGGACCGCCGACGCGCATGGAGGTATACTTAGCCATCGGCTCATTGATGCCAATGTAGCCGCGGAAGAATTGTTTGATATCGCTGAGCGAAACCATTTATCAACCAGTTATGCTTGTTGTCTCTTTAAAAACTCTTCGCCGTATTTCCAGATATCTCCCGCTCCCATCGTGATCACGATATCACCGGCTTTCACAAGGGAAGCGAGATAATGGGGAATCTGTTTCTTGTCCGGGACATAGTGGACGTCTTTGTGACCGAAGCGTTTGGCGGCGTCCACGATCAACTCGCCGGTGACCCCCTGAATCGGTTCCTCGCGCGCGGGATAGACGTCGGTGACCACCAGAACATCCGAGAGAAGGAACGATTTCGCGAACTCTTCATAAAAGTCGCGTGTGCGCGTGTAGAGATGCGGTTGAAAGACGCAGACAACGCGACGACGCCAGCCGGCTTTTGCTCCGGAAAGGGTGGCGCGGCATTCGGTCGGATGATGGGCATAGTCGTCATACACCGTGACGCCGTTCACCTCCCCCTTCTTCTCCCAACGGCGATAGACGCCGGTGAACTTCTCAATGCCGGTCTTCACTTTTTCGAACGGGACGCCTAATTCGAGCCCGACTGCAATAGCCGCCAGCGCGTTCTGCACGTTGTGCGTACCGGGGACTTGAAGCGTGATCTGACCAAGCTCCTTACCGTTTTGTTCAACGGTGAAGGTCGACGTGTTCTCTTTGTGCCGAATGTCAATGGCCTGCACGTCGGCTTGTGGATTCAAGCCGTAGGTGATGATCTTCTTCTTACTCAACTGCGGCATGATGTCGAGGAGTGCAGGTTCGTCGAGACAAAGTACCACAAAGCCGTAAAAGGGGACTTTCGACGCGAACTGGATAAACGCTCCTTTGATGTCTTCAAGGTCACGGTAACAATCGAGATGGTCGGTCTCGAGTGTTGTCAGAACGGCGATGGTTGGCGTGATCGAGAGAAACGAGCGGTCGAATTCATCCGCTTCGACGACGATAAACTCTCCACGACCCAGCCGCGCATTTGTTCCACCGAGCCCGCTCAGTTTGCCTCCGACGATGACGGTGGGATCGAGGTTCCCTTCCATCAGGACCAGGCTGACCATGGAGGTCGTGGTCGTTTTGCCGTGTGTGCCTGCAATGCCGATGCCGTACTTGAGGCGCATGACCTCGGCGAGCATCTCGGCTCGGCGGATGACAGGAATTTTTCTTCGCTGAGCCTCGAGTACTTCGGGATTATCGGGTCCGACGGCGGAGGAATAGACAAGTGCGTCGACGTCCGGACCGACGTGCTCCGGCTTATGTCCCTCATAAATAATGGCGCCAAGTTGCCTGAGGCGTTCGGTGACCTCGCTCAATCCTTTGTCCGACCCGCTGATCTGGAATCCCTGATCGAGCAAGATCTCAGCGATGCCACTCATCCCAATACCACCAATCCCAACGAAGTGAAGTTTTTTGATAGAGGAGAACATCAATGTTCGTGTTCTGTAGTATGCCTAACAGGGCAACGTTTTCGTTGTGCCGATATCTGAAACTGTAAAGGTCTGTGTTCTTGTGTGATTTGTTACACTGAGAGACACGGAGGAGCCACGGAGTTCCACGAAGGAGGAGCATTCTCCGTGTGTCTCCGTGTATTCTCAGTGTATCTCTGTGTGACCAACTTCTTAACTCTCGCGCCACTCAAGAGCTGATCAAACAACTTCGAGCAGCATTATCTTCCATCAGAGCGGTTTTCTTCGCCTCATCCCAAATCGTCTTCCTTTTCCTTTTGGAACGTGCTGGGCGATGCGTTCCATTTCGGCCACCAGCTCCCGATCGCGTTCATAGCGTCCTACGCGAATGCGAAAGAGGCGGCGACGATTTTTCATTTTCAGGACGACCATTTGAAATCGTCCCGCGGTCTGCACGAGCATTTCACGACCGATGTGCATCCACTCGATATCGGACAATCGTATCTCGCGTTTGTGGTTTCTCGAATGGAAGATGAGCCGGTCGTCCTCGATGATCAACTTCCGGTCCCGGTACAAGTTCAACAGCAAGGTGCCAAGTGAAATGGCGACGAAAAAAAGCATGATGTACACGATGGGATCACGGAACACCAGACTGAACTGATCCTCTACAAAACTTCCCCGAATGCCCGCGTACACCAAAAACGCCAGCAGATAGATCAACGTCTGCTGATAATAGAAATCGAGCTTGTATTTGAACACCTTTGGCATACCGATTGCCGATCCTTGCGCGTCCATTCTCCGGTGTTTTCCCTTCTCTTTTCTTAGCGGACAAGCTCCAGAATGCGTTTCGCCAGCTCGGCGCCTGCGTCGGGTTTGCCGAGGGAACGACTCTTCTCGCTCATCGACCTCAATCTCGCTTCATCTTTCAAAAGAGTTAGAACCGTTTTGAACAATTGATCGGTCGCTTTATGATCGCGCACAACGACTGCGGCTCCTGCGTAGGCAAGCGACCAGGCATTGTGCTCCTGATGATTTGCGGCCGCATACGGATAGGGCACAAGGATCGCCGGTAAACCGACGAGCGTCAACTCAGCCAGTGTCGTCGCTCCGGCCCGACAGACAGCAAGATCTGCTGCCGCGAACGCGCACTCCATCTTGTCAATGAAGGAACCGACCCAGATGTTTGGTCGATTCCCCACACTCTGCCGGATCCGTTGAAAATCTCTTTCTCCCGTCTGCCAGATGACCTGGATGTTCTCTTTCGTAAGCTCATCGATTGCCAGAAGAAGTGCGTTGTTGATCGACGTAGCGCCGAGACTGCCGCCGAACACAAGAAGTGTCTTCTTGCGCGGATCGAGGCCGAAGGTGCGCGCTCCTTCATCGCGCGTCACTGTTCGAAGGGCTGCCCGCGTGGGTGTGCCAACCAACTCGATGTTGTTGAGTCCACCGAGATGTCTTCGGGCCTCTTCGAAGGCGATAAAGAGGCGCTGGACACGTTTGGCGAGCAATCGGGTTGTCACCCCCGGATAGCTGTTCGATTCGTGGATCACGGTAGGGATGCGGAGTAGTGTTGAGACATAGAGCAGCGGTCCGCACACATATCCGCCGGTCCCTACAACGACATCCGGTTTCCAATTGCGTATGAGAAAGAACGATTGAACAAGAGAAACAACGACCTTCAGCGGAACAAGCAAATTTTCAACCGTGAGTCGTCGATGGAATCCGCTGATCCAGATCGTTCGGAACGGATAGCCGTGCTCTGGAAAGATGCGCGCTTCCATTTTCCCTTGTGTGCCGACGAACAGAAAGTCGGTCGTCGGTTCGATTTTTCTGATTTCGTCGGCGATGGCGAGGGCGGGAAAGAGATGTCCGCCCGTTCCGCCGCCGGCCAGCATCACGCGAGGAGGTCGTGTTGCCACGTTGCCTCAATAGACTTTGACGGTCTGATCTTGCAATCCCGGAGCCGGCGTCGAGGGTACGGTCGCCTTTGGAGCGCGGGGATGAAGATCCGTTTGCGCTGAGATGTTCAGCAACACACCCACAGCGAACGAAGTAAAGAGCAGTGACGATCCGCCGTAGCTGACGAACGGCATCGGGAGTCCGGTCGTGGGGAGGATGCCCAACGTTACGCCGGCATTCACACAGGCGTAGAGGATCACGACGCTCGTAATGCCGATGGCCAGCAGGCGCCCGAATTCATCACGTGCAAACTTTGCAATCTTAAAGCCGCGAAGCATAAAGATGAGAAAGAGGAGCATGAAAGAGATCGTACCAACCAATCCATATTCCTCCCCCACAATGGAAAACACAAAATCGCCGTACGATTCGGGGAGAAAGAAGTCGCGCTGTACACTCTCGCCCGGTCCCACGCCGAACACTCCGCCGTTGCCGAAGCCGATGATCCCCTGATACAGTTGGTAGTTGTTCGATCCTTGTCCCGAAGTTCCGTACAGGAACGAATTGATCCGTTGCATCACGTGGGGGCGAGTCAATGCCACAAGCGCAAGCAACGGAAGCGCTGCGCCGAGGGTGGCGAAGAGATGCGAGATCTTTGCCCGGCTGATGAACAGCATAACGAGACTCATCAGGATGATCATAGAACCGGTGCTGAAGTTGGGTTGCAGGAGAACAAGCGCTGCGACCGACCCGATCCAGATCATCATCGGCAAGAATCCCTTTTTGAATTTGCGAATGGCCTCGCCTTTTACCGCGATGAGGGTGCAGAGATGGAAGAGGAGCGCGAACTTGGCGAACTCGGACGGCTGCAGACTCAAGCCCCCAAACCGCAACCATCGCGATGCACCTTTCACCTCGCCGCCGAGCAAGAGGGTGAACGCCAGGAACGCAATGGCGATGATGAGCGCCAGCTTCGTCACTCTGCGGTATTTCCTGTAATCGATCGTCATACCGACGAACAGGGCGACAATGCCAAGCAGCACCTTGAGAGCATGGAGATTCAGCAGACGGTTGCTTTCACCGAATTTCTCCAACGCCCATGTGGCGGACGCGCTGTAGACAACGCCGAGGCTCATCACCATCAGTGTCAACACCACAACGAGAGCAGGAAGGTCGATATGATTACGTTGGGATGTGGTCATACTTCCGATGAATCTTCAAGCCTTTCTGAATTCATGCTTTGAACTGAATACGCCACCACGCTTATTCAAGAGAAGCATCTTTGCTACAGATTGTTCACCAGTTCTTTGAACACCTTCCCGCGCTGTTCGTAATTCTCAAACCAATCGAACGAAGCGCAGGCAGGGGAGAGGAGAACAACGTCTCCCGGTTGAGCGAATCGCTGGGCCATCAGCACAGCCTCATCCATCGTGTGTGCGCGCTGCACTGGTTTGAGATCGGAAAATGCCTGTTCCACTTTGTCCGCCGATTCCCCCAACGCGACAATTGCGCGTACGTTCTTCTGGACAAGATCGCGGATTCGCGTATAGTCGTTTCCTTTGTCTCTTCCTCCCAACATCAAAACGATCGGTGCATCGAATGCCTGGAGTGCGTACCAGACGGCATCGACGCTTGTCGCTTTCGAGTCGTTGTAATAACGGACGCTGTTGACTTCCCGCACAAACTCCTGCCGATGCTCGACGCCCTTGAAGTTCTTGAGCGTTGCGCGAATGGAGGCCGGATTAAGGTCGAGGAGTTGTCCCACGAGCGTTGCGGCCATGGCGTTGTACTCATTGTGGGGACCTTTGATGCTGATCTGGTGCACGGGTACGATCTCTGTCCGCTTCCCGCTCAACACGGTCACAAGCCAGCCATTTTCGAGAAACGCGCCGATTGCCAGGCGTTGATTTCTGCTGAAGGGGATCGTCCGGCAAGTCGCTTTAGCCGCGACCCGTGAGGTCCATTCGTCATCCGCGCAATAGACGAGGATATCTTGTTTCGTTTGGTTCATAAAGATGCGCGCTTTCGAGGCAGCGTAGCGATCCATCGAATTATCATATCGATCCATGTGATTCTGGGTAATGTTCAGGATCACCGAGATCGCCGGACGGAACGTTTCGCAGTGATCAAGCTGGAAGCTGCTTATTTCCAGAACAGCAATATCGCTTTCAGCCAGCTCCAGAACGACGGATGAGAATGCCGTCCCAATGTTACCCGCAACAGCATGTTTCTTTTTTGCATCGCCGAGGATCCTCCCGATCAGAGTGGTGGTGGTGGTTTTACCGTTGCTGCCGGTGATCGCGACGATAGGGGCGCGACAGAACCAACTCGCAACTTCAACCTCGCTGACGACCTTGATACCTCGAGAAAGCGCCTGCACAACGACGGGAGCGTTACTGGGGACTCCCGGACTAATGACCATCAGTGAACAATCATAGACCCGTTCACTGTGTCCCCCCACCTCGTACGGCAATCCGCTCGCACGAAGATGAGGGAGGTACGGCTTCAGTTTTTCTTCCGACTCACGGTCGCTGACGAACACATCTGCACCGTGTGTGCGGAGGAGCGATGCCACGGCGAGGCCGCTGCGCGCTGCTCCAATGACGGAGATTTTCTTGTTGTGAAGCTGTGAGACATCCATTCAGGCACAACACACTTGCAAGGTGATACAGATGTTATTACCGGACCTTGAACGTCGCAAGGCTCAGGATCATCAATAGAATCGCAATGATGTAGAAACGCGTGACGATCTTCGGTTCGGGCCATCCTAACAACTCAAAATGGTGATGGATGGGAGCCATCTTGAACACCCGACGTCCCTCTCCGTACTTTCGTTTCGTGTACTTGAAATAGCTCCGTTGGATGATCACCGAAAGCGTCTCCATCAAAAAAACACCACCGAGGGTCGGAAGCAGCAGTTCTTTCTTGATCAACACGCACATCGCGCCGATCACACCGCCGAGGGCGAGCGACCCGGTATCGCCCATGAACACCTGTGCGGGGTACGAATTGAACCAGAGAAATCCCAGCGCCGCTCCCACCAAGGCGGCACAGTAGATTGCCAGTTCACCGTTCCCCCGCAGATGAGGGATCGTAAGATAGTGGCTCCATTCCGCGTGGCCGGAGACATAGGCAATGATCGCGAGCGTCAGAGCAACGATCCCGACGGTGCCGATTGCCAGACCATCAAGTCCATCCGTCAGATTCACCGCGTTGGAGGTGGCGGTGATGATGAAGATGACAATCGGGATGTAGAGCCAACCAAAATCGACTTCGAGATTCTTGAAAAACGGAACAGTCGATTTGGATTTGAGTGCAACGAGACTTGAATCGATCCATTCCGGATAAAAATAGATCACGCCGCCCACCACCAATCCAACCACCACCTGTCCGACAATCTTGTATCGCCCGATGAGACCTTTCGGCTTCTTTTTGACAACTTTGAGATAGTCGTCCAAGAATCCCACCGCACCGAGTGCCACCGTCACAAAGAGTATCAAGAGGATGTATCCGTTCCGGAGATCGGTCCACAGAAGGGCGGGAATGACGAGTGATGCGAGCACAATCAATCCTCCCATCGTCGGAGTCCCTGCTTTGCTCAAGTGTGTCTTCGGGGCTTCGACTTTGGCCGCTTCGCCGATCTGAAGCTCCTTCAGCTTGCGGATGATCTTGGGACCGAGCCAGAACGCGATGATCAGTGCCGTCACCGCTGCAACACCTGCACGAAAGGTGATGTACCGGAACAATCCGAATCCCGGAAGATCGAATTCTCGATGCAGATATGTGAACAAATAATAAAGCATATCAAACTATTCTTTTGCTCTTTGTGTCTTCCTTCTATCTAAGCAGCCTGTTGAAACCGTTCGACCAAAAACACGACGACATCCTCCATGTTCATTCCACGTGAACCTTTGATCAGGACGATGTCTCCCGGAGTGAGCAGTTCAGCCAAGTACTCGGCAAGAACGTTCTTTTGGTCGTAGTGCGCCTTGAAGGTCGTCTGCGCAGCTTCGTGTGTCAGGCGACTCAAAGGGCCGTACGTGAGGAGATATTCGACACCGTAGGATGCTATCGCTTTACCGATTTTTATATGTTCCTGTTCGGACTCCGTTCCAAGCTCCAACATATCGGCCAGCACGGCGATCTTCTTACCTGTCGTTGCCGAGGACTTCAGCGTTTGAAGTGCGGCAAGAACCGAATCGGGATTCGAATTGTACGTGTCGTTGAGAATCGTGATGCCGTCGAGCTTCAGCACCTGCATCCGTTTGCTCGACCCTTTGAACTGTTCCAATGCTTGCTGAATCTTCGCCGCGGGAACTTTGAACGTCACTCCTACCGCCGCCGCTGCGAGTGCATTTTGTGCATTATGGAGGCCCGGAACGGAGAGGGAGACAGTGAAGGGCCTTTTGCCGCGCGCCTTGATGCCGACCTTACTGCATCCATCGGCATCGGTGCCCAGCAACTTTCCCCGAACCGACGTGGCACCCTTTCCGAAACCGTACCTGACGGTTCGTCTCATACCTTTGGCGACTCTGACGATCCGGGGATCATCCGCGTTGACAAAGACCACTCCCCGATTCGGTCGATGGTTGCGGATCCATTGGATTGCTTCTCCTTCGGCCTGCGCGACGCCGTCGAGTGATTGGAAAAACTCAAGATGTTCTCGTCCAATTGTTGTGATGAGAGCATGTGTCGGTTCAATAATGCTGCAGAGATATTCTATTTCGCCGAAGTGATTCGTTCCTACTTCAAGAATGCCGATCTGGTGCCGCTTCTCGAGCCGGAAGAGCGTCATCGGCACGCCGATGTGGTTGTTGAGATTTCCTTCCGTCGCAAGGACACGATACTTGGTTCCGAGAACGGCAGCGATCATATCCTTGGTGGTCGTTTTGCCGTTGCTACCCCCGATGACGAGGATGGGCAGGCGGAACTTCCTCCGATGGATGCGCGCAAGTTGACCAAGGGCGTGGATCGTATTCTCGACGATGAGCTTTGGAACGTGCAAGCTCGAGCGGAGGATGGGATTGGTTTCCGCCCATCTGCGCTCAATCACAACGCACGAGGCTCCCATCTCGACGGCCTTCGAGAGAAAATTGTGGCCGTCAAACTTCTCACCCCGTATCGCAACAAACAGGTCGCCGGAGTTCAGGGCCCGTGAGTCCGTTGAAACGCCCGTACAGATTGCTCCACGGTGTCGCTCGAAGCCTTCGGCTTCGAGGTGTTCAATTTTGAGGATATCTTCAACCGTCAATTTCATGCTCAATGCTGCTCTATCAGGCAGCGCTCCGTCGGATACGATAACAAGATGATGCCTGCTCAGCTACAGTTTCGATTACTCGTTGGTTCAAGGAATTACATCAAGAGGAGCTCTTCCACAATCTGACGGTCGCTAAAAGCTCTCTTTTCTTGACCGATTACTTGATATTCCTCGTGTCCTTTTCCGGCGATCAAGATCACATCACCGGCTTGCGCGACGTTCACCGCATGTTCAATAGCCTTACGGCGATCGGCTATTCTTTTGTACGACGTGCCTTCCGGAATGCCTTTGACAATTTCATCGATGATCTTTTCCGGATCCTCCGTCCGTGGATTGTCGGAAGTGACGATCACACAATCGGCAAGCGTTCCGGCTACTTTTCCCATGAGAGGGCGCTTGGTGTTGTCACGATCGCCTCCCGCTCCGAACACGGCGATGATTCTGCCGCGTCCCTCTTGCGGCAGAACGTCGCGGATGGTGTGCAGACATTTTTCGAGAGCATCCGGCGTATGGGCATAATCGATGATGGCCGTCCATCCTTTTGGCGACTGAATTTTCTCGAAGCGTCCGCGCACGTTCGAGACGCTCGCAATGCCTTGTTGGATTGTCTCCTTGGAAAGACCCAACGCAAGCCCGACCGAGAACGCGGCGAGCATGTTCGATACATTGAAGCGTCCTACAAGAGTAGAGCGGACGTGCGTTTGCTCTCCGGCATGATGAACAATAAAAGAGGTGCCGTCGATTGAAAGCCGGACGTCCGTTGCGCGCACGTCGGCCGGTTGCATCATGCCGTAGAGCAATCGTTGAGGGGGAGCGTCTGCAAGAATCTTCGTTCCCCATTCATCATCGGCGTTGCTCACCGACCACGAGGTCGAAGCCAGCGTGTCGAACAGAGTTTTCTTCGCCTGAAAGTAACGCTCCATCGTTCCGTGATAATCGAGATGGTCTTGCGTCAGATTTGTGAACGCGGCAACGGTGTAGTCGATACCGTGGACGCGCGATTGATCGAGGGCGTGGGAAGAGACTTCCATCGAAACCGCCGTGCATCCCTCCGCCACCATGCGTGCAAGGAGGGACTGGAGCTCCACCGACTCCGGTGTCGTGTGCGTTGCCGGGATCACCGTTTCGCCGATTCGATACTCGATCGTCCCGATCAATCCCACTTTCCATCCTGCGCTTTCAAGGATCGATTTCACAATGTGAGTCGTCGTCGTTTTGCCGTTTGTGCCGGTCACTCCCACCATTTTCAACCGACGCGAAGGGTGACCATAGTAGTTTGCTGAAAGAAGGGCAAGGGCCTTGCGCGTATCCGGGACGACAACTTTGATGACGCCAGCATGCATGAAGAAGGAGTCGGGCAGCGCGCTGTCATCTTCCACCACCACCACCTTTGCCCCTTTGTTGATCGCCATCTCGACAAACCGGTGGCCGTCGGTCCCTCCACCACGAATGGCGACGAAACAATCACCTTGCTCAATGTTCCGAGAATCGTACTGTATTGCTCGGACTTCCACGTCGTGAGTCACGACCATCCGTCCGAACATCGTCTGGAACATTTTTGAGACGCGTACACCTTCGAGTAGCTGTGCAAGTTTCATACATTGTCGTACTCAAGAAGAGCTCCGGCGCGCCGGTCAGGCTCCTTCCTTCAATACAAAACTGCGGAGAGCGTTGGACGCGGCTCACACACAAGATGGATTGCGCTTCCCGGATTGACGCGCGCGCCGGGAGCGGGAAGTTGATCGATCACGACACCCGAACCGCGTACCTTCACGTCAAAGTCTTCCACCACAAGTCTGTTGATTGCGCGTCGCAAGCTCATTCCCCGAAGATCGGGAACCACCGTCCCATCGCCGGAGGCCGTGGTTGCACTCTCTGTTTCAAGGAGAAACTTTACTTTCTCGCCGCGGGGCAATCGTTTGCCCGGTTCAGGTAGTTGCCGTACAACAATTTGTCCTTCACCGATCTTCTCGAACCGAAGCCCATGTCCTTCAACGATTTTTCCCGCGAGGGAAAGCGGAAGGGTGCGGACGTCAGGTACGCTGACGTTGTTTGTGGCCTGGAGTGTGTTGGTGGATGCCGGCGATGTTTTGTTGAAACGGCCAGTGGTGTTGATAATTCGTTCGGCGATGGAACGGAAAATGGATCCGCTGGTCAATCCTCCATAGTAACTGACGGCGCGCGGATTGTCGATCATCACTAGACAGACGACTTGGGGGTCTTCCACCGGAAAGAATCCCGCAAACGAAGCGGTGTAGGAACCCGTGCCGTATTTCCCATCCACGACCTTTCGTGATGTGCCCGTTTTTCCCGCAATCCGGACGCCGTCGATGCGGACATCCTTTGCCGTTCCGTTTTGTACAACGCCTTCGAACGCGCGCGTAAGCAGTTCCGCAGTCTCAGCCGAAATGACGCGCCGGATCGTTTGCGCAGATTGCTGGAAAACCGCTTCCCCCGAAGCATTGACCACGCGCGAGACAGTATATGGTTGAACCAAAACCCCTTTATTGGCAACCGCCGCGTATGCCGCGGCGATTTGTAGAGGCGTCGCAGCAACTTCGTAGCCGTACGAGAGAGTCTGTAGCGTGGTACCGGACCACTCGAAGGGCTTCTTTAATCTCCCCCGCACCTCGCCCGGCAGATCGATTCCCGTGAGGATGCCGAAGCCAAAATCGCGCGCTTGGCGATAGAGACGCTCCGCGCCGATCGTCAGGCTCACCTTTGCCATGACGATGTTGCTCGATTGTTCGATGGCCTCCTGAAATGAGAGCCATGTATGCTCGTGTGTGTCCTTGATGAGCCGAAATTTCCCGCCCGGAAGGGCTACTTTGTAGGTGCCGTTTTCGGCGTTGAACCGTTGACCGGGAGCCACGAGCCGATGTTCATAGGCAACTGCAGCGGTCACGACTTTAAAGACGGAGCCGGGCTCGAAGATATCGGTGATAACCCTGTTGCGTGCTGCGTGAATGTCGTACGAACCGAGATCGTTCGGATTCAGTCCCGGATAGTTCGCCAGCGCCAAAATCTCTCCCGTTTTCGGGTTCATCATGACGGCAAGAGCTGCATCCGCTTTGAATCGTTCCACGCCGCGTTTCAGCTCTTCTTCTACTATCGACTGATAGGCGAGGTCGATGGTGAGGATCAGGTGATGGCCGTCGCGTGGTTCGACGCGCGGATAATCAACTGACGGACGTGCACGCCCCAGTCCATCGCGCAGCATGATCACCGAGCCGTTTTTGCCTCGCAAGTACTCGTCGAACTGTAGCTCGATTCCCGAGATTCCTTTGTTGTCGACGTCGGTGAAACCGACAAGCGTTCCGGCAACGTCGTCGTAATGGTAGAGACGTTTCGGTTCATTGAGCACGACGACGCCGGGAAGCTTTGCCGTCTCGATGCGTTTGGCGATCTCCGGGCGAACGCGCCGCTCCAGCCAGACAAAACGACGAGGTGCACCGCTCCTCGTGGTGGATCGGAGCTTCGAGAGATAGAACGTGCGCGGTTTGCCGAAGACGTACGCGAATTTTTCCGCAACCACAGCTGCGTCATCGCCGATCAACTTTGGATCTGCCGCGAACGAAACGAACATCGAATTCGAGACCAGCACATTGTTGTGACGGTCGAAGATATTGCCGCGAACTGCGGGCAACACGATCTTCTGTTCATACTGCCGCCTTGCGCGTTCTTGATATGTTGAGGACTCGATCACCTGAATCTGTACCAACCGTGCTGCGATGACGACGAAGAACGCGGCGAACGCGAGCTTCAGGACAAGAAGTCGCCCGTTGAAAGGAGGACGAGACGTTTCCTCGCCTGCTGCGATCGGTTGATTCGGGGGAAGTGTCGGTTGATTGGACATTACCTGCGCTTCAAAGATTCTTCGATTTCGCGGATTTTTTCGGTATCCACATTCAACCAGTGCGGAACATCTTGAGCGTTGCGAAGACCCAGTTCTTCCTCCGCGCGCTTCCGGATGCGTTCGAGACTGGAGAGTTGATTGATCCGTGCCCTCAATATCTCTTGTTCATTCAGTGCCTTTTGGAGCGCGTGTTCTTCTTTGTGGATGTCGCTGACCAGTTGGTTCACGGCAATGATGTTACTGATATAAAGAACGATAAGGACCGCGGAGACCAATAAATACGCTATGATCTTCGAGGTTGGGAACGAACGTTTGGCGACCTTCCTGTTCTTGGGAGGCGTGTAGAGTCCTCCCCCTGAAGCGGACGGCGGTGGAGGGGGCATCGTGCCACCATAGATCATACGTCGGGCAGGCTCAGGCTCTGTAATGAGCTGTCCGCGCGGCGATGATTGTTGCGCGGGAGGCGGCTCATCGGGTTGCATTGCCCGCTCAGCCAAAACATCGGTGCTCTGTTGATGCACTTTGGGCATACTGTGGCATGACGATTTGAGACGCGCCCTCGAATTATATGCGTTCTGCGGCGCGGAGCTTCGCGCTGCGGGCGCGTGGATTGTTCCGTTTCTCCTGATCGGATGCTTCGATCGGTTTACGCGTTAAGATCTTGAGTGTCGGCTGTAAAGGAGTGTCGGGAACCAACTTATTGCCGGAGGGCCGGAAGCTAGCCGCCGCCTGCTTGAATGTCTCCTTTACAATCCTGTCTTCCAGCGAATGATAGGAAATGACCACGATACGTCCCCCACGTTGCACAACATCCATGGCTTGCACAAGGGCATGCCGGAGCCGCTCAAGCTCTTTGTTCACTTCAATCCGGAGCGCCTGAAACACGCGCGCCAGCGATTTGATCACAAACCGTTCCCCCACTGTGTGTTCGATGATCGCCGCGAGTTGAGCGGTGGTTTCGATGGGAGAACGTTGACGGCGGCGGACGATCTCCGCCGCGATGCGTCGCGATGCGCGCTCCTCGCCGTATCTCCAGATCACATCCGCGAGCGCCTTCTCACGGTACTCGTTGACGACCGTACGAGCGTCGAGTGATTGCGACCGATCCATCCGTAGGTCAAGTCGCTCGTCAGCTCGAAAACTAAAACCCTTACCCGGCGCATCGAGTTGAAAGGAGGAGACGCCGAGATCGAAGAACACGCCGGCGACCGAGTTGATCTTCAGCTCGGCAAGAGTCGACTGCAAGAATTCAAAATTCCGGTGCAGCAGCGTCACGCGATCGCCATACGCGCTCAGTCGAACCCGTGCCGCTTCGATGGCGTCCGCATCCGCATCAAGACCGATCACGCGTCCGGTGGAAGAGAGGCGGAGGAGTAACGATTCTGCGTGACCACCTCCGCCAAGCGTGGCATCGACGTACACCCCGTCAGCCGTTGTGAAGAGGAAACGGAGAACTTCATCAAGAAGAACCGGTGTATGGAACGGCGATCCACGCACATGCGCATGCGGATTACGATTGCGATTTGAGAACCGACTCGGCAACAGTTTCGTACGTAGCCGGTTGGTTGTTCATGTATTCTTCATAGATCTTCGGGTTCCAGATCTCAATGCGCTCCAGCACCCCGAGGATCAGCACTTCGTTTTCAATCGAAGCGAACTTCAGTAGGTCTTGGGGAATCGTTATGCGCGCCTGACTATCAAGCTGTCCATCGACTGCCCACTGCAAGAGCGTGCGCACAAAGAAGCGGTGTTGGGGATTAGAAGGGGAGAGACCCCGGATGGACTCCTCTACCTTGCTCCATTCATCCTGCGGATAGACAAAGAGACATTGCTCAAACCCACGCGTAATAATGAACGTGTCGTTGGCCGAAGGTGAAACGTTTTTGCGAAGTTTGGCAGGCAACGCAATCCGTCCTTTGTTATCGACAGAGTACGAATACCTCCCTTTGAACGAGGACATGGTTCGTTGTCGGTGCTTTCAGAAGTGCCTGCATTTATTGGAGAAAAACTCTCCCATGTTCCCCACTTTTCCCCACACGAGATCCTAATTTATGTAATTAGTGTGGAAAGTCAAGTAAAAAATCGTTGAAAAATAAGGGCTTTATCCACCATCACAATAGGCGTCATTATTGGGGGATTTGAATCTGGGCTGGTTCCCCACTGGTGGCAGTGAAATGACAAGGATCTCCTCCTGCCCTTATATGTAAGTTGTGCGGGGAGAAATCCATGTCAAATTTTCGGTGGAGTTCCCGAACGTTGTCGCGTATCTTGATCTGCGTCAAGAGCAAATGAGGAGAACCCCGGGGACTATGGATCGACCGACAGTACGAGAAATGGAAAGGGCATCGCTTCGCCGGGATGCTGGCTACGATGGTATCTTCTTCGTTGCTGTGAAAACGACCCGTATCTTCTGCCGTCCCTCTTGTTCCGCCCGAAAACCACTTGCCAAGAACGTAGAGTACTATCATTCGGCTCGTGAGGCATTGTTTGCCGGATATCGCCCCTGCAAACGCTGTCATCCCCTGAACACGAACAGCCAGCCACCGGAGTGGGTCCATCGGCTTCTCGCGATGATCGAGCGCAAACCAACGGATCGTTATGCAGATCGGCATTTGCGTGCACTCGGCATCGATCCCGCTAAAGCAAGGAGATATTTCATGAAGACGTATGGTATGACCTTTCAAGCGTATGCACGAGGAAGAAGGTTGGGATCATCGTTGCAACAAATCCGGTTAGGGACTGACCTGGACGATGTCATACTTGGAACGGGTTATAGCTCGCATAGTGGATTTCGCGAAGCGTTCGGCAAATTGTTCGGAAAGCCGCCGGGCAAAAGTCGCACCGAGGATTGTATTGTGGTGACGTGGATCGAAAGTCCGTTGGGAGCGTTGCTCGCAGGAGCAACATCAAAGGGGGTCTGTCTGCTCGAATTCACGGACCGCAGGATGCTTGAGGCGCAGTTTGAAACTCTGCGGCGGAGGTTTAAGAAAGCAGTGGTTCCCGGGGAGAATGATCTCCTCCATCAACTCAAGAGAGAGTTGTCTGAATACTTTGCAGCGAAGAGGAAAAGCTTCTCCGTCAGCCTTCTCTATCCGGGGACCCCGTTCCAGGAGCGCGTTTGGAAGGAACTTCTGAAAATCCCGTACGGCACGACGGTGTCGTACGAAGAGATCGCCCGCCGTGTCGGATCACCGAAGGCGGTGCGCGCCGTGGGGACGGCGAACGGACTCAACCGCATCGCCATCGTCATCCCGTGTCATCGCGTCGTCAATAAGAGTGGCGAGTTAGGGGGCTATGGTGGAGGAGTATGGCGGAAGAAACTCCTGCTCGATCTCGAACGCGGAAAAAGTATCAACGACAAGCACGCAGGAAGCGGGCGACAGAGAAACATCTCAAAAACTCCAGACTCCTCGCCAAGTCGTTGTTGATTTAGAAGACGAGGCGGAAGACGGTTTCCCGGCCAGGCTCGGACGAGAACCGAATGACCCCCTTGTGGAGGCGCATGATCTCTTTGGACAGGCTCAAGCCAATTCCCGACCCATCCTGTTTCGTGGTGAAGAAAGGAACGAAAATTTTCTCGCGTGCATCTTCTGATATTCCCGGTCCGTTATCAATCACCTCGATTACGACTTTTCCCAGATGATCTGTCAGAGCCCGCAGGCGTATTTCTGCCCGCGGCTGATCGTGCACTGCTTGCACGGCATTCAGCAGCAGATTGAGTAACACCTGCTCGATGAGTTCAGGATCGGCGGTGAGCTCAAGACTCTTCGGGTCAATACTTGTGTAAAAACAAATTTGCTTTTTCTCTATCTTCGGTTTGATGAGTTGCTCCACCTGTGAAAACAGATCAGCGATCCGGATGCTTTTGAACTGCGGGCGTGGAATCCGGGTCATGGTGCGATACGCATCGACAAAATGCAGAAGGCCCTGGCACCTCTTTTCGATCGTTTGGACGGCTCTCTGCACATCGTTCAGTACCTCAGATGAAACCCTCATGGCGCCGTCAGTGGTCCTCAGCAGTGAATTCGCTGTGGACGCAAGGGAAGAAATTGGAGTAATGGAATTCATAATTTCATGTGTCAGCACCCGAATCAGTTTCTGCCAGGCCTCCATCTCTTTCTCTTCCAACTCGCTTCTGATGTTTTGAATGGAGATCAATGTGTAATACTCTTCACGTAGCCGGAATGCAGTCGCAGAAACCGCCAACTGGATGATATCCGGTTGCCGGTCCAAGCTTACCAGTATGCGATCTCCCGGTTTCAATGCAAACAATCTATCCGCCAGCGAAGGGCTGATTGCGGAAAGGGATTTGATGGTGGGCAAGCTCGTCACATTCAGTAACCGCTTGGCGGCGGTATTGATCAGCTCCACCTTCCCATCTGGCTTAAAGGCTATCAGGCCTACCCCGATGTGTTGAACAATGGTGGTAAGATAGTGATGTTGCTCTTCCTTTTCTGCCCGGGTACGGCGGATGTTCTCCATTACGGTTGTGAGCGCTGTGCTCAATTCTTCGAAGCTCCTCCCGCGCCCTTGATGGCTAAACGTTTGCGTAAAGTCGTCATATCGGATGGATTGAAGGAATCTCCTGAGATCGCTATTCATCCGGTCGACATAGCGAAACAACGCATAGACCTGGACGATGACAACAAGACTTGTCAAAATCGCCGTCAGATAGAACTCTGAGTGCAAGGTGAGGTAGACAAAGAGGAAGAGTGTTGCGCAGATCAACAACAGCCGGGTGATGAGGGCGAGTCGAAAGTTTCTAAAGACCATACTTCTCCAACCTGCGGTAGAGCGCCGCTCGTGTCAGACCTAATTCCTTCGCTGCTTGCGTGATGTTCCCGTGGTGTTTATTCATTGCTTTGCGGATGAAGGTCTTTTCGACTTCGTTGAGATTCAACTCGCTCGAAGCAGCCTTCCCCAAACCGTCGTCACTCGTAGTAAGAAAGAAATCTTCGACTCGTAGTATCTCTCCCTCACCCAGAATGACAGCTCGTTCAACGGCATGTTGAAGCTCCCGCACGTTGCCAGGCCAATGGTACGCCTGGAGACGCTCCAACGTTGAAGGTGAGATGTGTTTCAACGGCTTGCCGTATTTGTTGCAATACAGATTGATGAAGTGATTGAGAAGAAGAGGGATGTCATCCGCTCGCTCCCGTAACGGAGGGAGGTGGATCTCCACCGTGTTGATCCGATAGAATAAATCCTGCCGGAACTCCTTTCGCTCCACCATTTCCTTGAGCGGCATGTTACTCGCGCAGATCAACCGCACATCGAGCGAGATGGTTTTGTTGGAGCCGAGGCGAGTAAGCTCACGGTTCTGCAGGACTGTGAGAAGTTTTCCCTGGAGGGGAAAGGGGAGGTTCCCCACTTCATCGAGGAACAACGTTCCGCCTGACGCAAGCTCAAACCGGCCCGCACGATCCTCTCGCGCGTCTGTAAACGCGCCCTTAACGTGTCCGAAGAGTTCGCTTTCAAACAGTCCGGTGTGCAGCGCTGCCATATCAAGACTAATAAAGACTTCATCCGCGCGATGTGATTGACGATGTACTGCCCGAGCGGCCAACTCTTTCCCTGTTCCACTCTCACCAAGAAGAAGAACGTTTGCATCCGTTGGAGCTACCTTGTGGATGGTGTCGAAGACCGTTTGCATTGCCGGGCTCCGACCTATGAAGTCTTTAAATCGGTGGTCGAGATCGGAACTCAACCGCTGCTGACGTAAACGCAGGCGTTCAACTTCACGGCGGGTTCGGCGAAGATTCATGGCAGCAGAGATCGTTGCCAGCAGCTTCTCGTTGTGCCATGGTTTAAGGAGGAAGTCGGTTGCCCCGGCTTTGATGGCCCGGACAGCCATCTCCACATCTCCATAGGCAGTGATGAGAACAACGACCGCGGCAGGATCCATCTCAAGGATTCTCTCAAGCCAATAGAATCCTTCGCTGCCACTACTGACGTCACGCGCAAAATTCATATCAAGGAGAATGGCATCGAAGGTCTCCTGCCGTAAGAGCGAAGGGAGAGTATGGGGAGACTTCTCCGTACGGACGTTCACGCCTTGCTGTTTCAAAAGCAACTGTGCCGCCACGAGAACGTCGGGATCGTCATCGATGATGAGTACCGTGCCGGAGTTTTTGCTCATGATTGAACAAGATTACCTGTATGGAAAGAAGGCATAGCAACTTGTGTACCCAGGGAACGCCCCTCCCTCTCTGGCCTCCGAAAGCTTGAGAAAAGATTTGTCAGCACGAATGCTTGTCCGCTTTTGGACAGTTACTGTCCGGATCCGGACAATGATCCCGAATAAAATGTGAAATTCCGTAATAAAAATGAAGTCCTGCCTGCGGCGTGATTGTTGATGAGAGGTCCTTACTCCTTTGATCTTGAATGAAGAAGAAGACAAACCTCGATGCATTCTCTTGATCCAAACTTTGATCCTCTCTCGCAGGCCTCGATGGATCGGAAGCTCGACAAGAGGAGCTGGAGTACGAAACGAATCGTGGTTGCGACGTTTGCCCTATTCCTTATGGCTTTTATTCTCTACAGCTTCTTTTTTGTAGAGAAAGGCAGCCGGTTGAATGTCGATGTTGACCGGATAACAATTTCCACAGTGGAGCGAGGACCGTTCCAGGAGTTTGTTGCTGTTCAAGGTACCGTTCTTCCAATTGAAACATTTTACCTCGACGCAATTGAAGGAGGAAGGGTTGAGAAGATTTTTGTCGAAGCTGGATCGATGGTGAAGAGGGGAGATCCCATTCTCCGCCTTGCGAATACCGGGTTGCAGCTTGATGTGATGTACCGCGAGGCCCTGACCTACGAGCAGATCAACAATGCCCAGAACCGTCGTCTTGCAATTGAACAGAACACCATCAGCGTACAAAGTCAGTTGGCGGATGTAGAGAATTTGGCTCGGCAAGCAAGTCTTTCCTTTGTGCGAGATTCGGCACTGCGTGCGAAGGATCTCATCTCCCCCGAAGAATTTATTCGGAGCAAGAACGATTTTGTTCACTGGCAGAAACGTCTTTCTCTGGCACGCGAGAATTTCAAACAAGACTCTCTGTTGCGTGTCAATCAACTTCGTCAGTTGGAGTCATCCATCAACCGACTTCATGCGAACCTGGAGATGGTGCGGCAAAGTCTGTCCAACCTTACCGTACGGGCTCCCATCAGCGGACAACTGAGCTCACTGAATGCGGAAATCGGTCAATCCAAATCAGCTGGTCAGCGCCTCGGCCAAATCGATGTGCTGGAGAAGTTTAAGGTTCGTGCTGCGATCGACGAGTTCTATATTTCGCGCATCAATCTCGGTCAGAACGGCCAGGCAGATGTCGCGGGCAAACGTTACAGTGTCGTCATCCAAAAGGTTTACCCTGAAGTCATCGGTGGTCGGTTCGAAGTCGACCTTGAGTTTGTTGGCGAGGCTCCCGTTGGGATTCGCCGCGGGCAAACTTTGCCGGTTCGGCTCGAGTTAAGTGAACTCTCAGAAGCAATTCTGCTTCCTCGCGGAGGCTTCTACCACGTGACAGGGGGGAGATGGGTCTACGTGCTCGACCGCTCCAGCGAGTTTGCGGTGAAGCGTACCATAACGATAGGAAGACAAAACCCTCAGATGTTTGAGGTGCTGGAAGGACTTGAGCCGGGAGATCGAGTTATCACCTCGTCGTATGATCAATTTGGGAATGCAGAGATATTGGTCCTCCAACGCTGATCGATCTACTTTTGAATTATTTTCATCAGAGGGAGAATACCTATGATCGAAACCAGAAACCTGAAGCGTGTTTATACAACCGGCGAAGTTGAAACGACCGCACTTGCCAGTGTGAACATTAAAATTCAGGTGGGAGAATTTGTTGCTGTGATGGGACCGTCGGGTTGCGGTAAGTCAACCTTGTTAAACGTCCTCGGTCTGCTTGATCAGCCCACGGAAGGCGAATACTACTTCCTCGGTCAGGAGGTTTCGAAATATTCCGAGCGTCAACGCGCGCAGTTGCGCAAAGCAAACATTGGTTTTGTTTTCCAGAGTTTTAATCTGATCGACGAACTGACGGTGTTTGAGAATGTGGAGCTTCCCCTCGTGTATCTCGGAATTTCCTCATCGGAGCGGGAAAAGCGCGTCAAGAACGCTTTGGAGCAGATGCATATTGTACACCGTGCGGATCACTTTCCCCAGCAGCTCTCAGGGGGACAACAGCAGCGCGTCGCTGTTGCTCGGGCAATCATTGCAAATCCTCAACTCATTCTGGCTGATGAGCCAACAGGCAATCTTGATTCTGCGAATGGTCAAGAAGTTATGAAACTTCTGACAAACCTCAACGAGGCCGGGACAACGATTGTGATGGTGACCCATTCCTCCGAGCAGGCAAATTATGCACACCGAATCATTCACCTTTTTGATGGACATGTTGTTACCGAAAACATCAAAGAGCAACTGTATACATGAATATCGTAAAGCCGAATGTTCGATGAACCACTGCGAGGATAGCGATGCTGATCACTTATCTGAAGGTCGCCTTTCGGACGTTGATTCGAAAGAAAGGATATTCTCTTCTCACCATAGCCGGCCTGGCGGTGGGAAGCGCGGTGTTCTTGTTGATTGCATTGTGGATAAGCGATGAAATCAGTTACGACCGGTTCCACGACAAGGGGGACAGAATCTATCGGGCGGTCTGGGAGGGAAAAGTAGGGGATAACGAGTGGAAAATCCCCCTTGGTCCAGTTCCTCTTGGGGAAGCTCTGCGGGAGGGATTTCCCGAGGTGGAGGAGGTTGTCCGCATTCGTCCGTGGAGCCGGCTGGTGCGGCATCAAGGCTCGCTCATTCGTGAGGAGGGCTTTGTTTACGCCGAACCGAGTTTCTTCCGCGTCTTTACTGTGGAATTTCTCTCAGGTGATGCGGCTACCGCCTTGAATGCTCCGGACAACGTTGTGCTCACCACCACCACAGCATTGAAGTACTTCGGCACTCAGCATGCTGTAGGTCGAAGTATACAACTGAGCGATGGAACGACTCTGCGGGTTGCTGCCATTGTGAAGCCATTCCCGCCACAATCGCACTTTCGGTTTGATTTCCTTGCACCGCTCGAGACGTTGCCTCTTGTTCGAGACCGGCGCGCACAGTGGGGATCGGCAACAGTCTATACCTATGTCTTAATGAAGCGCGGCACGTCGATTACCGCACTGGAGGAGAAGTTTCATAAACATTTTCAGGGAATCCAGAGGCAGGGCATCGGTGGGGGAAGCACCGATTATTTCCGATTCAGGTTTGATCCGCTGTATGACATCTATCTTCGGTCGAACTACGCGTACGAAATCGGCCAGACCGGAAGCATCGACACGGTCTATCTCATGTCAGCGGTGGCCGTTTTTATTCTACTGCTCGCCTGCATCAATTTTATGAACCTCACGACCGCGCGAGCAAATGAGCGTGCGCGCGAGGTGGGTGTCCGGAAAGTTGTGGGGGCAGATCGCACCCAACTTCTGACGCAATTCTTCCTGGAGTCAGTTGTGTATGTTTGCTGCGCCATGGTGTTCGCGATGGCCTTGACAGAGATCACCCTTCCGAATCTCAATGCGTTTACCGCCAAACAGCTCTCGCTTGAGTACAGTAACCCGTTCGTTCTTGTACTGTTGTGTGGTTTCGTGCTCATCACGGCCTTTGTCGCCGGTCTGTATCCGGCGTTGGTGATTTCTTCGTTTTCTCCCGTCTCTGTCCTGAAAGGCCGGTTGACCTCGAATTCGTCAAGGCTCGCGGGGCTCTCCATCAGAAGCGTACTCCGGAGCACGCTTGTCGTCTTTCAGTTTTGCGTCTGCATCGCGTTGATGACGGGGACGATCGTTCTGCAACACCAGATGCAGTACGTGATGGAGAAAAACCTTGGCTTTGACCGTTCCTCTGTGCTTGTCGTTCGCGGGGCCGGAGCGTTGGGAGAAAAGCGTCGGGTGTTCGTACGTGAGGCGGAGATGAATCCCGGAGTCGGTGCGGTCTCAATGGTGCAAACGCTTCCCGGTTACGATTTTGACTCGATGGGATTCGAACCCGAGCAGCCCGCGAATTACCGAATCACATCGCTCACCTATGCAATGGTGGACGAGAAGTTTGTTGATGTCCTTGGACTGAAGATTGTTGAAGGAAGAAACTTTTCGACTGATCATCCAACCGATTCATCTGCCTTCCTCATCAACCGCTCGGCAGCCCATGCGCTCGGATGGAAACATCCGCTTGGAAAGCGGCTTCGGTATGGGGGTAATGTGGAGGGGAGGGTGATTGGTGTGGTTGATGATTTTCACTTTCAGTCGCTGCACTCCGAGATCAAACCGATCGTCTTTCCGTTCATCAGATGGGTTCCACAATACTTCGCGATTCGGCTTAAACCAGGAGACAAGACCGAAACGATCAAACAGGTCAAAGCTGTGTGGGAGAAGTTGGCGCCGGAACGACCATTCGAGTATTCATTCCTGGATCAGGATTACGAACGTCTCTATCAGAGCGAACGAAGACTGACACAACTCTTCGGACTTTTTGCAGGCCTCGCGCTGTTTATTGCTTGTCTCGGTCTGTTCGGTCTGGCCACGTACAGCATCCAGCAGCGGACGAAAGAGATCGGGATCCGAAAGGTCCTCGGGGCTTCGGTGATAAACATTATGGGACTCCTTTCCAAGGAATTTGCCCGACTTGTCGTCGTTGCACTGATCGTTGCGACTCCGCTTGCGTACTACGGATTGAATCGTTTGTTACAAAATTTCGCCTATCGTGTCGACATCGGTTGGTGGGTGTTTCTTGTGGCAGGGGGGGCGGCACTTCTCGTTGCACTTGCTACCGTGAGCTTCCAGGCAATCAAGGCCGCGCTGGCAAATCCGGTTGAAGCACTACGATATGAATGACCGTTGGGGAAGTGACTACCGGTTCTAACTACTCAGCGACAAACATCAACCACCGATTCACGGATTAGCACACGACAAAGAAAGAAGATTCGCTGCGAAGAGACAGGACCACAGAATATTGTTGAGACGAAAAAAACCGTTCTTTGCGCTGTATTTGAAAGCTCAAAAAGAAAATCCTCTCTCTCCATCATTCTTCTCCACAGTAAATCGGGGTGAATCCCTGCCCGGCACTGACAGGCGTGGTGGATTTTAGGTGGTATTGATCCTGACGCCGAGTAATTATTACCGGTTTTCAAAAATTCAGGTAGGTTGACCTCGCATTAACGCTTCCGACGCAGAGATTTCGAGGGATTCAGCCTTGAGCGATTCGTGACGAGAAAGCCGGGTCTCATTCTGAGAAAGCAGCCTCTTGATTCTCGATGTGCCAATTCGTATGTTTTCCGCGAATTTTTTAAAATGGCGAACGATCACTGTTACCTCTTTTCGTTTCTGTTCTTAGAGCATGGCGCGGATCCCCAACCGGCAACTGGTCCACGAACTCAAGTCCGGGCACCGACTTGGTTGCACGCACCTTGTTGAACTCTACCAAGATAGACTTCTGGGTGAAGCAAAACGTACGTTTTCCGTTCCCCACCTTGACGCCGAGGAGCTGGTGGGTGATGTTCTGCTGACCGTTGTGACGAAAATCGACACGTTCGAATTTCTTCGCAGCGACGGTGATTTCCATTACTGGGTGATGACCATTTTTCGCAACAAGGTGCGCGACTATAAGCGACAGCGGTTGATAACGGAGGGTCTGTTCGAGTCGTTTCAGGAAACGGCGTTGGAGGAGGAAGAAACATACAGTTCAACCGAATACGAGGTGATGAAATCGATTCTCCGGCAATATGAGGCTGCGGTTCGTCGCGATTCAGAGGATGATGACGATACCGAACACGGTTCTTCCAAACTTCAGGCGCTCGTTGAAGCACTCGACCAGCTCGAACCGTGGGAACGGGTCTTGCTGCGGTGCCGGGCGCTCGACGTTCCGTACGAGGAGATCTCCCGCTACACGGGCAAATCTGCACGGATATTAAAAGTGTATCACGCCCGCGTGAAGAAAAAACTTGTCCGCATTCTTAGCGAGCGGCATCCGGAACTGAAACCAGTATGAATCAAGATATACTCGATTTCCTCTTACAGCTTGGATACCTCGAAGGACGCATCACAACGCATGGTTTGTACGAGAAGAGCGTGCTTCGAAAACAACCGAAGGCTGTTACATCGCTTGCGGCGAAGCGCACGCTGGTACAACGCCTCGAAGCGGCTCTCGCATCGGCCGGCAAAGAGCCAGGAGCGGTACTCACTGTTGGATTGTATCTACGTTCTGTACGACAGGAGCAGTCGCTCGATGTCCGCGAGCTCTCCACGCGCCTCGGCCTGTCTGCAAATCACTATAAGCTCGTGGAGCGGGATCGACTCTCACCGCTCAAAGTCCCCGCCGACTCATGGCAGAAATTCATCCGGCTCTTTTCGCTTCCGTTTGAGGTGTTTGAGGAGATGGTGCGACGGACACACCGTCTGGTCTATTTCCGCGCTTCGTTTCAGACAACGCTGGCACGCTACGATGGAAGGAAAAGCAAAACGAAACGATCCGTTACATTAGAACAAGCGGCAGAGGAACTCTATGCTCGTGCACATCTTCCCGTGCCCCCTGAAGAGGAAATCAAATTACATCTCCTCCTGAATAACATCGCCCGAGGCTTGAAGCAAACGTGACTGCACACGGCTCTTAATTCAGAACCCTGCAGCAAAGGATGCCTACCCGAGAAGCACGCCAGCTGCCAGCGTTACATAATACATTTCTTTGCACAGCACCGGAATCAAAACGATGACCCCACTTCGTAAACGGACCGAGGTGTGCTTGATTGCTGCACAAGAGACGCTGATTATTTATGAAAGTCTGCATGGCACGATCAAACCACCGGTGCCGATCGAACGCATCGCAACCATGCTCGGTTTTCAGATCGTTCCTCTCACGCTCGTGCCGGACGAGTTTTCTGCGATCGTCAGCAGTCGTGATAAACTGATCGGCATCAACAGCCGACATCATCGGCACCGCCAACGGTTTTCCATTGGTCACGAGCTTGGCCACATTATT
The DNA here is from genome assembly GCA_041695085.1 of Bacteroidota bacterium. GTDB lineage: Bacteria > Bacteroidota > Ignavibacteria > UBA10030 > UBA10030 > DYFT01. The sequence goes on along the minus strand of JBGFRO010000009.1, from coordinate 85,954 downwards.
TTGCAGCATCCGTCGGAGTCGCGCTGCACCCCGGAGCAGGTCGCTCTCTACAATATGGAGGCAGATGAATGTGCGGCGGAACTGCTGATGCCTACACACCTCCTCGCTCGTTATCTGCGCCAAGGGCGCTCGACGGCTGAGTTACGTCGCATCTTCGATGTAAGTGAAGAGGCGCTGGCGCGAAAGATGCGTCAAATCCAGCCCCCGGGTGCGGCCGTCATGGAACAAGCAACTCAGTACATGGTGAAGGCAGAGCCGGAAGAGTTGAATGACCGCGCCCGCCGTCTCACCTGAGCTTGGCTTCTCCTCCGTTCTGATATCGGGCCGTTAGGTTCCCTCGTTCCCAACCCCCGCAGTGAGCTGTTACCTCTTTTCGTTACTCTTCTCAGGAGCGCTCATCAATCCATTTCGTTCATCTTTTCCTGAGTGGAGGATCATATGGCAAAAAACAATGCAGTGTATTCAACAATGGTTCGTGCAGGTCGCACCACCTATTTTGTGGACATACGAGAAGCGAAAAACGGGAAGAAGTACCTGGCGATCTCTGAAAACAAACTCAACAGCGAGCAGAAAAAGGAGCGTGTAACGCTGCGCGTGTTCAGCGAGTCGATTGAGCAGTTTCGGCAGGCGATCAACGATGCCGTGGCGGCTGTGGGGAGCTAATCGTTGAACTCCTGATCGAACAAAGCCAGCCTTGGGCGGAGGCTGGCTTTTTCTATTGGTGTTGGGAAGCGTAAAGGACGTGCCGTCCACAGCGTAATCGCTCTCGCTGCAGAGCATCCTCAACGAACAACGGAAGGATATCGTGAGAGAGATGATGAAGAAAGTGAATAAGTGATGTTACGCAGAAACATCGCTTGCTCTTTCTTGGGGATGTATGATAAGAACGGCCTTACAACTCGACGAAGAGCAGAGTGCTATTGTCTGTGGTGCGAAGGCCCCCGAAATCGTCGGCGGAGCGGGGGGAGGGCCTTCACCCGTGCGTTTTGATTTCGGTCAAGTACACTCCTGACAATCAGTTGCAGCGCTCTCCGAGGCCGAAATCAATGGGTTGAGGGGAGGCTGCATTCTCACGTGCGTTACGATTTCGGAAAGCTTTCTTTGGTTACTTTCTTTGGCATCAAAGAAAGTAACACCCAGATATAATCCCGAATAGAAGAAAAAGCCTCTTTGCCTAACAGCAGTGAATAAGTTGTTGCAGTGAGAATGCCTCAGTAGGAGGATTGCTCGGAAGGTTCCAAAAAAGCAAAAAGCGGAGGCTCACCCTCCGCTTTTCTGAGAAACCCTCAGCTTCCCCTGACGGGAATCGCCTTAGGCTTCGCCTCTTCAGACTTCGGCAGGGTGATCGTCAACACACCATCCTTATACACAGCCTCGACTTTGTCCATCTTGACCGTTGACGGCAGCGTGAACGAGCGGATGAACGAACCGAAGATGCGCTCAACGCGATGATACTGCGCCGAGTTTTCGCTCCGCTCATCCTTTCGCTCACCGCGCAACGTCAGGATGTTGTCATGGATGGTAATGCTGACGTCCTCCTTCTTCATGCCGGGAAGCTCAGCCTTCACCACATAGGCATCATCCTGCTCGAGAATATCAACCGCCGGCATCCAATAGGAGCCGAGGCTGGTATCCGCGAGCGTGTCCCCGCTGAAGAAGGAATCGAAGAGACGATCAATTCCCTGCCGCAGGAGAGAGAACCGAGGCAGAAGCTCGGACACAGGCGCGACGGAGACTTCAGGATTCCACCGGGTCAGTGTCATACTTCATCCCTCCTTTCTCTCTTACTTGATTGATTCAGGGAACCATTCTACATTTATCTCAAAAACTGTACCAAAAGAATTGCTCGGATTTTCATATCTTTTGCAGGAAGAAAACGCGCAACCGAGAGACACCTTGACAGCCTCCTCTGTAAAGGTTGTCAACGGCTCTGCCACGATGACGAACACAAGGAAAAAATTGTCTTGACTTTTGGGTGGTAGTCGCTATTTTCCTTTTATGATGATTACGGTCAAGCCAGCGCGCTGCACATCGATGTTTCTGCAAATTGCTCTTCTCTTTGTCATCCCCTTCCTTTCGGCCATGACCCAGGAGCTACAGCCCAAAGCCGTCAGAGGCGTCTGGCTCACGAACGTTGATAGCAGAGTCTTGAATTCGAGAGAGGAAATTGCGGAAGCAGTTAGCCTTTGCGCCGAATTGGGCATCAACGCGATTTTTGCGGTCGTCTGGAATAAAGGCTTCACGCTCTATCCGAGTCGCACGATGCGCGAACTTATAGGAGCGGAGATCGATCCATCATTGGCGGGAAGAGATCCGTTGAAGGAACTGATCGAAGAAGCGCGCAAACGACATATCAAGGTGATTGCCTGGTTCGAGTTCGGATTTGCCAGTTCGTACAAGCTGAACGGCGGTCCTCTTCTCAAGCAGAAACCGACATGGTCAGCACGCGACGTCGAAGGAAAACTGGTCTCCAAAAACGGTTTCGAATGGATGAATGCTCTCCATCCCGAGGTGCAGGATTTCATGATCTCCCTTGTGATGGAAGTGGTAAGAGGGTATGACATCGACGGTATTCAAGGGGATGACCGACTTCCCGCCATGCCTTCAGAAGGGGGTTATGACAGCTTAACCATAGAGGAGTACAGAAAAGAACATCACGGGGCGAATCCACCAAGCGATCACAAAAATCCGGCCTGGCTGCAATGGCGAGCCAATAGACTGAATCGCTTCATGAAGCGATTATACGACTCCGTGAAGACGCACAACCGCAAGCTCATCGTTGCATCCTCTCCCAGCGTTTACCCGTGGAGTCTGGAGGAGTATCTACAGGATTGGCCGACGTGGGTGCGGGAGGGGTCCGTTGACCTCGTCTCACCACAACTTTATCGATACAAGATAGAAGATTATAAAAAGGTGCTCGACGAGATCGTGCAAGGTCAGATCGAGAAGAAGAATCTCCACCGATTCTTTCCCGGCCTCTTGCTGAAGGTCGGATCGTATCATCCGTCGGAAGATTTCCTGCTCGCCATGATCCGGGAGAACCGAAAGAGGGGAGTGAACGGCGAGGTGTTCTTTTTCTTTGAGGGACTAAAAAAATATCCTCGGCTCTTCAAAGAAATCATCTATCCACAACAAGCAGTCTTTCCTGATTTTCCCTGAGATGAGAATTCTTGCATGTTCTGATGTTCACGGCGCTTACGAAAAGCTCGAGTCGATTTTGAGTCGGGAACGTGGCTATGATGTTGTCCTTCTTGCAGGCGACCTAACGACCAATGGCTCCCCGCGGGAAGCGGAGCAAGCCCTTCGGTCGTTGCGTCATCACGGCAAACCCCTCATAACGGTCGCCGGAAATATGGATCCGCGGTCATTAGAGAAAACCTTTGAAGATCATAGCACCTATGTCCACGGGAGAGGAATTGTTCTGGAGGATGTCGGTTTCTTTGGAGTTTCAGCTTCTCCCTTCACCCCGATGAATACGCCGTATGAAATTGATGAAAAGGAGATTGAAACGCTGGCAGAACAAGGTTGGAAGGAAGTCGCTTCAGCCCGATGGAAAGTATTTGTTCCTCACACACCTCCGCTGAACACCTCGGTTGATAAAATCTTGGTCGGTACACATGTTGGCAGCAAGGCTGTACGGGCGTTCATCGAACTGCATGCGCCGCATCTCGTCGTGTGCGGCCACATCCACGAAGCGCGTGGGATGGATACGATCGGATCGACCACCATCGTCAATTGCGGTCCGGCCGGCAAGGGATACTACGCTGTCATCACGGTGAAAGATGCTGTGCATGTGGAGCTGCGCGGATGAAGAAGCCACGCGTGGTGCTGTTCGACTTGGGAAACGTGCTCGTGCACATTCATCCTGAGGCGTTTCTTCGCACGTTAGGATTGGACTCACCAGAGAACCGCGCGCGCTACGGCCAGCGCATTGTCGACATCGTCAAGGAATATGAGCGGGGACGAGAGAGCACGGAGCAGTATCTCAACCGTCTCGATGCGCTGCTCGCGGCCGATGGCCACCGATTCACCCCTACCGAGTTAACGCGGGCGATGTTGACTGTCATCGGTTCACCGCTTGAGGGGATGGAAGAACTCGTTCGACGAGTGGGTGAACGCGCGCACCTTGGTCTGCTCAGCAACACCAACCCTCTGCACTATCATCATTGTCTCGAGCACCTCCCCGCACTTCGTCACATCCCCGTCCACTTTCTCTCTTATCAGTTGCTTGCCCTGAAGCCGGAACCCGCCATTTATCAAGGAGTAGTCGACGCAATGGGTTTGCCGGCGGAGGACATTCTCTTTGTCGATGACATTGAGGAGAACGTCACCGGCGCTCGCACCGTAGGCTTGCAGGGTATCCGGTTTACCGCTCCGAGCGATCTTGAAACCGAGCTGCGTGCGCGCGAGCTGGTGTAGCTCTTTCCTTCAGCCCCTAAAGCGAGGTTGTGCAAAATGTAGGGCGAGAAGCCTTCTCGCCCACGTTGGTGTTGAGAAAACAATCTGAATTCCTCAAATCTCGAACCCGCACATCACGTCGATTAAACTTTTTGCACAACCACAAGAAATCATCGTATTCTTCCAGACATGACTTTTTGAAGGACTTCCTCTATCTTTCCCTTCAACCTCGAGGCGCCTTTTGTTGAACAGCAGTTCTCCTGAGAGAGACTATCAGTCTTATGAGAAGTTTTGACACCCGTAACGGAAGGGTGAACAGAAGATATCCAGCGAGCAAAGTTGCCCAACGGTGCAGCGTCGTGGCGATGTCCCTCGTCGTTTTGCTTGCGGGATGTAATCAAGAGTTTCAACCGAAAGCGGAGTATCGGGAGCAACTTGTTGTCTTCTCGATCCTCGCTACGAACCGCAGCGAGCAGCTTGTACGGGTGTATACGACGTACAATCCGATCGGCATGGATCCTTCAACCAACAGAGAAGAGAAATTAGTGACGAATGCGCTCGTTACGCTCAACGACGGTGCGAACACCTATACCCTGCGCGACACTCTGTTGACTCGACTTGACACAAGCAGATATCGGACGCCCATGAGCGCCTATGTGACCAATCGTCTGACCGCACGCGGGGGGCTAAGCTATGCATTGAACATTCATTCTCCCGCGCACCAGCCGGTCGCTGCCCGCATCACGTTGCCGGAACACGGAACGCTCTCGCTCGCCGGATCGCGAGTTGTTGAACGTCCGGGTTCGGGAGCGCGTGATGAGCAGATCTCCATCACAGCCTATTCGATTCGCGGCGCGGCGGGAATCGTCATTCGGATGTACGTCGATTATGAAGTGGAGATGGAGGGGATGTGGATGGAGGGGCGTGTAGAGGTGCCGGAGCAATTTCCAACCGACGATTTTCCTTTTGTGGAAGTAGCGTATCCGAATCTGCGACGGTTCGTCCGGTCACCGACGAGCATCCGGATTCCGAAATCGGCGTATTTGTTTGCGTTAAGTCGAGCCCTCACGAGTCATCCTGCACGGCGGCTGCGCTTTACGCGTGTGGTGTTTTTCCTTTTGCAGGCCGAGCACAATTTGTTCGCGTACTACAACACGGCCAATGCATTTTTCGATAGAGGATCGATCCGCACCGATCAGCCGAATCACTCCAACATCAGTGGAGGAATCGGTCTGTTCGGTGGTTACACAGCCGATTCGCTCGTTGTCCCGCTGCCGGAGGATTTTGGATATAACAGAAGGTGATGGTTGATGAGAAGCTTCTTCCTGCCGTTTGCTTGGTTCTGGTTCATCGGTTGTCAACAATTTATTGAACCGAAAGGTCCGTTTGAAGAGAAAATGGTGATCTATGCCATCCTCGCAACCAATCGAAACGAACCTGTACAATTACTACAATGTCGTGAACGGAGTTAGTGACCCGCAGTCGATCCGAACCGATCAACCCGATTACACGAATCTCACTGGTGGATATGGAGTGTTCGGAGCATATTCTATCGATTCCGTTGTGTACAGACTTGCTGACGACTTTCCCTATAGCAGGAGGTAAAGAGTGAGACTCCGCATTGTGATGTGGTGGGTGATGTTCTTCATTGTTGGAGGCGAAGCAACCGCGCAAGTTGCCGACATCCGCGGTATCGTTATCGATAGCGTGACGAACCAGCGGGTGCCATTCGCCAATATCGTGCTCATCGGCACAAACAAAGGAGCCGCGGCAAATGGTGTCGGTTTCTACCTGCTTCCGAGCGTGCAAGCCGGATCGTACGAAATCGCCGCCAGTGCCGTCGGTTACGAACGCGCCGTCAGGCGGATCACCGTATATGCAGGTAGAACGCTCGAATTGAACTTCCGACTCACACCAACCGCCATCGAAACGGAGGAAGTGGTGGTGACGGGAACGGGGAAGAAAGAGCTGACGGAGATCAACACGAGCATCCACGTTGTGGATCAACAGGAATTAAAAGTGACACCAGTGACAGCACAAGCCGACGTGTTCCATGCTCTTAAACTTCTTCCCGGCATCGTTTCGACCAGCGATGTCAGTTCAAAGTTCTACGTGCGGGGAGGAGCGGGAGATCAAAACCTGGTACTGTTGGACTGGATGAAAATCTACAATCCCTTTCACGCGCTCGGCATCTTCAGCGTGTTCGATCCCGATATCGTCCGCAATGTCGAGATCTACACAGGTGCATTTCCGCCCGGATACGGAAACAGGCTCTCCTCCGTGGTTAATATCAATTCAGTCGATGGGCGAGGGGACCGACTTGCGGGCCGCGCCAACATCAACTTCCTCTCATCGAAACTTCAACTGGAGGGACCGGCCGGACTCCATCGCATCACGTGGACGCTCAACGGACGGAAATCCCTTTTCAATGAAACGTTCACCGACATCGTTCGGCAAGACGTGCCGGTTGATTTCTACGACCTCTTTGCGAAAGTCTCGGGACAGACAGAGGGAGAAACAAAGTTCGATCTCTCTTATCTCAAAACAGCTGACGACCTGCGCTATCCGAATCCCAACGAGCCGGATTACTTCTGGCGTAACCAAGCGATCGGATTAAATGTGTCGGGGCTGTTAAGCGACCGACTCTTTATAACGTCCACCGTCTTTGCGAACTCCTTCGTTGCAGAACGGGATGCGAAGGCATCGAACATCATCACCCCTTCCACCACCTCCGTCAAGGAACCCGGTGTGCGGGCGCAAGCCACCTACTACACGGATGAACTCGACCTCTACTTTTTCGGATTTGAATTCACCTTTCCGACGCTCGAATACAACCTCACCAACAACACCGGCACGCGCCTGCGGCTCTACAGCACGTCGCCTGAAGCCTCTGCGTGGATTCGCTATCAGGCAAAGTTTGGCCGTCTGCAATTCGATGGCGGATTGCACAGCGAAGTCGGTTCTCTGTTCGACCGTGGAGACGCCTCTGCCACGCTCCAGCCGCGTCTGAACGCAAGTTACCTTGTCATCGGCGATTGGCGTGTGAAGGCGTCATACGGGCGCTTCAGCCAGAACGTCATCACCGTCAGCAACGAAGACGATCTGATCTCTATTTTCGATGCGTGGATCGAGGTGCCGAGGAATCTTTCGACCGAGCAAGCGGATCACGTTGTGTTGGGATTTGAAGGAACGGTGGCGGATCGAACCTCGGCAAGCGTGCAGGCCTACTACAAGCGTTATGGTTCGTTGGTTGCCTACAACCGGAACAAAATCGATGCAAGCGATCCCGATTACATCAAAGGCACAGGACGGTCGTTCGGCGTCGAGGTGATGTGGAGAATGGGTTTCTCGTTTGCCGATTTGTATGCGACGTATGCTCTTGGATCGACAAAGATCAACAATGAAGGGTTCGAGTATTATCCGCGGTACGACCGGCGGCATCACGTGAACGTTCTTGCAGTCCTTCGACCGTTCGAGAGGTTCGATTTGAGTTTGAGGTGGGAGTACGGGAGCGGTTTTCCGTTCACACAAACGGTCGGTTTCTACGACCGACTGACGCTCCGCGACGCATTGCCCGGCCCCTTTGAACTGGAGACGGGTCAACCATATAACGTTTTGGGACCGAAGAACGCGGCTCGTCTTCCGGACTACCATCGCCTCGATGCCAGTGCGAACTATACGTTTTTGCTCGGCGGCGTGAAAGCGATTCTCGGCGTGAATATCATCAACGTGTATGATCAGAAAAACGTTTTCTATTTCGACCGAAAGACGGGCCAGCGTGTCGATATGTTGAGATTCTTCCCCACCGCGATGCTTACAATCGAGTATTAGGATCCACCGGAGAAACTCCAACACTTGACGCTGGATAAATGCTTACCGTTCTTTCTCCTGCACATCTACCTCTTCCCGGTCCCTCACGTGCGGTGGGGAGTCCACGGCGTGTGTGACCTCGCGTCGCGGAAAGAGAAGCGAAAAAAGAACCGACGCCGCGATGACGGAGCTGATGATGCCGAGCGAGACATCGATCGGAAACTTCCCCCCATACAGATCGTTTAGCCACACCATCTTCAATCCGACAAAGACCAACACGACCGCCAGACCGAATCGGAGCAGGTGGAACTTATCCACTGCGCCGGCAAGAAGGAAGTACATTGCTCGCAATCCCAGAATTGCAAACACATTGCTCGTGAAGACGATCAGCGGTTCACGCGTCAGTGCAAAGATCGCGGGTACCGAATCGACCGCGAAAATAATGTCGGTCAGTTCAACAAACAGCAAGGTGATGAACAGCGGCGTCGCAGCGATTGCGCCATCGAGCTTTACAAAGAAACGTTGGCCATGAAGGTCGTGGGTAACCGGTACGAACTTCTTGAACAGACGGATGATCGGATTCTTGTCGGGCTGCACCCCTTTGGATGGGGCGAAGAACATCTTGATGCCAGTAGCGATGAGGAAGAGACCGAAGATGATCACCACCCACTGGTACTGGAGCAGCACTGCGCCGAGGGCGATGAAGATAGCTCGGAAGATGAGCGCACCGATGATACCATAAAACAGAATGCGATGTTGATACATCGCGGGAACGGAGAAGTATGTAAAGACAACAACGAAGACAAAGATGTTGTCGACCGACAGAGCCTTCTCGACGATGTAGCCGGTGAGAAACTCAAGTCCCACCTGCTCCGCCGCGCGCTGCGGATCAAATCCCGGTAGGACAGTGAGTCGTTCGTCCAGCGGAAATTTCCAGAGAGCGTATTGATAGAGCCCATAATTGAAAGCGAGAGCGAGTACAACCCACACCACGCTCCATGCGGCGGCTTCGCGAAATGAGACAACATGCGCTGTTCGGTGAAAGATGCCGAGATCGAGCGCCAGGAGAAACAGGACGAATCCGGTGAAGGCGGCATAGAACCACCAGTACTCGGCAAAGGGGAAGAAGAGGGGATCCATGGATATCCAGTTCAATAACGGTTTGGGTAAAGGCAGCTTGTGTTCGGCAGTGGCGGAGCCGCGGTTGGGCGGGCAAGCCCGGTTCCTTGTTCGCGATCTTCACTTAGTCGAAGCCGAACAGTTCGCCAAACAAGGTCGGTCTGCCGGAACAAGTTTGACATTGAATTAACGTTCTCTTGATGCTGGCGATTGTTCTCACATCTGAGCCGGCCTAATATACAATAAAATCGGTTTAGCTCATGCGTGCATGGCTTCGCATCTTTGGCATTGATGGGGGGTGGGGGAGAGAGGGAAGTTGGTGCGAGGACGAGTTTTCCGTGATCCAGATCGTCACGCTCAACCCATGAAAACGAAACCGGCTTCGACCACGCGCAAAGAAATGTCCTGCGCGGTTTGGCGACGGATCGTGAGGTTGAAATCGTGGTCGAGTCGTACGGAACTTTCGATCGAGGTATAAAGGCCGAACGCGCCCAGCTCCAGATCTTCCAGAATTTGATACGAAATCGAGAGTCCTGGGCTGACATCTCCGATGATTCGTTCAAACGATCCTGAGGGATTCCCATCATAAGGATCATGCCGGACGACTTCTTCCACCAAGTCGAGTGAATTGTTGTAGAAGCTCCACGGCCGGAAGTGGTACGTCGAGAATGCTGAAATCGACAAACGTTGGAAGGAAAACCAGGCCGTCTCTTCTTGTGCCTGAAGTGGAGGGGATCCGAGGAGGAAGAGAAAGAGAGAAAACGACACAACAACGGAGATTCGGGATAACAATGTACCGCTCACAACCTGAACCACCCCTCGACCTCCCGCTGAAAGTCTGTGCCGTTGGTTCGTAAGCGGTATTCGTTCGCGTGCGAATCGTACGTGTAGTCTCTCTCCCACTCCGAAGCATGCTTCTGGATCTCTCGCAATGCGTTGACGATGTACTCCACCTCCCCGTTCGTTGTCGTCGGATGGATGGAGAGGCGTACCCAACCGGGTTTCGACGAGAGATCTCCTTCATCGATCTTATCGGTGATTCGCTTGGATTGATAGCGATCGACATGAAGCAAGTAATGACCGTATGTACCCGCGCACGAACAGCCTCCGCGCGATTGAATCCCGAACCGGTCGTTCAAAAGCTTGACAACAAGATTGTAGTGAATGTTGTCGAAGTAGAACGAAAGCATCCCTAACCGTTCTTCATGTGCATCGGCCAGAAGGGTCAGATGAGGGATGCGGCGCAACTCTGCGAAGGATTTTCTTACAAGCTCTTGCTCTCGATCATGCATCGCCTCCCATCCCATCTCTTCTTTCAACTCAATTGCAAGCGCTGCCTTGATGGCCTGGAGAAAACCGGGCGTCCCGCCGTCCTCCCGCACTTCGATATCGGGAATATACCGATACTCGCCCCACGGATTCGTCCAAAGCACCGTTCCGCCCCCTGGCTGGTCGGGCGACTCGAGATGATACAGATCGGAATTGAAAATGAGGACACCGGACGTTCCGGGTCCCCCTAAAAACTTATGCGGCGAGAAGACGATCGCATCCAACCGCTCCATCGGATCTGCAGGATGCATATCGATCGCGTCATACGGTGCAGAGGCAGCGAAATCGACGAAACAAACCCCTCCATGTTCATGCATCAAGCGTGCGAGCTCACGGTACGGCGTTCGGATACCGGTCACGTTTGAGCAGGCGGTGAACGACCCGATCTTCGTCTTTCGGTCACGGTAGCGGTGTAAGAGCTCGCGCAGATCGGCAAGATCGACCAATCCCTCCTCCGTCGGCTTGATCACCTCGACGTCGCAGATTGTTTCGTACCATGTTGTTTGGTTGGAGTGATGCTCCATGTGGGTAACGAAGACGACGGGGCGAAGCTGTTCCGGAATGTGGAGGTGGTCTTTCCACTGTTCCGGACATTTGAGTCCGAGGATGCGCTGAAGCTTGTTCATCGCAGCTGTCATGCCGAAGCCGACAAAGAGCAGCGCGTCGTTCGGTCCCGCGTGCACGTGTTTCTTGATGATCTGATGAGCAAGGTGATACGCATGCGTCATCATCGAACCGGTGATGCTCGATTCGGAATGCGTGTTGCCAACAAACGGTCCGAACGATTCAAGCAGCTTGCGCTCGATCGGTCCGTACAAGCGGCCGCTCGCCGTCCAGTCCGCATAGACGAGGGGCTGTTCACCATAGGGTGTGCTGAAACGCGTATCGATCCCGACGATCCGACGCCGGAAACGGTCGAAATACGCCTCCCGAGAGCCTGCGACGATGTGCTCCGCTGCATTCATTTGTGTCATATCTTGAAAAGAAGGCTAAGCGTGCAAACGGTGGTCGTGCTGCAAACGATGTGTCGGCACTAAGTTAGGGATATCGGACTCAAAATCAAGACAGCGGTCGATCCTTGATTCCGACATAGAGGCGTGTTCTGTCGGAGGTTCGCAGAACTACATCCGTTCGAAATGGACACACTCTTCTTCACCGCAGAGGTGAACGTCATGACCCGCAACGCGAGAATCCGCTCGAGGCTATGCAAAAAGTTCAATAATGTGGGCGAGAAGGCTTCTCGCCCTCCATTTTGCATAGCCTCACAAAAGAAAACGTGCCGAAATCAAACGCACGCGATGGCTCTTCCTCCACACCACCCACAATTCTTGGCGCATCTGCGGAAGAAGGTCATAGACGTGACACGGGAGTGCGCCAAGAATTGAACGCACGCCATCGCTTTTCAGCCCGCGTGCCGTGATTTCGACCTCCTCCCGCTTGCTCCACTTCAGTTGTAACGACTCTCTAAATCGGATTTGAGGTCGATTACTGCACGACGCTCCAGAAAGCCCGGCCCAACAACCACCATCCGGTGAGCAATGATACACCGCCAAGCGGCGTGATCGCCCCCATCCAACGAAGTCCGGTCAACGTCAGAACGTATAGGCTTCCGGAGAAGAGAACGATGCCGGCAAGGAAGAACCAACCGGCGCGGGAAAAATACGCGTGCTCGTATTTGTCGAGAGCCATCGCGGTCATAAGCAGCGCAAACGTGTGATAGAACTGATATTGTACTGCGGTCTCAAAGACTTCGAACATCTCGGGACTGAGCACGTTTTTCAATTCGTGGGCCCCGAATGCGCCGGCGGCAACTGCGAAGAAGCCGCTGATAGCTCCTGCGATAAAGAAGGTGCGGGACATGGTTGATTAGGTAGTATGGAAGTAGGAAGTATGTGAGTAGGGAGACATGTTGAGCGTGCAGATTGCAGATTACAGTTGGCAGACTTGCGTTGTAGTGCAGAATGTGTGACCTTCCGAACCCTCGCTTCGTTTTTGTTCTTGTCTTCGCGCCTACGCAAACTCGAGCGCCTGTTCAAAATCCGCAATCAAATCATCGATTCCCTCCACGCCGACGGAGATTCGGATCATTCCTTTTGTTACACCGTGACGTTGGAGCTCGTCGTCGGACATGAAGATGTGAGAGGAATAGACGGGAATGCTGACGAGAGACTCGACGCCTCCGAGGGACATCGCATTCACTGCGACTTTCAGGTGGTCGCAGACGGTAACGGCGGCATCAATGGGCCTCTTCGTTTTGACCGGTTTCACCTCAATCGTTACCATGCCGCCGAAACCGGTCATCTGCCTCTTCGCAAGTGCATGTTTCGGGTGTGAGCGGAGTCCGGGATAAATGACCCGGTTCACTTTTTTGTGCCGACTCAGTGCTGTTGCAAGTGCTAACGCGTTTTCATTTTGACGACGCAGGCGCAATTCGAACGTCTTCAAACTTCTCCCCAACAAAAACGCAGCAAACGGATCGGCGCATCCACCAAGATATTTCGCCAGCTGACGGATGCGTTTGATGTGCTCGGAAGGTCCTATCACAACGCCCGACATCATATCGCTGTGTCCCCCCAGATACTTCGTGGCGCTCTCCACGATCAGATCCACACCGAACGCAAACGGATCTTGATTGACAATGGAGGCAAACGTGTTATCGATGACGACCGGCAGTTTGCGACGGATCTTTTTCTCAGCTCGTCGCGTATGACGCATCACGGCGCGGATATCGACAAGATCGAGTGTTGGATTCGTAGGGGTTTCAAGATAGACCAGCGACGTGGCGGGGGTGGTAAACGACTCGATCTGTTCGGGTCGATTGGGGTCGATGTACCGGACGGTGATGTGCTGCTTCGGCAGCTCATCGCGAAACCAACGATACGTTCCCCCATAAAGCCCCGGCGTGCTGATGATCTCATCCCCCGACTTTGTAAGAGAGAGCAGAGCGGTGGAAATCGCAGCCATACCAGAAGCGAACAGAACAGCTGCTTCTCCCCCTTCCATGAAAGCGATCTTTTCTTCCACATCCTGGACGGTCGGATTATGATAGCGGGTGTAAACGTACACCGTTGGATCACCTTGAGCATAACGGATGGCATCATCGGACGACGCGAATCGATACGTGGAGGTTTGGTAGATGGGAGGGGTGAGGGGGCCTTGATAAGCGAAGAGCTTCTTTCCGTGAATCGCTCGGGTGGCAAGGGAGGGTGGAGGAGTCTTTTTCATGATTAGTAGTGTCAATGAGGTGTGTTTGTAGCTCGAATGTTTGCGGATTTCTCGAACAACAAGTAGCGCCCTCGTTGATCGTGCGATCGTTCACTCTGAACGAAGATGAGTTTTGAACAGCTTCAAAATCCGTTTGTATTGATCCATCCAACTTGTCGGTTCGATGAAGCCATGATCTTCCAGTGGATAGACGGCAAGTTCCCAGTTTTCTTTCTTCAACTCAATAAGCCGCTGCACCAGTCGAACGGCGTCTTGGAAATGGACATTGACGTCGATCATTCCGTGGCAGATGAGGAGCGCGGCTTGAAGTCCATCTGCGTGATAGATGGGAGAACTTCGGCGATACGCTACCGTGTCCTCTTGTGGAATATTGAGGATGTTCGATGTGTAGGGATGGTTATAATGTGCCCAGTCGGTCACGGGGCGCAACGATGCGCCGGCGGCAAACACACCGGGGGTTGTAAACATTGCCATCAACGTGATGAAGCCGCCGTACGATCCACCGTAGATGCCGATGCGGTTCGGGTCGATGCCGTGTTCCTGCACCAGCCAGCGCGCGCCGTCAATATGATCGTCGAGATCCTTACCTCCCATATGCCGGTAGATCGCCGTTCTCCAGTCGCGACCTAATCCCGCGCTTGCGCGATAGTCGATGTCAAGAACCGTGTAGCCTTTATCGGCAAGAAGATTGTGGAACATATATTCCCGAAAGTACGTGCTCCACCATTTATGTGCGTTCTGAAGATACCCTGCACCGTGAACGAAGATCACCGCCGCTCCATTGGGTCTCTCCGGTTTATAAAGCCGTGCAGGTACTTCGGCGCCATCGCGAGCACGGAATCTCAGAACCTGCGCCGCACGCCAGTCGTACGATTTGAATTCATCTGCATGTGAGTCCGTCACTTGCACTGCGGCGGCTCGCGGCTTGTTTTCCATCACATACAGATCGGGCTTCTTGTTGGAATACGAATACAGGATTGCCAACCGTTTTTCGTCGGGCGAGAGGGTGACGAAATTGCCCCCCTCCATCGAAGTGATTTGTGTTCGCTCTCCCCCTTCCAGCGGCATCGAATAGAAGTGCCGCTCACCGAAATGTACCTCGTTGCTGCTGAAATACCACCGCTTCTTCTCGCGGGAAACGGAGGGACCGTAAATCTCAAACTTCCCTTTTGTCAGCTGAGTTTTCGTCTTGCCATCGATCGTCACCGTGTACAGATGCGACCACCCATCGGCTTCCGATTGAAACCAAACGCGTTGATGATCGGGCATCCATCCTACGGCAACCTGTCCTCCAAAGAAGCCGATTCCGGGTCCGCCAATCCACGCAGTGTCGGTCTGGCGATCGAGGAGCTGTCCAAATTGCGCGTTGGCGAGGTCCAGCAATACCAACCATCTGTCTTTGTTGTCTTGCGAGTAGACCTGCATAAAGGCGTTTTTACCGTCATCTGACCAGTAGGGTCCATTGTAGGAAACAGTACGCGGGGACGGGCGCCGCTTTGTGGTATCGCCGGCTGGAGGTTCCGGTGTCACGCCCGGTATTCTGTCCGGCTTGATCTGCATGACGGAATCGAGCGCGATGTTGAAGACGAAGAATTCGAACGTCGTTTGCGGTTCGCCCACTTTGGTGCGTGCGTTGATATCCTCGGTGAAGCCGCTCTCCGTTACATAGTTTGGGACGATGGTGTTCTTGGCAGCCGAGGCGGATTGGGAGAGTATGAACGTGACATACCGCTCATCC
The DNA here is from genome assembly GCA_041695085.1 of Bacteroidota bacterium. GTDB lineage: Bacteria > Bacteroidota > Ignavibacteria > UBA10030 > UBA10030 > DYFT01. Next base: position 70,335 of record JBGFRO010000009.1, on the reverse strand, counting down.
GGAGAAAGTGAAAAACCGAATGCGGTTTTTTGTCCGATGTAATACGGTTTGGGTTTTTTGATCTCCAATGCTTCGTTCAGGCGGCGTTGGTCTTCGCGCCGCTTCTTTCTGTCACGTAAGACTTCAAACAGCTCCATCTGTTGTTGTTCGAGGAACTTCTGCAACTCGGTTTTGGAGGGATCGCTCGGTCGGGAGCCGCGCTGAAGGTTCGTCAACTGCACTTCTGTGTTCCGATCCAACGAACGAAGGTAGAAATTTCCATCTCGCTGAAAGACGATCTTCGATTCATCGAACACGAATTGCGGGCTTGACTCGGCCGCCACCGTATGTGTTATCTGCGTCTCCTGTTTGCGTTTGATATCGTAGAGAAAAATATCGCCGCTTTTGATGTACACTTTTTTGGACCGGTCTTTCGTGTACGATCCTCCGGGGGAGGGGAGTTTTTTGCGCTCCTCGAGTGAAACACGCCTCGGTGTACCACCACGAGCACTCACGACATATAACGAATCAGCTTCGTCTCCTTTTTGCCTCCACGTGAAGTAGATCCATTCCCCATCGTCGGACCAGCTCACATTGCTCGGTGAGATTCCCATCCAAACGGGATCGCGCATAATCGTCTCCACCGTCAGCCATCCGCGTGTCGGTTGCGCGGGGGTTCCCTTTTGCTGTGCGGGAAGGAGTGAAAGAAAGAAAACCAAAGGGAGAAGAGAAGAGAACAAGTTTTTCATAGAACGCCGCTCCTGTGAGTCGTTGGTGGTGAGAAAGGGTGCGAAAAAGTAAAGAAAAGGGGTATGGAATTCAACAGAACAGACAATTGCATTCTTGACATTCCCTCAGATTTTGGTAACTTTCTCCACTGTTTCCCACATCATTCACACGTACCCAACATCCGAGAGGAGTGTCACGATGCAGCTCAGAGTATCAATCGGAACGCTTGTTCTTCTTGGCGCATTGTTCGTTGCGCATGCCCAACAAGAATTCGCGACACTGGTTCTGCGCAACGGGAAGATAGTGACCGTCGACGAGCGCTTGCCCCTTGGACAGGCTATCGCTGTGCGTGGCGACCGCATCCTGGCCGTCGGATCGAATGATGAGATACAACGATATATAACATCCTCCACACAGGTGATTGATCTCGCGGGAAAACTGGCCATACCCGGCTTCATTGAAGGACATGGTCACTTCTTAGGAATTGGACAGGCAAAGATGATTCTGGATTTAATGAACGTGAAGACGTGGGATGAGATCGTTATACGAGTGAAAGAAGCGGCGGCGAAGGCAAAGCCGGGGGAGTGGATTCTCGGTCGCGGATGGCATCAAGAAAAGTGGGAAAAGGTGCCACAACCGAATGTGGAAGGATTTCCGACGCACGCCTCTCTGAGTGCAGTCTCGCCGCACAATCCCGTTCTGCTCACTCACGCCAGCGGGCATGCAGGATTCGCAAATGCTAAAGCATTGGAGCTCGCGGGTATCACGTCGAAGACACCTGATCCAAAAGGGGGAGAGATTTTGAAAGACCCAAACGGCAACCCGACCGGATTATTGCGGGAGACAGCACAGGATCTGGTGAGGGCTGTTTACAGAGCTTCGCGCGCGGGAATGAGTCAATCGGAGATCGAGGCCGAAGTGCGGCGTCAAGCGGAGCTGGCCGCGCAGGAATGTCTTTCCAAGGGAATCACCAGCTTTCAAGACGCAGGTTCTTCGTTTTCGGTGATCGATGTCTTGAGGAAGCTCGCAGATGAAGGCAATCTCCCCATGCGATTGTGGGTGATGATTCGCGCGAACAATCAAGAGCTTGCCAGAAATCTCGCGCGCTACAAGATGATCGGATATGGAAACAACCACCTCACCGTTCGGGCAATCAAATGGTCGATCGACGGGGCGCTCGGTCCACGCGGCGCATGGTTGCTGGAGCCGTACAGCGATCTTCCGACCAGCACAGGATTGAACACTGCCTCCATCGAAGATGTCACGGAGAGCGCACGCCTGGCACTTGAACATGGGTATCAACTGTGCGTGCATGCGATCGGCGACCGTGCGAACCGGGAGGTGCTCAATATTTTTGAGAAAGTATTCTCAGCACATCCCGACACAAAAAACGTGCGTTGGCGTATTGAGCACGCGCAGCATCTCCATCCGGACGACATCCCGCGTTTTGGTAAGCTCGGTGTGATCGCGTCAATGCAGGGAGTTCACTGTACGTCTGATGCCGTCTTCGTACCGGCCCGTCTCGGACCGAAACGGTCTGAGGAAGGGGCGTATGTTTGGCAGAAACTGATGAAATCCGGAGCGATCGTTACCAACGGAACCGATGCACCTGTGGAAGACGTGAGTCCGATTGCCAGCTTTTACGCAAGTGTAACACGAAGATTGGCCGACGGCAGTACCTTTTATCCGGACCAGCGGATGACGCGCGAGGAAGCACTGAAGTCATACACCCTCAATTGTGCGTATGCTGCGTTCGAAGAAGACCTCAAAGGTTCGCTCACGCCGGGAAAGCTTGCCGATATCACCATTTTGTCAAAAGACATACTGACGATACCGGAAGAAGAAATCTTGACGACGGAAGTGGTATACACAATTGTGGGAGGGAAGATCGCATATCGGAAGAGGAGATGAGTTCACCGTCCGTATTTTGACATTTCTCTCTCTATGCTTGGCACAGACTTTTCCACTTTATGCGTTTTTCCGCGACACTTTTTTTCGTTTCATTCGTTTGATTCTCGTTCGGCGGTGCTTTCTCATCTTTATCACTCACTTCATTGAAGGAGGAATTCATTGATGAAACGCGTCTTTTCTCTCCTTGTTTTGACGCTGGTCTTCTCTTTCGTCGGAATCGGACAAGCGGTTGTAGAAAAAATCGACACCGTTGCCGTCGCAAAGATACGCGACGAAGGATGGAACAGGTCGCAGATTATGGAGACACTCAGTTATCTCACGGATGTGTATGGTCCGCGTCTTTCATGGTCACCGGATTATGACGAAGCAGTTGAATGGGCGAAGAAACAGATGGCCTCTTGGGGATTGGAAAACATCCGCACGGAACCATGGGCACCCGTCGGTCGGGGCTGGACGTTGAAGAAGCTCCATGCCAATGTCATCGCACCGCGTGCCCATCCGCTCATCGCCTATCCGAAAGCATGGTCCCCATCGACGAAAGGTACCGTGCGCGCCGAGGTTGTGCATCTCGATGTGAAGAAAGAGGAAGACCTCGCGCAATACGCAGGCAAGCTCAAAGGAAAGATTGTCTTGCTTTCAGACCCTCGCAAGCTCGAGGCGCTCTGGGATGCCCCGGCAAAGCGGCTCACCGACTCGGAGCTTCTTGGGATGGCCAATGCTGCGCCACCTGCTCCCGGCGTCGGTCGACAGGGACAATTCGGTCAAATGAGTCCGGCCGTGCGACTTGCAGCCCTCAAGTTGAACTTGGCGCACAAGGAAGGTGCAGTGGCAACTTTTGAGATCGCTCCAAAGGGAGATGGTGGAACGGTCTTCGTCGGTGGTGCAACCGTTCCGCAAGATCCACAGACCCCACTTCAAAACCGTATTGCGGCGTACAGCGAAGCGGCTGCGAAGATCGCGTTTCCACCGCAGTTCGTTCTCACTCCCGAACATTATAACCGGATGGTACGACAGCTGCAAAAAGGGGTGAATATTCGTGTGGAGCTGAATCTTGAGGTCGAGTTCACCAAAGTCGATTCGAGCACGAACGTGATTGCGGAGATCACGGGGACCGATTTGAAGAACGAGATCGTGATGGTGGGAGCGCACTTCGATTCGTGGCACGCAGGCACGGGGGCGACCGATAATGCTACCGGCTCTTCGGTTGTGATGGAGGCACTCCGCATCATCAAGGCTGCGGGATTGAAGCCGCGGCGGACGATCCGGCTTGCATTATGGGGTGGAGAAGAGCAGGGGTTGAATGGTTCGCGCTACTACGTGGCACAACATTTCGGCGAGCGGGAAGGGGGGCGCTTCAATCCGACCGGTCCGGTGAAGACGAAACCGGCATACGAAAAATTTTCTGTCTATTTCAACAACGACAACGGGACGGGCATGGTGCGAGGAGTCTATCTTCAGGGCAACGAAGCTGCCCGACCGATCTTCCGTGAATGGTTGAAGCCGTTTGCGGATATGGGAGCATCGACGTTAACTGCGCAGAACACGGGCGGCACCGACCATCTCCCCTTCGATGCCATCGGTCTTCCGGGGTTCCAATTCATTCAGGATCCCATCGAGTACTCGGCGCGGACGCATCATTCGAATATGGATGTGTTCGATCGGGTGCAAGAGGAGGATGTGAAGCAAGCGGCCATTCTCATGGCAGCGTTTGCCTACCATGCAGCGATACGGGATGGATTGTTCCCTCGCAAGCCGCTTCCCCAGCCGTCGCAACAGCAGGCGATGCCCGGCGGGAACTGAACAGCAGAAAATGCCGTACATTTTGAAGAAGGATGACCGGCTTCGGCTGGTCATTCTTTTTTATCGCCGTTCCAAGAAGAGCCACGGCAGGCAAGGTATTGTGGCTCTCTTGCAGTTCGGTGCAGTTATCAGTAACATCCACCAGCGACTTCATTTCGTAATTCTCCCTGTTAGCCCTTTGGATACCACCACAATCCACTCAGGACCTTTTCTATGCGTCGCTTCGGTTTGTCCACTAAACTCCTCATCACCTACGTCCCTCTCTTCCTCGTTGCTATCACGGGAAGTTATATCCTCACCACCAACGCGTCTGAGGAGCAGATGCTCGAGCAAGCGAAGGTGGCGGCGTTTCAGAAAGCGCACATTGTGCGCGAAGCTCTCGTGAATCAAATGCTCGAAAACGAAATGGTGGACGACTCGTTTCTCGAAAAAATCCGGACGGCGGGAGGGTTGCAGGATTTGTACATTCGCATCCAACCGGAGAATCTCCGCCTGAAGGATTGGCTGGAGGATAGCCTGCGCGATGTTCGGCTTGCCAAACGCGCGCAGGCCGCGCTGGCAAAGGGAGACATCGGCAACGAGGTCTTTCAGACGGGAGTGCCCCTGTGGGTGAGGAGGGAAGTCGATTTCGAAGCAATTATCCCGTTCAAAGCGGAAAAGAAATGCCAAACGTGTCACGAGGTACCTGTTCATCACGTTCTCGGCGTGGCCCATATTCAGCTGCCGCTGGCGGAGATCAACGCAGCGATTCAGGAGAACTCGATTCGCACCGCGCTGATCTCGCTCGGCTTCGGCATTGTTGCTCTTGGAATCGGTTTCTTCTTCTATCGCGCCTTCATTCAGCGACCCATCAAAGAGCTTCTCCGTGCGACCGACGCGATCAGCCAAGGTAACCTCACGGCGCCAATGATGGTGTCACAATCCAAAGATGAAATCGGACAGCTTTCCCGATCGTTTGATCGCATGCGGAAGGCATTGAATCAAAGTCAACAAGCCCTTCGCACCTCTGCCGTCGGTCAGATTGCCAGTTCGCTTCTCCGCGATTTCCGCGCACCGATGAAAGAGATCGTTACGGCCATCGATCAGATTCAGAAATCAGATCTCTCGCCGGAGCAAAAGGCACAACTCTGTGACCTCGCGCGCAACGCTGTGAACGTGATGAACAAGATGACCACCGATTTACTCGACTTTACAACCGGCGAGCTGAAAGTGAACAAACGACCGTGTAACGTCGCTCAGATTGTTCAGTACGCCGCCACCGCGCTGAAGCAAGATTTCGAGCGGGATGAGATCCGGTTGGAAACACAGCTCGGATACTCCGGCAATGCCGTACTCGATTACGACCGCATGTCGCGCGCGCTCGTCAACATCATAAGCTATTCGGCGAACTACGTTCCGCCCGGAGGATCTATCAAGGTCTCGACTGAATTAAGCGGTACCTCGGTAGTCTTTCGCGTTGCAGATAACGGCAGCGGTATTCCAAAAGCATTCCTTGATAAGGTGTTTGAACCGTTCGTGAAAATTGTTCAGGAAAGAGGAGTGGGACTCGGACTTGCTCTTGCGAAGCGGATCGTGGAAATGCAGGGAGGGACGATCCGCGTCGATTCCGAAGAGGGCAAGGGAACGACATTTACAATCACAATGCCGATGTAGAAAGGGGGAGGACGGCGTTCGTTGTTGGAGGGAGCGAATCCCTCAACGCTGTACCACGTGGGAAATTGTCAACCGGAATCATCTTGCGAGTTTTACATTGGCGTTCAAGCATCTTCCGTAGTGAATCATGCACACGACCAAATCGGTGAGCTTCGTACTACTGTTTGCGATTGCGTTCGCGCTCGTGGAATCGGCTGTGGTGGTGTATCTCCGCGCCTTGTACTATCCCGAGGGATTTCAATTCCCCCTCAAGTTGATCGACGAGTTCCACATCAAAGTCGAACTCGCGCGGGAAGCCGCAACGATCATGATGCTCGTTACGATTGGTCTGATCGCTGGCACGACCGCCTGGTCGCGCTTCGGTTACTTTCTCATCGCGTTCGGCGTTTGGGATATTTTCTACTACATCTGGCTCAAAGCGTTTCTGGATTGGCCGGCGTCGCTGTTTGAATGGGACGTCCTCTTCCTCATCCCTCTTCCGTGGATCGGTCCGGTCATCGGCCCCGTTCTGATATCGTTGCTCATGATCATCGCGGGCCTTCTCCTCGTGCAACGAGTTGCGCGGGGGGAGCAGATTCGCGTCCCACCAGCAGCATGGTGGATTTCATTCCTCGGCACGGGCGTGATTCTCTTTTCTTTTATGCTTGATCTTGATGCCACCCTTAACGCACAGATGCCGATGCCGTACCGCTATGAGCTTCTCTTGGCCGGACTCGCTGGGTATCTGGCCGCGATGTACCTCACATTCTTTCGAACAAAAGGGAAATCCTCTTAAGACTTACGCCCAAGTGCGATGAGGGAGAGGCCGAAGGGAAAGGTCATTCTCCGCAGGATGAAGCGTTCGCTTGAGAAAATGGAAGCGAAAACGGAGTTGATGAAGCGGGGAGGGATGGTGAGGGCTGCGTTGACGTTACGATGCAGGATGCGTTCGGCCAGGCGGTCGATGAGTGCGAGGGGGAAGAGAAAGGTGTTGTAGTACGACAGCAACTCGATCCGATATCCCGCTCCTTCTAATACTTCTCTAAGTTCTTCCCTCACGTATCGTCGTTTGTGTTGGTTCGCCTCATCGTGGTTGCTCCAGAGCCAGCGATAGGCAGGGACTGTGAGCAGGATTGCGCCCCCGGTTTTGAGGAGATATGATGCCTGCTGAAGCATGCCGCGGTCGTCGTCCAGGTGTTCAATCACGTCGAGAAGAGTGATGAGGTCAAACCGAACATCGGCTTGTGGAAACGTCTCAAGCGTACAGCAAGAGACGCGTGAGAGTCCACGCTTTTTGCTGAACTCGATTGCGACCGGTGAGGTATCCGTTCCATAGGTCTCGTATCGCTGCGACAGCATTTTCAGGATTGCTCCAGTCCCGCAGCCGACGTCGAGCACATGCGCGCCGGCAGGGAGTTTCAACCGTCGCTCAATCAGTTCCTGCACGATACGCTGGCGTGCAACGAACCACCAGTGTCGCTCCTCAATCTCGTAAAACGTTCTATACAGGTGTTCTTCCATGGAGAAGGATGCGAAGGGGAAAGCAGGTCAGCTCCGGGTGTAGGCGTTCTGGTAGATGCCGCGGCGAAAATTCTTCCGGACACGTATGAGTCCGCGGATATCGTCCAGCGCGGTCTGGACGATCTGGACGCGGCTATCGAGGTCCTCGATCCAGCTTACCGGTAAGTCAAAGATGCGGTAGCCAAGTTTCTCCCCAATGACGAGGAGTTCGGTATCGAAGAACCAGCCGGTGTCTTCCACGAGTGGCAAAAGGTGTTGTGCTGCGCGTCGCGTGATGGCCTTGAAGCCGCACTGGGCGTCGGAAAATTTTGTACGGAAAAATGCTTTCACGAGTAAGTTGTAACAACGGGAGATTATCTCGCGCTTCAAGCTTCGGCGCGTGGTGGAGGCCTTGAGAAGCCGCGACCCGATACCGATATCGAACCCACCACTGATGAGGGCTTCAATTAAGGGTGGAAAGGCATAGAGGTTGCTCGACAGATCGACATCCATGTAACTGAGGATATCGGCAGAACTTTCGCTCCACACCCTCTTCAACGCACGGCCCCGCCCCTTCTGCTCAAGATGGACTACACGCACGCCGGTGAATGTTCTGCTGAGTGATTCGGCTACCTCCTGAGTCCGGTCAATCGAAGCGTTGTTTGCAATCACAATCTCCCACTCGAAACGGCAATGATCCTGCAGGAACTTGTGAAGCGTTGCAATGCTCGTGGGGAGAATCTTTTCTTCGTTATACACCGGTATCGTGACGTTGACGAACATTGTCGCTTTTCGTTTTATTGAACCTGCCGAATTCCGACCAGCGAGAATTTTTCTTCAGCGTGAGGATTGGTTCTTCGCCCTCTTCTGACGCATGATCTCCCAACCATGCGATGCAAGCAAGAGGACAAAAGGAATTGCAGGGTAAAAATATCGCGCCTCGGTATTGGTTGGTATGTGGATAATAATGTAGTAAAAAATGACAACTGCAGGGAGAAACAGAGGGAAGTTCTTGAGGTTCTGCAGCGTCGCAAAGAGCGCCAAGAAGAGGGTCGCGTATTGAAGAAGGAGAAGCGCAATCCGAATCAGAGTGGCGAGGGGATACTTGGAAGCATACTCCCACACCGTGGCACGGGGATTTTCATCGAGAAACTGTTTAAGAGAGGGAGTGAATTTTCGCGTCATGATCCAATCCGGCGTCAACAACACGGGCAGACGTTTCAACATCACGCCTGTGTACCAAATGGGGTGGTCGAGAATGATGCCGATAGCTTCGCGAAATCGCTTCCGGTCCCGCTCGATGCCATCCGGATATGCCCAACCTTTATACCCTTCAAGCTGAGCAAGGCGTTCATCTCCGTAAAGTGTTCCGAGCGTATCGCCAAATTGACTGATCCCTTCCCACATGCTGATTCCGTTGCCCAATCCAAGCGGAAGGATCTCCCCTCCTGTCACTCGATAGTTCCTCACTGTGTGGCCCCCCACAATGAGCGTGACACCAACAAACATAAGAAACACACCCCGCCAGTGCGAACGAGTCGGCCTGAAAAACAAGAATGGAGCAGCAAGGAAGAAAGGGAGTAAAAGGATATCCGGCCTCATCGTCATCCCTGTGCCAAGTGAAAGTCCTGCCGCGAAATACCACGGAGATGGTTGCGTTTTCTCTGTACCCCGGATGAGAAGATACAGACTGAGCAAAAGAAAGAAGGACATGACGCTGTCGGGTAAGACGGCGATTTCAAACCGGGCGCTCAGCGGCCAGAGCGCATAGAGCCAAGCGGCGATGAGAGCAGATCGTTCGGACATCAATCGCCGCGCCAGCAGGAAGAGCAGAACGGTGGAGAACGACGAAAGTACTGCATGGAGTACCTGAATGGCGATGGGGGAACCGCTGATCGCGTAGGGAACAAGAATCAGAAACAGATACCCCAATGGTCGATCGATGAAGGGCTCGTATGACCAATGAGGTTCGGGACTTGTAAGGGGTGCGATGTCAACATATGTCACAAGTCCTCTTCCTTCAAGCACGTTGTCTGCAACTTCGAGATACGAACGCGAGATGCCTTCGAAGTAGTTGGGTCCGGGAAAGATCAGAATGAAGATCAACCGGAAGGCACATGCGACGACACCGAGTCGGAGCAACGTGCTACGCATAGTCGATTTCGAACCTCAATGTTGTGGGGAACCCGGTCGTTGTTGTCAAACAGATTGTCTGTTTTGGTTCGATCAGGCCGTAGCTCTTGGAAAATCGTGTGCTCAAAAGAGAAAGTTCTCCTCCGTGGGCAGTAATGAGGAAATGTCGGTCATTTCGCTTAGCAAGGACAGTCTGGGACTCCTGTCGTTCGAGTTCCACGCCGGGGGCGAAGTGGAGGAAGCTTTCAGCGAGATGCTCTCCTGTTCCACTCAGCGTATCCGTTATGACGAGTCTGAAAGAACGTTTGTCAAACTCGAATAATCGTCGATGCAGCACGGAGCGATGTGCGTACGCGAAATGCGCTGCTTCGAGTCTGTCTTTTTGTTCTGAAATTGTCCAGTCGAGAATGTGGGGATTTGTGCGATCTTCCTTCACGCTCCAAAGATGAGCGAACTCGGCAAGTTCCTCGCCGTCGATCATGACCGTGTTGTGTGAGCGCGTGGAACGGAACTCTTGTCGCGCCGCCGGATCGAATGTGTAACTATACGTGCCGGAATCAACGATGAGTGAAGAACCGTCGATCCACAATTCGAAGCTGAACGTATCATTGTGGCCATGTCCGCCGAGACCGTTCATGCCTAAATCACCGGCATCAATGAAGAGATGAGCGTTGTCGCTCCGCATAATGTAGACCCCACCGTCGGTAAATCCTTTCGAGCGAGGCGGCTCCGGTTCACCGCGGAGAAGTTGATAGTGTTCGAACCCTTCTCCTCCAAACAACCACAGACAGTCTTGAGCGAACGATCCCGCTGCCGCTTTAAAATCGTGTCGGGCGAACAAGACAGATCCCACCGAAAGCATATGCCGGTGATCGTTCACATCATCGTTCATCACAAAGCGAAACAACCTTCCATCGTCTGCATCCCCCCAAAGCGGGGCTGAGCCGTCGGGCCGAGTGTAGTGCAGAGTGAAATCGAACATCCGTTCAACGTGCCGCATCGATTGATCGGAGAACGGAACACGGTGTCTCCGGCAAAGGACGGCTGCGCTGGCGAAGAGTTCGAGCACAAGGCGATGGTAACTTGTTGACTTCTCGTAGTTGACTCCGTCGGGCGTGACCTGTTTGACCAGTTCGCGCTCGAGCTGTTCTTTGCCGAGTCGCAACCAGCGTTTTCCAACCACGGTGGAGTGGAACAAAGCGCCGAGGAACAGAAGACCGACAAGGTTGGAGAGATAGTGGTTTCCGTTTCTCCATCCGATTTCGAAATGGTGCTCGATGAACCTTCCGTGGTTGAGGAGCTGCTTGAGAAAGCTGATCCAGAACTTTGGGGGGAGCGATGGTGACTCACAAAACAAATAGTAACCTGCGATCCAGTTACAGGACCGGATTGCCACCTCCATCGCGTTGGCCCAATTGGGCCCTTTACCGAGGGGGTTGTTCTGAATCCAATCCTCCACGAGAGCGCCGAACTTCTGCGCATACTGTTCGTTGTGCGTCAACCAGTAAGCTTTGCCCAGCCACCAGACATGATGGAAGCGGCTCAGTTCCCAGGGGACTTTGATATCGGAAGAATGTTCGAGATCGAGAATTTCCACCGTCGAGAGTCTCTTCAGGGGCCACTCGCGGCCGCTCTTAAAGTCACGATGCCAATGGATCGGCCAGCCGAGATCGACGAGTCCGGAGCCGAGCGTTGAGAATTTGTTCTGGAGGACATTCTCTGCCTCTGCCAGGATATCTTCGGAAGACTGAGTGGAAGTGAGGAGTTGAAGAAAAAAGTCTTTTTGATTGCGCGGATGGAAGAAGAAGTTGTATCGGCTTGATGAGTGAAAATGCTGGAGAAACGCTTCGGTTGTGCCGCGGAAGTTGAGAAGTTTGAGAAACTCGTCGTCGCTCATCGAAGAAGCCCCTTGCTCGACAAATGTCCGCCACAGCCACGGCCGGAGGATGCGGTGGTTGATGATGGGGAGGTAGTGTTTGAGAGTTCTATGTTTTCCGGGCATAGACGGTTAAGAGGTCGCCGCTGCCGACGATGCCAAAAAGCCTTTGTGTGAAATGTGCCAGCAGAGAATAAATCAACTTCTGCGCCTTGTTCAAAAACGGATACGAGGGGCTCTTGCTCGACTTCAAGAATGCGAACCAGTGATCTGCCAGCACCTCAAACATATAGTGATGCTGCAACCGAACGATCCGGAAGCCGGTCTGTTTAAGCATCCTTTCGAGCAGCGAGGGGGTGAAGGAACACAGGTGATCGGGAGGCATGTAGTAGCGCCAACGTTCCTTGAGCAGTCGTTCGTTGAGGCAAGCGTGATTGATCGTTGTCAGACCCAGAACACCTCCACGTTTCAAGACGGAAGCTACGCTTCGAAGTGTCTGGACCGGTTGCGGGAGATGTTCCAGAACATCCCAGAGCGTCACGATATCGAACGTTGCCTCAGGGTAGTGCATCTCCTCAAGCAATTTCCGGTGTATGATCAACGGGCGATGTCGCCGAACATAGTCGACGTAGAGCTCGTTCAATTCCAAACCCTCTCCTTGGAATCCGGATCGCTGAGCAATGTGCAGAAAATTGCCCGCAGCGCATCCTACATCCAGAAGTCGAGGTGATGTGGAAGTAACGAGTTGCTTCAGTATTTGTATGCGTTCTTCAAACTCGACCTGCTGGTCTCGCTCAACGTGCGGTAAAAGCAATTCTTGAAAGAAAAACCGCCTCACCTCTTCCTCGTTATACACTTCCTCAATCGCTTGCTGGGTGAGCTGTGGATTGAGGTACACGAAGGAACATTCACTGCACGTCACATATTGGAACCCATCGCGCACAACACGGACGGCAAATCTCTCCGACGAGCAGAACGGACACTCCACCGATCGCACGTACTGTTCCTTCACGCGTCCTGTCGTTGGATCGATCAGCCGGCGCGCTTGCTCAGAAAGTCGCCGGTAAAACTCTTGCCATAAGGGCTCGGATGCGTACATCCGCTTTACCGGTTCTTTGTGAAAAGAGGTCGCAGTGATTGTCCAACAATCTCTCTTAACAAACGGACATCTTCAATCTGCGGCAAGAACGTCGAAGCAAGAGGGACTTTGGCCAACTTTAGGAATAAAAATGTGAGTATTGCAAAATTGCACATGTACGACACCGTTGCTGAAATTGCCGCACCGGAAATGCCGAAAGGTGGTATTAAGAACATGTTGAGTGCAACGTTGAGAAAGAACGCGATGGAGGCCGCCTGTGTGTTGAGCCAAGGTCGCCCCATTTGATATGCTATGAATTGTGCAACGCTCCTGGCCAGGCTCCAGCCCACAATACCCGGCAAGAGCCAGAGAAGTGGAAGAACGGCTGGGGAAAACTCCGCTCCAAAAACAACAGGAATTAATATTGGAGCAACGAGCCCGAGGAAAATGGAGAATGTTATCACCATCAGTCCGATCATGCGCGTCATTTGCTGGGTGATACGAGCAGACTCGTTAAGATCGGAAGATGTGATACGAAAGACAGAAGCATTAATCACGACAAAATCGAGGAGCCATACCATCTCGGCAATTCTCACGGCAAGGGCGAAATAGCCGAGCTCGGCGGGACCTAAGTGGGACCCAACGAGGAACTGGCTGATTCGCACATGGAGGGTGTTCACGGCGAGGCCAACATAGAGTGCGATACCATACTTCACCGACTGATTGAAGATTGCTCTATTCAATGAAGGATGTAAACCCGTAAGATGTGCTGTGGTAGCCAGGGGAACGATTGCCTTGAGAATGATGAGTGCAAAGCTAACGAACAGGATAGTCTCGATCTCGGCATTCATAAGAAGAGAAGCTCCATAAACAAGAAACGAGATCAACGAAACCAGCCCGGTTGTGCGATACACGAGGAGCGATTGATCCGCACCGTACATCAATCCAGTCCAGAGAGAGGCATAGAGAGTTGGTCCAACGAGCACTGCAGCGAGCACCACCTGGAAACCGGTCAGGGAAGGAAAAATCGAGGTGGAAAAGAAGAGCAGGCCTCCGCTAACGGTCAACGCCACGACTCCTGCAACGACGCTCCAAATCAGTGTGTTGCTGTGGAGTTGACGTACGGGTGCAATTCCCTTACCCGCGAAGTAGGTATTTGCGGAAAGCAACCCCACATCAAGAACTGATGCAGCAACAACGGGAATGAGCAAGAAGAGATCTAAAATTCCTTTGTCGTGAGGGCCCAGGGAACGCGCGAGAACAATTTGCGTCAGGAAGCCGGTGAGAACGGAGACGGCTTGCCACAGAAAGAGCGAGGGAAGCGATCGAGTAAGCGATTGCGACATTCACTGGTCTTAAAAGTAGATGGACTCGAATTCCTTCTTGTTTTTCTTCACCCACTCTGCGAGCAAGCGCACCCCCTCTTGAACACTGACTTTCGGTTCCCAACCGAAATCGCGCTTTGCCTTTCGAATGTCGCAGATGAACACCGGTTGATCTCCCGGGCGCCAGTCGCTGTACTTCGGATTCATTTTGATGCCGAACTGTTCCTCCAGCATCTCAACCAACTCAAGCAGCGAAAGCGTTCTCTCAGGTCCACCTCCAATGTTGTAAACCTGTCCCGCTGTTACGTCGATCCGTTGAATAGACCGATCATACATTTCCATTAAATCTGTGGTGAAAAGCAAGTCGCGTACCTGCTTGCCGTTCCCGTAGATCGTAATCGGTCGACCAAGAGCTGCCGAGATGGTAAAATGCGCTACCCAACCCTGATCCTCCACACCGAACTGTCTATATCCGTAAATACACGATTGCCGATAGACGACCGTACGAAGGGCGTAGATTCGGGAGTAGTCTCTCACGTACTGATCCGCCGCACCCTTGCTGCAACCGTATGGTGAATGGAAATCAAGCGGCTGATCTTCTGAACAGCCCATCGGAAGGTCGGCATATTCATATCTTCGATCCCGCTCGACCGTTTTCACATTTTCCATTCCCCCATACACTTTGTTCGTGGAGGCGAAGATCAAGATCGGTCTGTTGGGAGAAGTCCGGACGGCTTCCAGCACATTGAATGTGCCGAGAGCGTTGATTTCGAAATCTTCTCGCGGATTGACAACTGAAGTCGTTACAGCAACTTGCGCGGCGAAGTGAAACACGACGTCTGCTTTCGCAACACACTCCTCGAGCTCACGCTGGTTTCGCCGAATGTCACCTCGCACGACCTCGATCTTGGAATGACGGGAGGTAAGCCATCGAAGGTTTTCAGTTGTCCCCTTGCGGGAGAAATTGTCAAACACGGTAACACCGTCTCCACGCTGCGCATAGTAATCTGCTGTATTACAACCAATGAACCCTGCCCCGCCGATCACCAGTACATTCATGTCGTTCCTTTACGCTTTGGTTATGACTTCGTGATAGATCTCTTCAAGCTCCCTTACTAATCGATCCTGATCAAACTTTTCCTCCGCTCGTCGCCTGCCTGCCGCTCCCATTGCTCGACTTTTTTCTTCATTCGAGAGCAAATAGGCGACCTTCTCGGCAAGCGGAACTGGATTGCCGGGGTCGACAAGAAAACCCGTCTCCCCGTCGACGATGACTTCCGGAATGCCGTTGATTCTGGAACCGACGACCGGTTTGCCGCATGCCATTGCCTGGATCATCGAGAGTCCCAAACATTCAATGGGGGTACAGGTTGGGAAGACGAAGACGTTACACGCTGCGTAGAACGCCGGCAGCTCAGCGTGCGATTTGCCGCCCGCAAAGATAACATTCTTTTCCACTCCAAGCTCGTGCGCGCGCCGCTTCAGTTGGTCAACAATGCCATAGTCCGGCCCGACGATGAAGATGCGTGCTCTTGAATGTTCGCGGAGAATTGCCGGAGCCGCCTCGAGAAGAACCTGCGGTCCTTTCCGCAACCGAACTTGTCCGACGAAGAGAACGACCGGATCGTCACCAAGGGCGAACTCGTTCCGTATCTTCCTGCCATCGACGGAAGGATGAAAATGCTTTGTGTCAACCCCCCAATAGGTGACTCGTACGTTTTCGCGCGAAACCCCGACGTGTTCCACCTCAGACGCGCAGTGCTGGCTGAGCGAGATGATGCGATCGGCTTGAGATAACACATGCCGCACAAATGCTTTGTATCGATCTCCAAACTCATCATGTTGGATAAGCTCTTCGCGGTGCGGAACCACCTCACCGAAGGTTGTTTGGATGTATTTTTTGTTGTACTTCCTCGCAAGAGAAGCCGCGACGAATCCCTGCACCCACGGGTAATCATACGCGTGAATGATATCGATCTGTTCGCTCCGCACGACGCGCTCGCTTACATCGAGCCAACTGACAATGGACTTGGCGAGCTGCAACCGAAGGAAGAGACTCCCTGCCGATTCGAAATCTGAAGAAAACCACAAGGGGAGGTGGCGAAGTACCCTCCCTACTTTTTCAAGCCGTGTACCGCTGCCGTAGTGGATCTGAATGCCGGCTTGAAGAAAAGCATCATACTCCCGGGGTTGCGGTGGCGAACGATCAATGACAGTGTGAACGGAAAAACCTTTTCCCGCAAGGAACGGCAGCGCATGGGCGAGGTACGTTGCCACTCCCCCGTAGGGAGGGGGAAGAGGACCGTTGACAAGCAGGAGACCGATTTTTTTCTGATTCATGAACGAGGCACAGTCAGGAATTGAAGAATGCGGCGAACATTTTGATCCCAAGTGTAATGTGCAACAACATCCTCTCGTGCTCGTTGCCCGAGGTGAAGGCGGAGCGTGTGGTCGGACGCGAGCTGCAGGATCAGCTCCGCCAGTTGCCGGTCGTCCCCCGGGTTCATCAGCAATCCGTTTTGACCGTCGCGGATCACTTCGGCGATTTGCTCCAGACGGCTCGCGATGATGGCTCTTCCCATTGCCATATACTCGAAGAGTTTCGTCGGAGATCCGAAAAACTTTGTGCCGTCCTGGAAACCGAGATGGGGGGATACGAGAATATCGCAAGCAGCAAGATACAGAGGAGCTTCCGTGTGTGGAATCAATCCGGTGAAGAGGAGAAACTCTTTTAGTCCTCGACTTTCCGCTTGCTGCTCGAGCGCGGTGCGAAGATCGCCATCGCCGATGAGGAGGAAGCGCAGGTTCGGATTCCGTTGCAGCGCGAGGATGGCAGCGTCGAACAGCGTCTCGACGCCATGCCAGCGAGTGAAGGTGCCGATGAATCCCACGACGGTCTCCCTGTCCCAGCCGAACCGTTTGCGCACCTCGAGACCATCGATGTCGGGTCGGAAGACTTCGGGATTGACGCCGTTAGGAGTCAGGAGAAACTTCCCGTCGGGAAGTCGATACGAAACCAGTTGCTCTCTGACAGCTGTGGAGATCACGGCAAGCACATCGGCGAGTCGGAGTGCTAGTCGCTCACACCGAGTCGCCAATCCGTCGAACCACAGTCGACTCCATCGGCGCTTCACCCAGACTTCGGAAGCGTTGACTTCCAGAACGAGTGGGAGTCTCGCCTTCCGTGCCACGGCTCCAGCTGCGAACGAGAAGACAGCATGACGCTGGTAGATGAAGTCAGGACGGACGTCGCGAATAACGTACCGAAGCCGTCGCGTAAGCTGGAGGTTGAAGGCGAGCAGTTGGAACTCATCGAAGATCCCAAGTGAAGCGAGAGGACTCACGGAGATCTGCACCACTTCCGAGGGAAGGGACTCTAACCGCTGATCGGCCAGATAAACGACCTCCAGTCCGGCACGCCGGAATGCAAGGACCATTTCCGTAATGTGCGTGGCAGATCCGCCCGTCTGAACCGATCCGGCCAGGTCGCACCGGATGTAGAGGATCCTTTTCGATCGCTTCGTCGAGTCCGGCATTGGGAGAGAAGAAGGATCGCTTTGAACGGCGAAGCGATAGTAGAGGAGGAGCCAGGACGTCCAGGCAGCACACCCCAAACCGAGAACGAGAGCAGCGAGGAGTGACGGTAGGATGCGGGATGTCAGGCGTGCGCGAGAGACCACGGTGAAGTTGTCCTCGCCGATGCGGACGATCCGATGCCGCCCGCGACTTAAGCCGACTATCAGTTGGATTGCAGAAAGGTTGCGCCGGACGGCGGAATTTCCGAGCGATGCAATGACGAGATCGACGCGCATCTGCCGAACGCGGGCAATCACGCGCGCAGGCGACAGCCCGGCGAGATCCTCCTTCCGGATCACGTGCTGAGTTGCCTGGGGGAATTCGCGCGCCGCGAGGTTGAGGACTTCTTGATCCTCAAAGGGAAGGAGAAGAACCGTCCGTATGGAGGACCGATCGAACGTTTGGCTCAGCTCGGAGATCTTCATGGAGACGGTCTACTTCGTTCCGCGAATGATCATATAGAACCCAAACCGGGAAGCAAAAACCCTCTGGTTGAGCCGGTTAAGCAGCGTGGGGACGTTCCGGCGGATCGGGTCGCAGCACTGGATTCGAAGGTCATTGAAGATTCTGAACATCGAGCGCGCCTCGGCTCGCGTGTAGGCCTTCCCGAGAGGATTCGCGGCCCCGTCATAGCGCCGCACCCAGTCTTCAACTGTCGACCCGGCATGGAGCTCAGCGGTTTCACTTCCCTCTCCCCGGCTGCCGCCAAGATGGCGGGCGATGGCGTACAGCGGTGTCCCCACCATAGTGTAGAGTGACCTGCGATGATACAGCATCACGATACACTCACCCCCCGGTTTCAAGACCCGGTGCACCTCATCGATAGCCCGTTGCGTGTTGGGTGTGTGGTGGAGGACTCCGAAGGAGTAGACGACATCGAACCGTCCGTCCTCAAACGGAAGATCCTCGGCGTCCGCGACACGCGCGTCGACGGGAAGGCCGTAGAGCTGGAACCGCCTCTTGACTAGGTCGATGCTGGCGGGGGTGAGATCAATGCCGGTGACCCTTGCCCCTCCGCGGGCGAACTGCAGCAGGTCTGTTCCAAGGCCGCAGCCGATCTCGAGCAGGTCCTTATCCGCATACCGGTCGAAGCCAATCATCGTGTGCATGAACGGCTGTACCCGGTAGCGGAATCTCTCCACCTCATCAAAGAACGCTCTTGAACCCCACTCGAGATCGGTGAACTGTGTTCCGCACGGATGCGTGTTCCAGTACTCGCGGACGCGCTCCTTCAGGACTTCGTTTGCTCTTTCATTAGCCAAGGGTTTTTCCTTCAATCCAGTACTCATAGCACAACATACTGCTTACAACCGCCGATCGATCCAATGATCGTACCACAATGCCAAGTTCAGCAATGTCCACAACTGCATCCCCTCGTTCCGAACCCCGCGGCGATGATTCTCAAAAATGGCACGGATGTACTCGCGGCTCAACCGACATGATGTCATGATGCCGCAATTCAAAATTGCATCCTCGGCGTAAGCGGACCATTCGTTCCGCAGCCACTCACTCACCGGCGCTGCAAAGCCCTGCTTCTTCCGATAAATGATGTTGTGCGGGATGATCCCCTCCACTGCTCTCTTCAAGATGTATTTTGGCTCACCATGCTTGATCTTGAAATGTGTCGGAATCGTCATCGAATATTCCACCATCCGGTGGTCGAGAAATGGAACGCGTGCTTCGACGGATGTGGCCATGGAGACCTTGTCGACTCGCATTAAGAGCAACTCGGGCAGGCGGTTCTTGAACTCGACAAAGATCATCCGCTTCAAATAATCGGCTTCGGGATCGCGTTGCAAGATCTCCTCGTGCCAGCGACGTGCAAATTCATAGGCACGCATGCCGCCGGAAGAAATTGCGCCGTCCAGCAACGCCTTCTTGTGTGTCTCGGTGATGATGTTTGCTCCCCCCCAGAATAACTCCTCTCCCTCCGTAGCTTTGCGGATGTAATCGAGCGGCAGGTATTGATGTTGACGTTCCAACACCGATCCGGCGAGTCGATAGATTGCTCGTCGGGCAAATTCGGGGATGAGTTGATACGGCTTCCAGAGCCACCGATACAGGCGAAGCTCTCGCAGAAACGACGGGTAGCCGGCAAATTGCTCGTCGCTCCCTTCGCCAACCTGTACGACGATGGTACCGTTGTCTCGTGAGAGTTTGGAGACAAAGTACAACGGAATGCAAACCGGATCCCCCAAAGGCTCATCTTGATGGTAGACCAGCTTCGGTAGGAAATCAAAGGCGAGAGCATGATCCACCATCACTTCATGATGATTCGTCTGGAATTCTCTGGCGATCTGGCGTGCATAGCCAAGCTCGTTATACTTTTCGAGATCTTGGAAGCCCACTGAGAAGGTATCAACTGGCCGGTTCATCAATTCTGCCATCAACGCCACGTTGGTGCTCGAATCGATTCCACCGCTCAGAAACACACCAAACGGCACGTCACTCATCATACGATCTTTGATTGCCTGCTTGAGAAGTGTGCGGATGTTCGAGATGCAAACCTCTTCCGAGCTTCGCTGTGATGCGTCAAGAAGTCTTGATTGTGGGATGGCGGTTCCGTCGAGATCGATCGATGGTTGTGGGCCGACTGGCACGGGGCTCCAGTATTGCTCTTTCCGTATCTCTCCATGTTTCGTTACCACCATGAAGTGCCCCGCCTCCAGCTTCTGGATGTTCTTGAACATGGTCATCGGTGCCGGCGGGATGAGGAACGTGAGGTACGAATCGAGCGCCTCTTCATTCAGTTCGCGGGACACAGCGGGATGTTGCAGAATCGCTTTGATCTCGGACCCGAAGATTAACTGTCCTGACACAAAGGTGTAGTAGAGCGGCTTGACGCCGATCCGGTCCCGTACAAGCACCAGTCGCTGATGTTTCTCATCCCATAGGGCGATGGCGAACATGCCGAGGAGCTTATGAACAAAATCGAGTCCGTATTCTTCGTAAGCATAAATGACGCTTTCGGTGTCTGAGCGGGAGCGGTAGGCGCGTCCCTTCGCCCGAAATTCGCGGCGCAACACTTCGTGGTTGTAAATTTCTCCGTTCAGCATGAACGTGATGGAGCCATCGGGCGAAAACATGGGTTGGTGACCGGCAGGAGAAAGATCGACGATGGCGAGTCGACGAAAACCGAAACCGACGCGGCGATCGGCGGAAAGAAACGTTCCCGCATCATCCGGTCCTCGATGAGCAAGCGTGTCGCTCATCCTGATGAGGAGCGCCTCATCGAATGTGGATTCAGCGTTGCCGTAGTTGAGGATACCGCAAATGCCGCACATGGGGTGAAGTGAGTATCTGAGCGAAAACGCGTTCCGCGAAGTTGCAAACGCGAGAATGGCACCACGAGGAGCGAAACGAACCTCTGAAGAATCAGCCTGCCGTCTACGTGGTGCGTTGACGGGATCGGATGAAGCGTGCGCCGTAGAAACCGAGCCCGCCGAGGATCAAGATATTGGCAGCGAGACTCAGGTTCTTGCCGAGGTAGAATCCGCGCGGCTCAAATTTCATTTCGACTTTGTTGATTCCGCCCGGAACGACAATGGCACGGAAGAGGTAGTTTGCCCGGTAAATGGGAACCTCCTTGCCGTTGACGAATGCCTTCCACCCTTCCGGGTAATACGTTTCGCTCAAGAAGAGAAGGTTTGTTCCCGCCGTCGTCGTTTGCAGCTCGAGATTCTGAATGCCGTATCGGATAAACTCAACCTTTGCCGCGGGATGAGGGGGTTCGATATCGAGTTTTGGATCTTCGAGAAAGTATACAACTTCACGCGGGTCAAAAGCCATCGTTGAGATTTTGTTCAGAATTCCAAGTCCATTCGTCACTTCGTATCGGTTCACGAAGAACGCACGCGGCAGGGAGGAGAGATAAGCATAGACCTTTGCCTGCGCCCCGTTGTACACAAGCCCCAATCCCGCGCTTGAATCGGGCTGATTCGAGATGATGTACTTCACGTTCATCAATCCCCACACCAACGGATTCCGAAGTCCCACGACATCCACCATATCCTGATACGCCCGCATCTTCGCACCCTGATAACCGTAGGCGTTCTGAATACGCCAGTAGGCAAGTATATTGTTATACGGTGGCTGGCCATTCTCAAACTCCAGCACACGGTAGAGCGTGGAGTCCGATTGCAGATAGCGCACATGGTCGGGGGCCGTGAAGAGTTGTTCTTGTCGTGCTCGATCGTGCACTTCCATCGGCTTGTAAGCTACGCGCCAGAGATCAAAGCCGATCACGGCGACGAGGACTACGATGAACGAGGCAAAGGTGATCTTGTTCCTGAGATACGCATACGTTGCTCCACCTGCCACCAGTAAGAAAAAAACTGCAAAGTACACATCTGTTCGAACGAATGATGCAAGTGTCTTTGTGATCTCCGTCGTAACCTGGAGCGGAATCTGTCGCATGACCTCCTCGATCACGCGGTCTTTCGGGAGCTGGTAGCCGAAGAAGGTGGAGAAGGTGTTTTGGATTGCTTGTCTCGACAGAAGGCTCTCAAATGAAAAGTTCAATATCAACAACACCCCCCCAACCGCCGCGACGCCATACAGCAATTGCTTCTTCACTTTCTCAAGTTCCGCCGATGAGGATTGCTCGCGCAGCTTCACGAGCGAAGCAACACCGTATGCCGCAAGAATCGGGACGAAGATCTGCACCAGTACAAGGATCATCGATGGGATGCGGAACTTGTTGAACATCGGGAAGTAGCGGTACATAAGGTCGTACACAATCGGGAACTCTTTGCCGAAGGCAACAAGTACCGAGAAGACTATCATGACAGCAAGATATTGCACGAACGGATCGCGCCTGTTTCGCAAAAACCCCCACACTGCGAGTAACAAGACGATGATCCCCATATACTGAGGCGCATGCGTAAACGGCTGTGGTCCCCAGTAGGAATTGACGCGGACTTTTTGATTGTTTGAAAGCAGTCCCTGATACTCAATCACCCCAAAACCATACCATGAGGGAATGAGCCATGTCAGCATTTCACCGGGTGCGAAGGACCAACTCGTTGCGTAATCATAATCGAGTCCCCCTTCAACCGTTTTCATATCCCCCTGTTGCACTGTCGGCACGATCGGATTTGATCCGCGTATGGAGTAAGGATTGTATTCCCATACGGAGAGATACCGGTCGGCATCCATCGCGAACGCGAGTCCGGAGGCAAGAGCAAAGACGAGTCCAGCTCGAACAATTCCCTTCCAAGAGGTGTTGGTCATCTCTTCCCCTTCCTTCTTCTTTCCAAGGACAGATCGAACAAGAAAGAAGAGTAAGTACACACCGACCGCCAAATACATGTAGAAAATCATCTGCACATGGCTCGGAAGGAACGAGAAGTGCAGGAGGAGAACGAGGACGAGAGCGAGGGGGAGACTGAACCTCTCGCGCAGTTTTTCGATGACGAGTAAGACGTACGGAAGAAAGGCGATGACCGCGATTTTTGTGTTGTGACCCGACATCACCCAGATGATAATGTACATTGAGAACAGGGTAGAAAACGCCGCCAGCCACGAGGCCGCTTTGTTCTTCAGCTTCGAGTAGACAAGAAGGTAGACGCCGGATGCGAAGACGAAGTAAAAGAAATAAACCCAACCGGAAGGAGGGTTCAGGAGAATCCAACCGAACAACGTGCTCACGTACCCCAACGCGGTTGCGGTCAGATCGAACAGCCGTTCGCCCGTGACCGTCAGACTGCCGTATGCGGGCATGCCGCAGAAAATGTAAGGGTTCCAGAGAGGGAAGATACCCTGTGCCTTTGCATCAGCGAGAAACGTATCAAAGCTGTGGGAGGCAATCGTATCCGCTTCGATGAATGTCTTGCCGCCGAAGAAAATTTCGTGGAAGAAAACCAACAGACTCACCAGCAACAGCAACACCGCGACCGCGTGTTGATATTTGGGAGGAATGAAACTTGTCTCGCCGCCGGTCGCGTGGAACCCGGCGCGTTCTTTTCGATCTTTGCTCATGGGAATTTGTTGGAAGGATTAATGCCGGCGGATGACGTTATCGAGCAGCACGGCGAGTTGGCGAGTGATTTCTCTTCGATCGTACCTGCGTATGGCTTCGCGATTGGGTTCAAACTGATGACTATGATAGAGAGTTTTCCGGTAACATTCAACGAACGCATCTTTGATCGCAGCGATATCTCGGTTCGGCACTACCCATCCCGTGTTGGTCTCTCGTATCAACTCGGCCACCGCTCCCTCCGGCGCGAGGGCAATGATTGGACGCTCCGCACCGAGATACTCGAAGACTTTGCCGGGAACAATCTCACTGCTTCCATCGGCCTCATCGACGACGAGCAGGAGGGCATCCGCCTGTAACAACTCCTCCACGCTTCGTGAATGGGGAAGATACGAGACCTCTTCAATCCGGTCACGGATGGAAGAAAGTCGAAACATCTCCTTCACCTCTCCTCCAAATCGTCCGATGAACTTCAGTTTGATCCGCTCACGCTCAACACTCCCTTCCCGCACTGCTTGCTCGACCCCTTGCAGAAATGTCTGCGGATTTCGTTTGCCGTACATCGAACCCGTATACGTGACTGTAAAGATGCCGTCGTTTCGCGGTCGGATGTTGGGGTAGTCTTCACTGTCAAAGCCATTCGGAAGGTAAATCAGCTTTTGGCAATCGATGTCCGGAATTTTTTTGATGATGTCTTTCAAAATACCGCGCCAAGCCGCCTCCACCACCGTTGCAGACTTGAAAACGGTCGCTTCAAGGTACCGGTCAATTGCCGCGGGAACAAACCACCGCTGAGGTGTGGAAAGGAAACCGGTCCACGGATCCCGAAATCCCGCGATCCACGGCAGACCCGTTGTTCGATGCAATTTCAGTGCGATAAGAGCGGTGGTGTAGGGTGGAGAGGAGGAGTAGATCGCATCGATCCCTTCGCGCCGAATGATCTCCAAACCTTCACTTACCGCATACGGATACCATCCAATGCGTGCGTCGGGAATGAAGAACGTGGAGCGGATGAACTCTGCAACGCGCTCCGCTACAGACTTTTTTCTGCCCGATTGGGGGATGTTCTCCACATCGACGGGTGCGTTTGGTGGTTTGCCGGTGAGTTTGCGATACAGCCGGTACGGCTCGAATATTTTTGTGCGGTACACGACGGCGTGGTGGGGAATTTCATCGAGGAGCGATTCATCGCGGGCAGGGTAGTCGCCGTCCTGCACCGTCAGCACCACCGGTTGCCAACCCGATTCAGGGAGGTATTTGACGAACTTCAGCACGCGCTGGACGCCGGGTCCGCCCGAAGGGGGAAAGTAATATGTGATGATGAGAACCTTCTTCATCGTTTTCTCGCAACCACGAGCAATCCGGTCCCTCCGGTATTATCAGAAACGTAGTCGAGATACATGAAGGGAAGGACGATCGGAAGAGCAAGCAGGTAGTACAAGGGCAAGAGGAGAAAGAACACTTTGCTCGTGTTCAACATGACCATGGGATATTTGATTCCGACTCGCCACGCGAGTGATCCCCAGGGACCGTACGTGAACTTTATCTTTTCGATCTCGAATCCAACCGATTCTAATTTCTGCCGAATTTCATCGACGCCGTAGCCGGTGCGCGCATGCTCTTCGATGAAGCTTTCTTCTTTGTGCGAGTGCGCATCGGAGCCGCCGAGGTTCGAAGGGGTGTTGACGAGCAGCCGTCCTCCCGGTACAAGCGCCCGATGCAGATGACGGAAGACTCTTACGTCGTCCGCAATGTGCTCCATGACGTCGACGGACAGAATGAGATCGAACTCATATTCATGCTTCGGCTGAGCGAGGTCTTCTACTTCGAAGCGGACATTGTGCAGTTTTGCCTTGCGAAAAAAGGCGCGACAATCTTCGATCTGTTCTTCTTTTACATCAACAGCGAGGATCGAACAGTGGGGGAACTTCTGCGCGCAATAGTAGGAATACTGACCGAACCCACTGCCAGCGTCGTAAATCCGCATGGGACGATGTTCCGAGCCAAGTAGTCTTCGTAGCTCGCGTTTCACATGCCACTCACGCAAAAACATCACGCCGAGAAGCATATAAAAGAACTTCCGCAACAGAACGTTGTTGCGGACTATCCGGCCGATGGAGTATTTGATCGGATCGTATTTCACGATGGTTTAAATCTTATCGTCAAGAGAGAACTCACCGCACTCGCGCAAGACACGAAGGAAGAGGGAAGAGTGCTGGTGTAAAGCCCTGGCCCAGTGCATGGCCTCTGGATCGACACTCTGATCGCGGGATCAAACTCCTTCTGGGCGTTCCCTTTCTGGAGCTTCACGGTGTCCGTGCTCCGACCAATTCTTCAATCCCGAATACCAAATTCTCCCAAGAATACTTCTTCTTTTCCTCACGTATGTTGGCGGTGAACTCCTCTCCTTTCCGTTCACGATAAAACTTCACCACCGCATCGGCGAGCAGATCGGGGCGGTTGGAAGGAACGAGATATCCGGTTTTCTCATGGAGGACCACTTCAGACAATCCCCCCACATTCGTTGCTATCACCGGACGCTCGAACTGATAAGCAATCTGCACGATGCCGCTCTGTGTGGCGGAAATGTACGGGAGAACAACGACATCCGCCGCACAGAAGTATTTCCCAACCTCCTCATTCGGCACGTAGGCTGAGACGAGCGTCACCGCCTGCCCGATGCCGTTGCGGATCATCTGCTGCCGATACGCCTCTTCATCTCCATAGAATTCCCCAACGATAAGGAGTCGTAGCCGGAGTTGTTGAAGAATCTTCGGCATCGCATCAAGCAGAACGTGGAGTCCTTTATAGCGCCTGATATATCCGAAGAAGAGAGCGATGTGATCATCCGTCAATCCTAACGATGCGCGGGCATCGGCTTTGGTCATTCCTTCCCCAAAAATTTCATAGACCGGATGTGGAACATAGCGATAGTTCGCGCCCGCATGGAATGCGAGGAGCTCGCGCTCGACGGCATGCGACTGAACGATGAAGTAATCCGCAACGTTGAACGCATATCGCGTGAACAAACGGTCACCGGGCCGCTTTTCGTGAGGGATAACGTTGTCACAGATGAATAATATCTTCGCCCCTGTCCATCGTTTGACCAATCGCGCGATTGTTCCGAAACAGGGTCCGAAAAATGGGAGCCAGTACTTGAACACGAGCAGGTTCGGCCTTTTTCTCGCGATCGCTTTGGCCGCAGTGAACCAGGTCCATGGATTCATGCTGTCGATTAATTGTTCCGAAGGAACAACCGTTCCAGCCGCGCCCGCTGTTTCTTCTTGGGTTTTACCCGGGAAGAGAAGCTTCGGATACTGGCGCGAAAACGTGACGATCTCCACGTGATGTCGCACCGAAAGATGTTTAGAGAGAAGCGCGACATAATGCGCAATGCCGCCGCGTAAGGGATAGGCCGTGCTGACGATGACAATGTTCATCGCACCTCCCCTAACTCAACTTTGTAGAGGACAGCAGGTGGATAGGCGACGTACGTGATGGGTCGCAACTCCGGAGGCGCGTTGCGCGGATCGAGAAGGTGCTGGAACTGCGGTCGCAGTCCAGCTTCCATTAAACTGAAATAAAGATATGATGCGTTTACCTTCCGAAGTTCGGCAAGGAGCTCATCGTAGGTTGAGACGTAGGGGAAGAAATGCATCTTCATGTCCAGGTAGTATGCGATGTGCGGCTTCCGAGCGACGATGATCTTACCGCTCTCACTCCGACCGAAGTTCTGTTCAAACCATCGTCCGATAACGGCAACCTCTTGCGGACCCGAATCAATGTTTTCTCTGTTGAAGCGATAGGAATTCATCGCAGTCCAGACGACAAGCGCCAGAGCCACAAGTCCGCCGATATGAATGATATTCCAGAAGCGGTACTCCGCAAGCTTTTGCCAGGTCAATGCCCGCAAAGCGAGGGCGACATATGCAGGAAGCAGATAGAGGGAGAAGCGCTCCCCATAGAATACAAGCAGCAACACACCGAAAAAGATCGCGGCGAAGATCAAGTAACTCATCACGCGGCGGGTGGGATGGTCTTTGAAGAGGAGCACAATTCCGAGCAGCGAGAACACTCCGGTATGCCATCCGAGCAAGCTTCCCAGATCGCCCTCAAGGTGTTCAACTACGTTGCGCAGCAAAGTAGAGATGAAGAGTCCGGGGTCGGCAAAAATCACCTGTGTGAGGGATGTGAATCTGTTTGCCTCAACGCTCCAGTACTGATCCCAGCTCATCTTCCCCTTTGCAAACATCTCGTAGGCGATGTTGAGATAGTTCTTGTTGTAAAAGAAGCTCCCTTTCTCGACGAGCGAGTAGATTCCCCATGGAGCGATGGTGATGAAGAAGGAAAGAAGAAATACACCCGCCGTTCGCCAGCGTTCTTTCTTTTCTTGTTGATACGGATTTGCGAGGATGAACGCGGCAGGTGCTGCCGCGACGATGAAGACTCCATTGTAGCGCGTGAGATACGCGATGGCGGAAACAACTGCCGCAATGATGAGATCGCGCCACGACCGTTCCTCCGAACGGAAAAGGAGAAAGGTCGATGCCATCACGAGAGCCATGAAGAGCATGTCCGTTCCCGCCGTGTACGAGTACTGGACAAAGGTGGTGTTTACGCCAACGAGGATCACTGCAAGTAGGGCTACGTCAACCCGGAAGAGGCGTTTGAACAACTCATACACCAACAACAGAACAATGGAGGCCGAGAGGGTGGAAAGAAGCACCCCCGCATGGAACAGATCACGGGTGAAAAGACTGATGAACGCAAGGACCAATGGGTAGACGGGACCATGGAAGTCCTCGATGGGGAGCGATCCCTCCAGGATGTGCTTCGCTTGCGGTACATAACTCCAGTAGAAATCGGTCTCCACATTGTAGTCCCCTACGACGTGATACTTCAATCCGATGAACGCCATGACAACGAAGTACACGCCGGCAAGGATCACTCCGGCCAACCGATGTTGGAGCGCATTCTTGAAGAAGGGGAAGAGAGAACTTTGTGGTATATTGACCTGTTTCTGTCTCGCCATATCGATAAACACAACTTATGCTTCTTTATCTACCGATTCCCAAAAGCCGGTTGCCACAGCGTACCGTCAATTTCGTGAGCACAGGGGATGTTTCGAAGGATGTCTGCAGAGTAGACAGGCGGTCACGGCGATGGCTCCGGTCAGCGTGGAAGGAGCTTCACGCACGCCTCAACGACGCGGCGTACCGGTAAGTGCTCCATGCACCGGTAGTCCGCGTTCGTGCACGTCGGCTGATAGAAACACCGGCACGGCAATTCGGGTTCGAGCACAACGCCGAGACCGTATAACTCAAACTCGTTCCTGTTGAAGATGTTGTTGAAGAGGACGATCTTTTTCTGCAAACCGATGGTGATGTGCATCGCCATCGTTACGGCCGTGACGACGAGATCGCACTGATCAACCAGATTGATGAATTGCTGGAGGGGGAAGTGCCCGAAATATTTTGCCCCCGACAGCCTTGCGAATTTGAGGTTCTTTTTGTGCTCCTGTTCTCCGCCGAGAAGAACCACTTCGTACCCTTTTGTTCGGAGCGTCTTTGCAAGGGTGATCCAGTTTTTATCATCCCAGAGTCGGGAGGTCCATCGTCCTCCGCAGCCGGTGTTCAGTCCGATGACCTTCTTCTTTTTGGAAAGGTTCCACCGTTTCTCCGTCGGTGAACGTTCGAGAATGTAGGATTCTCCGCCAAAGGTGAAACCGCAGATCTCGAACAACTCCTGCGGGTAACTTTTTGTGTTGGCTTTGCTCAGATCGTCGAAGACGCCGGTCAGATATTTCGGCGCCGCCGCTTCATCGATTGGAGAAATAATGCCCTCCTTCAGGATAAAACCGTGCTTCCTTGTTGCGGCGATTTGTGTGGCAAGTGCACACGCTTCACGGTCCTTGTCGAGATTGATTAACAGATCGAAGTGCAAGGATCGGAGAACAACGATGTTCTCGAGGGAGAAGTCGAGTTTCTCGTCGACGACCGATGGAAGGACTTCCGGTGTCAGTGTGAGCCAGTAGATTTTGGAGCGAGGGTATCGAGATTTCAGAGCGTGAAGGATTGGTGTGGTGCGGATAACATCGCCGATGGCTCCGAGCTTAATGATGAGGATGTGCGTGTCGACACGGTCGTAGTGCGTGCAATCGTTCCCCTCTGCATCAACGCAATGAACGCCGAACTGCTTATGCGGTCTGCAAGGAACGTCGCCTCGGAAGTGGCGGCAATCTGTTTTGAGCGGAATCATGCACGCGCTTGAAATCGGGAGGTTCGGTGAGAAAGAGAGGAAACCTCAACAACGAGTGGGGATTTTTTCGCTTTCTCAGAACAGAATTTTATCGTATTCTTGACGTGCGAAAATAGACAGTTTTCCCCTGTCAAGCAAGCAATTCCCCTGACGATCATCGATGGGTCATCTTCCTCCGAAGGGAGCTCGTATGCGCATCCTCGTGGTGAACGGACCGAATCTCAATCTCCTTGGCTCGCGCCAGCCGCACATCTACGGCAGTACCACCCTCTGGGATATCGAGAAAGGTTTGAAGGAGAAGTTTCCAAACGTCACGTTCGAATGGTATCAGTCGAACAGCGAGGGATCGATCATCGACACGCTGCACAAAGTGATGGGGGGCGCCTTCGATGGAGTCATCATCAATCCGGGTGCCTATGCCCACACGTCGTATGCGATTCGCGACGCCATCTCGGCCCTGACGGTGCCGGTGGTCGAGGTGCATTTGACAAATGTTCACGCCCGTGAAGAATTCCGTCATCACTCCGTCATTGCTTCCGTTTGCAAAGGGGTGATCGCCGGTTTCGGTCCCAAAGGATACGAGCTTGCGGTGCGGAGTCTGATCGATTCATGAGTTGCCACTGTTCCTTCTCCCTTCATTCAGATGATCCGAGCCGTCGTTTTCGATCTGGATAACACGCTTGTCGATTTCATGGCGATGAAGCGCCAGGCCATCGATGCTGCGATCCATGCGATGCGGGATGCGGGACTCAGGCTCTCCGCCGATGAGATCCGGAGACGGATCGATGCAATCTATGCGGAGCGAGGGATCGAGTTTCAGAACGTGTTCGATCAGTTATTGTTTGATGAATTCAGCAAGGTCGATTATAAGATCCTGGCTTCCGGCATTATCGCGTACCGGCGGGCGCGGGAAGCGGCACTGGTTCCTTATCCGCATGTCTTTATGACGTTGGTCGAGCTTGCCAAAATGCACCTGAAGCTGGGTGTTGTTTCCGACGCGCCCGCGCGCGAAGCGTGGCTTCGGCTCTGCTATCTCGATTTTCATCATCTCTTTGACACAGTTGTGACGTTTGACGATACTCGGGTCCGGAAACCCGCGCCCGAACCCTTTCTGGAGGCGCTCAAGCGGCTTGGTGTCAGGCCTGAAGAGTCGCTAATGGTGGGGGACTGGGCTGAGCGCGATGTGGTGGGCGCGAAGCAGGTGGGTATGAAAACAGTGTTTGCACGCTATGGTGATACGTTCGGTACGCTGGTGTCGAATGCAGACTATGCAATCGATGACGTTGCAGAGGTGGTCGAGATTGTGAAAAAGGAGAATGGCCTCACATGAGACGGAAAGGAGAGATTCAGGGAATCGGGGTCGACATTGTGGAGGTGAAGCGGATGAGGAAGTCGATTGAGACGTGGGGACCTGCCTTTCTGCGGAAAGTCTTCACACCGAACGAGATCAAGTACTGCAGATCCCGCAAGAAGTCGTACGAACATTTTGCCGCGCGCTTTGCAGCAAAAGAGGCGGTGAGCAAAGCGATGTCCATCGGTTGGAGCGGATCATTTCGGTGGAAGGATGTGGAGGTTATCAACGAGCCCTCCGGCGCTCCCAAGATCATCTTGTACCACAACGTTGCGAAAACGCTCAAGGGATGCCGCGTTCATCTCTCGCTCTCCCATACGGAGACAACGGTGGTGGCGTTCGCTGTTATCGAGACGCGCGGAAAATAGTGTGCGAGGAGCGCGCGTTGCAACTGTAGCTATTTTTATCTACCTTGCTGTCGCTTCGTCACGCACTCATCACTCATCCAGCGAGACGTCCTATGAAACAGATCGGGATCAAAAAGCTCTATTATTCGATCAGCGAGGTCAGCACGATCACGGGGTTGGAGCAATATGTGTTGCGTTATTGGGAATCCGAGTTTCCTCAGCTCAAGCCAGCCAAGAACCGGGCAGGGAACAGGATCTATACAAATAAGGACATTAAGCTGATTCTCTATATCAAGAAACTGCTCCGGGATGAGCGATACACGATCGAAGGGGCAAAGAAGGTGCTGGAGGAGTATGTGCCGGATTCGGATGGTGGGGAGCAATTGGAATTGCTGAGTGTTCCGCCGAAGAAGAAAATTGAGGATGAGGAAATTCGGGCGGAAATGATGGAGGTGCGGCAGTTTCTGGAGGAGCTGGAGGCGAAGTTGAAGTAACCATATCGATTCGGGACGTGGCGCAGCCCGGTAGCGCACTTGCTTGGGGTGCAAGGGGTCGCGGGTTCAAATCCCGCCGTCCCGACAAAATCGACCGACGTGGGAAGGCTTCCCGTCCGAAGAGCGGACGGGATTCTCAAATCACCAACCACTGATTCGCCTGCGGCAGATTCGTGGGCTGATTTGGAACAAATTCTTCCCTCGATTGACATCTCGGGAGGCGTTCAATAAAACAAGAAGTTGAATCAGAAGTATCGTGCAGAGGCATCGGGTGGATATTAAGACGCGTAAGAAAATTGTTTTGGTGGGAGACAAAGTGTTGATCGCTCCCGATACAGAGAGCGACCGCACCGCCCACGGATTGTATCTTCCTCCCGGTGTGAAAGAGAAGGAAAAAGTCCAAAGTGGAATTGTCGTGCATGTTGGTCCCGGTTTCGCCGTCCCCAATCCTCATTATCTCGATCAGGAGCAATGGTCGACGACACCGCGCGATCCCGTGAAATACATCCCTCTGCAGGCGGAGGAGGGGGACTACACTTTATTTCTGCGCGACTCCGCAGTGGAAATCGAATATGAAGAGACGAAGTATCTGATCGTTCCCCACTCTTCGATTCTGATGTTGATTCGGCGAAGCGACTTCGAGCGATTGACGACATAGTGTATGATGGTGGAGCGGGATCTGAAAGTCTTCAGTCACGAGAACGTGTTGGAGCAGTTGAAGACGGCGGTGTTCCGGAACGGTTACTATATTCTGGAGTTCTACACCGAGGAGGGAAAACCGTCGAAACATCCTACCGCCACCACGGCTCAATTCTATCTTTCTCCCTCGGGAGGAACACTTCGCGATAGCAATTTCAACCTGCTCTTTTATGACTCTCGTTACGACACGTATCGAGGCTTTAAGCCTCCGCATCTGAGTCGTACAGGGGCGGAAAACGGGAACGATATAAAACCGTAGTTGTTGAACAATGTGCCGCTTGTAAACGAACCTTGAAAGGAGGAGATGATGTACGATATTCTGATTCAACAAATGAGAGATGAGGTGAAATGCCTCGGGGCACAGGAGCTCCGGACGCCGGAAGAGGTGGATGCCGTTCTTCCCCATGCAAAGGGGACGACCCTTGTCGTCGTCAATTCCACCTGCGGATGCGCCGCCGGGGCTGCACGCCCTGCACTCGCAAAAGCGCTGCAACACTCGGTTGTACCGGACCACATTGTGACGGTGTTCGCGGGTCAGGATAAAGAGGCGACGGCTCGTGCCCGGGAATACTTCGAGGGACAACCCCCCTCTTCTCCCTCCTTTGCTTTGATGAAAGATGGCAAGTTCGTTCACATGATCCATCGTTACCAGATTGAAGGGCGAACTGCAGATCAGGTCGCAGAAACGTTGATTCAGGCTTTTGAACGATTCTGTGCCAAGGAGGTCAAGCAACCAACCTGAAGTACTATCCAGAGCAACAATTGAGAAAGCCCATCCCCGCGTAACGGAGATGGGCTTTTCTGTTGAAATCCCTTTGGTTGATTCTCACTCCAAAAATGGTTAAATGTAGGCGCAGAATGATGAACGGATTTCTTCGATATTCGTACCTCTCCCTCATTGTTGGAGGTGTCATGCTCCCTCTGCAGCTTCTCATCGGTCAAGATGCAGCGCGGAGAGTGGGGGAAGTGCGTGGGAAAATTGTGATCTCGGGCGCCGCAGAATCGCGTTCACCAATCAGGATCGATCGCTACAGTACACACCGCCCATCGCAAAGTGCGGGGGCTATCTCGGTAACTCCGTATCGCCTTTCACAACAGGCGGTGGTGTACCTTGAATCGGAGTGGTTCAAACAGCAGCGCTTTCCTCCTCCAACAAACCGACCGAAAATCGATCAACGCAATCTGATGTTTTTTCCTCGCGTGCTCCCGATTCAGGTAGGGACCGTTGTGGATTTTCCGAACAGCGACAATCTCTTTCATAACGTCTTCTCCTACTCCCAAGCAAAAGATTTCGATCTCGGCCGCTATCCCACGGGGGAATCAAGATCCGTGGTGTTCGACCGTCCGGGCATCGTCCGCGTCTATTGTGACATCCACGCACATATGAATGCCACGATCCTAGTGCTCGACAATCCGTACTTTGCATCTCCCGACGACGAGGGGAACTTCGTCCTGCGAAATGTTCCGGAAGGCACGTACACCATGAAACTGTGGTACGGACGTGATGTTGCAGAGAGCCGCGCCATCATGGTTCGCGGCGGCGAGACGATCAATGTGAACTTCAACCACTGACGCATGATGGCACGACGAATTGTTCTTCCGTTCGTTTGGCTGTTGACGCCATTTCTCCTTGCGGCGCAGGTGCAATGGAGCGGGGAGCTATCGGCGTATGTGGCAAAGAGTGACCGTTCCACCGCACCCCGCGTCCTCAACAAGGGAACGCCGACCTTTGGGTGGCGAGCCGATCTGTTTCTCGATGGAATCGTCACCGAGAATGTCCTTGCCCTTGCCAATCTGAGGGTGACGGAAGATGAGACAATCTTCATCGACTATGCCGCGATCCGATTCACCGATCTCTTTTCTGCAGGCATTCATCTTCAGGTAGGGAAATTTGATATGCCGTTCGGGAATCTCGGTGAGCGAAGGTTCCCGAGGAAGAATTTTCTTTTCGGCCTTCCACTGATGCACGAATACCGAACATCCCTTCCGGGCTCTGTCGTAACGAAAGCAGAACTGCTCAACAACCGCGGGAAGGGGGTTGGAATGCGACTGATCGATCTTGGGGTCTATGACCTCGGTGCAATGGTGTTTGGCGATGTCGGTCCACTCCACTACGCCGTGGCCTTGGCCAACGGATCGATTAGTGCGACCTACAGTCGCGCGCTGAACGCGAACAATGATTTCAACAAGATTATCCGGCTCGCGGTAACGCCATTCATAGGTTTCACCGTTGGTGCCGCGGCCTCCGTTGCCTCGTACTTGCCAAGCGAAGGTAAGCCGATTCCGCGTGGCGGGGATGTGAGGTCGTATCAGCAACGTATCGGCGAAGTAGATCTCGAGTTGAGCCGGGGAAGATTTCAATTCTTCGGACAGGCCGCCTATAGTTCTTGGGATGTGCCGTTTGAGCTGACTGATGAGAAGCTGAACGTGTTTGGGTATACTGCGGAAGCGAAGTACACCTGGGTGCCGCGATTTGCGACGGCCGTGCGCGTTGGCGGACTTCGTTTCTCCCAGCTCGATTTCGATGGGGTTCAACGCAGATGGGATCACGATGTGTTTGAAGTCGAAGCGGGAATCAGTTATGCGCTCGATCGTAACGCAATCGTAAAGCTCGTGCGGCGTGAGACGCGTACCCTCGGCACCACCGATCCGCACGACGATCTTACAGTACTCCAATTCGTTGCAGCATTTTGACGTGTGGCGTGACCTGAAAGGTTATGCCCTCTTGTTCCCTTCATTGCTGCCTTGACGATGAGATTTCGGTTCAAAATATTGCTCTCCATTTGGGGTGTAGTGTTAAGTCTCCTCGTCATCACGTTTTTTATCATCAATTATGGATTGAGGAGCAGGATCGAGGAGAACTTCGCGCAAGAGCTTCGTTCGAATTACTCCACGCTCAGCGTCTTTATGGGTCTGCAATCGGAGATCCTTCTGCGCGGATGCCAGGTCATCGCGGAGTCACCGCGATTACGCGCCGTAACCGAGCTTCGGGACCCACGCACAGCGTTTCAGCTTTCACAGGAGATCATCCAGACCACCCTGAATGATCTTTTTGTCGTTACCGATCTCAATGGTCGCCCGCTCGTTCAAATCCTGAACGGCCGTGATGAAAATCTCGACATTTCCACGCGCGGCTCCATTCAGCAGGCACTTCACCGGCAGCCGGTGACCGATGTATGGCCCGTCGGCCCACGGGTCTATCGCGTAGCGTCGACGCCCATCATGGTCGACCATGATCTTATCGGCACTCTCACCATTGGCTTTGACCTCAGCAGCGACGAAACTGCAACGCTCAAGCGCACCACGAACAGCGAACTGGTGTTGCTGCGAGGACCCGAATCCATACTGGCAACGCTGCATCCCGCATCGCTCAAACAGATACGACCGGCACTCGCAAAATTCTTCAACGAGCGGAACAATCGAGGAGACGACAGCACCGCAACGATCACCTTGCCGGCAGGGGAAGAGACCTATCTTGCCGTATTTTATGACCTCAGCAAATCTTACAACACGCAGGACCAACCGATCGGCTACCTGATCCTGAAACCGGTAGAGCAAGAGTTGAATAATGCTCTTTCCCCCATTCTTGCGACTTTTGGATTCGTATCGCTTCTTTTTCTTGTGCTGACGACCATCATTGGACACCTCATCTCTCTTGGCATCTCAAAGCCGATCAGCGAGTTGGTGAAAGGCACCGATGAGGTGAGTAGAGGGAATTATGATTATGAGATTGCCGTCCGAGGGAACGATGAGTTGAGTTATCTTGCTCAACAATTTGGTGAAATGAGCAAGAAACTCAAAGAAAAAATCTCCGAGCTGGATCAACTCAACAAAGATCTTCTTGCCCGTAACCGGGATCTCGATGCCACGCTCCGTCAGCTGAAAGAAGCGCAAGAAGAATTGGTGAAAAGCGAACGTCTCGCCGCCACCGGCAAACTGACGGCCCAGCTTGCACACGAGATCAACAATCCGATCCATAATATTCAGAGCTGCCTCAAAACGACGTTGACGAAACTGCCGGAGGGTTTTGAGGGGAGGGAATTGGTGGAGGTGGCGTTTGACGAGATAACGCGCATGTCGAAACTGACGCGTCAGATGTTGGATGTGTACCGCACCTCCCTCGTACGTGAGGAACTACAGCCAGTGGACATTCACACGATCATCAACGAAGTTCTGACGGCCTCGCGTCCGGAGCTTGAATCGGCACGGATCTCGGTGCGTACGGCGTTCGGGGCTGGACAGTCGTTCGTGGCGGGGGTGAGTGATAAACTGAAGCAGGTCTTTCTCAACATTATCCTGAACGCCAAGGACGCGATGCCGCGAGGAGGAACGCTGACGATCCGGACATCCGTCGAGGCAGATCGGGTCAAAATCAATTTCAGCGATACGGGAATCGGCATTCCCAAAGAGCATCTGCATCGTGTCTTTGATGCGTTCTTCACAACGAAGGGAAAGGTGAGTGGGGTGGGATTGGGCCTTTCCGTCAGTTACGGCATCATACAACAACATCGGGGATCGATTACCGTCTCCAGCAATGTCGGTGAGGGCTCGACGTTTGTGGTTACACTGCCCACAGCAACGCGTTCCGAGCCGGTTTCGACTGTACTCCGATAGCAACATGGCACCAACCATTCTCATTGTCGACGACGATAAGGCGTTTCGCATCGCTACACTGGCGCTGCTGAAAGATCAGGGCTATCACGTGCACGCAGCAACGAACGGTCTGGAAGCTCAACGGATGCTGGCTGAGGCACGATACGATCTTGTTCTTTCTGATCTTGTGATGGAAGGGATCAACGGTATCGAACTTCTTCAATGGATGAAGGCCGAGTTGCCCGAGACGCCCGTGATGATGATTACCGGCTTCGGCTCTATCCATACTGCGGTCGAAGCGATGCGATTGGGTGCCTACGATTACATCACCAAACCGTGTGACAACGACGAACTTCTGATTAAGATCAAGCGCGTGTTGGATGAGCGCCAGAAAGAGAGAGAATTGCGCCATCTGCGTGATGCAATAGGAGAGAAATACAGTTTTGGCTCGATTGTGAGTCGTCATGAACGGATGAACAAGATCTTCCGCCTCGTGCGTCAAGTTGCCGAAACGGACGTGACGGTATTGATTCTGGGTGAGACCGGGACAGGAAAAGAAATGCTGGCGAAAGCGATTCATTTCAACAGCGCTCGCAAGAGTAAACCCTTTGTGGTCATAACCTGCTCGGCGCTCTCAGAGACGTTGTTGGAGAGCGAGCTGTTTGGACACGAAAAGGGTTCATTCACCGGAGCACAGAAACAACGGATCGGAAAATTTGAAGATGCTCATGGGGGAACAGTGTTTCTTGATGAGATCGGCGATGTGCCTCTTCATCTGCAAACAAAGTTGCTCCGTGTGCTTCAGGAAAAAGAGATCGAACGCGTCGGAGGAAATCATCCGATTCCGGTCGATGTGCGCATCATCGCTGCCACGAACAGAAATCTTACCGAACTGATGAAGAGCGGAGCCTTTCGCGAAGATCTCTACTACCGTCTCAACGTGTTTCCGATAGAATTGCCCCCGTTGCGTGAACGGTTGGACGATCTTCCGTTGTTGGTGGAACACTTCCTTCAAAAACATGGCGCCCTCACCAACGGCGCAGTGAAACGCGTCAGTCCGGCGGCGATGGCCATGCTGATGTCGCACGACTGGCGGGGAAATGTGCGGGAGCTGGAGAATGTGATCAAGCGGGCAATCATTACCACTGCCGGGGAGACGATTCAATCGGTGGAGCTTTCGGAAGCGCACAGAGGTGGCTTCAAGCCCTACATGCCGAAGACGACAGAGTCGGGTGAGATACCGTTCAAGGAATACATCAGGAAAGTGGTTTTTGATGCAGAATCGAAGTATTTGGTGGATATGTTGGAACGCCACGATGGAAACATCAAGATGGTGGCGGAGTTGATGGAAGTTGACCGCAAAACAATCTACCGCAAACTGGAAGAGTACGGCATCGACATCTCAAAATACCGGCATGCGGGGGATGCCGGATGAGGAGTGCACTCCTCACTTCCACCTTTCTTGGACAGAATTGCCACACGATTATACCCCGCCTCTAAATCTGATTCACCAAAATCTTCGTAATCACTGAGGAACTCACAAACCGCCATGCAGGCCAATCTGGCATGGTGTTTGCGGAGCGCATGCTACTTGGCCTGCACTCACGGTCTCAACCAATTCACCACCACCTCGAAGGGGGACACCATGAAACGATTCGTATCGCTTGCGATACTCCTGATCACCGTTGTTTGGGTGACCCGGGGCCAAATCTTCTTCAGCGCGAAGCTGGATGGAAGCCAGGAAAATCCGCCTGTGACCACCGCCGCTTCCGGCACTGGTACGTTTCTTCTGAACGACGCCGGCACGGAATTGACGTACCACATAACGGTCAATGGCCTTACCATGACCGCCGCGCACATTCACAACGCTCCAGCCGGAACGAACGGAGGAGTGGTGCGCAACCTCAGCTTCACAAACAATACGGCGAGCGGTCTGTGGCGCAGCACCGATGCTTCTCAGCCATTGACAGACTCCTTGCTGTCGGAGTTGCTGCGCGGAAGATTGTACGCCAATGTGCATACCTCCGCAAATCCGGGGGGGGAGATACGTGGACAGATACTTCTTTCCAATCCTGTCACCTTCACAGCAAAACTAGATGGGAGTCAGGAAAATCCTCCCGTCACCACGTCGGCAGGAGGAACGGCACATGTCGTGCTCGGGACAAACGGTGTGGTGACGTACGATGTGACGATTACCGGACTAACACCTTCTGCAGCGCATTTCCACAACGCCCCTATCGGCACGAATGGGGGTGTAGTCAAAAATATCACTTTCACGAATAACACGGCGATGGGAACGTGGGCCGCCGTTGACGCAACCCAACCGCTGACCGATGCGCTCTTGCGTGAGCTTGTACGAGGCAGATTGTATGTGAACGTGCACACAACAGCGAATCCCGGTGGAGAAATCCGCGGTCAGGTTTTGCTGAACAGGGGCATCGGGTTCCGGGCAAAGTTGGATGGAACGCAGGAGAATCCACCAGTCACTACTACTGCATCGGGAACGGGATCGTTTGTTCTCAATGCGTCCGGTACCCAGTTGAACTACCACATTACCGTGAACGGACTTACGATGACGGCCGCTCATCTCCACAACGCTCCGGCCGGCACCAATGGCGGCGTCGTTAAGAATCTCACCTTTACCAATAACGTCGCGTCCGGTGTATGGACCAGTAGAGACACTCAGCAACCTCTCACCGATTCACTCCTTTCAGAACTTCTTCGAGGGCGACTGTATGTGAATGTTCACACCTCTGCCAATCCCGGCGGTGAGGTACGCGGCCAGGTCCTGATGACCTCGGGCAGCGGCTTTGCGGTGCGATTGGAAGGTGCACAGGAAAATCCGCCGGTGACGACAACCGCAACCGGCACGGCATCTGTCAGACTCAATCCCGATGTGACGGTTGCATATGATATGACCGTTACGGGTTTAACTCCAACAGCGGCGCACTTCCACAACGCTCCGGCAGGAACGAACGGTGGCGTGGTAAAGAACATTTCGCTCTCAAACAACACGGCGATGGGTACTTGGGCAGCCGGAGATGCTTCACAACCGTTGACCGATCTTCTGTTGCGCGAGTTGGTAAAGGGACGTCTCTATCTGAACGTGCATACCTCGGCCAATCCCGGCGGCGAGATACGGGGACAAATTGTCGGTTCGACGGGACTTGCAACAAGCGTGGAGCGCGTGGGTGAGGGGAGCGTGCCGACTCAGTTTGTGCTGAAACAAAATTACCCGAATCCATTCAACCCAACAACGACAATCGCGTACCAGATTACTGAACCCGGACGCGTTACGTTGAAGGTCTTCAATCTGCTTGGACAGACAGTCGCAACATTGGTGGACGCTGTGCAGGCGGCAGGGTCGTACAAATTAACCTTCGAGGCCAACATCCTGCCGAGTGGTGTCTACATCTATCAGCTACAGGCTGGTGGGGCTGCTGTCCAAGCAAAGAAAATGATGCTGCTCCGTTAACTTGACGTTGTTAAGGTCGCTCTCCCGGCGTGAGGCCGTACAAGATGAAGGGCGGGACGCTCGACAGAGTCCGTCAGACCTCGTCGGTCTGACGACCGTCCCGCCCGTCGAGCCGCTGCGAAAACAAACTGATTTGCGCTCCGAAGGATGCGGGGTTGAACTGACACAGCGCATGAATCGAGTTTGTTGTATGGCCTCGCCGAGAGGAAAGAGTGGATTAAGACGCGCCCGTATCGTATCTT
The DNA here is from genome assembly GCA_041695085.1 of Bacteroidota bacterium. Lineage (GTDB taxonomy): Bacteria > Bacteroidota > Ignavibacteria > UBA10030 > UBA10030 > DYFT01. The sequence goes on along the minus strand of JBGFRO010000009.1, from coordinate 29,360 downwards.
TCCGTCGTCTTGATCGTCCACTATCGTTCAGTCTTTTTTGGGAGGGGAAATGAAATTCAGAGCCCGCATCGAGCTTGTTTACCCGTTCTTTGCATTCATTCTTCTCGCGTCGTGTCAGGATCTTGGTACACAATCCGACGACTCTAACCAACAACCCCCTCCGCCACCTCCAACACAGGAGGTTTCGTTCCAGAACCACGTCCGGCCGATTTTTCAGAGACATGGCTGTCTCGGATGTCACGGCGGGAGTGGTAGTCTGTTCCTCAATACGCAAGCGCAAGTTTTGCGAGGTGGAGCTAACGGTCCGGCCGTTGTCCCGGGTAAACCGGATGACAGCAATCTTATCAAAAAACTCTCTCCTAACCCTCCGTTCGGCGATCGGATGCCGCAAGGAGGTCCGTATCTTCCCGACAGCACGGTTCAAGTGATTCGTACGTGGATCGCGCAGGGTGCGAAAGATAACTGAGAAGGAGCTCGTGCGACGAATCGCGGTTCTGGGGCTGATCTCTGCTTTCGCGCTCTTCTTCGGCATCGCGAGAAATACGAATCACTGGCAACAACGGAGAACAACTTCAGAAGTCTCCTTCTCACGCGACCTCTTTCCTATTATCAAAAAATACTGTATCGTCTGTCACTCCCGCGAGAACGATCATCCGAGCGAGCTGTTTCTTGAATCGTACAATGATGTTATGGGAGAAGGGAGACATGGCAAAGCGGTTGTGCCCGGTTCGGCTGAAAGGAGCATTCTGTATCAAAAACTTCTCCCAAATCCTCCCTTTGGACGTATGATGCCACCGTCGCGTCGCATCAGATTAACCCCCCAACAGATCGAGCTTTTCAAACGATGGATCGACCAAGGAGCAAAGAACAACTGAATTCTCCTCATTCCTTCCTCTCCTCTATCGCCTCATCGTGATGAGCCCCATCGGTTCCACGCTCGTCCACAAGATGATCGAGCCCGGTACGGACAACCCCGGACCTCATCCCACGGTGATTCTCCTTCACGGTCGGGGAACCGACGAGAACGATTTATTGGGACTCGCTTCGTATCTCGACCCACGCCTCCTGATCATCAGTGTGCGCGCTCCTTTTCCATTCGCGTATGGCGGGAACACGTGGTATGAGATCATTCAAATCGGCGCACCGGAAGGAAATCAGTTTCAAGAGAGTTACACTCGCCTCCACCAATTCATCCTCGATGCGCGGGCTGGGTATCCTATTGATCCACAACGGCTGTTTCTTCTCGGCTTCAGCATGGGAAGCGTGATGTCGTTCGCCATTGCCCTCTCGCAGCCTCACCTTGTGCGGGGGATCATCGCCCATAGCGGCTATGTGCCGGAGCGTTCTCCCATCACATTTCAATGGGGAAAGATATCGTCCGTTTCATTTTTTGTTGGACACGGTGTCTACGATCCTGTCATTCCCATTAACTTTGGAAGAAGGGCAAAAGAACTCCTCTCAATGCCGGGCGTTGATCTCACCTACAAAGAGTATCCCATCCCGCACACGATGAGCGAAGAGAGTTTAGCCGACATCTCGCTCTGGCTTCGGCAGCGGCTGTAGGAAATGCTTGCCCTTTGGGTTCCGAAACGGTAGATTAACAGCTGATTTGTTCTGAGAACTCGATTTGGGACCCCAGGTGAAACGTCACAAACGCATTCCAACAGCCACTTCCTCATTCGGTAGTCGAGGACGGATCAGTCACGATTCAACAAAATTCTACCGCAGCAAGCTGTATCGCAGCACCCTCCCAACCAAGGTCGAGCCCTCTCCCGAACAGGTGATCCCCCGCCAGCGACTCGATCGAATCTATTGTAAAAGTAGCGAACGGATGGAGGAGCTGCCGGACTGCTCCATTCATTTGATGATCACTTCTCCGCCGTACAATGTCTCGAAGGAGTACGACGAAGACCTTGCCTTAGGGGAGTACCGTTCTCTTTTGCGCTCTGTGTTTCGTGAAACGTATCGCGTTCTTGTGGAGGGTGGCCGTGCATGCATCAACGTTGCGAACGTGGGGCGCAAACCGTACATCCCTCTTCACGCGTTCATCATCGAAGATATGCTCGCCCTCGGTTACCTGATGCGCGGCGAGATTATCTGGAACAAAGCGAGCAGTGCAGGTCCCTCGACGGCCTGGGGAAGTTGGAGATCGGCATCGAATCCGACGCTACGGGATGTGCACGAATACATCCTCGTTTTCTCCAAGAAATCCTTCGGTCGTGCCGGAAAGGGGAAACGGAGCACCATCGGGCGTGACGAATTTTTGGAATGGACGAAAAGCATCTGGACGTTCGGTGCGGAGTCCGCGCGCCGCGTCGGCCATCCCGCTCCCTTCCCGCTGGAACTTCCGAGACGATTAATTCAGCTCTATAGTTTCAAAAACGATGTTGTCTTGGATCCGTTTGTAGGAAGTGGAACGACCTGCCTCGCTGCTCTTCAGTCGAACAGACACTTCATCGGCTATGAAAAAAAACGATCGTACGTTTACCTGGCAGAGCGTCGACTCAAAAAAGGGGTAGATGCAGATTGACCGCACCGGCAATTTGCCGTATATTCTTCCAACACGTTTGACAACTTACCAAGTTCTTCATCGAGAATGAAAGCATACACTCTCCTCCTTTCGGCAGTTGTGCCCCTCCTGTTGTTCGTTTCATGTTCGTCCACAGATGAGCAGGAGATTCTGCTCAATTCAACGGTCAAGGCCGTGAAAGAACAGTACGCACCCGATCGGCGCATCGCGGTGTTCGACGTGACGTGGCACCGTTTCGGTTTGGACCTTGTCGTCAAGGGCGAAGTCGATCAGCCCGACGCAAAGAAAGACTTGCTCAACGCACTGACCGAGAGAGGCTTCATAAGCATTGTTGATAGTATTGTAGTGTTACCCGATCCGCAACTGGGCGAGAGCCGTTTCGGGATCGTAACCGTCAGCGTCGGTAATATGCGGACCGAGCCTTCGCAGTCGGCCGAATTGGGAACACAGGTGATGATGGGGACGGTGATGAAGCTCCTGAAGAAGCGGGGAGGATGGTACTATGTTCAATCCCCCGACCAGTATCTCGGTTGGCTTGAGGACGATGCGATGGCACTTACAACGTCCGAGGGAGTGGAAGAATGGCGTGCAGATCCGAAAGTGATCACGACAGCCTACTTTGGCATCGTACGCGAGCAACCCTCGGCCTCCGCACTTCCCGTCAGCGATATCGTCCTTGGTACGTTGATGCGCTCTCTTGGAGAGCGGGGAGGGTGGAGAGAAGTGGCTCTACCGGATGGAAGGCGTGGGTACGTTGAGAGGCACCTGGTGGAAGACTACGCTTCTTGGCAAGCATCGCGCCGATTATCGCCTGAAAACGTTGAGCGTTCGGCAAAGATGTTCATCGGTGTTCCCTACCTGTGGGGAGGCACTTCGCCGAAAGGTGTCGATTGCTCCGGCTTCACAAAAATCGTTTACCGGATGAACGGTCTCGAATTGAATCGCGATGCCAACCAGCAAGCGTTGATGGGAGAGGAGGTTCCGTTGGATGACGACTTGAAGCAATTGAGAAAAGGGGATCTGCTCTTTTTCGGGAGAAGGGCGACCGGAGACAAACCCGAACGCATTACTCACGTCGGCATCTATCTCGAAAACAAAAAGTTCATACATTCATCCGGTCGTGTGAAGATCAATAGTCTTGATCCTTCGGCGCCGGATTACGACGAAGGGAACCACAAACGGCTTGTGCGCGCCCGCAGGGTGATCGGCGCAACACCCATTCCCGAGGTCGCACAACGATGAACATCCGGCGTGGTGGGTGGGATGCTAATGCTTCACTTCCCGAAGTGTTGAGGGGGTTCGCTTGCCGCTGATCACCGACGCGACGGCAATCTTCGTCTATCTCGTGGTGTTGATTGGGCTCCTTCACTGGATCTCCGAGAGGCCGTTCTTGTCCGGCTTCTTCAAATACCTTCCTCCCGCTATCTGGGTGTACTTTCTTCCGATGATTTCCTCCAACATCGGGATCATTCCGCAAAGTCACGACCTGTACGATTGGATTCGGCAATACTTGCTTCCTTCAGCCCTCGTGCTGATGCTCCTTTCGGCCAACGTACCCGCTCTCGCCAAATTAGGAGGCAAGGCGATCCTAACAATGTGCATAGGGACGTTGGGAATTGCCACCGGAGCCATCGCCTCGTTCACTCTCTATCACTTCTGGTTGCCCGAGGAAAGCTGGAAGGCTGTGGGTGCCCTCACCGCCAGTTGGGTCGGAGGAAGTGCCAACATGGTGGCGGTCGCGACCAGTGTCGGAACACCTGATACGCTGCTCGGCCCTATCATTGTGGTCGATACCGTTGTCGGTTATGGGTGGATGGGAGTGGTGATCGCGCTGGCGGTTTTTCAACGTCGGTTGGACGATCTCCACCGCGTCGATCATTCGATTGTCGAGGGATTGAACCAACGGATGGCCGAGTTGGATGAACAGCATCGACGACCGATCAAGTTCAACGACCTTGTCAAAATGGTTGCCATCGGTTTCGGCATCGGATACGCCATGCTCGAAGCAGGACGCTGGATGCCCGATGTCGGAACGGTGCTCAACTCGTTTGGATGGACGATCATTCTTGTGACGATTGTAGGCATTGTTCTTTCCCTCACGCCGGTATCGCGCCTCGAATATGCCGGCGCGTCGATTGTAGGAAGTGCATTCTTCTATCTGCTTCTCGCTTCCATCGGAGCCAAAGCCGATTTGAAAGGCATCCTCGATGCACCGATGTTTTTGCTTTTCGGTATCACGATCATTGCCATTCATGCGACGTTCTTGTGGATTGCAGGAAGGTATCTCCGATCACCGATGTTTTTGATGGCAACTGCGAGCCAGGCGAACATCGGTGGTCCTGTGACGGCTCCCATCGTTGCGACCGTGTACCAGAGTTCGCTCGCTCCTGTCGGTCTTCTGATGGCCGTGATGGGAAATGTCATGGGGACATTTGTCGGTTTAACCGTTGCTCAGATTTGCTCGATGATAGCCGAATAGCAGCGGCCAGTTTGTGTGCTTGCTTCCGACCCCCACCCTTCGTACCTTGACCTGCCACAACACCACAACATCAATGCGCAAAAAACAAATATTGTTGATCGATGATGAACCCGCGTGGTTGACGAGCGTCCTTCAACTTCTCAGGGATGAAGGGTTTGAGGTACGGGGAGCTCAGAGCGGGGCGGAAGCGCTGAAGGTTCTCGCCAAATATCATCCCGATTTGATCCTCAGCGATCTCCGTATGCCTGATATGAACGGGTTCGATCTTCTGGAGAAGATCAAAACGCTGCCGAAGATGAAATCGACGCCCGTCGTCTTCCTTTCGGCGATCGACGATTTCCATGCCAGGAAGGTTGCGAAAGACCTTGGTGCCGTCGATTGCATCGCCAAGCCGTTCTATAAAGGGGACATCATCCCCTCCCTCCAGAAATATCTTCCGCGTTAGATATCTACGCGCACGCATCGTCGTCGGATGAGAGCGGTATGATCTTGGTCGATGAACAAACGGTTGGCGTTCTTCTGCTATTTGTTTGAGCAAGGTAATTACTCAGCGTCAGAATCAAAACGAGCTAAAAACCACCACAGCTGCGGGGCCGTACAAAATGTAGGGCGGGACGCCGTCCCGCCATCCAAGCGTCAGAATCAAAACGAGCTAAAAACCACCACAGCTGCGGGGCCGTACAAAATGTAGGGCGGGACGCCGTCCCGCCATCCAAGCTCCTGCGAAAATGAAATTGCCAGAATCTTGAACGGACAGAGTTCCTTAATCCAACTTTTTGCACGGCCTCGGATTGGCCCCGAATTATCACGGGAGAGGAATCGTAGGGAGAAATGGGGTGCTTTTTATTGATTTTCACATACAACGTTGTGCGCTAATCTGTGAATCTGCAATTCGTTTTTTCGCTGAGCAGTTACTGAGCAAGAAGAAATTCGAAAATCTTTAGAGGCGTTTTTGCTGAGAGGAGGAGATGAGAAGGAATATCGAGGTTGAAATCAAATCCAACGAATTCTTACTCCCTTCTCCACCTGCTTCAACTCCTTATCACCCGTTACCAACTCGCACTTCTTTTTCATCGCAAGTGCTGCCGCGAAACAGTCAGCGTACGAAAGACCTCCCGCCGCCTTTAACTTTGCCGCCTCGAGAGTTGTTTCTTTATCTGCATCCTTGACCTCAATAGGCATATTGCGAAGAGCACGAAGAACCTTCTCTGCGTCTTCCTCGTCGTACTCGCGTCTGGTGATGTAGTAGATCTCCCCCCAATTGACGACGGATAGGAGAAGACGATACTTCTGATCCATTGCCTCCTGAAGCATCTCGGCTACCTTCTCCCAGTTCTCTTCACGCTCAAAATACTTCATCAGCGCGTGACTATCGAGAACGAGCGTCTTCATGTTCGCGCTCCTTTCTGCGTTCTTCCAGCAGTGCCTTCGTCGCCTTTCCTTTGCCCGGGAGAATGCCGGCGAAGTGCTCAAAGTATTTCCCATTGACCGGCTTCACAATAAACCCATCTTCCTGCTCGATGATAACCACCTTCGTTCCCTTCTTGATCTTCAACTTTCGCCGTATCTTCGCAGGGACAACCATTTGACCTTTCACTGTTACAACGGAAGTTTCCATGAGAGCTCCTCCATTTAGAGATGACCAAACTTACAGAACTATGAAATGTAAGTCAAGGCAAAACATCCTCTTACATATGCCATTTTGTAACCCGATACTTTATTGCTGGCTTACTCTTATGACTCCGGACTTGTCTTACACGTGCTTGAGATTTCCCCATTGCATTCCGAAACCGGCCTCTTGAGGCGCTCAACCATATAAAGATGAGGAAACGTTGATGATAGGCTTTTAGGTCTCTGCTTAAATCCGATTTTTTGTGAGGCTATGCACAATGGAGGGCGAGAAGCCTTCTCGCCCACATTGGTGTTGCGAAAACTGTCTGAATTCCTCAAAGCTCGAACTCGCACATCACGTCGATTGAACTTTTAGCATAGCCTCGAGCGGATTCTCGCGTTGTGGGTTCTGACGTTCACCTCTGCGGTGAAAAAGAGTGTGTCCATTTCGAACGGATGTAGTTCTGGGAACCTACGACAGAACACGCCTCTATGTCGGAATCAAGGTCTCTACCCTTGCTATTCTGCAGCGCTCGTGGTACTTTTTGTTGTCCTTCTCTCACGCTCCCATGCGCCTGAGCTTCAAGAAACTCCGCAAATTCCGCTCCCAGCTCGGTCCCGTTGAGCAAGCGCAAGTCGTTGCCTCCACCGCCGTTGTGGTCGCGATGGTGACCATTTTTATGGTCCGATTGTTTGGCGATTACCCGTTGGAGTGGTATGTCTTCGTGAGCGTGATCACCGTCGGCATTTTTGGATTTTTGATTGTGTATTTCACTCTGAATTATGGAAGGCTGTTGGAAGAACAGAAACAGGAGTTGCTGGCGCTCAACACGATCGCGGCGGCGGTCAACCGTTCGGTTGAGATCAATTTTGTGGTGGAAAACGCTTTGCATGAGGTCAAACGATTGTTGGATGTCGATTGTGCCTGGATCTATCATGTGGAGGGAACAAAGCTTGTCTTAAAAGCCATGCGCGGAGAGGAAGATGTCAGCCGCGCCATTATCGAACCCGACACGGAATTGCATACGGAAGGAATGGGATGGGTGCTGGCTCCGCGTGTAGAGCGGCGTCCGCAGACAGGCTCGCGTCGGGACGAGTGGCGATACGGCACGATCGAGTCATGGGCGTCGGTTCCGTTGATGATGAAAGATCGCTTCGCAGGTGTGATGGTGGTGGCGAGCCGGGAAAGCAGTGAATTTACCCAAAAGCAACTTGATCTGATGGCTGCTATCGCCAATCAGATCGGGGTCGCTCTGGAGAACGCGGAGCTCTTTGAACGGTTGCGCGCTTCTGAGGAGCGTTACATGGATCTCTTCGAGCACTCGCCCGATATGTATCACATCGTCAACCGACAGGGGGTCATTGTCAGCTGCAATCAGACGGAGGCCGACCGGCTTGGCTATAGAAAAGAAGAACTGATCGGGGCATCGCTCATGAAGCTGTACCCTGAGGGTTATCATGGAGAGGTTCACAAGCTCCTCAAAGAGATCTTCGAGCATAACTATGAGGTGTCCGGACTCGAGGAACAGATGGTGACGAAAGAGGGGGAGTTGATCGACGTCAACGTGAACACGTCGATCATCCACGATGCGGAACGTAAACCTGCGTTTATGAGAGCAGTGGCTCGCGACATTACGGAGAAAAAGCGACTGGAATCGAAGATTCTCCACGCTCAACGCATCGACAGCATCGGTAACCTTGCGGGTGGGGTTGCGCACGATTTCAACAACATTCTCACTTCGATTCTCGGCTCAACGGCCATTATGCGCCGCAAGATGAAGAAAGGTGACCCATGGCAGCGCTTTGTCGAAATTATCGACACCGCAGCGAAACGGGGAGCTGGGTTGACGAGACAACTCCTCACCTTTGCGCGGAAAGGGACCACCCAATTTCGCCCGGTCGTCATCAACGACATTGTCGACGAAACGCTCCATCTTTTCGAGCGAAGTGTGGAAAAAAGCATCGTCCTGCGGAGCGAACTCACCAATGCCGTGACCATCGTGAACGGCGACGATGGCCAAATTCAACAAGCCGTTCTCAACCTCCTGATCAACGCACGCGATGCCATGCCGGAGGGGGGCGAGCTTGTTGTAACGACAAAGGTTGTAAATCTGGACGAAGTGCCCACGGAGCCGATCGGGGAGACGCGCACAGGCGAATATGTTGCTCTTTCGGTCCGAGATACGGGAGTGGGCATGGATCGGAGCACCCAACAACGGATTTTCGAACCGTTCTTCACAACGAAAGATCAAGGGAAGGGGACCGGCCTGGGCCTTTCAGTGGTCTACGGCGTGGTGAACGGACACAACGGCTTCATTACGGTGCAGAGCGAGCCCGGAAAAGGATCGACGTTTACGTTGTACTTTCCGCTCCTTCCAGAACACGAACGCATCCATCACGATAGTCAACCCTCCGCGCTTGCTCGTGGAGACGAGAAGGTGCTGGTGATTGACGATGAAGAACATGTTGGTGAAGTCATCGGCGGAATGTTGAAGGACCTCGGCTATAAAGTCACGGTGGTTCAAAGCGGTACGGAGGCATTGGAGCTGGTCAAGAAACGAAAACGATTCGATCTCGTTGTGCTCGATATGAATATGCCGTTGATGGGGGGGCGCGAGGTGTTCTATAAACTGAAAGAACTTGATCCTTCCCTCCGCGTCGTTATCTCGACAGGGTACAGCAACACATCGTTGCATGGCTCCCCTTTGGAAGAAGCTGTCGATGGTATTCTTCAGAAACCGTATCAACTCGTCGAGCTTTCAAAGACGATGCGTGGAGCGCTCGAGAAGAGAGCGAGCAAGAAGCGTTGAGAACGCGTACACGGTAGCACGGAAGGTGTCCTCCATCATACCCGCTTTGCTTCCATTTCTTGCAACTCGGCCAAATAATCACTACCATTTTGCAGTCCTTCGGCCCCGCGATCGTACACGCCATTCCGTCTGATCTCGATACGCAACCGCCCATGAGTCTCGAAGCTTTCGGCCAAAGTCTCAAGTCTGCGCGTGAAGAAAAGAAGTTGTCGCTTGCCGCAATTTCCGATGCCACGCGCATCAATACGCGGTTTCTTGAATCTATCGAGGCGGGAAAATTTTCCATCCTCCCGCAAACGTACATTCGTGCATTCATTCGTGCATATGCCAAGGCTGTTGAACTCGATCCTGACGAAGTCATTCGGCGATACGAAGCAGAACAGCAGCAGCTTACTGCGGACGCCGAACAATGGGTCGCGCAGGCAAAGAAACCGGTGGCGCTACCTGTGGAACCGGCTCCCCGTACGACGCTCGCATTTCCCAATATCAAATATCGCGAAATCCTTCTGCTCGGCATCATGCTTCTTTCCATTCTGCTTATTGTCTATCTCTCGGACAAGGGAACGGTGCCGGTGGGCGAGGAAACGCCACGCGAAGTGCCGTTCGATCACGTTGTAAAGGAGTCGGAAGCCGCCATCGCACAAGCGGAACCCGAAAAGCCGGCTGCACTTCCCATGACGACCGTTCGGCAGGACAGCCTGGAGCTGGAAATTGTAACGCTTGATTCGGTGTGGATGATGATCACGATCGACAAGACACGAAAGGGGGAGTATCTGTTTCCCCCCAACCGTCGACGAACGTGGGTAGGGAGGGAGGAGTTTTTGATTTCGATGGGAAATGCCGGAAACGCCACGTTTCGCTTGAACGGTCGTGAGCTTGGCCCGTTAGGTCGAAAAGGAGCCGTTGTTCGCGACGTGCTCATCACCGAATCGGGCATCCACCGCCCATAACCACCGCGCTTGTATGCCCCCCGCTTCTGCCCCGCCATCGGTTGTTCAACGCGTCGAATCTCTCCGCCGCGAGCTCCGGGAACACGATTATCGATACTATGTTCTCGCACGCCCCACCATTTCGGACGAGGAGTATGACCGCTTGATGCGCGAGCTTCTCGAACTTGAGAAGAACTATCCGTCGCTCGTGACGCCCGATTCACCGACGCAACGGGTCGGTGGCCAACCTACAAAAGAGTTCCCCACCGTCACGCATGCGGTTCCGATGTTGAGCCTTTCCAACGCCTACACGGAGGAGGAGATGCGCGATTTTGACCGGAGAGTGCGTTCGCTGTTGGGAAACGAACCGTTCCGCTATGTGTGCGAGTTGAAGTTCGACGGTGTAGCAATCAGCCTGGTGTATCGACAGGGCCTTCTCTGGCGCGGGGCGACGAGGGGAGATGGTGTCCAGGGGGACGACATCACGCAAAATCTGAAAACGATCCGTTCGATTCCTCTTCGTGTCATCGATTCAAAGAAAGGATTGATGAATTTCGAAGTGCGTGGCGAGGTCTTCATAGAGCGTGAGGATTTTCGGCGCATGAACGAAGAACGCGAGTTGGCCGGCGAAAAACCGTTCATCAATCCTCGAAACTCCGCCGCAGGCACACTCAAGCTGCAGGATCCGAAGATCGTCGCCTCACGGCCGCTCAAATTCGTTGCCTACTATCTTCGGGCGGATGAAGGCGTGCTCAGTAGTCACTATGAGAATCTTCAGCTTCTGAAGGAGCTTGGCTTCCCGGTAAGTCCCCACACACGCCGTACTTCTACCCTTCAGGAAGTGATCGAGTATTGGAAGGAATGGGAGGAGAAGCGTGATGCGCTTCCGTACGACATTGATGGCGTCGTGGTGAAAGTCGATTCGCTCGAACAGCAGGAGCGCCTTGGTGCCATTGCGAAGAGTCCTCGGTGGGCCATTGCATTTAAATTCGCTTCGCGTAAGGCAACAACGCGCTTGAAAAGGATTACGCTTCAAGTCGGCCGCGTCGGTACCATCACGCCGGTGGCGGAGCTGGAGCCGGTGTTTGTTGGGGGGACGACGGTTTCGCGCGCGACTCTTCATAACGAGGACTACATTCGCGAGCTTGATATCCGCCCCGGAGATGTGGTTGTGGTGGAAAAAGGGGGGGATGTGATTCCGAAAGTGAGCGGCGTTGTGTTGGAGCACCGCGCACCGGCCAGCAAACCCTTCACGATGCCGAAAACATGCCCGGCGTGCGGTTCCAAAATCTTTCGTCCTGCAGGAGAGGCAAACTATTATTGCGAGAACGGCGAATGTCCCGCGCAGATCAAAGGTCGTATCGAACACTTTGCCCATCGCGGCGCGATGGATATTGAGGGATTAGGGGAAGCAGTTGTTGATCAACTTGTCGAGCTTGGCTTCGTCAGGAACTACGCCGACCTCTATGAGCTTCACAAGAAAAAAGCCCAACTTGTGAAGCTGGAGCGGTGGGGAGAAAAGAGTGTGGAGAATCTTCTCAACGCCATTGAGAAGAGCAAAGAAAAACCGTTCTGGCGCGTTCTCTTCGCGATTGGCATCAGGCATGTCGGAGCCGGCATGGCACAACTGGTCGCGTCATCCTTTCCGTCGATTGAAAAATTGATGGCAGCGACAAGAGAGGAACTGGAGAGCGTCCAGGGAATTGGTCCACGCATTGCCGAAAGCATTATTCGTTTCTTTGCAGACAAACATAATCGAAAGCTCGTGGAGCGGCTGAAGAAGGCAGGATTGAGGATGGAGGAGCAGCGAAGCCGTGTTCGAACCGATACGCCTTTCGCAGGGAAGACGTTTGTGTTGACGGGGACGCTTTCCGCAATGACGCGCAACGAAGCCAAGGAGCGTATCGAGCAACTCGGTGGCAAAGTAGCCTCCAGCGTAAGCTCAAAGACCGACTATGTCGTGGTGGGTGAGGAGGCAGGCTCGAAACTTGCGAAGGCGCGGGAACTCGGGGTCGAGATACTGAACGAGGAGCGGTTTGTGACCATGTTGGACCAAGCGGAGAAGGTGTAATGTTCGACCGATGGCGATACCGCATCGGAACGTGGTACGCTCGCACGCAGTACCGTTCGAAGCGCGACCCGATTATTCGTTTCAACGATGTGCTTTCCTCGGCGAAACGCGCCTTGGTGATCTTGCCTGAGGTCGAAGAGGATTTGCCGGCGGTGCAGAGTACGGTACGCGTGCTGTGCGATAAGTTCCATCGCGGTGCAATCACCATTGTGGGGCGCGACAATCAACCCCATGCGTATGCGCGTCAACGCGGGATTGAAGTAATATCGTATACAGAAGAGGACCTCACATCGTTCTTCCTTCCACGTCACGAGTTGCTTCAAAAAGTGAAAAAGAGTACATTCGACGTGGCATTCGATCTCAATCGGAGCTTCTCGTTATCGAGCGCAGTTCTGTGCCGTGCATCGCACGCACCGGTTCGAGTCGGTTTCACCAAATCCTATGCAGACGAATTCTATAACTTTCAAATCCACATCACTCCGGCGCTCTCGCTTACACAAGCCTATGCAACGCTGAATAAGTGTCTCGAGATGTTTTAAGCGTGTCGCGTACCCAAACGACACGAGGAGGAAGGTATGCACTTCGAAGTAAAGAAAAACGGTGAAGCGGTCATTTTGAGGATCAAGGAACGCAAGCTCGATGCCAGCGTTTCGCCGGAGTTGAAAGGGGAGTTCCTCATTCTCTGCACCCCTCAGACGAAAAACCTGGTGGTCGATATGTCGGAGGTGGAGTTCTGCGACAGCAGCGGCCTGAGCGCTCTCCTTATTGCCGAACGCAAGATGCGTGAGAACGGCGGGGTCGTTCAACTCGCCGGCCTGCATAAGAAAGTCCTCTCCCTCATCCGGATCTCCCGCTTGGACCGGGCGTTTCGCATCCACGATACCGTCGCCAAAGCGCTCAAGGCCTAACCGACTTCTCGCCCCGCGCAGTTCCTCATCCGATCGGAGCATTGAATGGGCTTTACACCGCTGGATTATGTCGTTCTCCTCGTTTACATCATCGGCATTGCAGCGTTCGGCATCTGGCGCGGCGGCAAGCAGCAATCGGCACACGACTACTTCCTCGGAAAAGACCGCATTCCATGGTGGATCGTCTGCTTCTCAATCGTTGCCGCTGAAACCAGCACACTGACCTTCATCAGCATCCCCGGCCTCGCCTATCTTACCAATCTGAACTTTCTGCAGGTCACCTTCGGCTATTTGTTGGGGAGAATCGTGATCAGCTTCGTCTTCTTGCCCGCCTACTTCAAGGGAGAGCTTTCAACGGCGTACGCGTTTCTTCAATCCCGCTTCGGCAAGAAGACGCGAACGTTTTCCTCGTTCGTCTTTCTGTTCACGCGAACCGCCGCAGATGGTGTTCGACTTTTTGCAACCGCGATTCCGCTCAAGTTCATCCTCGACATTGAGTATCCCCTTGCCATCATCATCCTTGCGGTTGTTGCCTTGGCGTACACGTATGTTGGTGGGGTGAGGGGAGTGATCTGGGTTGATGCGATTCAGATGCTTGTCTATATCGGTGGAGCTTTGATCGCGGCAGCGATGCTTATTACCGACCATCCCGGAGGATGGACGGGCATTACACAGCAAGCCGCCGAAGCGGGCAAGTTTGCCATCTTCAATCTTGGCTTCGGAGAGAGTTTCTGGTCTCAACCTTACACCTTGATTGGTGGTCTTTTGGGGGGCGCATTTCTTTCGATGGCATCCCACGGTGTGGATCAGCTCATTGTGCAACGCGTCCTGACGACGAAGTCTCTCGCTGCGGGCAGAAAAGCCCTCATCGGCAGCGGCGTCATTATCGTCCTTCAATTTGCGCTCTTCCTGACGGTGGGCCTTCTTCTGTACGGCCATTACAACGGAGCGACTCCGTCCGAGTTGGGTCTGACGCGAGCCGACGAGATTTTCCCGCGGTTTATTATCGAAGGGCTGCCTCCGGGAATTTCGGGTTTCATCATCGCCGGTCTCTTCGCCGCTGCACTCTCGACTCTTGCAGGATCGATGAGTTCGATGGCCTCCTCCACGATTCTTGATCTGTACAAGCCTTCATTTGGAAAGGACCTCTCACCTGCGAAAGAGTTGGTGCTCTCAAGGATGGCGACAGTAGTATGGGCAGGCTTGTTGGTCGGCTCGGCGCTCTTCTTCATGAATACAAGTCAAACGGTCGTCGAACTCGCCTTGAGCATCGCCTCATTTACGTACGGCGGTTTGCTCGGTACGTTTCTGCTCGGCGTACTGTTCAAGCGTCCGACGCAAGAGGATGCTTTGGCCGGCTTCGTTGCAGGTCTTTTCATCATGATCACCGTCATCTCGCTGAAGCTGGTGGCCTGGACTTGGTTTACCATGGTTGGAGTTGCCGCAACGCTCGCTGTCGGTGGAATGTTGAGCCTTCTTTCGCGAAAAGAGACAACTTAGTCATGGAAGGGTATGGATGCCGCCGGACATTCGCGGGCGGTCGTTCAGAATAACACGCCAACCTCCTCTCTCTTTACTTCATGATCCGATTTGAATCATGCATCGCCGGAAATTCATATTTGATCAGAAAGAAGAGAAGAAACTGACCGAGTTCGAGGTGCACATCCGGCAGTACCTGGAGCATCTTCAAGTCGAGCGAGGACTCAGTCAGAACACCCTCGCATCGTATCGCTTCGACCTTCAAAAGTACGCCTGCTTCGCGAAGCGCCACGCACGTAACTCTCCGGCACAGATTCAACCTTCCGACGTGAGCCAGTTCCTTAAACAACTTTCCTACGAAGGACTCTCTTCGCGAACGGCGGCGCGCATCCTCTCCGCACTCCGTGGTTTCCATCGCTATTTAGTGGCGGAAGGAAAGCACTCGGACGATCCGACCGAGGAGATCGAGCCCCCCAAACGCACACGGGCATTGCCTGATGTGTTAAGTGTTGCTCAAGTCAATGCTATTCTCGAACGCCCTGACACCTCGAAGCCTCTCGGACTGCGTGATCGCGCAATGCTCGAAGTCCTTTACGCCACCGGCATGCGAGTTTCGGAGCTCATCAATCTCATGCAAATGAACATCCGGTTTCAAGAAGAGGTGGTGTTGGTGTTCGGAAAGGGCTCGAAAGAACGGATGGTACCCATAGGGCGGTCGGCGATGAAGTGGATCAGGAGATATCAGCTCGAGGCAAGAGAGAGGTTGGCAAAGCGTGGAAGGTCGCATGATGTGCTCTTTCTTAACCATCGTGGCGGAAAGCTTTCACGTGCAGCCATTCGCGATATGATCGTCCGTTATGCAAAAGAGGCCAAAATCACAAAAAACGTTCATCCCCATACATTCCGGCATTCCTTTGCAACGCATTTGTTGGAGGGAGGAGCCGATCTTCGCGCCGTACAAGAGATGCTGGGTCACGCCGACATCACAACGACTCAAATCTACACGCACATCGACCGCGAATATCTTAAAGAGGTTCACCGAACGTTTCACCCTCGAGCCTGAGCTCGCTCAAGAAATCTTGAGATTTTCCCTAATTTTCACTACCCTGTAAGCGTCTTGCTCCCGCAGGTTTCGCAATTCCGCCTCGTGCGGACTTGTCCGCTTAACCATGAGCGGGCCAGCCCGCCTGCGGCGGCTCAACCCGCGGGAGTTTCTTTTTGTTCAGAGTTTTCGGCTGTTTTTAGACTTCATTAAGGAACACAACACCCACAGTGGAATCGTTCGCTCTCTGGCCAATCTTGATTTTCTCGATCGTCGTGCACGAGGTAGCACACGGACTCACCGCGTTGCGACTGGGCGACCCAACGGCGCGTGATCTGGGACGTCTTACCCTCAATCCGATCCCACATATCGATCTCTTCGGATCCATCATCATTCCATTAATGTCGTACATCGCGGCAGGTACCGTCTATATTGCGTGGGCGAAGCCGGTGCCCGTTAATTCAAGTTACTTTCAAAACGTTCGTCGCGACGATATTCTCGTTTCTGCCGCGGGACCCGCTTCCAATCTCGTCGTCGCATTCGGATGTGCTGTTCTTTATGTGGCTGCACGTAAACTGTTCGGTTCCGTTGATGTTTTGCCTGATGGAGTTGAGAAAACAACTCTTGAATTTCTCTACGCGATGTTTCTCACGGGCATCACATTAAATGTCTTTCTTGCGGTCTTCAATCTCATCCCCATTCCTCCGCTGGATGGGTCGCATGTATTGGCCTCTCTGTTGCCGGAGGAAATCGGCCACCGGTACCGGCAGATCGGTTTCTTTGGCATCGTGGCAGTGATCCTCTTGATGCGGTTCGAGCCGTTTCGCGACGTTGTGCTTTCCGTCATTCGATTCATCTTGTTACCGTACCGTCTGTTTATCGATCTCCTCGTATGAATTCCGATCAACGCAGAATCCTCGTGCTTGCCGAGGGTAAATTCAGTCCGCTGAAATCGAAAACTGCAAATGGAGCAATCGTTTACCTGCCGCAGCAAGTCGTTGCCGTGGTGGATAGTACGAAGGCGGGAATGACCGCCCAGCAGGTGTTGGGCTATGGAGGAGCGATTCCTGTTGTCCGGTCCCTTCAAGAGGGTTTGCAGTATCGACCGACACACCTGCTCATCGGCATTGCCCCGCCCGGCGGAA
This sequence comes from Bacteroidota bacterium, assembly GCA_041695085.1. Classification (GTDB taxonomy): domain Bacteria; phylum Bacteroidota; class Ignavibacteria; order UBA10030; family UBA10030; genus DYFT01. The sequence goes on along the minus strand of JBGFRO010000009.1, from coordinate 12,356 downwards.
GGCTGCCGGATGACTGGCGAACGATGATCAAGGATGCGATTCGGGCTCGCCTGCACATCCTCAGCGGATTACACACGATCCTTTCAGACGATCCCGAGTTCGCCGCTTTAGCGAAGGAGCAGAACGTCGTGCTGACGGACTATCGGAAAATTCCGCCCGAGTCGGAAGTGGTGTCGAAAGGGACTTGGCGCGGGCGGAAGGCGAAGGTTGTTCTCACCGTCGGCACCGACTGCAACATCGGCAAGATGACGACGATTGTCGAAGTCCAAAAAGACATGGTCACGCGCGGCCTCAAATCCGATTTCGTCGCGACCGGTCAAACGGGCATTCTCATTCGTGGGCGCGGAATTGCCGTCGATTCGATTATCAGCGACTACATTGCCGGATGCATCGAACTGGAAGTGGACAGATCGGTCGCTGAGGGATACGAGTATATTCTGGTGGAGGGTCAAGGAGCGCTCACGCATATGGGGTACTCGGGCGTGACATGCGGATTGATGCACGGATGCATGCCGGATGCGATGATCCTCTGTCATCAACCGACGAGGTTGAGGGACGATTACGGTATGCCGCTGCCAGACTTGAACCGCCTCATTCGTTTCCATGAGGAGGCGGTCACATTTTTCAAAGAGACAAAAGTCGTTGCCATCGGAATCAACTCTATTGGGCTCACGGACGATGAATCACACGCCGCCGCAGAGAAAATCACGCGCGAAACGGGACTCCCCGCGGTCGATGCTTTTCGATTTGGCGCAACGAGAATTACCGATGCGCTCCTGTCCTACCTTGATGCAAAGCAGGCGTTTGCCTCGCAGGCGGGTTGGCTAGAGAGTGGCACAACAGGGGGTTAATTTCAAACAGCTGATGGTGTGTGAAAGTGCAACTATCTTTCCGTCTTAACAAGATGCAGACAAGACCAGAGAACTTCAGCTATGCAGTTTATTTACTATAGAGAGAAAGAGCTTTATTGTGAAGACGTACCCCTTGCAGAGTTGGCAGAGGAGTTTGGTACGCCCCTCTATGTCTACAGCAAGGGTCAGATTTTGGAGAACCTCCGCGCGATCCAAACACCTCTTCGGGAACCCGAGCACGTCGTCTGCTACGCTCTAAAAGCGAACTCCAATCCTGCAATCCTGCAGCTGCTCGCAGGGGAAGGCGCGGGCGCAGATGTCGTGTCAGCGGGAGAGTTGTACCTCGCGTTGAAGTCGGGCTTTCCATCGGACAAGATTGTTTTCGCCGGTGTTGGCAAACGAGAAGATGAGATCGAGTACGGTTTGCAGAACGACATTGTTTCCTTCAACGCGGAGTCGATGCAAGAGCTTCAGGTCATTTCGCTCGTTGCCATGAGGTTAGGGAAGAAAGCGCGCGTGGCTCTGCGGGTTAATCCCGATATCGACGCGCAGAGCCATCCGTATATCACCACGGGCCTGAAGGAGAACAAGTTCGGCATCAGCGCACGCGAGGCCTTTGGGGCATTCAGGTACGCGGCGACGCTTCCCTCCTTGGAGGTGTTGGGAGTCCACACACACATCGGATCCCAAATCACAAAGGTTGAACCGTTTGTCGAGACCGCAACGTTTCTAGCAGGTCTCGTCTCCCGTCTCCGCGAAGCAGGAATTGCCATTCAACATATCGACGTTGGAGGGGGATTTGGTGTTCAATACATCAATGCGATCACGCATGAGGGACTCCCGTTTGAGTCGGGCGACTCCGCCCCACCTCCCTTGACACAATTCATCGAACAGGTTCTTCCGACGCTCCAGGCAACCGGTTGTTCCATTTGGTTTGAACCGGGTCGCTCGATCGTCGCGAATGCCGGTGTGCTTCTCACCCGCGTGCTTTATACGAAAGAAAACGGAAGCAAGAAATTTATCGTTGTCGATGGCGGCATGAACGATCTCCTCCGTCCGGCGCTCTATCACGCATATCATCAAATTGTTCCATTGAAGATCGAGACGTACGAACATGAGAGAGTCGATGTCGTGGGGCCGATTTGTGAAACGGGGGATTTCTTCGCGCGCGACCGCCTGCTTTCAAAGACGAAACGAAACGATCTTCTCGCCGTGTTGACGACGGGGGCATACGGGTTCGTTAACGCCTCGAACTATAATGCGCGCCCGAAACCGGCAGAGATTTTGGTGAATGGCGAAAAGGTGCGTGTGGTGCGGGAACGACAGAGGCTCGAACAAGTATTTTCATAAACGTAGGAGGGAACAGGAGATATGAAGTTGCACGACGTAGCCGTAGTAGGTGCGACGGGAATGGTGGGGCGGGCGATGGTCCGGGTGTTGGAAGAACGTCGCTTTCCGGTCAATAAACTGGTCTTGCTCGCGTCCGAAAGGTCGGTAGGCAAGGAAATATCATTTCAAGGAAAGCCGGTGGCGGTGCAGAAGATCGAGCCCGAACGCTTCAAGGGGATCGAGTTTGCCCTTTTTTCTGCGGGTGCGAGCGTGAGCAAAGAATTCGCACCGATTGCGGCGAAGTACGGCGCGGTGGTGATCGACAACAGCAGCGCGTTCCGAATGCAGGAGGACATTCCGCTCGTCGTGCCGGAAGTGAACAGAAAGCAGATCTTCCGCCATAAAGGAATCATCGCCAATCCCAACTGCTCCACGATTCAGATGGTCGTGGTGCTGAAGCCGTTACACGATCGGTTCCGCATAAAACGCGTCGTTGTTTCGACATACCAGTCTGTTACCGGCGCCGGCAAGAAGGCGGTCGTGCAACTCGAGGAAGAACTTGCCGGTCGAACTCCGAAGGAGATGAAGTTTCCGCACCGGATCGCCTTTAATTGCCTCCCACACATCGATGTCTTCTTCGATGACGGATACACCAAGGAAGAGGTGAAGATGATGCAGGAGACAAAGAAGATCATGGGGGAACCGATCAAAGTCACGGCAACGACGGTCCGCGTCCCCGTGATTGGGGGCCACAGCGAGTCGGTGAATATTGAATTCGAGAAGAAAGTGAGTGTCGAAGAAGTACGGGAGATTCTCCAGAAAGCACCAGGGGTTGTGGTGCAAGACGATCCGAGGAACAATCTCTATCCCATGCCCATCACGGCACACGAGAAGGACGAAGTGTTCGTCGGGAGAATCCGCAAAGACGAAACGGTGTCGAACGGCATCAATTTGTGGATTGTGGCAGACAATATCCGGAAAGGCGCAGCAACGAATGCCGTTCAGATCGCCGAGGCGCTCGTATTGGGGCGGTAGTCTGAGAGACGTTCTATCGGTGTGGAACACACTACACAACGAATGCCGTTTCATCATCCGAGAGGGTCTTATGGCGGTGAGCTTTGTGTATCCGAGGATTCGATAAAGGAAGAATGCAATGAGAGCAATGATGATAAGCGCAGTGACACTCCTCATGCTCCTACTCTCGGCATGTGGAAAGCGGGAGGAGAAGAAGAAAAGCGCCGATCTGGTGACGTTTTCGCTACGTGGCGAGGTGGTGGGGATCGATCCTGCCAAAATGCGCATGACCATTGCGCATGAAGAAATTCCCAACTATATGAAGCCGATGACGATGCCGTTCAAGATCAAAGACTCCACGCTCTTTATCGGCGTCGCCGTTGGGGATACCGTCGAGGGCACACTTGCAGTTTCCCGCACGGAGAGTTGGATCGCTTCGCTTGCCGTGGTAGGAAAGGGGGAGCCGGAACATCTCTCTGCGGAAGACGTGCTCTTTCGAAAACTGTACAAAGAAGGAGAGGTGCTGCCCGACTTTTCATTTACGAATCACGATGGCAAGCGGATTCGACTGAGCGATTTCAGGGGAAAGGTTCTTGCGTTCACGTTCATCTACACGCGCTGTCCGCTTCCCGATTTCTGTATACGGATGAGCGACCATTTCGTCCAGATTCAAAAATCTCTCGAGAGCGATCCCTCTTTGAACGGACGTTGGCATCTGCTAACGATCAGCTTCGACCCGGACTATGATACTCCCGCTGTGTTGAAGAAGTACGGTCGGAATTATGGAGCGGATTTCAACACATGGGATTTTGCTACGAACGATCTGAAGACCATCACCACACTTGCAGATGGACTTGATCTGACCATGCAAGACGATGAAGGAGGACTCATCGCTCACAATCTCCGAACGGCCGTCCTTGACCAGCAAGGTCGTCTGGCGAAAGTGTTCAGTGGTAACGAGTGGAAGCCGGAGGATGTCGTCAGTAAAGTCAAAGAGCTGGTGAACACTTTTGTTGCACATAAATAGATCAGCATGCTCTCCACGGAGAGGTCTCTGTGAAAATCGATTTCCGAACGCGTCTCAAACAAGGTCCCATCCTGTGCGACGGTGCTATGGGGACACTGTTGGATTTGTACGAGTATGAAGAGCGGCCGCACGAGATTCAGAATTTGAAGAATCCCGATATCGTGGCACGAATTCATCGCGAGTACATTGATGCGGGGGCGGAAATTATCGAGACAAATACATTCTCTGGCAACCGCCTTCGATTGGCACAATTCCATCTTGAAGATAGGATCGAAGAGATCAACCGTCGGGGGGTTGAAATAGCGCGTGAAGCGGCGGGCGACCGCGCGTATGTCGCGGGAGCGGTTGGTCCCACTGGTAAACTGCTCGAACCGATCGGCAAGCTGAGATTGAATGAAGCGCGAGAAACCTTTCGAGAGCAAATCGAGATCCTCGTTCGAGCGGGTGTCGATCTTCTCATTCTTGAAACATTCGTCAGTTTGCAGGAGCTGGATGAAGCCATCTCCGCGGCGAAAGAGGTAACCGATCTTCCTATTGTTGCGCAAAAAGCGTTTCCCGAAGATGGCTCGATTCTCTCGGGTTCGTTTCCGATTGAGGTGGTGGAGCATCTTGTTTCGCGCGGCGTTGACGTTGTCGGAGCGAATTGCACAGTCGGTCCGCAAAGGATGTTCAGCATCATACGGAACATGTACAAAGACGGCGTTGTTCTCTCCGCTCAGCCCGCGGCAGGTATTCCGACGCTGCTGAATGGACGTCCCGTCTACCACACCTCGCCGGAATATCTTGCAGCTTACGCAAAAGAACTGGTGCAAGCCGGCGTCACGCTCGTGGGCGCTTGCTGCGGTTCCACCCCTTCTCATATCCGTGCAATCAGGCAGGTGTTGAACGAATTGCAAGGAACAGGGGGTGTGGAAATGCCGAGTGTGGGTGTTCGACCTGCACCGCGGCCCGCGGCGTCGAGACAACCGAGTCTCGCCGTTCCAACGCATGTCGACGAACGATCACAGTTCGCGAGAAACATTGGTACAAAATTTCTTGTTAGCGTCGAACTCGATGTTCCGCGAGGCATCGACATGACGTCGGTCATAGAAGGAGCTCGATATCTCCACGGTTATGGTGTGGATGCAATCAACGTCACGGATGGAGCCCGGGCGCGATTGCGGATGAGCTCGATCGCGCTCTCCTATCTCCTCCAGCACCAGGTGGGCATCGAAGCGATGACCCACCTTGCGACAAGAGACCGAAACATGATCGGCCTGCAAGCGGAATTGTTGGGAGCATACGCCCTCGGATTGCGAAACATCCTCTGCATTACGGGGGATCCGACAAACATCGGGGACTATCCTCACGCAACCTCGGTGTTCGATATTGATTCCGCGGGATTGATCCGGGCTGTGAAATCGATGAACGAAGGACGTGATTTGATCGGCAATCCCATCGAGCAACGCACGTCGTTTCTCATCGCGTGTGCGGCAAACCCTCGTGCGGACGATATGGACACCGAACTTCGAAAGCTCGAGCGGAAGATCGAGGCCGGAGCCGATATCATCTATACCCAACCGATCTACGAGATGCAGACGCTGGGGCAGTTCCTGAAACGTTCGGAACAATGGAAGAAACCTGTGATGCTCGGCATTCTCCCCTTGCGGGGTTACAAGCATGCGGAGTTTCTGCACAACGAAATTCCCGGCATGTCGATCCCCGAACCTCTTCGGGAGCAGCTGCGCCACGCGGGTGATCGCGCGGCGCAGCTCGGTGTGCAACTGGCAACGGAGTTCCTGCGCGAAGCAAAATCCCTTGTCGCCGGCGTCTACCTGATGCCCCCCTTCCGGAAGTACGACATCGTGCCTCAGATCCTTGAGCAGATCCGCTGATGCGTCAACAAATTTCCTCTTGACTTTCCGGTATTCCCTTCGCAATATCTCTACGAATAACGCAAATCGTAGCTCGTGAAAAACCAGTTTTTGCCCGCAAGCCGGAAGTCATCACCGCGCACTGTCGTTCTCCTTCTTCTTGCCGTCTGCACTTCCACACTGTACGGGGAAATCGCCGACTCATCCCGGCTCCTCACCGCGCATCGGACACAGGAGCGCATAACCATCGATGGGCAACTCACGGAAAAGATCTGGCAGCGTGAGGGATTCGATGGCTTTATTCAACGAGAGCCGAACGAAGGGGCCGAGCCCTCCGAACGTACGGTGGTCTGGTTTGCATACGATGAGCATGCGTTGTACGTGGCTGCGAGGATGTATGATCGTCGACCTGATTCCATCGTCGCTCTCCTTGCCCGCCGCGATGTCGATTCAGAGTCCGATCTCTTCCGCGTCGGTATCGATGCAGAGTTCAGCCGCCGAACCGCACATTACTTCCAGGTCAATCCGGCGGGAGCTATTGAAGACGGCACCCTCTCCAATGACACGCGTGTCGACGCCGGCTGGGACGGCATCTGGGATGTAGCTGCGCAGATTGATCAGGAGGGATGGACGGCAGAATTCCGTATCCCGTTCTCTCAACTCCGCTTCACGAAGAAAGAGAAGTACATCTGGGGGATTGAATGCAAACGTCGCATCAAGCGACGAAACGAAGAATCGTTCATGGTTCTTCATCCCCGCTCCGATTTCATCCGCGTCTCCCGCTGGCTTGAACTCCATGGCATTGAAGGTATCGATCCCCCCTCAAGGGTCGAACTTCTTCCCTATGTTGTTGCCACGTCCAAGTTCCTCGAACAACCTCCCGTCAGTTCGTTCAACGCGGGACGTAAAGATCCCTTCATCTTTGGCAGGGACTACACGGCAAATGTCGGCGCAGATGCGAAGATCGGCCTGACCGGATCGCTCACGCTCGATGCAGCGTTGAATCCCGACTTTGCACAAGTGGAGGTCGATCCGGCTGTCGTCAATCTTACGGCATATGAAGTGCGCTATCAAGAAAAGCGCCCGTTCTTTACCGAGGGATCGGCAATCTTTGACAATTTCGGTCGCGGCGGAGCCGTATATCTGCAGAACTATAACTGGACGAACCCGACATTCTTCTACAGTCGCCGCATCGGCCGGGCACCACAAGGCTCCGTGACCCATGCCGGTTTTCTGGATATACCTGATCGCACGACGATCCTTGGTGCCGCAAAAGTGAGCGGGAGGATCGATCCTTCGTGGTCCATCGCCGCGGTGACGGCTTTGACTGATCGCGAATACGGTCGCGTTGATTCGGCAGGTGTCCGCTTCCGTGAAGAGATCGAACCGCTGACGTTCTATGGAACGTTACGCACCCTCAAAGAGTTTGACGGTGCACGTCATGCCGTCGGCATTCTTGCCACCTACACCGACCGCAGTTTCCGCGAGCAGCGGCTGGAGTCGATCCTCAACCGCCGAGCCCTCTCCGTTGGCATCGATGGATGGACCTTTTTAGATGAGCAGCGATATTGGGTCGTGACGGGCTGGGGGGGAGCGTCGCGTGTTGAGGGAACTCCACGCCGCATGACCGCGCTCCAACGATCATCCGTTCACTTCTTTCAAAGGCCGGATGCGGATCACGTGGAAGTCGACCCGCACGCGACGTCCCTTTCGGGCTGGGCGGGTCGTATCTGGTTGGATAAAGTAAAAGGAAATTTCATCTTCAACGCTGCGCTGGGGGCGATTCATCCGAAGTTTGATGTGAACGATGTCGGATTCCTCACGGCGGCCGACATTGTGAACGGCCATCTGTTTATAGGATATCAGTGGTTGGAGAATGACGGTACGTTCCGGCACAAGGAGGTGACCGGGACTGTCTACCGGACGTACAACTTCGGCGGTGTGTTGACGCGCTATAAGTACGAATGGTATGTGAATCTCCAGTTTGTGAACTTCTGGCGGGCGTTACTGCGCTCAGGCTACGATCTTCGCACACTGGACGACCAACGCTCCCGTGGCGGTCCGTTGATGGAATCGCCGGCGGTATCGGACGGTCTCTTTCAGGTCACTACTGATCCGCGTCGGCCGCTGATTGCCACCGCCTTCGTTCAAGGGTCCTCTTCCCAAGAGCGCGGCTGGGTCTATTCCTCTTCTTTGAGTTTGAATTGGAGAGTTTCGAAGACGCTTCAGCTGCAAGGGGGGCCCTCCTTCTTCCGGTTCTACTCGAAAGCGCAGTACGTCACTTCCATCGCCGATCCGTACGCGACGGCGACGTTCGGGAGGAGATACATTTTCGGCACACTCGACCAGCAGCAGCTTGCTGCAACGCTTCGCGTGAATTGGACATTCACGCCTCGCCTGAGTTTCCAGCTGTTTCTCCAACCGCTTTTCTCCATCGGGGACTATTCGGGATTGAAAGAGCTGGCCAAGCCGCGAACGTTCAACTTCAACAGGTATGGCGAGAAAGGATCGACGATCACGCTCTCGAACAACCGCTACACGATTGATCCCGATGGAGGCTTTGGGCCCGCTCCTTCCTTCACGATCATCAATCCGAACTTCAACTACAAATCACTCCGCGCCAATGCGGTGCTTCGCTGGGAATATCTCCCCGGCTCCACGCTGTATTTCGTCTGGACGAACGAGAAGGTCAACTTCGAAAGCAGGGGGGATTTTGAATTTGGCCGGGACGTGCGTTCGCTTCTCCGCGATCGTCCGGATAATGTCTTCTCCCTCAAGCTCACCTACTGGATGAATCCGTGAGCCGCTGAGGAGAGCACCGCCTCAACGGCACAACGCAAACAAAAGGTTCCGGGTTAGCTTCAAAGATGAAAGTACCAAGGACTTTCGGAGAGATATCAGATGAAAGAACGGACTTTCCTTGTCATTCTGTTATTCTTGCTTTTGCAGTATGGATGCACGAGAGGTCCCACGGAAGCGGAATTCAAAGACCCACGCACCTACACGTGGACGATTGACACGCTGGCGTATCCGGGCAGTTTTCAGACTGCGATGCGGGATATTTGGGGAAGTTCTCCCACAGACGTGTATGTGGTGGGACATAATGATCAGAACCGCGGACTTATGTGGCACTTCGATGGGAGGAGTTGGACCGATGTACGACTGAGCACAACGCAAGGGGGAACTATTCAAGGGCCAATCGATCTCAGTGCGATCCACGGATTTAGTGCAAGTAAAATTTTTGCTGTTGGTCAGCGGATTTACAGTAACCCGAATCGTCCTCCGAACTTTTTAGATTCGAGCCTCGTCATCCATTTTGACGGACGTGAGTGGCGTGAACAACGGGTACAAAACGGGAGGTATTTGAGAACCATCGGGGGCAGTTCCCCTTCACTGCTTTGGACAGGCGGCCAGACCACCAGCATCTTCCAGTATGATGGCACTGCATGGAAACGGGATTCACTTCCGGTCGTCGTTCAAACAGATGGTTTCTTCATTGTAGAGGCTTTCGAAGGTATGGCTTCCGGGCAAGCATTCGCGATTGGGTATGCTCACCATAATTTAACGGCAACGACGATTCATTATTTCTTTAGAAGACGAGGAAATCGTTGGACAGTTGTAGATAGCTTCTTTGTCGCCCCCGGTCGAATAGAATGGAAATGGGGTAGGGGGGATTTATGGATCAGTCCCTCAGGGACGCTTTACTCGTGTGGCAGAGGCATCCATCGATGGAATGGCTCACAGTGGGAGATGCTGTTTGATCATTCCAATTTCCTTTCACGCATCACCGGTACGTCAGATAATAACATTTTTGTTGTTGGACATCTTGGAACGATACTTCATTACAACGGTCGGGATTGGTATCAGTATCAGCAGTTCGCCGATCCGAATAATGTACTGTGGGGTGTGTGGACTGACGGGCGGGAAGTATTTGTCGTTGGCTTCACGGCGGCGTATCCCCAGAAAACACTCATCTTTCACGGAAAGTAAATGCAAAGGAGGTGATGTCCTATGAGAGTACAAAAAACCCAAGCATAGTGCGCGAACACTATGCTCCGACGTTACGCAAATACGGTGTTTAATTCCAAGTTCTCGAAGAGAGTACACGCAATGAGACAATTGACAAAAGCTGCAAGTCTCCCCGTCATTGGAATGCTTCTGTTCCAGTTGGGCTGTCAGGAGACAAGCGTTGGTCCAGTGCCTCCGCCGAAGGACCTGCGCAAATTGAGCTGGCGAATCGATACGTTGGCCTATCCGGGCAACTTCCAAACGCTCATGATGAGCATCTGGGCAAGCAGTCCACGGGATGTTTACGTGGTTGGGCACAGCTCCAGCGGGCCCGGATCGATGTATCATTTCGATGGCGAGCAGTGGAGGGATGTAAAGATTCACCCCTCTGTTGGCGGCAAAATTATCGGTCGGCTACGGGCCATTTACGGATTTGGTCGGGATAACATCTATGCTGTAGGAGGCAGGATAGAGTATAATCCTTCACCGCCGCCGGAGTATCTTGATCCCAGCTTGGCAATTCACTTCGACGGACGTGAATGGCGGCAACTGCAGGTTCCAGAAGGGCGACAACTCTTTTCAATTTCAGGCACATCTCCCAACAACATCTGGACTTGTGGGCGTGATGGTACGCTGATCGCCTTTGACGGTGTACGATGGAGGAAAGAATCGGTTTCCGTTCCGGTGCCACCCGGCAATACGTGGTTTGACTTGAAGGATGTTCAGGCAAAGAGCCCTTCAGAAGTCTATATGATCGGCTATGTGCATGAGAACAACATCGCGCGAACTACACGATACTTTTTCGCGAAACGACAGGAACGATGGACTGTTGCTGACAGCTTCTGGACCGGACCCGGACACAATGAGATAAAGTTTGGTGAGGCAGATCTGTGGATGAGCCCGTCCGGCACCCTCTTTTCATGCGGTGGAGGAGTGCATCGCTGGAACGGCTCGAGGTGGGAGATGCTCTTTGACCATCCGAATCTACTTAGTGGTATGGCAGGAACAAGCGATGACAACATTATCATCGTTGGTCACTTCGGAACAGTACTGCATTATAACGGGCGAGACCTTTACCAATTCGAGGAACGCCGTTTTCCAACTGTCCTTTATTCTTCCGTTTGGACAGATGGACAGGAAGTGTTCGTGGTAGGGTATGACGGAACAAAATCCATAATCCTCCACGGAAAATAGGAAAGGAGGTGGTTCGTATGAAGGTATATTAAAGCCCAAGCACGGTGCGTGCAACACCATGCCTGGGCACATCGCCCGCCAACAGGCGGGGAGGCAAACATCGGACACAGGGAATTCTTCTGATTACCAGAAGTGCGCCGTTTTGTTTGCGGAAGAAACATAACCAACAATTTACCTGAATTCAATCCCTTCACGAGAAAACAAAAGGAGTAAGACATGAATACGCACACATCTCTGCGATTGGTCTTTTTATTCTTGGCGTGTGTTGTGATCAATAACGTTACGGTAGCACGCCAACAGATCGGTGTTTCGCCCGCGTCCACAAATACTTACGACATACCGCCAGAACGAAACACGAATACTATCAGATTCGATGTAACATTGAGCGGTTCAGGCTCAGGGTCTTTAGTGTACAGATACGTTGCCCGGTTGAACGGCGGAAACGAGATCGTCAAGGACCTCGGCACCGGAGCCGTCGGTTTTTGGACGAATGAGAGCAATAGGTACTTCACTTATAGCATAGGGCATGGCACTCATACGGTGAGCGTCGTGCTTCAAAGTCAACCGGCATCGGGAAATTGGTCAAACGTGTCAAGCGCATCGACAACCGTAACGCTTACTCAGTACCACGAAATAATCGTACGCAATTCCTTTGGTGCCCGTAGTGTGTGGGTCGATAATGTGGAGCATCCTTCCGGCACTTCCTTCACTTGGGTGAAGGGGTCGACCCATGAACTTACCGCCCTTTCTATCTGGTATGACCAAAGTCAAGATATTGAGTGGGAATTTACTGAGTGGTCTGGAGGCTCTAGTTCCACGCTTCCGTGGATTTCGATCTATGTAGACCAGAACGCTGAATACAAGGCAAACTACGACGAAGCACTCTATCCCCTTGTCGCCAATGACTTCTGGGGCGAGCAGCCCTATTCAACCCCCATCTACGCAAAGGGCAGTGTGATAGAGGCGCCACGCTACGTCCGAATTCTGCGACAGAAAGGACTCTCCGTGGGAGCCATTGATCAAGCATGGAATGGACTTTATTGGGAATTTGCGCAATGGACTGGCTTCAACCGGTACGGG
>JBGFRO010000039.1:0-5193 GCA_041695085.1 Bacteroidota bacterium | reverse complement strand
CGCTGATGTCATCACCTCCGTCGTAAACATCCACAACCCTCTACCGTACGAAACGATCTCCTTCCAGTCGCACTATCCTCTCACCCGGCTTTGACTTGTTCCCTCTCTCAACCCCTCTCCCCTTTCCGCGAGCCACTACCGGTCGTTTCCATCCTTAACTTGCACTTCCGGTCGAATATCGGCGGTTGTTGACTCCCTCCTCAGTCGCCCTGCCGCTGGAGCTACTCCGCAGGATGTAAGTGAACGAACACGTTGAAGTCAGACTCCGATGACTCACGATTCAACCCTCTAAGTCTGCAGCGGTCGTTGACTCCTCCTCCCCCGCCACCTCGCCAATGCTTTTCATTCCCCAAAAAACACCCCCAATAAACAAACGTACCGCCCAACAGGCTGGCGGCGGTGACGCATAACGTTTAGCGTAAGCACGCCGTTGTTTTTGCCGCTAAAGCTTGCCGCCGAAGGCGGCAGGCGTAACTGATGCGGCGACAGCCACGCTATCAAACGATTAATTCTCCCGCGTGGCTGGCGCTGCAAACCAAGTCCGCGGCAAAAACAATGGAGCGACCACAACTATCTTTTCCATAGCCTTAACTGAGCTCTATCAACAAAGGGAGCGCCGTGCTTACGCTTGTTAGGCGCAGCGCACATAAGGGGGCGCCGCCGATCTGAGCTATTTGGCATCTGATTTTGGAATAATTGACTTGAGAACCTCTAATACTTTGATATCACTCTCCGAACTCCTCTGTTGTCCATCAATAAAGCCTGTGCCGGCATCCGAAAAGATTGAACGGGTTGTTTGCAGAAGAACTGCGTCTTTAGTAGCTACATCCGACGCTGCAGCCGAAAAAGCTTGGAAGGTTTGAAGACTAAGTGCCTTGTGCCTATTGACAATTGATTGATGCATGAGAGCTTTGTAGATCTTGCCACACCAAGCGGTTGCAGATATGAGCAATGCCAGAATGGCGAGTTTGGTTGTCAGTCTTTGCCAAATTTGGCTTTGGTCGAGCCCGGATTCTGTGAAGAACCACATTAATACAGCAATGACGAGCGTAGACGCGGCCAATATCCAAGTAGCACGAAGCCAGGGTTTCGCACGGTTTGCCGACAAGACCGATTCGTTTTGAAAGTCTTGTGTGAATATTGCTGCACCTGCAGCGGCGGAAGCCTCTCGAGCTTTTATAACGATGCCGTCTATTTCAGTCTTCTTTGCGGCAATCTCACCCTTTGCTTTTTCAATGATGACCTGAGCATCTGATACAGCGCTAGTAAGGCGTTCAATGTTCTTGGAAACATCGCCTCTCTGATATGCCAAGAATGGAATCCAAGGAGAAGCCTGAGTATAAAGACTGTCCGTACGGGTGTGGAGAGTATTTACGATGGAATCTCGTGTTTGGGCGGGATTCTGAACTTGTATGTTGAACTTATCGATTTGATCGAAGACGGCTTTAACCTGATTGATTTCATTCGTTATGCTACTGACAACTTGGTCTGTTAAGTACTCCAATGGTAGCAATTTGAGATGGTTGAGCACATCGAAGACACGATCGAAGTCTCGTTTAGCTGACTCAAAGGTGATTTCGCCCCACTTGGGTCGATGTATGAGAGTATCCTTCGGGTAAGCAAGCACTCCATCGATCGCTTTCTTGAGATCTGCAACTGCTTGGTCGATTGCCATATCAGGTCTCCGTTATTTGGAATATCTTGGAAAACTCGGCGGCGCACCAATTCTCTGGTGTGCGTTGCGCCTAACGTTTGCGGCAACAACGCAGCGGTTTTGCGAACTCAAAACGACGCGGCGAAGGCCGCTACAAAACGATTCATTTCCTGCGGCCGGAGCCGCATACCAACTGTGAGCAAAACCGTTGAGCGACATCTATAATCTCGTGGTGAGCGAAGTCGAACCACCTTATCAAATGATGGAGCGCCGTTGTTGCCGCTGTTAGGCGAAGCCCCTTGTAACAGTTAGCCTCTGAATATCTTTGAAAGCAAATTCGAACTGGCCTGGACACCGCTGATCCTTGAACCTGTCTTGCCGAGAAGTTCAGTCAATGATTTTTCAAACTCGCTTGAGACGTCGGGTGCGCCACTGCGAGCGTGCCCAATCTCGTGCAGCAAGGTGCCAGCAAACTCCTCAAGACTTCTAAGTTGCGTGCGTTTGATGATGATACTGGATGTGGAAGGATCCCAAAGACCTGCAGCTTCGACGAACGCATAGGTTTCCATTCGCATTGTCTCCGAAATCTTTACGTGCTTAACATTCGGTGGGAAGCCGCCAACGAGTTCGACGATCTTGGGGATGCAGTCGTAAACGGCCTTCTCGGAAGAAGACAATTGATTTGGTTCAATGAACTTGAATTCAAAGCTGTCATTCCAATCGGTTTGAAATTGGGTCAAGTCTTGAATCGGGTTGCCAGAAAAATCCGTTTGACCCGAAATCTTAGCTCTTACGTTGTCAGGAATGGTGACAATTTCAAAACCAGCTTTCTTTGCCTCATCGATATACTTAGGTGCCTGCATTAGTTCGCTAGGAGTAAGGAAGACGACCTTTTGTTGGGAATTCAAGATCTTAGTGGCGTGTGCCGACACATCAGCCCACTTAAGTTCGTCGTGGATGATACCTGTTTCAAACTGTCGCAAATCGTCAACGAGTTGCTGGGCAACCGTGTTGGACTTGCAGTTGAGTAAGATGGATTTCACTCTATCGGAATATGCTGTGCGTCCAACGTTGGTTCTTTCTCTATTGAGAGCCTTTTTTATAGCGGCCGTAAGCGAAGTGATATTGTAGCTGAATAGAAAATTCTCCTCTTCAGCCACCTTGACTCCGTTGAGATAAATTCTTGCAAGGTCAGATTTCTTCCGTAGCACTTCTCCGTATTGTGTCTTCTCAAGAGATTGCTCACCCGAAAACGTAAGAAAGAGATCTCGTGCCTTGTCTACATCTGCCTTAGTGCAACCGCTAAGAATGAAATCAGTACCAACTATTTCTGGTTCGGTAGGTTCGGAAACGTAGGCGTGCAAAGTCAAGATGTCCTCGAAATCGTGCTTCTCAGATTTCCCGAGCGTTATGTCGCCGAACTGTGATTTGATAAGAACCTTTATACCTCGACGGTCAAAAGTTGCAAGTGCATCTTTCAAGCCAACGCCAAACTTGCCAATAAGTTGTGGGTTCTTGAGTTTCTCCTCGTTCTCATTCTGGGTGAGATGTTCGTATCGCAAGCCACGTCCGAAGTCTCGGATATGCCAGCTGCCATTAGCATTCTGGAAGATTTGGATGTCCTTCGTGTTGGATAGAACCTGTTCATCAAGCGCATTGGCAATGACTTCTCTAATAGCGTGGTGAGTTTCCCAATCCTCAAGAACCTTCTCTATGTTAAGGTCGAATTTTTTCATACTGTGCTTGCGAATGACGTTGCTAATGTCTGAAACTCGGCTAGCGTCTTCGAAAACGACGGAGCCAAAGAACATTTTGATTCCAACTCGATTTGCGTGGATTTGATTGTGTCGATCACTTTTGAAACCCGCTTGGTCCTTGCTGCTTCCTTCTTCAAAGCCTTGATCTCCTCGGCTTGCTTTTCGCAGAGCCTTTTTATGGCATTTAGAAGTGAAGTGCAATAGAACTCGCTGGCGTCGAATGTGTCAGGATTGGATAACACTGCTAGCTGATAATCTTGGGGCACGCTCGCAGGATACATTGTCTTGAACTGGTCAAGGGCTCCCTGGATCAGAGTAGCGTATTGTGGATGGACTTTTGCAGATTTCAGGGTCGGAACGACTGTAAGAAGGAACTCGTATCTACCTTTGACTGTGTCGATATTTTTGGATGTGGCAAGGATGTAGAGAGTCTCCATAGTTTGGATTGCTGCTCTTTGAACGTCCATTGCGAAGAATGATTCCATTGGGGCTTGCCTTTCTGGTCGATTATTGCACTTTCGTTACAAGGGGTTTCGCCTAACGTCTGGCGTAACACCGCCGTTGTTTTTGCCGCTATCGAATGAGTGCGCGACGACGCTATCAAACGACTCATTTGTTCGCGGCGGAGCGCACATACCAACACGCGGCAAAAACAATGGAGCGAGCACTCTATTTCGAGGCAAACTGAGCTTCATCGTCGCCTTACCAGATGTGCGAGCGCCGGTGTTACGCCTGTTAGGCGCCGTGCTCGTCATCTGTCTTGCCAGGTTGCAATGGTTGTTTTGAACTCAGCAATTGCCTTGCTGAGTGGATGTCCATATGTTGCGGCGAAAGCAGCTTCGGTTGTGGCTTCCGTACGGATCCGTCGGTAGAATTCTTTGAAAGTCTTCAGGCCGTGCGATTCGATCAGTTGCTTGACAAACAAACCAGATACAGGATAGGTCACAATGATTGACTCGATCTGACCTGTAGACCAGAAACCTATAGAGTCATTGGCCCATTTGTCCCAAGGTTCTGAAAGAACCTTTTTCGCAATTCGGACGGCTTTCTGAACCTCCTCGTTTGAGCGAACATATTGCACATATTGTGCAACTCCCTCAGCAAAGAACGAACTCTTGGCATACGCGATAAGATCATTCACAAGGATGTGGACTATTTCGTGCTCGAGTGGCAACAATGCATTGGCGTGAATCTCTCGCAAAAGTGTGACAGCTTGATTCTCGGCGGTTGGTGGTGGCCAACCTTTGAAACACAAGCTCCATTCAGTTGCGTTCGCATAAAGGTAGACCGTAGTTTTGAATTCGGACTTAGGGAGATCGAGAAGACGTGTGACCGTATCACAATGGGCATCGAACAAGCTCGCTTTTGAGTGTAATTCGCTCGCAAGGGAGAAGTTGTCGGAATACCGAAAAAGGAAGCGAGAAGTTTCAATTCGATTGGTTAAGATAGAGTCGACTTTTGCCGAGTCGATACCGAACTGCACGAACACGATGGAGTCTGGTGCTGAGTGGGTTAGCAGTATCCTTCCGAAAACGGACGATGAAGTTAGCGTAATCGCTGTAGCGATCAGCATCAGCCGAATGAGTGATGAACTGCGAACGTTCATTGTGTGGGTCTCCGAAAAACCATTGCAAGCTGTGTAACTTGGTCGAGCATGGCGCCTAACGTCTGCAGCAACAACGCAGCGGTTTTTGGTGCTCAGAACGAAGCGCACGGAGCCGCTATCGAATGACACGTTTTCTGGCGGCGGAGTGCGCATACCAACCCGCACCAAAAACCGTT
>JBGFRO010000048.1:0-31420 GCA_041695085.1 Bacteroidota bacterium | reverse complement strand
CGGGAGAGACCGCCGAGCCGTTTCATGTTTCAATTCCACTCTGGTGCGATTCAAATGATAGAACTCTATTATTTCCAAACATAATTTCTCAGTTTCAATTCCACTCTGGTGCGATTCAAACAGTCAGCGCGCTTACTCTACCCCCCCGCGGGGTCAAGTTTCAATTCCACTCTGGTGCGATTCAAACGTGGCAAGGACAGTGAAAATTTCTCACATGACATTAGTTTCAATTCCACTCTGGTGCGATTCAAACCTTGATGCGCACTCGACTTTCGAGATAGCCGAGCTGGTTTCAATTCCACTCTGGTGCGATTCAAACTAACGCTCTTGGATAGCTAACCGCTCCAGTTCTGTTTGTTTCAATTCCACTCTGGTGCGATTCAAACTTGAAGTTCATCGCCCCAAATAGCGGCAGTTCATTTGTTTCAATTCCACTCTGGTGCGATTCAAACCCACCCAAAACACTGCTCCTCGGCGCTTTTCGCTTTGTTTCAATTCCACTCTGGTGCGATTCAAACAAGTTGAGCAAGGACGACCTGCAGCAGGCGTGGGAAGTTTCAATTCCACTCTGGTGCGATTCAAACGTCCGGTATCGGTCCCGTGTTAGTCTGGTGTTAGTCGTTTCAATTCCACTCTGGTGCGATTCAAACGTGGGATGCGTTGTGCTATGTACATAGCTTGTGCAGTTTCAATTCCACTCTGGTGCGATTCAAACATAAGGGGCGCTTCGGTCAAGGCGTCACGGCAGCCGGGTTTCAATTCCACTCTGGTGCGATTCAAACCGCGGAACGCGCCTCAACTGCCGCTGAGCTTCGCGGGTTTCAATTCCACTCTGGTGCGATTCAAACCTCTGTTTTGGGTCGTCGAGCGGCCCGCTGCCCATGTTTCAATTCCACTCTGGTGCGATTCAAACGCTAACTCAGCGCGCTAAATGATTGATATATGTATAGTTTCAATTCCACTCTGGTGCGATTCAAACTCTTCGCCGCGTAGTATTGCGCGGCGCGCGTCTTACGTTTCAATTCCACTCTGGTGCGATTCAAACTTCGAGCGGGAAGTTGGGCAATAACAACTGTGTCGAGTTTCAATTCCACTCTGGTGCGATTCAAACCCGTAGAGATTTTGAAGAGCGGATACAGCGGTCCGGGTTTCAATTCCACTCTGGTGCGATTCAAACCGTCTCAAAAAAATTGTCTCGCTCAAGTAGAAGCCTGTTTCAATTCCACTCTGGTGCGATTCAAACTGCGAATCAAAAAAGGGGCAAGCATTTACTGGACCGTTTCAATTCCACTCTGGTGCGATTCAAACCGCTGCGCGGAGATAATGAGAACCTTCTCTCGAGTAGTTTCAATTCCACTCTGGTGCGATTCAAACCGTGAATTGTATGTCGAGGTAGTAGTTTGTTGCGTGTTTCAATTCCACTCTGGTGCGATTCAAACGAGCCAACGCCCCCTTATGGTCATCCAGATGGCATGGTTTCAATTCCACTCTGGTGCGATTCAAACCGCGTCGAGCCTCTCCAAAATCCACAGCCTGGCCAGGTTTCAATTCCACTCTGGTGCGATTCAAACGCGAAGTGTTTCTTGTTGAGCGAGAATCGAACCCATGTTTCAATTCCACTCTGGTGCGATTCAAACCCACGCGTGTTTGATGAGGGTGTAGGGATTTCGAGGTTTCAATTCCACTCTGGTGCGATTCAAACTGGGGACTGAGCAATCTCAACGCGAGCAATTATTTGTTTCAATTCCACTCTGGTGCGATTCAAACGGCGGCGGCAGCTCTGGGCGGAAACGAATAAATTTCGTTTCAATTCCACTCTGGTGCGATTCAAACTCAACGAAGGCCGGCAACTCGTTGGAGCATTGTCGCGTTTCAATTCCACTCTGGTGCGATTCAAACCGCCGCTCGATTCATTCGCTCCACGCTCACTCTCGAGTTTCAATTCCACTCTGGTGCGATTCAAACAAAGCCGGTGCGGGGAAGGATTGTGTTGTAAACATTGTTTCAATTCCACTCTGGTGCGATTCAAACAGGGTGGGTACTTCGCAACGAGAAGGTGATGCGGAAGTTTCAATTCCACTCTGGTGCGATTCAAACCACGAGTCCACACATTCAAACAATTCGGACATCCCAGTTTCAATTCCACTCTGGTGCGATTCAAACGACGAACATTGTGTTCCCTTCCACTTGCACGTTCGCGTTTCAATTCCACTCTGGTGCGATTCAAACTCTGACGGTGTCGGGGAAAAAGCCGGGACGGGCATGTTTCAATTCCACTCTGGTGCGATTCAAACTTCGAGATGAATCCTAACGTGTCCCGCGAGTCACCGTTTCAATTCCACTCTGGTGCGATTCAAACCTTGTGACCTTCTGCGCGAGTTCGTTGACGTAATTCGTTTCAATTCCACTCTGGTGCGATTCAAACTGGGGACTAAGCCATCTCAACGCGTCGAATTATTTGTTTCAATTCCACTCTGGTGCGATTCAAACCCAGCGAGACCTGCTTGATCTGCAAATGTTCATGAGGTTTCAATTCCACTCTGGTGCGATTCAAACGCCTCTTGGCGAACTGTTCCTGCGTCTCGTTTCTAGGTTTCAATTCCACTCTGGTGCGATTCAAACTGTGTACAAAAAATGTACAATCAAGGCGAAACACCGTTTCAATTCCACTCTGGTGCGATTCAAACTGCGCGTCACTTCTATCGAGCAGCGATTGTGCACCAGTTTCAATTCCACTCTGGTGCGATTCAAACTATTCTCACGGTAACGTTATAGTTTGTTTTATACCAGTTTCAATTCCACTCTGGTGCGATTCAAACCCGCATGATGCCCGCGAGCTTGTTGGCGTCGCGCTGTTTCAATTCCACTCTGGTGCGATTCAAACAGTACTTTTTGCATTTTTTTTGCGCGTGCGTGAGTCGTTTCAATTCCACTCTGGTGCGATTCAAACCCGCTAAAAATCCCCTAAAAAATATGCCTTTCGGCAATTCAAATGACCCCTCTATCGTCTCCCCTGGATAATGCAAAAACCCCCGGAGATCGACGACAACAACGTCCCAAGCTACAAAAACGCTTCCGGGGCTGACTTCTCTAACCCCATTACTTCCTTCTCCATATCATACTCCGCACGTAACTTGTAAAAGAGTATTGAATCCTTGTCCGGTTTAATCCGCTTCTTTAATCCGATCTGAACCTCTTTGAACTTGCCCTCGGTTAACTCCCCCTCAAACACACTGTTCTGCACCCAATGAAGATAAGCCCGGAGGAATTTACAGACCCTCGCCACCCGCTTCTCTTCGATATCATAGACAACGATCACATACATGCTCACCTCTTACGGTTCTCGTGATTATTCACTGCAGCACTCAACCCTGTTGCACTTCCTTTTACCACCAAGCCCGGAACGCCTTGTACTCCTCTCCCGCCATCAAATGATTCACCAACTTGTAAGCCTCTAATCGTATCAAATGCCGATATGAAACGCTCCGACCCAGTCCGCGATGTTTAATTGTTGTCTTGAGTCGCTCATCGTATTCCTGCAGAACAATTTTTCGTCCGCTCTCCTCCAAATAACAAAAATTCAGCTCTTTTCGAAAATGCTTTTCCTGAATCTGCTTCATGTTAAGTAGTTTGAAGATCATCTTATCTGCAAGCACCGGCTTGAACACCTCTGCAACATCCAACGCCAGCGAGTATCTTCGTTCCCCCGGACCGTGCAGGTAACTCACCGTCGGATTTAAGTGCGTATGATACAACTCGCTCAGCACCGTGGCATACACGAGTCCGTTGGCAAACGAGATGAGCGCGTTGATGGCGTTATCCGGCGGATGCTTCACCCGTTTCTCAACAGCAAACTCTTCTCCCACAATTTTCCGCCAACACCGGTAGTATCGCTCACGGATGTTCCCCTCAATTCCCATCAATTCCTGCGTGGTCGGTTTCTCGCGAATGGAGGCGCGAAGCTGCTCGATCTCTTCGATAGCCTGAGTGAAATCGATTGTTCGTTCCTCCTGCCGCGACGGATTCATGTAGTACTGCAGATTCTTCAAGATGTTGAAAGACGCCGCGTCCACAAGCTCACGGGCAATCGCGAGCCTCCTGTGCGGATCAAGATATGCTTTGACTTGTTCGATGAGTGTATGGCCCGAAGGAAGATACTCCCGAGGCGTGAAGGTGCCGGCATAGTGTCCGTAGTAGTTGAACAGATGCAAGGAAATCTTCTGCTGAGCGAGAAAGTTGAAAAAGCGCGTATTGAAATCCAATTCGCCGAAGCAATAGAAGGCCTCAATGTCCTCAACCGGAATCGGTTTCCGCACGACACGACCGGTCTGCGGGTCTTTTGCCGATTCGTCCGTATAACCGGCAAGGAGTTCCTCATCAATGGCCGGATCAGTGGTGATGGGAACGGTGTTTCCATCATCATCCGTTTTTGTTTGAGCAGGTTCAAAGTAGATGGTGTTCTCTTTGCGTCGAAGCCTGCCGGAAGTCATGATGTAATAGGGGCGTTTCATGAAGTATGGAAAATGAAAAATAACAGAATGGAAAATAACAAATGGAAAAGATCAAACTGACAAGAGCAAAAGAAAGAGCGTAACACTTGTCAGTTTTAAGCCCCGGATCGTTCGTAAGTATGCTGAAAACTTGGACAACTGGGCCGAGATTTGGGTAACGCTTTCGTAAGCGGTTTGAACTTGATCTTCTGTGATGTACTTCTGGTCGAGAGCTACGTAAAGCTGGGATCTCAGTTCACCGGCAGAACCCTTTGCGTAACCAAGAAACATGGCAAACTCCCTCTTCGAACTCCGTTCGTATCCTTCGGAGACGTTGGACATGATTGACACGGCAGATCTTCGAATCTGATCCCGAAGGCCGAAATCACGCGCGAAGAGGCCCTCCGATGCAGAAGAATAAATCAGTGCCGTTAATTTGCGTGCGTCCTGCCATACCAACATTTCTTCGAACGTTCTGAATCTCATCATTTCCCTCCATCTTTAATTTGCCATGTGCTATTTGCAATTGATTATCCCCAGCACAACTCAAAATAGCTACACGTCTTGCAAAACTTTTTATTGATGCGGCCCGGTGGTTTTTCCAGAGCAATGATTGTCTGAATATCCTTTATAAGCTCAATTAACTTTGCCTCGTGTTCTGCTCTCAATTCAACCTCCACGTTTTGTTTTAGTTTTGGGTAGTCGATTTGGCCTTTGAGTCCTGTTACACCCTTCTGCTTCAGATACCAGAGATAGTATCGCACCTGCCAGGTATGCGCATCCTCCTTCTTGTCCGACTTTTTGACCTCGTGCAGTATACCACTCTTCTCGTCAATCCAGTCAATTCTGATTGTGTCATCGATATCGATATCTTTTTCTTTTCGTTCGTAGCTCGATTCGTCGATGAGCTTGCCAAGCAACACGGTATCCGACGTGTGCTCCATGTTGATGCCGCGCGCAAAGAGCCATAGTTTACGATGGCAGACGAAATAGTAGTTGATGTGGGTTCCGGTTAATGTAGGACGAAATTCATTTCGTCCACCTGTAGCTGGTCGAACTGAAGTTCGACCTACAGGAGACCCTTTTTCACATAACTCCATGGCCATTGCTCCCAGGATTGTACAAAGCCTGCTTTGACGGGATTGTCGAGCACATACCAGATCGTGCGTTCGAGTTCATCGCCGTCACGAATGACATGATCGTAAGATTCATGTTGCCAGAAAGGCCCTGTTCGGCCAAGAACTTTATTACATTCACGCGCGGTTGAACCTTTGATGAGGCGAAGAATATCAGTAACGAATGTAGGTCGAGCTTTAGCTCGACCATCCCCAGGAGCCCATACATCAGTCTCAATGGGTCGACTTAAAAGTCGACCTACATACACATCATCGGGTGTGATAAGCGAAAAAACCACGTGCACATGATTGGGCATGATACAATACGCCAGCAATTCATATTCCTTTCCATCCCGATAGTGCAGCGCTTCTTTAACGATGGCAGCAACGTCAGGCTCCTTGAGCCATGCGGGTCCAGCCGAATCTCTATCCAGCAGGCTATCAAAGCGTTCGAAATACCTCCAGCGGTATTCAGGCAACCGTCGTTTTCTTTCTCTTTCGTTGCTTGTCTCGGCAAGCTCTCGCTTCGCTTCCTCGCGCTCCGACTGTAACCGTTCGATTGCTTCGAGCGGTAAAGATCTCGCAAGGCGGAAGACAATATGATATGTTGCCTCCTCCGGATGATAATGCGGCAGATGACGGCGGTAGTATGTTTTGGATTCAGTCATGTTGTCCAAAAGTGTAGGTCGACATTCATGTCGACCATCTTTCGATCTCGTTCGGTCGAACTGAAGTTCGACCTACACAACGTTCTCATAGCCCCAAGATCTTCTGCACCCATCTCGGCAATGAGCCGATGGTTTGGTTTGTCCGAC
This sequence comes from Bacteroidota bacterium, assembly GCA_041695085.1. GTDB lineage: Bacteria > Bacteroidota > Ignavibacteria > UBA10030 > UBA10030 > DYFT01. The sequence goes on along the minus strand of JBGFRO010000048.1, from coordinate 25,000 downwards.
ACGCGACTTAAGGTGGAGGGGCAAAGGGAGAGGGCATCAAAGAAATACACTATCTTCTCCTCTTGATTTATCACCTACTGTGCCGATACCACGATGTTTTTTATACGAGTAACTTGCGAAATAGATGTTTCTCGTCCACGATCTCAGCTGTTTGATGTGCGCTTTGTCAAACTCAGGCTGTTCTAAGATCCACGACTCCACTTGTTTTGCATTGGTGGTCGGTAGCTGAGTAGACCGTAAAGGAACATTCACTACAAACCGTGAGAGCACCTCCTTCTTGAAGAAAGTATATGGCCTTTCCAGGTTTTCCAATTTCAGAAGAAAATTCAACATTGCTTTCTTGAAGTCTTCTTCGAGCTTGTTTGGAATGATTGCGACATTGAAAATCTCTCGAAACATTCGGTGAGCTTCCTCTTTGCGGTCAGACATATATCCCGCATCCAGAATATCCAGTGTTTGCACGAACTTCCTGAGATAAGGATGATCTTCTGGAAGATCATACCCTCGGCTTACGAGTTCATACTTGTCATGTTCAGAAAGCGTAAGCTCGACGAAGTTCGAGGGCGATTTTTGCTGATCCGCTGCAGCATTGCTGATTTTCTTTTTCCGTTTTTTGGCAGGCTTTTTTGTTGAAGGCAGTTGAGATGTGTTGAATATCTGTTCGATTACTTCGCTCAGTTCGCCTTTGGTTTTTGCGTCCAAGAAATTCTTTCTGATCCAGTCTTTGTAGTCAGATTGTAGGGTACCATCTGCCCGATCCCGGAGAAGCTTTGTGGCATAAGTGACCAAAGTTGGTTCATATACTCTATGTACACCCGACTGCAGTCCATTCTTGAAAACCCATACATACACATTTGGAGAAGCTTTGTGCTCATAGCTCTCCCTGATTCTTCTCAGCACCCTTCCCATTCGCTGCACGAGTGAATCAAGCGGAGCGATTTCTGTGAAGAGGACGTCAGCGTCAAGATCGAGTGAAGCCTCCACGACTTGTGTGGCAACAAGGATTTTCCCGACCTTTTCGTCATCAGGTTTTGGATTGCCGAACTCACCCTTCTTGTCGCTCTCCTTATCGCCGCATATTTTAAGTTCAAGCTCAGACCGATCCTCCAAAGTGAACCTTGAATGCAGAAGCCATATTCTATTGCAAAGTCCCTCGTTCCGCTGCTTCCCCGCTTTTTTCATCAGTTCCTCATACACACCCACCGCTTGTCGGACCGTGTTAAGAACAACCAAAACCCTTTGACCCTTTTCGGCCTCGGTTAAGACCGCCTCCAATTCCTCATCCCGAAGAGTAAAATCATTGCGTCCGTCGGAGGTTTGATTCTCAATCAGCTTAAGTTGAATTTTATGCTTTTGTATTCCGTCAAACTTCTTCTTTTCGGTGGAATAGATATCGACGAGCTCAAGATTCTTTCCTAATTCCTTCACCCCCTGTTCGATACTTTCCCGAACAAAATTCGGCAAGGTTGCCGTCATTAAGAGAAACTTCCCGCCCATCCGAACCGTATCGAGTGCAAACTTGACCACGATTGCTGCCGCTCGAGGGTCATATGCCTGAACCTCGTCAATGATTAGCCGCGAATGAGAGAAGGTTGCATAGATCTTCTCGTAACTCGGCGGACGTAACGCATACGGAAAGAACTGATCACCGGTGGAAATCATCGCAGGAAAAGAAAGTTGCCGTGCTAAATCATATGATTTCATATTGTCTTGCGACTCTCCACCATCATCGAGAAGGAATACATCGGCGTCTCCGTGTAATAAGCCAACGGTCTCGTTTTGCACGGAATGGTTGAATACCTTCTGGGCTCTTCGATAGATCTGATTGACAGCAGACCGAATTGGTAACGTGTAGAAAAACTTTTCTCCGTTCGACCATAAGAAGGCGAATTCCGTTTTGCCGTAACCGGTCGGTGCAACAAGGATTGTGTTTTCATCTTTCGCGCTGCTCACTTGTTTGACTTGCCAGATTTCTTCCGCCATGATCTCCTTCTTGAGGGCTTGCTTAATCTCCTCTACCACTTGGCTCTTAATACTATCAAATGAAATGCCGGGCAGTGCGATCTTATCAATATTCTCGCCATCCTTCTCACAGAAGGACGCATAGTGATCGCAACGCATTAAGAAACCCGAAATCAGAATCCAATCCTTCATCTTTTCTTCAGACGCACCCATGCGCTTCGGCAACCAATAGAGTTGGTAGGGCGGTGTTGCATACTCGGTAAACGGTACGCCATTCTTAAGACCCTCAGCCATTTTCTCGTTGAATGAGATAAGGCCATCCAATCCTGGAACGGTCGTTATCTCCTCTTGTAGATTGACCATTAAGGATTCGCGAAAGGCCGTGTCCGTCAACAATTTTTCAGCAAGCTGCTGAAACTCTCTGCTGTCGGGACGAAGCAATGCAAGAAACCGTTCTCTCCAGTGATGATAGGCAACAGCAGAAATGACAAATCGTTTATAACGCTCCAAATCGTTTTCTTCGGTGTAATGCGATCTGATTTTATCGCTGAGCTTTTTGTCGTTAATCCAAAGCACAGAGACCAACGAATGATCTATGTCGTGCAGAATATCTAAGGGAGTGTATTGGCGGTTGCCCAGCCTTCGTATCTGGAAAGCGGGAAGCACCTTACCGAGGTCGTGACAGACAATGGCGAGACGAAGAAGCTCCCGAAGCTTTAGAGAAAGAGTTTCCTCACTTATGGTTTTCTCCAGGTGGTCAAAAGCCTCTAATAAATGCCGCGTGTGTTCAGAAAGCCTCACAGGTTCGGTTTCTTTGTTTGATTTACTTTTACTCTTCGCCCAGATTTCAGCCATTGTGTTCTCTCCTCTGAAACTGTGCCAGAAATACCGGCATCCCGTTTCGGCCAATCTTTGAATCAATCAGTAGTTGCTGATTGACAAGCAAACCATCGTTCAGCTTTGTTGGAATGAAATCGAAGTTTCGAATGCCGTGTCTATTGAGTGTTTTGTCGAAGTCTTGAACTTCCCAAAACGTGGGCAGCCTGTACAGAAGACCATCCACGGTTCCATAACAGCCGTGGTTTCTTGGGATCCAAAAAAAGTGTCCGTAGTTTGCATCGCGACGTTGAAGTTTATCGTCAATGTCAATCAAGTGGGGTTCATCTTCAAAGACAATCCAATCTTCGGCTCTTCCTAGATGCAGAATTTCAAGCCGACCGACAGGGTTAAGAAGTGTGTCTTTGATCGTCTCAAGAAAGCTCTCATCATCGTGGCCCAGATAGATGATGAGATGAATTTCATTGAGGATGTCGATTGAGATGGGGGACTGGCCCCCAATGTGCTCGATGTGGCCACCCACACTGCGGTTTTCAACTGTGCTGAAACGACCGATGTGGGCCGCCTTTGAAAGATTCCTGAACCAGATGTATTCGGTGGTCTTGCTTTCGAACCTGCCGGCAATCGACATCTTGATTGACCGAAGCTTCTCATATTCTGGCTTGGATTGATTATCAATGCCGAGCACATTACAAAGGAAGCCAATCACCGTTGAATAAGGTGGGATTGGATACGTATGCCGCCGCTGATAGGTAAACGGTATCCGGTAATGCGCTTGCGGCTGGTAGATGCGAAGTCGAAGGAGTTTCACAGTTTTTCATCCTTTGCTACTGGAGTTAATCCGACAGTACTTAGAAACGATTTCCAATCGTTTGTTGCATTGGATTTCACTGAGTCATCGACCCTCAAGCGCTCACAATCTTGGATGTATGCTTTACCATCAATCCAAGAGTTGTTCAAAGCATCTCCCACCCCGATCACCTTCCATTGGCCGTTTTCTTTGCGGACATCGATGAACGAATGAAACACCGGTGAGGGGACTTTAACTGCACCAGCGATGAGGAAGAGAGGAACGATAGTATTGGATTCATTGCTTGATTGAGCATAAAGGCCAGACTTGATCGAATCAATAACGTTTTTCAGTCGTGTTCCCTTTATTTCATCATTAACGCTAATTCTAACTCTGAACCTGCTTGTTCCATTTATCTCAGTCCACTCAATCTTCCCGTTCCTCACTGTCGCTGAGCTATTGTTTGGCTCCGAAATATCCGATACTTCTTTCGTATCGTTTGCTGATAACTGAATGACCAGTCTGTTTTCATTCAGAGTTGGAGCGCTGTCAACTATCCATTCATCTCTGCCCAACATTTTGCAGTCAATTGTGAAGCTGATCTTGTAGAAAGAAGAATGCTCTTCCTTGTTATAGGGGTTTGGGTTTATGTCCAGACCTTGCTGCCGTCCACGGCTAACCAAGTCGTGATTTGCGTAAAAAGCCATATCTGCGCTGTACGAACTCAGTGATATGGCTTTGGTGATTCCTATTGGAGATTTCCGCGTCAATGCTCGTTCGCCCTCAATAGTGAACATATATCCAAAGATGTCTAACTCTGCGTGAGAAAGAATATCGGATCTTGTGAGGTCAAATTGTACTGTCTGGTTTTCCCTTTGACCACGTAATATCACTGGGGCGGGATTCCAGTTCTGGTTGTGATGTAGCGTTTCAAATAAATAATGCCTGATAGCAGGTTTTCCGATAAACGAGCGCAACTCTCCATTTACGTTGAGCTTCTTGATAGACAGGATATTACCACCAATTTTTTCGTCCCGGTTCAATGCGGAACCATCGAAGATCACCGTGACGGTGACACTCTTGAGCTGGTTGTTGGATTGGGTAGACATTGTTGGGTCTCCTTTATGATTGAAATTCATTTGTAGGATGAGATTCATCTCGTCCGAAAGATGGTCGAACTGAAGTTCGACCTACGTTTCTTCTTTTCCTAACACGCCGCTCAGAAACGTGAAGATGAAGACTTTGAACAGTTCATCTGAGTAAATAGGCTTAAAAGCCTCGACAACCGTTAATGGCACTTCTTTTTGCAGCGAAACGAAAATTCGGAGGATTCCATAGAAGACATCTTGCCGCTTTCCGTTTCTTGTTTGTTCCAGCAACCGATAGCCTTGTTTGTTGAATGCATCTTTAACAGGTGCGTCATTCTGGTAGCGATAACCTAACCCTCTCAACCTGTCGATTAGCTCTGAAGAGTTCTGCCTCGCAATCCTACCATAAAGGCGATACAGCTCTCGATCATCCCTCTTTTGTGCTGTAGCCCATTCAAGCAATTCTTGCAACTTCCATCGAGCTTTATCGAGTAATTGGTACGCTTCTTGGAAACCTTCAATATTAACTTCGTTCTTTCGAATCTGCTCTTCCAAAAGCTCAAGTTGTTTCCCGAGATCAGACTCGGGTACTGTTAGCGTATCCATAGGATGCACTCCTTTGTTGTTTTTGTTCGATGAGGGCATAGAGTCGAAGAATTTTTTCCGCGGTGCGGCGAAGATTAAAACCTTTGTTTCCCCACAGATAAAGCCAATCGTTAATGAATTTTTCGTTTCGCCTCTCGGATAAACTTTCCCGTAACAGACGGTAACCGAGTTCAGGAAGTTTTGAGTACTCTTGCTTCAAAACTAAATTCAGAATCTTAAACTCACCGATCTGACTCAACTCCCCAGCGATATCTCTGTCTGAAATAAGCTGAACTACATCGGAAGGGAGAGAGAAAAATTCAATTTCACCGCCTTTACGACTTACAATTTCGAGATTCATTCCTGTCCATATTCCAAGTGTGGCTCTCATTCTTGTTGCGTATTCAATCACAGACATTGCCAGGACCTCCCGCTTGCCTTTCGCTTCTTGTGAAGAAATTGCTCCATAGAGTTTCTTTGCCAATTTGTTGATTTCAAACATTACTTTAAAAGATGGAGCGTTGATGAAGATTTCAGAACCGTCGGCAGTGCGCGTGAAAGCGAGATGGTGGTGGATAATAAGGAAGGAACAGAGATGGCAGATTTTCAGACTCTGATTCATATTCCAAAATCCGTTAGGAAATTCCCCGAAGGAAGGTCCTAATCCTTTCAGATGAGTAGATTGCAATCTGATCAATCTTATTTCGAGTTTGCTTTGTTGGTCATTAATTAGAATAGGATTTTCTCGACACAAATCGCATTTTTGTGAACCCGCCTTCCCCATTAAGGTTGGAATTTCTTGAACGAGCTTTGGAAATTCATAGGACTGCCACTCAGAGAGTTGAACGAGGTTTTGGTACGGCGTCTTCGATGCGAACAACTTATTCCCAGCACGTATGAACCGGTAGCCGAATTCCCCCAGTTCTTTCTCGAATTTCTTATACTTGGCCAACTTACTTTGCTTAGGTTCCGCATCCTGTTTCTTCCTTTTTCGTTTTTGTCTTTGAGTTTCTTCTTGGTTCTCGTAAAGCCATTCCTTGAGTTCGCTGTCCGATACAAGACGATTTGTGAGATAAACAATAGCTTTTGAAAGCTTCTGGCTCCCTATCTCAATTCCATCAAAATAGTCCATCGACAAATGATAGCTTCCATCAACAGGTAGCGATTCTCCTACTTTATCCTTTGCATTTTCTTGCACGTCTAACAATCCAACCACCCCAGCATTGTACAGCCAATTTGAAGGGTACAGTGTCATCGTTGTGTTCTTCATTGCTTCACCACCTCCAGCATGCCGAAGCCCTGGCTGCGGCGCACGCCAAGACCGACATCGTAAATGAGTTGAAGGATTTTAGGATCGCTCTTGAGCGTGAAGGCACCAACAAAAGCAGACATACTCTGGTTGTAGTGCGATACGACTTTGCGCTTGAATGAGACCTTTCCATTCTGTTGAAGCACTTGGAACTCGATAGGCACCTCCCCTTGCCAATCGAGAAACTCCTTTGCAATCTCCGCAACGGCAAATCGAACACCTTCATCGAAGCCTTCTTCACCCGGCAGTAAGTACCAGTTTGACTTACCGATATTATTGATAAGCACCGGCGATGCAGTTTTAAAGATCACTTCACTGGAATGAATTTTCTCAGAGCGACGCATCGAGATCCGTTTCAGCGTGAGAATGTTTTCGGATCCTAGCTGCTGCTCCAAGAGTCGAAATGGTGGGCTCTTGTAGAAACCGTTGTAGAGATACGTTGCCAATTCGAGCGAAGAAGTCGAAAGGTTCAGTCGCACCTCCTTGCCAACATTAAACTTCCCATTCTCGCTTCCCTTGAGTTGCGGAAAGAAGGTCGAGAATGTAAAAGGCTTCAATCTATGCTGGCTGTAATATTGCTGAAAAAGCATCGGATTTGCGGTCTCTATCGCCTTCTTAATCAGGGACATAAATCCGCTCCGGTAATCCCTCGGCAAATACTCCCCGCTCATTTCGTAATCGATTGCAAGTCTCATATCAGTCTCCTTTCATTTTTCCTGAGCAGAAGGTTATCTTCTTCCGGGATAAATCTTTGAGGCCGTACAAAAAGTTCGATGAACGCGCTGAGTCGGTTCGAGATTCCCGTAATCTTGTTTTCGCGGGAGCTTGGCTGGGGGGACATCGTCCCGCCCTACATTTTGTACGACCTCTGAGACTCAACCTTGATCAACGCCCTGCGCGGTCGACTTGAAAGTCGACCTACAATTGCGGGTCGGAATGGCATTCCGACCTACAGCTTCTCTTTGTCGATTGTTTCAATCATCTGCCGGATCGTTTGGACGACGAGGACGGCGCCTTGTTCATCCAACTCCTCGCGTGCAATCTCCATCGCTTCCATCATTGCCTCGACCTCCTCGGGATTCCCCTTTTCATACGTTGCCCGGAGAATGGTTTCAACGAGGTCGTACGCCCACTCACACTGCTCTTCCTCTTCACGTGTCGGCCGGTCCCCCTTCATAATGGCTTGAAATCGTTCTTTGCGAAAGCCCACAGCAAAGAGGGCAGGCGTGCCAAACAGCAGAAGCTTCACTCCTCCCGACGGTGGGAGAAATCCGAACCGCGCGTCCATCGTTCTGAGGAACTCCCTTTCTTTCGCCGTGCCAACAACTTTTTCTTTCTTCGGTTTCCCCCGCATCCGGATATCAATCTTCGATTGAAACGGCTTGTTGTAATTGATCTGGATCGATTCGAAGAATTCCGTTTTCTCTGCCGCGGTCATCGTATCAAGCTCTTTCGACCGCGGAGCGACACTCTCGTTCCACGCCTGCATGATAGCGCCATGGATCCGTTCGGCTTCTTTTTTGGTTTCAAACTCCGTTCGTCCAACCTGTTTGAAGTAGCGGTCGCTCATAATCTTGTGAAAATGCCAGACGTCGTCAAACGGCCCGAACCGGCTCGGCTCGCCATATTCGTTGGTGAAGAGTTCCAGTTGCGCGCGAGCTTCTTCGTGGTTCGGGTTGAGTTCGAGCGCCTTTTTCCACGCCTCGAGTGCCTCATCGCGCTTCGATTGACCCCAAAGCGCCTCGCCCAGTCCAACATAGAGATCGGCCTGCTCGCGCTTCAGCTCAGGTCCTGCAACAGCAATGGCATTGTGATAGACTTGCTCTGCCTCTTGAAAGCGATCGTTAAAGTAGAGAATCTCAGCGTAATCGATCAGGATATCAAGGTTGTGCGGAAACAGCTCAGCTGCCTTTTTCGCGACGGCAATGCCCCGCTCGATCTGGCCGGTCTCTTCATAGCACATCGCTAAGTCTTGATACAGGAACGGCTCATCGGGGTGTTGCTTGATGAGTTCTTCGAGCAACGGGATCGCTTTCCGCAGTTTTCCCTGGTCGATCAGTTTGTTGACTCGGCGAAACGGATCGGTGTGTGATGATTTTGACATAAGTGATTGTTCCTGATGATGTAGGCCGACATTCATGTCGACCAGATTTGTCGAGCTGAAGCACGCGTTACATTGACTCGAATCAGAGTTTGGCTAACGCGGCGATTGGGTCGAACTAAAGTTCGACCTACGGATTCTGTGTTTGGTCGAACTGAAGTTCGACCTACAAACTCAACATCCCAAATCCTAAACTGTTTTTCTCCCCAAGTCCGCTTTCGTAGGCAAGCTTGATGAGTTCGATGTTTCCTTCAAGTGTTATGGGACACATGAAGCCGCGCACTTTTGTTTCGTCTTCGTGGCCGGCTTTGATGGTAATCAGCTTCGTGATCTTCGATGGCCCGCCGCGATCAGTGATAAACTGCTGATCAAGAGTGCATTGGAATTGTAGGTCGACATTCATGTCGACCGATGAGGTCGAACTGAAGTTCGACCTACAAAGCGAGTTGTATTTGTTGAGGATGTTGCTACTCAGCGCGTTGCTCAGCCGCGGGTCATCAGGCAACAAATAGCACGGCCAGAGTTTGCCGTGGCGCTTTTCCGGTATCGATACGGTCGTTGGCGAAAGCATTCTGAACTTCATCGTCTCCTTCCACTCCGGTTCAGGCAGAGTTTCCACTTGCTCGATAAGAAACCGGTTCTCCTCCTGTTCAATGTAGAACTCGCGCTTTTCGAACATTCCCACAACGAGATGCTGGAGCGATTCCTCAACCGGCATGCTTACGAACCATTCAACGATGGAAGACTCGAGTACCATGCGTCCATCAACAATCTTCCGACGCGGAACAATCAGTTGCGAGAAGCAGAAGTGCTTGAACGAGCGCACCATGCCCTCGGGGGAGAAACCGCGCTCATGAAGAAAGAGGGCGTAGTCGCGTGACGAGCGTTCGATCCAGCGATAGATCGCAGCGGAAAGGTAGTACTGGTAATTCAGCGGGATCGAGAGCGAATGATGCGCGGGGCGTAGTGTCAGTCGTATTCTCATTGGCGTCGGACAGAATTTCGAAAGATCTTCTGACGCCGCGCCGATGTTTCATCCCCGCGTCGTACGCACCTTCCCTGCAACGCGCGAGCGTCAGCCGGTTGGATCACATCGTCTGTGGGGGGTCAGCAAGCGGGCGGAACAAGGCTGCGACGAGACGGTGCGTTCCAAGAAAAGTTAAACTGGCGGAATGATACGCGATTGCTTACGCAATAGCAAGCCGCTTCATACGAATTTCATTGCGGCGAGAGTCGTTTGGAAGGGTCGCATTTCTCGAACTTGAGAGGGAGAATCCATCCATCGGGGAGATGGATCGACTGAGAGAAGGGGTTCAAACGGCCATTACCTCTTTGCATCAACCAATTCGATTGCCTGTCGTATAGTTTGAACGATGTACACCGCGTCTTCTTCTTCGACTCGTTCGCGGGCGATCGCCATCGCGTCCATCATCGCTTCAATTTCTTCACGGCTTCCTTTCTCATACGTCGCCTCCAGCACCGCTTCCAGGATTTCATACGCCCATTCCATCGCATCCTCCTCATCGACGGCGGGAAGGTCTCCGTTGATAATTTCCCGAAGGCGCTCTGGAGTCATACCGGCTGCCAGCAACGCCGGAAATCCAAACAGGACCAGCTTTGCTCCCCCCATCGGAGGAAGAAAGCCGAATCGAGCATCGAGCTGCTGAAGGAATCGCCGCTCTTCAACAGTTGGTTGAAGCGAAGATTTCTTTCCTTTCTTCTGTTTGCCGACGTTCCGTTGCGGGACCTGCGCGGGCTGTGAGAAGTCAATGTGTACCGATTGAAACAGCGCCTCCTTTTCCTCCGCCGTCATCTTTTTTAACTGAGTCGTTTTCTCAGAGGAAAATTCTTCCCAACTCTTCTTAATGAGAGAGGAGACGCGTTCCTGTTCTTCCGGCGATCCATAGCTGTCACGTCCTTTTCCCTTAAGGTATTTGCTCTTGGCAATCGAATAGAAATGCGAAAAATCGTCGATCGGCTTCACCTCTGCAGTTCCGCCGCTTTCGCTTGTCCGCAAAGCAATCACCGAGCCTATTTCTTCATTTTCGGGATTCTCTTTCAATGCCTCTTTCCAGGCCTCGAGCGCTTCGACTTGTTTGTCCTGCTCCCACAATGTTTCGCCAAGGCAGACAAGAAAACTCGATCGCGCTTGCTTCTCATTCGGATCGATGATTGTCAAGATGCGCCGGTAGACTTGTTCCGCTTCTTCAAATCGGTTGTTAAAGAAAAGGATTTCCGCGTGATCCACAAGGACGTCGATGTCATCGGGAAACCGTTCAACGGCACGCCGCGTGATCTCAATCCCCTTCTCAAGCTCTCCTGTCTCTTCATAACAGTAGCCAAGTTCTTGGTAAAGTTCAGGTTCATCCGGAGAGCGTGCGAGGAGTTCTTCCAGCAGGGGAATTGCGTTCTCATGCTTCTCTTGTTCCATCAGCCGCTCTACGCGATGTCGGAGTTGAGATGTGGAAATTTTCGTAAGGGGCTTGTTTCGTTTCTGAGTCATTGCAGGTACTTAACTGCTATGAAAATGATTCTACCATAGATAACCGAAAGTTTATTTTCATCCAGCGTGGTGAAGCCCGGATTCATGACCGCTGATGTTACGCAAACAGCCTTTTTCGATGTTTTCAACGTTCCTTTGGGATGTTACTTTCTTTGATGCCAAAGAAAGTAACCAAAGAAAGCTTTCCGAAATCGTAACGCACGCGAACGAGCAGCCTCCCCACAGCCCGTTGATTTCGGCCTCGGAGAGCCCTGCAACTGATTGTCAGGAGTGTACGTGGCCGAAATCAAAACGCACGGGAGAGGGCTGCCCGCACACACCGCCAACGATTTCGGAGGCCGCCGCGCAAAAGATTCTTTAGCCGGTTTGCCGACGCGCACTCACGGTCGTTCAAAGGACAGACTTGCAAGTAGGGATAAATCGAGCTTCTGCGTAACAGTAGTTTCTTCATCTAAATCCCCAGCACCAATCGATCAGCGAGCATGCGGGGAAGTCCGGCCGCGCGAATCTTCTCTGCCGCTGTGACCCGATCGTACTCTGCACGTACATTGTGATAGATCCAGCCCTCCGTGTTGAAGATGCCGAAGCTGAGATGCGGATTCCTGTCCCTCGGCTGACCGACGCTCCCGACGTTAACCACATAGCGCCCTTCGCTCCGCACCCTCCCGACCTCCCCTTCTTCCGAGTAAATGACCGGCACGTGTGAATGGCCGACAAAACAGATGCGCTCGGGGAAGCAACGAAACGCTTGGCGAGCGTCGAAATAGGAAAGGATGTAGTTCCATTCATCCGGGTCGTACGGTGAAGCATGCACGAACCGGATATCCTCTCTTACCTCCGAGATGGGGAGATGTTTTATAAATTGCTTATGCTCCGGTTCAAGCACATTGTTCGTCCAACAAGCTGATGTGCGCGCGAGCTCGGTGAACTGGCGGGCAACGGAAAGATCGACTGCAGCCGCGTCGTGGTTGCCGAGCAGGATGATGCGGCATCGTTCCCGAACGATCTTCATGCATTCGTTCGGATTCGCGCCATAGCCGACAACGTCGCCTAAGCACACCGTCTCCGTAATTCCTTGCTGATCGATCAACTCGAAGGTGCGGATGAGCGCTTCAAGGTTTCCGTGTATGTCTGAGATGATCGCGAGCCGCACGTGGAGTCAGGCCGAGTATGGGCAGAAAGATTGCTGGGAAAGTAGAGAAATTTGAACGACGGTTCAATCGGTCTTTTGCGGGAAAATGTTCCGTTCCCGAGCAGTTTTTTCCTTCGGAGCAGAACATCCGTCTTATCTGCTTATTCAGCGTCCAATTTTGGAAAAGCGGTCAACTTGAATGCTTGAGAAGGTGAAGGATATTGAATCCCATCTTCCTTTTTCGTTTATTCAAGCCACATGTTTAGGGGGAGAGTTGACTATGGAGATTACGAACACCCTCTATGTGACAAAGCGCCGGCGATCTGGTTGGTGGATTGGGGAAAAGTATTTAAGAAGGAAGACGCGAGAAGGCAGTTGGCAGATTGCAGACGGCAGACTGTAGAAGCTTCAGAACCCATCGGGTTTCCTCTACCAGCCGTCGGTTTCAACCGGCGGCGAGGAAGACGAAGGATGACATTTCACAACGAGAACACAGCTTGAGCAATCGTATGAAACGTCTTAACATCTCGAGTGGAGCGCCGTGGGAACAGATCGTCGGCTACTCGCGCGCGGTGAGAATCGGACATCACGTCTACGTCTCCGGATGCACAGCGATCGATGCAGAAGGAAAAGTAGTAGGTGGGGGTGACGCCTACGCACAGACTCTTCAAACCCTCCGTAACGTCGAATCCGCTCTCCAAAAGGCTGGAGCGACGTTGCAGGACGTGGTGCGCACGCGCATGTTCGTAACCAACATCGACGATTGGGAAAAGATCGGCAAAGCGCACGGAGAATTCTTCGGAACCATCCGTCCCGCCACATCCATGATCGAAGTTAGCAAACTCATCGATCCCCGCATGCTCGTGGAAATAGAGGCGGAAGCATACATGGAAGGGTGATGGTTGTGGAAAAGTAACTCAGCCAGAGATTCGGGAATCTCTTCACAAACGCTGGGGCATCTTTCTTTGCAGCCTCAAGCCCGATGATTTTTTCCGAACGTTCGTGCATCCGGAAAGCGGGGTGCGAAATTTAGACTGGATCTTGCAGCTCTCCGCGTGGCACGGGAGGCATCACATCGCGCACATTACTTCGCTTGAGAAGTAGAATGGGATGGAGATCACTCCGTGAGGAAGGCACCGTGTTCCTTGCGAGCGCGCCCTCCGTCGTTGTCTCAAATGTACGCCGGGTAATGGGAGGGAGTGAAGAAACAACAACCTACCGCCCTGTCAACATCGCCAGCAACCGTTCTTTTTTCATCGTGGAAACGGCTGTACAGAGCGTCCCATTCACTTTCCAGACCACCACACTGCAGTCGGGATGAAGCGGGTCGGTGTACCAACCGGATTTTTCGAGCGCTTCCTTTGCCGCCGGGGGGAGAGAAAGAACCTCACCGCTCAATGCGGCGCTTTCGTGGACCTGCGAAACGTAAATCCACTCATCACCCAGTTTGTAGATGACATGGGCGAGTTTCACGTTTCCATACTGGTTCGCTATCGCGCCATACCATTCACTGTTCGGTAAAGGAAGAACGTTGACGGCAAAGCGCGTGTCTTGCTGGATGAAGTAGGCCTGAATCGATTCCGGGAAACAGGAGGTGAGAGAAGGTTTCAGCTCGCCGGACCGCACGCGGAGAAAGTTGCGGTACGTTTGATTGATCAGATCGTTTGCCGCGGTATGGGCCGCGAATCGTTCCACACGATTCTGAGGGGTTTGAAAGAAAAGAGCAAATACAACAAGCGCTATTCCGCCGGCGAGAGCAGGAAGCATGGCGCGACGACTGACCGACCATTTCCACCACTTTTCGCCCGATGACGAGGCAAGAGGATATTCCGATCTCAGCGCGCTCAACACGGAAGTGTAAACCTGAGGAGGGGTTGTCATCCGACGTAGCTTGGACCGCACGGCAAATTTTGCCAGCTGTTCAAGTTCGTAGGAGTTGCGGCACGCGCGGCACACCGTCAGGTGTGCATGAAAAGCGGACTCGATCTGTCTCGGAAGTGTGCGGTCTATGGCGTCGCCGAGATAGACCTGTATGTCGCTACAGGTCAAATCCATACCTCAATGCTGTGTATCAACGTTGTAGTTAATCCCCCTGCTCCGTTTTGATGATCCCTCGATTCTTCGCGTATTCAAACAGCTTCCGCTGTAACAACTTTCTTCCTCGGTGGAGTCGGGATCGAACCGTTCCAATCGGTCGCTCAATGAACTCCGCAATCTCTTCGTATGTCAATCCCTCAATGTCGCTCAAGATCACGACGGTTCTGAAATCGTCGGGTAAGGCTTCGAGCGCTTTTGCTACTTCATCTCCCAGCAGATTTCCGTACAGCTTTTCCTGAAGATCGTTCGTGTCGACGGATTGTGCACGGATCGAGTTGTAAAAATTTTCAATCTCGTCGTAATCAACCTTGTCCGGTTCCTTCATCTCCTTCCGGTAGCGGTTGATATACGAGTTCTTCATGATCCGGAAGAGCCATGCGCGGATATTTGTTCCTTTTTCGTACTTATCCCAGAAACGGTACGCTTTCAGGTACGTTTCCTGTAGAAGATCGCGCGCATCGTCCTCGTTCCCCGTTGTGCGCAAAGCAAAATTGTAGAGCACGTCCATATGGGGCAGCGCTTCGGCCTCGAACTCGGCGTGCTTCTTTTTCAACCCCGGGGAAAAGAACGCCAACAGAAAAGGAATCATCAGTCGCCTTTCCCTCCCCGCTCTCGGCCGGACGGAAATCCGGCGGCAGGTGGATGGCGACCTGCCCATTCAACACGCGACCCTCACATCAAGTTCCAAAGCGCAGAAACGTCGAGTGGGTGTCTCTCCCTGCTTAGGTGAGTTGTGTTGGAGCTGAGGAGAAAACTTGATGGAAACTTAAGAAAATAGCCCTAGGATAGCAAGCGGTGGAAAAATGAGAATAATTCTCACTTCTTTCTAAATGTTTCGAGAAACGAGAGCGGGATCTCTTTGTCGATCTGGATCAAACTACCCTCCACATGCTTTCCCGCTCCATCCAAATCTTCGAACGCGCCAAAGGTACTCAAGTCACCCAGATCAGCAACCTTCGCGATGAGTTCAACCGATCCGGACTCCGTTTGCGCTTGCTCGTCGATAACGATGCCTATATCCGCCCGCACTGCTGGTACGGATGCAGCAGCTTGAAACGTGACGTTCCGGATAATCACATCGTAGAGATATTTTGTGTTGAACGGGAGGCTTTCATAAAGAGATCGATCGACGTTCCGGTATTCGCCCGTTGCAAGCGCCGTGAGAGATGTGAGTAGGCCGACATAGTTGAGTTTTCGGATAAACATCTTCTCGCGATCCCCCGGCCAGCCTCCCGATTCCACCAAGACCGTGCTCGTTCCCCATCGTTGAACGTTGTCGCCGAAGGCCCGCGGTTCAAACGTGTCGTCGTATTTCGAAACGTGTCCCGGAATGAATTGGCCCATCACTGCCGCAAAGGCAGCGGCAAGGTGTTTGGCCGGAAGGCGCACCTCATTATCTGCGCGTGCTTCATCGAACGCGGGCGCGAGCAACGCAATAGCGCTGACTTTTTTTGTCTGTCCAACGGTGTAGCGCGGATCTTGATCGTGCAGGTTAAATGCGAAATGAGGCTTTTGTTCATCGCGGACTTTTTTCAGAATTCGCGCTTCGGGGGTCTCGAGCCGCAGCGCGTCGCGGTTCATGTCAATCAGCTGTGCTGTCCGGCGCTGGAAGCGCTCCGCGCCATCTGGATTCAGCATGGGGATGATGAAAAGCGTCAGCTTCTCGCGGATGGCGGTGGAAACGAAGTGGTCGGGAGCGTGAGCGAAGAAATTGAGTATATCCATCAATGCCATCGTCGCGGTCGCTTCGTCGCCGTGCATTTGGGACCAGAGCAGGACCTTCGTAGGACCACTGCCGTATGTGAGCATCGAAATTGTGCGCCCCTCGGCAGACGTTCCAACGGGTGTGGTTGTGAAGAGGTTCTTCTCCTGCAGCGGCTTTAGCCAGGTCAACATCTCAGCTTGTGTGAATCGTCGCGTGGTAATATCGGCGCGGCGAAACATGGCGTACGATTGGAACAGTTCCTGCGCCAGAGCCGAGAGAGTCTGGGAAGAAACAGGTGATGGTGAGATGATCATACAGAATATCCAGATGGTGAGCGACTTCTTCATGAAGTTATTAAGGGGGCGGTAGAGATTCAGGAATAGTTCTCAAAAATCGCAGTTAAAGATACGTGGAAGTTCCGTAAAGCGCACGCGGACGTGAGAGGGATCGGGAAGTCTTTCCGACGGGAGCATGACACACGTTGTATTGACATTGGGAGGGTCATTCTTTATATTGGCGGCACCTTTACGCACCTTTTCCTCAATTTGCAAGGAGACGCTCCCATGTCAGATATTTCCCTTGACGCGCTCGGAATGGTTGAAACCAAGGGGCTTGTCGGTGCCATCGAAGCGGCAGATGCGATGGTGAAGGCCGCGAAGGTGACACTCATCGGCAAAGAGCAGATCGGCGGCGGATATGTGACGGTGATGGTGCGTGGCGATGTGGGGGCAGTGAAAGCCGCAACCGATGCAGGTGCAGCGGCGGCCCAACGTGTTGGCGAGCTTGTCTCCGTCCACGTCATTCCGCGACCACATAGCGACGTGGAAATGATTCTTCCTAAACGACCCTCAAAGTAAGATTCATACGCACAAGACTCTCTGTCTGGCACACGAGAGTCTTTTTCTTTCCTTATGATCGATTACGCACTCGGACTGGTCGAAACCAAAGGACTCGTTGGTGCCATTGAAGCGGCCGACGCCATGGTCAAGACGTCGAACGTCGTTTTGGTGGGGAAGGAGCGGACCGATCCCGCGATGATTACGATCAAGATCGTGGGCGATACGGCCGCTGTGCGCTCGGCGGTTGAAGCGGGAGCATCTGCAGCCGAGCGGGTTGGTCAACTTGTCTCGAAGCACGTCATTCCTCGGCCGGCGGAGGGGATCGAGGAGTTGCTCTATGCAAAAAGTTCTCGTTCGCGCGAGGAAGTAGAGGAGCTTCTTAGAGGGGGGAAGGCCGCAGTTGATGGCGCGGAGCCCGATGAGGAGATTGAATCGATACAGGAGGAGGCGTACTCGATGCCGGAGGGTTTGAGTGCGGCGGAGCAGGAGTACTTTCGGCAGCTGGATGAAATGACCGTTCACCAGCTCCGCTCGTACGCACGGTCGGTCGAAGGCCTCTCGATTTATGGTCGACAGATCTCCCGGGCGAACAAGAAACGGCTGATCGAGGAGTTGATGCGCGCCAAGTTTTTGGGGTAACTCAAGAAGGAGGAGAGCCCCACCAACGAAAAAGGTCGGATCCCATCGTCCGATCTTTTTCTTGTACCTCGCTTCCGCGAGAATCAAAACGGTCGCGCGAAGCGGAAGATGAAGCGAGCTTCGTCTTTCCGATCGGTGCGCCAGACGAACGCGAGCTTTGTCGAACCACTACGGTTAGAGATGCCGAGGCCAATGTTATGCGCGAAACTGGTCCAGCGCAATCCCTCAAATCCCTCACTCCAGGCTGCGCGCGGTGAGACATTCTTCATATACCCCGCGTCCAAGAGCACGATGAAGTTGATACCCCTGAGCAACCAGCTCGGCCAGAACTCTAACTCACCCAGAAAATCTCCATTGATGATGTACTCGGCATTGAGGAGGATCATTCGGTTTCCCACCATGGATTTGTAAGGAAGAGCGTGAAGCGTGCTGAGTCCGCCGATTTCAAAAATCTTCTGCTGAGGGACGACGCCTTCGGACGTGCCGACGCGAAGCCGCACGTTGATGTTATCGAACCGTCTAAGCGGTTGATATCGTCGCACGTCGAGTATGTATTGATCGAAACTGAACTCGCCGCCGAGTCGCCGCCTTGCAAACTCAGCCGTCGCATACATGTTCCATCCCTCGGGACCGCGCACCGTTGAACGCTTGGTGCTATAACCTGCAGTAGCCAGAATGCTCGTCATCTTTCCATCTGCGACCGGAGGATTGGGGCGAAACACTTTGTTGCCGCCGAACAGCGCCCACTCTGTCCGGTTTTCGAGTGACGCGTACCAATCGACGAGGTAGTCGACCTTTAACTGCGCGGTCACTCCCTCGTGCTGCACTGCGTATCCGGCATTGATTCCGAATCCCTCGCGTTGGAAATAGTCACGATAATCCTCGTGAATCAGAAACGCCGCAGCGGTGTTTTCCCACTGATTGATGATCCATTGGTCTTTCGTGTCGGTCAAACTGTGACCTTCGACGCCGATCTCGATCAGCTCCCCTTCCTCCACAAGGAATTGACGCGTCAAGCCCAAATTGCCGCGCCAACGATGTGATTTAAATCCCCATCCCACCGACCCATAGATGGAGTAATCGCGCCAACCGTCCCAGTAGTACTTTTTCTCGGAACCCAATCCAAGGTAGACACCTTCCACCCGATTATAGCGGAAGATGAAGTTATCCAGATTCGTCGTCTCCAGTGCCCATGGGGCGTTCAATCGGACCGAGGAGCGTCGATACTTGTCCTCGTCTTCCCGATGAGAGGTGGATCGTGTCACGGAGTGATCGACATGACCCTCAACCCTGCTCCCCTCTTCTTGGTGAATCTCGCCGTTAATCACTTTCACATTGCCGCTGATGTGCGCCCCTTCTTTTATAGAAAGATCACCCCCTACAACGAGCACATCCCCATCTACCTTCCCATAGACAGTTAAATCTCCACCTTTCACAATGATGTTTGTCCTTACAGAATCTTTTTTTCCGATTTCCACATCTCCCTCGTACGTCACGCTCCTTTCGTCACTCTCCACTTTGACGCCGGGGATTTTTCGTTTCTTTCGGAGACTGTCAACCGAGAAGAGATCGTCTGATTCCCCGGAGGAGGAAATGCTCTTAGCGATCCGCTCGATGACACCTTCGACAATAGAACCGATCCGCTCGCCCAGATCGTCATGCCGGGACGTGCGTGAGGACTCCTGTTTCTTCGATTGAGCTTGAACGGTAAATGAAATCAGAAGGAAGCCAACGAGCAACAGAATGAGGGGACGAAATGGTCTCATGGAAATCACCTTCGATGTTTTGACAAAACCACCTTCGCTTACGGCGTAGGAGAGGTAAAGGTTACAATACTCCTTATCAGGACAAATGGAGTTTGAGTGACGAATCGTCGCGACAAAAAGATACCGGAATCCTTCTCATTTCTCAAATTTTCCTGCAACCGGAAAATTGCTATATTCGTGCCGGTCGCATCTCTTCGTCCGGCGATAGAGGCGCAGGCGGGAGAGGTGTCTCGATTCCATTCCATCTTATCCAACGGCAATGCCCTTCACGGCCTGCCGGTTGTGAATCGTTTCAGGTGAGGGCGTTATGCGTTTAGCGATCAACATCGATCACGTTGCAACGTTGAGAAATGCGCGGGGAGGCAAAGAACCGGACCCGATTGAGGCGGCAAAAATATGCGAGGGGGCGGGTGCCGAAGGGATCGTTTGTCATCTTCGCGAAGATCGAAGACACATTACAGATGACGACGTCTATCTTCTGCGCCGCACCGTACGCACAAAACTTGATCTGGAGATGGCTGCGACCGATGAGATTGTGAGGATCGCTCTCGACGTACAACCGGAGCTTGCGACACTTGTACCCGAACGGCGCCAGGAGTTGACGACTGAGGGAGGGTTAGATGTCAAGACGCATAAATCACATCTCGCCGATGTGATCAAGGAAATGCATACAAAGAATATCGCTGTGAGCCTGTTCGTCAATCCGCTTCCTGAGCATATCGAGATCTCGAAGGAAATTGGAGCGGACTGTATCGAGATTCACACCGGCGAGTATGCCGAAGCGACCGCCGAGAAACCACAGCGTGAGGAACTTATGAGGGTTCAGCGCGCGGCTCGGCTCGGCAAATCGTTGGGTCTCGGTGTCAACGCAGGACATGGTCTCAACTATATCAACATCACTCCGATTGCGGCCATCGGCGACATTGACGAGGTGAGCATCGGACACGCGATTATTTCGCATGCGTTGTTTGTAGGGCTCGATCGCGCCGTGCGTGAGATGCTTGAGCTTCTGCAGGGGAAGTAGCGTTGCCGTTGCTTCTTCGGCGAGAACTGATGCGAGGAGGCTTGTTCGGAAGATTTAATTGTGATCACCGAACAGGGGGCGGAGATCGTTTCCGATGATTTGCCTCTGGATATGGAAGGAATCGAAGCGATCGTGAAGGAAACAGGTATCCTACAACGGTATCCGCATGTGGAGGAGAAACTGTTGAATTCACAACCTGCACGGTGATCTTCACCGGGCAGAAATCATCTATCACGCCATTCTCCATTTGAATGCCGAGATCCATCCGTCGACTCTTTCATGCAGGTGGTGAGGAGGAGCAGGGTGTACCTGCAACCGATTGGCGACGCCGACTGACCACCGCGGCGAACACGGGAGTGTTGCTGCTGGGACTCCTCGCCATCGTCTCGCTCGTAGCTGAACATGGATTCTATCTTTCCGCCGAGATGGAACGCCTGGCGCGGGAAGGTAATCTTGTGGTGTTGTACGGCTTTGCTTTCCTCGCTTTTCTCAAACTTCTCCTTGCTGAAAACCGCCGTGCCCATTTTCGCGCACGCTGGGTCGAACTTTCCCTCCTCGTGATCATCGTCGCGTATCTTCTCTTCCCAGGCCAGGTGGAAGATCTTCTTCTTTCGTTCAACCCGTACCTGACGCCGGATGCACTCACGCGGCTCTACCTCATCATTACCCAATTCTTTGTCATCGCGGCGTTTGTTCCGAGCGTGCTCCGCTACAGCAAACGGCTGATGGCGAGCAATATTCAGCCTTCCCTGCTGATCGTCTTGAGTTTCCTCGTTTTGATTTCCGTCGGAACGATGCTGTTGCTCCTGCCGCGGGCAACGGTCTCTCATTCGTTCACTTTCATTGACGCTCTCTTCACAGCCACCAGCGCCGTCTGTGTTACCGGGCTCATTGTCGTGGACACGGCCACGTACTTCACTCCGTTCGGTCACATCGTGTTAATGGTGCTGATTCAAATCGGCGGACTCGGCATCATGACGCTGACCACGTTCTTTGCGTTCATCATGGGGGGTGGGGCACGGCTCAAGGAATACTCGACAATGCAATCCCTGCTCGGAGAGGAGGGACTCGGACGCATCAAACAGACGATCATTCGAATCGCACTTGTGACCTTCGCACTGGAAGCGGTTGGCGCGGTCGCGTTATACTATTCCCTCGTTGACATCGAGCTTGGGCAAGGGGTAGATCGAACGTTCTTTTCCATCTTCCATTCTATCTCCGCATTTTGCAACGCTGGATTTACGTTGACAACCCAAAACCTTGCCGAGCCCTCTCTTCGGCAAGCGGTAGGTATGCAAGCGACGATCATGGGATTAATTGTCCTTGGCGGAATCGGATATCCAGTTTTGACAAATGTTGGGGCGGCGATCTGGCGGCGCAATGGTCTCCGTACGCGGCTTTCGTTGCACACCAAACTCGTTCTGATAACCACGGCAATCCTGCTCGTCGGAGGAACGGCAGGATTGTATTGGCTGGAGCAGGATCGTCTCCTTCACGGTCTTGACTGGGAGAAGCGGATTCTCGTTTCGCTCTTTCATTCGGTTTCAGCCCGCACAGCAGGATTCAACACGGTTGATATCGGCGCGCTCAGTGCGCCGGCGCTATTCTTCGTCATCTTGTTGATGTGGATCGGTGCATCGCCGGGATCGACGGGTGGCGGCATCAAAACCACCACCGCCGCGCTCTCCTTTCTGAATATTCTTGCAATCGCTTCGGGAAGAAACAAAGTAGAGATCTTTCGCAAGCGCGTGTCGGATATCGCCATCACCAAAGCCTTTAGCACCGTGCTTCTTTCCTTCGTCTTCGTCAACACCGCCGTCTTCTTCTTGCTTCTGACCGAACGCGCGCCATTCGAGGCCATTCTCTTTGAGGTCGTTTCTGCTGCGAGCACAGTGGGTCTTTCAACGGGTCTTACCCCACATCTCAGCGACATGGGGAAAGTCATCATAATTCTCTGTATGTTTGTCGGTCGTGTCGGTTACCTTGCCACGGTCATTGCATTAACGCGACATCGGTTTGAGGGACGATACGACTATACAGAAGAAAACGTTTTGGTTACGTGACCTGCTGTTTACTTTGGGCTTGCGCGTAGCGTTCCGGGACGTGTCATTCATCTATCTTTATTTACTTCTATGGACAGAAAATTTGCCGTCATCGGATTGGGACACTTCGGATCACATCTTGCCATCGCACTTGCGGAGATGGGGGCAGAGGTGCTGGCCATCGATGATGATATCGAGAAGCTGGACGACGTGAAGGATAAAGTGACACACACCGTTCGCCTCGATGCGACGGATGAGAAGGCGTTGTTAAGTCAGGGACTGACGGACTTCGACGCGGTGGTTGTTGCGATTGGCGATAACTTTGAAGCAACACTTCTCTCCGTTGCGATGCTCCAAAAGATCGAAGCAAAGCGGATTATTGTTCGCTGCACGACGCCGGTGCATGAGCGTATTCTGAATCATCTCGGGATCACGGAGATCATCCTTCCCGCGGCAGAAGCGGCCGAACGGCTGGCGAACTCATTGATGTTCGAGAAAGTGGTCGATTCGTTTGCGTTGTCGTCGGAATACACCATTGCGGAGGTTGCCGTTCCCGACTCGTTTGTCGGCAAGACCGTAGAGGAGCTTGACCTTCCTCATCGTTTTGAAATCAGCTTGATTACGATCAAACGGAGGGTGTTGAAGGATCAATTCCTCGGATTCAAGAAGCGGGAGGTGGAGACGATCCTCGGCGTTCCCCCTGCCACCCAGCGTGTAGAGCATGGAGACGTGTTAGTGGTGTTCGGGAGGAAGAGGGCCATTCAGCGGATGACGGAGGAATAACGTATGGAAACAGCCCCTGTTATCATCTTTGTGGGTGTGCTTGTATTTCTTGCCCACTGGTTCTCCGGCATCTTCAGTCGGACTCGCGTGCCGGATGTATTGATGTTGATTTTGGTAGGAGTGTTGTTGGGGCCGGTGTTGAAGATTGTCAGTCCTGAAGATTTTGGAGCCGTCGGTCCGGTCTTCGTAACCGTGGCGTTGGTGATTATTTTGTTCGACGGTGGGATCGGGTTACATCCTTCCACACTGCGCACCTCATTGCGCGATACGCTTCTTCTCACCATCATCGGTTTCGTTGTGTCAATGCTGTTGATTGGAGCGATAACGGCATGGACGACGTCGTTGGGATGGATCCGCTCGCTGATGCTGGGAGCGATTCTGGGGGGCACCTCTTCGGCGGTGGTGGTCCCGCTCGTGCGTCAGTTAAGGATGAGTGAACAATCGAAAACTGTGCTGATGCTGGAGTCGGTGCTCACCGACGTTCTCTGCATCATTGTTGCGCTCGGATTGCTCGATGCCTATATGTTCAAGGAGGCCGATTTCCATATCGGGACGATGATTGGAAAGATCGTCTCATCGTTCCTCCTTGCGGCTATGTTAGGGATTGTGGGGGCGTTCGTCTGGTCTATCTTGCTCCACCGCGTGCGGACGCTGCAGTATTCGATTTTCACCACGCCGGCCTTTGTCTTCGTGTTGTATGGACTTGTAGAACTGCTTGGATACAGCGGGGCCATTTCTTCACTCACATTCGGTTTCGCCATCGGCAATGCCGAATTATTCAATTTGCCGGTCATTCAACGATACATTCCGCGGAAATCGATCTCCCTTAACGAAACGGAAAAAGTGTTTTTTGCCGAAGCGGTGTTTCTCATCAAGACGTTCTTCTTTGTGTACGTAGGACTTTCGATTAAGCTTGCCGATTTCTGGTCGGTGTACTTCGGGTTGTTTCTGACGTTGGCAGTTTTCTTGTCGCGCATTCTCGTCGTCCAACTCTCTATCCAGCGCAGCGTCACTCGCTGGGATGCGAGTTTCATGGCCGTCATGGTTCCGAAAGGATTGGCACCGGCGGTGTTGGCCTCCATTCCGTTGCAACGCGGCATGGAAGGGGGCGCGTTCATTCAGAATGCAACATTTGCGGTCGTGCTCTTCAGCATCCTCCTTAATTCCCTCCTCATCTTTTTGCTCGACAAAACCTCCTTCTCCAAAATCTACCAACTCTTCTTTGCCGGTTACGCGAACGAGAAAGCCTTCTCCGGTGAACAACTTACAGAGGAGCGTCGCCAGAGGGAGTAGAACACGTTGCGCTACATCAAGGGTCTGCCTCGCGAGGTTGTGCAAAATGTAGGGCGAGAAGCCTTCTCGCCCACGTTGGTGTTGCGAAAACAATCTGAATTCCTCAAATACAGAAAACCCTTCGGGTTGCGGAAAAGCTCATTGTTGAAACCTTTACGGTTTCCCCTCCCAGCCGGTGGTTTCGAACCGCCGGCGAGGGGTGCCGCGAGGATTAGATTCCGAAACAAGTTCGGAATGACGAGGGGTGGGGGTGTGCATCGCGCTCTGTCGATCTGCAACACCCCGCTGATCCAACCCAAGTCGCTCCGTCATCCTGAAATGTTTTTATTCAGGATCAAAACCTGCCGTCAGGCAAGGCCGCACAGTAAGCATACACGGTTTAGGTTCCGAAACAAGTTCGGAATGACGAGGGGTGGGGGTGTGCATCGCGCTCTGTCGATCTGCAACGCCCCGCTGATCCAACCCAAGCCGCTCCGTCATCCTGAAATGTTTTTATTCAGGATCA
>JBGFRO010000034.1:0-31624 GCA_041695085.1 Bacteroidota bacterium | reverse complement strand
TCAAAGTCGATCCTTCGGGTCGGTTGATGATTGCGTTAGCCAACCACGATTCATAGACGCTGACGTTGCGTTCCACCGAACGCATATCATGTAGGGCGGGACGCTGTCCCGCCAACCAAGGGTTGGTCATTGATTAGGATTTGTTCGTTCTGTTCAAAGTCGATCCTTCGGGTCGGTTGATGATTGCGTTAGCCAACCACGATTCATAGACGCTGACGTTGTGTTCCACCGAACGCATATCATGTAGGCGGGACGCTGTCCCGCCAACCAAGGGTTGGTCATTGATTGGGATTTGTTCGTTCTGTTCAAAGTCGATCCCTCGGATCGGTTGATGATTGCGTTAGCCAACCACGATTCATAGACGCTGACGTTGTGTTCCACCGAACGCATATCATGTAGGGCGGGACGCTGTCCCGCCAACCAAGGTTGGTAGTTGAATTTGAATAGCCCGTGACAACAACGAGAAGTGCGGCGCCGTTGCATCATCAATACGTTGTTTGGAGAGAACTGAGAGCCTGCTTATACAAGCGCTCGGTGTTCGAGATAAAACTGGAAAAGGTATGTCGAGCCTCGTACAACCGACGTGCCGATGCTCCCAGTGTATGGACAAGTGCCGGATCGTTCAGCAATCGCTGAATTGACTGGGCGATGCGGTCCGGTCGTTCAGGCGGAACCAACAATCCGGTTACACCGTCCAGCACAAACTCGCGTACGCCGCCAACATCCGTTGCGATGAATGGCTTGCCGAGACTTGCCGCTTCGAGCAGAACATATGGAAGTCCTTCGCATCGCGAGGTAAGAACAAAGAATTCTGCCAGCTGCAGGACATTCGATGCCTCGGTCGGATCAAGAAAGCGTACAACAGCGCTGAGCCCCAGCTCATAAGCCAACGCGCTCAGCCTCATCCGTTCCGATCCATCTCCCGCCACAAAACAGACCGCACGTTCGAGGTGCCCCTCCTTCTCCAAGATCTTGATTGCGCGGAGTAGTGTTGCGTGATCTTTCGCCGGCGAAAGATGACCGACGGTTCCGAAAACGCGCGTGTTGGGAGAGAGATGGTAATGATTACAAAGGCTTCGGATTTCATCCCTCGATGCAGTGGGAATCGGGTCGATTCCGCAATAGATGGTGCATATCCTATCCGGCGGTACGCGAAACCGATGAACAAGCAGAGAGCCGATTTCCGCTGCACACGCGATGGTGTATTCTCCAAAAACTGAGACTCGTATGTGGTTGTTGAATGCATTGTGACACGTTGAGATGTGTCTGATTCGATGACGACGGGCAAGGATTCGGGCAAGGAGGTCAGAGTAGCGCTTGTGAGAGTGGATGAGGTCAAACGCCTGGTGCCGGAGTCGCGCCGTGAGTCGGAGCATCGAAGAGAGTGTTCCGACAATGTCTTTGTCTTGATTGCAGCTGCGGATGATTTGAAGCGGAACGTATTCGACTTCGGTCGATAGACGTGGCCTCATTGGTCCATCCGTGGCTGCGACGACGACGCGATGGCCACGAGCGGCGAGACCGTTTGCAAGATCGGTCACGTGCCTCGGCACACCGCCGATTTCAAGATCATCATTCAGGAGGAGGATATTCATGGTCGTTCGTTTGTTCAAACCGGCGTGAACATTTTCCGCGATTCCAACATCGAATCAAGGGCCTTCGAGAGAGCATTTCTGTGTACGACCCAAGAGTAGTCTCTGCGTGCTCTTTGTTGAACGGCCTCTCCAGCGCATTTCAGAAGGGACTGGTTGTGATACAGCACATGAAGACTATCGGCAATCGATTCCGCGGTCAGCCTTTTTAACGTGAACTCCTCACCAGCTGAAAGGAGAAACTCCGAAACGATCCCGACATTTGGTAGGCCGATGATCGGAAGCCCTCTCGACGCGGCTTCCAAAACTGAATAACTGAACGTTTCAGACACCGAGGCGCATACATAGACGTGCGAAGACTGCAGGTATGCATCGAGCATATCTGTCGATAACCATCCCAAAAAGCGAACTTGGGAGTTTATCCCTAATTCCCTCGTCAACGCTTTCAATGTGTTGAGCTGATACCCATCGCCTGCAATGTATAACTCGACATCAGGTTGTAAGCGACGCTGAAACTCTGCAAACCCTCGGATAAGAACGTCGAACCTCTTCTCCACTCCCTCGAGACGGCCGACCGTTATGACGCGGAAAGGTTTGACTGGCGGCATCGATCGCTGCACGACATCAATGCCAAAAGGAACGAGATAAACCGACTTTGATCCGAACTCTTCCACAAGTTGGGCTTTGTGATTCGGGGAAAGAGCGATGATCGAATCGGCATTGGACAGAACCGAAGTGACAGCTCTCAATGCCGATGGCCCGAAGTGTTCGCCGTAGATTCTCCATCCTTCATGGTTTACCACTGCGAGAGGAATAGTGAGTTTCTCTGCAAGAGCAAGACTGAAGTCGCCTACAGGGTATGTGCCGTGCGAAATGAGTAGGTCGTATCGGTCCTGTTTCGTCGTCTTGAGGATCCTTGGCAGGAGCTGTGCTGTGATGATGTTCGGCAAAAGCTCCCACGAAAGCGATGCAGGCGGTCCGATGACTCGAAAATGTTCCATTGTAAAGGGAAGAGCGGCGTAGTTCCACGTTGACGGTCTGAGTGCCGCATGAAGCCATGCTCGGTCGCGTCCCGGAAACACGACATTTCTCAACTTCGGAAAAATATTGACAACGGAGATCACGTGAAGCTTGGCGAGCTTCGAGAGTTCGGTGAGACTTCGCACCATCCACGGCGACGAAGAATATCGCGAGAAGATGGGAAAGCGATCCGTGACGACAAGGATGTGGGGCCTTCGATGCATCGTACCATGCCTCAATATTCAGAATTACTTCAAAACCTTGCGCCGATCATGTTTCTCTCATAACTCCTGAATCGCTCTCCATCGCCCACGGTAGAAATCCGCATACCCTGCTACGACCATGCGAATAGTTGTGCGGAGATCGACGCCGTGCTGAAGCTGGATAATTCGAGCAAGCCGCCAAGGGAAAATCACAACTTGCACGGCATGAAAAATTGCCCGTTCGACTCCATCAAAATACCTGTGCCCGAGGAGCAGAAGGTTGCGCACCCAAAAGTACATCCGTTTGCCCGGCACGGCACCGGTGCTCGCCGACCCGCAATGAATTACACAAGCATCCGGAGCAGCACTGAACCGGTATCCGTTCTTGTAGAGTCGCATGCAGAACTCGGAATCGTCGTAGTAAAGAAAAAACCTCTCCTCAAAGAGTCCAACCTGTTCAAAGACAGTTCGCGGGAAGAGGCAACATCCTCCCGAGAGCATGACAAGTTCGTCATCGTGTTTTCTCCACTCCGAATAGGTGACGGGTCTCAGCACTTTTGTCCACCGCTGGAGTCCGCGACAGAGCGTACTCCCAATTGGCTCTTCTGCTCCGCTATATGCATTCATATATTGACACGTCACAGCTCCAAGTCGGAGTGAAGTTTCATCTTTGAACGCGGCAACCAGCTTCCTGAGTACGTCCGTAGGAACGATGACATCGTTATCTAACTTCCATATGAAGGATGAACGCGGATCGCTTTGTCGGACAGCTGAATTGATCGCTGCCGGAGCTCCGAGATTCGATCCATTCCTGATGAACAGCAACCGGTGAAAGCCGTATTGACGATGTTCATCGAACCACCCTTCGATCTCCACTTGCGAACCATCCGAAGAACCATTATCCACAACAACAAGCTCCATCGCATTTTTCCGATAGTCTTGGTCAGCGAGCGAATCGAGGCATCGACGTGTGTGCTCTTTCCCGTTCCAATTAACGATGATCGCCGTTACGAGAGGAGGCGACGTATCTCCGCCCATCATGCTGCCACTCCTGATCGAAGCGAATAAAGACGGATGCTGAGAAAAGAGGCGGCGAGTATGTAGACTTCGACCAGAAGCATATTCAGCGCCAGACCTTTGAATCCGGAGTGAAACACACCGAGAGATATGGAGCTCGAGACGAGGAAGATGACCGCAGCTGAAAGAAGAATTCCCATGCGCCGGACGTCGAGGTTGAGACTCAAGTGGAGTGTATCGTTCACCAGATAGCTGAATGTCACAATGATAGGAAGAGCGCCCACCGTACGAAGCACCCACACCAGCTCGTGCGCCGCTTCTCCAACGAGCAGTTGAGAAATCATCTCTGGGAACATCAAGAAGACTGTAGTTGAGGCGATCGCCAGTGGCAAGGCGATTTTCAACGGCTGCCGCACCAACGGATGGTACAGCATCACATCCTTTTGAGGGAGAAGGGCAATGCGCGGATAGAAAAGCTGGAAGATAAGATGAAGTCCTCCTAACACCACCCGAACCGTTTTTTCCCCTGCGCGAAAATAGCCGACATGTTCAATTGTTGAGAAGAGACCGAGAAGGAGCGTTCCCGTGGCAGTGTAGACCGCCACCGAAATGTTTGAGAGAAAAAGCGGTAGACCGGATCGTAGTTCACCCTGAATCTCCCGAAACGTTGAAGCCCCCAAGTGACAACCGCTGATCCGGAAAAAATAGAGAAGTCCTCCAAACGAAATCAGAACAAAAAGAAACGATTGGAGCAACACCACCAGAACTGCATCATCAGGGGAGTCGACCAAAAGGAAAATCGTAACGGCGGGGATTACTCGTACTGCAAAGCTCAGTCGAGCCGACGTCGTGAAGCAATCAAGCCCCTGAAAGAAGTAGACGGGGGAGAGCGCGTGGCCGATAAGCGACACCGCCGCCAGAACGAACAACCACCACCGCGACTGAAACGCAGGCACCAGAGCGAGGAGGAGGAGCAACAACGTCCATGCCACAAACAACAGCGAACATCGAGTCCACAACACACGTGTCACATACGTGACCAGCTCAGAAGGCACGTGCCGTCTGCGCGCAACCTCACGCGGCGCGGAAGTCCCAAACGAGCACTCGACAATGAACGAAAGGAACAACGCAACCCCATTCGCGAGGGCAACCCAGCCGAATTCTTCAACCCCCAGCCGCCGTATCAAAAATGGAATGGTCAACCAAGGAACGACATAGCTCATTCCCTGAGCGAGCGACATGTGAAGAAGCTGTGTAAACGTGGAGGTGTGCTTCATTCCACAGTCCGCAGAGTCCGCACCCTTAGGCCTTCGCCGATCGATTCGGCAATTCCCTGAAAGCGCCATCTCCCATATCTCCCCAGTTGATGGATTCCATGGTCGTGCAGACGAGAGAGCGCTTCCTCTCGCCATGGAGAATTCGGGTAGTGCCAAGTATAAGCAACCTCGATCCACGTAGGATCGACGACGTACGTCTCTTGAAGATAGCCGAGACTCTGCAACTCGAGAACGACGTCGTTCACAAACCGCGCAATCTCCTGGTCCGAGGGCCTCCGTCCACCAACGTACGCCTTCTCAACATACAGACTGACTGCCATGTTTGTTCCTCTTGCCGAACGCGGAAGAAACGATTCATCCACATTGCTGTAGAAACCAACTCGATGGAAGCCTGCGGTACTTGCCGGGAAATAGATCCAATGGTCGGCCGGACACCGATCTCCCTTTCGTCCACCAATGTTGAGCACGAGAACCGAGGTGAAGGGATCGGGGCGGGAGTCGGTTTGAATGCCTGCGAGATGGCATGTGACATTCAGGGGGAGGGTTGAAAGAAGCGTCTCATATCGTTGTGAGCTGCCGTCATTAAAAAAAACCTCGCGCCGGCATGTTTCAATGCGCGTCGCCTTTTTTCCATACAGCACACTGCAGTGTTCTGCAATGCTCAGAAACAAGCTCCCAAGCCCCGCTTCCGGATACTTGAATGTGGCATTGTATCCGACAGAGTTGCTGGTTCGTGAGGCGAAAGAACCCTGTTGCAGTGTGGATGGTGATTTGAATGAATCTTGTGGTGCGATGTCGTGCCAGAGTCCGGCAGTGTAGAGCTGATGAAACGGATCGAAGAACAGACGACACAGCGTCTTCCCGAACTTCGCGGCAAGCCACTCCTTCAGCGTAGCCCCTGCTGCGTTGCCGGCGGACGCAAGTTCCGATGCGGCGGTCTTTGCAAGTTCCTCCGGCAGATACGAAAGGTGGGATTGAATCGGATAGGGAATGACCAGGCCAAGGTCTGCGAGAAACACCGATGCAACTCGTGTGTACTCTTTTGTAGGAGTAAATGATTCGATGAAGGCAAGTGATTCCGCCTCTCCACCGAATATCCAATGTCCACCTCCGATCTCAAATCGAAAATCTTCCTCATCACGAGACCGGATGTGATGTCGATCTATCTGACCGGGTCGAACATAATAGGAAGAACAAATTCCCCCTGGGAACTTAGATGCCTCGTAGACCGGCAATCCGGTGGCGTATCCCGCAGCGAGACCGGTGGCTCCTGCCCCTAGGATCAACTCCTTGCGGCTTTCGGTAAACATGTTCATTCGAACCCCACCCTCACTGATTGATTGTGTCGCATCATTGCACTCATGACTCGAATAATGAAAACCGGCGCACCAATGAGATATCTCCTCCACAATCTCCTCGGCTCGACAAGAAGACGGAACAACCACTCCAGCCCTGCGTCTTGCATCCACCGGGGCGCCCGCGGAAGCTTCTGCGAGAGATAGGCGATCCCGGCACCTACGGCAATGCAAACCGGCACGTTGAGTCGCGAACGGTATTTTAAAAGCCATTGCTCCTGCCGCGGTTGACCGAGTCCTACAAAAAGAAGTTGAGGTCGACTTCTTTCTATCATCTGCAATGGGCCCTCATCCAATAGGTCGACATACCCATGATGAAAACCGGTGAGATGAATCCGGGGGTAGCGCCGTTGAAGATAGAAGGCGGCAGATGCCACGATCTCCTTCTTATCTCCGAAAAGAAAGACTCTCCATTGCCGTCGGTCCGCTTCTGCCAGGATATCGTCATACAGGTCTGTCCCGACAATTCTCTCCCGCAACTTCACGCCCGGGTTCAGGACTTCACACGTCCACTTGAACAGGATACCGTCAGAGTGAACAAGATCGGCCGATCGGTAGAAATGGGTCAGGAGTGAATTGTTCACTGCCTGCTCAGCATAGTGAGCGTTGAGACATGCAATCGTGGTAGTTCTGCTTGATTCTATGGCAGATGCTATAAAGGAGAGAATGTCCCGCCGCGAGACATTCGCGACCTGAAATCCCAAGACGGGAACTTTTTCCAAATAGTCACGATAACCGCTTGGAAGTGGAGTGCTCTGCAAAGTGCTTTGTTCCATCTTCAAGAGTTGTCGAGAAACGGTGAACGTACCATGCCAGCGACGTTCTCCAACTCGGCATGGGTTTGATGTTTCTTCGTTGAAGGCGTGAGTCGCGAAGACATTCGGAGTCAGGTCGGGGTGCTTGGAGGGAGAAAAGATCGGAGGTGACGGGTAGAACGCTGATAACATCCTTCGCTCCGAGATCATGAACAATTTGCTGCGCGATCTCAAAACGGGTCGCAAACCCTTCGTTGACGAAGTGATACACCCCGTACGCGCCTGAAGCGAGCAACGGGATGATGCGCTGTGCGACGTCGAAGGTGAAGGTCAGACTACCGCGTTTGTCTATCACCGCGCGTACGGGGTTCCCCTCACGTACCTGAGAGATGATCTTCGCGACGAATTTCTTATCCCTCTCCCATCCTCCCACCATCCAGGAAGCGCGCAGGATATAATGACGCGATGCAAGCCTTGTAATGATCCTTTCGGCCTCCGATTTCGTCGCACCGTAGACATTGATCGGTGCATGAGGATCATCTTCAAGATAGGCTTCCTGTCTCTTACCTCCGAACACGCTGGCCGAGCTGACAAACAACAGCGGGATGTCGAATCTCCTGGCCATCGTTGCAAGAATAGCGCTCCCCTCTACATTCGTTGCGAACGCCTCGTCCGGGTTCCTTTCGCAGAAGTCGACATCCGTCTCCGCCGCGAAGTGCAAAATTGCATCGGGCGCGAAGCGGAAGACAAAAGAACGCATCACTTGGAGGTCCCGGATGTCTCCGTGTACGACTCGGTCGCTGACGTTCCGTATGTCAATCCCAAGCACGGTGTGGCCATTTCTTTCTAAATAGGATTGAACCTCGCTCCCCAGCATGCCACCCGCGCCCGTGATCAGCACTTTCATTGAGTTCCTTTCAATGTTCGTGTCACTGCAAGAGTTGGAGTCGCTGCGAGTTACCTCATCGGTCCGTGGGCGGGGGGACCGATGCACAAGCAACAAAGTGCCTCACAGCAAACAGAAGAAGGGACGTTCCACATTTGGTGAGGGAAGAGCAGAAGCACTCTCAGGTATCATCTTCACCCCACCCCCCATCTTTCTCACAGGGGCAAAGATATGAATCAATCACAATAAAACGCAAGAACTTGCGCGAGCTAATTAACGGAGAGCACGGGAAGGATGTGGCAAGCAGCAGGGGAGCTGAACTGACGAGGGCTCGGACGGCTAATGCGGAAGCGCGAGTTTCTGGGCAAAATAGGCGCTTGTCCGGCGGAGACCAACCTCTCTGGTGACGGTGGGGCTCCACCCAAGGATTTCTTGAGCTTTCTTGATATCGGGCCTGCGAACTTTCGGATCATCGACGGGAAGTTCTTTGAACACAATCTTGCTCTTGCTGTTGATGAGCTCGATGATCTCTCTTGCAAGCTCGAGTACGGTGACTTCATCCGGATTTCCGATATTCACGGGGAGTGTATAATCGGACATCATGAGGCGATAAATGCCCTCGATCAGATCGCTCACATAGCAAACGCTCCGGGTCTGGCTTCCGTCGCCAAATACGGTAACATCTTCACCCCGAAGTGCCTGAGACATAAAGGCGGGGATTGCACGACCATCTTCGACCCGCATGCGTTCCCCGTAGGTGTTGAAAATCCGGACGATGCGCGTCTCCAGGCCGTGGTAACGGTGATACGCCATGGTCATCGCCTCGGCGAAACGTTTCGCCTCATCGTACACCCCACGCGGACCAACCGGATTGACGTTTCCCCAATACGACTCCGGCTGAGGATGCACAAGCGGGTCGCCATACACCTCTGACGTTGAAGCGAGCAAGAAGCGTGCGTTCTTCGCTTTTGCGAGTCCAAGAGCTTTGTGTGTTCCCAGAGAACCTACCTTGAGCGTCTGAATGGGGAATTTCAGGTAATCGATGGGGCTTGCCGGCGAGGCAAAGTGAAAGACATAATCTACGGGGCCTTCGACGAAGATGTAATTCGTCACATCGTAATGAACAAACCGGAAGAACTTGTTTCCTGCAAGGTGAGCGATGTTTTCTTCACTGCCCGTAATCAGGTTGTCGATGCAAATGACAGTATGACCTTCAGCGATGAGCCGGTCACACAAGTGAGATCCGAGGAATCCTGCTCCACCCGTCACAATCGAGATCGGCATCGTCACCTCCCCACGCCGTAGTAGACAAATCCTCGTTCCCGCATCTCTTTCGGATCGTAGATGTTCCGTCCGTCGAAAATGACTGCGTTCCTCATTGCTCGTTTCATTTTGTCAAAATCGGGCTGACGGAACTCATTCCACTCCGTCACGATAAACAACGCATCGGCGCCTTTGAGGGCTTCATAGTTGTTTTCGAAAAAATCGATCTTATCGTCGAACAGCGCGCGCACCGGAGGCATAGCAATCGGATCGTGGACGCGCACGCGAACACCCGCCTCCAGAAGTTCATTGATCAACACGAGCGAAGGCGCCTCACGTATGTCGTCGGTCTGTGGCTTGAAAGAAAGTCCCCATACGGCCGCAACCTTTCCCCGTAGTGCGCCTCCATAATGTTTCTCAAACTTCCTCATCAACATCCGCTTTTGTTGTTCATTCACGTCGTTCACAGCCCTGAGGATCTTCAGTTCTTTTCCGTGTTCTTCGGCCGTGCAGATCAACGCCTTCACATCTTTCGGGAAACACGAGCCGCCGTACCCGACACCGGGGAAGAGGAACTGCTTGCCGATGCGAGGATCCGACCCGATCCCCTTTCTTACCCAATCGATGTCCGCTCCCACCTCTTCACACAGATTGGCAAGCTCATTCATAAACGATATCTTCGTTGCAAGAAACGCATTCGCGGCATACTTCGTCATCTCCGCGCTTCGTTCATCCATAACGATGATCGGATTGCCCGTACGCACAAACGGTTCGTAGAGCTCCTCAAGGATGCCGATGGCTTTCTTGCTGCGTGAACCGATGATCACTCTGTCCGGCTTCAGCGAATCCTGCAATGCCGATCCCTCCTTCAGAAACTCAGGATTGGAGGCCACGTCGACGGGATATTTCGATTTCTTTCGAACGATGTGTCGGATCTTATCGACCGTCCCGACCGGAACCGTGCTCTTGCTGACGATCAACTTTTCCCCATTGACCCACTCTGCAATCTGCTCGGAAACGTTGAGGACGTGGGAGAGATCCGCCCCTCCATTCTCCGTGGGGGGAGTTGGGAGGCAGAGAAAGATTATTTCGGACTTCTCCACTGCCTGTTTCAGCGACGTTGTAAAATCCAACCTTCCTTCCTGATAGTTCTTCCGAACCATCTCTTCCAATCCCGGTTCGTAGATGGGTATGTTTCCTTTCTTGAGGGTGGCGATTTTCTTTTCATCGATGTCCATGCAGATGACTTGGTTACCCGTATCGGCAAAACAAGCGCCCTGGACGAGTCCGACATAACCAGTGCCGATAATTGAGATGCGCATAGGGAGCTTCTTGGCTAGTGAGGGGAGATTCGATAGAAAGCGGCAACAGTATACTCAAAAAAAACGCCAGCCGAAATACGGGCTGGCGTAAAAAGGAATCGTAAAGGTGCCGCTTATCGGACGAGAACAACCTTCGACGAACCCGAATATGTTTTTTCGGACTCAAGCGAACGCGCCGTCATACGCACAATGTAGGTTCCGCTTGACGCGTTCCCCGCCTCCCACTTCACTTGAAAGAGGCCCGCCGTGGTCTCGAGCCTGACCAGATCAGCAACGAGCTTGCCGGCGAGATCATAGATCTGGACGAGCACGTCACTTCTTTCCGGGACGCCGTATCGAATCGTTGTGGAAGGGTTGAAGGGGTTCGGAAATGCATCATAGAGCACATAAGTTTCAGGAACGAGACCGGGGAGTGGTTCAATGGACGTCAAAGGCTCAACAGTAAATCCGCCGGTTCTCGTGGCAGTCCCACCACCCGGGGAGGCGTTCGTGACCGTCACATCTCGAACTCCAATTGCAGCGTTCTGAGCAATTGTGATCGTCGCGGCGATCTGAGTAGAGCTCACCACACTAAACGAGGTAACAGTGATGCCCGCTCCAAAAGAAACGGCAGTGGTGACACCCGTCTCGAAATTTGTCCCAGAGATCGTCACAGCCACCGTTGCACCTTGCTTTCCGGTCGAGGGCGCGAGCGATACAATTGTCGGGGCAAGATTTCTCGCCGTAAACGCCCCCGCAAGGGTGGCCGAGCCCACCGCGCCGTTGGAGACCGTCACGTCATATACGCCGGCGCGTGTTGACAACGGAATCGAAAGATCTGCCGTCAAACTCGTCGGGCTTACAACCGTCACACGAAGCACCACAATGCCGCCTCCAACCGCAACCGTCGTAACACCGGATGCAAAATTCGATCCGGTGAGCGTGACGGAGAGGGTCGTCCCGCGGTCGCCTGCTGCGGGGGAGATGGCCGTCACCGTCGGCGCAGCAACCACCACCGAAAACGCTCCGGTCAAGGTTGCTGTCCCGCCACCCGGAGACGGGTTGGTCACTGTCACATTCCGTAGCCCCGTCGCTGCACTGGCGGTGATCGTAATGTTCACAATCGCTTGTGACGAACTGACGAGCGAAACGTTGTTGACAACGATGCCCGGACCAAAATCAAACGTCGTCGCGGAAGAGAAGAAATTCGACCCGTTTACCGTCACGTTTAGTGTCTGCCCCAGGGCACCCGATGTCGGGCTTACGCTGGCCAGAGTCGGTGCAGGATTCCTCACCGTGAACCCTCCAGTGAGTGTCGCCGATCCGACCGCACCGTTGGAAACCGTCACATCGTACGTTCCCGCTGCGGTGGTGGTGGGAATCGTGAACCGTGCCGCAAGTGAGCTCGAGCCGTCGACCACCACCGAATCCACCGTGATGCCCCCACCTACCGAGACCGTCGTGGCCGATTGGAGAAAGTTCGTTCCCGCCAATCGCACCTTCACCACCGTGCCACGGTCTGCCGCATTCGGTGTAACGGAAGCGAGCGTCGGCGCCAAAGCTCCTACCCGGAACCCGCCTGCAAGCGTCGCCGTGCCGCCGCCCGGGGGAGGATTCGTCACCTTCACATCCCGCAGTCCGCTCACTGCATCGGCTGCAATTGTGATATTCACAATTGCCTCCGTGACACTCGCCACTTCAACGGAATTGACGGTGATGCCCGCTCCAAAATCGAATGTGCTCGTCGGTCCAAAATTCGTCCCTCTCACAATCACGTTCAACCTGATGCCCGCTATCTCCACCGATGGGCTCACCTCCGTAATGGTCGGTGCTAACGTCCCCGGCACAACGACGGTCCACTCACTGGTCGAGGTGACCCCGCGGGCAATGATCACATTCCCCGTGATCTGCGTTTTCCCCGGTTCGATTAACGTCCACGGTGTGCCGGGGGGGGATCCTTCCGGCCGAAACGCAAGCCGAGCATTCGCACCTCCAGCGTTGGGAAATGTCAGGTCAAACGTTGCCCCAGTCAATCCTGAAGACCGTATCACCCATGTGTTTCCCGTCGGCGTGAAGTTCACTCCTCCTTCCCTAGCCGGACCCGGCGCCGGCGTTCCGGGAACCGTGTTCACCGTCATCGTCCCTCCGGTTCCTGTGCTCGAGAACTTGATCCTAAGACCCGTGTCCCCTAACGGAACCTCATCCGTCGCAGTGTTGGGAGCTACATTTTGCGTCGCCGTCGCCGATGGAACCATCGCACTCCACGTGACCACGGAGGAGGTTGTAATGTCAAAAGTTCTAACATTATGGAAGAACCTTATCGATCCCCCAAATGCACCAGGCCGGGGACCGTCAGGCGCAGCTGTTCTGCTATAGAAGATTATCTGGATGCTGTCACTGCCACGACTCGGGACGAATAAGAACTCCGCGCTTCCAACAATAACCACGAAGTCCCTACCAACAATATGGTCGGTAGAATAAGTAACGTATAGCCCGATCTTCCCGGGATTGGATATAGTTAACGAAAGATCCTTGCGGCCATTGAGCGGAACAATACCGAAGTCAAGGTGCCTGGGAGTTGGGACGAAGATCGCAGAGTCAGTAGCTACGCGAGCAGGGCTCAGAAGTTGCGCCTCTGCTTCACTCGATAATCCAACACCGATCCCCACCATCGCAACGAACCTCGCAAGACGCGAGAACAAAACTGCGTATCGGTGATTCATGACTTCCTCCTGTCAAGAAAACTGTGATGAGATGAGAATGTTCAGTCAGGGGTTAAGTCGTGTAGGGCAGCGATGACTCTTCGCTCAGGGAGGTTCGCCCGGTCTTACTCTGTCCCCCTCGAAGTAACGGTTTGAAGGCTCGTTGCTTCCTCGAACATACCCGCCAACGATCTCCCCCTGTCTAAGGGTCAGGATAGTGTTCTCGGAAGCCTCAAAACTTGAGGTGAAAATAACCAGTTAGCCAGTGAATGTCAAGTAATTTTTTTGTAACTGCAGCCTGCATGGCGCTGTACAAAAAGTGCTTAAACAGTCATTGCTTCCCACCCTCGGCGGACTCGCTTTGTGAATCTGTGGTTAATATTCTTCGCTGAGTAGATCATTCTTTCACCTTGCCAGAAAAGTGCCGTTCCAACTTCGCGACCCGATCCTTTAATCTCCCATCCGGATAAAACCGACGGTATTCGCTAAGCACGGCAAGTCCCTCCTTTCGATGGCCCATTTTTACAGAAAGCTCCAGGAATCTGACAAGAAGTTCCTCTGAAGCACTCCCTTGCTCAAGTGCACGCTTCGCAACCAAGCCGGCTCTCACCACGTCGTTGGCCTTCAGGAAAACCCTCCCCATGCTTTCAAGGTCTCGACTTACAATATCGAGAGATTCCACGGCTACATGCTGAAAGGCCTCATACGCCTTCTCCCATTCCCCTTGCTCCTCAAGACACTGTCCGACACCGAGCCAGGCATAGCCGGCATGCGGCACCCCTTTTTCGAGGGCTTCTTGGTAGAAAGGGAGAGCTTCTGAACAATTTCCCCGCTCCCTCAGAAGTCGTAACGAGACGTAGTACATATTCAAGTGATCCAAATAGTACGCCGACTTCTCTTGACGGTTCTCTCGTACGACTTCCTGATGAAATCTCCGGATGATCTGAACCAAAAATGATGGATCGATCTCCTCCAACCGTGTGCGATTGAGAGCGATGACCGCATTCTCATAGAAACGGATGTTGTTACTTGCTTCCATTGCACGACGAAGCGCCTCGAGTTCCTTTGAGGTTCTACCGCGCTCACGATGGAGGATCGAGAGCATCTCATACCCGTACGCCGTCCGGTAATCGCCAACAAATTCCTTATCCATCTGCAGCAGCGACTCAAAGCGATCGATGGATGCACCCTCTGAGGCATTCACCGCAATCCACGGAATCGTAGCTGTGACGGTAAATAGCGACAAACGAAGTACGGCGTGAGAAAACAATCGATCGGAGTCGACGTGACGTTCGGCGTTTGCAACAAGAAACGACACAAGAAGGAGGATGCCACTCCCCATCGACAGCATCACATCCCAATCGCGGGCAAAGCCGATGTCCGTGTTTCCGAGAAAGACGAAAAGTTGTTGATAGAACACGATGAGGAGAAGAAAAACGAACTTGTTGTCTGCGACACGCTCGCGGATTTCTCTCCAACGCAACATCAAAAGGAATCCGAGAAAGAGGGGTCCGGCAAGCAACCAGAGTGCGTTCAAGATGTCTACAAGATGCTCGGTGCTGAAGAGCGTGTACGTGTTGCGCACATCGAGACTGACAACGGGCACAACGTAATTCCTCAACTGATACTCACCCGAGAAATACAGGAGCGCAGCCAAGAGAACGACGGATCCCGCCACACCTGTTATCACCCACTTGGGCTGAAGGAGCTTTCCTACAACGTTGCTCTTCATTCTTGCGAACAGAGCATAGATCAACGAGGGGAGAAGAACGATTCCTGTGAAATGAAGAAGAACCGTCAGTACGAAGAGCAAGGATGGAACAAGCAGCGTTGTCTTGAACGTCAACATTCGGATCGTCGCAACCGCGTATGCAAACGATGAGAGATAGAGCAGCGGATAGTACTCCACATATCCCCAAAAGAGCGCGATGGCTCCATTCCCCATCAACAAGAGAAAGATCGACGTTCTCTGAAGCGGAGATGCGGCAAACCAATCGAGAGTACGCAGAATCAGGAAGACGTATACGCTGCCAGCGATGCAGGAGAGAAGTTGGAACACGACCTCCCGTTCCAAATTCAAGAACGCCTGACCTGCTTGTGATGCGAGGAAATAGATGAACGTCGAGAGTGGATTTCGCGTCTGAAGTGCTAAGTCGAGAATCTCAAGAACCGTCGTCCGACTCTTTACCACGGCTGCGCTGTTGATCAGAACCTGACCGTCGCCGAGCAAAAAGGTGCTCGACCGAAAGATCCAGAACAAAAACGAACACGCCGCGGCAACAAGAAGATGGATTCGGACTTGCTTTCTTTTTTCTGACGCCCAGAGCGTCTGCCCGATCCACTCACCTGCTGAGGCCAACCATTTGGACGGAGACAAGATCAGAACAACGAAGCAAGCGATGACGCTGAACGTGACCCAGGGCGGCGTGAAGAGCAGGTGGTGAGCACCCCACAAGCGGGCGGTTGCAGGGAGATTCAAGGACAGCAGGAACAACGCCAAACTCAAGCCACAAACGAGGCGGGAGAGAACGGAGACCGAGGGACGATACGAGGGGGGCACAATGGTGCTCATCACAAAGTTGGTGCCGGGGATTTCGATGATCTGTCCGAGATAGGACTGAGCAACCCAGCCACGACTCCACCTGCGCAGACGAGGTGATCGAGATACAGGATCGGAATCATCACGGCTAATGCAAAGAGGCCGCGCACCTGTTCGAGATAATTGATGAATCGAATGTTGAGCAAGAAATAGGCACCCCCAGCGGCGTACAACCAACCGACTGTCAGGACTTCCCCATAGACGAGAGCCACAACGATCGGAAGAATGACAGCCAAAGGGACTGAAAGAATGAACGACGGATAGACGTTCGCAAACCCTTTCGTCAAGGAGCCGGCTACTTCTCCGAATCGACGCGCAAGACAAACAAATCCCTTACTCCGTTCAAACTCATTTCGGACGAACGATGCGAGCGTGTAGTTCTTCAGATGCTCGACTTCTACGTCCAGACTCAAATGAATCCGAAGTCTGTTCACGGCAAGACGCTTGCCGAACTCGATGTCGTCATTCCCGTGACGGGCGATGAGCGTTTCATCGAATCCCCCGATTGCCTCGAACGCCTCCCGCTTGATGCCGGAGATCGCACCAAACAGCCAATCGATAACCGGAGGACTCTTCAGGTACGAGTAGCGCACCCAGAGGTTTTTATACTGGCTCACGAATGACTCGTGGCGGTGCCGGGTTGAATACAAACCGACCACTGCGTCGACATCCGGCTGGCGAAGTAACTCAACCACTGTAAGGAGCGTGTCGCGGGTGACAACGACATCGGCATCGAGGAACAGAAAGTACGTTCCCTTTGCCTGTTTTGCCCCCTCGTTGCGCGCGGCGTTCGCTCCGGTTGCCTCTCTCAACGAAATGACGGTGCAGTCGAAGCGATGCGCGATCGAGACAGAATCATCGGTCGAATGGTCGTCCACCACGATGATCTCGTATCCGGAATACCACGACGATCGTATGGAACGAAGACACGCCTCCAACGTTCCGCCGGCATTGCGGACGGGAATAATAACAGAAAGAAATTCTTGTGATCGTACCGCTGAAGGCAATGCCATGTGTCAAGTTTGAGAATGCAAACCAAGCGATTGCAGAATCCGGCGAAGTGCCGTTAAGAGAGCCCGCGCGCGTGCACGGTAACTTCTTCCCCCCGAAAGAGTGCCTACGACGGCATATCCGAGAAACCGAAGCACAACGCCTTTCACGACGAGCATTGCAGCTACCTGCGCGGTGAACGGTCCGAAGTGCATTCGTGCAAAGAGAATTTTGGCACGATAGTAGTGGTAGAAGAACGACTCCAGGTCCTTCCACGCACTTGATCCCAGTGCGTGAACGACCGTCACCTCTGGAAGTGCGATCACATCGATGCCCGAACGATGTGCCCGGAAGCAGAGATCGAAATCCTCGCTGTAAAGAAAGAACCGCTCATCGAATCCGCCGAGGGCTTCAAATGCCTTCCGCCTGACCAGCATACAAGCCCCCGAAACGGCACCGACCTTTCTTGTTTGAGACGGCCGCTCTGTCAGGAGCGGGAGTGCGACTCTATACGGAAGAAACAACTCAAGTGCAAGCCGAAAGAGGGTCGGTTTTCTGAAGAACGAGGCCTGTGCCGTGCCGTTTGGGAATTGAAGTTCAGGACCGATGATGTGATCTCCGGAAACTCGTTCGGCGCGCTCGAGCAACTTCAGAACAGCACCATCGGGCAGCATGACATCCGGATTCAGGAACAGGAGATAGTTCCCAGAGGCAAGAGATGCCCCTCTGTTCGCTGCGGCGGCAAAGCCGGTGTTCGAGTCGAGCACAACCGTTTTTGCAGTCGGGACTTTTTCTCGAACCAGCTCGACCGTTCCATCTTGCGAAGCGTTATCGACCACGATAAGTTCCGACCGACCGATGCTTGATAATTCCGCAAGGAGATGATCAAGACATCTCCCTACATCGTCGCGCGAATGGAATGTCACCATAACGACCGAAAGGAGCGGATCGTCGGCGGATTTCTGACTGTCAGGCAATGTCATGAGGGTGACCTGGTTGTTCTGCACCCTCGGCTGGCTCATTGATATCGTATCATCCTCCGGGTCTCCAAATAAGCAGTTCGAACGACGACGTACAGCAGTCCGAGCGGTGCACACACCAACTGCACCAACCGCTCGGCGAGTCGACCAGAATCGGAACGGGATGATCGTGTTGTCCTTCTCCACCTCCAATGCTGCCACAGCGTGCGGTAGTTTTTTCCGACACAATAGAACGAGTCGATATTCTCGTTGAAGACCAGAATCGACTTCGCGCCGACAACAAAGGGCAAACTCTTCAACATCTGATATCCATCCTCATTTCCCCACACCACAACGGTAACATCGTACCGATGTTCACGTAATCTTCTGACAAAGCTCCATTGTTCACCGAGGGTGCGTGCGTGAAAGGTATAGTCCGTCCTCCCTTCGAATCCCTCGATTGGCGGCTCTTCCCGTTTTATCAGGTGCCATTGTGTGTGC
This sequence comes from Bacteroidota bacterium, assembly GCA_041695085.1. Classification (GTDB taxonomy): domain Bacteria; phylum Bacteroidota; class Ignavibacteria; order UBA10030; family UBA10030; genus DYFT01. The sequence continues at coordinate 13,204 of JBGFRO010000034.1, read as the reverse complement.
GGGCTCCACTCGTTGAGCCGTTGCATCACGCTCCGACCAAGTTCATCCGAGCATGAGAGAATCAACAATCCACGCTTTAATGAATTGATATCCGGATACGAACCGAGCAAATAGGAGACGATGCCTCTCACCGCCGCCTCCCGACAGCTTCTTCATAGAATTGCAGGTGCTTCTGAACCTGGAGCGGCCACGCGTAGTGCTGAAGCGCCGTTTCATAACCATACTCACCGAGCTGTCGACGTAACGCACTATCTTCAAACAAACGACAGACCTCAGCGGCAAACTGAAGCGGTTGGTCGGCAATGAGGATGTTCTCCCCATTCCGGGCTTGAATGCCGGAACATCCGAGGGTTGTCGAGACAACAGGTCGCCGAACCGCCCACGCCTCCAGGATTTTGCCTCGAATTCCTGCCCCGAGCCGAATGGGAGCAACAAACACGCTCCCGCGCGCAAGAAAGGGGCGCACATCCTCCACGCGCCCCGTTACAATGATGCGCCGTCCGTCGTGCAACGCGCGAATGGTGTGGCCGGGCTCCGCCCCAACCACGGTGAACTTCGCATCTGGGAAATTCTTGAGAATGTGAGGAAACACTTCTCCAACAAAGTACAGGACGGCATCTTCATTGGGCAGATGCTTAAAATATCCGAGGAAAACGATTGACCGTGGTTCTTCAGGCGGAAGCTCTTTCGTGTCGAGAGGAACGTGAACTCCTGTCTCATGTACCACAACATGTAATTTTGGGTTGTATTCGATCAACGCGCGGCGGTCGGCATCGGTCATGGTGATAATGGTATCGAATGACCGGGCAACGGCCAACTCGAAGTTCAACATCTTCATCCACTGAATGCGCCGCTGGAGCGCATCCAGCGTTCCATTCCGCACAACCTGCATCTCTTGCCGCAAGCTTCGATGTTGCACTTCATGGTGTGTGAAGATGTTAACGGCATCTGTCGTTCCCGCGTAGCGCTTCAAGTACGCCATTTCCAGATACTCATACTGCACCACATCATACTTCCCGCTGGAGACCTCCTCTTGCAAGATTCGTTTCATTTCCGGATGCGCGAATTCGCGGAGCCGATGTTGCGGTTTCAGAAGGAAGAAATTGCGTTCCGGATGCCATCCTTTGCGGACAACCAGTCGAACGTTTCGGCAAAACTCCTGCAACTCTCGCGCGGCTTCTCGTTCTTCCTCACGCTCGATGAACGTCAGCACGCTGACATCATGGTAACGTGAGACACCTTTGATCACCTCGTACATTCTCGCTGCACCAGCGTGGATACCGAGCTTCGGCAGATAGGGACAAACAAAGAGGATACTCAAACGGTTGGGGTCTCGTCGCTGCCTTTTCCTCCACACGCCTCTGACAAGCAGGTCCCGATCGGATATCAGCCTCTCCGCAGATTCCGTCATTGCCAATCTCCGGGCTTTGCCCCACATTGGTAGCGCTCGGGAAATTCCACGCCTCCACCAGGATGCACCGCGTGGTTCCCTGGACCACAGGCAACGGAGAGGAAGGGTCAGCAGGTGCTCCATCATCATGTGTCGGTCAGTCAAATTGCTCCATACAAAGAGAAGACGGTTACGTGCAATGAGCGATTCAAGTTGGTCGGGACTCATCATTCGGGAGCTTGTAGCCCGATGCTTGTGGATCACCCGGCTCTTTGGTGCCAGCAGAACCTTCCATCCTCGTTTAAGGGCGCGATAGCTCAAATCTGCGTCTTCAACATAGGCCGGCGAGTAAATCGTTCTGAATCCTCCCAACGCCAGAAACTTCGAGCGATCGAACACTGCCGCTCCGCCTCCTGCCCAGAAGATAGGGATGGACTCGGCCTGTTCTTCATCAGGTGTAAGAGGTTGATGGGCGAACCGCACAATTCCGCGATCCCACCACGCGGTGGTCTTTCCGGTTTCTTCGCGCCTCCGCGCCGCATCTGAAAAGAATACTTGACTGGCGACGGCGAAGACGTCTCCAGACCGACTAAAGGGATGAAGAAGAGGCGGAAGGAATTCACGGTCAACGATCATGTCATTGTTCAAGAAAAGCAGAAGCTCTCCAAGGGCAGAGAGCGCAGCTCTGTTATTGCCTTCGCCAAAACCGAGGTTTGTGCCGAATTCCAGAAGATGGAATTCCGGAAAGGAGGTTCGGACAAGATCCGGGCTTCCGTCCGTGCTTCCATTGTCCGCGACAATCACCTCTCTCACTCCCTTCATACCGGACAACGCCTGTCGCAGTGCAGGAAGTGATTCCGTCAGAAGCTCCTTGCCGTTCCAATTTAAAAGGATAATGCTGACCGTTTTCATCAGCCAACACTCACGAACGTATTGATGCCTGAAAGATCGATGAGTAAACACCTTACGTAGAATTACATGCCGATGTCCAACGAGTTCTTCATATCACTCCGCCGAGATGCCTGTAATAGTCTCTGCATACGTCACTCAGCGCTTGAACGTCCGATGAGCATTGGTTCAGAGATAGCAAACCAATCTGCCTCTGCATCCCCACGATCGCCTGTTGAACTTTCGAAGCGAAGCGTTATCGTGGTCCCGGCAAACTCTCCAAGATCGACCTCAACATCCTCCCATCCCTCGTTTGAAACTTCGCTGGAGAGATTTTTCTCAAAGATGTTTCGCTCGGCGCCTCCATTCGAGACGATCACGCGTACAACGCCTCCATCACCTCTGCCAGGAAACATTTTCGTCAACCCGAATACGAGTCGCGCCCCCTCCGGCACCGTTACCTCCCATTCCTGGACGGCTGATCCTAATAACACGAGCGAATTTCTCGACCGATCGTTCACTTCCGCCAAAAAATTCAGAAGTACGTCTCCCTTTGTTTTGGGCCGTAGTTCATCGCCTGCATGAACGTGTTGAAGGAGTGCAACGAGCGTTCCACGTGGTCCCTGATCCTCTCCTGCTGGAATCACTCGGTAAAGGTAATAATCGTTTTCCACGCGCAGCAACTCGAGCTCTGAAGAGTTCCAGGTAACCTCCAGATCACTCAGCCAGTGCGTCGGAAATTGAGACCGCCGAAAGAAAATATGCGTGATGTTGTGAGCACGTAGCACGGTGAGAAAATCTTCCAGGGTCTTCGCACGACGATGTTCACGAAGCACCAGCGATCGTTGGTCCCATAAAAGTTCGCGTTGCATGTAGAGCCATGGCGGTTCACTTCCCATGAAGAAGACGCGACTGGTCTCCGGCGTTTCCGAATTGATCCACTCGACAAGTCGGTACGACGGGAGTTTGGAGCGAAGGTAGTCCGCGTCTCGATTACCTATCGAGACTCCGAATGAGGCTTCTCGGGACGTCAGAAAACGCCGCTGAAGAAGCGGAGTGTATCGTTGCGGGTCGTGTTGAGCGGCTTCGAAGAACGGGAGGCTCAGGATCAGCGTCAAGCCGACGACACTCAAGCACAAACGTCGATACCAAAGCGATGCACCCACCTCGGGGGTCTTCGTGAGTTCAGCAAACGCTGAGAAACCGAGCAACAGCAATGAAGGAAGTGCAAAAATGAGATAGCGAACTTCTTGCACGACCAGAAGCCACGACAAGAGGCTGAGAGCGATAAATGTCAGAACAATCCGCGCAAAGCTTGAATCTCGTCGGGAAAAGAATAAAGGAACAAGCAGGAGGAGAGGAATCGGCCCGAACGTTCCATCCAACTTCACACCGTCCCCGAAGAACATTTCATACGGGATACGGTACAGTTGTGATACCTCCCAAATACCATAGTTCGACTTCGTCACGCGCATGAGCTCTGCACCGTACTCATTATATGGTCCGGAAAACCAGGATGAGAACGTGGGCCAGAGGGGATTCCCCGTCTGGATAAAAGACTTCGCGTACCAAGGGAGACCACAGAGAAATGCCGTGATGAGGAAGGGGATAGCCACTCCCAACTCGGCTTTCCGTTCATTCCTCCCGCTTGCCAAGATCCTCCGCGCGAGAAGGACCAGAAAGAATGGGAACGCAAGAATTGCAGTGTGCTTTGAGGCAAGAGCGAGGCCCAGACCAAGCGCCGATATCCATCCAAAACTCAACTTTCCATCCTTGCTGATGAGAAAGACGAGAGAGAAAAGGAGAAAGTACGCAACCGGTAAATCGTTGCTGAGAGAGTCACCAACGACGTACGAGACGATTGGGACAGAGAGGAATGAAGCGATCACCGCCACTGCTGCGGGCGCCAAGTCGAATCTCCGAATCGCTATGACGATCAGTAAAAAAAGAAGAAGGACGAACAGGAGATGAATGCCACGAGCAGTAAACTGTGAGCCGAGAAGATATCCGAGCGTGTAGAGCATCTCCATTCCCTCAGGGTAGAAATTCGGATTGTCCGGCAGCGACTGCCACGCTCCACTCTCTGCATACACTCGAACCGGATACAGATGATAATTGACCGTATCGGTTTCTGTTGTTGGGTAGCAATGAGAAACAAGTATGAGAAGTAGATGGATTGCCGCAACAGTCGTGACAAGAGCAAAGAAGATTATTCCCCAGTGTTGTGCCTCTTCTTTGAAATACTGGCGGAGCTCTTTCCACGCACCTGTCACGATGACACCGAGTTGTCTCGCGTTCACGACGAGGACCGCTATCAGAAGAAACCAGAGCGCCGGATTCAGCAAGCCGAGAATTGCCGCAAGAAAGGTGAGCAGGATAAGTGGGAGCAATCCGATCGTGGAGGCTACAACCAATCGCTCAACATTGGTCTGAAACATTCCAGAAAGAGACTTCCTGAGCATCAAAACGCCGAACGCTCCTGCTGAGAGTGGAAGGAGAAGAGCGAGGAGAACCTGTCCAAGTCGAGAGAGAGGAATCACGATCGAGGGAAGGGTCACCACATTGCCTGCCATGATCGCGGAGAAGAGGTTGGGAAACTGAAGTGGCAAACAGAAGGCCGCGCCGAGGAGGAACACAAAGGGGAACATGCGTTGGCGGTTTGTCACGTTTGCGATGAGGCGGGTTGGTGGAAAGTTTCAATGGTGAAGGAATCGTCGGACAGTTTCTTTCACTCTTCGCCGCGCTGCCGCAGGAACGGAGAGATTGGGACGATACGAAACTTGATCAGCGTCCAAATCGCCTCCAGACCATCCCGGAATCGGATCTTCTTCCCCTCTTCCCGTCTCCTCGGTGAATAGCTGATGGCAATTTCGTGAATCGGGTAGCCCAGCCGCAATGCTTTGGCAGTCACCTCCGGGCAGAATTCGAAGCGCTTGCACGTAAGTTGAATCTGATCCAGCACGACCCGATCGAACATTTTATAGCACGTCGGCTCATCGGTGATGTTTGAGCCATAGAGGAGGTTTGTGAGGAAAGAGAGGAACCGCCCTCCCAGATAATAGCCCGTACCCGACCAGGGCGCGTTTCCAAGGACACGTGATCCATACACGATGGGCACGTGCCGCCGCTCGCGATACTCCACCATTTTCAGGAGATCATTCGGATCATACTCGAGATCACCATCTTGGATCACAACAACATCCCCCGTTGCAACCGCAAGTCCTGTGCGGATTGCGGTGCCTTTGCCCTGGTTCCGATCAAGTCGGAGAACAGTAATCCCACGCTCTTTCATGCCTGTGAGAATCTCCACCGTCTTGTCATCCGAACCGTCATCGATGACGATAACCTGTTTGTCGATTGGAAGGCTCAGCACCCGTTCGACCACCTGCCGGATCGTCGCGCCTTCATTGTAGCACGGGATAAGGATAGAAAGCATCATCCGCAGATGTTCAGTGGTGGCTGAGGCTTCATGAGCGTCGTTACCAATCGATTTTTTCGAGAATGTGCGGCAGTCGAATCGACGCCGTGAAGCCGAATATGACCTCCCGGGCGTCGCGGCGCGGAGTTGGCACAACGTTGAGGGGATCTCCAGTCAAGCTCGCATTGCGGTAGTCGTTCAAATAGAGCACGCTGCTCAGGTCAACCGGCTCCATGGTATGAGCGATGCTCACACCGAATCGAGAGAGGATTTCCGGTTCTTCACGCAATTCCCGCCACGGAAGGACCTCGGGCTTCACGAGTCCGCGACGTTGTTTGTTATAAGAGATGGCGATACTGGTGGAGGTCCACTTCTGTCGAAATTCGAAATACAAGTCATCTGCCGCATTTCCCATGTGATGCCCCATGACGGCCCCGCCGTTTATAAAGTGCGGATTCCCCGCCCATCCGCTCGTTCCACCGTACCACTTGTACGTGAAGCGGTCGTATCCAAATTGTCCTTTGAAGTCATGGAAGAGACTGACGTTTCGGTAGTTCTGGGCGTATTCGATGCGCAGTTCTTGCGAGGCGGTCGTGAGCAGTAATCCAAACAAAGTGCCCGTGTCGAGAAGTTCAAAGCCAAAAGGTCCTACCCATAGATCATCCTCTTTCTGCCAAAACGCGAAGATATCTTCACCGGCATATTCCGCATACAACTTGCCGCCTGTCAGTGGAGGAAGCACCTCGCTGAGGAAAGAAAGATTGAATGCCACATCCATGCTCGCGCGCATATCAGTATTATAAAAGGAGGCGACGTTGGACTCGGCGGCGGTGATGATGCGAAAGAACTCCCAGAATTTATAAGGTTGTTGGTAGATCACAGTCTGAGTCCCTCCCAGCTCAAGCCACTCGATGGGCTTGTATGTCAGTCGATGACCCAGGAGCTTAAACTCTCTCGGCCAACCGTTGAACAACACATAGGAAAGGGTTCCTAAGTATGGAATGCGCAGTGGCGTTTCAGACTGGAACTTCAGGAGCGTGAATGGTTCAGCATTGTTGGAGAGCTGGAGCGAACCGTGGTAGCCGTGCCCCAGCCAGACCGAGCCGCGGGCAAGTTCAAGAGAGATCCCAAAATCCTTCCATTTCACCGACCCACGTTTCAATCCGAGCGGAAAGGTTCCTCCCGCCTGCAACGCATACGATGCGGAAAAGCGATCAAAAAGCTCGAGTCCTCCCTCGAGCGTAAAGAAGGGAGTCCAACCGCGTTCAATCGCGTCGCCGTCGGAATTCACGAGACGATAGGTCAACGCCGGATAATGCGTATCGAGCCGATAGGCGCGCAGCGTCAGCGAGGAGAGCGGACTCCATTTCAACCATGGTGTGGGTGGAGGCGAAGCGACATCCGAATCCTTCTTTTCTTGGCCGAAGAGTGGCAGAATGCCGCACAAGAGAAAAAAGGAAAACAGCAATGGAGACACAAGGTATGTGCGAAGGATGCTGTGAAAACGATAGTGAGTATTTTGCATGATAGGTTCCTTCAGCGTCGGGGAAGAGTAAGAACGGGAGTGCTCCACGCGAACCAGTCGGCGGTATACTCATCGACTGGACCGGGGGTCGCGGCAAAGGTCAGCCGGATGTCACGTCCTCGATATGATGAAAGGACTATCGCCTCATCGAACCAACGACGATCTGAGGGGCGTGTTGCCGGCGATAAGAAGCGACGGTACAGAGTATCTCTCCTCCCCTCAACCTCACAAATAATCAAACCTTGCGCGCCATCTCCCACCAAGAATTTCATGCCGACTCCGAAGTACAATACTTCTCCTTCGCGAGTTGCCGGTAGGTCAAACGAGGCGAAGCTACCTGCAAGTGTGATGATTGCATCCCTTTGACTGCCCCCGATTTCCCATCCCTTCATTACGAACGCGCCAAGCCGCGTGGGGGTCTCTTCCGTCCTTGATTGCATGAGGACTGGCGACTGCCACGCCACAAAATCGCCAAGGTTGTTTCCTGCCGGTCCTGTGCCGGCGGCGAAGATAATAGTAGCAGCCTTTCCTTCATATGCCGCGAGACTCACGGATTGATAGAACCACTGCCGGTCGGCGGCATTTTCTCTCGCGTGGAAATATCGTCGATACAATGTATCCCGTTTCCCTGCGGCTTCAACGATGAGGGAAGCGAGCACCCCATCGCCATCACGGAACATCTGGCCAACGCCAAACTCAAGCCACGCGCCATACTGAACGCGAATGTCCTCGAAAGCGATCTCTGCCGGAGCAATCATCACAATGGAAGGTCCTCGCACACCGCCGACATCCGCCTGTGCGAGCGGAAACACAGGCTTGCCGTTCGGCGTGATGGCGGTGGTGGTAGAGGGGGTGATTTTCCCCTGTCCGAAATTCTCGTAGAACCTGTAGGCGACGAACGCCACCGACTGAATCCGCGCGGCTCCAAAATGATTGATGAAGTCGTACGTGGCGCTCACAGGGGAGTTCAGATCACACGAAGACACGAACAAACCCGAGCAGAGGAGAAACGCGGTAAACGTCAACAATGTTTTCTTCTTCGTCATTGGACACCTCACGTGCTATGATTGCTTCCTGTGACTCATTTCGGCACGAGGCCAAGCTTCGCGAGCAGCCGATATCCTCGTGAATGTGTGATCGCCCCTAAGCGCGACTCAAGGTCTTTGATTTTTTGCTCCAGAACAGCCCGCTCCTGATCCAAGGACAATGCCCACTGGGTCCGTTCTTCAAACTCACGCTGAAGTTTGCCGATGTATTCCTTCCGCTCCGCCAATTCACGATCAAGCTGCAACGCCCACCCAGACCGTTCTTTGAATTCCGCTTCAAGCCGTTGAACATGTGCACGAGCCTCATCGCGTTCGCGTTCAACGAGCTGATAGTGAAGAGCAAGCTCGTCCCGCCGCTCAGATTGACGGTGATCAAAGAACCACTGACGCCGTCGATTCGCCTCCATCCTGAAAGAGGGGTCGTCTGAACACAGCGCAAGAAGGTAGAGCGGCGCAATGGAAGTTCCCGTAACATCGCCCGATTCAGCACTTTGGCCCCTCTCCATTTGACCATCGCCGAATAAACCATCAGAGAGAGACCAGAGTGAGGAGACGGTGAGAAGGCGTTGGCCGTACAAGATCACGTTCTGAAATCGATCACGCAACGCACGAAGCACCTCGTAGCGCGTAAGTTCGCACCGGTGGAATTCGTTCGGTGCGATCCGCGACCGGTTGTATTCCTCACGTTCCGGCGTCGAAAGGATGAAAAGGCCATGAGGAACAAGCACCTCTTTCACTTCGTCTAAAAAAAGTCCTTGCTCCTTCTGGTCGAGATGCTCAAGCGTCTCAAAGCTTACGATGGCATCGAATCTCTTTCCAAGACCTTTCAGTTCAACACAATCCCCTTGGCGAAACGAGACGTTTGGGATGCGGTAAGTTGAGATTGCGTGATGAATGCTCACGTTGTCTTTATCGACACCGATCACAGAAGCAGCCGTTCGTCCGAGAAGAGCACTACCGTAGCCCTCACCACAGGCAACATCGAGCACATGTTTTCCCTTCACCAGAGCCGCTGCAAAATGATACCGGTGGAAATGTTCGAGCGCGAGCATCGGATCGCCTTTGCCCGGAACAAACCGTTCTCCCGTAAAGTCAAGTTCTGTCATCTGACTGCCTGCGAGTTGTGAATTCGTCGCCGAAGGTCTCCGAAAGAACACCTCCATCACTCTGATTACGCTGAGACCCCGGGTTATGGCAGGAGACGGGATTACCCTCTTCCACTCGCATCGCGTGGGCACTAGTTGCCATCATTTTTCCGAAACGTGTGATCTCGTCCTCTGTCGTCAGACTCTCTGAACGATTTCTGTTCGATCAGCACGCCTCCCTCAAGCGATACCGCACGATCGCAAAATCCCTCTACGACCGCGGAATCGTGACTCACCAGCAACACTGTTCTACCTTCCTTTTTGAATCGCCCGAACACTTCGCGGCACTTCTCCTGAAAGATGGCATCTCCAACCGCAAGAACTTCATCGACGAGAAGAATCGGAGCGGAAGACCGGATCGCAACTGAAAACGCAAGACGCATCTTCATACCGGAGGAGAGATGATCGAGCGGAGCATCCGAGAAACGCTCCAGCTCCGCGAATCGCATGATCTCGCTATATCGCATGCGCATTTCGTCCCGCGGCAATCCCAACAAAGCGCCGTAGATGAAGACGTTGTCCCGACACGTCAGTCGTGGCTGGAAACCCAGCCCTAACTCGAGCAACGGCGCTACCTCGCCTCGCACAAGACATATCCCCGCTGTGGGACGATACACTCCTGCAATGATCCTCAGCAGCGTCGTCTTGCCGGAACCGTTCGGACCCATGATACCAAGAAATTCACCTTCCTGCACGTCAAGCGACACATCGCGAAGTGCATAAAACTCCTCGTATTCATATGCATTTGTCAGAATCGACGTCAATCGATGGTACAGCGTTTTCGTCACCTGATGCGGGATGCGAAACACTTTGCTTACATTCCGAATCGAGATCATCAGAGATACTCCGGAATATTGGCTTCATGTCTCGAGAAGAGCCACAGGGAGAAGCCGAGAACGACCAGGCAGAAGAGCGTGGTTGTCCAGACAAATGATGCTGACGGGAAGTCGTCGAAGACCAGATATGCTCGTAAGAGAACCAGTATTCGTCCGATGGGATTGAGGAAAGCGACGTTTCTCAGCGGCTCCGGCGCAAGAAGTGCATTGTACACCACCGGCGTCAGCCAGAATCCGACCGACAAACACACGTTCCAAATCTGTATTGTGTCACGAAAATAGACATAGCACACGGCAAGGACGAGCGTCGTACTCAGAGTCAGAAGAATGAAAAGAACAAACGGAACGACGACGAGTACTTGCGTCAACGCGGCATGATCGAACAGGAGGACTACTGCGACAAGGATTGCTGCATTGATGATAAAGGAAAAGAGCGCCGTTGCCGTGGAGGAAAGAAGAATCAATATGCGTGGAAAGTACACCTTCTTCGTGAGGGAGGCTTTTGCCTCAAGTGCATTCATTCCGCTCAGTGTCGCATCGGCAAAGAAGTTCCAGAACACGATACCGGAGAGGAGATAGAGCGTAAACTTCGGCACCTCGACGATGAACAGGTACGAAAAGACAAAGTGATACACGAGAAAGAGGGCCAGCGGATTTAACATCGACCAAAAGTAACCAAGGACCGAATCGTGATACTTCAGCCGGAAATCAGCCACAGCGAGTTCGCGCACGATCGCGATGTTGCGAGTCCAGGTTGATTTGTTGTGTTGAAGATTGTGCGACATTGTTAGAATTATCAAGTTCCAAAGTTGAAGCACCAAATTCCAAATAGCCAATATCAAGCACCAAATTCCAAATAGCCAATATTAAGCACCGAATTCCAAATACCAAGTTCCAAATACCAAGTTCCAAATACCAAAGTCCAAATTGCAAAGTCAATATGTCTATGGAACTGCTTGTTACTTGGAATTTGTGTTTTGTGATTTGGAATTTGTGGATTTGGAATTTGTGGATTTGGAATTTGTGGATTTGGAATTTGTGGATTTGGAATTTCTTATTTCAACATTACCGATTGACAGCCGCTTTATTTAAGATTGCAGAGAGGATTTTCTTCAACTCCGTGGCTTCATTGATAAGCACCTCGCTTTCCTCCTCGTACGAGCTGTCATTAGTTTCTTTGATCAGACGTAACCAGTAGGCTGATTCTTTGGATTCTTTCCGACTTATCCGCACTCTCATTGCAAAGTCCTTCTTGCCGAGCGATTCGTTCGCTTCAATGTAGTTGGCACCAATCGAGCCTGATGACCTGATAACTTGTTTGATCAATTCGATATTCGACGAAGTTCGAGGAAGCGTCCTGCAGAACAACACCACCTTTTTTGCAAACTGAAAAGTCCTTTCCTCCAAATCATAAACCGTTTTCTTCATCTTCAGCCTCTTTGGAATTTGATCCTTTGGAATTTGGTATTTCTAATTCAAAACCTTCTCCACCACTTCCTTCCACTTCTCCGCATAGATCTCCCACGTACAGTTCCTCAATACTTCCTTCCTCTCATCTTGATCGACAACAGATCTCCCAGATTTGAGTGCTTCTTCGATAGCATCTGCAAGCTGATGCGGATTTTTTGGATCGATGGCGGTAATACCTTTGCACTTCCCGATCACCTCCATCGCCCCCGTGGTTCGCGTCACGATCAACGGCAACCCGGAAGCAAACGCTTCAAGCACAACCATTCCGAATGCCTCGTGATCAGATGAAGCGACGAACACATCAAGCACTGAGTAAATTTCCGCGACATCATCTCGATGCCCCAGGAGCTTCAGATGACCAGACTCAACTAATGGACGCGTCCTTTCTTCAAATTCCATCCGATACCGTTTAACCGAACCAACGACCTGTTCCGTCATTCCTCCCCCCACCACAAGAAATAGTACATCGTCGCGTCGTTTCACCACCATCTCCGCCGCGCGACGAAGTGTTTCGTGTCCTTTCCAGACGTCGTAGCGCGCAATGTGTCCGACGATCCTCTTGTCACCGAGACCCAAGCGGCGTTTGATATCGTCGCGACGTTCAAACGAGGCGCGCGAAAATTCTTCAGGATCGACTGCCGGATGTATGACCGAGACGTGCTCGCCGGCGATGCCTACCTCGTCAACCACGTGCTTCAACATCACTTCGGAGGGGACGATGACGTGCCTGACCCATCTGCGCGTCAGTGTCTGGAGCAAGAGTCGTTGGCACTTATTGTAAAAGATAATGGCATTATAAACAATCGGTATGCGGCGTGAAATGGCCGTCGGCAATGCGAGCAGGAGAGTGAAGAGATCTGAGCAATGGATCAGGTCAATGTTTGATGCACGCGCAAACGATTTGAGCCGGATCGCACAGGCCAGGTTTGGAAAGAGGATAAAGGGGTTGAGTAGACCAGCGAGCATCGTCGGCTTGAAGGGAAGGAACTCGACCTGAATTCCTGACTGCTTCACTCTTTCCGGAAAGGGGCCGAAGGAGGGAAAGAGAAAGATCGGTTGGAAGCGGGTACGATCCAATCTGCGGCCGAGATGAAGGAGTGCGATCTCACCGCCGCCGAGTCCGGTATACATATTCACAAAGAGGATTCGCTTCATGTCGTTCCTGTTCGCGGCAGGACGGGCTCCGACGTCTTCGCATACCCAACGAGTCGGAGTCCGTCTTCTCAGGTAACTTGGCCGCCGGACTCCGTCTCAAAGCTCAAACTCCGATGCCGGAGCCCGGCCCTCCTCCCCGTCATTCCGAACTTGTTTCGGAATCTAAACCATGCATGCTGCACAAGGATGCCATTCCCAGCTGCAAGGAACGGATCCTGAATAACAGCATTTCAGGATGACGGCGCGGCTGGGGTTGGGGGCAACTCAGGATGACGCGCCGCGATGCATACCCCACCCCCCGTCATTCCGAACTTGTTTCGGAATCTAAACC
>JBGFRO010000026.1:0-5861 GCA_041695085.1 Bacteroidota bacterium | reverse complement strand
GCAGCAGAGAGGGAACCGATCCCGGCACCGGCGTCTAATACCCGAAGAATCGGTTTCCGTGCCTCGAACATCTTGGCCATGAACAGGGCCACCGGTGCAGGAGTGAAGAATTGTCCCAAGATGGCACGGCGATGCCGCTCCAAGTTTTTCGAGAGGCGGCGTCGCGTCTCCTCCACGACATCCAAGATGGTATGGGCCACGTACACGCCCTCTTGTTCACGAAGTGTCGTGTTGGCCATCTGACTCATGGCTCTGTGCTTGCATATTTGGCTTCTGGCAACCATCATCCTCGACCGGCTAACAATACTTTGGATCAGCTACCAACTCCCTCCCGGCGACATGAGATACACCTTCTGCATATCGGCAACGAGCTGCTGCAGATGCTCCGTGTGCCGGCGTTGTCTACCGCCTTCGTCGGCTACACAGTTGAGTGTCCATTCACCGATCAGTTGGCGAGCCGGGACGTCCAGTGTCGCGTTCTGAAGCACGGGAACAACGGCACTCAGCCACTCCTCGCGTAACGCCATGCCTGCCGGGATGACGCGCGCGGAAACAAGCTCCGCCTCTCCAATGAACTCCTCAAACATTCCTAATGCTTGCGTAAATGCCACGTCGACAGCCGCCTGCATGCGGCGATGACTCTCTTCCGTCGCATCGCCCAATCGCTCAACCAACCCCTGGCTGTGCAAAAGATGATAGTGCTCTTCGCGCAACATCTTGTCGGCTATTTCCGCAATCGGCGCGAACACGCCCTGCATCAGCGCTTTCAAACGCACCTGCTCTGCCGCATCATACAGGTACTGCCTGACGACGGTGTAGGCGAAATCACCTTTGGGATAGGTAACAAAGCGGCAGCATGTGAAGTTCTGCCAGGGCCGCTCGAAGCCCATCCAATCCGGCGAAATGCCTGTCAGGTGTTCATGCAAACGGAACCACGCCAGAGCGTGGCCAATTTCATCCTGGGCGATGTTGGAAAAGGCGATGTCTTCTTCAAGAATCGGCGCGTGGCCGGTCCATTCCGCGTCGCGATGGCCGAGAACGAGTTCATCGTCTGCGAGCGCAACGAGCAATGCAACGAGCGGCTCACGGGGGATTCCCGCTGGCACATCAACAGCCATCGTCCTTTCCTTTCTCCGGCGATTCGAATGCCTTCGGGTCCCGGTAGCTCTTATCAAACACCTGTGCGAAGAATGCTTCGTCCTGATAATCGGTCATCGTAATATCCGCCGAGCGAACGACCCAGAGACTCGAACACTTCAATCGCCTCGCGAATTGATCACGCGCCATCTGGAGCGCCATCTGCGGGTCGGGAGCGTGCACCGCGCCCACATGGACATGCGCGTCGCCCCGCCGGGTCTGGTGGAACACCTCGTATGTCTCCCACTGCGTATCCATCATGCCGCTCGTTTGTGCTTGCTTATGGCCAACGCTTCCCGCACCCATCGTCCTTCTTCATGTGCCCTGCGGCGAACCTCCAGCCGCTCTTTGTTGCACGGGCCGTCGCCATTCACGACGCGTTTCAATTCCTCCCAATCCGGTTCGGTATAATCATAGTGGCCGGTCTGTTCATTGTATTTGCAATTTGGGTCGGGTACGTCGAAACCCAGGGCGCGAATTTGCGGAACGATCAAATCCACAAATTCCTGCCGTACTTGCTCATTTGTCTTTGTTTTGATTCGCCACCGCATACTTCGCTCGGTGTGTTCGGAAAGTTTCGACGGCGGGCCGGACATCATGAGCGTGGGATACCACCATCGATTGATCGCATCCTGCACCATGGCGCGTTGCTCTGGCGTGCCGTTGGCCAACGCTACAATCGAATCGTATCCCTGCTTGATGTGAAACGCCTCTTCGTAACAGATTCGCTTCATCGCTCGGGCGTAGGGACCGTATGAGCCTTGCGCGAGCATCGTTTGATTCACAACAGCGGACGTGTCGACAAGCCAACCGATGATGCCGACATCCGCCCATGTCGGCGTGGGATAGTTGAAGACGTTGGCATACTTTGCCTTGCCGGTCAGGAGTTCTTCTATCATATCTTCGCGGGATTTGCCTAACGTTTCGGCCGCGCGATAAAGAAGCTGGCCATGGCCTGCTTCATCCTGCACCTTAGCAATAAGCGTGAGCTTGCGCCGGAAACCCGGTGCGTAGGGAATCCAGTTCCCTTCCGGCAGCTGCCCGACGATCTCGCTGTGGGCATGCTGGCTCATCATGCGGATGAGCTCGCTGCGGTACTCCTCCGGCATCCAATCACCCGGCTCGATCTTTTCACCACGCGCAATGTAGGCTTCGAACTCAGCGAATCGCTCCTCATATGTTTTCTCAGCCATAGAACTCCCCTTCAATATCACTGTAGCGAGGACGCTTCAGTGAGCGGTTTGAACGGATTGTTGAGATCGCTTCAGCGGTTGTTAGGAAAAATATAGCGTTTTTTGATGTGGAAGTAAACCGTTTGCGAGGATTGAACATCTTCTCTAGAAAAACGGACGCGAGGATTTCGGACATTTATGCAACCGTGTTGTTCGTCGTGACCGGTGGGGGCTTGAGGATTCGTGCCGTAACCTGAGAGAGCAGACCGACAACCACACCGTAGATCATTCCGATGATGGGTCCTGCGATCAAAACAAAGGTTGGCGTAAGGACAAATGAAGAGCCATCAGTATTCTGAATGGAAGCGGGATTGTTGGCAGCGTAGGTTGTGAAGAACGCGGCTTGCACAGCGCCATTCCATAACCCACTCAACGCCCCAACAAACCAACCGTGAAGGAAATGCCTTTGTTGGGCACTCCTCGCCAGCACGAGCGCACTGATAGCTGCGATGGCAATCCAATACCAAAGCTCAATGCCTCGCGTAAACCCTCCGAGCGAGAGAGCCCCCATCAAGAGTCCGAACAACGAGAGAAGAAGAATGACCTTCCAGCGCATGGCGGTTGAACGGGGAGATGTGAAAGAAAAAATGTTTGACTCACGACGGCCTGCAGGCATCCAGCACATGCAGGCATCAGCACCGACAAGGAACAATGGAAGGCAATGAAGAAGTCGGACGGAGAATCAACCTGCTTTGCGCACGCGCTCGAAGCGATGGATCACAGTCGATTCGCCGAGGTGTAGTTTCGTCACGATCGCAACATCGCCGTCTAACTCGACCAGTTTCTCCTTTACCACCTTGACCGCTTCTTCCTCTGTGTCGCACAGGTGGTGGTACATGTTCTTGGGAACATCTAACGTTTTGGTGATGAGCACTCGGAATTTCATAGCATCTCTTCCACTTGGTTCATGGTTTCGGTAGGTGCGAGGCCCCCCTCATTGATATCAGACGGGATCTTCGAGACGCCTCGCACCTACTCAAAAACAAACTACGTCAAAACATTACTACCCAGCGGGAAAAAGAATGACCACAGATTGCACAAATTTTCACAGGTAAGTTATTTCTTTCGGTTAATCTGTGAATCCCTGCCTGCGGCAGGCAGGTGTGGTAATCCTCCATAAATCTTTTCTCCCCTCAGTGAAATCTCAAAAATCTCTTGGACAAAAAAGCACGCTGCGTAGATACGGCGAAACTCTACTTGCGATGCTTTACTTTACCACCGACAATGATGTACACAACCTCCGTTGAAGGAATCTCATCTTCAGGGATTGTCATGATATCCTTCGAGAGCACCACAATATCCGCCAATTTGCCGGGAGTGAGTGAACCTTTTTCCTTTTCTTCGAACGCTCCGTACGCAGCGTTGATGGTGTAGGAACGCAGGGCTTCCTCTCTGCTCATCCGCTGCTCGGGGAAAAACACCGATCCATCCTTCAATGTGCGGGAAACCGACGCGTAGAAGTTTTCGATCGGGCTGATGTCTTCCACCGGTGCATCCGTGCCGTTGATGATCGTCGCGCCCGACCGCATCAGCGATTGCCACACATACGCGCCCTCTCCCGCCCGCTGCTCACCCAGTCGAGCGATGACAAACGGCGCATCCGACGTGCAGTGTATTCCCTGCATCGAGGGAAGAACGCCGAGCTGTGCGAACCGAGGTATATCCGCCGGGTGCAGATGTTGCGCATGCTCAACTCTCCAGCGCAGGTCTTTCGCATTGGGAACTTCCTTGAAGGCTTCCTCGAAGATGTCGAGGGTTTCGCGATTCGCCCGGTCGCCGATGGCGTGCACGCAGAACTGATAGCCATGCTGGATCGCAAGACGCGCTGCTTCCTTCATGTGCTCGATAGGGGTGAGGTTCAAGCCGGTTCTGGTCGGAAGATCCGCATACGGCTCCAACAGCCATGCACCTCGTGGCCCTAACGCTCCGTCAATCGATTTCTTGACGCCGCGCACCGTCAACCGTTTATCGCCGTAGCCGATGATCTTGTATTGCGCAAGCTTGTCGGCCATCTGTTCATTGGATTCCCGCACCATCACCCACAGCCGAACATCCATCTTCCCCTCGTCGGCCATCTTTTTGAAGAAATCGATTGTCTCAAACGATGAACCGGCATCCTGAAAACTCGTGACGCCGTTCGACAGACACTCCTGCATCGCAAGCTCGAAGGCACGCCGCGCTTCTTCTTCACGTTGTTCGGGAGATCTTGCGGCGAGCACTTGCGAGAGCGCCTGCTGAATCAGCCCCGACGCCGTCTCACGAAAAATACCGATCGGGTTCCCTCGCCTATCCTTCAGAATCTCTCCGCCGTGGGGGTTCGGCGTTGTGCGCGTTACGCCGGCAAGCTCCATCGCCTTCGCGTTCGCAAACGAAGCATGGCCGCTGGCGTGCGTGAAAAACACGGGATTCTCCGGCGACACCTTGCTCAACGCTTCGTGCGTTGGGAAACCTTCAACGTTCGGCGTGGGTACGTTGTCCCATTTCTCCTGATGCCAGCCACGACCGACAACCCAATCGCCGGGTTTTGCTTCGGCTACGGCCTCCTGCACCATCGCAATGACCTCGTCCCAGTTCTTCACATGCATCAGGTCAAGATTGAGCTTTGCCGTGCCCAGCCCCATGAAATGACCGTGGCCTTCAATGAAGCCGGGGATGGCCAACTTCCCGGCGAGGTCGATGACTTCGGTTTGGTCGCCGATGAAGCGCTCGACCTCACTGTTGCTTCCCACGGCAACGATAACACCCGCCCGCACTGCTACAGCTTCAGCCTCAGGCTTAGCGTCATCCACAGTAACCACTTTGCCGTTGTGCAGCACGAGGTCGGCCGGCGGAACACCGGGACTACAACCGAACAGAACCGCACTCCCCAGAACCGCAAGAGGAAAAAAACTCCACTTCGATCGATGCATTGCTATGAATTCCTTTCTTCGTTAGTAGAATGTTACTCGTTGCTCGCCGCAGTCCGCTGTGCTGCTTCCAACAGAATCTCGGCAATGTCCTTCACCGTCACTCTCTCGTCTGCCTCTTTGGCCTTCACGCCATCATTCATCATCGTCATGCAGAACGGGCAAGCCGTCCCGATCACATCCGGCTGGACAGCGATCGCCTCCTCCGTCCGTTCGATGTTCACACGTTTGCCTTCCGTTTCCTCCATGAACATTCTTCCGCCGCCGGCTCCGCAACAGAACCCTTTGCTTCGTGAACGAGGCATCTCCACCACTTCGAGCCCGGGGACGGCTTTCAGCGCTTCACGCGGCGCGTCATAAATCTTGTTGTACCGGCCGAGATAGCAGGAGTCATGATACGTGACCGTCGCTTTGTCCATCGCAGAGACTTTAATGCGCCCATCCTCAACCAGCTGCATCAAGAAGTCCGTGTGATGCACAACCTCGTAGTTGCCGCCGAACTGCGGATACTCATTCCGCAGTGTGTTGAAGCAGTGCGGACAGGAAGTAACAATTTTCTTTACAGCGTACCTGTTCAGCGTCTGCA
>JBGFRO010000030.1:0-140711 GCA_041695085.1 Bacteroidota bacterium | reverse complement strand
TCGCCTGTTGCCTGATTTTCCCATTGACGCGGCACTCGAGGTGGAGATGAACGGGAGGCTTGATTTCATCGGTTGTCACAATCCAAGGTCCAAGCGGCGTGAAGGTATCGAAGCTTTTGGATCGGAACCACGGGTGCTGGACTTTCAGATCGTTCGTCTGAAGATCGCGCGCCGTCACGTCATTCAAGATCGTATAGCCGACAACGTACGAGTACGCATCCTTTTTTTTGACTTCGGTGGCTTTCCGTCCGATGACCACCGCAAGTTCCACTTCGTGATCCATTCGCCCCATCCCGCGCGGAAGCCGGATGGCCTCATCGGGACCGATAACCGACGACCCCGCTTTGGCAAAGATGATCGGTTCCTTTGGAACAGCAAAGTTGCCCTCTTTTGCATGCAGAACGTAGTTCAGTCCGAGCGCGATGATCTTCGGAGGACGAAGGACGGGTGCTTTCAGAACAGCCTCCTTCCCGATCAGGTACCGCTTCTCGAGACGGTGTTGACGGAGAAATTGAAGCACCGATCGAAACTCCGCCGCCTCGAAGCGACCTTCTTCAAGGAGTTGAAGTATCGTCGTCGTCGGTTCAACGACGACGTTGTGGGTGATCGATGTCGCCGCCGCTTCCGCATCGGAGTAGTTGATCCAACGACCATTCCACTCGATGCCAATGCAATAGCCTTGTGTATCTTCAAATTGTGCGATCTTCATAGTTTCGGAGCTCGATTAGAAAACCGCTCACCCTGAATCAAAAAACCACAATTGTTGTGGCATACGTAAGAAGCCATTCTATTTCTTCTCCGCATTCACCGTCTCGTTAAAATAGACTCCCACGGGATGCTGGTTGGCAAGAACCTGCTCGGGATAGGCGAGAACACGTTTGCGGCGCTCGGGATCGTCCTTTGTCAGTTCGTCGATCCAATGAACCCCGTAGAGAACGTGGTTCACTTCGTCGGCGAGCAGGAACTCGACCAGCTGCTGCGAGCGGGTGTCTCCCGTTTTCTTTGCCTTGGCAATCCAATCACGGAGATGCTTGCAGCTTTCGCTTTCGAACGTCATGTTCGAAAGAGCGAGTCGCTCCAATGGATCGGGCCGATTCACATCCTGCTCCCACCCGAAACAGCTCGTGGGAAACATACCTACGTGTCCCCCCAACTCCTCAAGCCTCCGCTGCACAATCTCGGCGTGTCGCGCTTCATCCCACGCCTGTCGAGCCATATCGAGCTTCATCTGCCACGGAATTTCCGGACAATCGGCTAAGATGCGCCCCATTCGTTCGACGGTGATGAACTCGCTGTTGAGCAGGTCGTGGAGCAAATGCAGCTTTCCTTCGTGCGTATCGAACGACCAGTTTTTCTCGGTACACTCTGCCGGATTTTCGATGATGTTCCATCGCGCATCGCGCGCGGGCAGCTTGCTGTAAGGATGTGTTTTACGAAACGTGTATGTTCCCGGCGTTTTTCCTTCCCCCCACACACCACCTGCAGCCTGCAGTTCCTGTTCAAGCTCCCGTTGCCACGCCGCAACACCTTCGTTTCTTTTGGAACTTTGCATCAACCGCTGAATGACCCTCTCTCCCCACTGAACGTGATCTTCTTCCTCATCGGCAATGTGGCGCAGAATGTAGGCGGTTGGTTCGTCGGCAGGCAATTCAAGTCGCTCCAGATGTCTCCGATACGCGGCAACGAGAGCGGGCTTCAGCACGCGATAGAGCGCCACCATCCTGAGCAGTTCGTCTTGATTCTTCCAGATCTTTTCAATTAACTTCACCACGTCATCGCTCGGAGCAATGGATTGATACCGTTCGGAACGGCCTTTGAGCTCGGGAATGCGCTTGCCGAGCAGGTCGGCATGCACAGAATCCTGGAACATCCCTCGGCCAAAGCCGATTTTGATCTCCGGATCGACCATCGTGTACGCCCAGCTTCCCATCAGTTCCATGAATTGGATCTCTATGTACCGATACTTGCCGAGCAATTCGAGATTTTGTTGAACGGTCAATGTCGACATACTGTTCCTCCTTCTCTCTGAATCTTTTTACCAATATATGAGAGCGTTTGCGCTCAATCCCATGTCTATGCTTGAGCGGGCAGGCACTTGAAGATGGTTAAACTTGAATCAGCCAGGAACTCGTGCCGGTCCACCGCAGCGGGCATAAACAACTCCACTCCGCGCTCAAGCGGTATCTCTCCAAAATTATGAATGAGTTTTCCCTTTCCATCCAGAACTATCAAGATCGAGCTTCGACCAGCCGTATCATCGCTCAGCCTTCCTTTCACCTCCAAACGGCGTCCCGCGAAACACTCTGTGGTGTCGTATCCCAACAGCTGTATTTCTGTACTTTCTCCTTCCTTTCGCAGAACGCGTGGTTTGATCACCAATTCGCGTTGTACCTCTTCGAGCGTGTAGACACGGTGATCGATGACGGAGAGTGTGACATCCGGATCGAGGCCGAGGTAGCACTCTTCCTGCTTGAATGTATAGGCAGGACACATCTGCTCCAGAATGATGCTATAGTCGGACGGTTCCTGTAATTCCACCATAAAGATGCCCGCACCGATAGCGTGCGGCACACCGGCGCGCATATACACCACGTCTCCCGCTTTGACGGGTACTGTGTGCATCACGCGCATCATCTCATCGATTTCATTCTTCAACATCATTTCTTTGTAACGCGCGCGACTGACCTCTTCGCGAAATGCGATCAACACATACGGATTGGCAATTTCCGGTCGCGTCTCCAGAACAAACCAAGCTTCCGTTTTGCCGAAACAATCGTTCAAATGCTGCCTGGCAAACGCTTTCGTCGGATGAGCATGAATAATCAGACGAACCGCCGCATCGAGAAGCTTCACAAGAAGGGCGGGATTGGCTCCGTACGTTCGCACGTGTTGCGCACCCAGCATCTCTTCGGGAAAGGTTTCGATGATCGTCTTGAGCGCAACCGGTTCTTGCATCCCTGCGCTGATAACGGCCAGCCCCTCTCCGACCCGAAAATGTTTTCCAGGATTCGTTGCTTGCACGCATGAGCCGACCCACTCTTCCGGATACAACGAATCGAGAGGGTGAGGTACACCTTTGAAGCGATCAATCATTTTGCCACCGGTGTAGAATCGCCACACACGGTTCGGCTCGAGCACAATGGGAGCGAGCGTCAGATGTTTGAGCGATGCGTTCATAGCTCTTCCTTGCTGTTCCGCGGGTTTCTCGTCACACTTTAACCCATCGTTTTGTTTCCACCGAAGCGTACAGTGACTCCATCAAGTGATGAATCGTGACTGCGTCGGCGAAGTTGGGGGAGGGCATACGATCATGCACCACACACTCGAGGAAATGATAGATGGCAGCGATGTGAGATCGTACCCATCCCAGAGTGAATTTCGGGGCCGGCATCACGGCAGGCGGGGGATACTTCTGCACCGTGCTGACGCATTTGAACCCTTGCATTCCTTTTGGTTCGCGTGCATCGAACGCGAGCAACTCGTTCGGCTGCATGAGATGAAAGGCAAGCGCGCCGTTCTGGCCGTGGATTTCAAACCGCATCTCATCTTCCGCTCCCGTTGCCACCCTGGACATTTCGGCAATGCCAATCGCACCGTTCTTGAGTTTCATGACCGCGGTGATTGCATCCTCCACCTCCACTTTCCCCATCTTCGATGGGTCCTCCGGCAGCGGACGCTCTTTGAAAAACGTCTCCATCGTGGCTGAAACTTCCTCCGCCTCTCCAACAAGGTGATGCATGATGTCGAGGATGTGCGGGCCGAGATCGACCAGAACGCCTCCGCCGATGACCTCCTTCTGCAATCGCCATTCGCGAGGACGCTGTGGATCGATGTAACCGGAATGGAGATAGAATCCGCGAAAATGAAATACTCGACCGACGAAACCCGACTCAATTAACTCCTTGGCTTTCATGATTGCCGGAATGAATCGATATTCCGCCGTAATCTGGTGCTTGAGTCCGGATTGCTCCGCAACGGCAAGGATCTCTTTTGCTTCCGCCTCATTGAAGGCAAGGGGCTTTTCACAGTAGACATGCTTGCCGTTCTCGAGCGCTGCAATGACGGCATCTTTATGTTGACGATTGGGAGTGCAGACGTTGACGACATCGACATCGGGGCGCTCGACAAGCTCACGATAGTCGGTTGTCCACGATTCAAATCCTGCTTGCTCCACTCCCTTCCTCGCCAATGCTTCGTTGGCGTCGCAGACCGATTTTAGGACGATGCGGCATGGATGACCGTCATAATACAACGGAATCGATCGGTACGCGTACGAATGGATGCGGCCCATCTGCCCGTAGCCGATTATGCCTACACGGATTTCTTTTTGCATGTCATTGGTAAAGAATGGTTGATGTTCTTGATTCCTTATCTGCCGACAATCGTTAGTGCTTTTGATACGCCTTCTCCTTCGTGAACAATAGCGGCGAGGGCCTTCAGGATCTTTGCCGGTTGTTTGTGTTGCCAGACATTACGGCCGAAGACAATCCCCTTCGCCCCACAGTCCATCGCGTCTTTCACCATTTGCAGCATGTCCCGGTCAGAATCTCTCTTTGGTCCACCGCGGACGAGAATCGGAGCGGAGGCAATTTCGACCAGTTCTTCAAATTGCTTCTTCGTTTCGGGATAATCGGCTTTGATGAGATCTGCTCCAATTTCGGATGCCATACGGACGATCAGTTTCATGATGTCAGCATCACGCACAACGTTCGATCCTTTTTGAATCGCCAACGGTTCGACGATGAACGGCATGCCGTATTCTCTTGCTTCTGCCCCAATGCGTGCCAGCGTTTGGAGATTATCCGCTTCCTGTGCATCGGTGTCATAACCGGCAAAGAGAAATGTAACGACTGCATCGGCACCGAGTTGGATCGCATCTTTGACGGAAGCGATGTACGTGTAATAGCCCTCTTTTGGAGCGGGTTTCTTGCGCCAGATGTTCGTTGCATCGAGCCGTACAACGACTCCCGGTTTGTTTTTTCCGGCAAATTGAGTCAGGTTTGCCCGTGCCATACCGGGTGTCATTTGAATTGCATCGGGATGACCCGGCAGCAACGCGCTGATTGTCTTTGCAGCATTCTCCACTCCCGGAAGCGGACCGATGAAGAGCCCGTGATCGATAGCAACAACGATGGCGTTGCCGGTCTCAGGATTGAGAATCCTGCTCGTTCTGTGCTGTGAACCTGGATAGAACATTGGTATAGTTTGCTGTGATGTTGAATATTGAACCGCGTTGGGGTTCTCACATTGCCTTGGCTCTGGTTACTCAGAGTCAACCGCTTCGCGGTTGCGCGATACATCGCGCGCCGTTCGACGTAGAACATCCAAAACATGATCGTTTCGCTGTTACCCCACCCGAAGCTCTGCAGAACGAGGCCGTACAAAAAGCTCCATTCATCTCTCTTCGGCAAACATAACGCGCAAGGTTACGATTTCATTCGGTTGAATATCTACCTGTACACTCCGTTCATCGATGCACGGAAGTTCTTCGAAAGCTTGTTCGTTCAGCTTTGCCCGCAACACTCTCGCAAGCCTCAAACCGAACCTGATTTCTCCCCGGATGCTTACCTTGGAAGGATTGTACGTGCGCACGATCGTCGCTGCACCATCTTCCGACTCCTTCAGTGCCGAGAGGACAAGCTGCGTCGGAGAGATGAAACAAAACGGTTCTCTCCCTATCGGCCCTGATATCGTCTTCCGCCGCACCGGCATCAGGCCAAAATGAAAATGCTCGCTCTGCTCGTTCATAAAGTTCCATAACACAGCGTCATCCGGTCGATGTGGAAGAAGCGCATACCGGAACGTATGCACCCCAAGGCATTGCGCCTCGGGGGTTTCGTTGTGCCACCCCGCTTTCCCACCGGGACGAGTAATGAGATTGTCACCCGCAAGCAGTCCAACACATCGAAGCAACGTCAGCGCAAGCGTGCGTTGACGGTCAAGCGTTAGTTCGTATTCGGGCAATCCGTACGACAACAGAGTCAATCCCTTCTTGTCATCCTTTATGGTAACGAACCTTTGCATCGGCGCTACGGACGCGGGATGCTCAATGGTGAACTCCCTCATGTCGTACGTCTGCTGTTTCCGCTCCACAACACAGAACTGTGAATCCGCCAGAACCGCATTCGTTTTGATCCCCGTTGGAAACAACACACGAAAACGATGATCTTTTGCCGTGTTGTTCACGGTGGTCACAACCTCCAGAAAGCGCGACGTGTGCGTAAGATACAGGGTCGAGACAATCTTTAATTTGGTGATCCGCTTCGATCGCGCACGCCGGTCGGAGGTTGCGGAGGCCGGTACCTTCATCGTAAGCACAACCTGAAGAGCTACCCGCAGCGGACCCTTCTCGACAACTATTATCGAGGCCTTTGATTTATTCGAAACGATCCAACGATCCCGCTTCGGATACGAATAATTGTATTCATCCCCCACATCTCCGGAGTCCTCAAACACGTTCAAGCCGGAAAAGACTTGCCCGTTCAGTTTGTCCTTGAGGGTCACTTCACCACGAGAATTTACCTCGATGCGAATGAAATCATTCTCAAGAAAGTTCTTCCCTGACCGAAGCGAGGTGGAGAAGGGAGGGAACTTCTCTGTCTTCTCGATACAAATACCTTTCCACCCAACAGGCGGCACATCTCGTGCATCAACCAGCACCCTGAACGTATCCGCGTACGTTTGTTTGGGATAATTGTACTTGGTAGAGGTGATGTCGTACCCCTCCTTCCGATCAAGAATCTGATACATCACATCTTTCTTGTTCTCATCCAACAAACGAAATCCTTTCACAGGAGGCAATTTCGGAGCCACGTTCACATCAGGATTCAATCCGACAGCGATATCCTGAAGATAGAACTTGAACTCCGTCTGCACGACATCGCTCCGTACAAACGGAGAGGGATTAAAGAAAAAGATGGAACAATCATCCTTATACGCGCGGTCGTCGTAGGGGATCAAATGATCACTTGCAAATTCGAGTACTGAACTGCCGATTTCCTCCACCGCCTTAAATCGAGTCATCATATCGCGATGCACGGCGTCCACACTACAACCACAAATGCTGTCATGCGGATGGTTTTGCAACAATTGCTTCCACGCATGTTGCACCAACGGAAGCTGGGAGCGCGCGCCGGCGAGTTTCGCAAGAACGTTCAGCGGTTCCACGTAGCGCTCCATCAGGAGCTGCGACTTCCAGTTTGCTTGCTTGAGATACATCCTGCTGGAAGAGACTCCACCGAGGACCACAAACGCATAACGATAACCGAACCGCAGTTCGCCGCACACTTCCGGTAGGCTCTTCACCTCTCGCTTCACCGCCTGCACGTACGCCGGAACATTGCTGTGGATGAATTCCCCCTCGAAATGCCGTCGGAGGAGATTGAGCGTGGAGGGCAACTTTGGATCGGGCCAGTGATGATCACCGCCGTTCATCAACAAGCGATGCGATGTCGTTGCGCGCGCATCCAATTCGGCTTTCAATCCCTTGAAGCGTTCGAGAATCTGTTCATCGGTTTCTTGATGGAAATATCCGGCACTATAACCGTGACGAAACAAATGGACCATGAGAGACTTTGTCCCGTCCGGCGCAATCCACCAGTATTCCGAAGTCTTTTGTTCCGGTTCTCCACCAAAACCGCGATAAACGAGAGCCGTATCGATGTCAAAGCCTTTCAGGATGGAGGGCATCATAGCAATGTGCCCGAACGAGTCGGGGATGTAGCCGACCTCCATCCCGCCTCCGAGTCCTCGCGCCTGCCGTGTTCCCCGGAGCAGGTTGCGAACGGTTGATTCTGCGCTGACAAGAAACTCATCGGGCAAGACGTACCACGGTCCCGTCAAGATTCGGCCGTCGCGAACAGAGCGTTCGATCTCTTCCCGACGCTCCGGCCGGATGTCAAGATAGTCTTCAATGACGCTCGTCTGTCCATCGAGCGTGAACGAGGCGAATGATGGGTCGTTCGCCAGAAGATCCAACAGATCGTCCACCATGTTCACCAGCATGGCGCGAAACTGTTCGAACGGCTTATACCACTCGCGATCCCAATGTGAGTGGGATACGATATGATACGTTGGCTTCATCCTACATCATCCGGCGTCGGCATCTTGTACTTCACTTCGAACTATCGTGCTCGCGTGGTCGGGAGATCTGACTTGGCTTGAGATAACTTTCGAACGAACGGATAGCCGTGGAGGCCCCGACGGCAGTTACGCAACTCGCTGCTACGGCGTTGGCAAGAGAGGTTGCCTCCGAAACTCCATACCCCCGAATGATTGCAGCAAGCAATCCAGCAACAAACGCATCCCCCGCACCGGTTGCATCCACGACGCGCCGTACACGCGGTGCTTGTAGGTACCTTGATTCACCGTTTCCGGAAACGTAGGCTCCTTTCGCACCAAGCTTAATCCCCACGAATCCGGTCGCCCCACAAGAACGAAGAACTTTCACCATGCCTTCTGGAGTTCTTTTGCCCGTCAACTCCTGCGCTTCTTGGAAACTCGGAACGAAGTAATCGACAAACGGCAGGAATTTCTTCAGAGCCCCCTTCGTGGACCGCGGAACACCAGCTGTATCGAGCAAGATTTTGGCTGCCGTTTTCTCTTTGACCGTCTCGAACAGTGTCTTGAATTCCTTCTCCGTCTCCGGCAAAAGTCCGAGATACCCGAATGCAAACAGATACGCTTTGCTGATCAGAGGAAGATGTTCCAGGACATCGCTCGCCCGAAAATTCGCCATACATCCTCGCGTATGCAGGAACGTCCGCTCCCCATCCTTCGCCACACAAACCATAGTGGCTGAGCTCTGTCGCTTTGCGTCGATGGTCACCCCCTCGGTTTCAATTCCGTACGCCCGATATTGCTGCAGAATGAAACGGCCCAGAGAATCGCTACCAACACGCGTAATGGCCCCCACGCGGAATCCAAGTTTGGCAAGATCGATGCCGACATTGGAGACATTTCCACCGGTCGTTAACGTCACTCCTTCAATCAATCTCAATCCTCCCCGCTTGGGAAACGACTTCAGATCGATAGGGCGACCGATAATATCGGCAACGGCCAATCCTGCAACAACGACATCAAGTTGTTTTGAGGTATTCATTGTGGTTGAGCAGTTCACTCGGAGATGGTGAGTGTTGTAAAATCGAGCAGCCGCTGTTTGTTCTTGTACGTTATCGTCAGGCGTTGACTTCCGACCTCCGCCTGCAAAAAGGGGCCGTCGAACAACTTTGTCTTGGAAAGATCGACGACCGCTCCGTTCAGCTTCCGGTCCTCGGGGAACCGAAACCACATGTTGTCCCCACCAAGCGTGGTGTACTCGACGGCAACGTGTCCCGGTGTGAGGATGGACCGGGGAATCCTTCGCTTGAGTTCTGTGCGAAATTTCTCGAACGAACCGATTTCGTCCTTCGACCTTACTTCGATCACATAACCGTTCTGGAGCTTGTGGCTTCGCAATCGCCAATTCCCTGCTTCCTTTTCCCGCTCCAACACAGGCCGGCCTACGTCGTTCAACCTGTTGGCAGGATTCTCGAACTCCTCTTTCCACTCATATTCTTGCAACGGGTACCACCCCACGTACGTGTCGCCTGCTTTGCACACAATCCATCCCGATTCGTCCACAATTCTCTCCTGCAGATTTCTCGGAAAGAAACCGTTGATATGCTCGGTTGTCGTTCCGGGGACGATATCGTACAACGCAATCAACGTGTTCTTGTGCTGGAAGGTACGCTCAAAGGGCGACGCGCTCGTCCATTTATCGGGATTGTTATACGTTCCCTTCGACGCCACCACGTCCGCAATCAACGTTTTGACCTCTTCGGGGAAAAACATGCCGAGTTCCATCCCCGACCAATACGGGTGGAGACCGAAGATAGCCGTGTACGGTCGTCCATACGTATAGCGAACACTCCACGTATGTTGCTGAATCGGTTGGAGAATGCCTCCGTGAAGCGATCCGATACCGTAGTCCTTCGTTACGTAGGTGTATTTATAGACGGGGGGATTTTTCTCCTTGCCGTAGCGAATCACGTTTCGAACTCGTTTTCGTTCTTTGTGAACGTAGGGCTTGCTTCGATCCGTCGCGATCTGGTAAAGAATCTCCGGAAGCTCGTAGTGAGAAAGAGCGGGAAGAACGATCCATCCCGATGATGTTGCTTCACCGGTTCCAAAGTACAGCCACGCGAACGCCGATGCGGTTGAAAGAAGCGGTTTGTACACGGCGGGTTGATAAATCCTGCTGAAGCCGCCCAGATATTGTCCGTCGAGATGTTCCACCGCGAAGTCTGCAAAGATATATTCCGTGAGCATCTTCCCGAGTTGACGCACCTGCGGGTCTTGAGCGTATTGTGTTAGAAGAATTGTAGAGATGGCGTATTCAGCAAAATAATCCGGTGAATCGAATTCCCCTTGGCCGATGGTGGTCGTGATGCGGGCCCAATCAAACAAGTATTCTTTCGCTTCCAGGCGATTCTCGTCGGAGCTCTTGCCGTTATACCACTCGGATCCGGGAAGATTCGGCCATTGCTCCGCAGCGAGGAACAACGACGCGTAATACATCGCCCAGTGATTCTCGGTATCGCCACGATAGGGTGCGTACGTTTTCCACGCGTTGCGGACAGCCGATTTCGTTTCGGGCGACATCACCTCTTTTCCGTTCAAGTATGTGCCGATCACCGGAAACATCCAGAACATATCACCGCGCGGAACGCGAAGCGCCTCAACGAACATGCTGTCGGCTTGCCGGACGTTCTTCTTCAACGCGTACCGGACTGCCGCCTGATAGTACCCTCGTGCTTGGGAAGTATCGTAAACGTGTTTCACGTACTCGACGCGTTGCCGGAATTCTTTCAGATACGTCGCCCGGTCTGACTGGGCCACCGTCGTTGATATGAAGAGAAGAAGTAACACCGTGGCCTGCTTGACTGATTTCATTTCAAACTCCTTATCCTCACGATTCGTCATGTGAGACCGATTGATGAGCAGATACGATATTTTCAAAACGGCAGCACTTTGATGGTCCAGACCTGCGAGCCGTGCAATCCTGCATAACGCCACGAGGCCCCACCGTTGTCAGACCGGAAAACGCCGCCAAACATGGTGGCCGCGTAGATGCGTTGCCCATTCGTCGGATCGACAGCGATCGAATGAACATTGAGGTTGGTCAATCCATCGTTCATCCGGCGCCAGCTCTTGCCGCCATCGGTCGATTTGTATACCCCCGTCACATAACCCGCCGCATACATCGTTTGTGGATTGGTTGGATCGAACGTGATCGCGTAGAAGGTGGAGTGGTCGATGCCTGCTTCCATCTTTTCCCAGTACTTCCCACCGTTCCACGTTGCATAGATGCCGTGATCTTCTGTTCCGGCGAAAAGGATCTTTGAATCAGTTGGATGTTGTGCAAGTGTTCGCACACCTCCCACGCTCAAACCGGTCCTCTGCCAGCTCTCTCCCGCATCTGTGCTTCGATACACTCCGTCTTCCGTCGCGCAGAAGAGGGTGTTGGAATCGCGGGGATCGATAAGAAGAACCGGACTGAAAAGGGCTACGAAGCCTTTGTTCTTTTCATGCCACGATGTTCCGCCATCCGTCGACTTAAACACGCCGTACGGCGTGGTGCAGTAGAGAACTTCATGCTTGCGGGAATCGATGGTAACCGAGAGAACCTCGGTGATGCGCCAGCCTGTCGAAATCTTCCATGTCTTTCCACCGTCGTACGATTGATGAACGCCGTTCCCCGAGGCTATGCACAGGATTTGTCCTTTTGCCGAGGGGAGCACATCCAGACCGAATGCCCGGATATTGTTGCGGCCCGTATGCTGCCACGTTGTATCGTTTTCCGGACGTTGGTAGAAAAGTCCTGTCTGCGGATTCGGCGCACCGACGACGAAGGGTTTTGTCGATACAACGGAGGCATAAACGGTCGATCTCTGTGCGTACGCGACGTGCGGCACGACTGCTAATAACAAACAGATACATCCGCATGTTGTTTTCATCATACGTGGTGGTTCTCAGTCGGAATCGTTGTGGTGCGCGAAAGCGTGAATCGTGAATAGTGAAGGGTGAGCGGTGATGTGGAGAGCCTGAATCGGCCAAGACCCCATGGAACCTGTTTCCCGCTCAATACCTGTCTCCTCACACCTTTCCATATGCAATCTCTCCACTGCAAAGGCCCCTGACAGGTTGCGCTACAAAGTCAGTTTGCCTTCTCTCCTCTTCCTCCTTCCATACTTACTACTCCCATACTCCCCTCCGCATCCCCCCCGGAAACACCTCAATCTGCTTCACATGTGCGTCGGGAAGTCCGGACTGACGCCACGTGCGTCCCCGGTCGTGCGAAGCATAGATGCCATAACCGTTCGTTCCCACAAGGAGATGGTTTGTGTCGTATGGATCGACACAAATGGTGTACAGCGCGTCCAGCTCGCTTGCACTCCAAATTTGTTTCCAGGATGCACCGTTATCGACGCTTCTCCAGACACCGGTCCGAAATCCGCTTGCATAGATCTCCGTTCCGTCCGGCGTTGAAGCGAAGGAGTAGACTGCCGATGTGTCGAGACCCGCAGACTGCCGCCACGTCGCTCCTCGATCAAACGAGACGCGCACACCGTGATCCTCCGTTCCGACAAGAAGCACATGTGCTTCAACGGGATGTTGAACAATCCATTTGATGCCGGGAACTCCAACCGAGAGTGCCTGCCAAGACTCCGCTCCATCGCTCGACACATACAACGCATCCTCCCCCGTCGCGTACAGCACTCGTCGATCCTCCCGATCGATGATAACTCTCCGTACATACCATGTTTTCCAGCCCTTCATTTTTTCGTGCCACGTTGTGCCTGCATCAGTCGATTTGAATATGCCAAACGGCGTGGAGATGTAGAGAATGCGCTCATCGACAGGATCGGGAGCAACAGACAACACTTCCTTTATTTGCCAACCGGTCAACACCTTCCAACTTCTTCCTCCATCCTCCGAACGATGAAGGCCATTGCCACCGGCAAGGTAGAGCATTGCCTTCGATTCAGACTGGTAAAATCCCATTCCCGGTGTGATTGTATTAGGGCGCAAATTCACCCACGTCGAATCGTCCCGAAACCGACGAAAGAGACCGATTCCGGAAAGCGTTCCCACAGCCGTTCCGCTCCGGACGATGTAAACCGCAGCATAGATCGCAGGTCGATCGATGTCCGATCGTTCGCCCGGACCTACGATCTGCGACAAGACGGCAGCAAACCAGAGCACTCTCACGGCGTTTCAGATATCTTGACGTGTTTGAAGTCCAGAACTCGCTTCTTTCCACCGTGCGTCAACGTGATGACGCCGCTCCCCCGTTCACTCTGCACGTAAGGCCCGTTGAAGAACTTGTACCGCTTGAAATCGACTTGCTTACCGTCAATAATGCGCTGGCCGTTGAAAGTATGTTGCAGCTTCGTTCCTTCGCGTGTGCGGTACTCCACCTGCCATTGTTTTCCCTCCTCGCGCGCGACAGGACGAAGCTTCGTTAACGTCAATCGGAAGTTCTCGAAACTTCCATCTTCATCCGAGGAACCCACTTCCACAACAAAGCCATTTCTTCGCTCAAAGCTCCGCAACCGCCAGTTGACATCTTCTTCTTTCCACTCATAACTCTTCAAAGGAAAGATTCCGACAAATGTAGCCCCGGAGCGAGCGAAGATCCAGCCGGAGTCATCGACGACCCGCTCGTCAAGCGTTTTGGGAAAGAAGCCGTCGATGTGCGGATGAGTTGTTCCCTCCTCAATATCATAAAGAACGATGAGTGCGTTCTTATGTTGAAGCGTCTGTTCGTACGGCGAGCTGGAGTTCCACTTGTTTGGATTGGTGTAGACTTTGTGATAACGATCCACTTCGTCCGACAAGAATTTCTGTTCCTCCGGAAAGAACATCGCCAGTTCTTTGCCTGAATAGAAAGGATGAAGAGTAAAGATGGTGTTGTTCGGTTTGTCAGAAACATATGTCACATCCCACGTGTGCTGTTGGATCGGTTGAAGAATGCCGCCGTGAAGTGAGCCGAGGATATAGTGTTTTGTCACGTAGGAGTATTTGTAAACGGGGGGATTCTTTTCTTTTCCAAAGCGGATAATATTCCGTACCCGTTTCGTCTCGGTATGGATGTACGGCTTCGAGCGGTCGGTGGCGATGTGATAAATAATTTCGGGAAGCCGATACGAGCTTGCCGCTCCATACACCGGTTCCCATGCGCTCCGATGTCGCGGACGATACCGCGTCTCGTTCCACGGCGGCATCTCCGGTTGACCGAAATACAGCCATGCCCAGAACGTGCTCGGCGCGGCGAGCGGGTTGATGATATCTTCCGGATAATCGCGACTATGGCCCCCACCATAATTTCCCGCAAGATGCTCAGCAGCAAAATCGACAAACAGAAGATCGAGCATCAATTGCGCTTTGGTTTTCATCACAGAGTCTTTCGCGAATTCGTACAGCACCATCATCGGTGTCAGGAAGGTGGTAATGTAAGTGGGCGAATCGAATTCACCCTGACCGATGGTGCTGGAGATGTCGAACCACTGACTGAGCCAGCCGCGAGCTTCTTCGAAATTTTCCGCCGAAGTTTTTCCATTGAACCACGTTGTCTCATCCTCGTTCGGCCACGTTTGTGCGGCAAGATACAGGCCGGTATAGTACATCACCCAGTGGTTTTCCGTATCACCGCGGTACATCGTTCTCACACGGTACGCTTCCCGCATCTTGCGCTTGAGTGTGTCGGGAAGAACCCGCTCGCCAAGCAGGTAACATCCGATGAGAGTATAGGCGTAAAACATGCCGCCGATCGATTGATCGTACGTCAACGAATCAAGCATCGCGAACGCGAAGGGAAGGTCCTGACCCGTTAAGAGCTTTGCAGTGATTGTCGCGAAACCGCGATCCCGCTCACCACTCGCCACACGAAGGACTTCCGCCCGCCGCTCTGCAAATGACCGTTGAGCCGGTAACACCTCCGTCACGCCTACAACGAACGCAACAGCAACCAAGAGCGTTCTCATCGTATCGAAATCCCCCACACTTGTGCTTCTTCTTGACTGTTGAACTGCCAGGTCAATCCCCCATCCGTACTCCGGAAAAGGCCGCCGTTCAACGTGCCGGCGAAGACGAGAGAAGGATTTGAGGGAAGAACTCCCAACGAATGAACATCGAGGTTGATGAGACCCTTTGAGCTTTGCTGCCACGTTGTTCCTCCATCGGTTGACTTGTACACACCTCCTCCGTGGGTGCCGATGTAAATTGTCCTGGAACTAGTTGGATCCGGTGCAATGGCGTACACCGTCCTATGGTGGAGTCCGTCCACAGATGAATTCCACGTTGCGCCTCCGTTGACTGATATGTACACACCATCCTCCTCCGTTCCCGCATAAAGAAGTCTGGAATTTAACCGGTCTTGAGCGAGAACGCGAATTCCACTCCCTTTCAATCCGGCAAGTCGCCATTGATCTCCCCGATTGGTGCTGACATAGACCCCTTCTTCTGTAGCTGCAAAAACTCGCGTAGAATGCGCTGCGTCGATCAGGACATCGGCCGTAAAGGTGCTTTGAAGGCCGCTGTTTTTTGATTGCCATGTCGTTCCTTTGTCCGTCGAGCGAACGATGCCATACGCGGTGGCGCCGAAGACGATGGCCGGTTGAGTGGGATCGACCTTCACTTTCAGAACCTCGGTAATCTCCCAACCCGTTGTAATGCGCCATGTTGATCCGTTGTCGGTTGATCGCAAGATACCGTTTCCGCACGCCGACCAGATCGTCCCATCCGGACCCGCTTCTGTATAAAATGTGCGGATGTAGCCAGTCCATCCCCTATGGTGCCACGTTGCCCCGCCATCCGTGCTGATGAAGAGTCCGACCGTCGGGTTGTCCAGTGCTCCAAGCCGGTGTTTGCGCGAGCTGAGAATGGACATGTAGATTGTCTCTCGATACGCTGGTACAGCCTCTTTGAAGATCAGAACGTCCTGGCGGTCGGCTCTGGCGAGTCGATCTCCATCGACCGGTGCAGACTCCATGAAAACCAGGGCACTGAGGATGAGTGCCGTACTGAGGCAAACAATCTTGATCGGGAAATGATGATTGCTACGACGTATGTAATTTTGTTTGTACATTCTATTCCAACCAGATCATAAAACGTTCACTGATTGTCAAATTTGATCCGAACGGTGCGCGGGGAAGTTGGTGATTCAAAGAGTGAAAACATTTCATTGAAATCATCATACAGAGGAGCGGACCTCGTAACACGATCGTTATCGTCTCTTCTTGACGCGTCGGATGATGCGCTGCATGTTCAGGCCGAACATCTTCTTCTTTTCTTCGAACGTGCAGTGTGTGTACGCCATCCAGCCGAATTGGGGGATAGGGTCGCGCAACGGTTGATCGGTGCCGAACAGCACGCGGTCCGCACCGACATGCTTCACCAGAAACTCGATGACGCGATACGTCACGGACGTTAATGTAATTTCAAGCACAACGTTTGGATTGCGTTGAGCGATCTCGATCGCCAACCGCGCGTCCTTGAAGGAGGCGCCCGAATGCGCCATGAGGAACGTCATGTTCGCATACCTCGGTGCGATGTCGTTCATTTCGGCAACGATGTTCGGCGACGGGTGTATCAACGCATAGGCGTGGATGCTGTTTCCGTATTCGTACCACGGTTTCCACAGTGGATCGTTGTAGGGAAGATTCGTCCGCGGATGGTACGGCTTCAGCCCTTCCATACGGTATATGCCGTACCATTTTCGAAATTCTTTTTTCCAGTCACGCACATACTGTGGCTGGAGCGACGCGTAGCCGTGATAGAAGCCGGGATAGCGCTTCATCGCATCGGCAATGATCATGTTCCCTTCTTCGTAGTCGGTCCAGACCGCCAGAAAACTGCTCACACACATTGTTTTGATCCCCATCAGCTGCGCACGCTCGTACATGCTTTTCGCATCCCCGTATGGTTGGTGGAGAAATCCGACTCCTTCCGCACCGTCGTGTGACATGTGCGCATGTGAATCGATCACCAAGATATTTTTCAGGGGCCTGCCTTGTTTCGCAAACGCAAGAATGGGATCGGCGTCTTTCTTCTCGCGATACGGCTTTGGAAGTGACTCCATTTTCATCAATCGACTGATATTCCCCGCGGCAATGGCCTGCTTGTCCTCTGTCGAGAGGGTGCAATAATCGACAAACGCTTTTGCCGCGCCCGGCGATTTATCGAGCGCCCCCGTCCCGAATAGAATGCGATCGACGCCGTACCACTCCGCGAACACCTCCATTGCCCGGTTACCCTGATGGTTGGAAAGTTCAAGGTGGAGATGTGTATGTTTTCTCATCAAAGGGTTCGTATAGCGGGTCGATTCCCAGCGTGAACCAAGCAGAAGAACGTTGAGATTGGGAAATCGACTGAGCATCGCGTCAAGATCGTCGAGCAGGACTTGATTGAACGGTTCGAAGATATCGGGATTGTACAAGTAACCCCCTTCGACCATCAGGAAGATTTCATTTCGTTCCAACTCGCGCAACAGTTCACCGCAAAAGTCCATTGTGAACGGGTACCGATGGGCGCGCGGATACATCTTGGCAACGCGGATACCGTGATCGAGCATTTGCTTGACTGCCTCTTTCGGCTTCGGAAATTCCCGTGTGTGATGCGGCATCACCGTCCAGACTCCGTACAGGCGAGGACTTTTCTTCAGCTCGCGCAAAAGCATCCGGTTGCCGTAGATCGGATCGTATTCCTTCGCTGTCCAATGAGCGATCAACGCCCCATGAATGCCGCACCACTCCATCTCGTCCAACAGCACTTCTGTTTCCCACGGCGTCTCTACGTCCTTCGGCCCGCGCTTACCGACCATCGCGTAGCAGTCGAGATACGTTCTGTGTGCCATAGATTTTTTCAGATTTCTCTCCAATCGTAGTGATGCGTCCGATCCAAAAGTGAAACTTGGTTACCAGTAGAAGGGCTGAATGCTTGCACGTTCCTTCGGCTCGGCATCGAGCGCTCGCTTCAGGGCACGGCGCGCTTTTTCGAGCGACTCATCGATGTCGCTCGCCTTGTGAGAATAGCTGATGAACCACCGGAGAATGACGAAAATCCCCTCGCGGAACAGCTCACGGAACCAGAGATACTCCACACGCGCGTTGTACGCCGGATCGGGCGTGTTGAACTGGATGTAGGTGGAAGGAG
Organism: Bacteroidota bacterium; assembly: GCA_041695085.1. GTDB lineage: Bacteria > Bacteroidota > Ignavibacteria > UBA10030 > UBA10030 > DYFT01. The sequence goes on along the minus strand of JBGFRO010000030.1, from coordinate 122,516 downwards.
GCAATCCGGCCGCGTACCCCTCCACCCCCAGCTCCCGCACGATCGCATTGAACCCCTCCATCAACCGTCGCCCCATGGCGAAAAGATGATCGTGCACCTTTTCCCGTTGCATGATTCGAAGAGTCGCAAGGGCAGCAGTGATCGAGAGTGTTTCCCCCGCATACGTCGTCGTCATCTTGAAGCGGTTGAGGCTCTGGAGATACTCTCGCTTCCCGACGTATGTCGAGATGGGATAGCCGTTGGCCATTGCTTTAGCATAACTTGCGAGGTCGGCATCGACGCCGAAAAATTCCTGTGCACCGCCTAATGCAAGCCGAAATCCGGTCCATACTTCATCCAGCACCAACAGAACACCGTACTCCTTTGTCACTTTGCGGATATGCTTGATGAAGGTTCCGTTGACGTCTTCCCCCATGTCGTACGGAATCGAAATGACACACGCGAGTCGCTCGTGATACTTCTTGATCAGCTCTTCCGCAATTTCGCAGTTCCCCCACGGTATGATCTTCACGTACTCTTTCAGAAACTCCGGCACCCCGTTGTTCGGACTATCCTCCGTCGCAAACCAATCCGGATAGCCGTGGTAGCCGCTCATCAGAATCATATCGCGTTTCGTGTAGGAGCGGGCAATCCGAATATTGGAGAGGTTTGCATCCTCCCCGGTTTTCATGAAGCGAACCATCTCGGCATTCGGCACCACTTCATGTATGACCTGCGCCAATTCAAGCTCAATCGGGCTCGCCATACTAAAAAGGACTCCGTTCTTCATCTGTTCCCGCACGGCATCGTCCACCTCGTCATAACAGTAGCCCAACGTTACGGGCCCAAGCGCAAGTCGATAATCGATGTACTCCTTCCCTTCCATATCCCATATCCTGCATCCTTTTCCTCGCACAATGAACTTCGGCATCGTTTCATCGAATTGCGGAAATGGACGCTTCGCGTTGGTTTGAGTCCCCCACGGAATCAGCTTGAGCGCTGCTTCAAAATGTGCGTCGGATGGTTTCATCGAAGATGTCGTACGGAATACGCGTCTACTTATGAAAGTTGGATCACCGGAAGGTCATCTTGATAATCAATCAGGACGAGATGCTGAGAACCGTTGTGCCGGATCTTGACCTTCCACGAAGAGCCATCCGGTTTGATCTCAACCACACCATGCTCTTTTCCAGCCTGTTGAGCGGTGCAGACTGTAAGAATTGCATGATCACGCTGGGCTCCTGTGCTTGCCTCGACGTACGGGTACAGACCTATTTCTTCCGGAACCGCATGTCGGTCGGAGCGCAGGATGATTGATGCCGGAGATGCGAGAGATGCCCGCAACGTTGCACGAGGACGACGAATGATGAACGAATCGCGACGTACCTCCCATGTGGCTTTGCCGTCTTCCTGATAAATCTGGTAGCGAAGTTGAATCGTTGCGTTGCGCGATCTCATGCGAACGCGGTCGAAGAGAATGAGCACGTCCGGCTTCAAAAACAAGACTGTCCGTCTTACCAAATCCGCGTCGGCTTCTACAAGTCGATATGCTTCCGTTGCATCGCTTGTGACGAGCAATGTTGCGGGAGATGGCCGGTAATCAACCACGTGCGCCTCAGCCCACGATGCGTTTGTTCCCTCCTTTCCGTCGTGATAGTGATGGCCTTTTCCATCAATCAAGACGGCAGTGTGAGCTGAGGTGAGACGCAGGACCCAATGGGGGAGTGTGTATGAATACGCTGCTTTGAAGGGATCGTGAAGAAGCCGTTCACCATAGGCTTTGAAGATGACGCTGTTGCGGTCCGCATGTTCATGGTTTGCCGGACCACCGCTCCGCAACGCAACGACGGAGCTTGCCGTCTCCCACCCGGTGCGGGAAACAACGATGTCGTTTGTGAAGCGAACGTCGAACAACTCCGTACCCGGTGTTTCCGAAGGCACGGAAGGATCAAACCAGATGAGGGCAAAGTGACTCTTAATCTCGCCGACCGACGTTGCCACGTATTGTGCAACCGGATCGCGATGGAGCCGCGCCACCCAAGCAGCGACTGAGACATCCCCTACTGTGCTCGCATCACCAAAATTGACGCAATCACCCGGTTTGCCGATAGTCGGCATCGACATCTGAAGACCATACCGTACCGTGCCAGGGAAATTGATCAGGTCCCTCTCGTCGATGCCGAGCCGTCGGTGAATGACTTCGAGAAGGAGGGTAAGGTGAAGAGCGGTGTATCCCCAATAGCTCACTCCTTCATCGTAGCTTCCATCGCTGCCGAACATCGGTGCAAAGGCGCGTGCGCTTTGCAAGGCGAGATCGAGCCAGCGTTGAGCTTGAGGATGCGTGTCGTACAGCAGGCACGCCGCCAGACCGAGGCCGCAGATGGGAATTACTTTGAGATTGGTCGAATTCAGGATGAACGGCCAACGGCTTAAGTCGAAACGGAACGGATAATCGTCTTCAGGATCAAATCCCCAACCGCGCACCCTGTCCGGGTACTTCATGCCGTAGAGTGTCCGGAAACATGCCGGGGCTCCTTTTTCCGCAATTTGGCTCTCCATCTCCCGCTTGGTGTCGGTACTCAGCGCGTCGTCCATCCACTCACGAGCGAGACTCATGGCGATGGTTGCCTCCGGCGCGCGCTGCAATCCGATGGTGTGCTCGCCTCCTTCGAGAAAGTAATCCCAACGCTTGTAGTCGAGAAGGCGGTTGATCGCGAGCATCGCCACGTCACGATGGCGTTCGCTTTTCGTAATGAGATAGACGAACGAGCTGCGCTCCAGGATCTGACGCGCGCGTAACATGTCTTGCACGTGATTGTTCAGGCGGAGCTCTTTTTCAAGAAACCGCATATCCGACGCGAGGTCCGCTTCAGAAAGAGACTTCCAGTACGGGGCGAACCGAGGATGGCGCGTCGTCTCACGCATACGCTCCACTTCGTCCGCATCGAACAAGAGTCCCCGTCGCTGCATACCATCCTTGTTTTGCGACGTCTGTGAAAAGAGCAAGCTCGGACGCACGCTCAATCCGGCCGTTGCGAGGACGGCGGTATGGAGAAAGTCTCTGCGGGATGTGCTCATAATCTCTTGAGAACTCAAAGCGTAACGTCAGTGTACAGTAACATTCGAAACGCCGTCCTACACGGAGCGCTCTTCATGTTGTTCCAGCAATGAATGGAGTTCGATGACCGTACGCGTTTCAATGGACCGAACCATCGCTTCAATGACGGCCAGTGCCCGTAATCCTTCTTCACCCCCTGTTTCTGGTCGCTTTCCGCCCAGGACGCACTCACCAAATTCCCTCATCTGAAGGATGTAGCTCTTCGCCCCTTCCGAGGCGAAGTCTTCTTGCCGTTTGTCAACGAGTTCTCCATTCTCCAGAAGATCGAGCGTGAGGTGTGTCGGCGCACAGTGGATGGTTCCTTCTGTTCCATAGATGCGAAGGAAGTAGGCGTCGGCAGAAACGTACGAGGAAGTCAGTGCGACGGGGACTCCCGAATCAAGCTGCAGAATCGCGGCAGACGAATCATAAACAGCCCCTTCCATCGCGATCGTTGAAGCGAAACAAGAAACACTCTTGAACGGACCGAGAAGATAGCTGATGGTGTCCACCAGATGGATGCCGAGCTGCATCATCGGTAAGAGTGCGCACTTCGTTGGATCGGCCTTCCATGGGGGGAGACCCGGCTGGAGTCCGGCTGGCCGCGAGAGGTTTGCCTCCACCAAAGCAACCTTGCCAATGAGTTCTTCCTGCAAGATTTGTTTGGCCCGACGAAAGACCCGGCGTCTCCTTGTGTTGTGTCCGACCATCAGAACAAGGCCCGACTCATCCATCATCCGAATCATGCGGCAAGCGTCCGCAATGGAATTAGCAATCGGCTTTTCCACAAACACATGTTTGCGTGCTCGGACGGCCTTTTCCAGCTGTTCGAAGTGAAGGTGATTCGGCGTTACGAGAGCGACCGCATCGATGCTCGGATCCTGAACCAGATCGTCGTAATCCGTTGCTGCTCGTGCACCGAACTCCCGAGCGACCGATTCCTTGGCGCTGGTATTGATGTCGTAACACGAAACAAGCTCAAGATTCCCCGCGTCACGAATCGCATCTAAGATGGTGCGGCCGTGATTGGCAATGCCCGCTTGCCCGATTCGTACTTTGCGCGTGCTCATGAAAGTTGATGATCTTGACGGAAGCGGTCGATCGATGGCTGTCCTTCGATGATGCCGATGCAAAGGTGGAATTCTTTCTCCTCACCGGGGTCGAGAAACTGCAGGGTTCCACGCTCACGCTCTTTGGCACGCCCTTGAACGGAGCAGTTCGCGGGTTCGAGACCGAGAACGTACGTCCCTTCCCCCATCATCTTCCACTGAATGAACCGGGGCAGTTCTTTCTGACGGAAACGAACAAAGAGACCCACTGCCAAACGGCTGTTTGCAAGGAGCACGGTCGCATATCCTTCGTCATCGGCAATGAGGTCATGAGAAAACACCTGCTCTCTGAACCCGGCTTGCGGAGACATCATGGTTCTCGCTGTAGCGAGGCCCTTCTCGGCCTCTGCATCGCGTGGATGGGTTCCTCGCGCGCGCACAAACAGCTGCGCCCCCTCTTCCACAAGAGGCCACCCGGTGTTGATATGATAGAGCATCATCAACGGCGAGCGTGTGAAGCCGTCGTTCAAAACACGATCTCTGAAGGTGATGATCGATTCCCCTAAGCCTGTTTCAATGGTTCGGCGAAGGAGAAGAGTATGACCGAAGAATGTCATCTCCCGCACTTCGCCGGAGACGCGGAACAGACAGCGATCACCAATCCATTCGGTCGCGTTCGAAACATTCGTCGCAGGAGTGTTGGAGAGACGTCCGTGCAACCCCAACTCCTCCCCTTCATCGATGCAAGGAGCGCCGAGGTGCGTCAGGCCGCAACCGGTCATCAATCCTCCCGGAAAGGAACGTGCCCAGCCGAGACCTTTCGGGTCGTAGAAAGCGGGATGCACATCTCCATTCGCCGAGCGCCATGCAAGAGGCATGCCGTTGAAGTCGGCTGTCGAAATATCCATTCCGCGATCCAGCGAGACCTGAAAGCGGAGACCGCCCCCCGTTCGAACGTCGGCAATGCGGACACCCGACTCGGCGCCATCGCGCAGCTCCATCATCCGCACGCCAGCCACCTGTGAGAGATGTCCCACGCGTCTGGAGAGCTCCGTCGATGTGATGTGTTGACCGAATAAGGAAGGCATGGGATACGTTGTTCTCTGGCTCACCTTGATCGTCAAGCGAGGAGAAATGGAGATGCCGGAACGATCGGTTCGGCGGGAAGGCTCACTCTTTCTTCTCGTCGAGCGTTTCTTGGGGAGCGGTTCTTTTCCGGCCTAACGATTCTTTCAAAAAGTCTGCGTAAATGGGATCACGCGGCACGCATCCGGCGGGATACTGGCCGAGCGCGTTGTTCTTCGAGCGCATCAGGTTCGTACAGTGACTAACAGCAATGCAGACGTTGGACGATTTGAGTTTTCCCGTGTGAAGAGCATCTTTTGCATAGTCGGGGTATGCGATGGCGCCACGCCCTGTAGCCAGGATCGTGACTCGCTTACGGCGGATGTTCGATTCTCCGGCGTACACGAGATACTGCCGCAACCAGCTGTAGCCGGTTCCAACGACGACCAGATCGGGAAATGCTTGCTGGAGAGCGGCGGTGATGCGAAAATGTCGATCGATTCCTTGCAGCGGATGTTCCGGCGGTATGTAGCCGTCAATCGGCGCATGCTCAAAAGGGCGACCGATATGCATGTTGTAGTAGGGGCTTCCCAGTGAGACGTTGATCATCTGTACGCCGTGTTCGACGAGTAACCGTACAAGTTTGATCGGCTCCGTAAGATCTTCGCGCAACGGACCGTAGCGATCGACGCCAAAACTGTAGGGGTACGGCGTCTCGAACGGTATGGGTTTGCCTACACCGGTAGCAGGATCCTTCTCGTACGGAACACCGTCGTACGCGTTGATGCGAGAGGCGAGAATGAATGAACCACCGACTTCATTTCGCGTTTTCTGCAGCACATTTCGTATAAAACGCGTACGGTTCTCAAACGATCCGCCGTACTTTCCAAGCCGCGTGTGAGCTCCCAACAACTCGTTCAGCAGGTACGTATGGCATTGCTTGAGATCGACAAAGTCGAACCCGAGACGATAGACCCGGACGATCGCCTGAACAAACACGTCTTCAAGACGTTCCAGCTCATCATCCGTAATCACCGGATACTCGCTCGGCAGTTTGAGACCGTTCTTCTTATCGAGATACGTCAACCGGTCCGCTTGAGCATGATGGTACGTGATGATAGGCCGACGATAGCTGTAGCGGCCGGAATGAGTCAGTTGAAGGCCGACGAGAAGATCGTCATCACGACCATAGACCTCGCGGTGGGCAGCGCGCGTTCGTTCCAAGAGCGATTTAAGGTGAGGCATGCTTGCCTCGTTGATCAGCAACTGTCGCGGATTTGCCAACCCTTCCGGCGTTATCGCTGTCGCCTCTCCCCAGATCAGCTTAGCCCCACCGGCACCGAATCGTTCCCAACGCCGAAAGGTGAGTTCGTCCGGTTTTCCATCAAGCGTCCCGTCGCATCCTTCCATCGGATGTATGCCGATAGAGTTTCCGATGGTCCGGTTGCCGATTCTGACCGGACGCCCGAGAGCCTCGATCTTCTCCTCGAACGTAATATCGACCCCGTAGTATCGGCAGTCGCTCTGAAGCTCATCGAGCGATTTGTATGTGAAGTATTTTTCCGGCATAGAACGTGACGAACTGCTGTTCGCCTTTTCCCGCGATCTCAGATGTTCATTTTTCTTCGCGTATGCGACAGCCTGCCGCTTCCCAGTGCAGAACAACGGTCGGAATAGAATTGGGATATTCCCACTGAATGACAGAAGAGGCAAATTCAGGAGCGTACCCACGACCATCGACGATCGCAATGAAACGAGCGTTCTGAACGCCGCGCTTCGGATGATACAGGTAGGTGCTCAGTTTTCGACCGAAATGATCGGAGGACATAACCAACAAACCGGCATGCGTGCCCTGATCGGGATCCGGGGAGCTCTGGAGCGCTGCGATGATTTTGCCGTTGCCGAGAAAGTAGTATTCTATTCCCGGATTGTTGGATTGATAGTCGGGATGGAGTCTTTGTTCCGGCGTAGAGCGTTGTTGCACCGTCTCCGTCCAGGAAGGATGAACGGAAACAGCCAATGCGCTGACACCTATGTTCTTCAAGAAATCGCGGCGCGGAAGGCTCATGGAGCGACCTTTTCGAGTGAGGCAATTTCAGTGAGATAGGAACGGAGTGTCTGAACGTTGCGACGCGATTGTTCGATCAGCGGCAGACAGTGTGTTTCGATGGTCACGTGTTGAACGATACGATCCCTTGCCAATGCAGCAAGTTGTCCTTTCCAATCAATCGCTCCTTCACCCACCGGAACACACTCGATTAAAGCGCCATGCTTTGTGTCCTTCACATGCACGTTCGCGATGTGTTTTTTGATCGCTTCGTACCCCTCCGGAAACGGACGCTCGGAGGTACCAAAACCATTGCACGGATCCCAGTTCGCTTTGAAATTCCGGCGCTGGACTGATTCAATAATTCGTGCCGTGTTCGACCCAGAATCACACCAGAAACCCGGTTCGTTCTCTACCGCCAGGGTCATCTCTTCTCCGGCCGCGCAATCCGCCGCACGTTGGAACCACTCGACAACGAGCTGATCGTTTGACGCAGGTTCATCGGGCTCCCTCTGAAATCCAAAGACGATGACAAGTCGAGCGTCGAGTTGTTTGGCTCGTGCCAGTGTTTTGGGAAGAACGCTTGTCAGCTCGCGCTCCAGTTCATCCTTCTTCGAAAGGGGATGCTTGAAGATACCCGGGGAGAGTGCGGTAATCGTCAGGCGGTGAGTTCGGACAATCCGTTCAACTTCGTCCCACTCTTCAGGAGCGACAAATGGTACACGGCCCGAGGTCAGTACACGTAGTTCGTACAAGGAGATGCCCCATTCCACTCCGTAGCGAGCCGCCTCTGCAAAGTTGGAGGAGATTTCATCGCTGAGGATCCCCAGCTTGAGATGATGCGACATGACCGTACCGTAGTGGAAAATGGTTAAAGGCGTGTGCTTCTGCCACGAAGGCATCATTCACCACCTTTCGGGCTGGAGATGGTGGATGAAGATGGAGACCCCTGCACGCGCGGGAGAAGCGCGCGAGCGTCGCGAATCGGAACCTCAGATGGATGAAGGCCCGTTAAATCCGATCCGCCTGGAAATGATCGCCGCCTCACGCTTCAACGTCGCAATCAGATCATCCACGAGTCGTTTTTCCCGGCTCACGCGCGCCGAAGGAATAGCCGTCATCAGGGAGGCCATTACCCTTCCACTGTGATCGCGGATAGGGACAGCGATGGCGCAGAGGTCCGGTTTGTATTCACCATCGGCCAGAGCGTACCCCTGCTTGCGCACTTGCTCCAATCGCTTCTTGAGTTTGGCGGGCGTTGTGATCGTTTTCGACGTATACCGCCGCAGGCCCTGACGTTCGATCATGGCATCGATCTCCTCCGGTTTCAGTTCCGCAGTCAGCACCAAGCCGGTGGCGGTGCAATGAAAGGGGGAACGATGTCCGAGACGCGTCACCATCTTCCAGATCTCCGGCGTGTCGACATGGTCGATGAGGATCACTTCGTCGTGATCGAGCACAGCGAGATAAAAGCTTTCCCGCGTTTCATGCGCCAAGTTGACCAAATGGGGATGAGCGATGATCTTAATATCGATCTTCGAAAGGGCGGCATTTCCCCATTCAAGCAGTTTCATGCCAAGGGTGAAGGTTTTTCGCTCGGTATCCTCGATCACAATGGCATTTTGCTGCATGGTGTAGAGGATACGGAACATAGTGCTCTTCGGCACCTTTGTTTGCGTCGCAAGCTGTGCCAGGGAAAGCCCGTGCGGCGCGCTCGAGAGCAACTCCAGAACCTTGACGGCACGATCAAGGGCGGGGACAATGTAATTGGGGGGCATAGGTAATCAAATGTTTGCTAATTGAATAATGTTTAATTAAGACTCGAAGGAGTATACATCTTTTCCGCGTGCAAGTCAAGAAGACAATCCACCTCCTAGATGCTTGCATTCTCGATTTCAGCAAGTGTGTACGGACCTTTGGGTATGACGGCGATGGTGGAGTCATCGCCGTATTGCCTCAATCCGCGTTCGATCGCCTCTTCAACACTGTTCGCACTTCCAATGAATAATCCTTCGCATTCCTTCGTCTGAACGCCGCTGGAGACCAGCACCACATCTGCATGCAACACAGCTTTAGCGCATTCTTCCAATTGCCATTGGTCGATTTCCACCGGATGGCGCAAGATATGTCGCCGGAATTCTTCCGCACTCGAAAATCGACGCGCCATCGCACTGAACTCTTTTCCACCAAGACCTTCGCTACATTCAGCCGCGAGAATCAACAATCCTCCGCGCCTCACAACCGGCAATGCAGCAGTCATTCCCTTGATCGCCTGATAGTACGTCAGATCAAGTGGAAAGCCGGCGCTTGTGGTAACCACTATATCGACCTGCTCCCGCAACGTCGCACGCACGCTCGTGCGCACGAATTCTACACCAACTGCATGAGCGCGCTCGGGATGTCCCGCGAAGATCCCGGTGACATCTCCCCCCTCATTGAGCGTGACGTTGACGATAAAGTCGTGCCCAGCCATCCGCGCAATCTCAACTATCTCATGATGCAGCGGATTCCTCCCCAGGGAACCTTCACGACAGTGAGGATTTTCGAGAAAGAACGGACTGTGAAGCGCCTTAATTGTTTCTTCTCCCGCACAACCGGGCGCTACCATCTTGCGACCTCCCGAAAAGCCCGCCATGAGATGCGGTTCGATGAAACCGAGACTGATCTTCACATCGGCTGCACAGTATGCTTCGTCAATGTAAACCGGTGTTTCGTTCCGGGTCTTTCCCAAGTAGTGTTGTTCAGATCCTACCCGAGCGCGATGATCAACGATTCGGTATTGTTCCGCGATAGCCTCTCCTACCATGTACCGACGCTCCTCGGGCGTGCTCGAACGATGGAGGCCGGTAGCAATGAGCAGGGTGATATTCTTTCGTGCAATGCCTGCGTTCTCGAGAATCTCCAGAACTGGGGGAAGCAAAAGTTTGTTGGGAACCGGTCTGGTGATATCACAGAGCACGATGCAGGCACTCCGTTTCCCGACAACCATTTCGCTCAACGGTTTGCATTCTATCGGTTCCCTTAGAATCGAACGGAGTGCTTGAGAAGGATTATGTAACGGTGAAGCTCCCTTCATCGTCAGAATCTTGACGAGATTTTTGTCAGGAATCTCTACGTCAAGGCCTTTTTTTCCGTATGCAAGATGCACCTTCATTCACACAATTCCTGCGAGAAAGATCCATTTCGATGAGAAGCACCGACAAGTTCGTAGACGAGAAGATCGAACTCATTCCAACCTTTTGCTTTTCTTTCCGACCAGAGGTTGTTCATGGCGTTTTGTTTTTTCAAAGTGATACTTTTACTGCTCAGAGGTTGCTTGGACTCCCAGCATTTCGAGTGCGGCCAGGGCAGCTCGTCGCTGCAGTTCACCAACGCTCGCATTGCTGTACCAAGCTGTGTGACTTGTAACGATAACGTTCGGCATGGAAAGAAGAGGGTGATCGGGTGGAATCGGTTCTTGCTCAAGAACATCGAGAGCGGCGCCGGCAATGCGACCTGCTTTGAGCGCCGCGACAAGATCGTCCGTCGCGATCAATCCGCCCCGACTCGTATTGACGATCAGCACGTGATGTTTCATGCGACCGAGCATCGTCGCATTGATGAGGTGTTTCGTCTCTTCCGTCAATGGCAAGTGCAGCGAGATCATGTCCGATGCCGCAAAGAGCGTGGATAGATCGACCTGGGTGACACTATCGGTTTCAAACACCTCCCCCCGTACAAACGGATCGTAAGCAGCAACGCTCACGCCGAATGGTTTCGCCCGCTCTGCAACCAGTCGAGCAATGCGTCCATAACCGATCAGTCCCAACGTGCATTGTCTCAGAGGTGGAAATGCCTGCGGCGGTGTGATCTTCCATGTGCCCGCCCGCACCAGCGATTGCACATGAGAGATCTGTCGCTGGAGAGCGAGCAACAATGCCATGGTGTGATCAGCAACCTCGTGCAGACAGTAATCCGGAACGTTGCGCACCGGAATTCCGCGAACCTGTGCCGCCGCCAGATCGACGTTATCGAGACCGATGCCATAACGAACGATGCCCCGACAGCGAGTCATCGCCTCCACCGCTTTCGCTTTCACAGGCGCCCATTGCGTCATCACAACGTCTGCTTCCCTTACTACATCCGCCACCTCATTTTCCAACTTGCATTGATGTGCCTCCAGTTCGATGCCGTGGCGATTGAAGAGCTCCCGTTCGGTGTCAAGCGATGGAAAACCCCAATCTGTAATGACAATCTTCACTTCTTCCTTCCCAATGTTTTGTGGAGATAGTCATGGAGCACCTTTCCTTCCACCAGTGTAAAGTCGGCTCTCCAATAATAACCCAATCCCATTTCCACGACGGGGAGTTTATGGACTGGCGCTTGTGCGTTCGGACGAAGATCGACGGTGCATTCCCCTTCCCAGCATTCATACACCTGGACATTGGTCAATACTCTGCTCGTGATTTGACGAATAGCGGGCGCGCCATCGATGTGCGGAATCACTTTGTAGTTCAGATTCGTGCCAAAGTCGAACGTTCTTTTCTTCAGTCCGTTGAGCGATCCTCGTTGTTGCTTGTATGCCATGGTACCGGTGATGATGTTGATACCATTTCGCTCAACCGATCCGACCAGGAGATCGTTGCGCACTTCAACGCGGGCGTTCGCGAACTTTTTCGGCTGTCCGTGCACTTCGCGACCGTGTGCCAATCCAACGTCGCTATTCAAAAAAAGGTAGGGGGAATATCCTCCCGATCCTTTGTTTCCCAACTTCGCACCGACCATCACGTTGCATTCGCCATATGAGCCGAGCCATTCAACATCATTCATATTATAGATGTGAATGAGCACCCAATCTGTCGTTCCTTCGAGGGGCGGGGGAAGAAGTGATCGGATGGAGTCAAGATGCGAACGGTAGGAAAGCGTCAGAACCTCTACGTTGCGGAATGTGAACGGGAACTCCGGCACCAAGGGCGCATCCCATGGCATCGACCATGCTGTACGTGGATCGCGTTTCATCGACCTTCTCCTTGTTGTGAAAGACGCGGCGCTGCATCGGGAGCTTTCTTTCCCACCCGTTCATAGAACTCCGCCGGAATCTTCTTCGGATCTTTATAGATGTACCACATGCACGCCTCTTGAGCGTTTGCCGGATATTCCGTCACACGCATCGGGTGGCCGTACGTCTCGATAGCAAGGATCTCATTCACAAATGCGCAGTGAGCACAATAATAACAGACGTTCTCTTTCCCCCATGTCCATGGATGCGACTTTTTTGAAAAGCCGAAATGTTGAGGGACCGGTTCGTTGCCGCTCTCCACACGCTGGCGCGCTACTCCCCCACTTCCGCACGGATCGAGCCGTAAGACATAGCGGTCTTCTTCCTCCGTAATCCCGATCTCACCCTGCCGACCTTTACCCATGAGATGGCCGCGCAATCCTTCCACCGTGAGCTGCAATTGTGTCTTGACGTCGGCCGCCATAACCTTGTCATACCGATGACGGTAATAACTTCCAAGAATTGTCCGGTATGCCTTCTCCAACGCCTCCTCCCCGAAGTTATCAGCAATGTACGTGAAGAACGACCACGACCAATTCACGTACATGTCGTGCACGATTTGCCATTCCAGACGCGCGTACTCCGCAATGGTTTTTGCTTCTTCGATCTCTCCACGGTCCATTGCTTCGTACGCCTGCTGAAGCGTCGAGATGCCAACCTCCCGCGGTTCATCGTGGCGAAGAGCTCTGTTCAGAAGTGGAGAATGTTTGATATTCATTGCTTAGTGACCTTTCCAACGTTAAAGATGAATGTGAGACTCGCTCTCGCAACTCAACTTGTTAACATAAACCCGCCGCAGACGTTGATCTCCTGTCCGTTGATGAATCCCCCTTTCTCCGAAGCGAGAAAGGAGATCAAATTGGCAACGTCCTCCGGCTTTCCGACGCGACCGAGGGGTGTTTGGCGGGACCACATGTGCCAGAACTCCTCCGGCTCCTTTCCCGTAATAGCCTTGAGGCCTTTGAAATTTGTCTCCCACATCGGCGTATCCGTGGGACCGGGACAGACGGTGTTTACAGAGATGTTCTTGGAGCCGTACGATAGAGCGAGCGACTCAGTGATGTTCTTCACCGCGGCTTTGGAGGCTGCGTAGTGCGCTGACCAGGCGCGTCCTTTACGGCCTGCATTCGATCCCAAATTGATGATGCGGCCCCCTCTCGATGCATCCATCGCTTCCGCGGCAGCCACCGAAATGAAGAAGAGAGCGCGCACATTCACGTCGAAGACCTCATTATACTCCTCCGGCCTAATCTCATTCATTTTGGTGAAGTAACAAACACCCGCCGCGTTCACAACGATGTCCAACCGCCCGGTGAGTTGCACGGCTTCCGGCACGACAGCTTGAGCTTCGTCAACTGACCGGAGATCCTTCTCGATGGCCAGATGCGGTTGGCCATTTCTCGGTAGCGCGCTCAAGAGACTCTTCAATCGTTCGCCATTGCGATCGACGCCCACAATGCGGGCGCCTCCTTCGGCCAACTGCTTCGCTGCTGCGAAGCCGATGCCGCTCGCCGCGCCGGTAATGAGTGCAACTTTGTTTTTGAAATCGTAGGTTACCATTAGCCGATGATCCCTTCTGGATGTCGTTCGATGACGCGCGGATCGTACAACGGAACCACCACGTCCGCTTCCCGCTGAAGCTTTGCGTAGAGGCGATACTGTTCTTCAAGTGATTCGCTGAGTCCGAGCGGAATGTTCTCTTCCACATTTCCATACTTAAAGATCGCATCCGTCAGGGCCACTTTGCCCTGTTTCGTCTGGACGAGAAAGCACATGCTGGACCGATGATGCGCGCCGCAAAACCACGAAGTGATTCCCGGTAGAATCTCCGTCGGTTCATCGGGCAGCAAGCGGAGCCGGGAAGCGGCCGTTGACACCAGCCACTGGAGGACGTGATCCGGGAAAATGATGTGACGAGGCAGCTGCGGAATTTCCGGATCGGGGGCATGAAAGTCAATCCAACCATGGCGTGAGAGACAGATGGTCGCTTTCGAAAATTGATCAAGACCACCGGTTGTGTACGATGTGAGCGGAGTGACAAAAACATGGTCGATTTGATCGGGAGCAAGGTTCTTCGACCTCAAGGCATGAACGATCCAATTCTCTTCCTTGACAATCGGCTCGTGCCCCTCTTCTCCGGTGGCCGACTTTGCCCATGTCGTCCAATGTTTATGCAGAGCGGAGAAGTCTTGCGGAAAGCCCGTGTTCAACAAGATGGTGTGTTGTTCGCTCTGAATGAGGAATGCCCAGAAGGTGAGCGGCTCCCAACCGGTAAGCTTCGTCATCCAATAAATTTCAGCATTGGGGACCGACGTCTCACCCATTTTCAATGCCGTAAGACGATATGTGCTCATGTCAGCTGTGTCTCTGGTGAGTGAAGATTCCTGCCGGTCGATCACAGTTGCGCGTTCCATCCACCATCGACCGAAATCGTTGCCCCGTTGACATACTCTGCCTCTTTGCTTACGAGGAAGAGGACGGCGGCTTTCATATCTGCCGGTGTGCCGAGTCTTCCAACGCTCACTTTTGCCGCGAGAAACGGTTTGACAAGGGATTCATCCCTCGATTGCGCATCGTTGATGTCGGTGTGCATCCATCCGGGGGCAATGGCGTTGACGGTGATGCGATGGCGTCCGAGCTCATCCGCCATCCCCATCATCAGCAAATGCAATCCCCCCTTTGTCGCGCAGTAGTGTGTTTGTGTCGGATTCGACCGAAACGCACCAACACTGGTGGTGAAGATGATACGTCCCCCCGAGTTTTGCTCGACCATCAACCGAGCGGCAGTTTGCGTGACCCAGAAACCGGCACTGAAATTTACATCGATGTGTCTTTGCCAGTTCTCATCGTCGATCTCAAGAAATGATGTGAAGCGGCAAATGCCGGCGTTGCTGTGGACGATATCCAGGCCTCCCAACAGTTCGGCTGCGCGTCGAACCATGGCCCGTGCGCTTTCCGGATTGCCGACATCGGCATCGAGCTGGAAGAGTCGTCGACCTGTTTCACGCTGCAATCGTAAGCACTCCCGTTCCGCCTTGTCGCTATCGCGGAAATGATTGAGCACCACATCGCAACCGGAGTGCGCAAGCGCTTCTGCGCTGGCAAGACCGAGCCCACGCGATCCCCCCGTCACAAGTGCCCTCGTTCCGTGTATCGTGAACATCCATTCCTCCTATTTGAGAGAAAGACATGCAAAGACCAGAACACATTATGACGTTTGTTCATATTGTGCGGCAGTGCGAATTTCCGACTTCTTGCCGAAATACCACATCAGGACGCCGAAAACGATCATAGTCACCACCATCACTGCGAGGATCGGCACTTCGTCCTCCGGCAAATCAGTGAAAAAGATGAGACTCATTAGTAGCCCCATCACCACCGTCGTAGCGCCGACAAGCGGAAAGGTTGAGATCTGTTTCTTGCCTGCTGCAAACACCTCCTTTGCCACGTCGACAGGGGTGTCGAGTTTCTTAAAGAAATCCTCTATGATCTTCCGCTGCTCATCCGAATCGGAGGCGAACAGCTTTGCGAAGCCAAAGAGACTGAGTCCAAGCACGATGGCACTGATCCAACCGAAGAGAAGTTGAGTCTCCGCGGACACCTCCATTGGATTCGATGTTCTGGTGTTCGCGAAGAGAACGCCCGTCAGGATCATCATGCCGACGGAGAGAACGGCGAGCACTCCCTTCCTTTCCCGATACAGTGTTCCCGTCCATGGTGAACTGGCAAAGATTCCGAACGACATCACGAACGCGAGATACACCTGCGGCCCAATATCCCACCCGAGAACATAGCGCGTCGTAAGACCGACAATCAATCCCCACGCGATGGATCCGACGGCAGACCACTTGGGAACGCGACGAAGTAGCAATCCGAATGCAACAGGGACGACGACGGGAATATTCAACAGCGTGAAGAACGCCTGCATCAGATTGAAAATGCCGAATTGGCTGTTGACGAAGAAGACGGCAAGTCCCGTAACGGTGAGACCGATCGCAATGGAGAACAGGCGCCCGACCTTCAATAATCCTTCATCGGTCGTTTCCGGTTTGATCCATCCCTGGTAGATGTCACGCGAGAGAATCGACGACACCATGTTGTAGACCGAGCTTAATGTGCTCATCGTGGCGGCGAGCATGGCGGCGAGAAATACGCCGATGAGTCCATTCGGTAGAAGTTTCATGCACAGACCGATGAAGACCAGGTCTTGCGGATTGCTGCCGATATAGGGTTGAAAGAACTCAATCTGGGAAAGATCGGGCCAGATTACCTTGGCAACGAGAGGCGGCACACCGAACACGAGCGGGACGGTGAGGAACAATCCGCCTGCAAGCATGCCAACGCGCTTTGCATCTTTTTCATCCTTGACGCTATAGAACCGCTGCGCTCCTCCGGCAGCTGTGCCGAGACTCATGATGATAAAGATCGAGACAAGCCAGTGCTCGGTATAGTGAACGCCGTTGTAGACATGATCGAAGGAGAGTGGGGGCAATGCGGCGATGAGGTCGGCAGGCGAGCCGACCAATCCGAGCGCCAGCGGCATCACAATAAATGTGATGCTGAGTAAGATGACTCCTTGCACCACGTCGGTAATCGAGACAGCCCACAAGCCCCCCATGAACGTATAGGCAAGAATGACGATGCCGGTGATCAGAGTGACCAACGAAATATCGAGTCCCATCACAGGCGCAAGAAGCTTGCACGTTGCTGCGAGTTGAACGCCGGCGGAGAGCGTAAAGTTGGTGGCGATGACGATGGAGAGAAACTGTTGTGTCGTGAAATTGAAACGCGTGTAGGTGTACTCCACGGGTGAGATGGACCGCGTGCGCCGCCATTTCGCCGCGGTAAGCTGCGAGCCAACGTAGTAGGAAAGCGACCAGAGAGAGAAATAGAGAATCGCGAACCAACCGGTGGCATAGGCAAATCCCGCGGCTCCCGTGAAGGTCCATGCACTAAAGTTTGCCATATACAGCGTCATTCCAGAGACCCACCACGGGATCATGTTCCCCCCGGCGAAGTACTCCTTGCCGCTTTTGTTGATGCGCATGAAGTACAGACCGATCCCCAACATAAACAAGAAGTAGGCGCCAATGACGAGATAATCATAAAGGTTGACCGATTTCATCCGGAAGGTTCTCCACGTAATTGAGAATCACGGTAATGAGAAGAGCGTCTCTGCGAGCGGTCGCTACATATATTGTTCAACATTACGAATCTCCGAGCGCTTGCCGTAATACCACATGAGTACACCAACAACGATCAACAAAAGGATGATGCCGCCCAGCACCAATTGCTCCTCTCCCGGGAGCTCGGTGAAGAAGATCAAGCTCATCAAAAGACCCATTATGATCGTCGTACCGCCGACGATGGGGAACGTCGAGATCTGCTGCTTTCCTTTGCCGAACACCTCTTTTGCAACATCCACGGGAGTATCGAGCCGGGCAAAGAAGTCGTTCACGATCTTTCTTTGCTCCTCCGTTTCCGAGGCAAAGAGTTTCGCAAAGCCGAAGAGACTTGCACCCAACGCAGTGGCCGAAGCGATGCCGAACATCTTCATTGTATCGCTCAACTCTGTCGCTGCTGTGTGCGTGAAGAGCCACCCTAAGCCGATCGCGGTGACCAGACTGATCAGAAGGAGCAGCAACTTATTCCGTTTGTACAACTGACCTACCCAAGGGGAGCCTACGAAGATGGCGAACGTCAATGCGAAGGCGAGATAGACTTGTGGACCGATGTTCCAGCCGAGCACATAGCGGGTGGTCGCTCCCACGATCAATCCCCACACAATCGCCCCCGCCGCTCCCCACTTCGGCACGCGCCGGAAGATCAACCCGAAGGCAACCGGTATCACAACCGGAACATTGAAAAGTGTGAAGAATGCCTGCATGAGATTGAAAATGCCGAACTGACTGTTGACAAAGATGACAGCAAGTCCCATCACCGCGAAGCCGATGACAAGCGTCATGATCCTTCCCACCTTCAGCAATTCTTCATCGGTCGTGTTCGGCCGGATCAGAGATTGGTACATATCGCGGGAGAAGATGGAGGAAACCATGTTGTAGACAGAGCTGAGCGTGCTCATCGTAGCAGCGAGCATCGCCGCGAGAAAAACTCCCACAAGACCGTTAGGTAGAATCTTGAGACACAAACCAACGTACACAAGGTCTTGCGGATTATTGTCCTTATATGGTTGAAAGAACGGTTCCTGCAGCAAATCGGGCCACATCGCCCGAGCCACGAGAGGGGGAATGCCGAACACCAGCGGTCCCAACCATGCCAACGCTCCTGCAAACCAACCCACTTTACGCGCATCGCTTTCGTTTTTGACGCTGAAAAATCGCTGTGCCCCTCCTGCTGCAAAGCCGATGGAGGAGATCATCAGGATCGAGATTAACCAGTGCTCGTCATAGTACACACCGTTGTACACATGCTCGAACGTGAGAGGCGGAAGTTTTTCCACGAGAACATCGAATCCCCCGACCGCAAACAGACTTGCAGGAACGATGATGACCGCAACACTCAGCAAAATGACCCCCTGGAGCGTGTCGGTCACCGCCACAGCCCACAGTCCTCCCATAAAACAGTAAGCGAGAATGACAAGGCCAATGATGATGACGACTACCGTAATGTCCAAACCAAGAAACGGAGCGAAGAGCTTGCAGGTCGATGCAAGCTGCACGCCGGCGGAGAGTGTATAGTTGAGAGCAATCACCCATCCCAACATCTGTTGCGTTGGGATGTTGAAGCGGGTGTGGGTATACTCGACGGGGGAGATCGTTCGTGAGCGGCGCCAGTACTTTGCTGTCAGCGCCGTTCCGATCCAGTAGGCAAGTCCGCCGATGCCGAAATTGAAGAGCATGAACCATCCGACGCTGTACGCAAATCCTGCCGCGCCGGTAAAGGTCCACGCGCTGAAGTTCGTCATGTAGAGGGACATCCCTGCCACCCACCACGGCAGCATGTTGCCCCCCGCAAAGTAATCCTTTCCTCCTTTGCTTGCTCGCATGAAATAGTAACCGATCACGAGCATAAAAAGAAAATAAGCGATGATCACCGCGTAGTCGTAGACGTTCGCTGACTTCATATCGCTCCTTCTATATGTTCCCGCGAGAAATACTTTGGAGAGGTCTCATCCCGGATCAACCATGATCTAGTTGCCGATCGCGGCCAGCTTCATAATCGCTTCTTGACTCGCGTTCTCCCTTGTGAACTCACCGACGATCTCACCGTCTCTCATCACGTAGATCCGGTGAGCAAGTCCAAGCACTTCAGGGAGTTCGGGGGAAATCATGAGGATCGAAACTCCACTCGCCGCCAGCTCAACGATCAGCCGATGAATCTCCGCTTTCGCACCGACATCGATACCACGCGTCGGCTCATCAAGAATCAAGAGCGATGGACGTAGCCAGAGCCACTTTGCCAGCACCACCTTTTGTTGATTCCCTCCGCTGAGCGTCGAGACCTCCGCGTCAAGGGACGAAGTTTTGATAGCAAGTTGATCCGCGCTCTCCCTGGCAAGCTTCTCCTCGACCGATCCCTTCACAAATCCCAGTCGGGAAATCCTTTGGAGACCGGTGAGCGAGATGTTGTGCCGGACCGATTGCGTGGCAATTAAGCCCTCCTCTTTCCGGTCCTCCGGAACAAAAGCAATGCCCCATTCAATGGCATCGATGGGAGTCTTCAATTCAATGGCTGAACCATCCAGCACAATCTCACCGGCGTCAATGCAACGCAGACCGAACAAGGCTTTTGCAACCTCGGTTCGGCCCGAACCGACCAATCCCGCCAACGAGACGATTTCCCCCTCGTGCACTTGGAGGGAAATGTTTTTCAACGGCACGGGGGCGTTCTGAACGCGAAGGCCTCGAACCTCTAACCGGAGGCGTGATCCGCGACGCACCGAGGGTGTATCGCTCGCTTTCTCCAGTGCGCGCCCCACCATCATGCTAATTAATTCATCTTCATTTGTCTCAGAAACTTTTTTCGTCGCCACATACCTGCCATCGCGCAGCACCGTCACAGTCTGGCAGAGCTCAAAGATTTCCTTCAACCGGTGGGAAACGTAGATGATCGTCAGGCCACCGGCGTTCAGTTTCTTAAGTCGGTCGAAGAGGATGATGGTCTCTTGATCGGTCAAAGAGGCGGTTGGTTCATCGAGGAGAAGGATGTTGGTCGAAAACGCGATGGCGCGGGCAATTTGTACCAGCTGAACTTCCGCCGGACTGAGATTCACTAAAATTTCTGTCGGAGGAAGATCGAGAGAAAGTATCGACAGGATTTCCTTCGTTTTTGAGTGAAGGGAAGCGAAGTCGACAAACCCGAATTTCTTGACCTTTTCATGTCCCAGAAAGACGTTTTCGGCAACCGACATGTAGGGAACGAGATACGGTTCCTGATACACGGTGCTGATGCCCTCGCGCTGTGCAGCCATCGGTGTTTGAAAATGCTTCTCAACACCATTGATCAACAGACGCCCCTCGTCCATTGTGAGAACACCGGAGAGGATGCGCATCAACGTCGATTTGCCTGCACCGTTTTCACCCATCACGGCGTGAATGACGCCGCGTTCAATGCCGAAACTGACGCCGTCCAGCGCCTGCGTTCCGCCAAATCGTTTCGAGATCGAATGCAGTTCGATGAAAGAGGACATCGGTTACTCTGCCTGCTTTTCTTTGAAGTTCATCGTCTTCCGTTTGATCGCGTAGTCGTCAACATTCTCCTTCGTCACAATGTCAATGCCGGAATGGATGATGGACGGATACGTCTTTCCCTCTTTCATCCCTTACGAGCCTGCAGTTCGGCGATGAATGGCACTGTACGTTTCCGACAGTGCCGGATAGAGTCCACGATAGATTTCATACCAATCGGAATACATTGCAGCGCGTGTCGGATCCGGCGCGATCGACTCAGTCACCCGGACGATGTTCTCCGTAGCCTCGAGCACATGCCGATAAACACCGCTTCCGACACCCGCGAGCAGGGCAGCCCCGAAGGCGGGTCCCTCCGACGTATTCACTAGCGCGACTTCGTGGCCGTAGATATCCGCTTGAAGTTGTCTCCAAAACTTGCTCTTCGCACCACCCCCTGTCAATCGGATCTGTTGGATTTCGAGTCCCATTGACTTCACGATTTCGAGCGAATCGCGCATGCCGTAGGTGATCCCTTCCAAGACGGAGCGCGAAAAATGTGCTTTCGTGTGACGAATGGTCGCCCCGATGAACGCCCCGCGCGCCATGGCACTTTGATGCGGCGTCCGCTCGCCGGCGAGATACGGAAGAAAGAACAAGCCATCGCTCCCCCGTGGAATGGTGGAGGCAGCCTCCGTCATTAAATCATATGCATCACCCAAGCGCATTTTTGCTTCTTCTCTTTCCTGCTGCCCGAACGTGTCGCGATACCATCGCAGCGCTCCTCCCGCCATCAACATGACTCCCATCACGTACCATGCCCCCGGCACGCTGTGACAAAACGTGTGAACACGCATCTTCGGTTCGACTTTCATCGAATCGGTGTGAGCAAACACCACCCCACTGGTGCCGACGCTCGCCAATACCCTTCCTTCTTTCACAACACCCGTCCCTACCGCCCCACACGTGTTATCTGCTCCACCACCTACGACCGGTGTTCCGGCTTCGAGTCCCGTTATCCTCGCGATCTTGGGCATCACCTTGCCACAGACATCGATCGACTCTCGAACAGGAGGGCACCACTCCGAAGCTATCGCGAGCTGATTGAGAAGAGAGACTGCCCAACGTCGATGCGCTACATCAAAGAGCGCCGTCCCGGCCGCATCGGACACATCCATCATCACCTCGCCCGTGAGGCGAAAACGAATGTAGTCTTTCGGCAAGAGAACCGTTCGAATGCGTTTGTAGATTTCAGGTTCGTTGTTCCGGACCCACAGGATTTTTGGAAGCGTAAATCCTTCGAGGGCCGGATTTGCCACAAGATCGCGCATGCGTTCTCGCCCGATGGTTCCATTGATCCATTTGCATTCTTGTTCCGTTCGTGTATCGCACCAGAGAATCGCGGGCCGCAAGACGGAATGCCCCTTATCGAGCAACACCAGACTATGCATCTGTCCCGAAAGACCTATCCCTTTTATCGAGGATGGCGCAGCACGAGAATCGGAAAGAATTCGTTGAATCACCAACACCGTGGCGTTCCACCAATCTTCCGGATTCTGCTCCGCCCAGTTCGGTTTTGGCGTCAAGAGAGGATATTCGACCGCAGCGATGGCAACCGATACGCCACGTTCATCGATCAAAACTCCCTTCACGCCGGTCGTTCCGATATCCAATCCCAGCAAATGTGTTGCCATCTTGTTCTGTTTACCTTAACGAGCGATGACGATGCACCATATGGTGTGTGCATCGTTTATGATCCGCTGTAACGCGCCTCGTAGAAGTCGATGCGCTGATTGATGACGCTTCTGAGCAATCTGCTGATATTCGTTTCGTCCGGATCGCGGAAATAGCGCTTCATGTCTTCAGGCGGCGGGAGTCGCTTGACAATTTCGCGTCGATAGCGGGTGGCGTTGATGCATTCGACGAGATGTTCGGCAAAGCGACGAATCGTCTCACTCTTCGAATCCCCCGGCACCCGTTGCGGCCAGATGTCGAAGTTCCACAATCCGTCAAAGCCTTTCCAGTAGAGCCAGTATTCCGCTTCAAGCACTTCGTTGAAGTTGTCATTCCCGGGGATGTGGTCATTGTCCCAATGCTTGCGGTTATCGTTCAGGTCAATCTGTGCCAGCACCCCGTAATCGATCGCCAGACAAATGCTTTCCGCAAGTTTCCCTCCGGCGATGTGAGCGTGACCGTATTCGATGTTCTGGACAATCCTGCCGCGCAAGGGATCGTATTCTTGATAGAGTTTCTGGAAGAACTCTTCCGCGGTCAGTCGCTTCCCTTCACGCTCCATCAAGCGATCCCGTATTCGTTTTCGAATCTTATCTTCAACCATCCGAGCGGCAAACAAGCCATGGATCGTTTCGCGAACAAACATATCTTCTGCAGGATCACCCGATTTTGGTTCGAGGCAAAGCTTGCATTCCGGTACCGCTTCAAGCACATCAATATATCCATCGATCAAGAGCTGCCACGAGCGGGAATAGTCATTCAAAAAAAGACCATTCGATCCGTCATTCCCCTGCCAGAGGACTGTATGGCGACAGCCAAGAGGCTTGCCGAGTTCCTGCAGAAGCGGACGCAAGAGATTGTTCAGTTCCATCGCTCGCTTGACGTTCGCGATGGCATCTTGCCGGATTACCGGATCCGGATTGGTAAAACCACCATTCTTATATTTCGCACCAAATGTTTTCGCCACCACGCTGCCGATGCCCACTTTATAGTCGCGGGCAAGCCGTGCGAGGCGGTCGACGTCGTCCGGAAACTCGCTCGGCAAATGTCCGCACACATAGTCGAGCCCATCAATCTTCGAAGCCAACTCGAATACTTCCTCCAGCGTCAGCGGAAAGCGGTTATAGTCCGCCCCGAAGCGGTCGTTCATTCCGGACATGAACGCCCACGCTCCAAACGCAAAACAGGGTTCAGGTGCAGGTGTGATCATAACGGTCTCTTGATGAAGATGATGACTCGAACTCTCTTCAAGGGCAACAGGAGTTGGTCAGCTGTTGTCTAGTGAGGGACCGCCGACCTGATTCCTTCGATCAAGCGGTCGACTTCCTCAAAGTTGTTATAAATATGAGTTGAGATGCGCAGACCATCGACGCCCCCTTCGGAAACGCCGCGGGTGCGGAGCTTGGAGGTATTCAAATGTTGCTGTAATTCGAGAAATGGTATCTTTGCGTGTTGAATGCTGATCATCGCCGTCCGCTCGGTGTCGTTAGCGGGCGAGAGAATCTTGATATCTGGAATCCGTTGGAGGGCGTCATAAAGATAGTTCGAGAGCGCCTTGTCGCGTTTCCAGACGTTGTCGATTCCGATGCGCTGGAGGAACCCAACCGCCGCACCAAGACCAACGCGCAAAGGAATGTTGACCGTACCATATTCATAGCGTTGAGCTGTCGGGTGAAAGGCAAGCGTTCCTTTGGCCAGATCGTACCCGTGATCCGAATACGCACCGACGAATTTTGCACGCACCAGATCAAACATCTCTTTCCGCACGTACAGGACGCCCGTTTCTTTCGGTCCGAGCAACCATTTATGTCCACACGCCGCATACGCGTCGCATCCCAGCTCATGCAGATTGAATGGCAGCATTCCCACCGCCTGTGCGCCATCGACAAAAAGCCAGATATTCTTACTTCTTGCAAGTTGGGAAATCTCTTGAATCGGTAAGAGTTGCCCTGTCGTTGTTGTGATATGAGGAATGCTGATGAGGCGTGTTCTGTGAGTGATAAGCTTTTCAATGCGGTCGATGTTCTCTTGCGCCGAATATGTAGAAGGCTCAAACAACTTTATCATCACGCCCTCTCGTTGCAGCAACGCCAACCACGGAACGGCATTGGCAACATGTTCATGGGTCGAAGTGATCATCTCGTCCCCCTTTTTGAGGGGGAGACCGTTGCAGACCACATTGATCCCCTCCGTGGCGTTCCGCATAAAGGCGATTTCTTCAATCTCACAACCAAGCAATTGGGCGATGGGCGTTTTGAGCTCGCGCCAGAGTTGCTCCGTATGTCCGGTCTCGGAAATCTCTTCAAGCTCGTCCATCTTTGCCTTCACCGCTTCGATAACGACATAAGGTGAGGCGCCTAAACCGCCCGTATTGAAATAGGCCCGGTCCCTCGTAAGAGGAAACTGATCCCGGACAAATCGCCAGAACTGTTCATCTGCGGGATCGACCGGCGGCCAAGGGGCGTGCGACGGTTTTTCGCGCGTTGAGGAATCAAGGGCGGGAACCAGCGCCGATGTCGCCAGCGTCGCTGCCACTCCGCGGACAAATTCTTTTCGATCCATGGTTCTCTGCCGGTAGGATAAGTTCAATTCTCAACTCCCAACAGAATCGTAACGGATTTCCACGACAAGTTTTCTTTTCAGAAGCAGCTGCGTATCGACATAGGGACTTTCTTCGATTATCACATTCAAAAACCTCCATCTTCTACCGTTCACCCGAACTTCTACCCCCTTGGTCTTCTTTGGCAAAAGAAGATGGAGATCGACGCGCGCATTCCCTGTTAACTCCAGCTCGATCTGCTTCGCAGAAGGATTGTGAAAGTACGCATACTCGAAAACCGCTCCCGACGCGCCATATGCTGCACAGACCTTCGCACGCTCTCTCCCTGCCGCCTCCCACCGCGGTGCAAGTCGAACATGCCGATATAATTTGTGAAGATCGACAATGCCGGCCAGCCCCTCCATCAGCGCATAGAGCATCGCGGAGGAGCCCCAGCCGTCGGTCGGCAGGGCGTCGGGACTGGTGCTCGTTTCGACCGTTGCATGTTGACCATTTGGAAAATACCAGAGGTACGATTCGTTGTTCTTTGTCAACTCCGCGTATTTCAGAAGCTGCTGCACGCCGTACTCTTCGAAACCGTGTTCGAACGCTGCACGTGCAAGCTCGCCGCCGACGAGCGGCATGATGCCTCCGTTACAATATGCGCCCGGGATGATCTTCTCATCTCCAAAAATCCCTGCCGGGAAGGGCGGATCGACACTGAACCATTCCGCAAACGCTCCGGTGGTTGCTGCTCGGTTCTGATATTCTCTGAGGATCGACACGGCTATCTCGTGCGTTGCCATGCCCCGGTTGATGTCCATCGGATTGCTCAGGGTAAGTTGCTCGCCTTCATCGACTCCGTCAATCCTCACCGGTACGAGATGAACGTGATGCGTATAGAACCGCCCGTTGAAACAGACCCTGTTTGCGCGACCACGAAACGACTCGGCAAATTTCGCCCAGTAGCGCGCGCGGCGGTTCTTCCCGAGATAAGCATACAATTGTGCCATGTGCCGGAATGCCTCGTAGTACCCGGAGTTGTCTCCGTGCATAATTCCCCAGTAGGTATGCTCGTTGATCTGGAAATTCAACCAGCCGTGTCGACCCGCTGTGTAGTCGAAATCCCACGTATCCATCGTGTACGCGCGCTTCACCAGCTTATGCTTCTTGTCCCAGCGCCATTCGTCAGTCAGAATATACTCCAACGCGCGTTCCATGCGAGGTAGCAAGGACTTCATCCATCGATCGTCTCCCGTTGCCTGCCAGGCCATATAGATTGCCTTGATGAAGCGGAACTCGACATCTGCTTCCACCGGCACGCGCACGTACTTCGCCCAGTTTTCTTTCTCGCAGGGGACTTTCTCGGGCGTCATGGTGAAATAATCGAAGAGCCATCCCTTTGCCGTTTGCGTCTCCGCAAAGTGATCGATGACGCTTTTCACGTCTTTCTCGAAATACCTGAAGCCGCGCATCATGTCACAATAGTCACGAATCCAGAGACTCGGCGCATCCGGTGTCCGATACCCGTGTACCTTCGTGCCGAACATGTTATACTCGGTCACGTCGCTTTCAAGAAAATACTTGATGCGAGGATAGAGCACATCAATCTGAGGATGGTCGCAGGAGAGACAGGTTTGATTCATACGTGCGTTCCCAGATCGTTCACTGTGTATCGGACAATCAGCATCAAGGATCTTATTGAACTATCCTTCGTCCGCCTCTTGTTCGAGTTAAGACATTTGACGCAAGGAGATCGGCTTCGCCGTCGGAACCGGAGGGGAACCGCCGGTTTAATAACAGTCTGTCCTCTATTCCACCGGAGCGAGGTTCTGCACGTCGGCTCGCAGCACCCACGTTCCTTCCTTTACAAAGTGTGTGGCAAACGCACGCCGGACGCGTCCGACCGAGCGATTGGCGTACGAGCCATGGATCGTCATGCCGCTGAAGAACACCCCGGATCCCTTTGGGACTTTGAGATTCACAACCCGGGAGGATTGGAGTCCTTCAATTTCAAACGAGTACATCTTTTCCATCCACTCTTTCCCCTCGCGATCGCGCATCAGGAACTCCGCTTCCCACGATTGATGATCCTGCAAATTGGTTGCTTTGCGCGTCTTGTAGAGCCCCTCGACGTGACTTCCGGGAACGACACACAGGCCTCCGTTCTCGCAATCGGTATCGCTCATCGCAATCCAGCAAGCCATCAACGTATTGGGTTCGTTGGGGAGATAATGATAATCTTGATGCAACGCTGTTCCCTTGCCGGTCTCAGCGGGCCATTTTTCGAGATACATCGTTTGAACGATCATCGGCCGTGCGCTTCCAAGCAGTTGACGGACGATGTTGATGATGTTGGGATGTTTTGCAATGAATGCCCAATGCGGGTTGTGCACATGATTGTGGAGACTCTCGCGGTATTTCTTCTCCTGCTTCGCCTCGTACGTCACGAACGCATCCACCTCATCCGCGGTGAGAAGATCCCGAACGACAAGATAGCCGTCGCGCCTGTATTGTGCGATTTGTTCGGGAGTAAGGGGACCCGCTGCGAATTCCGGCATAAGGAAGTATCCTCCACATGTTATTCAGACCTGAAAGGAACGTTCATTGCCCCGTTGGTGAGAAAGAGCTCGGCTTCAATTGTAACAATTTCGTTTGTGCCAACCTTTGCAGGTTTCGGTCGATCGCCTCGCTCGGATCTCGGATGTCGGTTCGATACAGCATGAGAGGCTTTCGCGATTAGCGACCGACGGAGAAATCCCGCGGCATGCGCCACATATAATTGGGATCAATGTACGGTTCGTCGTTTCGGTGGCGCTCCATCAACGTCAGCTTCCGTTCGAGCAGATCGCCGAAGTTTTCACCGTACAAGTGTGCGGTCTCACCGGCACGTGAGATGGGCATGAACGCGACCGTGCTCGAACGCCATAAGGTGAGCAATTCTTCGGTGTTTTCCAACTCGTGCGCCATCATCGCGCCCACCATGTCTCTCCACGTCGAACGTGCAGCCGTTCCGGATGCCGCGCAATATCCATGCACCGCAGTGATCCACGCCGTTGTGTTGCGCAACGTTCCATAAAAACATTTGAGCGCCACAAGCCGATCACGCTGATCTTGAAGAACTTTTCGATCGCTCTCCCTTCCTTGGGCAGTGGCAAGCGCTTGTTCCGCGATGCGAATCGCCTCACCGAGCGGTGCGAGTGTTCGTGAGTCGATCAGATCGCGTTTCTCTTCCGCTTCCTCAACCGTCAGAAAATTCCACATCATATCGTTGTTAAGATCGACTCGGTTCGGATTGTTGAACGTGGCGATCAAATACCGTTCGTAGTACGCGCGTTCTTCCTCCGGAATGGCATCAATATTTGGCACGAACGGCCGTACCCACAACCGGAACCACGGAAAGGCAAATGTCGAATACGGAACGCCCTCGGGAAATCCCCGCACGGCCGCATCGGAACGTTGCCAGAGATGGAGTAAAGCGGGCACACGCTCGGAAGAAACGAGCTGTGCCGCAGCGTTTTGCAAAATGTCTTCGAGTGAATGATCGGGTTGAAGCTGAACGGCACGAACCACTTCGCCGTTAATGTCGTACGGCGCCAGTGAACGCGGAGCAACGTGACAGAGAACGTGCCGCATTCCGAGAGAACGGGCATGCTGCAGACGTTCGTAGACGAGGTGTGGAAACGGCGCTCCGATGACGTTATTGTTTGCAAGATCGAGTGTCGCGTGTCGCAGCGCACCGACCCGTTCAAGTTGTTCTTGCTCTTCCTTTTTATCCGCAAACTCGAAATAGGCGAACCGCCCTGCATCGATACCCTCACCCATCCCCTCGATGATCTGTGGACGCTCCGCGTCAAACGGTCCCAGATCGCACACGAGCCGGAAATCCGGATTCACGCGCCGCGCCTCATCCCGCACAAGATGAAAATACGTCAACACGTTTTTACCCGCCGCGCGTGCAATCTCGGCATCGCTTTTCCATTCGCGCAACAAGTAGGGACCTCCATTCCTGCCGGCGTAGAGGGAACTGACGAATTCAAAACCCGAGCCGCTGTCGTTCGTCCACACATGGATAAATCCGATCTCCGGCACCTCGCGCATGATGTTGTGTACCAGTTCGCGATAGTGCCGTTGTGTAACTGGATGGGCCATCGCAAGCGTGTAGCGCGGGAGAAAACTTTCGCGGGGATGGTCGATCCGGGCGCCTCGTAAGAACGCATATTTCTTCCAGAACGCCTCCGGCATCGAGCGAGGCGAATTGATGTGGAGACCGGGAAGAAGCCCGTTGCGCCTTGCGAAAGAGGCGTTCTCTTTGAGGTACGTAAGGTTCTTTGTGAGATATTCCTTCGGATAATATCCCTCTATCAAAGAGCTGGTGACAAATTGATCAAGGTCGGGACTGTAATCATAGAACCACCAGTAGACATCCCCCGGTGGTCCTGACTCAAACGGCCGTTCTACTCCCAATCCGTTGATCGTGACGTGCGTGAAACCTTGTTGCGCGAGCTGATGGAAGAATGCTTCGCGATCAAAAGAACGATCAAGACGAAGACTGCCGGTAACAAAGTCGCTCAAGTTACGAAGCCATTCAAACGATGTCGTCAAATCGGTACCTCATTGATTTGGTGAGATCACGAAGGCCGGTTCTCTTCAAAGCCTCTGTGTCTGTACGCGGCGTTGTGCCGCTCAACATGACGCGGCTCCCAACTCCTTTCGCACCATGCGTGTCCCTTCCACCATTGCTTTGAGTTTGGCATATGCGCGATCCCGCGGCATGAACTTCATTCCGCAATCAGGCACAATGTACATCCGCTCCGCCGGGATGTACTCAAGCGCCTTTCGAATGCGCTGAGCCACGATCTCCGGCGTCTCAACACGTTCATCTTTCACGTCGATCACTCCAACTGCAACTTCTTTGTCGGTTTTAAATTGTTTGAAAAGCTCCAACCCCACACCATCTGAAACGGCGAACTCCAAACAAAGTTGGCTCGCGTTCACGTCGAGGAGGGCGGGAAACAATTCCGCATATTGTCCTTTGAAAAGCTTCTTGAGCCGGTAGTTCCCGTAACAAACGTGAACGGCGATCTTTGCCTGCACCCCCTCTACCAGTCTGTTGAAGGACTCCACCAGCCACGGCATGTCCTGAGGATATCCGACCCACACCGGTTCGTCGATCTGGATGAAGTCGCATCCGGCAGCAACGAGTCCTTTGAGCTCCTTGTTGAGAATATCGGCAAGATCGAAGACAAGTTCTTTTTCATTCTTGTAGAACTCGTTTGTCGCCCGCTTAGCCAGCATGTGTGGGCCCGTCACGCAGACCTTTGTTCGGGTAACGGCGAACTCCTTGAGAAACTTAAAATGCACATCCATGTTGAGACTTTGCTTCCACCGGACTTTTTCCACAATCACGGGGTCGGGCATTTGAATTGAGGGATCAAGATTGCCGATCGGGATCATCTTCGCGTGCTCGAAATCGAATCCGTGAATCCGTTTTGAGAAGAAGTACACCATGGTCTCACGACGGATTTCACCATCGGTGATAATCTCGACGCCCGCCATTTCCTGGTCTTTGATGACGGATTTGACGGCGTTATCGTGTGCCTCTTCTACCTGTTCTGGCGTGAGAATCCCCTGGTTCCCTAATTCCCGAACACGTTCAAGCCATTTGGGAAACGAATAACTGCCGATAACGGTGGTGGGGAGCAGCATGAGCGCTAACCTCTGAGTTTAGTCGAGTTGCGGATGGTTTGTATTTGGTTGGAAAGTATGTAAGTATTCGAGTAGAAAGTATGGGAGTCGAGAGACTCATTGCCATTGGCAGATTGCAGTTAGCAGATTGCAGATGGCAGATACTCTCGCGGTTCGACTGAAAACGACCTCCCGCCCGTCGTACGCCCAATCTTGCGCCGAAATCGTCGGCAGGATGGTTGGTGAGATTCGTAAGATCGAAACCGTTCTTCCAGACGGCAAAGATATCAAAAGAAACAAAATGGGGTAATCCCACTCGGGCGCAACACCCTGAACCACGGGAAAGCCGGAAGCGAGATTACCCCACGTGTAGATAACTCGCCCGTGTCGTTAGCCTGCACGAGCGTTGTCTAAGTCGGTTTTGCGACCGCGTGCGAAGAGGTGTTCGTCTCCGTACGAGATCGCTCGACCTTACTTCATCCCGATGGAGACGGTAATGCGGTGAGCCGCATCGATCAGGTCCATCTGCGTGTAGGAGTAATCGAGACGGACGTTATAACCCGCGAAGTTGGTACCGATGCCGGCTCCAGCGGAGAGTCCCTCGATAGTGCTGTTGATAGCCGCACGACTCGTGGTTCCCCCGTCGTCCGTACCGGAATAATTGAGCTTCCAACCGCCGCGCACGGAGATCATGTTCATCAGCGAAACTTCTGCTCCGGTAAAGAAGTATTGCGGACCGTCTTGCGGCTTCACGGCATCTACCGCCACCATCACTTTATTATCTCCTTCACTCCATGGCGCCAACGCTGTACCGATGCTGAACGACAAAGGAAGTCCGAACGCGATGTCGTAGAACTTCATGTCGGATCCCAGATTATTGAATCGAGCAGCAATCGTCCAATCCATTACACCGATGTGGTAGACCGAGCCGAAGTCGACTGCAATTGCCGAGACAGATTGACCGTCGATCGTTTGCGAGATGTATTTGATCGTGGCGCCGAGTGAAAGGTTGTCGATGACATAACGACCGTAGGACAGGTGGAGTGCGAGATCCGAATAGTCGTACGTTGCGCTGGTGTTCGTCTCCACCTGGAACGGCTTGAGAGCCGGATCCAGCGGGATGTCGCGATCGGCTGGTATCCCCGTGATACCAAACTGGATCACGCCGATGCCGAACGTCCCGACACTTTCCATGTTGTAGGAAACTGCGGCGGCGTTATGATTGAGGTCCGCGATCCATTTGTTGTAGCTGAAGCTCGCTTGCATCATCTCGTCCTTCAATGTGATGCCTGCGGGATTCCAGAACATCTGATTCACGTCTTGATGCAGGGCGGTTGCCGCCGATCCCATACCGACGGCCTTCGCACCCACACCCACTTTCAAAAACGCCGCTCCGGTGAGACCCGCTTTCCGCTGTTGCGCCACCGCGATCTGGACGCAACACAGAACGGACACCAGAATAATGCGTGCATAGTTGATCGTTTTCATTGCTGTGCCTCTTTCTAAAAAGTGTTGAGGTGTTATCAGTTCCGAGATCGGTTAGCGCATGATCGACAGATAGCCGATATGCTGTCCGCCGTCATAATCCACTACATAGACGTAGAGCCCGCTCGCCACCTCCACTCCATCCTTGGAGAACAGATTCCAGAAGGTGCTTCCATTGTTCGGGTCGTTCGAGGCAAAGTTAATCTCCTGAACGATTTGTCCGGATACATCCAAAATCGTAATCTTTGCCTTGGGCGGCAAATTGTAGAAGGTGACTTTGTGGTCGAATGCATCTACCGCACTATCAAACAAGGCTTTCTTCTTGTAGGGATTCGGTTTCACCGAAATCTTCGAGGCACCGCTGGCAAGCTTCGCCGGATCGGCTAATGCCGACTTCACAACGAACCCCGCACCTAACCGTTTCTGACCTGCTGCATCCTTCGGATAGAATGTATTGAATTCGGCAAACGGATATGTGTTCTCCCACAGACCCGAAGCACCGTTTCGGTTGATGTTAGAGGTTTCGATGTGCGTCCGAGTCTTCGGATTCGTGCCCCCGTACGCCGGATGATCCATGCTATAGTTGCCTTGTGTATAGGCCGCCACGTAGTACCAGTACTTGAAACCGAGTTCCACCGTCTTGTCCTCGTACGAATAGTTGTAGCCGGAAACGGAGTTATCCGCGTACTGAGATAGCTGAGCTTGTGGAATCACGGCAAGAAGTTCGTACGGACCCCACGAATCGGGCACCCCTTCACGACCCGCGACAAACGCCTGCCCCGCAAAATTGGGATTGACCGGCTTTTTCAGGTTGTTCGGCGTCGGGCCCGGCGTCATGTTCTGCCAATAATCATCCAGTTCCCGCATGCCACCTTCCAACCAATTGATGCGTTTCGCTTGAGAGGCGCGATAAATCTTGTATCCTGCAAAGCCGGCTCCGCTGTTTGCGCGGTTGTCCCAACGAATTTTTGTAGACTTGTCGAGCGTATTGTCGACCCGCATTTCGGGAACGGCCGGATAGTCAAATCCTAAGTCGTAATTGCGCGCATAAGCCCACCGTGCAGCAGCGATGGCGTTTGTTACACCTTGGAGACGGAATCCACCCGCTTCGGCCCATACAACGGTGATTTCTTCACCGACGTCGAGGGAAAAAGGTCCGATGCCGCTGAACATGTCACCGTCAAAGTTGTTCTCCGCAGTGAAGCCCTTTGTCCACGATTCATATGTTGGCACTTCAAACGCGCTCCCGGACTCCTCCGAAAAAAGCTTTCTATCTCCTCGAGGCCTCGAGGCTGCTGTAACAGGCCCCGGCTTCGGGACGAAACTCACCGGGTTACCGGGCGTGCCGCTTGCGAAGAAGTTCGGATCGGGCGAAAGGTCGAACTTCGTTGCGTCACGCGACTTGCCGCCGTCTTTGAAATACGTACCCATGGAGGCAACGTGCAGGTTCTTGGGATTGTTAAATGCGCTGGCGCCGATGCTCAGCCCCCGACCTTGGCCCCCAGAGGCAAACCAACCTCGTTGCGCTCCGGTGCCGATTGGGTGCGTTCCGTATATCGTGTTCTTGATTGTCCCATCCCCTTTCTTGGCGTCAAGCCACGCCCATGAGCTCCAGGTGTCCGTGTAATAACGGAAGGAAAAAGCATTAATGCCCATGTCTTTCTTTCCGGTAGCACTCTCGCCGGGATAACCAATCATCATGTCCCAGGGACTGCCGGTCCCATCATTGTCACCGATGTATCCGATAGCGCGCTTGGCTCCGAACGAGTTGCCGCGCGTCGCCGCGGTCGTCAACCAATACGACGACATGAACTCACCGCAGGCGAGAAGTGTCAAGGCATTGATTTTGTTATTCGTTCGCTCCACCGTTCCATCTGCGTTGATGTCGACCTGACCGGTATTCTTCAATGTCAGCTCAACAATGATGAAGTCGTTGATGTTGTTCCAATTCAGAGAGAATTGGTGAATCTTCACTTTCACATCAACACCGATGTTGGTGGGGAATCCGCATTCGTACAAAGCTCGATGTCGTTTGTTCGCGTCAACCCATCGGGTCTCGCGTGTGTAGGTGCGGTTCGGGTCATTCGCTCCGGCAACCCTTGTGTTGAACGACGCGACGGCATAATTGCCGCCTGCGACCGCCTTATGTGCGGGGTTCGCACTGCCGGCAACAGTGGGTGGATTCCACGAGGCGTCCGGGTTGTATTCGGACATGAACATGTCCTTCGCCCAAAAATTCCCCATGTTCCAGCCTCCCGGCCAGAGATGTGTCGGCGTTGACCACGCGCGATCAAAATTGCCGATGCGGAAGAGATGGCCGATAATCGGTTGCGTTGCCTCACCGTACCAGGCGCCAGTGTTGGGCGGTTTGAAGGAATCCCATAGTTCTCCGGAAACCATCACGCCCGTACCGTTGGCGGGATCGAGAACGTTGGTGGCTTTATTGAGATTATAAATGTCTTCGGTCAGAACGCTCTGCCCGTAGACGACGAAAACGGTGCTGAACAAGATGAAGACGACCAACCACAACAGTCTCGCCTTCCACATTGTCAGTCTATGTCGTGTCGTTGTCATGTAAATTTCTCCTCAAGTTAAGCTATGAGTTTGAAGGCGAGTTGTTCAGAAATTGACGGTAAAGCCAAAGTAGACCTCCCTCGGGATGTCGTAAATCAACGAGCCATCCTGCGTTACGGGACGAGGAGCTGTCGGACCGCCCGTCGGATCACCGTTCCGTTCCCATTCGAGTTGGCCAACACTGCTGGCATCGTAGGCCAAAACATTCTTCCAGTCGAACGCATTCAACATATCCACGTACACGGAGACGCGCGCCGGGCCGAGGTCGAACATCTTCTCGATCCGGAGATCGATCTGCTTGTTCCACGGACCTTCCGCCAATTCACGAGCGCGTGGATCACCGAGCGTGCGGCGATAGAAGAAGCCGCTCTCAAACCGACCGACGCTTGAGAACAGAACGTCGTACGGGAAGCGCATCATCAGCGTATAGGTGATGCGGTGCGGACGATCATATCCTCCCGTGAGAGAGCTGTTGCCTCCCTGAACGTTCTGCTCGATCGTGTTGAAGTAGCGAATGTCGCTGAAGGGGAGTTGTCCTCCATACTTCGCGCTGTCGCCGCCGACGGTGGAGAATGTCGTCGTGTTGCCTCCCGCAGGAACGGCCTGCTTGATGTAGCTGTACGCGTAGCTGAACCGTCCTCCCATTGCAAGAAAGTCCCCCAGCACCGGCTCCATATTTTTACGCAATGTGAGCTCAACGCCTCGCGAGTCCGCATAGCCGAAGGCTGTGGTGATGATGTACAGTCGCCACGGTGCTCTCGGCGTTACCGTAAAGGCGGTCGCGCCGTAATTCTGGATGTCACGGTAATATGCATTCACATCGAGACCATACCCTTCGATGAACGACCATTGGACGCCGAGATCATAATTAGTCGATTTGATGGGATCCTGACCCGTATGCACCACCACGGGCAATGAGGGATTGCCGAAATCGCCGTAGTTTGTGAAGAGACGAGAGAACGGTTGCGGCTGAGTTTGTCGTGAGAAGGAGAAATACATCGCAGCGCGATCGCTGATGGGATGCGAGACGCCGAGTCGAGGCGAGAAGAAGTACCGCATCTCGATGTTTGGACCTCGCACCGGAACTCGCGCCGGTCCCCCACCTGCATCTGTTACATCTCGGAATGGCCCGAAGTAGTTCGCAAAATCGCCAGCATTGAGATCAAGGGCATCCAGTCGAGCACCGATGTTGATGATCAGACCGGCATATTCCATCTTGTCCTGCGCATAGATGCTAAACTCTTTCGGTTTGACGTTCCAGATTTCTTCGACATAGTTCTTGTAAGTGGGGAACTGACCGCCGATGTATCCCGCCCGTAACTCACGGTCAAGATTGTGAAAAAGAGCCTGGAAGCCGGCGCGGAGTTGATGATTGACGGTAACCTGGCTCGTGACGTCGGCTTTCAACGTGAGCTTTGAGTTGGTGAACTCTTCATAAAAGATGCCGGGGCGCGCAATCTTCCATCGTAAACCTCCGGCGTTTGTCATCACCGTTTCACTTCCCGACTCGTTGCGCGGTGTGGGCGAGAAAAATTTATTGAACTGGGAATTCGCTGCGTTTGCCATGTAGCGATTGACTTGTGCCGTGTCGGCAAACGTGAGGAAATCACCCTCCTCATTGAGTCCGATGATACCGTCCTTGTTCCCGTCGACATACCCGCGTCGTTCCTCTCTCGTCACAAGGCTCACCTGCACCTCATAAAACGTCTGGGGGGAGAGAACATGCGTCATCTTGAGTTGACCGGCGAAGTTCATGCCGTCCCATCGCGGTACACCTTCAAGGAAGAAGCGGAAGTCTTCTGAGAAGTTGCTGTTCTTCCACCCAAAGAGCTGTCCTTGATCCTCGAGGATACCCAAAACATTGAAACGAATTTCCGGCACGGGACTGTAATTGAGCTTGAGCGTGGAGTTTACTTTGCGTGTGAATTCATTCGGAAGGCGTCCATATGATTCGTTTAAGCCTGCTGTGAGGTACACGCCGGCATTATCCATCAGCCCGCCACCGAGATTGACCTCTGCGTTCGTGGTCGGCTTCTCGCCGTAGGAATACTTCCCCTTGCTCCATGTATACCGCTCGGCTTTTGCGCGGTTAGTGGGATCGGCGCTTGCAGCCAGGGTTGCTTTTTCTGCAAGATATTTTTCGGCATCATTATACACATCCGGCCCATGATGCTTCAGTCCGCCATTGCTGATGCGGAACCTTGCACCGCCGGCAAGTGGTCCGCGACCTTCGCGCAAGGAATAAGAAACGACGCCCGCTGTTGCAGATGAATAATCGGCTCCCACACCGCCTGTCAATACGCTTGCTTCCTCAACGGAACCGGCATTGAGATCCATGAGGGCCGATTTTTGTGCCTGGCTGTGTCGGATGATCGCATTGTAGACGAGATAAGGAGTATTGGCGCCAGGACCATTATCTGCCGCCGAGGCATAGAATTGATCGGTGATGTCGACCCCGTCAATCAAGGTTTTCGTCTCGAACTGCTTGCCGCCGCGTACGAAACCTTTGTAAACGCTCGGGGAGGTGGCAACAAGATCATATACCTCCCGCAGTGGCAAGGCTCGGAATTCGTCCGCTGTGACGCGAGATTTGGCCGACGTTTGGCTCGGATCGATCACGCGCTGTTGGGCTTCCACAATTACTTCCTGGAGACCGATCGCTTCGCTGCGAAGACTAAAATCAAGTTGGATGATCTGATCCGAACCGACACGGACGTTCCGTACCACTTGTCGGGCATATCCTACGGCGGAGGCAACGACGTTGTACAATCCGGGGGGAACATTCAAGATGAAGTAAACACCGTTGACGTCTGCAGCGCTGCCGAGTGTCGTCCCTTCGAGAACAACGTTGGCGCCGACAACCGCCTCGCCGCTGGACGCGTCTTTCACTGTTCCTGTGATCTTTCCACTCTGCGCAAACACCAGCGCGGTGGAGAGCATCACCAGAGACAGGGTGAGAAGAACGCCGCACCAAGAATATCTCATGATGGTACTCCTTGGATAGATGGTAATGTGGGTGGATTATGCGCTGTGCAGGATTGGCGATTCGTGTGGAGACGCCTCCCCGTGCAGAGAACGGGAATCGTCTCTCGAAAGCCTATAGGGAGATCGTAGCAGTGATGATTCCTCGGCACCTCCCTTCGATTGATGGGGGAGTGGTTGTTGTATGAAATCGAACCTGGTGTAGATGTTCAGGCGAATGGTTCCGACGGCAATTGGCTGTGGCCGTTCTTAGCTTTCGTGCAACACAAACCAGCTTTGACGAAACAGTTCCTGCATCAGACCGCTACGTAAGGCTCAGGGATAGGTCGCTTGTACCGACGTAACTGTGTATCGAGGTGAATCGGAAAGGCGAGACGTTGCACCGAGGTGCGGGTGCGACTGAAGAATCGGTCTCTTTCATTAGCAAAACTCAGTTTCACTGCTGTGAGTATAAAAGTTTTTCGAGGTAATGTCAAGAACAAAAGCTCCTCCACAGCACTCCCTCGTTGTATCATTCATTGCAACTCAAGAAGATCGAGAGAAGTCGTCTTGAGTCGATCGATGCATCTGAATCAAAAAATGACGTAATTTTTGTCCCAGTTCGTGATGATCCAACGATGAAACCCATTCACCGCCATATTCGCCAGAAGTGGTTCTTTGGAGTTCTGTTAGTCACTCTTTGCAGCGTGACTTCATTCGCTCAATCCACTTCCACGAAACGCCTCTCCCTTCTGTTGACGGGTAACACGTACGGATATTTTGATATTACTCCGGTGGGACAGGAGCTTGCGGGGGGGATAGTTCGACGTAAGACCATTATCGAGCAGGTTCGACGGGAAGTTGGTGCCGAATACTTACTCCTGCTGGATGCCGGCAACGCACTCGGATATTATTACTTGCTCAAAGGCGACCGCGGCTTCTCCATGCTCTCTGCATTACGCGAGTTGCGATACGACGCTCTCGTTGTAGGGAATCACGAATTCGATTATGGTAAACAGGTGCTGAAGTCATACAGCACAAATCCAGCAGGCATTCCACTCCTCGCCGCAAACCTGTTTATGAAAGGTTCATCAGAACCATTTCTCACTCCATCTATTGTAGTACAAAAAGCCGGCGGAGTGCGTGTTGCCATCCTCGGTTTGACCGACCCGGCCATCGAGCAGCTGATTCTGCGCCAGCACTTCGATAATCTCACAGTCACCGACCCCATCACTGCAGCCCAGACGCTCGTCGCGCAACTTCGACAGCAAGCTGATGTTGTCATTGCCCTTACTCATCTGCGTTTGGATGATTGTTACCGGCTCGCTATGGCTGTACCGGGGATCGACGTTGTGATTGCCCGTGCCGAGCAAAGCTCAAACGCTCCCCTTGTACGTAAAGAAGAGCCGGATCAGTCCGGCTCCACAACGATCGTTAGTCCCATCCGCTATGGATCGGCGGTGGTTCAACTAGACCTGCTCTTTCATGAATCAACGGGAAAGGTGGAGACCGTTTTACGCGGTCATCACTCCGTCAACGCCACAGTGATGAGCGACGTGGAGTTCGCAACTCGCCTCGCCATCGGGAGTGAGCAACAATACGATGAGTACAGCCGCGCAACGTACGGCGTGGAACCGGACGAGCCGCTTCTTCTTGTTGAAGAGTGGTTCTCCGCGCACGATCTCATTCAGCTCGTTCTCAACGTTATGCTGCATCATACTCGCACGGAGATTGCGCTTCTCAACAACACCTTCTTTCGCTTCGAAGGACTTGAATTCCCCATCGATGAATCGGATACGCGATACCGCAAGCTCACCGTTCGCACGCTGGAACAGATGCTCTGGACCGACAACGAATTGGTGACCCTACGTCTCACCGGCCAGCAATTGAGTGCCCTACAACGACAGAGCGCTGCAAACAAGCGGGGAGGAAGGACGAACTTCCTCCACAACCTGCAAATCACGAGCATCGGCATGAGCGACTGGTTCATCCACAACAACCCTTTGCTTCAGCGCAGCCCACCTGAATTGTATCACGTGGCGACAACAAATTTTCTCGCGGGAGGCGGCGATGGTTTTCAAACGTTTCGCGAAGGGCGGAACCTCGTTTCCCGTTTCGATTCGAACGATCTACTGCGAGGGGCAGAGAATGGTCAGCCGGTGATTGTTCGGGATTTTCTGATTCGCTTCCTGAAGCGACGCCGCGACGAAACGCGCGCGGCTGCTCGTCTGCCCATCGCCGTGGTCGACAGCTCCTACAGAACGAGAAGTTTCTGGCGGTTCACCCTGTCGCGACTGCAATTCAACTATTCCGCCGGTCAGTATCGGGCCAACTCCTCTTACCGCAGCATCGGGCTGACCGAGCTGCGCGGCACAGATTTCGAGAGGATCACCTATGAAGCCGATGTGCGCCTCCGACAAGAATCATCCCTTCTGATTTGGGACAATCGCCTCTATGCCATCTTTGGACGATCACAGATCAGCAGCCAACCATTGCAGGAAATCTCGGACGATCTCTTCTTTGAAACCGTTCTCAATCTCCGCTCATCCAAAACAACGAACGCAATCTCGTTGTATCCGTCCGCCAGCGTGCGGTACGACACTGAGATCACACCGACGGAAAGCAAACAAACCGTCGGCGCTCAGACGATCACCATCCGGAACCCGCGCCAGAGGGACGTCACGATTGGTGTAGGGGTGGGATTCTCAGAAGTTGCCGGCTTTAGTCGATCACGGATTAGTCTCACGCAGACCTTTGACCAATCCCAACGGCCTCGGCCGGACGAGAACGGGATCAATCTACAAACTTCCTATCAACTCTCGCTCGGCGCTGCGCTTTTTAGGAGTGAGTTCGACGGCACATACTACATTAAACAGAAAAAATCGAGCGGCGATACCCGGCGATTGCTCGTTCGCTTGAGAGGCGACGTTGCCATACCCCTCGGTCGGTTTACACTTGCTCCTTCAATTTATTTTTTTCTCTTCCAGGGACAACAAAGCCCGGAGCCGGGACAACCTCCCCCCATCGCGACCGCTCTCGTCGCCGGCATCACTCTCGGTTACTCCTTCGATTGGAAGATGCAGTACGAATCGCTCTTCTGACTTTCCGAACAGAGGTGTAGACAGAGAAAACGGTCGGAAGGATCGTGGACTCGCCAACAGGACGTCGCCTCCACCAAGCGCAAGAAGAATGGGGAGGCGACATCTTCATCACCTCCCCATCGTTGAGGAACGTAACATGCATCCGTCAGTTCAATTTCGCTATGCGTGCCGCTTCGGGCAAGAGGCTGATTGCTTTCTGGAATTGCGTATCGACTTCCAGCATCACCGGATACCACCCGTCGTTTCCCCAAAATGCGCGAGCGACGTATGCCTTCAAACGGCTGGTGAGAAACGACGTATCTTTCTCAAAATCCTGCTCATTGTTCGCCACCTTCTTCTCCGCTACAAACGTCTTGAATGCGTTGAGCATGTCTGGTGAGATGGTGTACTCTTTAATAAAGCTCTTCATATCCGAACCGTAACGCGTCCGAAGCTCGCGTCCTTCCCGATCCAGATAAGCCGTTACGAACTCGTAAAACAGATCTCTTCGGAGCAGATTGAGCGTGTTCTCCGTCAGCGTTGCCGGTTTGACGATATAATCCGGCGTAATGCCCCCTCCTCCGTACACGACACGTCCCGCATTCGTCTTGAAAACTGGCCGGGCGCTGTCACGCCTCGCTTCGTTGTTGTGATGAATGTTCTCACCTTCCTCTTCGTTGCGCTCGAACGCCTCGCGTTGATAGGAGGATTTGTCCTTTCCTTCGTACGCACGCTGGATAAGCCTACCGCTCGGCGTATAATAGCGTGCAATGGTCATGCGGAAGGCAGAGCCGTCGTTAAACGTCCATTGACGTTGCACCAAACCTTTGCCGAACGTAGTCTCTCCCACGATGAGGCCGCGATCCCAGTCTTGAATGGCGCCGGCAACGATCTCGCTGGCGCTTGCCGATGCGTTGTTCACGAGCACAACGACCGGTACGCGCTCGAAGGGATCGCCGCTCCTTGCGGTGTCTGCTTCTTCAAGCTCAGGTCGTCGGGCCTTTGTGAAGACGATCTGTCGCGGTTTATCCTTCGTGCCGCCATCCAGGAAAAGATCGGCAACGCGCGTGGCTTGATCCATAACACCGCCCGGATTGTTTCGTAAGTCGAGAATAACGCGCTTCATCCCCTGTGCACTCAGTTTCTGAAGCGCCTGCTCCACTTCCGCGGCCGTCTTCAGATCGAACCGGTTGACGCTGATATAGCCGACATGGTCGTTGATCATGAGTGCAACGTCGACGCTGACGATCGAAATGCGATCGCGGACAATTTCGTAGGTCAGAAGTTCTTTCACCCCCGGCCGCGCGATGCCAACCCGCACCTTTGTCCCTTTTGGACCTCGCAGTCTCGAAGCCGCCTGATCGGTGCTCAACCCGACAGCACTGGAATCACCAATTTTCACAATACGGTCGTTCGACATGATGCCGAGACGAGCAGCGGGACTTCCTCCCATTGGTTCCACAACGATGATGGTGTCGTTCAATGATCGGATCTGCAAACCGACACCCTCGTAATTCCCCTGCACCCGCTCCGCCTCGCGCTGGAACGCCTGCGGTCCGAAGTAGACCGAATGAGGATCGAGTTTTTCAATCAATCCGTCAATCGCTCCTTCGGTCAATTTCTTCGTGTCGACTTCATCAACATAATATTTCTCCGCGAGCACCAGGACATCTTTGAATTTATTGAGTTGCTCATAGATGTTGTCGGCCGAGATCAGGTCCTTCCCCTGAAAGCCGATGAGCATGCCGGCGAGCATCATCGCTCCCACCGTCCATACCGAAAATCGTTTTTGCATAAGGCTTATCCTTCCGATTCTGTTTCGAACTCATACATCTCTCTAACGTCTCCTCCCCTCATGCCGGTTCCTTCTCATTTTCGAGAAGATACCCGTGCGGAAGGAGATTCTCTTTTACTCTAGCTGACTGCTTCTCTGGAGATTGTATGTTTCACAGAGTGACACCGATGTGGCACGGAGTTCCACAGAGAGTACATTCTCCTCTGTGTCTCTCTGTGTGATCTCCTGAATTCAAACAACCGGTCAACACGGATGTGAAGCGAGACGGGAAATGGGTCTTCCTTTATCGCGGTTCGATAGGCAGTGATGGCTTCGTCATACATGCGCTTCCGGACGTAGGCCCGGCCTATCAGCTCGTGCGCTTCTGCGCGTTGTAGTACCATCTCAATATACTTCTTAAATTGTTCAGTCGCCTCATCTATTCTTCTCAATGGAGGTAGAATTTACCGAGCCGTTGATATGCTTGCCACGAAGCGGAGCACATTTTCGCCGCTTTCTTAGCGTTGCGGCTTTGTAAAGCAACCGCTTTGGGATAAACACCATGCAATCGGTGGCGGAACCACGATTGGTCAGGATGAGCGTGCCTATTCTGTCTTAGCGAGAAGTTTTCGGCAAATTGGCCCGATAGCTACGGCTCAAGGTCAGCGATTTGGACTCGTTTCTGAAGGATGAGTCGGAAGGAGGCTCGGAGGCGATCGGATGTACGGGTGAGGGAAACGGAGAAAAAAATCCGATCCCTCTCGCCCAACGAGCTTGAGAGATCGGATTGTGCGCTCACGTAAACTGCAGGATGCAGTGTTACTCTCGTCGCCGCGGTTGCCAGTTGAAATCGAGCTGCTGACGCTCTGGAAAGAACGAAAGCTTCGCTTCTTCAATGGCTTTCTTGTACGGCTCGACTTTCGAAGTAAAGAGATTGTTGTACTTGTCGAGTGCAGACTTCAACACTTCTTCCGCCTGACGGGTATAAATCGCTTGCGTCTCCGTCGGCGCGTCCCACGACGAACCCAAAGAGCGCGCAACGTAGCCAAGTTTCGCTGCGACCGTGTTTGGGTTGCGTGTCAAGCCCTGCACCCGACCCGGTTCCTCTGCAAACAGATCGCTTATCGCGGTAATGAGCTTCTTTAGTTCTTCTCCCATCTTCCTGAGGTTCGCCGAGACCGAATCGCGCCGGCTCCTGAGTTGTTGCGCCACCAGATCGATCGTCTGCTTTGTCCTCTGAAGACGCTCGACCGCCTCCGCCGCCACTTCCAGTTTTTGTCCCACCGCCATAATTGCATCAAGCTTTCTTTGACGATCCGTGATCGGCACGGTGGATCGCGGATCCGCTCTGACCTCCACGGTACCGGTCGCTTCTTCCTTGCCAAACCGCACTTTCACGGTGTAGGTACCGGGAAGAACCTCCGGCCCCTGCGGTGTGAAATCGAATTCAGGCGGCGGTCCGATCCGCGGCTGGCGGAATCCATCCCT
Organism: Bacteroidota bacterium; assembly: GCA_041695085.1. Lineage (GTDB taxonomy): Bacteria > Bacteroidota > Ignavibacteria > UBA10030 > UBA10030 > DYFT01. The sequence goes on along the minus strand of JBGFRO010000030.1, from coordinate 78,291 downwards.
CCGCAAATTCCACACAGCCCGATTGATCCCGGCTCTCGCCGAACCATCAAATCGCCGAATCACCTGAGCATTCGCATCGAGTATTTCAATCTTCACTGTTATCGAGTCACGACTTCCCCGACGACCTTGCTGTCGTTGACTTTCAATCTCTTGTTCCTCCTCTTCCTTTTTTTCCGTCGGCGGCGCTTTGCTGAGATTGACGGTGTAGGTTATCAAAGCCCCGTACGGCCGGTTCTCACCTCGGAACATCGCATCGCCGGGAAAATGGTATCCATCCATCTGTCGGACTTGATATTGCTGAGCGGGAGGAATTTCGAACAGATGCAACGGCTTTTCGAATATCTCCTTGCTCACCGACCGAAGAGGTCGTATGTCATCCAAAATATATGCCGCCCTTCCGTGTGTGCCGATGACGAGATCGTGTTCACGTGGATGCACAAGCATTGCCATGGCAGAGACCGTTGGGAATCCATGAGTCCATTTCATCCAGTTCCTGCCGTCATCGAAACTGATCCACAATCCAAACTCCGTCCCGAGATAGAGCAACTCTTTCTTCACCGGATCCTGCTCAATCACCAGTGCATATCCCCACTGTTCTTGTTTGTGTTTCGATCCTTTCGTCGGATCATTCTTGGTGAGGCTCGCCCACGATTTCCCATAGTCGGTCGTTTTGAACAGATACGTCTTGAAGTTACCGCGACGATGATCGTCAAATACAACATACGCAGTCCCTGCTTCGAACTTTGAAACCTCGATATGCGGCACCCATGTGTTCTTCGGAACGTCGGGAACACGATCGACCACATTCGTCCAGGTCGTTCCTCCGTCCTGTGTCACCTGCACATGACCATCATCTGTTCCGACCCAGATGACTCCGCGTTGAACGGGGCTTGGGGCGATTGTCAAGATGGTTGTGTAGTTTTCCGCCGCCGTTACGTCTCTTGTCAATCCACCGCTCTCAAGCTGCTTTTGCTTTGTTGTATCGTTGGTGGTAAGGTCCGGACTGATAATTGTCCAGGCGTCACCGCGCGAAGTGCTCTTATGAACAAACTGACTCCCATAGTAGATCGTTTTCGGATCAAACGGATCCTGTGCAATGCCCGCGTTCCAGTTGAAACGAAGTTCCACTCCATCCGGGTGCGCGGGACGGATGTCTTTCCGCTCTCCGGTCTTCCAGTTGAACCGTACCAGAAATCCGCCTTGCGACATGGCGTAGCCGTAATTCGGATCGGAGGCATCGACGAGCGTAGCAAAACCATCCCCGAACGCAACCTCGTTGAAGTGCCAGTTGCGAATGCCACCGTTTTCCCAGACCGAGTTCGGTCCTCGCCACGACCCGTTATCTTGCATGCCGCCGAAAACATTGTACGGAGTCTCCATATCGACATTGATATGATAGTACTGCGCGAGCGGCAAGTTCTCCACAAATCGCCACGTGCGACCGCGATCTTGGCTGATGGCAATGCCTCCATCGTTCCCGTCGATAAGCATCATTCCATCGCGGGGATCAACCCAGAGAGCGTGGTGGTCGGGGTGAACGCGATTCCCCGTTGTCAGATTCGTGAATGTTCTCCCGCCATCCTGACTGACAGTGAGGCTGGTATGAAGACTATAAATGCGATTCTCGTTTGTGGGATCGACTCGGATATCGCAATAGTAGAACGGTCGAGGGTTGATGTTGGACGATTCGTTCACCACTCGCCATGAGGTACCGCCGTCCTCCGAGCGAAGGAGCGCATTCTTCGTCGCCTCCACAAGAGCGTAAACAACCGACGGATTATTGGTAGCAACTGCAACGCCAATGCGTCCCAACTCTCCTTTTGGCAGGCCCTCTTTCTCCGTGATGCGTTTCCACGTCTCGCCGGCATCGTAGCTGACGTAGAGGCCGCTGCCGGGTCCTCCCGATTTGAAAAACCATGGCCAGCGTCGATATTCCCACATGGCCGCAAAGAGTTTGTTGGGATTGGCGGGATCCATCACAAGATCGGCGCAACCGACCTTTTCATTTACATACAATACTTTCCGCCATGACTTACCTCCGTCGGTTGTTTTATAGACACCCCGGTCGGGATTCTCACCCCACATACTTCCCATGGCACCCACATATGCAACGTTTTCGCTCCTTGGATCAAGGACGATCCGATGGATGCGTTCCGTTTTCTCAAGTCCAAGATGCATCCATGTCTCACCTGCATCGAGACTTTTATACACACCATTGCCGATGCTCGCGCTATTGCGGGGATTTCCTTCCCCCGTCCCCACCCACACAACCGATGGATTGGGTTCAAAAACGGCTACCGCGCCGACGGCCGCTACGGGTTGCTCATCCATCATCGGTCGCCACGTTGTACCGCCGTTCGTGGATTTCCACAATCCCCCTGTTGCTGCACCAACATAGATGATGCTCGGATTTGACAGAACAACGTCGAGATCGCCGATGCGGCCGCTCATGCCGGCCGGGCCGATGCTTCGTGCTTTCATGCCGGTGAAGAGGGAGGTATCGAGCTGCGCAATGACGGTTGCGGGGAAAAGCATCACCGCTGCAATGAAACAGACTATCAGAAAGAGGGAGCGATTCACAGGGGGCCTCCTTTCAACGAGGTTGAATCGGTACGGGAATAAGATGAGAAACACGGTCGATTTGATGTCGTGCTGCACGACAACGCACCAGGAAAGAGAAGGTTGCTGGGCAAGTGAGCGTGCAAAGGATATTCACATGTCGCAACAAAGTCAAGCTATCGGAAGGGTGTGGTACCTCAAATCCGATTTTAGAGAGTCGTGAGAACTTAGGTGGAGCAAGCGGGAGGATGTCGAAATCACGGCACGCGGGCTGAAAAGCGATGGCGTGCGTTCAATTCTTGGCGCACTCCCGTGTCACGTCTATGACCTCCTTCCGCAGATGCGCCAAGAATTGTCGGTGGTGTGGAGGAACAGCCATCGCGTGCGTTTGATTTCGACACGTTTTCTTTTGTGCCACTTTTCTTTTCCGAAAAGAAAAGTGGCAAGAGGATTCTCGCATTGCGGGTATTGACGTTCACCTCTGCGATGAAAAAGAGTGTGTCCATTTCGAACGGATGTAGTTCTGCGAACCTACGGCAGAACACGCCTCTATGCCGGAATCAAGGTGGTGATCACGACTTGATTTCATCTGAATAAATGATATTTTGACACGCGCCTTTTTCTTCTCCCTGATTATTATCCTCTTCCACGTCAATGGCCGTCATCAAACCTCCACGATTGCGCAAGGGCGATCTCATCGCACTCATCTCGCCGGCAAGCGCCCCCTCTTCTCACGAGAAGATCGAAAAGGGAGTTCAGTATTTGGAAAGCCTCGGTTACCGCGTTCGGGTGGGGAAGCATGTGATGGCTCAACATGGATATCTGGCCGGAACCGACGACCAACGCGCACAGGATCTGAATGAGATGATCCTCGATTCCAAAGTGAAGGCGATTTTCGCATTACGCGGTGGATACGGCACGCCGCGTCTCCTTGGAATGGTCAATTACAAAGCACTTCGACGTCATCCAAAGATCATCGTCGGCTACAGCGATATCACTGCGCTGCAAATGGCTGTACTTCGAAAGGTTGGACTCGTGACCTTCTCGGGTCCTATGGTCGCGGTGGAAATGTGGAACTCGATTGATCCATACACTGAAGAGCATTTTTGGCGGATCGTCACGTCTACCAAGCGCATCGGACGACTCGACAATCCGGCGGATGAGCCGCTCCGAGCTCATCATCCCGGAAAAGCGGAAGGACGATTGGTGGGGGGCAATCTGTCGCTTCTTATCTCCTTGTTCGGAACGTCCTACGTGCCGGAGTTGCGACAAGCCATTCTCGTTCTCGAGGAAGTAGATGAAGCACCACATCGGGTTGACCGGATGCTGGCGCAGTTATCAAATAGTTCCTCGTTGAACAAAATTGCCGCGCTGCTGCTTGGCAGGTTTACGGACTGCGTTCCGGCCGACGCCTCTAAACCTCATCTTACCATCGAGCAGGTGCTTGCCGAGTTTGTCACCCGCGTGCATTGTCCGGTGCTTGCCAATCTGCAATACGGTCACATTCCCAAAAAATTGACGATTCCTTTTGGAGTTCGTGCGCGGGTGGATTCCAAAAAAGGTGGATTGGAGCTTATGGAGTCGGCTGTTAGATGAACTTCTTGAAGGAATTCTTCCGAAAACGCCTCCCTATTGGTTGACAATCCTTCAACTTCTGCTTACTTTTGTCTGCGTTTTTTGCACATCGTCGCGCGATTATGTGAATGAACATTGCTGTCTTTGCGTCCGGACGCGGATCAAACTTTCAGGCAATTCTCAACGCAATCCATCAGGGTACTCTTCCCGCAACCGTCACCCTCTGTTTGAGCAACAACGCAGATGCTGGCGCGTTTGAGATTGCGCGCCTGCACAACATCCCTGCCGTCCACCTCAGCGCGAAACAGTTTCCCAACGAAGCGGCGTACATCGAAGCAATGCGCGATCTCTTACATCGCCATCACGTTCAACTGATCGCGATGGCGGGCTATTTGAAAAAGGTGCCGGCAGCGATCGTGCACTCGTACCGGAACCGTATCTTGAACATTCATCCGGCGCTCCTCCCCTCGTTTGGAGGAGCGGGGATGTACGGACACCGTGTGCACGAAGCGGTGTTGGCAGCGGGAGTGAAAGTCAGCGGCGCCACCGTGCATATTGTCGATGAAGAGTACGATCGCGGCCCGATCGTACTGCAGAGAACCGTCGAAGTCGAGCAGTACGATACACCCGACACGCTCGCGGCGAAGGTTTTGAAAATTGAGCACGAGATGTATCCCGAGGCACTCAAAGCATTTGCCGAAGGACGTGTTACCATCAATGAAAGGATTGCGTGGATACACTCACACAGCTGAAGGTTCCGACATTTCACCATAAAGTGCATACGCATACGAAGGAGGGTGCATTGCTCAAGATTCGCCGTGCATTAATCAGTGTTTCGGATACGCGAGGCATTGGAGAGCTGGCGAAGGGCTTACAAGAATTCGGCATCGAGATCATTTCAACCGGCGGCACGTTGCAGACGCTCAAGGAGGCAGGCGTTACGGCACGTTCGGTTGCTGACCTGACAGGATTTCCGGAAATCCTCGACGGGCGCGTCAAGACACTCCATCCGGCCATTCACGCCGCTCTTCTTGCCGTGGGCGACAACCCTCTTCATATGAAACAGTTGCAGGAGCTCAGCATCGAACCCATCGACCTCGTGGTGGTCAATTTGTATACGTTTGAACAAACGGTCAGCCAATCCGATGTAACACTCGATCAGGCGATCGAGCAAATTGATGTGGGCGGACCTGCAATGATTCGCGCGGCGGCGAAAAACTATCTGCACACAGCCGTCGTAGTGCATCCTGAACGGTATAGCGCGATTCTGGACGAGCTACGCGCGAACAAAGGCGCCGTCACTCCCCAGACTCGATTCGCTCTCGCACGTGAGGCATTTCAGTACACTGCATCGTACGATGCGGTCGTCGCAACGTACCTGGGGACCGTCAATTCCTCCTCGGGACTGCCCGAGGTTGTTACACTTTCGATGACGCGATCGGACGTGCTTCGCTACGGCGAGAATCCGCATCAGGCAGGGGCGCTGTACGGCAAGTTCAACTCCTTTTTCAGAAAGTTGCACGGAAAGGAACTTTCGTACAATAACATCCTCGATGTGAACGCCGCGGCGCTCCTCGCCTCCGAGTTTGAGAAGCCGACAGCAGTGATCGTCAAGCACAACAATCCCTGCGGTGTTGGATCGGCGGAGAATCTGATTGAAGCATACAAAAAAGCTCTCGCAACCGACCCGAAATCGGCTTTCGGCGGTATCGTTGTGGTGAATCGGCTTCTTGACCTCGCCACCGCTGAAGCGATGAACGACATTTTCACGGAGGTCATTGTTGCTCCGGGCTTTGCAGTAGGGGTGTTGGAATTCCTCTCCCGCAAGAAGGATCGCCGCCTGATCCAACAGATGATCGATGTGCGGTCGGCCAGAGAATACGACCTGCGCGGCGTGGTGGGGGGCTTGCTCGTGCAGGAGCAGGACCAGTACCGCGTGAAGAGGTCCGACTTGCGTATAGTCACACAACGAAAGCCGACGGATGACGAACTGGACGCCATGCTGTTTGCCTGGCGCGTCGCCAAACACGTAAAGTCGAACGCCATCGTTTACGCCCGACGCGACTGCACGTTGGGGATTGGGGCGGGACAGATGTCGCGCGTCGATTCCTCACGTCTCGCCGCGATGAAAGCGGCTGAAGCGGGGCTAGACTTAAAGGGATGTGCCGTAGCCTCGGACGCGTTCTTCCCGTTCGCAGACGGACTGATCGAAGCGATCAAGGCGGGAGCAACGGCGGTCATCCAGCCCGGTGGTTCTGTACGCGACGAGGAAGTAATCAAAGCAGCGAATGAGCATAACGTGGCAATGGTTTTCACCGGCGTGCGGCATTTTCGACATTAAGACTTCCCTTTTCACTTTCACCACCAACGTATGAGCCTCTTCTCGCTCTTCTCTTCTGACATTGCCGTCGATCTCGGAACGGCCAATACCGTGATCTGGATGAAAGGCAAAGGGATCGTGTTGAACGAACCTTCCATCGTCGCGTTCGATCGCAACACGAAAAAGATTATCGCGATCGGCCATGAGGCGCGCGAGATGCTCGGCCGCACACATCGCGATATACGCACGATCCGACCGATGAAGGACGGAGTGATTGCCGATTTTGAAATCGCGGAAGGAATGTTGCGCGAGTTCATTAAAAAGATCAGCGTAGGTTGGGTGCCGGCGCGACGCATCGTTGTCTCGGTCCCCTCCGGCATCACAGAAGTCGAAAAACGCGCCGTGCGCGACTCCGCCGAACACGCAGGAGCAAAAGAAGTCCATCTGCTCGCCGAACCCATGGCCTCCGCTATCGGCATCGGCCTGGATGTCGATGCTCCTGTCGGTAATATGGTGGTTGATATCGGAGGAGGAACGACCGAGATCGCCGTCATCGCGCTTTCCGGCATCGTGAACGAAGAATCGATTCGCGTCGCAGGCGATGAGATGAACAACTCGATCATCCAGTTCTTCAAACGAAATCACAACATCCTCATCGGCGAGCGTACGGCGGAGGCGATCAAATGCGAGGTCGGTTCAGCGATGCCGTTGAAAGAAGAGATTACGATTCAGGTGAAGGGTCGCGATCTCGTCAACGGCGTACCGAAAACGACGGAAGTAAGTTCCGTCGAAATTCGCGAAGCCCTTAATGAGCCGATCTCACAAATCGTCGAAGCCGTGAAGATCACGTTAGAGCGAACGCCGCCTGAACTCTCGGCGGATATCCTCGACCGGGGCATTATGCTTACCGGGGGCGGTGCGCTCCTCAAAGGGCTTGACGAACGGCTCCGGCTGGAAACGAGTCTTCCCGTGCATGTCGCCGAAGACCCGCTCACGGCGGTCGTTCGCGGCACAGGAAAGGTTCTTGAAGATCTCAAACACTTTTCGAAGGTCCTGATCAAGAGTAAGCGGTATTGAGAGGTGAACGAGAACGAGATGCGCAGGAGTAAGCAACAGGATCATTAACCTCAACACCGAATATCCACACAAATGACCTAATCTCTCCTCCTCTCCCGCATCCCTCCTTCTCCACCCTTCATCTGTCCGAAATACTTCTTACTTTCTTCAGGCCGTCTTCCGGTTTATGTTGTTCTAGTCATCAACCGTATGCTACAACGACTCTATAACCTTCTCATTTTGTTTCGGGAATATGTCGTTCTCTCGGTACTCCTGCTGGTATCTTTGACTCTTCTGGCGCTGAACGACAACCCCCAGATGAAGCGCATTCGCGGCATCACTGCCGTCGTCTTCGGCGTGGTGCAGGAGCGGCTTGCGATCTTTCCGCGCTACATCGGTTTGCGGGGAGAAAACGATGAGCTCCGGCGCAACAACATCGAGCTTGCAGACGAGGTGAGTCAATTACGCGAAGCCCGGCTCGAAAATATCCGCCTTCGCCAGCTACTTGGTCTGAAGGAATTCTCACCACATGCCCTCGTTGCCGCGAAGGTCATCGGAAAGAACATCACATTGTTGCGAAATACGATAACGTTAAACGTCGGAACACGCGACAGCGTTTTAGCCGGCATGCCGGTGGTAGGGGATGGTGGCTTGGTTGGAATAGTCTCTCATGCGAGCGAGCAGTATAGTATCGTGCGCGTTCTGTTGAATACAGACTTTCGCGCCAGCGCAAAAGTGCAACGGAGTCGTGTCGACGGCATCATCGCATGGGACGGGCGGTCGCTGCTGCTGACGAACATTACCAAAACACTCGACGTCCGTCCGGGTGATGTTGTGATCACCTCGGAATACAGTAGTACCTATCCCCCCAACATCCGGATCGGTGTGGTGAACGATGTACAAGAGCAAACCGGCTCGCTCTTTAAGAAAGTCTTCATCACGCCGGGCGTCGATTTCGTTAAACTCGAAGAAGTGTTCGTCATGAAGTATCGTCCCGATCCGGAACGAAGGTCGTTGGAACAACAAGCGACTCAACGCCCAAGGCGATAGGGTCAGACCAGTGCGATGGGGCGCAAAGAAACAATCGCTCGCATCGTGTCACTTTATTACTCAGCGTGTTATGAAGATTCTGAAATTCGGCGGTTCATCGGTCTCCAATCCCGACCGCATACGAGATGTGAAGCATATCGTCCTCCGGGCGGCACGCAAGGAACGTGTCGTCGTGGTGGTATCGGCTTTTCAAGGAATTACCAACCAACTTCTTGAGTGCGCGCGCCGGGCGGAGAAGGGAGACGAATCGTATCTCGACCTCTACGATGAAATTGCTCTTCGGCACCGACAGGCGGTCGCCGCGCTCGTGACGCGCCGCGGACGCGATGCCACACGCACCGCCGTTGAAAAGATGTTGAAGGAACTGTACGACGTGCTTCACGGCGTGTATCTTCTTCGACATTCTCCTCCGCGCGCTCTCGACGTGACGGCAAGCTTTGGCGAACGGCTCTCGGCGCTTATCGTGGCAGCGCACCTTGCTCAATCTCATCCTTCTCTTGCCGTCGATGCGCGCGAGCTGGTCGTAACCGATGAGCAGTTTACCCACGCGGCCGTCCTCTTTCCACAGACCAATCGGCGCATTGCCAGCTATTTCAAAAAGCTCTTTGCGAAGAAGAAGAATATCATCCCGGTCGTCACCGGCTTCATCGGTGCGACGGAAGACGGGCGTACCACCACGATTGGACGTAACGGCTCAGACTATTCCGCTGCCATTTTTGGCGCCGCGCTCGACGTTTCGCTCATTGAAATCTGGACTGATGTCGACGGCATCTTAAGTGCCGATCCCAGGGCTGTGCCGTCTTCGTTCGTGTTGCCGGAAATGTCGTACGAGGAGGCGATGGAGCTTTCCTACTTCGGCGCCAAAGTGCTTCACTCTGCCACCATTGCTCCCGCCGTCGCCAAGCGCATTCCAATTCGCATTAAAAACACGCTCAATCCGGATGCTCCGGGCACGCTTATATGGGAACGGACGCAGAATCGAGACGGGGTCGCGAAGGGCATTACCTCGGTCGACGACGTCGCACTCCTCACCTTGCGCGGCATGAGCATGGTGGGCGTTCCGGGTACGTCCGAGCGACTCTTCCGCGCTCTCGCTTCACACCAAGTGAATGTTATTCTTATTTCCCAGGCATCGTCAGAACATACCATCTGCTTCGCCATCCGCGTCGTGGATGTGCCCACCGCGCGCAAGGCGATCGCCAAGGAGTTCCAGTATGAGCTCCAAAACAGACTGACGTCGCTCGACGAGCGACTCGACCAAACGATCATTGCTATTGTCGGAGAGGGGATGAAAGGAACGCCCGGTGTAGCGGGAAGGGTGTTTCAGGCGCTCGGACGAAACAATATCAACGTCTCTGCTATTGCGCAAGGCGCGTCGGAACGGAATATCTCCTTTGTGATCGCCGCCGCACAAAAGAACCGCGCGCTCAACGTCATCCACGAAGCGTTCTTCGAAAAAGCAAAACGGCTCGCCGTCATTGTTGTTGGAGTCGGCAACATTGGCGGAGCGCTGTTGCGACAATTACACCAGCAGCGATCGTTTCTCCGTTCGCTCGGCTTCGATGTGCGCGTGTGCGGCATCGCCAATAGCAAGAGATTTCTGCTTGTTCAGGACGGAATCGACCTCAAAAATTGGCGGGAACAGCTGGAACAATCGCCTCATGCCATGCATCCAAAGGAACTTGCCCGCCGCGTTGCGGCCATGGAGTTTACCAACGCGGCGCTGGTCGATTGCACCGCAAGCGGTGATATCGTCGAGGCCTATCCTGATTTTGTGAAGGCAAACCTCCACATCGTAACACCGAACAAAAAGGCGAACGTCCTGCCGTGGAGGCGCTACACTGCGCTGATGGAGTTGATGAGGGGCCGGCAAAAATACTTCCTCTACGAAGCGAATGTCGGTGCCGGGCTCCCCGTTATCTCCACGTTGAATGACCTGATCGCGAGCGGCGATCAGATTGTGAAGATCGAAGGAATCTTCTCGGGCACACTGAGTTATCTTTTTAATCATTTCGACGGGACGAAATCGTTCAGCAGCTTCGTGCAGGAGGCACATCAACTCGGTTACACGGAGCCCGATCCCCGCGATGATCTTTCGGGCGAGGATGTTGCCCGTAAGCTGTTGATCCTGGCGCGCAAGTTAGGACTGAAGATGGATATGAAAAACATTCGCGTGGAAAACCTTGTACCGGCGCCTCTCCGTCATGGATCGTTTTCGAACGATTTCTTCCGCAAGTATGCTGCCTACGATGAAACGGTGAGAAAGCGACTCGAGCGGGCACGACTCAAGGGAGCGGTACTTCGATACGTGGGGGTGTTGCAGGGGCAAGCGGCGTTTGCAGGATTAACGGAGATCCCGCTCAATCACCCGTTTGCTTCAACGAAAGGGAGCGATAACATCATTGCGTTCACGACCCATCGGTATGCGCGCACGCCGCTCGTTGTGCAAGGGCCCGGCGCCGGTGCGGATGTTACGGCGATGGGCGTGTTCTCGGATCTCCTCAAACTCCTTCATTATCTCCCTCATTGAACGGAAACAACTCGAACGAAACTGAACTGCTTCGCGCCATGCACGCTCTCCGCATAAAGGTCTATGCCCCAGCATCCATCTCGAACCTTGGGTCCGGGTTCGATGTGATCGGTGTAGCAATCGATCGACCGGGAGATTTCGTCGCGGTCGAACGCCAACGTGAACCGGGACTTCGTTTCTCAGTTCGTGCTAACGGGGTGGAGGTTCCTTCTTCAAGTCAGGAGAACGTTGCCGCTCACGTCGCCTCCTTGATGATCAACGAATACAAACCCTCCTTCGGTATCAAGATGGTTCTTTACAAGAAGATGCCGGTCGGTTCAGGGCTCGGGAGTTCCGGAGCCAGCAGCGTTGCTGCGGTTATGGGAGTCAACTCGTTGCTCCACAAACCGCTCCGGAAAATCGACCTCCTGCGGTTCGCCGTCGAGGGGGAGCGAAAGGCCTCCGGTGCGCCTCATGCCGACAACGTTGCCCCTTCGCTGCTCGGTGGCGCGGTTCTCATTCGAAGCTATGAGCCACTCGATGTGATTTCGATTCCAATGAAAAACTCGATTGTGTGGGTCGTAGTGCACCCGCACATCATTGTCCGCACGGAAGAGGCACGCAACATCTTACCGAAGGCCATCACGCTCAAAACCGCCATCCGCCAATGGGGCAACATCAGTGGGTTAACGATCGGTCTTGCCTCGGGTGATCCGGCGCTTGTGGGCAAGTGCGTCGAAGACGAGGTGGCCGAGCCAGTGCGTTCGCGACTCATTCCGGGTTACGACGATGTGAAGCGGGCTGCTCTCTCTGCCGGTGCGTATGGGTGTTCCATCTCGGGTTCCGGACCTTCCGTCTTTGCCGTTGCTGCGTCGTGGAGCGGCGCGAGGCGAATCGGCGATGCGATGAAACGAGCATTCGTGCGCGCAGCGGGGATTCAATCCGATTTGTACATCTCTCGCGCGAACATGGAAGGAGCGCGCATCGTCTCCAAGTCAGGCAAATAGTCTTTCGGTTTAGACTTATCGTGAAGTAACCGTTTCGAAGATATTGTATGAATTTTCATTCGGTTCTTGGTAAGAGTCCACCGGTTCAGTTCCGCGAGGCACTTTTTCATGGTCTTGCGCCGGACGGAGGATTGTACGTCCCCGCCTCTCTTCCACACCTTCCCCAACAGCTGTTCGATCCCTCCTCTCATCAATCGCTTTATAGTTTCGGTGAGGCTGTCATGGAGTCGTTTATCGACGAGATACGGGAGGCAGACCGCGCGGCACTTGTCCGTCGCGCATGGACATTTCCGATTCCGCTATCCGAATTAGAGAACAATCTCTTTCTTCTCGAGCTCTTTCACGGACCGACGCATGCTTTTAAGGACGTTGGGGCGCGCTTTATGGCGCAGACCCTTTCGTACTTTCTTCAAAAGGAACAGCGACGGATTACCCTCCTCGTCGCCACTTCGGGTGATACGGGGAGTGCAGTCGCTCACGGTTTTTTTCAAGTTCCGAACATCGATGTAGTTGTTCTGTATCCTTCGGGAAAGATCTCAAAGCTCCAGGAGCAGCAGATGGCAACGTTAGGGGGAAACATTCATGCTTTGGAGGTGGAGGGAACGTTCGACGATTGTCAACGACTCGTCAAGCAAGCGCTCGCGGACCGTGACCTCGTTGCAGCCCGGAATCTCACCACAGCCAATTCCATCAACGTCGGGCGCCTGATTCCGCAAATCGTCTACTATTTGTGGGGAGTGTATCAGCTTCGGTCCGACTTCAAGGTTCAAGAATCTCCTCTGATCGTCGTGCCGAGCGGAAATTTTGGAAACTTGACAGCTGCGGTGTATGCAAAGTATATGGGGGCTCCGGTTGGAGGACTGATCGCAGCAACAAACGAAAATGACGTTGTGCCCGAATACCTCGCCTCCGGCGTCTTCACCCCCCGCGCGTCCGTTCAGACCTATTCAAACGCAATGGACGTAGGAAATCCGAGCAACCTTGCGCGGCTTCAGAAACTTTTTGATGGAAACGTGGAACGCATGCGTCGCGAAATGGAGGCGGTGAGCATTACCGATGAAGAGACGCTCGAAGAGATTCACGTCACGTACAGGCGAACGGGGAAAATCCTGGATCCTCACACGGCTGTTGGCGTTCGTTCAGCGCGACGGATGGGAGAGAACGGTAGGCGCGCTCCGTTCATCATTGCTGCAACGGCACATCCGGGAAAGTTTCCGGAGGTGGTGGAGAAAGCGCTGGGCCAACCGATGACGGTGCCTCCAACCTTGTTGGAGCTCCTCAACAAGCCAAAACTCTCGATAAGAATCCGTGCAGAGTTTGGAGAGATCAAGTCCTTCCTTTCGTAGAGTCGTTGCGTGATTTCGGAATCACAGCTTCTCTATCCTGTCAAAAAGTCGGCTTTTCCTCGCTATTATTAGAGAAATGAACCTATGCTGCGATTCTACTTTTCTCTGACTCTTGGTGTGTTCTTGCTGCAGGTAAGCTGTAAAGCTTCAACGGAGCCGCAGTTTAAAAACCCGCGCGAGTACACTTGGACAGCAACACAATTGCAATACCCTGGAGCGTACAATCTTCGGATGTATTCGATCTGGGGAAGCAGCGCTCAAAATGTTTACGCAAGCGGGTTCAGCATTTTGGGGGGACAAAAGGGGGCAATCTTTCGGTACGATGGACGGCAGTGGAATCCGGTCACCGCATTCCCTTCACCAGATTACAATGACTTGTGGGAGATAACGGGCTTTGGAGAAAACGACATCTGGATTGCAGGGTCGCGACTCTTTGCTCCAACAGGAGATAGCGCCGCGGTGCTTCATTATGATGGAGCACGCTGGACGCAAGTGCTGCCTTCGCATATGGGTGTGAGGGGATTGAAATCGATAGGAGGGACATCCTCACGAAGCCTGTATGTTGGATCGAGGGATGGGAGAGTTCTTCGATACAACGGTGTCTCATGGAGCGTTGATACATTGTATTTAGGACTTTCCTTGGTAGACATCGAGGGAGATGATACGCAGGCCTTCGCAGTAGGAAATACCTGGCGCGGCGCGCTGGACGATTCGATAATGTGTTTTCGCAAGAGTTTGAATACTTGGCAACTGATCGACATCCAAATCGAAACTAACTATTCATCGTCTCCGCGGTTCGGATCGAACGGATTATATTCTCCTCAAGCCGGCATCTTCTACAGTTGCGGTTACCTTGGGGTCTTCCGCTGGGAAGCAAACAAATGGGTGAAGGTGTTTAGTCCAATTGCATCGTTGATCGGGATTGAAGGAAATAGTCCGACAAACATTCTCACTGTTGGATGGCGTGACGGTCCTGTTGCTTACCACTGGGACGGTGTATCGTGGGAAGACCTCAAACTTCCGCACGGACTCATTCCCCAAGATGTTGCTTTGTATGATGTCTGGACAAACGGCAAGGAGGCTTTCATCGTCGGTAACAATGGAGCGGTATCGTATCTGCTGCATGGCAAATGAAAATGGGGAAAGAAAGTCTAAGGACTCGGGATGCGACAACGAAACCAGCAATAAATATAGAGGAGAAGAGTTATGAAAAGGCTCATTGGACGTATACAAGCGATCCCTCTCTGAATATTTCTGAACCGGTGATTATCAGCTTTGGCTCCAATCACGTGGCATGGGCTCCATCTGGTTCTCGATCAATCAGTCTTATTCCGACCCGAACTACGTAAACGTCTTCGCCAACCCCGCTCCTCCACGACGCTCCGAAGACCAGAAGATGGCGAAGTCGGCCACACCCATGGAATTCTCGATCGCGAACTATCCGAACCCGTTCAATCCAAGTACTACCATCTCATTCGAATTGCCAAAGACGGCGATAGTCTTGCTCCGGATTTTCGACGTTGCGGATTGACTACGCAAATGGCGAGGCCGGCGTAAACAGTATGATTTTTCCTCCCACTGGTTAACTCATTATTATCCAACCCAACTTCGGTTGGGTTTTTTGTTTTTAAAGTATCGAAACCCCGGAGGTGACAAAGAAAAACGTGCGATCTTCGATAAAGAAGAGATCCTTTTCATTAAATGGTTGCTATCTTGAAGAGAAGGCAGTACTATCCTCACGAAAAAATCTCAATACCCCCCACTTAAAATCTTTCTTGTATGTAAAGGGAAGAAACGATGAACCGCTCAATTTTTTTATTGATCCTTAAATTCTTCGTTCTTGGTTTGCTTGCCGTCGAACCGGTTTTCGCTCAAATCGACGCCCGCATGCTGCAGCATCCGGACGTCTCACAAACACACATTGTCTTCTCGTACGCAGGCGACCTTTGGATTGTAGCAAAAGAGGGGGGTACGGCACACAGACTCAGCTCTCCCAAAGGAGAGGAAGTGTTCCCACGCTTCTCCCCCGATGGCTCCCGCATCGCCTTCAGCGCAAACTACGACGGCAACACGGATGTCTATGTCATGCCCGCGCTCGGAGGTAGGCCGCAGCGGGTGACGTACCACGGCATGAATGATCGGCTCATCGACTGGTCGCCCGATGGAAAATTGCTCTACGCATCCTCCAAACATAGCGGTCGACAACGTTACAATCAGTTCTATCTCGTCCCTCCCACCGGCGGCTTGCCGGAGCAATTGCCGATTCCCTATGGTGAACTGGCATCATTCTCTCCCGACGGCAAGAAGATTGCCTATAACGCCCTTACCCAAGCATTCCGAACATGGAAACGGTATCGCGGTGGATGGTCGGCCGATATCATTGTGTTCGACCTCGAAAAGAAGACCGCGGAGACCGTTGTTTCCGGACCCGGCAACGATGAGTTCCCCATGTGGTCCGGCGCAACAATCTACTTCCTCTCCGACCGGGGACCCGATCTCCGGATGAACATTTGGTCCTACAACATCCTTTCGAAGCAACTAAAACAAATCACCAATTTTTCGGAGTACGACATCCACTTTCCATCACTTGGTCCATCAGAAATCGTCTTTGAGGCGGGGGGAAAATTGTACGTGCTGAGTCTTGCCGATGAACGAGTCCGCGAGGTGAAGGTCAACGTTGTCACGGACGAGATTACCCTTCTGCCCCGCGCGGAGAATGTGAGCAAACGAATTCAACACGTCTCACTTGCTCCCGATGGCAAACGCGCGTTGTTCGAAGCACGCGGTGAAATCTTCTCCGTTCCTGCAGAGGACGGTCCCGTCTACAATCTCACGCGCTCATCCGGCGTGGCGGAGCGCTATCCCGCATGGTCACCTGACGGCAAGTATGCTGCATATTGGAGCGACAAGTCGGGCGAGTACGAACTCACATTACAGGAAATCGGAAGGCCGGGCTCCGAACGAACGCTGACCTCCTACGGGCCGGGCTATCGTTATCGCCTTGCCTGGTCCCCCAACAGCAAGATGCTTGCGTTTATCGACAAAGCAATGGAAATCTTCATCTATGAGGTTGAAAGAAACCGCACGATGAAAGTAGACAAGGGGCTCTATTTCTACCAAGGTGGACTTGACGCGTTCAGTGTGAGCTGGTCGCCGGATAGCCGATGGCTCGCGTACGGGCGCGATCTCGTCAATCGAAGTACGGCCATTTTTCTCTTTGACACGAAAGAAGGAAAGAGCACCCAAGTAACCTCCGGCTACTACCGTGATGCACAGCCGAGCTTCGATCCGGACGGGAAGTATCTTTATTTCCTCACCAAACGCACCTTCACTCCCTCCTATTCCGATGTCGACAATACATGGATCTATCCCAATACCACCAACGTTGCTGTTGTGCCGTTGACAGAAGAAATCGTCTCTCCCCTCGCACCGAAGAACGATACGACGTCGGTCAAGAGTGAGGAGAAGGGAGAGAAGAAAGACATAAAAGACAAGAAAGAAGAGAAGGAAAAACCCAAAGAGACGAAAATCACCCTCTCTGGATTTGAGCAGCGCCTGGTCATTCTTCCCCCCGCGGCTGGTAATTTTGGAGCCATTCATGCCGTCCCGGGCAAGCTTATTTTCCATCGCAGGCCCAACACCGGATCGTCGGATAAGAAGCGGCCGTTGATGTTTTATGATCTCGAGAAGCGGGAAGAAAAGACGATTGTGGATGATGCGGACATATTTCAAGTCAGTGCCGATGGAAAGAAGGTCATCGTGGAAAAATCGGGAATCTACGCGGTGATTGAAGTTGGGGAAAACCAGAAGACGGAGAAGAACATGCCGACCGATCAATTGGAAATGACCATTGTGCCGCGCGCCGAATGGCAACAGATCTTCAACGACGTTTGGCGATTTGAACGGGACTTTTTCTATGATCCGAACATGCATGGGGTGGATTGGAAGGAAATGCGATCGCGGTATCAGAGGCTCCTCGATGCCGCTGTGACGCGGTGGGACGTCAACTTCGTGATCGGGGAGTTGATTTCCGAACTGAACGCCTCACACACCTATCGCGGCGGCGGCGACACCGAGGAAGCAGAAAGCCGCAACATCGGCTATCTTGGAATCGATTGGGAAGTTGCAAATGGTGCATACCGTATCAAGAAAATCATCAATGGAGCGCCATGGGATTCGGAAGTGCGGTCTCCCCTCGTGATGCCGGGATTGAATGTCAAAGAAGGAGAGTACATTCTTGCCGTGAATGGAGAACCCGTCGATGTTGGAAAAGCTCCGTGGGCCGCGTTTGCGGGATTGGCGGAGAAGACGGTGGAATTGGCAATCAACTCAAAACCGTCACTCGATGGGGCTCGCAAGGTGGTGGTGAAAACGCTAGCCGACGAGACACGACTCCGGCATCTCGCCTGGATCGAGGCAAACAGAAAACGAGTGGAGGAGCTGTCCAATGGACGCGTCGGCTACGTCTACGTCCCCAGCACCGGTATTGATGGCCAGACCGAGCTTGTCAGGCAGTTCGCTGCGCAATTCCGAAAAGAAGGATTGATAATCGACGAGCGCTTCAACAGCGGGGGACAAATACCCGACCGCTTCATCGAACTCTTGAACCGTAAGCCGCTCGCCTTTTGGGCTGTGAGAGATGGGATGAACTGGCAGTGGCCACCCTTTGCGCACTTCGGACCGAAAGTGATGCTGATAAACGGATGGAGTGGATCGGGGGGCGACGCGTTCCCCGACTACTTCCGTAAAGCGAAGCTCGGTCTGCTCGTTGGCACGCGCACGTGGGGTGGACTGATCGGCATCACGGGAGCCCCCGCATTAATCGACGGCGGGTCGGTCACTGTTCCGACGTTCCGTATGTATCATCCGGATGGAACATGGTTCGCCGAAGGACATGGTGTCGATCCCGATATCGAGGTGCTGGACGATCCGGCTCAGCTTGCACGGGGAATCGATCCGCAGCTGGAACGCGGTGTACAGGAAGTCATGAAGCTGCTGCAAACGACCCCCTCACCTTATCCGAAGCAGCCAGCATACGAGAAAAGATAGGCACCCGAACAAGATGGAGGTTGGGATGTCATCCCGACCACATTGACACTTCAGGACGTGCAGGTTTTTTGATGCTCGAGTTGCACACATTGGCAGTGCGTATCACTTCCACCGCTTCTACAGAGTGCGGACACAGATGACTCCGAATCTATGATCTTCCATGCTGACGACAGAACGCCTTCGTGATCTTTCCATTCTGTATCGGAAAGGTTTATTAGATGACGTTGTTCCTTTCTGGTTGCGGTACGCCATCGATCGGGAATGTGGTGGATATCTACACTGTCTTGATCGCGACGGGTCCATCATCTCAACCGACAAATCGTTCTGGATACAAGGCCGATTTGCGTGGTTGCTCTCCACGCTGTATCTGGGCGTGGAACAACGTCCTGAGTGGCTCGAGGCAGCGCGGCACGGGATCGAGTTCATCCGCCGGCACGCGTTCGATCGGGACGGCAGGATGTTCTTCTGGTGTACGCGCGAGGGAAAGCCGCTCCGCAAAAGCCGCTACATTTTTACCGAGACATTCGGTCTCATTGCCCTGGCCGCCTACGCGAAAGCGGCACAAGAAAGTCGGGCGCGGGAGGAGGCGTATCGATTGTTTGATGTACTGATCCAACACATCACGACGCCCGGCTTGCTCGAGCCAAAGGTCATTCCCGAGACACGCCGCTTGAAGGGATTTGCCGTTCCGATGATTATGATTGTCACGTGCCAGGTGTTGCGCGAGATGATCAATCATCCCAAAGCAGCGGAGTGGATCGACCGCTCGATTGCCGAGATCGAGCACGATTTTGTAAGGCCGGAGTTTAAGGCTGTGCTCGAAACGGTCGGCGCGGAGGGGGAATTTCAGGACACGTTTGATGGCCGACTCATTTGTCCCGGCCACGCCATCGAAGGCGCGTGGTTCATCCTGCAGGAGGCAAAGCATCGGGGCAACGACCAACGGTTGCGAGAGTTAGGATTGAAGATGCTTGACTGGTCGTGGGAGTGGGGATGGGACAAGGAGTACGGTGGCATTTTGTACTTTCGTGATGCGCGCAATCTGCCGTGTACGGAGTACTGGCATGACATGAAATTCTGGTGGCCACACAATGAAGCGATCGTCGCGACGCTTCTCGCATACCAACTGACGGGGGATGAAAAGTACGCACGGTGGCACGAGATGGTGCATCGATGGGCCTTTGAGCATTTCCCCGATCCCGTGCATGGCGAGTGGTTCGGTTATCTTCACCGCGACGGGAGACTTTCCACCCGACTGAAGGGAAACATGTGGAAGGGGGCTTTTCACGTCCCTCGCATGTTTCTCTTCAGTTGGAAGCTGTGTGAGGAGATGGCGGTGACCGGAACGGATCCTCGTTAAACCACTTTGACACCGTGTAAAATAGGTCAAGAGTTCTTCAGCAGGCGTTGACAACATCGATCAGAATCAACCTGCCGTTCCAGAATCCGACTATAGTGCGTGTCGCAAGGCTTTCCCCCTCATCACTGATCGCAAAGACGTCGGCTAACCCGTCTTCATCGAGATCGAAAAAAGAAGTGAACAATATTTTTTGTGCCGAGTAAAAATCCTTTATGAGGGTTACCGACGACTCTGCGACATCGATCAAAAATCCGGCTGATTGGATCTTATGTTCCCCTCGGAGTTTCTCAGGAATATCTGCCTGGACAAAGAGACGGAACACGCCGCGCTCATTCTTACCAAGGACTCGCGAACTCCATTCATAGTCATTTCTCCTGAACGCTTGCGTCATCCGGGGGGTCAACGCCGTTTTCGCAAGTCCCACCAGAGTATCCGGAACGATAATCCGTTTGCCTTTCTTCGGAACGAGAGTGGGGGTATCGTTCAAGTCGATGAGACCGATGAGGGAGCCGGGTTCGATCGGTACCTCTTTGTTTTCTAATTCGCCAACGATCATGGTATCCATCGGTTCGATCATTTTGATTTCCCGATAGAGAACTCTTTCGATCGATCCATCGCCAAGAGCGACGAACATTCGCTGTTTTTTCTTTGGATTTCGAAGCACCGTTTCGTATGCACTGATCTTGATATCTTGAAATGACCAAGCATGAGAAAGGAGTACTCCCTTGAAAACAGGAGAATCAGCGCGTTCAAGCCGGTCCACCTCGTACATCCAAAATTTTGGTGAGGCATCTTGGATTTCTTGGATGGAAAAAGATGGAAGGAAGAGAAAGAGAAGGGGAGTCATAACGGAAAGCATGGAAGTTCGTCGAAAACGTTTCACGTGGTCTATAGCGGTCAATCGAATGCGATGATCTGGATTCTACTTCTTCGTCGGACGTTCAATGCGATCCGTTCGGAGAAAAATTCATTGTAACAACCTATTGGTCAGATAAAGGGTGTTGTATTTCAGAAGAGCGTATGCCTCTGAAAGAAGCTCTCCCCGTTGATACATGACTTCGACCAAGCTGATTAGATGTGCCAGGGTTCCTTTCGCACCATCAGCATTTCCTTTTACGATTTCTGCTTTTATTATATATAAGAGCAAATAAAACTGGTCGGCCACGGTGCGTTTTCCGATCCAACCCTCTTCGAGGCAGGTATCGAGAACAGAAACTATTCGATCAATAAACATTTCTGGTCTAGTATGTTCGGGAACGCGGACGGGACCAATTGTGCGGCCACGCACGCGGTCTTCACTAGGACTGGGTCTGGCACGAAATATAGCGTCAGGCACCATTTCCCCGTCCATTCCTACTACCCGCAGTAATTGCGGGTCGACCCGTCCTCTTGAATTACAGTAAACGATACCTGGTGGAGCCTCACTTTTGATGACGAATCCGCTGAGTCGTGTTCCAGGGGCCAGCACGTACTTGATGATATTGCCTGACCGGTCGCTCATAAAGGCCCCGGAAAAGAAGACGCTAGAGCGAGAGTTCGTTGGTAAATAACAACGCCATTCTCCAACTAAAGGGACGTGGCAAGTTCTTACTATACCGGTGTCAAGTTCTATGGCGAACGATGCCACATTCTGTCTGCTGGTCCTCAAGTTCTCGATAGTGTATTCATACACGAACTGGTTTGAGTCTATTTTTGCAGTACTTTCAACGATGATGTCTATCTTCGTCGCTGGTTCGAAAATCTGGTATGCCCACTTTGTTGTATCATCTGGATTTCGGAATAAGATTTTAAAGTTCCCTGTACCCGGTTCAACTTCTATCCGCGGAGTCATATTAACCTGAATCCTGCGTGAAGTTGAACGAGAAAGAGCCCTGCAAAATGACGTAAGGTTCTTGCCCTTGAAGGAAAAACCGACATTTTCAGGCCCGGAAACCTATTGGACAAAACCCTCACCGGAGGTGTGTATCTTGTCCAGAACGGCAAATACCTTGTAACACCAATGAATACTCTCTTTCCAACATGTGTAAGTCACATGATCATGCATGATTCAGGTTAATTTCTTTGCCTCCTTTTGACATGCCCTTCAGGGTTTGAGGAAAATTCTCTGCTATTCTTATTGAAGGCTTCTGAAGCTGTTTTCTCTGCTGTGGAAACATGCAGACGGAAAAAAGGGCAATAAGTAAATTCAAAACAATGATCTTCCTTAGCATTTTGAGTTCCTGATTAGTACACGAGGTGCCAGTGATCAGAATGAGTGAATCCTATGTAAACGTGGTTTTGCGCAAGTATCTCCATTAGTTGATCTCGTTCACTCTCTCGCAGTCGACGCCGTGATCCGTTCTCCAGACAATCAAAACTTAGGTCCATGTTGGTACCATTTCTATGTTCACTGTGTGGTGTATTCCACCAGGTGCCGTTGCAGGAGGACCCACAATCAAACAACCCACCCCAGACGAGGCTCATGTCATTGTATCGTAATTGAATGCTTGGATAAGCACTTGCAAAATCCGTTCCAACATTCTGCAACGCAGCCACAAAACCGGCTGTCCCATAGTGATTGGCTGGATGTTCTGCTGTGCTGCCAACCAGCGCGTATCCGACTCCAGAGGAGAGCGGGAACAGGTTGTCTACAAGAATATCAATGACCGTCTCCGCCACAATATCTCCGACGTCAGTTGGAGTGTATGCTTCAATGACAATAGAGCCCGAGATCGTTGTTGCACCGTACGTTGCGGTGAAGGAGCTGTTGATTGTGCCGCTTGAGGGTGTGATATTTCCTAACGGTCGACCTATGTGCTGATGACCTCCCGAATACAGAACCTCGCGAGCTTGAAAAGAGATTGGTCGGTTTATCCCGGGCGGTAATCCGGAAACGGTTGCAGCCACCGTCGCCGTCCCACCAGGAACAACTTGCGATGGGGCAACATCAACACTAACGGCGATGCCATAGAAAGTTGCCCATGCCGTTGCGCTTCCTCCTCTTCCGTCGCTTGCAGTAGCTGAGATTGTATACTCTCCGGGGGCTGAGATGGTCAGACTGGCCCCATTGCCGGTCGAACTACTGACTCCTGACCAACTTACCACAACGTTATCTCCATCAGGATCTTCTACATTAGCATTGAAGGAGACACCAGATCCAAGCGTGAAGTAGGAACCAGATGGCGTTTGTGATATCCAAATCGTCGGTGGCCGGTTGGGCGGAGGATCGCCACCGCCGTTGTCCGGAGGTGGAGCCGCATGACACTCATAGTAATATGTTATGAGTTCTTCGCATCCCTCATACCAACACCATGAGGGAGTACAAGGATCGGGGTTTGCCTCCTGACACTCAATCTATTTTGTGGGCTGCTTGTTGGCGCTCTTCAGAATCTGGGTGGTTCAAGTTGCTTACTAAGCGATCGATTTGAGCTTTTCTATTTTCGCTTTAGTGCCTGAATCGCACTTCTTGCCTCTGCCTGTACGTTTGTATTCTTGTCGGTCATGGCGATCGCTTCCAGTATTGGAAGAACGTCCCCCTCACCAATGTTTTTAAGCCCTCGTATGCCAAATACTCTTACTAGATCGTCGGCAATGCTATCCTTTGCTGCCATTATCAAAGATTCTTTGATTTCTTTAAGCACTTCACCGGTTGCCACGTAACCTGCAAAGCCCCCCCGCTCTCTATCCACTACTCGACTCAGAATCACGATCGTACCACTGGCACCCCTAACGCCGGTTCGTTTAAGGTTGTCGAGAACAACCCGAATTCCACGTTCACCATAATAAGCTAAGGCTGTCGGAGACCCAATGCGTGAAAACAACGGAAGCGCCCGTTCATCCCTCATTTTGGCAATTGCCTCGAAGAGCCAACTATAATAACCTTCTTCACCACCGTCATCACAGTCCAGACAAGGTTCAAAATCACCCTTACGGATTTTCTCAAATTGTTTCTCCAATTCTGATATCAAGGCGATTCTAACTGTGTCATTCATGAATTCTGGCTGGAGATTAGTTAGATATACAGCGGCCCGTTCCCGTTTACGCCAGTCCGGGTGCTGAAGTTGGCTGAGCCAGAAATTGGTTAGTGGATGCATTACTTCGATTGTTCTGAGCTCAGGAGAATGCTTCAAAATCCAATCAATCTCCAGAGCGGATTTTTCTCTCTTTAAGGGATCAGGACTCTGCAAGAGCATTACAAGGTTGTGAAGCTGTTGTTCTCTCTGTTGAGCCTGAGCGCTCATTGGAAGCAGAAGCAAACAGAACGCAACCGCCCTTATCAAACTTGATTGACAATACATTTCATTCTCCTTTAGCAAAATTTATTATTTCCACACTTACCAAGCAACGTGTCCCTGTGTGTAAGCGACGCCTCCCGGAGCGGGCCAGGTCGGTGAGCCGAATCCATTGCGATTATCTAAAAAGTATTTGATGCCATTCGATGCACGAAGATAACTGTCGCTGGCCGCTCCCGCATTTACGGCAGCTTGGAAAGCAAGCCAGTTTTGATAACTATCCGCTTGAACAAAATCAAAAGCCTGTCCATACTGATGATTGGAAGTTTGAGCGGATCCCGATTCCGACAACGCCGCATTGCCCTTCGGACATCGATAGCCGCTTGTTGGATTCAACGCGCCAGCATAATGATGATCCGTGCTTTGTGCATAACCATTCAAGTTTCTCAATATCCACCAGAGATGCCGACCGGGCTCGGCAGCGGAACCCCGCAAGCCAGAGTATGCAGGCGTTTCCTGATCAAACGACGAACGCTGCAGAGGCACACGGTTCGGCAAATCAATGTACTCCTGCCGCAGCTCATCAAGATTGTCCTGCTCAATAGTAAATACATCGCTGCTGGTTCTTGCATCCAAGGTGATCTGTGCGGTTATCGTGTATCTCAGAGGTGCATTCCGTCCACCCGGTGCATCCGGAGGATTTGGGGCAAAGCCAAAGGATGCACCTTGACCTGTTGAAGGACTTCCTGGTCCGCTATTGTTTCCACCGTCCCTCACTACCCAGTCGATTTGGCTATCGAAGCCTGGCACCCCCTCCACTCGCGCTTGCAGAGAAATATAATCAGTCGAAACAAAAGAATATCCCGGACTTGGAGTCGTCACTTGAACAATAACAACCCGAAACCCATAAACCGTCACCCATGCCGTTGCGCTTCCTCCCCTTCCGTCGCTTGCAGTAGCTGAGATTGTATACTCTCCGGGGGCTGAGATGGTCAGACTGGCCCCATTGCCGGTCGAACTACTGACTCCTGACCAACTTACCACAACGTTATCTCCATCAGGATCTTCTACATTAGCATTGAAGGAGACACCAGATCCAAGCGTGAAGTAGGAACCAGACGGCGTTTGTGATATCCAAATCGTCGGTGGCCGGTTGGGCGGAGGATCGCCACCGCCGTTGTCCGGAGGTGGAGCCGCATGACACTCATAGTAATATGTTGTGAGTTCTTCGCATCCCTCATACCAACACCATGAAGGGGTACAAGGATCGGGGTTTGCCTCCTGACACTCAGGTTCACGATAGTTACAGACAGCCGTGTAGGAAATGATTGTTTCAGTACGAACGAGAACCAGCACATATCCCTCATCGCAAGCGACGGGGCCTGAGTGTTGTTCAACCCTCGAACAGTTTGCAGAGGAGGTGTTGATGCTCAAGAAGAAAGCAAAAATACCAAACAGGCTATGAGTCAGAACTGTATTCATGGTCACCCCACATCTATTTCTTGAGGTGTGGAACGGAGGTCGGATGTGTCGATGGTCTGGAGCTGAGGAACGAAACCATATTCCTCGCGTTTTGTGCAAGAGGTGTGTTGGGGAACTCGTCAACGAGCCTCTGGAACGATTTCTTCGCCTCCTCTCTCATTTGTAGTGAGAAGTAGACATTTCCTATCTGAAACAAACAGGTTGCTTTGATACGGGGGCTTGTGTTGGTATCATCGTAAAGGGCCTGATATTCTCGCATTGCTTCGTTGCGACGACCCCTTTGTTCCAGCCTTCGGATCTCTGCAAGTCGAATCAAATAGTAATAGTGCAAGTTATTGGATTTGGCAAATTCCTCTTTGATACTTTGCACGCGCACCGTGTTTCCCATTTCGAGGTAGGCCCTGGCGAGGTTATAGGAAATCTGGAAAGCGTGGATTTTTCCATAATGTTCTTCTGAGCGGTCTCCCCTTTTTCTTGGACCGCGGCTTGTCGAGAATTTTTCATCTTTCAGACGTTCAAGATACTGAATCGCTTTGTCTGGCTGGCCGTTGTTGAGATAATACTGTGAAAGATCAAACATCCCTTGGGCAATAACAATATGATCTGAAGCATAATCTGTGAGGTATTTGAGAAGTTTGTTTTCATAGGAAGCTGCGAGGCTTTCAAAATACCTGGCTCCTGAATTGTCGCCTGAGCTTCTTCGAAATGCGGCGGCCGGCTTCGCATAGAGGTAGATATGACGATCGGCAACCATTTGATCCAGCACAGACGTATTCTCTTGCTTATAGGCTTCAAACGCTTGAATGGCCTTGTCAAATTGCTGGTTCTGCGCGTATGCCCGCGCGATTAATTCCCGTGCGTCATCTTTATAAACACTCCTTGGATAACTCGCAATAAAATCCTCAAACTGTACAATCGCAGTGGTCCAGTTTCTTTGAAAATAGTGGCTTTTTGCACGAAAGTATTTGGCCCCCTCGTTCCACTTGTTGCTCCGGTATCGCGAGATTAATCGATCGAAATGTGTTACAGCCAGATCATGCGAGTTTGACATATGATATGCACGACCGAGAAAATAGTGTGCGTCTTGCGATGCTCGGGTGTTAGGATAATTGCGAAGGATCTCATGAGAATTCTCGATCACGCTGCGATAATCCTTCTTCAAAAAAGATCGAAAGACCAGCTCACCTGCGGCTCTCATTTGATACGCACCTGCGGTAGTCTGTCGCGAGAGGGTCTTGAGGATTGCTTCCCCTTCTTTCTCCCTCTTGGTGGCTATAAGATGACGCGCGTGAAGGTAGAATAAAAGCGACTTTTCTTCTTCGTTTGCCGTGAGTCCTTGCAGCGAATTGATCTGTTGAGAGATAAGCGCGTCAAGAAACACTTGATCTTCTTGATCCCAAAGCGTGTTGGGTGGGGCAGCCCTTCTTCGTTCCTGAGGAAAGATAGAGCGGTACAGTCTTTCAAGTTGCTTAAGGTTGTTAATTGCTCCGCGCCGACTTCCAGAATGTGGAAGCTCCTTTCCTTTCATGGTCAACAACATTCTCAGCGTTGCTTCCAACTCCTCATGGGCAACAGACACAAGTTCATCATCTTCACGAATGCTATAGTCCCCCAATCGCACGTCATCGAGATTCATCAACCGCTTACCAAGAGAAACTGTAATTTTGTCCTGCGGTCGATCGCTGATCCCCTCGTCACGGAATTCAACTAATTCTGGCGGAGGGAGGAAGCCAGCCTCAGCGACAGGTCTATCAACCAACACGAGAGACAGAAGAATGCTCACAAGAAAAGTGCAGACGACGATAATGATTCTCTTCATGGTCGTGATCTCTATTTGGCGTGAACGATTTTATTGGTTGACCGAAGGGGACCACTTGAAAGTCGAATGTAGTAGATTCCACTGGCGACAGGTGAGTTCATGTTATCGGTTCCATCCCACGGAATGCGGTATTCCCCTCCTTGTTGTTTCTGCTGAACGAGCGTTTTGATCTTTCTTCCTCGGATGTCATAGATGGCGAGAGTAGTTTGTTCGTTCTCCGATCCGGCGGGAAGCCTGTACAGTATGATGGTTGAGAAATTAAATGGATTCGGGAAGGCTGGTGCAAGATGGAAATCAACAAAAGTTGTGACCGCAAGGCGCAACAGAACATCCCTGTAATAAGCAGGGGCCTCTGCAGAAGAGACCTCAATCGAAGCCTTCCTCTCGTTCCATGTACTGCGGTGATCGACCCAAACAGAGAGACCAACAACAGCTCGTTCGCCAGCCTCTAATCGGTCTATTGGTCGCGCATCAACGCGTACATCGTCTTCAATTCCTCTAAGCGTTGCACGGATGTTTGTTAGTGGGATGTCTCCAGAGTTGACAAGACGGAATTCAAAGTTGTTCAGACCCCGTTGCACGGTCAAAATCGACGGGATATTCTCTTGTCCGACGGCCCTGACAGACAAGCAAAAAAGAGACAATGCAAAAAAGTAATGAAGTAACCGTCGCATACCTCACTCCATTTAATTAGTGGACATTAATTCTGGCGAGAATATACACATTGACAGCGAGCTTGTCAAGCGAATGTTTTTGCCTAAAAGTCACCCGCAATCATCTGAAGGGAACTATGATCTTTCGACTCAGAGAACAAATGTGTGCAGGACTTACAGAGTGGATCATGGAGTTGGAAATGAAGCGAAGAGATATTACAATCGCGATAACCAATTCAGGAGGTCCGCTATGATCGGAACGCTTATCGGCATCATCCTCGGTGCCATTGTCATTCTCTGGATCATCCTCTACAGCATCCGTATTGTGCCGGAGTATCAACGACTCGTCATCTTTCGTCTTGGTCGCGTGCTGGGTAAGGAGAAAGGACCCGGCCTCGCTATCGTGGTCCCCTTCATCGATAAGGCGGTCAGAGTCGATTTGCGCGAGTTTGTGCTCGAGATCCCCCAGCAAACGTGCATCACCCGCGACAACGCATCGATCTCCATCGATTTTCTGATCTATCTTCGTGTGATCAACCCGACGTCGTCGGTGGTGAGTATTCAGGACTTCAGCTACGCCACGCGCGGGTTGGCAACGACGACGCTCAGAGCAATTATCGGCGACATCGATCTCGACAACGTCCTGTCGAAGCGTGAAGAAATCAATGTGAAACTCCAGGCGAAGCTGGACGACGTAACACAGCGATGGGGGGTGAAGGTAACGACGGTTGAGATTCGGGAAATCACGCCGCCGAAGGAGGTGCAAGATGCGATGACGAAACAAATGGCGGCGGAGCGGACACGCCGCGCCATGGTGACCGAAGCGGAGGGAATTAAACAATCGGAAATCCTCAAAGCCGAAGGAGAAAAACAGTCGAAGATTCTCGAATCCGAAGGGGCCAGACAATCTCAAATCTTGGTTGCGGAGGGAGAAAAGCAGGCACGTATCCTTGTGGCGGAAGGAACCGCGCAGGCGCTGGAGAAAATCTTCGGCGTTGCCAAACAGATCGAGTCGAATACGTTGGCGCTTCAATATCTCGACACCCTCAGAGCGATCGCTTCATCCCCCTCGAGCAAAATCCTCTTCCCGATGGAACTGACATCGTTCATTGAGAAGATGTTCAAGAAGTAAGTGAAGATCTGCTAATGGAAACAGCGGATTGTGCAAAATGGAGGGCGAGAAGCCTTCTCCCCCACATTGGTCTTCCGAAAATTGTCTGAATTCCTCAAATCTCGAACTCGCACATCACGTCGACTGAACTTTTTGCACAGCCTCGGACGGAGTCTGACGACCGTCCCGCCCTCCATTCGTGACCGCTAGGAATCTCAGCGCTCTCTCCAAATCCTCGAGCAGATCGTTCACATCCTCCGTCCCTACCGACAAACGAATCACCCGTTCGTTGATGCCCGCCCGCTCACGCGCTTCGGGATCCATAGAGGCATGACTCATCGAGGCAGGATGTTCGATCAGTGACTCGACGCCGCCGAGAGATTCAGCGAGCGCAAAGACGCGCGTAGATCGCAAAACGTGATGCACATCTCGGAGCGACCCTCGCACCTCGAACGACACCATCCCTCCACATCCCCGTTGTTGACGTCTTGCCAACTCGTGCTGTGGATGCGAGGAGAGGCCGGGGTAGAACACGCGTGCAACATGAGGATGACGTGCGAGATACTCCGCCACGGCGTGAGCATTGCGCTCGTGTTCCTTCATCCGGGGAGCGAGCGTCTTGATTCCGCGCAGCACCAACCAGCAATCGAATGGCGACGCCCCCTGCCCCAAGCAATTGGTTAACCACTGGATGCGCTCGGCCAATTCAGGCGTACGCGAAATTACCGCGCCGCCGACCACATCGCTGTGGCCGTTCAGGTATTTCGTCGTGGAATGGACGATGAGATCGGCTCCAAGCTCAAACGGTCGCTGGAAGTACGGTGAGAGGAAGGTGTTGTCGACGATCGAAAGCACGCCATGCCGGTGGGCAATAGAGGAAAGCGCGTCGATATCGAGGATGTTTAGCAACGGATTGCTCGGCGTTTCGATCCAGAGACCGCGGGTGTGCGGAGTAATGGCCGCCTCGACAGCATGCAGATCCGACATGTCGATAAGGGAAATGCGGATGCCGAACAGGTCACGGTATGTTCTCAACAGCCTCTCCGTTCCGCCATAGCAATCGTGCGTGCAGATGATATGATCGCCCGATTTAAAAAGATGCAGCGTGGTGGTGATGGCTGCCATGCCGGTTGCGACGGCGGAGGCGCCGGCGCCCCCTTCGAGAGCGGCAAGATTCTCTTCCAGCGCTCGGCGCGTTGGATTGCTCGTACGCGTGTAGTCGTACCCTTTCGTGACGCCGATCTCTTCGAAGCGAAAGGTGGAAGTCTGGTACAACGGGGTGATGACGCTGTTGAAGGCGGAGTCCTTCTCGACTCCCGCGTGGATGCTTTTGGTTTGGAAACGCATACAACACCTCCTGTGTGGTGGATGAATGAAAAAGCCTCGTTCGGATGACAGGACGAGGCTACAGGGTGTTGTATCCGCGTTCCTCTCATCTTTCCCCGTCGTGTGGACGGGGCAGGAAGGAGCACCTGACGTTCCGCGAGGCAAATGGAACCGGTTGCTAAGGCTTCACAGGGCCTGATCCCTCAGCCTTTCTTGATAAGAGAACCGATCTGGTAAAGAACGGTGGTGCAAGTGCGTGGAAGAGTATACGAAAGGAGGAGGGGAGAGTCAAGGGGGATCTTCGCCGGACAAGATTATGGAACAGAGGGGGCGAAAAGGGGTTCGGTGTTTTATGGCATACATGTTCGCATATTTCACTTGATACTTATATTCCACCTTTCTACATTTTAGCTGGTTGATCCCGGTGGCCCTCCTCGTAGAGACTCCCTTCTGTAGTAATTGAACAACAGGATACTCAATTGATGTTACGCAGAAGCTCGATTTATCCCTTCTCGCAGGTCTGTCCTTTGAATCACCATGAGTTCGCGTCGGCAAACCGGCTAAAGAATCTTTTGCGCGGCGGCCTCCGAAATCGTTGGCGGTGTGCGCGGGCAGCCCTCTCCCGTGCGTTGTGATTTCGGCCAAGTACACTACTGACAATCAGTTGCAATCTATCCGCTTTTCAAACATTCGTTCATATCAACCTATGACAGAAACAGATACTGTTCGGGCGAAACAATACATTCAGAAGAATTTTCGGTCCATCAGGCGAATACAATCTGTTGCCGTAACGCTCAACGTTTCGTACGAGACGTTGCGGAAAACATTTGTGCGACGGCACGGGAGGTCGATGCAGCAATATCTTGAGGAGGTGCGGGTGAATGCCGCGCGACGGAAGATTGAGGAGGGGAAAAAACTGTATGAGGTAGCGCGTGAAGTCGGCTATGCGAATGAGTCGACACTCATCAAACACTTCAAGAAGATGACGGGTATGACGCCGAAGGAGTACTATGAGATCTTCAAAGATGAAGAAGATGTCTAATTCGAGCATGTGCAGCTTACGTTTTCTGAATAGTATTGCGCTTTTGCAACACCCGACGCGAGAATCCATACCAAAACGGCAAACCAAAATGGCAAACCAAAATAGCATACCAAAACAGACAATGGAATTTTCTTGACAATGATTATCGCCAAAAATATATTCGCAGCGAATCGGCTGACGTTTGGCGTAGATCAACGCGAGCTTACCAGAGCTTTGGTCTGTTTTGTGTGAGATGACCATTTTCCAGTCTGAGCCCTATGGTGACGGAGATTCGGCGTTTTGTGTCTAGCCCTCGGTCTCGCAAAGTGTTTGCTGCGATGGGAATTGTTGTTGTCATGCTTGTCCCTTTCTTTCTCCTGTACTTCTCTCACCGAACCGTTCCATACGTGGATCTGATGCCTGGAGATGTGGCACCAGATATCGTTCTTTCATCTATAAAGAACGAGCTCCTTTACCTGCGACCCGATTCATCAAAAGGTCTCGCCCTTCTGTTCTTCACTACATCGTGTCCTCATTGTAAATTGGAACTCGTTCATTTCGAAGCACTTTGCAGACGTTACGCGTCAGATGTTGATTTTGTGGCGGTCTCGCTTAGTGATCGCGACAAGACAGAGGAGTTCCTAGCCCAGAGAGCGTTTTCGTTCGCTATTTGTCTTGATGTCGAAAAGAAAGCGCGGGAGAGTTATGGAGTTCCTGTAGTGCCAACGATCTTCTTCATTGACCCGCGCTCGAACATTCAGTATCGGAGTGCGGGGGTAAAGTCTATCGAAGCACATGAACAAGCAATCAAACAGTTGATAGAAGGTGTTGCGCTAAAACGATGAAACGAAGAGTCATTGCTCTTTTTGGTCTGTGCGCTATGCTTGGAAGTGGCGGCGTGTTGCTGGGCATCGGAGGGGTATTCTCTTCGCCGGAAGGAGTCGGAACGCTTTCTCAATGGCGCTTGGGGGCGAAGTTTTTGGGAACGGAGGGGGTAGTCATGCAAGATAAGCGTAACAACTGTGGTCCAGCGGCTCTGAAGATGATACTCGATGCACACGGGATTCGATCGGAGCTTGAAGAGATTGAACAATCCATACATCTCACAGCAAAAGGGTCGAGCATGCTTTCTCTCAAGAAGTATGCAGAAGCCAAAGGATTGAAAGCAGAGGGATGGCGGCTGACGCTGGAGGCTTTTCTGAAAGCGCCGAAACCGATGATTGTGTTCATCGAGGGGGATCATTTTGCGGTGGTGGATAGTACAACGCAGGAAGGAGAGGTTGTGCTTCGCGACCCGGCACGCGGTCGTCTCAAGCTACCAGTCGGGAAGATGAAGGAAATCTGGAATGGGGAAACGTTGGTTTTTCAAATCCTGAATTGAAAATGCCTTGACCGCTGGTTTGGTGGTTATGAACGAAGGTGAAGCGCTTGGTCGGCCCCCAAGTGCTGAGCCGAAGTTCAGAGCCTTCAAACGGGCCGCAGCGGGCGAGGAAAAGCAAACAATAAACACCCAAGAAAATCCCCCAGAAAGGAGAATACAATTATGAAACGCATACTCTCTGCTCTCCTCGTGTTTGGTTTGCTGATGAGCTCGATGGCCGCAATTCATGAGGCATCAAGTGCTCCTATGGACGAATGGGAAATGCAGTGTGTCATTGGAGGCGAAGACAAGCTCGATTGCGAGGGAATTGCTGCGGGTACGTACGCGCTATGCAAAGGATTGGGTGGTGGTTGGCTGGCCTGCACAATTGTCGCTGCAGGAGCATATCTTGCATGCCTCGGCGTGAACGCTCTGTAGTCAGCTGTTGCATAGGCTTGCAGGTATTATGAATAAATTGCGGGGGAAAACCGTTGCCGCAGATTCCCCCGCTCTTACATTAACTACTTAGGGGGCGGTATGTTCGCGAGAATTGCATTTCTTTTTCTTCTTTCGTCTCTCGTTAACCAGAATGCTCACGGACCTATTAATCCGAACTCTCGTTTCCTTCATGAACAACTGAGGTTCGGCAGTCGTTATGAGTCCGTAGTCCGATTTCTCCTCGCAAAGAATCGATCAGTAGACGAACAGAGTCAAAATCCCTTTATTCGAAAAGAGGCATCTACCTTCCTTATCGCTTACACGGATACCGTGTTCGAAAAACGGGTCGGCATTTCTCTCACGTTCTCGAAAGAAGATAGCGGATTGAAATCAATCAACCTCATATTCCTTGCAATGGATCCCAAGACAAGAAAGCCAGTAGTAAATGGTGAAAACGCAATTGAATCTTTGTGGGACTCTCTTTCAACCCATTGGGGCGCGCCACGAACCGACAAGAGCATCCCGCTGATTGCCAAGAAACGGGAATGGAGCCTCCCATCTGCCGAAATACAGATGACTTGGCTCATGAGCGGGTCTTCAATTCTTACAGTGACGTATAGCAGCCCAAGATAAAAGCAGAGTGTTAGACCAATGGAGGCAAAATCAGTTCTTCTCGTTGCGGTTGCGATCTGGTGTACAGAGGCGTTCGCACAAGAAGCTACAGATTCTGTTGCCAATGACCGCCCTTACACGCCAACAGAGGTTGGTACGGGACTGACCATTGAGAATTCCCTTGTTACACTCGCCTGGAACAGCTACACAAACACCTCCGTATCAGCGTCTTCTCCTACTACACAACGATGGCTCTATCAGTTAAGCAGTGAGATCTCTATAGCCCAACAGATTCTAGTAAGAACAGCGTATATTGCTCCACTCGGAAAGCAGACATCCGCCTTTAAGATTGGAGGTGGATTCCGATTTACACCACCGTGGGCAGCAAGAGACACCCAACAGCACAATCGGTACGCATCTAGCGTTGTAGTTAGCTATCTTGTTTTCGAGGTACGGAACGAAGCCTTCAACGGAATCGAAATAAGAGTCGAGCGGCGTCAACAGAAAATTGGGAAAATCATTGTCCTCGACGTAGGAGCGGCAATTTTACCATGGACGAAACAGATACGAGACGGTCATACCATGTCAAGAGCTTTCTATCTAGCATACACCGTTGGAATCGGTATTGAAGCAGATAAACGTGTCACATTCATGTTTGAGACGGATCGCTACACCCCGATTGCTCGGAAGGATGAACAACTCTCCTTTTCAGCGTTTCGGTTAACATTTCGAAGTCATTTCTAATGAGTCTGATCGCGCAGAGTATCCGTTCTTATGGACAAAAAAAAAGCAATGCTTCTCCATACGATTCTATCACCAACAAAGGCATTTAGCTTTCTGAAAACCAACCCAAACTGGGTTATAGCTGCAATATCGCTCTCCATTCTCCACGCGGGTCTTGCCATATTGCCCGCACTCTTTCAGAAAGAGCACAAGCTACCTTCTGACGTGTTGCTTATTGTCATCGTCTTGATAGTTCTTTGGATGTTGATCAAGTGGCTATCAAGTGCCGCGGTGTTGAATTTCGTTCTAATCCTTAAAGGAACACAAGAGCCTACGCTCAGGTTTAGAAAGGCACTGACCGTCGTTACGTACTCCTCGGTTGCAAGTTCCCTTGGTGTGTTCGCTTCTGCTTTTTTGGGATTATTGGTATGGCTGACAGGACATTCAAATGGTTTTAGATTTGTTGCTTTCCCCAGTTTGCGAGCTATTCTTCCTCCCTCGTTATTATTGGAACCGATCTCTCTCTTTTTGGAACGGATCGATGTTTTCTCTGCTTGGTATCTATACCTCATAGTGATAGGAATTTCAAAGATGTTTTCGATTTATCTCCGAGACTCCCTTCTTATCGGATTTGTTGTTTGGCTTTGCTCAATGATTACTTCCACATCGATGAGAACCTTCTTCAGGATCTGGACAGTACATTCGTCAGTAATTTAGAGGTGGTGACCATCATTGCCAACGCATATCTTGATCTAGGCAAAATCCTTAGCTCATTCCCATTTGCCTTCCTCATCTCTCCTCCCTACCTTCTTCTCACCCTTCCAACGTTCCACAGCAGAAGGATAAACTTTTAGACCGAGCGTTTGTTTGATCGTGACATCTTAAGAACACCGGTCTTTCCGCCAGCAATCTTACTTACTCAGGAGCAAACGTCTTTATGTTTCGACACTGTTTCCGGTTCTTCGCCGCATTGATTCTCCCGGTCTTTCTCTTTGCGCAATCTTCTCCAAGCCTCTCCGAAGAAGCGCTTCTTTCCAAAGCGCGGGAGATTCACGAGCGGATCCTGACGATCGATTCGCACGACGATATTTCGTTCGATTTCGCCACGCCGAAGGACGATCCGGGAAATCCCAATAACCCGCGCCAGCTGACGCTCCCGAAAATGCGGGCCGGGGGACTCGACGTCGGATTCTTCATCGTCTACGTTGGACAGGGGGAACGAACGCCCCAGGGGTACGAGTTCGCCTATCGGCAGGCGATCAAGAAGTTCGATGCGATTCACCGAATGACACAACAATATGCAGATCAAATCGAGTTGGCCTATTCCCCTGACGACGTCCTGCGCATTCACCGAAGCGGCAAGCTGGTGGCTTGCATCGGCATCGAGAACGGC
The DNA here is from genome assembly GCA_041695085.1 of Bacteroidota bacterium. Taxonomy (GTDB): domain Bacteria; phylum Bacteroidota; class Ignavibacteria; order UBA10030; family UBA10030; genus DYFT01. The sequence goes on along the minus strand of JBGFRO010000030.1, from coordinate 42,311 downwards.
TGGCCGATCGGCCGCGACTTGACGAAGCTGAAAGAGTTTCACGAGCGAGGGGGACGTTACATCACCCTTTCCCACAACGGCCACAATGACATCTGTGATTCCTCCAATCCGTTTCCCGGCGAGCCTGAGGCTGAGCACAACGGCGTCAGCGAGTTCGGCAAACAAGTGATTGCCGAGATGAACCGACTCGGCATCATGGTCGACATCTCCCACACCTCCAAGAAATCACAACTTGATGCCATTGCTCTTTCGAAGGCGCCGGTGATCGCGTCGCATTCCGGCATCTGGTCAGTGAACAAGAACCCGCGCAACATGGAGGACGAAGCGTTGCTGGCGCTCAAGAAGAATGGCGGAGTCATTCAGTGCGTCGCGTTGGCCGAGTTTGTAAAAAGCCGTCCTGTTCCACCTGAGCGACAAGAGGCGCTCGATGCGCTACGAAAAGAGTTCGGACTTCCTGAAGGTCGCGGTGGGATGCGCCGCGCGATGCAGCCCTTGAGCGAGGAACAAATCGCTCAGTTCCGCGCGCGGATGCGGGAGATCGACACACGCTACCCCTTGGCTCCGGTAACGGTCAAGGATTTCGTCAACCACATCGATTACGCGGTAAAGCTCATCGGTGTCGATCACGTCGGTATCAGCTCGGATTTCGATGGTGGTGGGGGAGTCCAGGGATGGAACGATGCAAGCGAGACGTTGAACGTGACAATCGAGCTCGTGCGCCGCGGTTATTCGGAGGAAGATATTGCAAAACTCTGGGGAGAGAACCTCTTGCGTGTCTGGCGCGAGGTGGAGCGAACGGCGAAGAATCTCCAATGAGAACGCGTGCGAAAACAAGGTTCGAAGAACAATATCTCATATCGGGCGTGTGCGAGGCGTCACAAGAAACTGCTCTTCTTGCACATGTTCGTGAATCGTGTTGACTAAGGAGGAGTGAAAAGGTACATTGGGGCAGGTGCTATGGACTCCCAAACGTACGACCTCATAAACCTGCCAGCGAGGAAAGAGTACTACCGGATTGGCGAAACCATTGTGATGGAAGGTGAGCCGAGCGACGGATGGTATGTGCTGCTTTCGGGGAGGGTGGGAGTGTTCAAGAAGGACTTCTCGGTCGCCGTCATCTCCAGGCCCGGCACCGTTATTGGCGAGTTAGGATTCATTCTCGACATTCCCCGCACCGCAACTCTCATTGCTCAGGAACCGACCCTCTTGCTGCATGTACACATCAGCGTCGACGAGTTAATCGCGAACTATCCCGTTGTCGCAAAGCATATGATGAAGGTGATCGCGGAACGTGTGGTCAAAACTACCGAGGACTGGCGCGACACCGTGGAGCATATTCCCACACTGTAGCTCATTTCCAGCGTATCGGTTCAACCCTCGATCCCCTATCCCTCAGGAGCTCCCATGTCTCAAGTTTCCCGCTGGCTCTGGCTCGTGCTTTCAGCCGTTCTGTTTGGATGCGATCCCTCTGCGCGGATGGAAGATTGACTTCCCATTGTTGTTTATCAACCATCTCAACTACACGCCGATTCGTGTACTGTTAGAGGTAGGCGGTCATGGGGCGAGCTATGATGTTCTTCGCAGCCCCGATAATCACCCGATAATCACCCGATAATCAGAAGAAAAGTGGTGAGGCAATACAACGGGTGATCGAGAGGACGTTTGGCAGACAGGATGTTTAATCTTCGAGGGTAAATCCGACTTTGATGGTCACCTGCCATTGATCCACTTTGCCCTGGTCGACGTGGCCGCGCGTTTCAAGAACCTCCATCCACCTCATATTCCGAAGAGTTTTTGCGGCGCGTGCAAGAGCGTTTTGGATAGCGTCTTCGATCGACGTGGTTGAGGTTCCGGTAAGCTCGATGTGTTTGTAGATGTGGTTGCTCATAGGGAGAGGTTACCTGGATTTGAGGAGCCAGTCGGACGGATTGAATTTCTTGATTTCCATCTCCGGCACAACCGTTCGGGCCATCGGGTCGGTATCTTCGAGGATGCGGAGGTGGGTGGGCGAAAAATCTTCTGCGCAGGCGTCGCAATGCAAGCTGAGGGACTGAACGAAACCGCGTGCAGCCACCTCCTGTGACCAAGTGATCAGGTCTTCCTTTGATATCACCCGATAATCTGCACGTTCAACGAATTGGCCACACCGGTTGTGACGGGCCGAATACAAAATGAAGAAGTGGGGCTCTCGATGCATAAACGATTCCGCTAAGGCCCGGGCCCCCGTCCCGACCAAGGTTCAAAATTGATGGGCAATGCTACAGAATTCCGGTTGGAAAGTCAAGTCATATCCCGTCCTCGGAGAAAGTTGCATCTTGATTCTCTGTTACATTTGACTTACTTTGATGCCGAACCAATCAAAGGAGAAAAAGATCTGAGAAAGTTGAGAGGGAGTTGTCAGGCCGCACCATGATGACATTGAAGTTCTCACTCTTCTCTTAACTCCTGATAAGAATCGAGGGGTGGCGCGCAGCCCGGCAATGAGTCGGGATTTTTTATTTCTGGAGGACCGGGTGAAAACGGTTTACATAATCTTGTTCGTTCTTACGTGGGCAGCAACGGCATCGGCGCAGACGATTGCCAAGTACGGGGGAGAATTTATGGCAATTGGTGTTGGGGGGCGTGCGCTCGGCTTAGGCGGGGCGCATGTTGCCCTCGCGCGCGATGTGTCCGCAGGTTACTGGAATCCCGGCGGACTCGCACGCATCGAGTATCCGGAACTGCTCCTGATGCACGACGAGCGGTTTGGCAATCTGATCAATTACGATTTCGCAGCGGTAGCGATTCCCCATGGGGCCGACGTCAGCCTGGGACTCAGCCTCCTGCGTCTTGGCGTTGACGGCATCCCCGATACGCGCAACGCATGGATCGACGCCAACGGCAACGGCATCTTCGATGACGACAACAGACCCGACTACGATAAGATCACGTACTTTAACGCAGCGGATTGGGCAATCTATCTGACGTATGCAAAAAGAGCGAACGAGGAGTTATCGTACGGAGCAAACGTGAAAATCATTCGCCGCGATCTGGCCGACCACTCCGCCACCGGCATCGGATTCGACGTTGGCGTGCTCTACGTTCCGCTTCCTCACTGGTCCATCGGTGTCAACGCACAGGATATCACAACGACGTTCGTCGCGTGGAGCACCGGAAGAAACGAACTCATTTCTCCAACGCTCAAAATCGGTACGGCGTACTCTCTTGACCTTTTCAACGGACAGCTCACACCGACCTTCGACGTAGATATACGATTCGAAAACCGAAAGACCGCCTCGATCGCTTCTGTCGGACCACTCAGTTTTGATCCGCGTGGTGGCATAGAGTTCGATTATAAGCGAACGGTCGCGCTCAGAATCGGCTACAGCGACATCAAACAGTTTACCTTAGGAGCAGGGTTGCATCTGCGCAAGCTGGATGTCGACTACTCGTTTGCTCGTTTTGCAGCCGATGACGTCTTTGGAAACACGCACCGGATTTCGCTCCGGTTCGTGCTCGAGGAAGATCGCTTCGGCCGCTCCCCCGACTGAAAGAAACATTCGAACGAAAAACAAACGCCCGGCGCTTACGTCGGGCGTTGCTGTTTTGCACGAAAAATGGAATTGGAGGAGAGGGGTGCTCTACTTGGTAGTCATCACGAACACGCCGTTCCAATCCTCGGGGGGTGGATTGAGCTGATAGAGACTTGCGCGTTGCACGTAGATATCAGCTGCTCTACACGTTGGATCGAGCTCCTTCGCCTGCGTGAAATATGCGATGGCCTCCTCCCAGCTCCTTCCACGATAGAGCTTCAATCCTTCTTCATACAATTCCAGCGATTGTTTCTGCGCGTCGGTCAGAGGCATCCCCGCAAGTCCTAATAGCTCCCAAACCTTGACCGGTTCCGTTTTCCCCTTTACCTGAATCAAATCGAGCTCGCGCACCACCACCTTACCCTTCACGTGCTGGTACGTGAAATCGCTGATCATAATATTGGAGCCGTACTGCTTATTCGCTCCTTCAAGTCGTGAGGCGAGGTTTACGCTATCGCCGATGACCGTATAATCGAACCGGTCTCTCCCTCCCATATTTCCCACGATCATCACACCGGTGTTGATGCCGCATCGTACTTCGAGGGGGGGCTTGCCAGCTTTCTTCCACACGGGACGGAGTTGGGCAAGTCGTTTCTGCATCTCCAGCGCCGCTGAACATGTTCGCAACGCATGGTCCTTCTGGGGAATCGGAGCACCCCAGAACGCCATGATCGCATCGCCTTCGTACTTGTCAAGCGTCCCTTCGTGCTTCAGGATGATTGCCGTCATCTCGTCGAGATACTCATTGAGAAGCTCCACCAGGCCCTCCGGTTTGTTGGAGAACATCTCAGAGATGGAGGTGAAGCCCGCGATGTCCGAGAAGAAGACGGTGAGCTCCCGGCGGTCGCCCCCCAACTTTGCCTTCTCCGGATTGTTCACCAGCTCGTTCACCACCGCCGCGCTGATGTAATGGCTGAAGACGTTCTTGATGAGCGCTTTCTGTTGGCGTTCCTGTAAATACTGATAGACGGCTGTTCCGAAGTACGCTAGGATGACGGCGAGACTTGGGTTGACGATGTTAATAAGCGTGTTGTTGTTGGTGAACGAGAGAACAGCGATTTCGAAGATGCCGAAGATCAACAACGCTACAAGCAAAACCGCTCCAATCTCGAGAACGGCAACATAACGGAGCTTGATTTGTTTGATACGAAGGATGATAAGGAACGAGACCAGTGAGAGAAAAAGAATCAGCACGATCTCCACGGTCCGGTCAGCTCTCACAATGTAGTTGCCGTCGAGCACGTTCTGGATCGCCGTTGCGTGTATTTCTACACCGTTCATGAACACGCTGCCGTCGGGATTCTGCATTGGCGTGGCGTGGATATCGCGCTCCTCCGCCATCGTTGAGCCGATGAGCACGATCTTACCCTTCAGAAGAGACATCGTGCTCTCATCGAACATATTGATCTCCTCTTCCAACTCGATCTCGTCCTTCGTTTGGAAGGAGGAATCGTCGATGACCTCAGAGAAAGGAATGTACCGGAATGTCTCACTTGGTCCATAATAGCTCATCAGGAATGAGATATGATCAAATTTGGGAATGCGCCGATCTTTCAGAATGAAGGCCTCTTCGTCATAATCGACAACGGCGGTATCAGGGAGTCCGAAAGCAACGTTGAGGGCTGCGAAGGAGAAGGTTGGCGTCAAGAAATCGCCAATAGACATCATCGGAAGATAGCGTCGTGCAACGTCATCCCGATCCTTGCCGGCGATGCTGACGATGCCGACGCGACGCCCCGGTTTGTAGAAGACGTTGCCGTACGTCCGCTCCGTCGAACGAAGGTAATATTTCCCACCACCTGTCGTTTCCTCAGACTTGACGGCGAGAACGATGTTATCATATTTCGAAAGCACTTCATCGAGGTAAGCGTCGGTCGCACTGTCGCGCAACGATTCAAGTGTAATATCGATGCCGATCGCCCGGACGCCGGCTCTCTGAAGGTTTTCAATGAGATGAGCGTAATACGATCGGGGGAAGGGAAACGATTCTGGGAGCGCCTTGCTGTCGCTCTCTGAGATTCCGACGATGACAACGTCTCCGGCGTTTTTCAGATCCTTCAGCTGACCGCTCTCCTTTTGTCGCTCGTATCGGATTTGAAACCGATAGTCGATGGTCAAATAGTCGATCTGCTTGATGAAGCCGATCTCGAACAGGAGATCCTGCGTGAGAAGGACGACAAGAACGCCGATGCCAATTCCGATCGCGATCTTGATCAGCAAGGGAAGGACGTTTTTCTTAAACGAGTAAGAAGCCATGGGGGGTGACCGTTCTGTTGTGATCGTTCCCGGTGCAGGATTGGAGGGGTGCGAAAGGTCGAAACCTCGCAGCGTGAGGCGCGGCGAGGTGCGCCTCACGTCCGACGGTCGCGTCTTAGAAATTGAATCGGTAAATCAAACTGCCGATCGAATCGTCTTTTGTTCCAGCATTTTGAATGAAGTCGTACTGCACCACAAGAGCATGATTGGGCGTAATGGAGTAGTCAACGCCGGCCTGTATAAGAGTCCGGTTCAGATCGCCGAACGAAGAGCTCAGGTTGCCCACAAGCCGCAATTGGTCTTCCATCATCCTGTACTGAATATTGAGTGAGGCAGTGGAAAGATCGAACGACTGCAGCTGTAGAGCGGTGGGCCCAGCCGTTGCCAGAGCGCCTGCAAGAATGGCACTCTCCGTCAGGTTGCTGTTGAAGCTAATGGTGGTCTGCAACGGGAAGCTATAGATGGTCGTCAGCGATCCATAGAAGCTGTTGCTCTTTTGATCGAGCTTGCTTGGCGTGTTGTCTTTCTTGTCGGAAAGATTCATGCCGAGGGTCAGGTTTTGGCGTGCACCGAGCGTGAAGTCGTACGCGATTTGGAGATTGATCCGGTTCGTCATGTCGTCCGCCACGAAGAGTTTCTGCAGTGAATCGCGAGGGTTCGCATCGTTCTTTCTGGTATTGACTCCATAGCCGAATGTGAACGATGGGAGGTTGCTCGCGGGATAGACGGTAAGAGATCCGTTGAGATTGGTGTATTGCGTTGTGACGATCTTGCTTTCGGCCGTGTTATCTTCGCGGCTTTCGTAGGAGAGGCTGAGGAGCGCCCGGTTGCTGAACATCCGGATGCGGTCGGAAATGGCGATGCCCCGGATGTCTGATTGAAGAAATTCGTTTCCGAAGGAAATGTAGGCGGCGCCGCGTTGGTACATCTGGGCGCGGATGAAATTGTTAAAGTAATTGAGTGTAAGGGTTCCCTCATAGGCAACTGCAGGGAGACCGGTCCCGACGGGATTCAGCGGAAAGAGGTATTCATTGATGGTAATGAACTTCTCGCCGACCTTGGCAATTTTCTTCAAGTCGTCAACGGTTTTTTCCCGGTCTCTTCGCTCCTCAGGTGTAAGATCGGGATCGTTCTTGCCGGCTAATTCGTCGTAGTCCGCGTCCGTAAAGCTTCCCTCAGAAATATCTCGATTCGTAATACCGAGTGACGCCTGCCCTTCGAGACGAAATCTTTGATTATCAAACGCAATCACCATATCCGATCCTACCACAAGGTTTTCCTGCGGTTTGATGCCGTATTTGATGGAGCCGACCTTGTCTTTGGACTTCATATAGGTAAAACCCCACTGGAAGTTTTCACCGGACCCGAAGCTCGGTCTGACGGCGAGGAAGTCGCGGGAGAACGTTCCGGGCGAAAAGAGCGAATAGGTGAAGCCGGATTTTTGAACGGTATTTTCCGGACGGGCGTTCAGACCCGATGAATCTGCAAACGTCGTATCACGCAGAACGATGCCTTCGATTTCTCGTGCGACTTCTCCGTACGAAACATCGACGTTAAAGAATCCGAGGGCCAGATTTCCTGTGATGCCTCTGACGCGCTTACCGCTGACAATGTAGCTGGGGAATTTGGGGAACGCATCCCCCAACTGAAGTTTTAACCAGCCCAAGTCGCCATGTGCCAGGAAACGATTCTGTGGTTGACGATCTGGTTTCTCTTCGTTCGTCATCAGCGCGTTTGCTCCGAAGCCGAGAGAACGGTACGTCCCATTTAGGCGAAGCTGTCCACGTATGAAGGTACTTACCTCGGAGGCGATATCTTCCCGTCGATATTCAGCCTGTCCTTCAATCCCAGCCCGCAGTGCAGTTTCTTGCGCCAGAATGGCTGAAGCCGTCGAGAGGTTGAAGTTTGACTCCACCGTATGATATCGCGAGCCCGCGTGGTCGTACAGTTCAATTCGGAGAAACTGAACGCCGAGCGTAAGCGGCATGCCGACGTTCGCAGGAGAAAAGAGGATAACATCATCGGAGAAAACGGCTTGTGGGGTCACATCCACACCGTTCAAAAAAAGCTTCGTCGCGCGACGATTGACGTTGTCTGAAGCATAAAACAACGAAACCGCGATGACGAGGTCTTCCGCGGCAACTGTTTCACCTTGTTCAGGGCTTAGAAGTCGCACTTCGAGGTTCTTGGGATCGACCGGGCGCACCGTTGCTTTCAGTGGATTCAGCTCCGCATTCTGAAGGGGATAGGTTGCCGATTGACCGTTCGTAAGGAACACCTGGATGTAGTACTCGATGTGCGGAGGCAGCACGTATTGTGCTGAAATCGTCAGTGTCGCAGTGTTACCCGCTTTCAGCATTTCCTGCTCACGGAATTCACTATCGCCGAAGCTGCGATACTTGAACAGGACGCGCTCCACATTTGCTGTCGGCGTAAACTCTACTCCCACCGGCAACGGCTGGTTCTGCGAGACAACCGGAACGTTGACCTGAACGACTACGGAGCTGGTCTGTGCGCGAAGCACAACGGCAGCAAGAGCCAGCAGTATGAGGTGGAGAAGCAAGCGAAGACGGGCCATGATAGTTCTTCCTAAAAGTGATCAGTCGTTTGGAAAGGTCGGTGTGAGAAGAGGGACAACGGTGCGATGCCGGGTCCCGCTGTCGAGAGCAAAAAACGGCAGGTTAGAAACTAACCTGCCGCCAATCTATAAAAAGCTCCACCGAGAAGCAACCGAGCGGGGAGAGCATTTGCTCTACTCCTCGTATGATATTTCAAAGTACCGCTGCGTCCCATCAGTTCCGGTAACGGGAATGCGAATTTTTACGACACGCGGCGTAATAGGAAGCGTGTAGGGACTTGATTCAGGATTCGACTCAGGGAACGTGAAGACGCGGCCATCGCTCCCCGTCATGGAGAAGTAGTATTCGAACGTCTTCGTCGTTCCGGCGCGGATATCGGTCGCTGGGATTGTGCCGGAGACGTTTTGTCCACTCATCGTCATCGTCAAGGATTTGTAGGAAGCGTCTCCTTGGATGCGATAGTAAAGCGTTACTTGCGTAATCTCGACCGGAGGATTCGCGAGCGCTACGCGAATGGTCGCTGCAGCTCCAGAACGCAGAGAACCTGAAAGCGAAGTGTTCAGGCTAAACCGCGGCCCTTGTGTCGGAGCGGGAGGTGGCGGACGCGTCCCCGTCGTGTCGGGTTGCGCTCCTCGTTGATCACCCCCTTGTCCCTGGTCGATTCCCTGGTTTTCGTTCGTGTTGGGATTATTCTGTTGGAGGTCGTTCTGCGTTGCGGGTTGCGTTGTGCACTGTCCCGTGCTATCGATACGTCCCGTTTGCCCTGGGCCGACCGTCGTCTGACAATTCGTTATGGTGCTTTGAAAATCGACCACGCCGGTGATGATAGTGATGTCCGCTTCGTTTTGGCTTGGCTCGAAGCCTGTTCCCCCCTCAGTCCCTCGAATAGAAGCCACCGAGATAGGAGATGTGAAGCGAAACTGTTCGGTCTCCTGTTTGCGGATGTTGAAGACGGCCCGGCCACGCTCAATGATGACGTTTCGATTGAGGATTTGTCGCCCTTCCACTTCCCCCTGGATGGTAATGACGGATTTCTCGCGAACAGCCACTTTGGATTCGTCGGAGAATTTGATGAGCGCAAGTGATCTCTCCGCTGTCCGCACTTCGTGTCCCGTCTTCAGTTCTGCAAGGGTGAGGGCTTTCGCCCACCCGGTTGTCGGCGTGCGTCGCTCCACATCGCGCACGACTTTGATGATATAGGCGCTGATGGACTTCTTGTCTTGCTGGAAATTCCATGCCGGTGCGGTGAGCAGCGCAGCCACAGCCACGATGGCAACCAGCGCAAACGATCGCTTATTCATAGAGATGGTCCTCCGTGCGTCGGTAAGGGTTTTATTCGAGTCGTGCGTTGAGTCGCAGGCCGCGTTGTGCTGCTTCTGAGAGGCGTCGCAGTGCTTCCATCACGTCGATGCGGCGAAGTCCCTGCCCTTCGTCAATCATAATCGGATTGTTGGCTGAGAAGGCAAGAGTGAAGCCCGAGGCAGTCAGATTCGTGAAGGTGGAGCTGATGGGATCGCCGATGGTGTTCAATGCTGTCAGAAGGTTCTGGTAGCTCGGGTCGTTGGAAGTGACGGTGAAGCTGTACAGTGTACTGCGACGGGTTTGGCGTTGCCCGCTGCCGCCGACGATTTCCACTTCGATGCCCCATGAGTACTTGCGTCCGATTTGAAGGGGACGGCGTGCATGGGTTCCGGGGTAGACATACAGCGCAGAGGTCTGTCCACGCGTAAACGGCGCTTCCATAACTAAAATTCCCCCTGGCTTGGTGGCATCTTCCGGTGATTGGGTCAGCAGTGAGTGCTCATAGATGAAAAACCTCCCAGCTTGCTGCGTTTCGAATTGGAAGGTAATGTTGTTGGTTGAAGTCAGAACCTCTCCATTCGCCGGGGAAACGAGATTTGCAGTAATCTCCGTAACGGATGCGACGGTGATATCGATGGGATGCTGAGCGTAGGCGAGTCGATTTCCAGAGCGGGCGTCGTTGAGAGTGAATTCCAACATATAACGCCCCGGTGGAATGGTGCCCAACCCCTGTGCAACCTTTTCAGACAGATCATCAATGCACCCCTGATTTTCTGTCGATGTCGCTATGCCGATAGCACTTCGCCCCGTAAAGTCGCTCGCCGTAAGCGTACGGCTTCCCTCAAGGACAAACGGACGAGTTGTTGCAGTTGCAATTTGACCATTGCAGCTTGCAACGCCCTGCACGCCGGAGCCCGAGACAATAACGGAGAGCGTTACCTCAGTCCGTACTCCCGAAGGACCGGTCAGAATAATACTCTGCCCGGAGACTGGCTTCAGCTTACGATCCTTTCCCAGATAATCCGAGATAGAGGCAGTGCCGATGGGCGGCAATTGAGGCGTGATCGTGTATTGCGCCTCTGCGGAAGAGGGATACACCACCGTGGCGAAACCTCCAAGCAACAATGCGAACAAAAATGTGACGATAGAGCTCCCACTGAAAAGCGAAACCTTCTTCATGAGAAGTTCCTCCTGATAATAAGAGTTTGAGGAGAAGCTAACGAGCTTGGCGATCCGTCGGGGTGATAGAAGTCACACGGTGAGGCGTCAAAATCGGACGATGTCATTATACAGAACGAACGCCATAAATACAAGTAGCAAGACAAAACCGACTTGTTGGATGGCTATTTTCACTTTGTTTGGTATTTCGCGGCGAAATACGGCTTCATACAACAAAAACATGATGTGACCTCCATCGAGCGCCGGAAAAGGCAAGAGGTTAATAATGGCAAGGTTCATGCTGAGAAGAGCCATAAATCCGAGAAAGCTCAATAAACCAACTTCTGCCGAACGTGTTGCCATCTGGGCAATCATAATGGGTCCGGCGACCGACTTCGATAGAGACATGTTCCCCGTAAAAATCTGCCAGATACTCTTCAAATTCAGCCAACTCATTTCCCACGCATCCTTGATTCCCTCTGGCAACGCCGCAAACAACGAGTATCGGACGTTGTGGATAGGACCTGTGTACATCGCTCCTAATCCTACCCCGATTCGTCCTTCCTCTGTCGGAACTACCGTACCAGACAGCACCTCCTCACCACGTTTCCATTTAATAGTGATCTCCTTTCCTGCAAATCGCTTCACGATTTCGGGAACATTACCGTAAGAAACGGGCTCATCATTAATAGAGAGGAGGATGTCGCGAGGTTGAAGCCCCAAACCCTCCGCCGGTTTGCCGGGCTCAACGCTGGTGATAACCGTGGCCAGCCCCTGTGGATAGATACCGAAACGCTCTTCGAGAATCCTGGCCGAAAGGGTCTGGGGAATGGTCACCTCCACCGCATTCCCGCCTCGCTGCACTTCGAGCAGTACATCCCCCGCCATAACTTCGGTATAGAGGAATCCTTCAATTTCTTCCCAATTCGTGACAGATCGACCATTGATGGCAACGATCTTATCCCCCGTCTGAAGACCGACCTCAGCGGCTGGACTCTGTTTAGCGACGAGACCGATCTCCGTAACCGGACGGACATCTTTGCCCCGATAAAAAATGATCCCCCAGAATATCACAATTGCTAACAACACATTCATCGCCACTCCCCCTACCATCACAATAAGCCGCTGCCAGATTGGTTTGGAGCGGAATTCCCATGGCTGCGGTTCGCGGTTGAGGGATTCCGTGTCGAAGCTTTCATCCACCATGCCGGCGACTTTGACGTAACCGCCGATCGGGATCCACGAAATGCAATAATCCGTATCTCCAATCTTTTTTCCGAATGCTCGAGGGGGAAAGCCGATGCTGAACCGTTCCACACGAATGCCGAATAGCTTCGCGGCCAGAAAGTGTCCCAACTCGTGAATCAGAACGAGAATACCGATGGTAACAATGAAATAAAAAAGGGTTGTTAAGAATGCCATACCATACCTTTCTTCAGCTCTTTTTATTCGCCTGTCGCTATCCCTTTTGACATAGTTGATCGCAACTACACGAGCGATTCAACATAACGGCGGGTCTCGTGGTTCACCTCTATTATATGTTCGAGTTCGGGACGCGGGCGAATATCGTGTTTTTCTAACGCCTGCTCGATGAGTTCGGGAATTTGTTGGAAGGAGATTTTCTCTTCAAGAAACGCGTGGACGGCCACTTCGTTGGCGGCATTCAGAACAGCCGGAGCCGTTCCGCCCATCTCCAAGACATCGTACGCCAGTTGCAAACAGCGGAATCGTTCGCGATCGGGCTCGAAAAATGAAATCGTCTGCAACTTGGGAAAATTGACCCGAGCACCGTTCATAGGCGATCGGTCGGGATACGTGAGAGCGTACTGAATCGGAATCTTCATATCCGGCAATCCGAGTTGGGCTTTGATAGAGCCATCGACGAACTCGACCATCGAATGGATAATCGATTGTGGGTGAATCACCACCTCGATTCGCTTCGCCGGCAGGCCGAACAGCCAGTGTGCCTCAATTACCTCCAGCCCCTTATTCATCAATGTGGCGGAGTCGATGGTAATTTTGTTCCCCATCTTCCAGTTCGGATGGTTCAGTGCATCCGCTACCGTCAGCGATGCGAATTGTTCCTTAGGAGTATAGAGAAATGGTCCCCCGGAAGCGGTGAGAATTAGTTTCGCGACGCTTGAAAGGTCCTCTCCCCGTAAACACTGAAGAATGGCGCTATGCTCGCTGTCGATAGGGGTAAGCCGAACGCCATGTTCTTTGACCAGCGATGTGATCAGCTCCCCCGCAGCGACGAGCGTTTCCTTGTTGGCGAGGGCGACATCTTTGCCATGACGTATCGCCTCCACTGTCGGGCGTAATCCGGCAAATCCGACAAGCGAACTGATGACGATGTCGACATCGTCCCGCCGTACAATTTCCAGCAACCCCTCCTCGCCCGCGAGAACTTCGACAGAATCGTCGACAAATTTCCGGATGACCGAAGCGCTGCACGAATCCAGAACGACGACACCCCGGGGGTGAAATTCCTCTATCTGCCGCTGAAGAAGATCGATGTTCTTGTGAGTGGTGAGGTAAGTAACGCGGAAGCGGTCGGGAAGATTTTTGAGGACTTCGAGACTACTCCGGCCAATCGAGCCCGTTGCACCAAGAAGGGCAATATGTTGCACGTCCGAACTCATGCATGAACGTGGCAAAAGGTAAGGAATTAAGGAGGGGTTGTCAAGAAACAAGCCGAAGCTGAGGAATGCATGTCGTAAAAAAGAAACCGACTTCGCGTAGCCTGGAACACTTCGCTGCCGATCAATGTTCGTTCACATAGCGGTGCTTCGTTTGATAAAACTCCGTTTTTTAATATATTGACGCGCGATGCACAGTCCAGTTTTCACTAATCGGTTTCTCTTCGTCCTGCTTTCATGGACAGCGCTTGCGCTCGTTGCGTTCGGCCAGGATCAAGAAGCGACACTGAAGCTCCGTCTCGCGCAGAGTTTTGAGCAGTCGGGCGAATGGGAGCGCGCGGTCGGCTTGTACGAGCAATTGCTCGAAAGCGATCCTCTCAACTATCTGTATTTCGATGGGTTGCGTCGGGGATATATCCAGCTCAAGAAGTATGATAAGGCCATTGATCTCGTTCAGCAACGATTGATCGTCCAGCGCGATGATCCAAATCTCCTTGCGATGTTGGGCGGATTGTATTACCAGTCCGGAAAGGCATCCACTGCGGATTCCCTCTGGCAACTTGTCATCGCTGTCGATCCGAAGAACACCGTCCGGTACCGCATCGTTGCCAATCAGTTAATCGAACACCGGCAGTACGAGAAAGCCATGCGCATCTATCAGGCGGCGCGTACAGCGACTCAGAATGACGAATATTTTATGGACGAGATTGCAACTCTCTCCGCGGCTCTGCAGCAGTACGAAGGGGCGACGCGGGAATATGTTCGGATGATTCGTTTGCGGCCGCAACAACTTTCTTACGCGCAGGCGCGCATGAGTTCGTTCACGGGGAGGGAGGAAGGGCGGAAGGCCGCGCTTCGTGTTCTCCAGGAAGAGGTGCGCCAATCTCCGGAAAGTGTTCCGCTTCGATCCCTCCTCGCCTGGATCTGCATGGAAGGGAAGGATTTCGAGTCGGCATTGAACGAATATCGCTTCATCGACCGCTTGAGCGGAGCAGAAGGGATGGAGTTGTATCATTTTGCCCAGCGTGCCGCCCAGGAGCGTTCCTACCTTGTTGCGGCAAAGGCGTTTCGCGAAGTGATCGAACAGCAGCGGCAACAACGGATTCTACCTCTGGCGAAATTGGGGTACGCGCGGGCGATCGAGGAACTAAGCGTTCACAGCGATACGCTCACGTTCTTCCAGAGCTCTTCAGAATCGGCGCCGGCACCCCACGACCGCCAAGCTTCGCCTGTTTCAGAATCACGGCCGTCGTTTCAAGGGGCGCTTCAATTGTATGAATCGCTGGCCGAAGAATATCCTTCGTCCGACGTGGCGATGCAGGCACAGTACAGGATCGGCTTCATTCGCTTTCATCGATTTTTCGATCTTGATGGGGCCGCAGCGGCGTTCGATCGCGTTCGGCGTACTTCTCAGAATCCTGATCTCGCTCTTGATGCGACGCTCAGCCTCGCGGAGGTGTATGTTGCTCAAAATCAGCTTTCGGGCGCACGAAGTGAGTACGTTCCACTTCTCAACTCTCCCCAAACCCATCGGCGCGATCTTGTGCTCTTTCGCCTTGCGGAGCTCGATTATTTCGAAGGACATCCCGACTCTGCGCAAGTCCGGTTGAAATCGATCACGGCAAACACGTCGACCGACCTTGCCAACGACGCGCTCCAACTGCTTTACTTCATTCAGGCGAATGCCGTAGGAGCTCCGGCAGCGTTGAGGGAGTTTGCCAAGGCTGATCTCCTGGTACGACAACGGAAACACGCCGAGGCGCTTCTCCGTTTTCAACACATTCTCAAAACATTTCCTCACGCGCTTCTTATCGACGATGGGATGCTCCGCATTGCCGAGCTTCACCTCCTGCTCGGACAGACCGATCAGGCGCTTCAGGTGCTACGGGCTTTGGTGGAGAAGAATCCGCCGAGCACATTGCGTGATCGCGCGCAGATGAAGATTGGTGAAGTATTTGAATTTGTCCTGCGCGATGTGCCGAATGCCATTGCGGCGTACGAACAAATTCTTACCCAGCACCCTACCTCGCTCTATGTTGAAGAAGCGCGTAAGCGGATACGGCTCTTGCGGGGGGACGCTCTCTGATGAACAGACTGGCAAGACATCGAATGAATGGAGGGAGCGAACAAGGCGCCGCATCGCGGTCGCAGGTCTTTCTCAACGTAATCCGGCAGTGGGTGATGCTTGGCATTGTGCTCCACGTATTCGTCTTGAATTCCTTTTCTCAGTCCAAACTTCTTATTCCGATGGACCTTACTCAGACGAATCATCTCAAATCGTACGGTATTGCATTCTGGGTACTGGAACACGGAGGGGAGGTGGACTGGCTCCTCAATTACCGCGGCGGATCGTTTCTCACGGACTTCAACGAACGCGTTGCTCGTGAGTGCAGAATCCGCGGAGTCTCGTTTGAAACGCTCGGCGCTGTTGAAGCGACGAATCTCTATGCAGAGGTTCAACGCGACGACAATAACATGGATGTCGTTCGTCTCGAGAAGGCACCGAAGATCGCCGTCTATGTTCCGCCCAACTTCAAACCGTGGGACGACGCCGTGACGCTTGCGCTGGAGTACGCCGAAATCCCGTACACCAAAATCTGGGATGA
This sequence comes from Bacteroidota bacterium, assembly GCA_041695085.1. Classification (GTDB taxonomy): domain Bacteria; phylum Bacteroidota; class Ignavibacteria; order UBA10030; family UBA10030; genus DYFT01. Next base: position 26,199 of record JBGFRO010000030.1, on the reverse strand, counting down.
AGAGGTCCTTTCCGGAAAACTCGCGGAGTACGACTGGCTGCATCTCCATCACGAGGATTTCACAGGCCAGTATGGCAAGTTCTATTCGAACTATCGGCACGCGCAATGGTACATCGAACAACAAATTCTGTATGAGAAGGAAGCGACGAGACTGGGATTTAAGAAAGTCTCCGAGCTGAAGAAAACCGTTGCTCGCTCGATCCGGGAGTACATCGGTGGCGGAGGATTTATGTTTGCCATGTGTTCGGCGACCGACAGCTACGACATTGCGCTGGCAGCTGAGAATGTCGACATCTGCGATGTGATGTTCGACGGCGATCCCCCCGATCCGGATGCACAGAAGAAGCTCGATTTTTCCAAGACGCTGGCGTTCGAGAACTTCACCCTTGATATGAATCCGCTGCGCTACGAGTACTCGGACATTGATATTCCCACCAGCGATCCTCCCCCGCAACGCGATCCAAACACGGATTACTTCACACTCTTTGAATTCTCGGCAAAGTACGATCCCGTCCCTACAATGCTGACGCAGAATCACGTTGCAATTGTGAAGGGATTCATGGGACAGACAACAGCCTTTCGAAAGAGCCTGTTGAAGAGGACGGTGGTGATATTAGCGCAGCGGGAAGGAACAGAGGAGATCAAATACATCCATGGCAATTTCGGTCGCGGCACCTTCACGTGGTATGGTGGACATGACCCCGAAGATTACCAACACGCGGTGGGCGATCCCCCTACCGATCTCAATCTCCACAAAAACTCCCCCGGGTACCGCCTTATTCTCAACAATGTCTTGTTCCCCGCCGCAAAAAAGAAGCAGCAGAAAACATAGCCGAGGCTCGAAAACCCTTACCGCTTTTCGGCAAACACGATCTTTCCCACCTCACACTCAAAACAACGCTCCTCCCGACAGTAGTACTTGTAGAGTTGGATTGCTCCCTGCTGGAGGCCAACGGAGTTGAGCGGAAACTTCCCGCGCACAAGTTGCCTGTCCATCATTCTCGTTAGAGTATTCTCCATTAATGGAGGGAAGGTATCGTATAAACGTAGCGTGTGTTCGCGCACTTCTCTCTCCCGGAAGGTCCGAGCGTACAAGAGCGCTAACGGGACAACGCTATTGATAATGATATCGCGAATGCGCTCGTCTCCCAACGGTGTGAGCGTTTTCGTTGTAGACTCTTCGAAGCTGTAATGGTGCGACCAAAATGCAGGGGGATCAATCTTAAGAAAGCCCGTCAATGTGTCGAGTAATGCTTCCGTGTCGGAAGTAGTTTTGATGGTCTGAATCATTTTTCGAAAGAGATCTTCGCACAGGAGTCGCGCAATCAAACGTGCGCCAGCGGCAAGGCGGAGGGTCGGGAAATTTGTAGGCCGCGTGGGGAAGAACTGCCAAGCAGCAGCGGAGAGAACCGGTCCTCGATACGCCGGACGCAGCTCCCGCCAACGCTTCCGTAAGGAAGAGACGTAGTCTCTTGATTCTTTCTCTGAGATCGAACGGGCCTTTGGTAAGAGTCCTGCCGCGCCGAAGAGGAGCGATTCGATGGCGTGGAGATCGTTCACGATGTCCAATTCACGAATCACGTTCAGCGTGAGTCCACGCGCAAGGCGAAGAAACGGCTCCTGATTCTTGTTATACCCCAGTCCTTCCATAAAGCCTTCATAGAGAACCTGTTCCCAGATCGCTCGTTCAGAAAGATCTTTGTATGTCAGTTCGCGATGAGGCGGAGGAATATCGGCCATGTCGCCTTGCGTAGGCACGGCGGCATAGATCCAAGCCGGTTCCTTCGCGGTGAAGAGGCGGGTGTGGGCGAGTTCCTTCAAACGTTCTTCGAAACGGCGGAGTTTTAACTCGAGTCGCTCCACGGCGAGCTTGCGCAGCCATCGCTGGATGGCCCCCGGGTCGACATCCTGATTCATCGAGGCGCACTTGATCCGTTCATCTCGCCGTGCGCGCTCGTCCAGAATGGTGCGTTGATACAACGCATGGATCGATTCGGAAAGAAACGGGGCGAGCACGAGTGTTGGAACGGTTCGGCCGCTTGGAACCACCACATCGTGATAGTTGGGATCGACTTCGAGCACCACATGCAGAATGACTTGGTTGTAGCGCGCGTCGAGAGTATGTTGATGTTCAATCCACTCGACAGCATTGCGATGAATCTCAACATCCCCCGCGTAGGTGATATTGCCGATCTTCAATTTGGCATTGCGGAAATCAGGGCCTCCATCGAGATTCAACTCGCCGGGCTCGAGCACGCGCACCGGCCGGCCGTCGGTCGTACGAAGGGAGGTGTGACGGAGATACTGGTTGCTCCAGATGTGCCGTAGAAACCGCTCATGAATGTGTGGTGAACGTTTCATGGCGTTCTCGTGATGGTCCGGTAATAAGGGTGAAGAACGTTGTTTGCGTTCAGCCGTTTCGTTTCGGAAAGAAACGGGAACGAATCCGCTCCATCTGCGCACGCAGACGGCGCGCCTCCCGCCGCGCCGCATGGGCAAAATCTTTCTCCCTCGACGCGTACAGAATACTTCGCCCGGAGTTGATAACTGCCAAATCGCCTTGCTTCGTACATCCGTATCGCACTGCAGCGAGTACGTCGCCTCCTTGCGATCCCACCCCCGGGATCAACAAGGGAACCGACGGCGCTTGTTCTCTAATCGGTTCCAACTCGTCCGGGTTCGTTGCGCCTATCACGAATCCGATGTTCTTCTTCTCGTTCCACTTCAATGCCGTTTGAATCACCTTCTCATACAGCGGCCTTCCTCCAAGAAGCAACCGCTGGAAATCACCGGAACCTTTGTTGGATGTTAATGCAAGAATAAAGACACCGCGAGAAGAGTCCCGTAGGAACGGCTCCAGTGAATCGTATCCCATGTAGGGATGGACGGTAATGGCGTCGAAATTGAGATCGCCGAAAAGAGCGGCAGCATATCGTTCCGAGGTGTTGCCAATATCGCCGCGCTTCCCGTCGCCGATCGTGACGAGATGGCGAGGAACACATCGCAGCGTCTCTTGCAGAACCCGCCAACCGTCGATCCCGAGCGCCTCGTAAAAGGCGAGATTCAGTTTGTACGCGCACACAAGATCGTGCGTTGCCTCGATGATGTGACGGTTGAATTCTATGATGCCGTCTGCCGTGCGCGGAAGATGTGTTGGAAGAAGTGAGGGATCGGGGTCCAGTCCAACACACAAAAGCGACTTCTGACGCCGTTGGATGGTTCTGAGCTTTTTCAAAAATGTCATGGCTGTTCCTGTCGTTCGGAAGCACACTCGATGTTTATGTCGGGACCTTTCTTCATCGAAAATTCTTCCACATCATCGACTCAACCGGTTTCACAGTGCGCTTGTTGTATTTCGCACTTTTCTTTTCGCCATACGGCACCCCTACCTTACCCGAAACCTCGAAATAAATCAATTGTCCGATCGGCATACGGGCATAGACGCGAACCGGCTGCCGGACGGAAATTTCCAGCGTCCAAGTATTACAGAATCCGATGTCTCCCTTCCCGGCCGTTGCATGGATATCGATTCCCAATCTCCCAATGCTGCTCTTCCCTTCGAGGAACGGAACATGTCGATGGGTCTCCGTGTACTCCAACGTGACACCAAGATAGAGTTTACTTGGAACAAGGATCAACCCTTCTTTCGGTATCTGGAAGTAGTGAACTTTGTTATGTCGCTTGCAATCGAGTATCTCCTCGTCGTACATCGCGAGCCACTTGCCGAGATGTACGTCGTAACTATTCGTGCCGAGGTATCTTCGGTGGAACGGTTTGATGACGATGGTACCGCGTTTCATCTCTTCAAGAATCTTCTTATCGGATAGAATCATATACCTCCCGGAACGTGCATGGACGCGTATCGTTATTGCCAGAACGCGTAAGCCAGTTCGGCAATGAGCATCAGGAAAACAGACAGGGAAATGAGTGTGAACGTACGGTCATGTTCGAGGATGAATCCAAGGATTGCGAGCGCTACCCGAAGGAAGGGAGTCAGAATCAAGAGCACCGTTCCAATGGAGAGTAACGTCAAGGCGTTCAGAGGTTGCAGAAAGAGAAAAGCGGACAGTTGATCATGAGCCGAAGGAGAGACAGCGTGTGTCGGTTCAAACCAGGCCCACATCAACCCCCCGATCATCAGCAAGGAGCTGAGCCATACGCAGGTTCGGAGTGCCCCCGCGGTGAGCCGTTCAACGCGATGCCGAACAACAGATGTGGAAGAATCGGCTGTCATCGGAGTAGAAGCGGTACGGCGATCAGCAGAAGAAACGCCGCAAAGATGATGGTCAGTGAACTGCTTCGAAGCTTCTGGCTGAGGCGTATGCCGAGGAAGGAACCGCCCAGAACGCCGAGTGCCGTGGGGGCGACGATGTACGGCTCCATATGGCCGTGGGCAAGATAAATGAAGGCGCTCGCGGCGGCCGTTACGCCGATCATGAAATTGCTTGTGGCGGTGGACGCTTTCATCGGAATGCCTCCTAACATCGTCATCGCAGGCACTTTGAAGATGCCTCCCCCGACACCCAATAAACCAGAAACATTGCCGGCAATGAGCGAAATTCCCATCAAGAGTGGCACGCGTTGTGCACCATACACAATCTGCTGGCCCGATGACTCGTCGCGAAAACTCGAAACGTAAGCCCCGGTATCCAAGACCGATGGTTCGCCCGTACCCCGATTGCGCCAGAACATCAAACCGGAGACGATCAAGAGAAGCACCGCAAACAGGTGCCGCAGTGTATCGCCGCTGAGAAAATTGGCTGTAACGCCGCCGAGGATGGCGCCGGCAACGGTGGTAGTTTCAAGCAGCATGCCGAGCCGAATGTTCACCAACCCCCGTTCGAGATGAAGCGCCGCCCCCGCGCTCGACGTTGCAATGACAGCCAGAATGCTCGTCGCGATCGCCTGGTGCATCGGAAGGTTGAAGGCGATGACAAGGAACGGAACCAGAAAGACACCTCCTCCAAGGCCGAGCATGCCTCCGATGGTTCCTGTGACAATGCCGCCGAGAATAAGAACAGGGGTGAGGGAAAGATCCATGAGCGCCGCGTTGACAAAAGAGCCGCGCTCACGATACGCAAAAGTGGTGAGAGTTTCAACGAGGCATTGCTTTAACGCTCGGTAATGGAGACTGATCTCGCGTGAGGTCAGGAAGCGCGATGAAGCGTGAAGAGGGTGATTTCCGGGCGCACTAATCGGATCGGCGCGCCGACCATGCCAACTCCCACGTTCACATACAATTGCTTCCCATCTTCCATGTAATGTCCCATCGAGTACTCGTACACCAGATTCACCGGATAGATTCCGACTCCAAAGATCTTACCGCCAACCTGACCGCCATGCGTGTGTCCGGCAAGCGTCAAGTCGATATCTAAACGTTTTGCTCCTTTAAAGAAGTCGGGACGATGGGTAAGAAGAATCTTGAAGCTTTCGGGATCAACGTTTTGAAGTGCGAGGTCGGGGCGAGCGAAATTCCGAAGTCCTTTCCCCGCGTCATCGATACCGATGATGCTCAACCGAGCGTCATCAATCGTGAGTGTGGCGTTCGAATTGTTGAGCATGTTGATTCTTTGATCAACGAGGGCGGCGTTTACGCGCGCGGCTGTGGCGAAGTGGTCATGATTTCCCAAGCATCCGAAGACGCCATACTCAGCTCGAAGCATTCCGATTGCCGAGGTCAGCGGCTTAATCTCTGAATCGGAGGAGTCAACAAAATCGCCCGTCACAAACGTGATGAGTGGATGAAGGGAATTGACAAGCTCGAAAATCTCGAGCATGTCATTCTTCGACATGAACGGACCGGAGTGGAGATCACTTATTTGAGCAATGGTAAGGCCGTCCAGATCGAACGGCAGGTTGGGGAATACAAGTGGTTGCCGGACGATGCGATAGTCGCGGGCGGTGGCAAGGGAGGCAAGCACGGGGGTGCCGACTGCAACCGTGAGCAGTCCCGTTCCACTCAGCCGCAAGAACGTTCTCCGACCATCGTCGACGCGAGTTACAGAGGAAAGATCGACGGATGTGGACGAGGTCGCAGCAAGCGCCTTCAACACTGAAACGACGTGACGGACAGTGCCGATGAGCAATCGAACAAAATCCTTCACAACCAGCAGGAGCAAGCCGGTCATCACCGAAGCGAAGTAGAACGCTGCAGGCAGAACAACAAGCAACTGTATGACGAGGGTTGTGTGCCAGCCGAGAAAACGCGCCCCGAATTGAAGAACGAACCACAGATTGCCGAGCACGAGAATAATTTTTCCAACGGCATAAAGGTGTTGGGCCCTTGCTTCATCAAAACTCTCTTGGATCCACTTTCGATAGTTGCGAAAGAGATAGTACTGCACAGCAGCAAAGATGGTAGTCAGGATTGTGAAGAAAAGCAGAAACTGGAGCAAGCGCGCCATATCTGTTCAGCGGCAAGAAGAGAAGAGTAATTTGCAATTACACAGGTAAACGAAAGCAGGAGGAGAAGAGTTTCATATATACAGAGAATCTTCCTCACGAGTGGTGAAGGTTCTCGTGAACGTGTTGGATGAACGGTTGCAGCGCACGACTAATGCTCCTTCCGATTGGCGTAGAAGTTCATCAACAATCCCACCATCGCCAAGTTGGCAATCAACGCTGATCCGCCATAACTGAGGAACGGAAGCGGAATGCCAATCACTGGCAAGATTCCCATCGACATACCGATGTTAATCAGCATGTGGGTACCGAAGACACCCACGATACCCACAGAAGCGGCGCTTGCAAATTTATTTTTGGAGAGATGCGCGATCTTCAAACCATGCAACAGGAGAGCGGTGAAACAGACCAATACGACCGACGCGCCGATGAAGCCGAACTCCTCTCCCGGTACGCAGAAAATGAAATCCGTCCATTGCTCGGGAATGAAGTTCAATTGCGTCTGTGTCCCTTGCAGATAACCTTTCCCGAACACACCGCCGCTGCCGATCGCAACTTTGGATTGCAGAACATTGTAGCCCGCTCCGCGGGGATCGAGGTCCGGGTTCAAAAATGTCGCGATACGCTTCTGTTGATACACCGGGAGCCGATCGTACACCGTTTGAACGGAAAGTCCGATGACAAGGGAGATACTGAACGCCACCGCTGCCGCGAAGCGATTCTCACGCGTCAGGTACAACATTACTGCAGCCAGGAGAAGCGTGAACAGGAACGCGAACGTTCCGAACAACGCTCCGGCCGCAACGATGATAGGGGAGAGGATGGCCGCGAGCACAAAGTTCGAAGCCCCTCCCCAATACAGAATGGGAAGCAGCATGATAAAGAAAACGATCGAGGTGCCAAGATCGGGTTGAGCCAAGACGAGGATCATCGGCACAAGCACGATGCCGAGCGCGATGATGAGATGGCGAACATTGGAAAGAGAGGTGGTGGTGCGCGAGAGAAACGCGGCAAGAGCGAGCACCGTCGCCACTTTCGCGAATTCGGACGGTTGTACCCCCAATCCACCCACACCAAACCAGCTCGTGGAACCGGAGATCGTTCTGCCGACGACCAACACGACGAGCAGGACACCAAGCATAAAAACGTACGAGGGAAACGCGATACGTTGGAGTGTCTTCATCGGAAAGAAGGCGGCTAGAAGAAGAGTCGCCATTCCGGCCCCCGCCCAGATGAGCTGTTTCTGAAATGTTTCCGCCGCTCCTGCATCGTACGTCGCGCTGTAGACCGAAACGAGTCCCATCGCCACTAGGACCAGACAGAGGATGAGACCTTGAAGGTCGAAGTACTCTTTCAGATACTCAAACATTGTTACCGAGATGATACATGGGTGATTGTTTTGACACTGTCTCGCGCTGCGGGGATCGGACGAGGCAGAGCACGGATCAGTTGTCCGTAGTGGTACTTTTCGATGATCAGTCCAGCCATGGGAGCCGCCTTTGCACCACCGAAGCCGGAGTTTTCCAGCATCACCACAACGGCAATGGTGGGATTCTCGAACGGAGCGAACCCGACGTACCACGCGTGATCCTCGCCGTGCGGATTCTCTGCCGTCCCCGTTTTTCCTGCGGATTGAATCCCCTTCACTCGTGCCAGACTTGCCGTTCCTCCCGGTTCCTGAACGACCCGGCGCATGCCTTCCCGAATGAGCTCTATCGTTTTCGGTGAAAGGCCAACCGGCTTCTGCGCGTGCGGAAGCTCTTCTATCTTGCCAGTGCGCTTGTTATTCACATACATGACGGCGTGCGGTTGGTGAAGGATCCCACCATTCGCCAACGCCGCGACATAACGCGCCATCTGCAAAGGGGAGACTCCCACTTCACCCTGACCAATAGACAAACTGACGGTATATCCCAATGTCCATTTTCCCTTACCATAACGAGCGTCGTAGTACGCAGGCGAGGGCATAATGCCCGCAGTTTCTTCGCCTGTATCAATGCCGGTGGGGCTCCCGAAGCCAAATCGGCGACCGTATTCCGACCATTTTTCGAATCCGACTTTGAAGATGAGCTGGTAGAAAAATACGTTGCACGAACGCTGGATCGCCTCGACGACGTTGGTGGAGCCATGCACGTGAAGATCTTTCCAGACCCGATTGCCGTACCGGAATCCTCCGGTGCAATGGATGCGGTACGTTTCGTCAATAATCCCTTCCTCCAACGCGGCCGCGGCCAGTACCATCTTGAATGTTGAGCCCGGCGGATAACGAGTCAGGGCTGCTCGATTGAAAAGCGGTTTGCTCGGATCGGAATTCAGCCGCGCCCACAACTCCGCCGGCGTAACACCGCTCATGATGGCCGGGTCGAAATCGGGCTTGCTCACCATTGCCAGCAACGAACCGTTTGAGGGATCCATCGCAACGATCGCGCCGCTGTAGTTGTTCACCGTCATCAACGATTCCGCGAATGCTTGCAGCTCCACGTCCATTCCGAGGATCAAGTCGAACCCTTCCTTTGAGATCACGTCGCGCTTCCCATCTTCGAAACTTCCAATGATCTGGCCGATGGAATTAACGGAAACGTATTCGAAACCCTTCTCCCCTCGGAGAAATTGCTCGTACCGCGCTTCAAGTCCCGCCGTACCGATAACATCTCCCTGGCGGTAATATTCACCTACTTGAGCAAGCTGCGCGTCCGAAATTTCCCGACTGTATCCAAGAAGATGGGAGGCGTAAGCTTTTGTCGGGTATGATCGTTTCGATTCAACCTGATACGAGATGCCGCTCAACAACGGGAGATGTTCTTCGAGTGCGGCGAGTTGTCGGAACGTGATGTCGCGTTTGAGGCGTGAAGGGAGATAGGGTGAGTATGCGCGTGCGCGCGCCATTCGTTCTTCGATTGTCGCTGGCGTCATATTGAGCAGCCGCGAAAGCAGGGGCATGTTTCGCCGGTCAAACTCCGCGGGAACGATCATCACAGTGTACGACGGGCCGACATCCACCACCAGCTTTCCGTTCCGGTCATAGATGTAGCCGCGGATCGGTTCCTTGATGAGAGCGCGGACGCTGTTCTCTTCCGATTTCTTGTCCAACTCACCGTGATAGAGAAGCTGGAGTTGGTAGAGGCGCGCCATCAGGATGGCGAAGATGAGAACCACTGCGCCAACGAGAGTTTTATACCGTTGCGGTGTGCCGAATTGTTCGTCGTGCATCATGAGAAGGAAGCAAATCCGTGCTTGCGCGCAAAGGCGAACATCGGGAGAACTCCGAGCGCCACGGTGTAGAGGCTGGTTGCAACCGTCGACTCCAGCAGCACCGTCACGAGCGAGCCCTCTCCTCCTTGCAGGAAAATGGCGAAGTAGATGACGTTATGAAGAACAGAGCAGATCAACACCACAAGGAGAAAGCGATACGATGAGAGTGTCTGCTCCGTATTGTTTTCGTTATAGAAGTAACCGGCCGCAAAGCCGGTAATCGTCTTGCTGAAGGCCGCGAGACCCAGGAACTGCGTGCTGATGAGATCTTGCAGCAGACCCGCCGCGAACCCCGCGACCGTCGCTTCCAACTGTCCCCGCCGGATAGCATAGTAAACGACCCAGATCAACAACAGATCGGGGACATATCCTTGAATCGAGAGGAATGGAACAAATGTTGTTTGCAGAATCAGCAGCGCGAGAGCGACGAAAGTCGAGCGGAGATAGTATTCCATTCCTTTCTGTGTGTTGGATGACGGCTGAAAAAGTAGCGAGAAATGGAGGGAGAAGCAAGGAGGGGGATCACCCTTAATTCCGACATAGAGGCATGTTCTGTCGTAGGTTCGCAGAACTACATCCGTTAGAAATGGACGCACTCTTTTTCACCGCAGAGGTGAACGTCATAACCCGCAACCCGAGAATCGCCTCCTATATCCTCTCACACTCCCCGATCCGTATCCATCCCACTTTCCCATCGGCGAGTGTAATTCTCACCCACTCCCCTACCATGTCGCCGAGGCTCACTTTCAATCCTTCATGAATCACAAATGCATCGACACTCTGTTCATCGGGAGAAGTTTTCGCAGTGACAACACCCGCGGTGATGATGGCGTCGTTCCTTGATTGAGCCTCAAGATATTGTGCCGTCAACAGGCCAGCGACCGGAATAAGAGCAAGCGCCGACACCAAGGCAAGGACGCGCATGAACCGGAGGAGCCCGTCGTGCGAAACGAAATAGAAGACCGCAAGCGAACCGAAGAGAAGAGCCCAGCAAACGACGAAGATCTGAACTGTCACGTGCAAAGGTAAGAACGCCGAGAGTGAACGAAGCCACTGAACAAAGAACAATTCGGGAAGCGCCTCGATCCGGTCGACCGTCCGGAGGTTTGCCAGCGCAAGATTGTGCTTGATGTCCTGATCGTTCGGTGCGAGCCGCAGGGCGCGCTCGTACGAGAGGATGGCTCGTGCTGTTCGACCGAGACGGTAGTACGCATTACCTAAATTGAAATACAGTTCCGGACTCCCCCACCCCTGCCGGAGAATGGACTCATATGCCTCGACAGCTTCTTCGAACTTCCCCTCGCGATACAACGCGTTCCCTTGCTCAAAGGCGACGAGCGGTATCTGAGCACCTCCTTCGGTCACCCCCATCAACAGGGAGAGAAGAACGGGGATCATTCTGGATGTCAGCTTCATGCCGTTCCGTTGTACGACTTTTCGATTCTGTTAATCGCCTCTGCGGCAGCATCGAGCAGCTCTTGACGGCCTATCTGCGAGTCGGTAGAGGGGGCAAATCGAACGAACTCAGCCCGTTCGAGACACGAGCGAAGCTGCTCGATCGTATCGTTGCCCACCCCTCTCGCCTGCAACCTTCGTACCGCCTCATCGATACTGAAAGATGCTTTGGGAATACGGAGCTTATCTTCGAGATACATGGTGAGCGCCCGTGCTACTTCCGCGTGATAACTCTGCGTATCGCCTTGGGCGAGGAGCTTCCGGGCGAGTTTCAACCGCCTCGTGGCTTCTTTCCCCGCCTTCTCGAACCGCAAACGATGGATGTTGCCCGTCAGGCGTTCCATCCGCTTGCGATACATCAACGCCGCAAGAAAGAGAAGCGGAGGAAGGATCATTCCTGTAACGAACCATCCTCCGGCAAACGGCGATTCGTCCAGCCGAATGAAGTTGGTCGACGTAAGCTTGAGAAACCGGATATCTTCCCCCAATAAGCGAATATCACTCTTTGCAGCGACAGCGGCACCGGAAACCACATCTTTGCCCGGTGTGATCGTAAAATCGAACCTCGCAGATCGAAGCGTCACGTAGGAATTGCGCTCGAGATCGAAATAGGAAAACGTAATCGGCTCAATGACACGCGTCCCGGCATTGCGCGGAATCAGGAGATACTCTGCAACCTTCCGCCCGCGGATAATTCCTCCCTCACGCGTCACTTCGTCTGAAATTTTTGGCTCATACGATTCAAAATCGGCCGGAATGTTCGGTTTGGGAAGCGAAAGGAGCTTGACGTTTCCCGCACCCGAAATGGTAATGCGCAGGGTAATGGGATCCCCTGTCTTGACTTCTTTCTTGTCGACGGTCACGTTCATCGAGTAACGCCCAACCGCTCCTGTAAAGTCGGCAGGAGCATTCCCCGGCAGCGGATCGACCGTAATCGTGAGCGGATTGGAGGTGAAGGATTGCTCGACGGTTTGAAGTCGTGAGAAGAAGGGGTCGTTGAAGAACGCATCGAACGGATCGTTCGTGCGGCGCCGCTGGATTTGCACGGCGCAACGGACTTCGAGAGGCGCAACCGTGAGCCGCCCCGTTTGCGTTGGGAAGAGGGCGGTCTTCCGAATCGTTGCCACGCGATATTGTTTCCCCTCGTAGGTTTCCGTCGTTACGGTTGGCTGGCGCGGTTGCTCGATCTCCTCCGCCCAGAATCCCTGATACGCCGGAGCTTTCGACAGATCGTACCCCGAGACCTGAAGGCGTGTATAGAGCTTGTACGTGATGGTGACCTGTTCTCCCTGTTTCACCCGCTGCTTATCTGCGAGCGCGCGAATAAAGAGGTTGTCTCCAATCTCCTGGCTCTCCTGTTGTTGCACTCCGGGTTCCTGTCGCGGTTGACGTGATTGCGTCACTTCGATCTGGATCGGTTCGGTCTTCAGCGTTGTGCCTTTATACTCGATCGCAGCAGAGCCGATCGTGTACTTACCGGGTTGACGTGCGTAGAGGTAGTAGGAATAGGTAAGGGAACCCGAGACCTGCCCGTTCATGAACTGAAAACTCGATGCCTGGTTTGGGCCGCTGAGGACAACGAGTGGTGAAAAGTCTGGCGCTTTGAACCCGCGCGCGCTGTTCACATCTCCTCCCGTCAAGGTAAACGAGACCTGAAATTGGTCGTTCGCCGCGATGGTCGACGGCTCAACCGACGCGACGAAAGAAACATCCTGCCCCATCGCCACACTGACGATGACGAAAATCGAAATGCATGTCCATCGTGCCGGTTTCATTACCAATCCCTTTCTACTCGAGCGCGTCCGACCGCTTCACGCTTCCGGAGTTGCTTTTGCAGTTCCTTTTCGTTGTTGCGCAGCGCTTGAAGGATTTGCTCCGCTTGTTCCTTCGGCATCTGTTGTTGCCCCTGCCTCATCTGATCTTGTTTTGCCTGTTGCGGCTGGGGCTGTTGTTGTTGCTGGTTCTGTTGATCCTGCTTTTTCTGTTCTTGATTCTCCTGCTGATTCTGCTGTTGATCCTGATCTTTTTGATCGTTCTTCTGGTCTTGTTTCTGTTGCTGTTGATTTTGCTGATTCTTCAGCCGATCTATTGCAAGCTGATAATTGTATCGGGTGTCATCATCATCGGGATTCAAACGGAGGGCCTGCTTGAAGGCTTCGGCACTCTCTTTGAATTTTCCCGCTTTGAAAAGGGCGTTACCGATATTGTGGTACACCGCAGCCTGTTCGTGCGGTGCCGTGGTTCCTGTCAGCGCTGCACTATATGCGCGTTTCGCCTCCTCGAAGCGGTCCTGCCGATACTGCGCGTTGCCGAGATTAAAGTGTGCCTCGCGAGACGCTGGGTTTTTCTCCAACGCCTTTCTGTATTCCACTTCGGCCTCGGCATAACGGCGTTTCTCGTAATGATGGTTCCCTGTGCTGACGTGTGAGCGCACGGTCTGTGCCTCCGCGGTGCTTGTCACGGCGAGAAGTAGGATAACGCCCCGAAAGGCAGGCACAAGACGCGATAATTTTTGCCCAAGCGTTCCCTTTCTCTCGCCAAGCAGAAACTCTATGAGCAGAAGCAACAATGCAAACGCCAGCGGATATTGGTATTGATCTTCGTAACCGGTCACCTCCATGCTGGCCATCTCGATTTTCTGTAGAGCGGAAAGCTCCTTAAAAATATCGTCGATCTCGTTCCCGCCGCTCGTTGCCCGACGATACGATCCGCCAGTTTCGAGAGCGATTTGCTGAAGCGTGGTCTCATCGAGTTTGGTCAGCACAATGCTGCCACTTCGATCGCGCTTATAGTCAACCCGCGTTCCACCGCTGTACATAGGAATCGGGCCTCCCTCCGGCGTTCCCATGCCAATGGTGTAGATGCGCACGTTTGCCTCTTTTGCTTTGGCAATTGCGCCGTCAACATCCCCTTCCGTGTTCTCACCGTCGCTTACCACAATGATTGCCTTCTGAGTGGGCAAATCGTCACGAAACGATTCGAGTGCACGTTCGATGGCGCTCCCGATCATCGTGCCAGGGGTCGGCACCGACTCAACATCTACGGCGCTGATGAAAAGATCGGCGGCGGAGTAATCGGCCGTGAGCGGGAATTGGACAAATGCATCCCCTGCGAAGACGATGAGTCCGACCCGATCTCCTTCCAGTTTTTGAAGTAGGGCGGAAACATCGCGCTTCGCCTTATCCAACCGACTTGGTCGGATGTCCTCTGCCTTCATGCTGAGCGACACGTCAAGGGCGACGAATAGATCAATCCCTTCCCGTTTCACCTTCTCTAGTCTCGTTCCCACCTGTGGATTCGCCGCGGCAAGAATGAGAAAGGCAAGCGACAGAAGCACAAGCGTCTGTTTAACAAAGCGTTTAACGAAACTGACACTGGGCGCCAGCGTCGGAATGAGCGTAGGGTCGATGAATCGCTCCAACGCCCGGCGTTTTTTTCTCTGAACGAGATAAAACGCAATGGCGAGGATCGGGATGCCGACCAACCCCCAGAGATATTCAGGATGAGCAAATCGCAGCATAAGAGGTTCTGAGTGATCTTCGATAGGCCGCTGTCTTCGTCGGCCGCCGTTCACATTTACTTCTTTTCTTGCATTGCACGGACCGCCTGTTACGGAATCTTTCGAAACAGCGTCGTCCCAAGCACAATCTCAAATATCATCAAGATCGCACCAAGAGCCAGCCAACTGAAAAACAACTCGGTTGTGCGCTTGTAAGCAGTTACTTCAATTTTGGTTCGCTCGAGCTGATCAATTTCCTCGTAGATTGCCTTAAGCTTTCTGTTATCGGTGGCACGGAAGTATTTTCCTCCCGTCATTTCTGCGACGGTTGTGAGGGTCTTCTCGTCAATCTCCACAGGAACCAGCCGCCGCTGTATGCCGAAAGGCGTTTCGACAGGATAGGGAGCTTGTCCCATCGCCCCCACACCGACGGTGTAAACCCGTATGCCGTACGTCGCGGCCAGTTTGGCTGCGGTAATCGGATCGATCTCTCCGCGATTGTTTACACCGTCCGTGAGCAGAATCATCACCTTGCTCTTCGCGTCGCTGTCCTTCAGCCTGTTGACCCCGTTTGCAAGCGCAAGACCGATGGCGGTACCGTCCGTAATCATCCCTTTCTTGACTTCCTTTAACAACGTGCGCAAGACAGGATAATCGATCGTCAAGGGACACTGCGTAAAGCTTTCTGCGGCGAACACCACAAGGCCGATGCGATCGTTCGTCCGGCCCTGAACAAATTCATCCGCCACCGCTTTTGCTGCTTCCAACCTGTTGGGAGTGAAGTCTTCCGCCAACATGCTGCCGGAGATATCGAGCACGAGAACGATATCGATTCCTTCTGCCGATATATTTTCCCGACTCGACACCGATTGTGGACGAGCTAACGCGACGATCAAGCTCGCAAGCGCAAGAAGGCGCAGCAGAGCGGGAAGATGGCGGAGCCGCTCCCGGAGCGTTTTGGGCGCTTGAGAGAAAGGAGTGATGGAAGAGAACGTCATCTCGGCAACAAGCTTTCGCTGTCGTCGCCAATAATAAAAGGCAAGAAGCGGAATCAACAAAAGAAACCAAAGCACCCACGGCGAAGCGAACACATCACCCAACATGGTTCATCTCCTTCTCTTCCTTCAACTCTTGTTTGCGGGTGATTTCGGCCATCGAACGGACGATTTCGTATGCGAGTCGAAGCTCAAGTTCGTGTTCATCGGTTGTCGGTTGGTACTTCGCGAACTTCACAAGGTCTGCCGTTGTAAAGAGTATCTGGAATTGTTTCAGAAGCGACAAGGCGTCCGGCAGGGATTTCAACTGGTGCATGATTTCATCGGAGGTCGATTCGAGCGCACGAATTCCATATTGATCTTCAAGAAAACGGCGGATGACTTCTGTAATGGCGGAGTAGTATTCTTTGATGTTGCCCTGCTGCCAGAGTTTCTGATCCTCAATATCTCTCAAAGCGGCCAGCGCTGCTTGTATCGGTGGTATGGCAGGTTTGGCTGGCGCCGCCGACGCTTCACGCTCCCCTTTCTTCTTGCGGTAGTACCAATATGCTAACACGCCAAGCAGGAGAAGTGCAAGGGCGATGAGATACGGCAGGAAGTCCTCAAACAACCAAGGCGCGTCAAGAGGCGGTTTGATGTCTTTAATATCTCCCTGCGGATCGATCGCCACACCGTGAATGGTCAGGAACACCATATTCGTCGTGGCAATACGTTGAGTCGTGTCGCCCCGGAGTGTATATGCAAAAGGAATGGGGGCGATGAACGTTCTGCCTGAATCGAAGGTGGTCAGGCGAAAATTCCAAACGCGCTGACTGTTTTGATCGCGCAGGTCCTGCAAGTGGAGGATTTCAAAGGGACCGATGGAATCTTTCGCCGCAGGCCGGATCGATTCGATTTGCGGGGAAATATCGGCTGTTACGCGTAGATGGATCCATTGCCCGATTTTATAGGACGTTGAGTCGACGTCGGCATGAAGTCGTGGCTCTTGGGCGAGCGAGAACGTTCCGCAAAGGACAAGGAGCAGTATGGAGAACGACCATCTCATTGAAAAAGGATCATAGGTTTACCACCGCCGCTCTCTGAGTCGGAAGAAATCCGTGAGCGGCTTCATATACGATTGACCGAGCCGCACTTCAATTGCATCCAATTTCGCTTTCAAAAAAAGAGCCCGGCGTGAATCGAGCACGGAACGTCTATATGCTTGATACGCGGCTCGTAAACGCGCATCCGATGTGTCGATCCAGCGCTGTTCGCCCGTCTCAGCATCGCGGATGGTCATCAAACCGACCTTCGGCAGCTCCATCTCTCGCGGATCAACGAGGCTGATGCCAATGAGGTCGTGTCGACGTCCGGCGATCCGCAGGGCAGTTTCGTACCCTTCATCCATGAAATCGGAAATGACGAAGACGATGCTCCGCTTCTTCAACACGCGATTCAGGTATTCGAGCGCGGTTTGAATGCTGGTCGCCGGCCGTCCCGGTTCGAACGAAATTAGTTCGCGGACGATGCGCAGGGCATGCGAACGCCCCTTGCGGGGTGGAATGAATTGTTCGATCTGGTCGGAGAACAACAGCGCCCCAACCTTGTCGTTGTTCTTCATAGCCGAAAACGCAAGAATCGCGCTGATTTCAACGGCGATGTCGCGCTTGAGTTGACCCTGCGAACCGAAGAACTGCGATCCACTCATGTCGACCAGCAGCATCACCGTCAATTCGCGCTCTTCTTCAAACACCTTTACAAACGGATGATTGAACCGGGCGGTGACGTTCCAGTCGATTGTCCGTATGTCATCCCCCATTTGATATTCCCGCACCTCGGAGAAGGTCATTCCGCGACCTTTAAAGACGGAGTGGTATTCACCGGAGAAGACCTGGTTGACCAGCCCGCGGGTGCGGATTTCAAGATGACGTACTTTTTTGAGAAGCTCTTTTGTTTCCATGGCAAACGTAGGCCGCGATCGGCACCAGACTATGGCACTTCAATGTGGTTCAGAATTTCTTGAACGATGTGTTCGGAGGTAACCTCCTCCGCTTCGGCCTCGTACGTCACCGCGACGCGATGACGGAGAACGTCGAGACTGACGGCACGCACGTCCTCGGGAATGACATATCCCCGCCGTTTAATAAAGGCATGCGCTTTTGCCGCTAATGCAAGGTTGATCGTTGCGCGAGGCGATGCGCCGTAACTGATCATCGGTGCGATCTTGTCGAGTTTGAACTCCGCTGGCTGTCGCGTGGCGAAGACAATGTCGAGAATGTATCGTTCAATCTTCTCGTCCATATACACCTGTTTGACCACCTCGCGCGCCGCAAGAATATCGCGTGGCGCGACAACGGGTGCGACGCTCTTGTTATCCCCGAAGACATTCTGACGCATAATCGTTAGTTCTTCTTCGCGGGAAGGGTAACCGATTTTTACTTTCAACATGAATCGGTCGACTTGCGCTTCGGGAAGCGGATATGTTCCTTCCTGTTCGATGGGGTTTTGTGTGGCAAGAACAAGGAATGGCTCTTCCAGTTTGTACGTCGTTTCCCCGATCGTCACCTGTCGTTCTTGCATGGCTTCGAGGAGGGCGCTTTGCACCTTGGCCGGGGCTCGGTTGATTTCATCGGCAAGAATGAAGTTGGCGAAGATGGGCCCGCGTCGCGTAAAGAACGTTCCTTCTTTTTGATTGTACATCATCGTGCCGATCAAATCTGCGGGAAGCAGGTCTGGAGTAAACTGGATGCGTTGGAATTTCGCATGGATGGCCGAGGCGAGCGTCTTGATGGTGAGCGTCTTGGCGAGTCCCGGAACACCTTCTAACAAAATGTGTCCGTTGCACAGAAGTCCAATCAAGAGCCGGTCGATCATATACTTTTGGCCGACGATCGTTTTGGAAATCTCGGCGGTTAGTATATCAACGAACGCGCTCTCCCGCTGAATCGTTTCATTCAGGGCTTTGATGTCCACACACACCTCCGTAAGTGATTGTCACAGTGAGAGTTTCCTGTTACAGCCCAACTCAGGCAGTATTTGGACGGATGAAGAATCCTCCGGTTCCGATCCCCCAAAAAATACATCGAGCCACACAACAAATTCTTTGAAGAACCTGAGGGCGGCTCCTGTTGAGACATCGGATGTGGCGCTTAAGATAATCATCTGTCCCCCCCAATGCAACACTTCATGTCTCGACCTTCGCATCGAGTTTTTGCATATTGATGCCACATGACGAGAGTATCAACAACACCTCTTGCTATCGAATCAACAATCCCGACTCTTCTGTCGGCCATGGAGAAACACCGCGTGGTCATCTTCTCTGCACCACCGGGAGCCGGTAAGACGACGCGCGTTCCTCTTGCGCTTCTTGAAACGTCATGGTTGTCTGAAGCCCGCGTGCTGATGCTCGAGCCGCGTCGACTCGCCGCGCGTCGTGCGGCAGAATTCATGAGCAGCCAACTTGGAGAGGATGTCGGGGAAACCGTAGGTTATCGCGTGCGCGGTGACGTACGTGTAGGCCCACGAACGCGAGTTGAAGTTGTGACGGAAGGAATTCTCACCCGCATGCTGCAGAGCGAGCCAGATGTTCCCGGCGTCGCTGCCGTGATCTTCGATGAGTTCCACGAGCGAAGCATTCACGCCGATCTCGGGCTCGCCCTCGCTCTTGATGTACAGGAACATCTCCGTCCCGACCTCCGCATCCTCGTTATGTCTGCAACGATCGACGGCGTAGGACTCCATCGCGTTCTCGACAAGGCACCGATCGTAGAAAGTGCTGGCCGCTCCTTTCCGGTCAAAACACATTATGCGCGGTTCACATCCGAAAAGTCTATAGAACGCAGAGTGGTTGAGACGATCCATCGAGCGCTCCAGAACGAAGAGGGAGATCTGCTGGTCTTTTTGCCGGGCAGAAGGGAGATTCGCATTGTGGAAAATCTTTTGTGGGAGAAGGAGGTTCCCGAAGATGTTGTTGTTCATATTCTCCATGGTGAAGATCGGTATGACGTGCAAGCGGCGGCGTTCAGCCCTGCTCCGGGGGGGAAGCGGAAGGTGGTTCTCTCGACCAATGTTGCGGAGACGAGCGTGACGATCGAGGGTGTTCGTGTGGTGATCGATTCGGGGATGGCTCGTGCCGTTCGATTTGACCCGCGGCGAGGGATGTCCGGCCTGATCACCGCGCCAATCTCCAAAGCTTCAGCCGAGCAACGTCGCGGACGGGCGGGGAGGCAAGTGCCGGGAGTTTGCTATCGCTTGTGGACGGAGGAAGAGCACGCGCATCGGCACGAGTTCACGTTGCCGGAAATCAAATCATCCGACCTGACGCCGTTAGCACTTGAGCTGGAACTCTGGGGCGCTCCAATGGGAGAGGGGTTGCGATTCATCGATCCGCCACCTCCGGCTCATCTGCAGCAGGCTCGTTCGGTGCTGACACTGTTGGGCGCGTTGGATGATACCGGACACCTCACGCATCTCGGTAGGGAGATGGCGCGCATTCCAGTTCATCCTCGACTCGCTGCGATGTTGCTGCGAGCGAACGAAATGAAGCTTGGTGCGTTGGCATGCGATATTGCGGCGCTGTTGGAGGAGAGAGATCTGTTCGCGGGCAAGAAGGATGTGGATGTCGACCTTGCTTCACGATGGGAAGATGTACGTCACGGCCGGTCCGATTTGCACGAGCGAATTCGAAGGCAGGCAAAAAGACTTCGAGAGGTATTGAACGTGAGGGAGAGCGAGAGGAACGAACAAAAGCTCGGATTGCTGCTCGCCCTTGCTTATCCCGATCGTGTGGCGCGCAGGAGAGGCGCGGAGACAACCTCGTATCAAATGGTCTCCGGCACCATTGCTTCTTTGCCGACAGCAAGCCGACTTCGCCAGTACGAATTTCTCGCAATCGGTGATGCAGAGGGAGTTGGGGCAGAAGTTCGGGTATTTCTCGCCGCCCCCTTGTCGCATGAGGATGTCTACGAGCTCTTTCCACAGTTAGTCAAAACCGAAGAGACGGTGGAATGGAACGGCAAAGCGGGAGCGGTCTTGGCCCGACGCGCAACAAAAATCGGTGCGATGATTTTGAGCGAGCAGGCGTTGGATGTTTCCGACGAGAGAATTGCCCGCGCGATGCTGGAAGGAATACGGGAACAGGGTCTTGAAGTGTTGCCGTGGACGAAAGAAACGAAGTCCTTCCGGCAAAGAAGCGAATGGTTGCGGCAGAGTGGGTTGGTTATAAATGAGTGGCCAGCGATGAGCGAGGATGCTCTCCTTCAGACGATGGATGAATGGCTGTTGCCTTTTCTCTCCGGAATCTGGAAAATAGAGCAGCTCAGTGCGCTCGATCTTCGGACAATCCTCGAGTCGGTCTTTTCAGCCGAACAACTCCGACTGCTCCAGCGCCTAGCCCCTTCTCATCTTCAGCTCCCGAGCGGATCGAGAGTCACAGTAAAGTACTCGCCCGGTTCCGCCCCCATACTTGCCCTTCAATTGCAGGAGCTCTTTGGACAGCGAGAAACTCCTCGTATAGGGGAGGGACGGGTTCCGGTGGTTATTCATCTCCTTTCACCGGCTCGTCGGCCGCTTGCCGTCACGCAAGATCTCAAGAGCTTCTGGCAAAACATCTATCCGGAGATCAGATCGCAGATGCGCGCCCGGTATCCAAAGCATTTTTGGCCGGAAGATCCGCTGAACGCACAACCCCCAAACAAAACCATTCGACGAAAACACTAATGCCAATCAATTCGCATACAGATGATGTTGAGGTGATGAGAACACACGAAAGCCCGGCCGGCATCCGGGCTTTCGTTATGTTTTGGGAAGAGAACAATAATTAGGTCGCGGCAGGTTGTTCTTTAGAGCTTCCCCCAAATACCAATGCCAGCGCAATCCCATAGATGATGTGCTCCACAGTGCCGTACAGGAACCATTGGAGAGCAAGCGAATACGGTATGTCGATCATCGCATACGTTCCGTATGCCTTACCGATGCTCATCCAGATTCCGATATAGAGTCCGTACCGTACTCCTTCAGCAATCCCCTTACCTTCGTAACCCTTCGAGAAGATGAAGGTAAAGAAGAATGCTCCGATGATCATCAGCACGTGGAAGATCCACATCTTCGACTCCATATCGGGTCGCCACAAATGGTTCAACGACTCGTACGTGGAGCCGAGGAGCAGATAGTTGACAACAAAGCTCACCACCTCCATCAACACAAACACCACGATGAAGCCCACAACGACCTTCTTGTTCATAGCAGCCTCCGTGTGAATTGGTTAGGATGGGGATACGGGGGCACCTGCGGATTGCGCCCCCCAAGAGCGTCAGAAGAAAAGCTTCTCTTCACAAAGAGAGATGAAGAGTGATTATGAGGATGAAGAAGGAAAGAGGAGTAAAGAATGAACTCGATGCTCCTCAGAACTCAATTTGCCGAACGCGTTTTCCGATCGTCGTCAACCTATTTTAATTTTTCATTTTCAATTGACTCGAGCGGGAGACGGGACTCGAACCCGCGACGTCAAGCTTGGGAAGCTTGCATTCTACCACTGAATTACTCCCGCACGACGACGCACAAATATAGAGAATTCCTCTCACTGCAGCAAGCGGCTCAAGAGTCAACTACCGGTTAGGAGCTGCTACAGACGGGAAGGGAGAGTATGAGATCACGAACGTGCCGGCCGGAGCGTACGAGCTGGTTTTTCTCCATGGTCGGCTATGAAACGCCATTCAACATTTTCTCGCCTCCTTGGCGGCTGGTTGCTCAACGGAAGAACGATTCGAAGTGCAGAGGGTGACATCGCTCCCCACGCTCACCGGTGATCAACGCACGTCGCGACGGATGCGCATCACACCAAGCGAAATCTTCCTCGCAACGTCTCCGTCTGAATACCGCCCGGTGTTTCGCGATGACCTCGAAGTTCTCTACACAAATCTTGCTTCACGCTCGTTTTGTCTGTACATTCGCACCAATCACGTACAGCCCCTTCATCACTTCGTGATCCAGCCTCCCCCTCGTGCTCCAACGAATTGTGGTGAATCTAACCATTGAAGAACACCATGTTGTTAAGAATTCTTCTATTATTGATCATCACCTCTCAGCTCCTCGCTGCAGGTTCGAAGAGTGCAAAGACCGGGAAGACACTTCCACTCGATGGCGTTTTCAATGTTCAAATGAAGAGTCGGGAGTCGAGCTTCTATCTTCACAATAGATTGATCGTAAAGCTGATGCCTCGACAGACCGGATCGCTCTCGAAATCTTCCTTCGGCATCCCGTCGCTCGACCGCGCCCTCTCCAAAGTTGGCGTGACGTCCGTTCAACCGATGTTCCCGCACGTCTTCGGATCATCTGGAGAGACGAGCAGCAACGTCGATCTTTCGCTCATTTATGCAGTGACGTTTTCGACCCCACACGATGCTTTCTCGTTGGCAGAAGAGCTTTCACAATATCCCGAGGTGTTGTACGCTGAACCATGGTTCATCTATCCTCTCACGCGTTCCGGCTTGTTCACTCCTAACGATCCGCTCTTTTCACAACAGTGGGGATTGAAGAAAATCAACGCTGAAGCGGCGTGGGACGTAACACAAGGGGATTCAAGCGTTGTGGTTGCCATTGTCGATAGCGGAACAGAGTGGGCACATCCCGATTTGTCGGCAAACATCTGGACGAATCCGGGAGAATCGGGTTTGGACGCTCAAGGGCGCGATAAGCGCTCGAACGGTGTGGACGACGACAACAACGGCTATGTGGATGACTGGCACGGTTGGGATTTCGTGGGAGCCGATTATGAGGTCCAGGTGTTTCAAGGTGATAACAATCCCACATCGACCGGTCCCAATAACGATCATGGCACGCACGTAGCGGGGATTGCGGCAGCAACGACGAACAACGGAACGGGCATTGCGTCAATCGGCTTTCGGACGAAAATCCTTCCAGTCAAGTGCGCGGCCGACAATGACAGACGATCCGGCGGATTGGCGTTTATCCTTACTGGTTATCAGGGCATCGCATACGCTGCCATGATGGGGGCGCATGTGATCAACTGCAGTTGGGGCGGAGCGGGAGGTTCGCAGTTCGAGCAGGATATCATCGATTTCGCTACGGGGCGCGGTTCTCTTGTCGTGGCCGCCGCGGGAAACAACGGGAACAATATCTTTTTCTCTCCCGCCGGTTACCGCGGTGTCCTCTCCGTTGCCGCTACCGATCAGAATGACGTCAAGGCAAGTTTCTCAAACTATGGATACGACGTCGACGTCAGCGCTCCCGGTGTCGCCATACTGAGCACCCTTTATCCTTCGCGCTACAATACCGGAACGGAACTGGATGCGTGGAGCGGTACGTCGATGGCCAGTCCATTTGTGGCTGGTCTCGCTGCTTTGGTCAAAGCTCGGTTTCCACAACTCACCGGCCTTCAAATTGGCGAGCGTGTACGGGTTACGAGCGACAACATCGACCAGCAGAACTTCAACTACCCCAACCAACTCGGCAAAGGGCGCATTAACGCGCTCAGGGGGGTGACCGAGACAGCTTCGCCTTCTGTGCGCTTGCTTTCGTTCCGCGTCAGTGACTCGCCGGGGGGAAACGGAAACGGTTTTGCGCAGCCGGCCGAGACGCTCAATATTGTTTGCTCATTTCGTAACTACCTTACGCCTACCTCCGCTTCCGCCACTGTTGAACTGATCTCTCTTTCTCAGTATCTGACGGTGATATGGGGATCGTACCCGGTTGGCGCACTCAGGACGATGGATTCGACGGCAAACGCTTCAACGCCGTTTCGTGTTTACGTTCAGCCGCACGTTCCGGCAAGTCACGTTGCTTACCTTCAAACGCGTATCCGCGATGGATCGTACGCCGACGTTCACACGTTTTCGTTCCTCGTCAATCCGACTTATCAGACGCACGACATCAACCGGATTCAGTTAACATTGACAAACAACGGCAAGATAGGATTCTTCGATTACCCGACGAACGCACAGGGAGTCGGACTTGTCTTCAACGAAACAAATCATTTGTTTGAAGGAGGATTGATCATCGGCGTTTCCGGATCGAGGATTGTCGACGTCGTTCGGAATGAATCAGGAGGACAGAATAACGATTTCTCCTCAAATGGATTCTACACCATTACAACCCCCGGTGTGGTTTCGCAACAGGATGGTTACACAAAGTTTACGGATGCAACGGCCTTCGGGACCGAAAGGGTGGGTGTAGAAGTGGAGATGCATTCGTACGCGTTTTCCACTCCCGGCGACGACAGTTATATTATCTTGCGATACGACATCAAGAACACGACGAGTACGGTTCTTCAAAATCTCTACGCGGGTATCTTTCTGGATTGGGACATCGGCAATTACAATCAAAACATCTCCGCATACGATGCAGCAAGAAGTCTGGCGTACAGCTACGATGCCAGCGGGACGCGGACAGAATACATGGGGGCGCAGGCCTTGGACGGTGCAGCATCATTCCGGTCGCTCCTTAACACCAATTCTATCGACCTCTCACGGTTTGCAAAATGGAATTGGATCAGCGGGGGGATCGTTGCCCAACGCGCCGGACCATTTGATGTTCATCAGGTTATTTCCTCAGGACCGTACACGATTGCAGCCGGAGCGACACAGACCGTCGGATTCACCTTAGCGGCAGCCGATAGCTTTCTTACGCGGCTCCAGACGGTAGCAGACGCGGCAAAACGGAAATGGGATGCGATTCGCAATCCTGTAAGCGTCGAGCCGATTGCTTCGTCCCTCCCCAGCGAGTTTCGTCTGTATCAAAACTACCCGAATCCCTTCAATCCACGGACGGTGATTGAATTCGAGATACCAAAAGCATCCAGGGTACGACTGGCCGTGCACGACCTGTTGGGAAGAGTCGTGAAAGAACTTGTTGACCATCCCTTGACGCCCGGCTCGTATAAGGTGGAATGGAATGCGGAAAACCTTCCGAGCAGCATCTACCTTGCACGTTTGACAATGGAAGGACTTGTGGAGACCAGGAAAATGGTGCTGGCGAAGTAACTCGTCACCTTCAAAAGGTTTCGGAGAAATCATCCGTGCCCTTCGGAAGATTCGCCTGAAATCACTGCGCAGTGCTCGTTGCAAAGCCGCAACCTCACCAGCGCGAAAGCCCGTGACAGGTTGCGTTACATCAAGGGTCTGCCTCGCGAGGTTGTGCAAAATGTAGGGCGAGAAGCCTTCTCGCCCACGTTGGTGTTGCGAAAACAATCTGAATTCCTCAAATACAGAAAACCCTTCGGGTTGCGGAAAAGCTCATTGTTGAAACCTTTACGGTTTCCCCACCCAGCCGGTGGTTTCGAACCACCGGCGAGGGATGCTACGAGGATTAGATTCCGAAACAAGTTCGGAATGACGAGGGGTGGGGGTGTGCATCGCGCTCTGTCGATCTGCAACGCCCCGCTCATTCAACCCAAGCCGCTCCGTCATCCTGAAATGTTTTTATTCAGGATCAAAACCTGCCGTCAGGCAAGGCCGCATCGTAAGCATACACGGTTTAGGTTCCGAAACAAGTTCGGAATGACGAGGGGAGGGGTGTGCATCGCGCTCTGTCGATCTGCAACGCCCCGCTGATCCAACCCAAGCCGCTCCGTCATCCTGAAATGTTTTTATTCAGGATCAA